>NZ_CP054557.1:0-1278697 GCF_017869285.1 Wolbachia endosymbiont of Wiebesia pumilae
AACCTCTTTAAATCAATGTACTTACCAGATTTATCAGCTTGCCTTGAGTAAGCCTTAGCAGCATATAGTTGAGCTCGTTTTTCGAAGCCTTTATCGCGAGTGAGCTGCATTTCAATCACATACCTAGCCCCACTAGAGTCCCTGCAAAGAACATCAACTATACTTTGCTTATCAGAGGCAATTTCAGGATCCATTATAGTACTGAGGAATTCCACTTCTTGTATAGTATTTATCTCGGTAAACCCTAAAATATCATTCAAAAAATGTATGAGAATATTCTTATTTTTTTCAGTGCCAAATATTTTTTTGAAGGTTAAATCCAGCTTAGGGTCGAGAAACTTAGATAAAGCCATAGCCAAAGTGCTTAAAAATATTAATAATTATACACTATTATTAACAATTATTCAACCATATTTTTGAAGATAGCTATGCCGCCGCGAACCGTCATACCGCCGCGGTATCTCTAGATCCCGCTAACAAGCAGCGGGATGACGAATTACTTAACCGTCATACCACCGCGAACCGTCATACCGCCGCGGTATCTCGGCATAGATTCCGCTAACAAGTAGCGGAATGACGATTGTGTATCGTGTTTTGCTAAAAATCACAGAATGCAGTCTGGTTACCTTAATTAGAAGTTTAGCTTTAACTTTAAATGAACTACTCAACCGTGACAGACTTAGCTAAATTTCTTGGACAATCTGCATCTAACCCTTTTTTTGCTGCAGTAAAGTAAGCAAGGAATTGCATAGCAACACTGTAGATGATTGGAGAGATAAAATTATCAGTGTCTGGAAGTTGCACCACATCTGCGCAAACTCCCCTTAGGAATGGCGCTCCTTGTTTATCACTGAAGGCAATTACTTTGCCTTTTCTTGCAATAATCTCTTGTATATTAGATAGCGTTTTAAAGAATAAATCATCATAAGGGATAATTGCTATAACAAGCACAGTAGAGTCTATTAAAGCAATAGAACCATGCTTCATTTCTCCCGCTGCAATACCAGTTGTATTGATATATGAAAGCTCTTTATTTTCAATGCGCCTTCCATTGCAACTCCGTATGAACTTCCTCTGCCGATTAAAATAACGTTATTGTGTTCTAATATACTGCCCGATATATGTTGTATTTTCATCACATTCAAAACGTGCTCAACATACTCGGGAATAGAGTTAATAGCGTTGCTTAGCTGTTTTATTCTTTCTCCACCCAGTACACCTTTTATTTTCCCAAGCTCCACGGCAAAGCATGCTAAAGTTGCAAGTTGCGCAGAAAAGGTTTTTGTTGAAGCAACACCAATTTCTGGCCCAGCAAGAGTATGTAACACAATATCTGAGATCTTTTCAATGCTGCTGCTAAATGTATTAGTTATACTAATGATTGTTTGCTTCTGTGATTTTGCATAACGCAGCGCTTCTATGGTATCTGCAGTTTCACCAGATTGAGAGATAAATAACCCAATGCTGCCTTCTTCCAGCTTGACGTTGCTATACCTAAATTCTGATGAGATTTCTAGATATACTCGAACTTGAGCGACATTTTCCAGCCAATACTTTGCTATTAGCCCAGCAAAATAAGATGACCCGCATCCAACTATAGTAATGTAACTCAGCTCAGAAAACAATTTTTTGTTAGCAAATATTACCTCTTTATATTGCTTGTAAAATTGATTTATTGTTTTGTTTAATGCACGCGGTTGCTCAAAAATCTCTTTTAACATGAAGCTAGGGTAACCATTTTTGCTAATTAGAAATCACTTAGACTACTATTTTCTATACTGCGTTTAACTTGTGTACCATTGTTGTATATACTAACTCCACTAGATTTTATCACTGCAATGTCATCATCTTCCAAATGCGATATTCTTTCCACAAATGCACTTAAAGCATTAGAGTCAGATGCAGCAAACACTGTGTTACAGTTATAGCCTATTGCTAAAGGCAAATTTCTCTTCGCAACAAATAAGGCGTCTGGATATTCTGCAAATAATAAGACCAAGGCAAATGAGCCATGTAAGTTGTTTAAAACACTTAAATAGAGAATCAATTGGCGACAATCCTTCATCAAGATATAAGGTTAGCATGTTTGGTATGATCTCTGTGTCAGTGTCAGTATGGAATGACATGCCCCTTTCTTCTAGACCCTTTTTTAGCAGATTGTAATTCTCAATTATGCCGTTATGAGCAACAACAACATTATTTGTACGAATGGGGTGAGCATTTTAAGGCCTGGGACTCCATGTGTAGCCCAGCGAGTATGTGCTATACCAACTGTACTGTGAGACATCTTGCTGTCATCAACAACTTCACATAACCTTTCGACTTTACCTTCTGATTTTTTGACTTCTATCTCGCCTTCATTATTTATGATTGCTATACCTGAGGAATCATATCCCCTATATTCCAATTTTTGTAACCCAGTTAGTAAGGTTGGTATTACTGAATCACCGCTACTTACTACACCAAATATTCCGCACACAAATGGATCACCAAACAAACTTTTTTCTAAACATGTTAAGCATTTTTGCCTTTATTACTGGTTGATTTATATTCTTTTTATCATTCTTTCGATTTTACCTTTTTAATTGGTTTAGCTGCTACTTTTTGAGTTTCTTTGCTTAAAACCTCAGATATAGCGGACTTTAGAACTTTTATCTCAACTTTTGGTGCTATTTCTATTATAAATTGTGCATTTGCCTCATCAACTTTATTAACTTCACCTATTATTCCACCAGAAGTAATGACTGTATCACCACGTTTTATTTGATCTATCATCTTTCTATGTTCTTTTAGTTTTTTTTGTTGCGGGCGAATAATGAGAAAATAAAATACCACAAATATTAAAATCAGTGGAATAAAACTAGCAAAAGATGCGCCGATACTTGATGTATTGCTAGTTGCATCTGCTGCAAAAACTTCAGAAATGAGCATATTTAATCCTAATTGTTAATGATAAAAACAAACCTATTTAAGTATTAATTACAATACCATGCCATGTCAAGTTTGGTGAAGGCGTTTCTCAATACCGGCAATAATACTGCGAATTCTAAGTTATGCTAAAACTAATATGGCGGGAGTGATGAGACTTGAACTCACGACCTCATGCGTGACAGGCATGCGCTCTAACCAACTGAGCTACACCCCCCTAATTTCTTTTTAGCATTTTCGGGCTTCAACTTTAAAGCTAATAAACATGTTGCCCTTTGTCAATATTTTTTGTTTGCGCTTTGCTGTCTTTTCTATTACTATGTAAATAATTTAATTTCACACATGGCTTATACAAGTAGTCCCATTAGGGTTATGCCATGGAAGATAAACTATTTGGAGGAATGATATATGACAAATTTGCCTAAAGTCACTGTGCGTGATTTAGCTGAATCTGGTGTACATTTTGGTCACAAAATTAGTCGCTGGAACGCAAAAATGGCTCCATACATATATGGAGTGCATCAAGAAAATCGTATACATATAATTGATTTGCGAAAAACACTACCATTGCTACAGGTGGCCATGAAGGCTTTATATGACGTTGCATTTCAAGGTGGTCGCATTCTATTTGTTGGTACAAAGTTTCAAGCTTTTGATATTATTGCAAGTGAAGCGATTCGTTGTGGTCAATATTATGTGAATCATCGTTGGCTTGGTGGTATGCTTACTAATTGGGGCACTGTTTCTTCTTCGATAAAAACCTTGATGCAATATGAGAAAATATTAAATGACGAGGATAGCATTTTAACAAAGAAAGAATTGGGAAACATTGAAAAGAAAAAGCAAAAGCTTGATAAGGCGCTTGGCGGTATTAGAGAAATGGGAGCAATTCCTGATATCTTATTCATCATTGATACTAATAAAGAGCATATAGCGGTTAAGGAGGCTAAGAAGTTAGGAATTCCAATAGTTGCAATACTTGATACTAATTCTGATCCAGATGGTATTACTTATCTAATACCTGGAAATGATGACTCAAGAAAATCAATAGAGCTCTATTGTAAATTAGCTACCGACTCTATATTAGCTGGAATAGAGTCTAGTCTAGCAAAATCTGGAGTTAAGATTGATGATATAAGGGGTGATGAGTTTATTCAAGAAAAAGAAGATGGTATTGTGCAAACTAAAAGGAGACGTAGTAAAGTTTACAAAGAAGAAGAAAGGGAGGTAGTAACAAATGAAGATGAATCCAGATGATATAAGAGAATTACGTGATAGAACAGGGCTTGGCTTAAGTGACTGTAAAAAAGCATTAGAAGAATGTGATGGTGACATTAAGAAAGCCGTTGATAAGTTACGTACAATAGGTCTTGCTAAAGCTGACAAAAAATCTGATAGAGTAGCTTCAGATGGGCTCGTTGCTATGTGTTTGACTGAAAATTGTGGTGTATTGATTGAACTCAATTGCGAAACCGATTTTGTCGCAAGGAATGAGAAATTTATAGAGTTAGTTTTAAATTTAGCATCAATTGCTCATCAAGAACGCTGTACTAGCGTTGATGAGTTAAAAAATGCCAAGTATGAAAGCATTGGCACAGTGCAGGAAGCTATTATGAATGGTACGTCAGTTCTTGGTGAGAAGCTAGAGTTAAGCAAGCTTTGTTACTTAGAAGCTAAGGATGGAGTTATTGCTGGCTACGTACATGGTGATGTGTGTGGCTTAGGTAAGATTGGTGCTTTAATTGCATTGCAATCATCTGGTGATAAGGCGAAGCTACAAGAGATTGGGAAACAAATAGCTATGCATGTAGTTGCTATGAAGCCTGAAGCTTTGTCTATAGATGATTTAGATCAAATGAAGTTGAACAACGAACGTTCTATAATTGAAGAGCAAGTGAGGAGCTTAAATAAACCTGAAGAAGTAGCAAAAAAAATAGTAGATGGACGAATGGCTAAGTACTATGAAGAAGTTGTTTTACTGGAGCAAAAATTTATAAAGGATGATAAGATGAAGATTTCTGATTTTATAAAATCAAGCGAGTTGAGTGCTGTTAAACTCTCTAATTACAAGTTACTTGTTTTGGGTGATGCAGATTAAATAGCAAAAAATGTTTATTTCAACAAATGAAAAAAGCGAAATAAAATATTCCAGGGTGTTATTTAAAATCTCTGGTGAGGCTTTGATGGGATCAAAGCAATTTGGTCACGATATGGAGACTATAGGTGAGTTATCTAAAGGCATAGTTGAAGTTTGTAATCTTGGAGTTCAGGTATGTATTGTTGTTGGTGGTGGTAATATCTTTCGTGGCACATCTGCGTCTTTAAGTGGTTGTGAAAGAGCAAGCAGTGATTATATTGGAATGCTTGCAACTATAATCAATGCTTTAATTTTACAAAACTTTTTAGAAAAAAATTTAGTAGCTTCTAGGGTATTATCTGCAATACCCATGGCCACTGTATGCGAACCTTACATCAGAAGGAAAGCTATTCGTCATTTAGAAAAAGGTAGAGTGGTAATTTTTGCAGCAGGCACAGGCAACCCATTTTTTACTACAGATACAGCTGCAGCCTTACGTGCTGTTGAAATGAATTGTGATGTTATTCTAAAGGGTACGCAAGTAAATGGTGTATACTCCGCTGATCCGAAAAAAAATGAGGATGCTGTAATGTATGATAGGCTTTCTTACACGGATTTATTGACTCGTGATTTAAAAGTTATGGATGCATCAGCAATTTCACTTGCTCGTGAGAATTCTATTCCAATTATAGTTTTTTCTTTGAAGGGAGAAAAAATAGTCAATATTATTAAGGGTCAAGGTACTTATACTATAGTTTCAGATTGTAAACAGTAGGTAATTTATGTTAAATGAAATAAAAGCTAAAACAAAAGAAAGAATGCTAAAAACTATTCAGTCCTTTCATGATGATATTAAAGGCGTACGCACTGGTAGAGCTAGTGCATCTTTGCTTGATGGTATAGTTGTAAACATCTATGGTGGGCATCAAAAGTTAAATCAAGTTGCAGGCGTTTCGGTTATAGATAACAAAACCCTATCAATTAAAGTTTGGGACATTAGTGTTGTAGGTGAAGTGAAAAACGCTATATTAAATGCTAACCTGAATTTAAATCCTGTTGTCGAGGGTAGCACCATACGTATAGCTCTTCCGGACTTGACACAAGAAACCCGTAAAAAATTAGTGAAATTATTGCATCAGTTTGCTGAAAATGCACGGATTGCCATTAGAAATATACGTAGAGATATTATGGAAGAAACAGAAAAAATGAAGGAAAATAAAGAAATCTCAGAAGATGATTTTCATGGTGCTAAGAAGGAAATACAAAATATTACTGATGATAATATAAAAAAGATTGATGGTGAATTGTCCATCAAAGAAAAGGATATACTGAATCACTAAATGATATGGAGAAAGCTTACATAGCAAATGATGTCATTCCAGTGTTTGACACTGGAATCCAGTCTTTACTATACAACTATCTGATGCACTTGTTTGAAATCAAATTTCCTGGATCCCAGTGTCGGAGCACTGGGATGACACCAATTTTGCATTCAAGTATCAACTATTGGTGTCACTACAGTAACTCTCTTCCTGTCATGCAAGTAGCTGACACCTTCCAGGTGTCCATTGAAATCCAAAAAATTTCACTCAAGTCAAAATTAGGTTAAATTTAAATGTTGAATCAAGAATCTTTACCGAAACATTTAGCAATTATTATGGATGGTAATGGTAGATGGGCGAACAATCAAGGAAGGGTAAAAATTGATGGTTATAAAAAGGGCAGTGAAGTTGCATACGATATTGCCAAGTATTGTACGGACTTAACTATACCCTACTTAACTTTGTATGCATTCTCTATGGAGAATTGGCTTAGACCTAAAAACGAAACTGACTGTCTATTTGATTTATTTTACTCCGTTTTAACTAATGAAGATAAAGTCAATTTCATTTACAATTGTAACATTAAGTTGAATTTTATTGGCAATTTAAGTCTGTTACCCAGTAAAATATTGGATCAAATTAAAAAAGCAGAAGAAATGACACATAAGAACGATGGTTTATTACTCACTGTGGCAGTCAGTTACGGAGCAAAGCAAGAAATTACACAAGCTATAAGCAATATTATAAAAGAAAATATTGCTTATGTATCAGAAGAGGAATTTGAAAAGTTTCTATATACTAAAGATTTGCCAAAATTGGATTTATTAATTCGCACTGGTGGCGAAAAAAGGTTAAGCAACTTTTTATTATGGCAAGCAGCTTATGCTGAATTGTATTTTTGTGATACTTTGTGGCCTGATTTTTCTTGTCAAGATTTGAGCAAAGCATTAGAAGATTATACAAAAAGAGAGAAGAAATATGGTAGATAATAATTTTATAGTTAGAATATTGTCCTCAATAGTAATATTATTCATATTTTCTTTTGCTACATATTTCAGTGATTTATCGTTTTACCTATTGATTTTTTCGATAGCAGTTTTATCTTCTTTTGAATGGTATAATCTAACCCAGGGAAACAAAATTTTATACGTTTTTGCATTATTATTGATTGCACTACCAAGTGCCTCATTAATATATTTATATAATCTACCACAGGGAAAATACGCATTAGTATGGTTCGTCTTAACCATTTGGGGAATTGACGTTACTGCCTACCTGTTTGGCAAGAATTTTGGTGGAGCTAAAATTTGCCCAATTATTAGCCCTGGAAAAACTTGGGCAGGACTTCTTGGTGCGATTTTAGCTGGAGTAGTGTGCACAATTTTTGGATCAATATTTTTTGGTCTATTTTCAATTTTTTATTCTCCAATCATTGGCCTTGCAATTGCTATTCTAGCGCAACTTGGCGATTTCACTGAGTCGCTTGTTAAAAGAGCTTACGGTGTTAAAGATAGTGGAAATATGATACCTGGCCATGGGGGAGTGCTCGACCGTATGGACAGTTTCATTTTTACTGCCCCTCTTATTGCTATTTACATAAGCTAAGTCTGCAGAAGTGCCATTAGAGCTCATCCCTAGTCAGCTCCCCAACCGCTTCTACAGTGCAGTCATGGACAAACGTCTTTTCACAATAAGGGCAGGCTATTTCCTCTTCTTCTCCCATATCTAAATATATTAATGGATGGCCGGAACCCTCATCATTCTCATCACCATAACAACAAACTTTTCTATTATTAACCCTCACTTTTGACATGCTGCTCCTTTAGCTTATAACATTTTATATATTGAATATACCCATTCAGAAATAAAAAACAACAAGCACTATTCTCCATTTTTTATCCTATTCAGGTTAATCAATTCGTTTTGAACACCTTTTGATACAAATTTGCTAACATCTTCTCCTAATCTTGCTATTTCCTTTACAAAGCTTGATGAGATAAATTGAGTATCTTCAGAAGCAGGAAGAAATATGGTTTCGATTTCAGGAAGAAGTTTATAATTTACCCAGCTCATTTGAAACTCGTAATCAAAATCCGATACTGCTCTTAATCCCCTAATAATAACAGAAGCATTCTGCTCTTTGGCAAACTTCACTAGCAACCCATTAAAAGATATAACATCTGCATCAATTCCTAGCCCTTTGATTTCATTTTCAGCCATGCTTGTGCGTAGCTTTGTGTCAAAGGCAGTATGCTTATTAACGTTTTCTGCAACTCCTATTATTAATTTATCGACTAGTTTACACGCTCTTTTGATTATGTCAAGATGCCCAAAAGTTATAGGGTCAAATGTGCCAGGGTAGATTCCTATTTTGTCATTAATGTTCATCCTTTATTTTTATAAACTACTTTAAAAACTTTTGATAGACATAATAACATTTTTTATCTAAAAATAAAAGTATACAGTTGGCCTGATAGCTCAGTTGGTAGAGCAAAGGACTGAAAATCCTTGTGTCGCTGGTTCGATTCCTGCTCAGGCCACCTTCTCTTTCTTGGCAAACTTGCCTTTTTGTTATAAAATACTCTATATCGTAATATAAATATTAGGGAGGCAAGTCATAGTATATAAATATTATAATAAACTATTTAATATCTTATTAATTATAGTTCTATTATTAAGCAATATTACTTATGCTGGCGTTAGTGAAAAACCGGCATCTCAACATGTAACCAGAAAAGAAGAACCAGCGTCAACTGTCTTGACGGCAGAAAATACAGTAAATAATGACGTAGTTGTTGGTTTGTTGAAAACGGAAGAAGCACATGAACTTGGGCTATCTCAAAATATCTATGAGATGTTTAATAACTTTGTGGTTAAGACTGTACTGATTGATTATAATAAGATAATTAGCCTTAAAAAAATTCAGACAGAGTCACTTAATCTCGCAAAACAAGATGAAACATTGGCAAAGAAGCTAACATTAGACCGAATAAAAGTTGAAGTTGCAAAGTTTGTTAAAGAGCACAAAATAAATAGAATATTTATTCCGGATAATTTACACTCAGCACCCACTCCTTATCGCCAGCTTGTTACTGAAGCAATTGTAAAAATAGTTGATGATAACCCTGCAATTCATTTACTTGGCATATGTGAAGGCATAATGAATGCAAAGGGAATTGAAGTAGTGAGTGTTGTGAGTGATGAAGAGAAACGAAGATCTCATTTAAAATCAGCACCTAATCCACAGAAAGAGGATGTACCTCTCCAGCAGATAAAGATCGTTCCAAATAGTCGTTTAGCAGAAGTAGTAGCCAAATTCCTAATACCTAATGAAAATGGCTGGTTTTCAACATATTTTCCAGATGCTCATTCAGGAGCAGTAAGTAATACACCAGAAAATAGAAGAAAATTGGAGTCACTTGGATATAAAGTTGCAGCATTTTCCAGTGAGGGGGTAATAGAGGCTATTGAAGATAAGCATGGTAATGTTCACTTTCAAAGTCATCCAGAAGCCCTTGTTGTGAAGTCAGATAAAAACCTCTATTTATCAAATCACAAGGAACGTCAAGTGTCTACACTAGTTGCTATAGCGATTATGAATGATTTTCTTTATCGTGCTTAATGGCTATAGCTTTAGGCTTACCGACGATTTGATAAACGATAGATTTGTCATGTATCCGTTCAGGCAATGGCGTCAACTTAAGGAAAAATATCAGCGATAGTGTATAAAATTTCTCTCCAAATTTTTTATCATTAAATTATCCAAAGAGTGCAAGGGACAGCACTTTTGTTTCTATTTTATTGCAACAAAAAAGTTTAAAATGTGTCTTTTTTAGGTGAGGCATGCAAAAAGGAAAAGATCTTATCTTACAAATTAAAAATGCAATATACTCGAAAACTTTTCAGAAAATCCATTGTGTTGAGTTTTACACGAACAAGAAAACTTCCTTTTTCGACAGTATTTTCTATGATTTTAAAGTTAGTTAAAAAAAGTTTGGGAATAGAATGTGAACTTATGGAGCCATTGACATGTACCCTCAAAGCAAGCTTTTTCTAAAGCAAGGTATAAGATTTGCCATACAGGCTTTCAAGAATTTAAGCATCCAAACAGCCTATCAGGATGAACCTGAGTTGGAGAGGCTATAGACTTATTGCAGCAGATGGTTCTGGTATGAGATTACCCAGCTCTGGGGAAATTGTATCCGAGTTTGAACCAAATGGAAACTGACCTTACCCAGAAAAAGTGGAGAGAAAGTTTGGAATGTTTTTCACAAAGAGAATGATGAATCAAAATGCTCAGGAATGCAATAGTTAATAGTGACGTTGTTTGTTATAAAAAATTTCTATGTATTCAAATATTGCAGTTCTAGTTTGTTGAGCAGAGTGTTGTGAAGTATCAATAAGTATTTCTCTTTTCAATGAGCTAAAGAAGCTTTCCACAACAGAATTGTCGTAACAACAACCTTTATGACTCATCTATGTTTTTTATGGATAAGAGATATTGATAACCTTGCGAAGTATATTGTGAACCTTGATCACTATGTAATAGTAGATTTTTGGCAGGTTTACGCTTGTTAACGGCCATTAATAAAGAGTCCATAACCAATTGTTTATTTATTGAACTGCTCATTAACTACCATGCGTGAATATAGATCGATTATTGTTGCCAAATATAGCCATCCTTCTTTGGTTTTTATATAAGTAATCCCATACTTTATTTGGTTGATCGACAATAAAGTTTTGGTCTAATATATTGGGAGCTACTGTCCGTTTGTTGTTTCTTAATTTTAAATTTTCTTCTCAATATAGCCTGAATACCATTTTTCTGCATAATACTTTGCACTGTTTTTAAGTTGCAACTTTTACCCAAAGCCTTTAATTCAGCATGAATTTTAGGAGCTCCATATCTACATTTAGAAGCTTGATATATTTTTTGAATATCTGCTAAGAGGTTGTCCGGAAACAAGTAAAAGGCTATAATATCTGAAATTTTAGTACGGGGTAAAGATGAGAAAAAAGTATCCAACAGATCTAAGCGAAAGGGAATGGGCAAGAATAGAAAAACACTTCAGAGTATCATACAAGAAAGGAGGAAGGCCGCCAAAGTATAGCAAAAAAGAAATATTAGAAGCAATTTTCTATGTATTGCGTACAGGGTGTCAATGGCGGTATTTACCAAATGATTTTCCGCTATGGAAGACTGTGTATGAGCAGTTCAGGCAATGGAAGAAGCAGGGAATTTTTGAGAAAATGAATTATGAAATTACAAAATATAGTAGAAGAAAAATAGGAAGGAATGAGCAGCCGAGTGCCTGTATAGTAGATAGTCAATCTGTAAAGACTACAGAAAAGGGGGGATCAAAGGCTATGATGGAAGTAAAAAAGTAAAGGGTAGAAAAAGGCATATAATTACAGACACTCAGGGTTTTATACTAGGTTGTTACGTAGGCGCTGCTAACGAAAATGATAGAGATGGTATTAAAATAGCATTAAACAATATGAGAACAAAATATACTAAAGTTAAAAAAATGTGGGCTGACATGGGATACCAAGGAAGAAATTTAAAGAATCACATAAAGGAAGAATATGACATAGATATTGAAATTGTTAAAAGGCCTCCATGTAGATTTTGGGTGCACAAAGATACGCCACCTGAGCTACTACCAACAAGAGAACAAGGGTTTAAAGTACAGCCAAGAAGATGGGTTGTAGAAAGGACTTTTGCTTGGGTTAATAGGAATAGAAGGCTATCGAAGGAGTATGATTTACTCACAACATCCACTGAGAATTTCATATACCTAGCTATGAGTAGGGTTATGTTAAAGAGGGAATATGCTTGAATTTACTAGTTTCCGGACAACCTCTAATAACTCTTTATTTGCTGATTCTCTACTGCTTATTTTCCTTGTAGTCCACTTATAGTAGCCACTAGCAGAAAACCCTACATAATTCCTGCACTTTATAGTGTTTACTATGCTCTTTTATGAAAAAATATTTTACTCTTTTTGACTGGCCAGGGCTTTTTTTAAAATGTCTCTTTCTCTTGTTACTTTTGCTAACTCTTTCTGTAAATCAAATCTCTCTTTGTCATAAGGTGCTACATCTGGAAATGCATTTGCCGCTGACTTTTTTTCGTTATATTTCTTCATCCATTTTCCTAATACACTATCCCTTATTCCTAGATCTCTTGCTACTTTTGCAACTGGTTGACCTACCTTTCTTTGTTCATTTGCCAGCTTAACAGCTTCCAATTTGAATTCTGCCGTGTATTCTCTTGCCATTTCTAATCCTCCAAAATTTTATTTTACCCGAAAAAACTCCTTTCTTTCTCTCCACTTTTTCTGGGTAAGGTCAGTATGGGAAAAGGTGAAAGATGTACTAAAAAACCCAGAGATGATAAAAAAGGAATACCAACGTAGAGTATTAGAAAATAAAAATGATGAATCATCAGAGAAAAAGTTTGCAAGAAGAGAAAATCAAATAAAAGAAGGTATCGAAAAATTAATGGAAGATTATTATAGTCAAGAAAATGCAGGAGAGAAAGGATATATAAGCGAGGAAGAATTTAAACAGACAATGAGAAAAATGAAAGAACGCTTACAAGGGATAGAAGAAGAGAAAAAAAAGGTAGTTGATCAGAAGGCAGTAGAAAAAGGAATAAGTCTTATTATAAATAGCATAAAGAATTTTTATTCTAGTAGACCTCTTTCGAAACTCATATAGACAGCTCAAAATTGTGAATTCCTGCTATAAAATTGAATCTTAAGCCAAAACGTTTTCTCCGATTGCGGTATCTGTCTGCAATAATTTTGAATCTTTTTAACAGACCAATTACATTCTCAACTACTACTCTTTTGCTTGCTAGCTCCCGATTTTCTACCTTTTTTTCCTTAATTAAGGGACTCTTTTTCATCCTTCTGTGTGGCAACTCGACATTTTTGTGAATTTTCTGAAAACCTCTATAGCCAGCATCGGCTAAAACTTTTATACCTTCTGATACATGCACTTTTGACTCCTTGAAAAGCCGAAAGTCATGCTTTCTCCCGTTTGAAAATGACGTACAAATAATTTTCTTGCTCTTCTTTTCTGCAATTATTTGGGTTTTTAGCGTATGTTTTTTCTTCTTTCCTGAATAAAATCTTTTCTGCTTTTTTTTGGTCTCTCTACAGGTGTTTCCGTTGCATCAATCACCAGAATCTTATATTCCACGTCGCTTTTTAGGAGTTCTTTTCGTCCTGGCAATGCGAAATCTGGGTGTTGTATTAGAGTATCCTCTACCCATTTTACAGTTTTATATGCCGTACTTTCACTTACTCCATAACTTTGACTTATGTGAAAATATGTACGGTATTCTCGTAAGTATTCTAATACCATGAGCAGCATATTCTCCTCGTTTAGCTTATTTTTCCTTCCTCCTTTGGCTTTCTTTTTTTTATTCTCTTCACATAAAATCCCTACCATTTTGTTAAATGTTGATCTCTTTACTCCTGTTAGTCGACGAAACTCCCCTTTATCGAGCTCTTTCACTATTTCATACTTCATTTCTCCTTACCTCAAAATTACTATTTTTACTACTTTATCCTAGTTTCGAAAGAAGTCTAGTGTAAAATCGAACCTGGAACAGCTAGATTGGCAAACTAAGCGCGGCATTATTAAAGCATTAATAGGACAAATTAACATTGGTTGTGATCAGGTAGAAGTAGGATTTTAGATCGAAGAACCAGCACAGGATGGGGGAATTCTTAATTTGTATCATTGTACTACACATAATAAGGGGGTTGACAAAATGTGTGCGCCAAGAAGTGCGTAAGGAACAGTTGGTGAAAATCCAACACGGGTAAAGCTTAGCCGGCAACCTGGAACAAACCGTTATGCTGCGTAAGGTAACGAGCGTAGTAAAGCTAATGGAATGGACAACATAGGGTGCAACGAAAGTGAAGGTATTGAGTCCCGTAATTCACGCGTCATGGGGGCTGACACTTTACATTTGGTGGAAGGCAACATGGGTAATAACGCTAAGGCAAGATATTACTCACCTCATCGGGATCGAAGGCCGCGTCATGTGTTGAGATGGACCTTACGTGAACTTGGGAGATCCTTTGTATTCCTGTAAGGGTACTCTGGAACAAGTCAATAAAGGCGAGGACTGGAGGAAGATGCAAAGGAAGTCGGACTAACTGATAGTACTCGGAGTGTGGGAAAGCCACATACAAGGGGAAGCGGTTAGCAATATAGTGACTGGTATAGGGATTGCTATACCAATACAACAGAGATTGGAGGAGTATGCAAGGAAAACTAAACCAGATAGCAGTAAGGGCTAAGCAAGATAAGCGAGTAAAATTTACATCATTAGTTCATTTGATTAATGAAGAGAATCTTGCAGAGTGTTATAAGGAACTAAAACGCAACAAGGCTTGTGGTATAGATCGTGTGACAGTGGAAGCTTATGGAGAAAATCTAGAAGAGAAACTTAAAACACTAGTGGATAGTATGAAGAGAAAACAATATCAACCGCTACCAGTGAAAAGGGTATACATACCCAAAGCCGGGAGCAAAGAGAAGCGCGGTCTCGGAATACCATCAACGGAAGATAAGTTGGTACAGGTAATGCTAAAGAAGATATTAGAAAATATTTATGAAGCAAACTTTATGGACAGCTCGTATGGATTTCGACCAGGAAGAAATTGTCATCAGGCGATAAACGCTCTAGATAAAGCAGTTATGCACAAACCAATTAACTATATTGTAGAAGTGGATATCAAGAAGTTCTTTGATAATGTTCAACATAAATGGCTAATGAATTGTCTAAGGGAACGAATAGCTGACCCAAATTTATTGTGGTTAATAAAACGATTTCTAAAGGCAGGAATAGTCGAAGTTGGATGTTATAAAGCAACCGATCAAGGCACACCACAAGGTGGTATAGTAAGCCCTGTATTAGCTAATATATACTTACACTATGTGCTGGACTTATGGTTTGAAAAGAAATTTAAGCCAAAAGCCAGAGGATATTTACAGCTAATAAGGTTTTGCGACGATTTTGTAGTTGGCTGCGAGAGGGAAGAAGACGCAAAAGAATTTCTAGAATTACTGAAACAAAGACTAAGTAAATTTGGGTTGGAAATAGCTGAAAATAAAACAAAAATAGTAAAGTTTGGTAAGAAAGAATGGTATCAAGCAGAAAGAGAGAAACGTAGGACGGCTAGCTTCAACTTTCTAGGATTTACACATTATTGTGGAAAAAGTCGTAATGGTAAACTTATGATGAAGCAGAAAACTTCAAAAATAAGCCTAGCCAGAAAGATTAAAGAAATCAAAGAATGGTTGAAGATGGTACGAAGTCGTATCTGTCTCAAAGATTGGTGGCAGAAACTTAAAGCCAAACTAACAGGACACTATAGCTACTTCGGAGTTAGCGGAAATTATCGGTGTTTGATTCAATTCTATCGACCGGTAACAAAGTTAGCATTTAAGTGGATAAACCGACGTAGTCAAAAGAAAAGTATGGATTGGGAACAATTTATACACTATTTAAAAGTAAATCCATTACCAAAACCAAAGGTATATGTTTCTTTATACACAGGAGCACTAGTGTGAACGCTGTATTGTGGAGCCGTGTGCGGGAAATCCGCAAGCACGGTTCTTTTGGGGAGACTATGGTTATGAGACCAAATCGCTGGTTTCAAGGTCATGAGTCTCTACCAGACGTGCGCCAAGAAGTGCGTAAGGAACAGTTGGTGAAAATCCAACACGGGTAAAGCTTAGCCGGCAACCTGGAACAAACCGTTATGCTGCGTAAGGTAACGAGCGTAGTAAAGCTAATGGAATGGACAACATAGGGTGCAACGAAAGTGAAGGTATTGAGTCCCGTAATTCACGCGTCATGGGGGCTGACACTTTACATTTGGTGGAAGGCAACATGGGTAATAACGCTAAGGCAAGATATTACTCACCTCATCGGGATCGAAGGCCGCGTCATGTGTTGAGATGGACCTTACGTGAACTTGGGAGATCCTTTGTATTCCTGTAAGGGTACTCTGGAACAAGTCAATAAAGGCGAGGACTGGAGGAAGATGCAAAGGAAGTCGGACTAACTGATAGTACTCGGAGTGTGGGAAAGCCACATACAAGGGGAAGCGGTTAGCAATATAGTGACTGGTATAGGGATTGCTATACCAATACAACAGAGATTGGAGGAGTATGCAAGGAAAACTAAACCAGATAGCAGTAAGGGCTAAGCAAGATAAGCGAGTAAAATTTACATCATTAGTTCATTTGATTAATGAAGAGAATCTTGCAGAGTGTTATAAGGAACTAAAACGCAACAAGGCTTGTGGTATAGATCGTGTGACAGTGGAAGCTTATGGAGAAAATCTAGAAGAGAAACTTAAAACACTAGTGGATAGTATGAAGAGAAAACAATATCAACCGCTACCAGTGAAAAGGGTATACATACCCAAAGCCGGGAGCAAAGAGAAGCGCGGTCTCGGAATACCATCAACGGAAGATAAGTTGGTACAGGTAATGCTAAAGAAGATATTAGAAAATATTTATGAAGCAAACTTTATGGACAGCTCGTATGGATTTCGACCAGGAAGAAATTGTCATCAGGCGATAAACGCTCTAGATAAAGCAGTTATGCACAAACCAATTAACTATATTGTAGAAGTGGATATCAAGAAGTTCTTTGATAATGTTCAACATAAATGGCTAATGAATTGTCTAAGGGAACGAATAGCTGACCCAAATTTATTGTGGTTAATAAAACGATTTCTAAAGGCAGGAATAGTCGAAGTTGGATGTTATAAAGCAACCGATCAAGGCACACCACAAGGTGGTATAGTAAGCCCTGTATTAGCTAATATATACTTACACTATGTGCTGGACTTATGGTTTGAAAAGAAATTTAAGCCAAAAGCCAGAGGATATTTACAGCTAATAAGGTTTTGCGACGATTTTGTAGTTGGCTGCGAGAGGGAAGAAGACGCAAAAGAATTTCTAGAATTACTGAAACAAAGACTAAGTAAATTTGGGTTGGAAATAGCTGAAAATAAAACAAAAATAGTAAAGTTTGGTAAGAAAGAATGGTATCAAGCAGAAAGAGAGAAACGTAGGACGGCTAGCTTCAACTTTCTAGGATTTACACATTATTGTGGAAAAAGTCGTAATGGTAAACTTATGATGAAGCAGAAAACTTCAAAAATAAGCCTAGCCAGAAAGATTAAAGAAATCAAAGAATGGTTGAAGATGGTACGAAGTCGTATCTGTCTCAAAGATTGGTGGCAGAAACTTAAAGCCAAACTAACAGGACACTATAGCTACTTCGGAGTTAGCGGAAATTATCGGTGTTTGATTCAATTCTATCGACCGGTAACAAAGTTAGCATTTAAGTGGATAAACCGACGTAGTCAAAAGAAAAGTATGGATTGGGAACAATTTATACACTATTTAAAAGTAAATCCATTACCAAAACCAAAGGTATATGTTTCTTTATACACAGGAGCACTAGTGTGAACGCTGTATTGTGGAGCCGTGTGCGGGAAATCCGCAAGCACGGTTCTTTTGGGGAGACTATGGTTATGAGACCAAATCGCTGGTTTCAAGGTCATGAGTCTCTACCAGACGTGCGCCAAGAAGTGCGTAAGGAACAGTTGGTGAAAATCCAACACGGGTAAAGCTTAGCCGGCAACCTGGAACAAACCGTTATGCTGCGTAAGGTAACGAGCGTAGTAAAGCTAATGGAATGGACAACATAGGGTGCAACGAAAGTGAAGGTATTGAGTCCCGTAATTCACGCGTCATGGGGGCTGACACTTTACATTTGGTGGAAGGCAACATGGGTAATAACGCTAAGGCAAGATATTACTCACCTCATCGGGATCGAAGGCCGCGTCATGTGTTGAGATGGACCTTACGTGAACTTGGGAGATCCTTTGTATTCCTGTAAGGGTACTCTGGAACAAGTCAATAAAGGCGAGGACTGGAGGAAGATGCAAAGGAAGTCGGACTAACTGATAGTACTCGGAGTGTGGGAAAGCCACATACAAGGGGAAGCGGTTAGCAATATAGTGACTGGTATAGGGATTGCTATACCAATACAACAGAGATTGGAGGAGTATGCAAGGAAAACTAAACCAGATAGCAGTAAGGGCTAAGCAAGATAAGCGAGTAAAATTTACATCATTAGTTCATTTGATTAATGAAGAGAATCTTGCAGAGTGTTATAAGGAACTAAAACGCAACAAGGCTTGTGGTATAGATCGTGTGACAGTGGAAGCTTATGGAGAAAATCTAGAAGAGAAACTTAAAACACTAGTGGATAGTATGAAGAGAAAACAATATCAACCGCTACCAGTGAAAAGGGTATACATACCCAAAGCCGGGAGCAAAGAGAAGCGCGGTCTCGGAATACCATCAACGGAAGATAAGTTGGTACAGGTAATGCTAAAGAAGATATTAGAAAATATTTATGAAGCAAACTTTATGGACAGCTCGTATGGATTTCGACCAGGAAGAAATTGTCATCAGGCGATAAACGCTCTAGATAAAGCAGTTATGCACAAACCAATTAACTATATTGTAGAAGTGGATATCAAGAAGTTCTTTGATAATGTTCAACATAAATGGCTAATGAATTGTCTAAGGGAACGAATAGCTGACCCAAATTTATTGTGGTTAATAAAACGATTTCTAAAGGCAGGAATAGTCGAAGTTGGATGTTATAAAGCAACCGATCAAGGCACACCACAAGGTGGTATAGTAAGCCCTGTATTAGCTAATATATACTTACACTATGTGCTGGACTTATGGTTTGAAAAGAAATTTAAGCCAAAAGCCAGAGGATATTTACAGCTAATAAGGTTTTGCGACGATTTTGTAGTTGGCTGCGAGAGGGAAGAAGACGCAAAAGAATTTCTAGAATTACTGAAACAAAGACTAAGTAAATTTGGGTTGGAAATAGCTGAAAATAAAACAAAAATAGTAAAGTTTGGTAAGAAAGAATGGTATCAAGCAGAAAGAGAGAAACGTAGGACGGCTAGCTTCAACTTTCTAGGATTTACACATTATTGTGGAAAAAGTCGTAATGGTAAACTTATGATGAAGCAGAAAACTTCAAAAATAAGCCTAGCCAGAAAGATTAAAGAAATCAAAGAATGGTTGAAGATGGTACGAAGTCGTATCTGTCTCAAAGATTGGTGGCAGAAACTTAAAGCCAAACTAACAGGACACTATAGCTACTTCGGAGTTAGCGGAAATTATCGGTGTTTGATTCAATTCTATCGACCGGTAACAAAGTTAGCATTTAAGTGGATAAACCGACGTAGTCAAAAGAAAAGTATGGATTGGGAACAATTTATACACTATTTAAAAGTAAATCCATTACCAAAACCAAAGGTATATGTTTCTTTATACACAGGAGCACTAGTGTGAACGCTGTATTGTGGAGCCGTGTGCGGGAAATCCGCAAGCACGGTTCTTTTGGGGAGACTATGGTTATGAGACCAAATCGCTGGTTTCAAGGTCATGAGTCTCTACCAGACGTCAAGCAAGTTTTTTCGTTTCTATAAATCTGGATTTCAGCGTTATGCGCTGGAATGACAACGTGAGGTAAATTTTTCAACATCCCAAAATTACAGAATTCAGTCTGTTTAATTAAGTGTGAACTGTTACACGAAAATTTTGTAAACAGATTAATATACCCTGTTTTTGCTATTCATCTAAAAATGGAACCATAGAGTACGTTGAGGAGCGTAAGCAAATTTTAATGCAAAAATTACTATCAAAAAATAGATTATGCAAGAGGTCTAATTATTCTGCCGCAATTTTGCTCTATCACACTTGCCACATTTAATATTCCAGCTTCATCATAATAATTTCCAATCACTTGCAAGGCAAGTGGTAAACCCTCATTGGAGAGCCCAACAGGAACAGAAATAGCAGGCAATCCTGCCAGACTTGCCGGCACAGTAAACACATCATTGATGCACATAATTAGCGGATCTGGCTTTTCATTTAAGCCAAAAGCTTCTGTTGGAGCAGATGGCACAAGTATGTAATCTATTTTTTCAAACGCTTTTATAAAATCATTTCTGATTAATGCCCTGATACACTGTGCTTTTTCGTAATATTCATTGTAATGACCTGAGGAAAGCGCATAAGCGCCAATTAAAATTCTTCTTTTCACCTCTTTACCGAAACCTTCTGCTCTTGTTAGTGAATACATTTCTTCAAGGGTATCAGCATCAACCCTGAACCCATAACGCACACCGTCATAACGAGCAAGATTGGATGAAGTTTCAGCAGAACAAATTAAATAATAGACTGGTATTGCATATTTAGTATGTGGCAGAGTAACGTCAACAACTTCAGCGCCATTTTCTTTTAAATAGGAAGCAACTTTCTCCCAATTATGGACTATTTCCTCTGAAATTCCATCCATCCTATATTCTTTTGGTATACCAATACGCTTACCCTTGACATCACCATTTATAAAGCTAGAAAATTTAGGCACTGGCTTTTCGCTTGATATTGAATCTTTTGTATCATAGCCACAGATTGCTTCCAGCATTAATGCTGAATCAGAGACAGAACGAGTAATGACTCCTGCTTGATCTAGAGAACTCGCAAATGCAATCATACCAAAACGCGAGCATCTTCCATAAGTTGGCTTTATTCCAACCACTCCACAATAAGCTGCTGGTTGGCGCACAGATCCACCGGTGTCACTCCCTAGTGCTCCAGCGCATAAAAATCCAGCCACCGATGCTGCAGATCCACCAGATGATCCACCAGGAACAACTTTTTCCCCATCACTTTTTCTAATCCACACATTTTCGACAGGGCCAAAATAGCTGTTTGTGTTCGCAGAACCCATAGCAAATTCATCCATATTAAGCTTACCGAGCATGGCTGCTCCACTTTTTAAAAGCAAGTCAGACACCGTAGATTCGTAAGTCGGAACGAAATTTTCCAGCATTTTTGAGCATGCTGTTGTTTTTATTCCTTTTGTACAGAATAGATCTTTGATGCCAACTGGTACACCCATGAGCGGCGAGATTAAATCATCCTTTTGCCTAGAGAAATGTTCATCTGCAGCTTTAGCAGCTTTCATTGCTATCTCTGGGGTTTTTGTTATAAATGCATTTAATTTCTCATTTTCAACCGCACTGATGTGCGCCTCTACGAGTTCAACGGCAGAAAAACTCTTTTTTTTGAGCCCGTCATGCATTTGTGTAATACTTAACTTTCTTAGTTCATTCATCAATATTTAATTTTTAGCAAGACGTTAATTATAACATGGCACGATAAAAAATCCATACATTTATAGTTACAGCTAGAAATGTAGCTAAGGTAACTTAGATTCACCGACAATCGTCATCCCGCTACTTGTTAGCGGCTAAGAGATACCGCAGCGGTATGACGTAGAAGCTATACTTTTATACTCACCAACTCAGTATCCAATCCGGATTGTATCTTAAAAAGGTCAAAAGACTATAATAAGCAAAGGAGTGATACTGTGTGTGCGCCAAGAAGTGCGTAAGGAACAGTTGGTGAAAATCCAACACGGGTAAAGCTTAGCCGGCAACCTGGAACAAACCGTTATGCTGCGTAAGGTAACGAGCGTAGTAAAGCTAATGGAATGGACAACATAGGGTGCAACGAAAGTGAAGGTATTGAGTCCCGTAATTCACGCGTCATGGGGGCTGACACTTTACATTTGGTGGAAGGCAACATGGGTAATAACGCTAAGGCAAGATATTACTCACCTCATCGGGATCGAAGGCCGCGTCATGTGTTGAGATGGACCTTACGTGAACTTGGGAGATCCTTTGTATTCCTGTAAGGGTACTCTGGAACAAGTCAATAAAGGCGAGGACTGGAGGAAGATGCAAAGGAAGTCGGACTAACTGATAGTACTCGGAGTGTGGGAAAGCCACATACAAGGGGAAGCGGTTAGCAATATAGTGACTGGTATAGGGATTGCTATACCAATACAACAGAGATTGGAGGAGTATGCAAGGAAAACTAAACCAGATAGCAGTAAGGGCTAAGCAAGATAAGCGAGTAAAATTTACATCATTAGTTCATTTGATTAATGAAGAGAATCTTGCAGAGTGTTATAAGGAACTAAAACGCAACAAGGCTTGTGGTATAGATCGTGTGACAGTGGAAGCTTATGGAGAAAATCTAGAAGAGAAACTTAAAACACTAGTGGATAGTATGAAGAGAAAACAATATCAACCGCTACCAGTGAAAAGGGTATACATACCCAAAGCCGGGAGCAAAGAGAAGCGCGGTCTCGGAATACCATCAACGGAAGATAAGTTGGTACAGGTAATGCTAAAGAAGATATTAGAAAATATTTATGAAGCAAACTTTATGGACAGCTCGTATGGATTTCGACCAGGAAGAAATTGTCATCAGGCGATAAACGCTCTAGATAAAGCAGTTATGCACAAACCAATTAACTATATTGTAGAAGTGGATATCAAGAAGTTCTTTGATAATGTTCAACATAAATGGCTAATGAATTGTCTAAGGGAACGAATAGCTGACCCAAATTTATTGTGGTTAATAAAACGATTTCTAAAGGCAGGAATAGTCGAAGTTGGATGTTATAAAGCAACCGATCAAGGCACACCACAAGGTGGTATAGTAAGCCCTGTATTAGCTAATATATACTTACACTATGTGCTGGACTTATGGTTTGAAAAGAAATTTAAGCCAAAAGCCAGAGGATATTTACAGCTAATAAGGTTTTGCGACGATTTTGTAGTTGGCTGCGAGAGGGAAGAAGACGCAAAAGAATTTCTAGAATTACTGAAACAAAGACTAAGTAAATTTGGGTTGGAAATAGCTGAAAATAAAACAAAAATAGTAAAGTTTGGTAAGAAAGAATGGTATCAAGCAGAAAGAGAGAAACGTAGGACGGCTAGCTTCAACTTTCTAGGATTTACACATTATTGTGGAAAAAGTCGTAATGGTAAACTTATGATGAAGCAGAAAACTTCAAAAATAAGCCTAGCCAGAAAGATTAAAGAAATCAAAGAATGGTTGAAGATGGTACGAAGTCGTATCTGTCTCAAAGATTGGTGGCAGAAACTTAAAGCCAAACTAACAGGACACTATAGCTACTTCGGAGTTAGCGGAAATTATCGGTGTTTGATTCAATTCTATCGACCGGTAACAAAGTTAGCATTTAAGTGGATAAACCGACGTAGTCAAAAGAAAAGTATGGATTGGGAACAATTTATACACTATTTAAAAGTAAATCCATTACCAAAACCAAAGGTATATGTTTCTTTATACACAGGAGCACTAGTGTGAACGCTGTATTGTGGAGCCGTGTGCGGGAAATCCGCAAGCACGGTTCTTTTGGGGAGACTATGGTTATGAGACCAAATCGCTGGTTTCAAGGTCATGAGTCTCTACCAGACCTGAGTGAAAATCGTTGAGATCCCAGTGTCTGCTGCTTGCATAGCATTTATTTACAAAAAAATAGTCATGCAAGAGACTTTGCTTGGATATTTGATATAATTTAGGTCTATTAAAGCAAAAAATACTAACATGAATGAAGTGATAACATTTGGTTGTCGTCTAAATTTTTACGAGAGCGAGTTAATCAAAGAAGCATTAAAAAAAGCAAAGAGAGAAAATGTTGTTGTGGTGCATAGCTGTGCAGTGACAAACGAAGCAGAACGTCAGGTAAAGCAAAAGATACGTAAGATTTACAAAAATGATCCAAATAAAGAAATTATCGTAGTTGGTTGTGCTGTTCAGTTGGATCCAGAAGTTTACAGTAGCATTCCTGGTGTAAGTAAAGTGCTCGGTAATCAAGATAAGCTAAAAGCTGAAAATTACTTACTAAATGACGATAAAATCTTGGTCAGTGATAACCAAGTAGAACCTGTTCTAATTAATGGATTTGAAGATAAGTCAAGGGCATTTATTGAAATTCAAAATGGTTGTAATCATAGCTGCACATTTTGTTCAATTACTGAGGCAAGAGGGAATAATCGATCTGTGCCAATAAACAGTATTATAGAGCAAATCAGGATCTTTGTAGAAAATGGATATCAAGAAGTAGTGTTTACAGGGGTTGATATTACTGACTTTGGTACAGATTTGTTGGGTAAGCCATCACTTGGTTCAATGATTAGGAGAGTTTTAAAGGATATACCAGAGTTGAAGAGGCTAAGACTTTCCTCTATCGATGTTGCTGAAGTTGACGACGAATTAATGGATTTAATAGCTAATGAGTCAAGACTTATGCCTCATTTACATTTGAGTCTACAATCTGGTAATAATTTAATACTAAAGAGAATGAAGCGTCGTCACAACAGAGAACAAGTGATAGAATTTTGTCATAAAATGAAGAGCTTGAGGCCTAATATAGCATTTGGCGCTGATATTATTGCTGGATTTCCAACAGAAACTGATGAAATGTTTCAGGATACAGTTGATTTACTGAAAAAAACAAATATAGTTTACCTACATGCTTTTCCATATTCAGAGCGGAAAAATACACCTGCTGCACGAATGCCACAAGTACCAGAGAATGTGCGTAAAGAACGAGTAAAAAATTTAAGAGAAGTAAATAAAGAAATTATGAGCAGTTTTTGTCAATCCTTGATCAACACTAAGCAAAGTGTTCTGGTTGAGCAAAATAATGTCGGTAGAGCAGAAAATTTTGCATTAATAAAGCTTGAATCAAAAGCTCAAGCCAAGAGTATTGTGAAAGTTAATGTTAAAGGAGTGGAAAATAATTATCTAATTGGAAATATTTTTTCTTAATTTTTGTACATTGAAGAAATATACGATATAGTAATTATACTGTAAATGATAATTGTGAATTCATTTATGATAACTAGAATATCTATTACTTTATTTTTGATTTTCATTTCATGTGTCTATTTTTTTATTACTTATATTAGTAATGATACACACATTGAGCAAGTACAACCCTTAAAATTAGAAACAGACAATAATAAAAGTGTGATACGTTCTGAGGAGGTTACTGCAAAAGAAATACCAATAAAATATCAAGAACTTGAAAGTAGTCCACCTTCTGTTTTCCAAGTAGCTGATCAGAAAAATATGTGGTCACGTATTGCAGATCAAGCTGAGCCTACAAAAGAAAAATCAAAAAAACTTGATTTTTATGTTAGCGCTAACGGTGGTAAGGTATACCATGATAATTCAGAAATATTTGTAAAGGGTATAAAGGCAATAGGGGGGAGAGTCCTAACTTTAGTTGAAAGTCATTATGGTTTTATAATAAAAAATATAGTGGCAGATGAAATTAAAAGTATACAGCAATTTGATGGTAAAATTGATTTCCAGTGGTTTAGCAGCATGTCTTTAGGTTACTATGCTGGAGAAAATGGTAAAATTGATTTTGAAGCCGCGTATTCTATAGCCAATATTGAAGATAGTAATTCTCCTCCGGTATTTGATAAATCAGCAAGTATATTTGCGTTTTTGTTAAACTTCTATTATAATCCCAGCGTTCAGGATACACAATTTGCTCCGTACATCGGTCTTGGTATAGGACCAACAGTTTTTAGATTAAAAAGGATTAATGGGTCACCCCAAAATTCAATGCCACTGAATGTTCCTTGGTTTGCTTATCAAATAAAACTTGGTGTTGATTATTCAATAATCCCAGAAATCAAAACCTTTCTCGGCTATCGTTACTTTAGCGTTCCGATACCTGTTGCAGATGACATATCTACTCACAATATTGAAGTTGGTTTGATATTTAATTTTTAGTGATAATTTAATATATATATAAATTCTTATCTTTTCTATCTAACAAACCAAATGTTGGTACGATTGTTGCTTTTAAAAAAATGACAGTTTCTACTGTTCTAATATTATTCGCTAGCCTTTTTGATTTCTGATGCAATAAGCTTTGCTTATCTTCTCTATGTTCTATAAGCCCGCCGATTACCATAATTTCACCGCTCTTAATTTTTAACATAGAGTTCATTTCTCTGATTTCAACAATTGGAATGTCGCTATTTAATTTCATTTTACTCTGCTGTGCGACGTACTCTATATCTGGATCTTTAGTGTAGCCGTTAATTCTTGATAAAGTTGGATGTATATCCATGAATATTTCACTAGTATCAATGTTAATGCTTGGGTGGATTATTAGCACAACACCTATTGGGACGCTATTCATCTTGGTAATTAAGGTCTGATTAGAGTTTCTAGTATCTTTTTGTATATCGGAGGTAAAATAAATATGGTTTTTAGTAAATGAAATCATCGCTTGCTGATTATTTATAGCATGTACTCTGGGGCTTGAAATTACAGTTGAAGTGCCAAATTTGTCTAAATTTTTTACTAAATCTCCTAGATCATTTGCACCAAAGTTCATTGCTAGGTTAATAATGGAGTTATCTTGATTTATTATAGACTTAGTTCCATCTTGTAAGTCATTTAAGTTCATACCAGAAAGGTATTTGTCATCTAGCACAACTTCAACTATTTTTGCCTCTATCATTACTTGAGAAGACGCTAACTTCTTAACCTTATTAATATATTCTTCAACAGCTTTGTGGATATCTTTTCTAGCATTCAAAATAATAACACCAGCTTCTCTGTTGGATGAAAGGAATTCGCCATCATCCACCCCGTTAACATCCATTATTGCATTCAAGCCTTTTTCTAATGAATTCCATAAGTCACTACTGTATTGAGACTTCATAACATTGTTATAGTCCCTATCAACGTTACTTCCATCACTGTTAGTAATATTGTTATTAATGACGAAACTGCTTTGAGCAGAATGTTGAATATTGATGAAGTCTACGTAATAATTTTGTGCGTATGGCAAGTCCTGCTCAATTCTAATTACACCATTACTTGTTGAGTAACGCAGTTTGGCGCTATTTGCTATACTCTGAATTACTTCGTTTATATCCTTATCTTTTAGCTTTAAAATAATATTACCTGATATTTTTGGGTCCATATCCAAGTTAACGTCAGAAAGTTTTCCTATCTCAATCAGCAAATCCTTTACTGATACTTCTTCACTAACATTAATAGAAATAAGCTGATTACTGATTGTGAGATCGGGAAACTCTATTGGTAAAGGCATAATTTCTGGTATTGACGGTTCATTAATCTCCAAAGAGGTGTTATATTGTTGCAACGGATAATCGTGCTTATAATTGTCTATGTTAATAGGATATTGCTTGGTAGGTAGATGTGTGCAAGAAATAATGAAGAGGAGTATTAAGCATTTAAAAATAGCCATTAGAACAGCATACAAAATCTATACTAATAGATTTCTATAAAAATATTAAAAATGTATTTAATCTCATTTTCATCGAGCAGATAATTGTCGTGTATTAGCTTTGGCTATGTATTTTTTGTATACTCTTCTTGTACTTAAATGTAGACCAGCATAGCCCTAATTTTTTTATATATTGTACTTCTTTCTCTGTATTTAATAATAGGCTTGAAAATAAATGGTAAGCCTATAATTGTTAAGCTTAGAGCTAGGGTTGAAAGTATACAACAGGCTTTGTGTTTACTATGTAGCTCTTTCAGATAAAGCATCAAAAATCTACAAAATTTTTTGTAATTTTCTTCGATGTTTTTTTTGCTATGAGCCTTGCTAATGAACATATCTATTGCGGTATGACCGTTATTGCACTTAATGTTAAGGTCTGCACCTTTTTCTGTTAACAACTGAGCTATATCAAAATAATCCTTTTGAACAGCAAGATGTAGAGGTGCAAAACCTTGTTGCTCACAAATGTTCATATTGGCTCTAACTTCCAATAACATTTTCACAATTTGTGTATGGCCTTTTTTAACTGCGAGTAGCAAGGGAGTTCTGTTACATTTAGTAACAGCATTAACGTTTACCTTAAGCTTCAATAAGAGCTTAACTGTTTTAGTGTTACCATTATGGCTAGCTTTATGCAGCCTAGCGTTACCATTAAAATCTTGATCGTTTGCTTCTATTCCCTTTGAAATAAGAAATGTTACCATTTTTCTATTATTATGCTCAATAGCGCAATCTAACGCATCAAAACCATGGTTGTTTTTTGTGCAAAAAAACTCTTTAAGTTTAATTTTATCGTTACTTGCTTGCTGTTTTTTTGCAATAAGTTTTACTATTTGCATTTTGTTGTTATACGCTGCTAGGAAAAGCGTAGTGTTATTTTCTGCATCTTTGGCTTCTATATTTGCACCTTTCTTTATCAGATATTCTATAATTTCTGCTCTGCTGTCATAATGTGCGGTGCATTGATAAATGGTTAAAAACAAAGGAGTACGAAAATTGTTATCTTCACATTCGAGATTTGCTCCGCTATCAATTAAAATTTGGACGCTTTTTTTAGAACCGTATAGTGAAGCTATATGAAGAGGAGTATAGCCCTCTTTGGCATCTTTTTCATTAATTTTTGCGCCTTTTGTTATCAAAAAATCTATTAATTCCGTGTCATCTTGTAGTGCAGCAAGGTGCAGTGGAGTGAATCCATTTTTATCCTTGGAATTAATTGTCAGTTGGTTAACAAAAAGTTTAGCAACTTTCTTGTGTCCATGCATAATGGCGTAATGCAGAGGGTTTCTATTTTCGTTGTCTACGACATTGAAATCAGCTTCGTGCTCTAGTAATGACTTTACTCCAACTAAATCGCCTTCTTTTGTGAACTTATGCAAGAGAGTGATTCCACTTGCATCTTTTGAGTTAATATCAAATCCATTTTCTACTAATTGGTTTATATCTTCCTCACGCGCCATATCACTTAAATCTCTAATTAAACTCTTTTCGCGTTAATAATACTCCTACTTGATTAAGTTTAAATGAATCTGTGAGAAATGGCTAGTGCATTCTTGCATAACAAACTTTTGGCAGCGCATTGGATGAAACGAAAAACTTACTTGACAAACTCCGCCAGCCCTCCTATCATGAAACTGAAGCTATTTATTTATCTTCGCAATCTCTGCAGTGGATTAATGACAAAAAACTTAATGTATTTGGCGTAAATCATGCTTAATTTTTTGCACTATGTGCACCTCATGTCTTTATAAAACTTTTAGGTTTCTACCTATACAAGCCGAAACGCGCTTATAAAGTGTTTAAGACAGTAAAAGACGTCAAATAGACAAGGGAGAATTTGAATACTAGCTACCCTAGGGTTTCTTTGCCTTTTTTTTTATTTGGTAAATTTCTTAACATTTATAGCTAAACGACAACTGTCATTCCTGTAAAGGTCAAGTATCCCGCTACTTGTTAGCGGGATCTAGAGATACCGTGACGGTATGACGTAGGATTGCTGTCATTCTGCTACTTGTTAGCGGCTGAGATACCGCGAATGAATCGCGGTATGACGGTTCGCGGTGGCATGACGATAAGCTCGTCATCCCGCTACTTGTTAGCGGCTGAGATACCGCGAATGAATCGCGGCATGACGTAGGATTGCTGTCATTTCGCTACTTGTTAGCGGCTAAGAGATATCGCGGTGGTATAGCTATAAATTGTTGATATCTTTTTTATATCACATTTTTAACTTACAATAGTTAGCCAGCGTTCCTTACATTAACCAAATCTTTCAAATTCTGCACTCACCACTACCTATAACTCACTTTCACGCAATATTGATCGTTCTTAAAAAGCAATCTAACATTTTTTATTCCTTGATTGCGAAGCTTTGATGCAGCTGATTTAGCAGCCTGAGCACTTTTAAAAAATGCAACATATCCCTTACTTTCTGCACTGTCTTGTTTCGGGTGACGTTTCTGCATTTCTTTTTCATATTGCTTTCTGTAATGAGGAGTATTTTGTATCAATTGTTCTGACATCTTTCTTAGGTATTGAACTTTTACTTTTGCAAGCCCAGATTTATGAAATCCTAAGACTTGAGCTGCTTTTTCTGATAAGTCTATTATTCTGCCTTCAATAAAAGGCCCTCTATCGTTAACCCTTGTAACAAGCTTTCTTCCATTTTCTAAATTAGTGACAAGAACAAAGCAGGGTAAGGGCAAAGTCTTATGCGCTGCAGAGATCAAGTGACGGTTAAACGCTTCACCATTTGCTGTAAGTGTGCCATGATCTTCTATTCCATACCACGATGCTATCCCTATCTCTTCATAGTGTTTACAGTTTTTTGGGTGATAAGTTATACCATTTATTGTGTAGCTGCTGCCAATTTTATAATGACCTGCAGTGCAGTTAAACCTGTTGCTAAAACTGCAGCTACTTATCAAAACAAATATTAGACATAGAAAGGTTAGGTTTTTTATCATTGTATTCGGTAAGAGGGTTCGATACTATGAGGATTTTAAATTATACTATAATAAATTTAGTAATGAGTAAACATCTACTGCTAAATATTAACAAAACTCAAAAAGGAATAATACATATTATTGGTATAGGTGGAATCGGAATGAGTGCCATTGCTGAAATTCTTCACAATTCCAATTGCAAAGTTCAAGGCAGTGATGCACAATCAAACGACAATATAAATAAGTTACAAAAGCTAGGTATAGAGGTTTTTATTGGTCACAATGCTAATAATATAAGCCAAGCTCAAATAGTTGTACATTCTTCTGCAATAGAATCTGATAATGTGGAGTTAATTGCGGCAAAAAATAACAATAAAACCGTTTTGCATAGATCAGACATACTTGCTGAAATTATGAAAGGTAAATATGTGATAGCGGTTTCAGGTTCAAGCGGAAAGACAACAACAACCGCTATGATTGCTTCCATTTTTGATCATTCTGGCATTGATGCGACTGTAACTGTAGGAGGGATATTAAATTCCTATAAGAGCAACTTCAAACTTGGAGGGAGTGACACTTTTCTGATCGAGGCTGATGAGTCTGATGGAACTATGCTAAAAATCCCTGCAAAGATTGCTGTCATAACAAGTATCAACAATGACCACATAGATTATTACGGCACATTTGATAATATCAAAAATGCATTTTCCCAATTCGTGAATAATGCAGGTTCTGCAGTTTTACCTGATTCTGTAGACATCGATTATGATGCGGGTAATTCTATAACGTTTGGGTTTGAGAATGGTAGCATAAGAGCCAGCAACATTAAACAGCATGCTAACAGCATAGAATTTGATGTGTTGAACAACTGGATTCCAGCATTACGTGCTGGAATGACAAAAGGAAAGTGTACAGAGATGTCATCCCAGTGCGTGACACTGGGATCCAGCCCTTTAAAAAACATAGTACTATCAAATGCAATTGGAATTCACAAAGTAAGCAACGCCCTAGCTGCAATATCAGTTGCGATAAAGCTCGGAATTAGCGATGCAGATATTAAAAAAGGCCTTTTGGAATTTCAAGGAGTAGCAAGAAGATTCTCTTTGATTGCCGATATTAAAGGTGTTAAGTTAATTGAGGATTATGCCCATCATCCAAATGAAATATATGCAACTTTAACGGCTGCACGTTCGATTACTAAAGGAAAAGTAATAGGAATTATCGAACCACTTCGTTTTGCCCGCATTCGTAATTTTTTTGATGAATTCATACGAATTTTCATGATGTTTGATTATGTCATCCTCACTCCTGTTCATCCCCCAGAAGACAAGCCTATTCCTGGTTGTGGGATTGATGATATACAAAAAGCTTTAATCAGTAATGGATTTAATAACACAAAAATTATGAATGATGCTTTGCTCATTTCACATTTTATTAGTGATTCGACAAGTCCAAGTGATATAGTATTATTTATTGGTGCTGGTAGTAATATAGCTAAATTGGCAAAGGAAACTGCAGCACTTATTGCGGAAGTTAAGGTTTAATGTAATGAATAAGATAATCAATAACGTATTTGCAAGAGAAATTTTAGATAGCAGGGGTTACCCCACTATTGAGGTAGAAATTGAGCTCTGTGATGGTGCAATAGGCAGGGCATCTGTACCTTCTGGAGCTTCAACCGGTAAATTAGAAGCCTTGGAACTCAGGGACCAAGATGAGAAAAGGTATTGTGGTAAGGGAGTGCTGAAAGCTGTTCAAGCTGTAAATGGGATAATAGCAGATGAAATCATTGGAATGAATGCAGCGGACCAAAATGCAATTGATAAAGCATTAATTGAACTGGATGGAACAAAAAACAAATCAAAACTTGGAGCAAATGCAACTTTGGGTGTGTCTCTTGCAGTTGCAAAAGCAGCAGCAAACAGTTTCAAAATGCCGCTATATAGATATTTGGGAGGAAAGCAGACGAGTGTTATGCCGGTTCCACTCATTAACATAATTAATGGTGGAGTACATGCAGACAATAAGCTCGATTTCCAAGAATTCATGATTCTTCCGGTCGGTGCTGAGACTTTCAGCGAAGCGATTAGAATATCTGCGGAGGTATTCCACAACTTACGTAGCATTCTTAAGAAAAAAGGTTATAGCACAAATGTAGGGGATGAAGGTGGTTTTGCACCAAATATTGAAAGTACTGAAGAAGCACTTGATTTGATCATATACGCTATAGAATCAGCAGGTTATTCAGCGCAAAGTGATTTTGCACTAGGCCTTGATGTTGCTTCATCTACTTTTTATGAAGATGGAATTTACAAATTTGAACACAGAGATCTTACTTCAGAAGAGTTGACTGAATATTATTGTAATCTTGTGGAAAGATATCCAATAATTTCTATAGAAGATGCAATGAGTGAAGACGACTATGAAGGTTGGAAATTACTTACTGCAAAATTGGGGAGTAAAATTCAATTGGTTGGGGATGATTTGTTTGTTACAAATTGTGAACTGATATGCAAAGGAATAGAGGAAAAAATGGCAAATGCTGTACTGATCAAGCCAAATCAAATAGGGACGTTAACAGAAACTTTTGCTGCTATTGAAATGGCAAAATCAAATGGCTATAAAGCTGTTGTTTCTCATCGCTCAGGTGAAACAGAAGACACAACAATATCTCATATAGCAGTTGCGTCAAATTGCGGGCAAATAAAAACCGGGTCGCTATCGCGTTCTGATAGACTCGCGAAGTATAACGAGCTAATCAGAATAGAAAGCGCATTAGGAAAGGATGCTAAATATTATCGTGGGTTAGCATGGGTTTTATAGACGAAGTAAAATTGTGTTTAAAAGCTGGTGACGGTGGTGATGGCTGTGCAAGTTTTCGTCGAGAAAAGTTCGTTGAATTTGGTGGTCCAAATGGTGGTAATGGAGGAAAGGGTGGAAACATAGTTTTCATCAGCGACGCTAATCTCAACACTTTGCTTCATTTTCGTTATAGAAGACACATTAAAGCAGATAGTGGAAAAAATGGTGCAGGCAGGGATAGATCTGGCACAGCAGGGAAAGACGTTATACTTAAAGTTCCAGTCGGTGCACAAATAATTGATGAAGAAAGTGAAGAGATAATAGTAGACCTTGACAAGCCTGGTATGGAATTTCAAGTAGCACAGGGTGGAAAAGGTGGACTTGGAAATACTAATTTTAAATCTTCTACTAATAAGGCACCAAGACATTTTACTTACGGTCAGCCTGGCGAAGAAAAACATGTATTATTAAAACTAAAAGTTTTATCAGATGTTGGAATTATTGGCATGCCAAACGCAGGTAAATCAAAATTTTTGACTCGCTGCTCAAATTCCGATACAAAAGTAGGCGATTATCCATTTACCACCGTAAGACCTCATTTAGGCATGGTAAAAGTGGATGATAGCGAAGTTGTAATAGCAGATATTCCTGGAATAATTACTGATGCTCACCTTGGAGTTGGGCTCGGGCATAAATTTTTAAAGCACATAGAAAGGTGTCAAATTTTACTTCATTTAATCGATGTAACTCACGATGACGTTGTTTCGGCTTATAGTTGTATCCATAATGAATTGGAACTTTACAATAGTGATCTTGTTGAAAAAGAAGAGATTGTAGTATTAAACAAATGCGACTTATTGAGGGAAGCAGAAATTCTGGAAAAGAAGAATCACCTAGCTAATTATCTCAATAAAGAAGTGCTGTGCTTATCAATTAATGGTGATTTACAGCCTATTTTAAGATTATTAAGTGAAAAATTGAAAAAGAGTAATTCTAAGATGTACAGTCCCAGAGTGTGATGGTATGATAAAATATGAGAAAAAAATACCATCAAAGGAGGAGTTATGGGACAAATATTGCATGGGTGCGCCAAAACAACACAGACGATTCGTAGAGCAATACAAAATAGAAAAGAGAGCATAGCAAAACTCTCCAAGCATTATAACCTTAATCCAAAAACTATTATTAAGTGGAGAAAACGTTCATTTACGAAAGATGCTGATATGGGTCCAAAGCGTCCAAGATCGACTGTTTTAACGCTAGAAGAGGAAGCTATAATAGTTACATTTCGCAAGTATACACTACTGCCACTAGATGATTGCCTTTACGCTCTGCAGTCTACAATTCCGCATTTGACTCGCTCTAGCTTGCATCGTTGTTTACAAAGACACAACATTAGCAGATTACCAACTGTTGATGGAGAAGTTAAGTCAAAAAAGAAATTCAAACAATATCCTATCGGTTACTTTCATATTGATATTGCTGAAGTTAGAACTGAGGAGGGCAAATTACATTTGTTTGTTGCTATTGATAGGACATCCAAATTTACCTATGTTGAGTTGCGTAACAGTGCTACAAAACCCATAGCTGCTGAGTTCTTACGTAATTTGATTAGAATTTTACCGTATAAAATCCATACTATTTTGACAGATAACGGTATACAATTTACAAACCAGAAGCGTCATAAGTATGCTTTCCAACATATATTTGATAGAGTTTGCGAAGGGAATGTTATTGAACATCGTTTGACAAAAGTTAGCCATCCTTGGACGAATGGGCAAGTCGAGCGTATGAATAAAACTTTAAAGGATGCTACAGTTAAGAAGTATTACTATCAATCGCACCAGCAACTTAAAGAACACCTTTATAACTTTGTTATGGCTTATAATTATGCAAAGAGACTCAAAACTCTTAAGGGTCTTACTCCTTATGAATTTATATGTTATCAGTGGACACAGTCTCCAGAATTATTTATACTAAATCCACACCATCACACTCTGGGACCATACATCTAAGGAAATCGATGTATATGATCCTTTTAAAGCGTAAATTTTCTATTTATGGATGTACAAGAATGGTAGCGTGCAACCAGAACTAAGCGTACAGCTGTGCAAACATCGTGATTTGAGTCCACCAGAAGGGTGTCATCCCAGTGCCCAGACACTGGGATCCAGGAATTTTATTAAGTTGGTAAGCATAAAAGTAGCCGTTTTATGTTAAAATACAACGTTTTGATGATTATGAAAAGGCTGGATTCCAGACTGGAATGACACCATCATAAAGTGAATCAGTGTCAGCTACTTGCATCTACCATGCAAGTTAACTGAAAATTGCAATGTTCGTACACTTGACTACTTGGATCTAGTATGATTTAATTAACCAAGAAGTAGGCATGAAAAAATTATGTAGTGAACCAGTTTGCATAACACCAGGAGGAAAATATGGATAGAAAGATGAGAATAGAATCAGACAGCTTAGGGGAAGTAAAAGTACCAAGTGAACATTACTGGGGAGCACAGACTCAGCGTTCTTTAGAAAATTTTAAGATTGGCACAGAAAAAATGCCAGAGCCTCTGATTAAAGCATTAGCAATAGTAAAACTTGCAGCAGCGCGTGTTAATATGAAACATGGTGTTATAGATGATAGGGTAGGGGACGCAATTTGCACAGCCGCGAGGGAAGTAATAGATGGCAAATTTAATAATGAATTTCCGCTTGTTGTTTGGCAAACCGGATCCGGAACGCAGACTAATATGAATATGAATGAAGTGATCAGCAATCGTGCAATAGAGATTTTAGGTGGTAATTTGGGTAGTAAATCTCCAATACATCCAAATGATCATGTGAATTATGGTCAGTCGTCAAATGACACCTTTCCAACAGCAATGCATATAGCAGCAGCAGAGCAAATAAACTGCTTGCTTATTCCAAATCTTGAAAAATTGCATAAGGTGCTGGATAATAAGGTTCAGGAATTTAAAGATATAATAAAAGTAGGACGTACTCATCTGCAAGATGCAACGCCCCTAACACTAGGACAGGAGTTCTCTGGCTATGCAGTCCAGATTAAAAAGGGGATAGAGAGAGTAAAATCAACTTTAAGTGGTATATACGAGCTTGCACAAGGTGGCACTGCGGTTGGCACGGGACTCAATACTAAAAAGGGTTTTGCTGAAGATTTTGCAAAGCAAGTTGCAGGAATTACTAACCTTCCATTTACTTCAGCAGGCAATAAATTTGAAGCGCTAGCAGCAAATGATGCTTTAGTTGAGCTCAGTGGAACACTCAATACAGTAGCAGTCAGTTTAATGAAAATTGCAAATGATATAAGGTTGCTTGGTTCTGGTCCAAGATGCGGAATTGGGGAAATAATGTTACCGGAAAATGAGCCTGGTTCTTCAATTATGCCAGGTAAAGTGAATCCAACTCAGTGTGAAGCGGTGACTATGGTATGCACTCAAGTTATGGGAAATCATGTTGCTGTAACCATTAGTGGTTCAAACGGTCATTTTGAATTGAATGTGTTTAAGCCAGTGATAATTTACAATGTTTTGCAGTCTATAAGACTTTTAGCTGATGCAAGTTTAAATTTTACAGAAAAATGTGTAATTGGTATTAAAGCAAATGAAGAGAGGATAAAAGATTTACTGAATCAGTCGTTGATGTTGGTCACTATATTAAATACGCATATAGGGTACGACAATGCAGCAAAAATAGCGAAGCTTGCTTATAAAGAAAATATCACTCTAAAAGAAGCAGCAGCAAAACTTCAACTGCTCACTGAGGAAGAGTTTGAAAGGATAGTGAAACCAGAAGAAATGGTAAATTATTTGTAACCGCTCACACTTAATTCTTCAATCTCACTAATAGAAAGGCCAGTAAACTTGACAATAGTGTTAACATCAACATTATTATCTTGCTTTGTCTACCTTATTTTGCCGCTCCCCTGAACGGATACGGTTTAAGACATAAGATCCTTTTTCATAGCTATACTACGTTATCCAGCGTCTGGGCACTGGTTTCTTGGTACTTATTCCGCAATAATTTTTTTTTCCTTCAATAAACTTTGCAGTTCGCCTTTTTCGTACATCTCGCGAGTGATGTCGCAACCACCAATAAACTCTTCCTTTATATATAATTGTGGAATTGTTGGCCAATCAGAAAACTTTTTTATAGATTCACGTATTTCATCATTCTCCAACACGTTAATATACTTAAACTTCACGTTCAATTTTTTTAGGATTGACACGACGAGTCCAGAGAATCCGCATTGAGGAAAATCAGAAGTGCCTTTCATATACAATACCACATCATTTTCTGTTATATCTTTTTTTATTTGTTCAAAATTGCTCATAAATTCACCTTATTTTTAAGTATTAGTTTCCAGTTGCAAGGCGTGTATAGACTGACCTTCCAGAGCTTTATATACCATTTTATGCTGTTCTATTTTTGTCTTTCCAAGAAAACACTTGGAGTTTATTTTTAAATGATAATGGTCATCATCTCCAGCAAGATCATGAATCTTTATATCAGCGTCGGGGAACGATTGTTTGATGATCCTCTCTAATTCGTGAATTGCAATAGTCATTGATTTGCTTTAAATTACAATACTTTCATTATAAATCTAAAACGATTGAGTGCAATAAAAAGTTGCTATCATAAAAAATAGAAGCATACTATAATAATGGAATGACAAATTATGCAGGGAGGCTTTGTGGTGGGCGAAAGATTTAAATTCACATATCTATTGGTTTTGCTAACTTTTTCATTTAGGTGCTTATCTTACGATGATAAAATAAATAACTTAGAGAATGTTTACATCAAAGCTAACTATTTTGGAGCATTCTTCAATGCAATAGGTTCTCTAGAAGGAAAAGAAGATGCAGGTGACAATATAACAGAGGGGGTTTTTAGTTGTAATAAGAAGGAGCGAATTGAAGCTGGATACAGTCCTAAATATGTTCCAGGGTTTGCCGGTAGTGCTGCAATAGGGTATTTATTCAAAAATATGAGAGTTGAGTTTGAAGGCTTATATTCTCAGACTAACTTATATGATGAAGATTATTCAGATAAGAAAAAAGCAAGATATATTGAACTTCGTCGTCACAATGATGCGTCTACTGGAGCGGAATGCAATTCACCTTGGAGAAGTGGAAAGGTTGGTATTCACATTCAAGAAAATTGTAGTGTTGAAGCAGAGTTCAGAGCTGCATTTAAGATGAAAAATGAAGGTTTTAATAACTTAGCTGGAATGGTCAATGTATATCGTGATTTTAATATAGCAAAAATGCCATTCACCCCATATGTTGGTATTGGTGCAGGTGTAACTAGGGTTAAATTTCTAGGAAAAACCAGATATGCCTTGGCTTACCAAGCAAAACTTGGTATCAATCACCAACTTACAGCACAAACTCAAGCATTTGCTGGTTTACGCTATTTTGGTATCCTTGATAACCAATTTAAAGATATTGTACCAGGAATAAAGATACTAGCTGGTGAAGGATATATTCCTGCCGGTGGAGGAAGTAAAGTTGATGAAACTGCACGTGTTGAATCAACAACTGCAACCATTACCAATAGGTTTGGCATATATGGCTTAGAGTTTGGGTTGGTTTATCACTTTTAACTTTATCCAATAAATTACATATGTGAAGATAGTAAATTCAACGTGCTGAGAACATTAGAAAGACGAGATTTTAATTGATTTTCATATTTACTCCAATCTTGTATTGCCTTTCTTGCAACACCTGAATCAACTGCGGCTTTTGCAACAGCAGGAGCTACTATAGAAATTAATCTTGGGTCAAATGGAGTAGGTATTATATATTCACGTCCATAGCCCATTTTACGACCGCCATAGACTGCAGATATCTCACCTGGTACTGGCTCACGGGCAAGCTTTGCTATTGCATCTGCAGCTGCAATTTTCATTTCATCATTTATTGTTGTTGCATGTACATCAAGTGCCCCTCTAAATATATAAGGAAAACCCATTACGTTGTTGACTTGGTTGTTGTAATCTGACCTACCAGTTGCAATTATTGCATCTGGCCTCACAGATTTTGCAAACTCAGGCCTTACTTCTGGATCGGGATTGGCAAGAGCAAAAATAATCGGGTCTTTGCCCATACTCTTTAACATCTCTTCATTTAACACATCTTTTGCAGATAGTCCGATGAATACATCAGCGCCTTTTATTGTATCAAGTAGAGAACGTTCGGAAGTATCAATTGCATACTTTTCCTTCCACTCATTCATATCCTCGTTTCTACCTTTGTATATTACTCCTTGCTTATCACACAGCACTATATTTTTAGCGCCCATGGACTTTAGTATTTCTAAACATGCAATACCGGCTGCTCCAGCACCATTCATAATGATCTTAACATCCTCTAATTTCTTTTCAACAATATCAAGAGCATTTTCTATGCCAGCTGCAACAACCACCGCAGTTCCATGCTGGTCATCATGGAACACTGGAATATCCATCAGTTCATTCAGGCGTTTCTCTATTATAAAACAATCGGGAGATCTTATATCTTCTAAATTTATCCCCCCCCAACTTGGCCCAAGATACCTTACTGCATTGATGAAATCTTCTATATTTTCTGTACCAACTTCTATATCAACTGCATCAATATCAGCAAAACGCTTAAATAAAACAGCTTTGCCTTCCATGACAGGTTTTGCAGCAAGAGGACCGATATTACCAAGTCCAAGCACTGCAGTGCCATTTGAAATGACAGCAACACAGTTGCTTTTTGCTGTATAATCATAAACAACCTCAGGATTTTTAGCTATTTCAAGGCACGGAGCTGCAACACCAGGGGAATAAGCAAGTGACAAATCATACTGGGTAGATAAAGGTTTTGTTGGCATGATTGAAATTTTACCAGGGTTACCACCTCTGCTGTGATACTTAAGCGCTTCTTGTTTTGTGGTACTATCTAAATCATCGTTCATCATTACATCCTTATATTTTAAGCTTGTATTTTTTAAGTATATGGAGTTTTTATAAATGTTCAATTGTAAATTATTAACTTGTGAACTCTGTTGTACTTCTGTATAAGTTTACCTATTACGTAAGATGATATTACATGCTTAAAAAAAACGTGCCTAATTTGCTTACAATTTCTCGTGCACTTGCAATACCAGCAATAATATTAAGTTTTTATATAGAAAATAAATATGCAGGCCTGATAACAATATCAATCTTTGTGTTTGCGTGCATTACGGATTTTTTTGATGGTTACCTGGCGCGTGCGTGGAAAGTCCAATCAAAGTTTGGCAAGCTATTTGATCCAATTGCTGACAAATTAATAGTGGTTTCAACGATAATTATGCTAGTTTATAAGCATAAGATAAATGATTTTACAATAGTACCATCGATTATCATCATCTGTCGGGAGATATTAGTCTCGGGTTTACGGGAGTTTCTGATAGCTACAAATGTTAGTCTACCTGTAAGCAAAGCTGGAAAAATTAAAACATTTTTGCAGATGGTTGCTGTAGTAGCGCTAATAATGAACGATTATTATATGATTCAATATACAAGTGCGATTTGTTTATGGGTTGCAGCTATTATAACTATGTGGTCAGGCTATAATTATATCCTAGCCGGCATCAAATAGATTGATTAAATCTCCTAGGAAATAGTTAATAGACAAGAGTAGTTAATATCTTAGTGATATTGACTCAGAAAGCAAAAAGGTGTATAATTGTATTAACTTACTACTCATTAGGTTAATATTATGAAAATACCTAGTGGCAAATTTTCTTCTACTAAAAAGGTTCCAGGAAAGAATAAGAAAAAAAGAGATTTTGAACCATTAGAAGAGTTTTTTTGGGATTTTTGGCCAACAGTTGATAAAGAAGTCAAAAGAGAAAGGCTAGAACAAGAACTATTAGCACTAAAAAAAAGAGAGCTATATAGAAAATGTGCATCATTGGCAACAATGGTCCCATTTACATTGCTGATGGCGATTGAACTGGAAAAAACATATAGCGATCAGGTATTACTTGGCGTGATAAGTGGCGCGCTAAGCCACACTATATTACCTTTTACAGTCTTATCTCTTATTTGTACGCTATATTTAATTTACAATAATAGGAAGATAGCACAAAAAGAACGAGAGTTGGAGATTATTGAAAATGGAGAGGAAGTAAAGGAAAAAGAGCACAATATTTCTGATATAGGTCAGTGTTTGATCTATATTGAGGCTATAACAACTGCACTGGTTATTGTAGGTATGATAATGGGTGAAACATCTTCACTTGAAGCAGCAGAGGATGCAATTTTATTTCTTGCCAATGCAATTGCTTTTCTTGCAACTCTTGTTTCTTATATTGATAAGCATGAAAAAAATAAGAAAAAGGAAACAGAAAAGTCTGATCTTGATGAGAAATCTAGCAAGAAAACTAGCAATATATCTGTAGCCGGATTGGCGCTTGCTGGTTCTTCTGTATTTTTAATAAGAAGGATAATGTTAATAGCATTAGCATCGTCCTTAAATCCTGCTGTTGGACCTACTTTAGGCTTGGTAGGTATTGCAATTTTTATGGCTGTACAGGTCTTAACTATACATTCCTACAGTAAGACGCTGAAAGATCCAAAAGTGGAAGGACGAGGTGAATCAAGAAATGCAGGTAGTTCTGACCGTAGTTATAAAGAAGAAGGACCGGCTGTTGCCTAAGAAATTTATTTATTTAAGTAATATTTAGGTCTATACTTTATTTTGATCGAAAAAAATCTTATGTATAAGACTTTAATCACGTGCTTTATTTTCCTAATTTGCTCCTTTACACAATCGTATGCGGATGATCTTGAAAAAACTGAAACTGAACTATATGAAGAAGCAGTTGAACTTTTTGACCAGAAAAAATATAAACAAGCTATTAGGGCATTTCATAAGATAGAGGATTTGTATCCTTTTTCTTATTGGGCAATGAAAGCAAAATTATTATCTGGGGTCTCTCACTATAATATGGGTAACTATAGCAGTGCTACAAGTGATATGGATGATTATATATATGTTTATTCAAATGGTGAAGATTTACCATATGTATACTACTTAAGAGTATTATCTTATTACATGCAAATTAATAAAGTGCAACTTGGACAGCAAACTGCATATAAAACTTTAGAGCTAGCCACTGAGTACATTAATCTCTTTCCAGGCAGCGAATATGTAGACGAGATAAAGGAAAGAGCAAAATTAATCACAGAACATATATCAACAAAAGAGTATTCTATCGGTAAATTTTACCTGAGGCGTGGTGAATATTTAGCAGCAATTAAGCGTTTCCAGAATATGGCAAGCTATAAGGATTCTAAATATTTTTCTAAATCTATTAACTATTTAATAGCAGCCCATTCAGCTATTGGCCTTGACTTAGAAGCTGAGCAGTATGAAAGTATGTTATTAGCAGAAAACCTGCAAGATGCCAAGCCGGAGGCTTGAAAATTTGCTTTAGCTTTTTCTATGCTTTTATATATAATTTAGATTTTTAACTATTTGAATATGGCTGGTCATTCACAATTTTCAAATATAAAACACCGGAAAGGTGCTCAGGATGCAAAGCGCTCTCAAAAATTTACGAAGCTGATTAGAGAAATAGCAGTTGCTGCAAAGCAAGGGCTACCCGAACTCAACCCGCGCCTTCGCTCTGCTATATTTGCTGCACGCAAGGAAAATCTACCAAAAGATAAAATAGAAACAGCAATAAAAAATGCAACTGGTAACGTTGCTGGAGAAAATTACGAGGAAATACAATATGAAGGTCATGGGCCTTCTGGTACTGCACTCATTGTCCATGCCTTGACTAATAACCGCAACCGTACTGCTTCTGAGGTACGTTATATCTTTTCTCGTAAAGGTGGAAATTTAGGAGAAACAGGAAGTGTTAGTTACCTTTTCGATCATGTAGGCTTAATCGTCTATAAAGCAGAGGGTGTGAATTTTGATGATTTATTCAGTCATGGAATCGAATTAGAAGTATTGAATGTTGAGGAAAATGACAAAGAAGGATTACACGTTATAACTTGTGAAATAAAAGATTTTGGTAAAGTACGCGATGCCTTTTATGCAAAATTCGGAGAACCAGAACTTGCTCGTCTTTCATGGCAGCCAAAAGATCTGATTGAAATTAGCGATAAAGAGTTGATTGATAAATTATCTGCATTGGTTGAAGAATTAGAAGATAATGATGATGTACAGTATGTGGAAGGTAATTTTACTTTTGTTGATGCTGTTTAAATGATGAAGCTGATTGTATTTATGCTGCTCTTTATCTTACCGTTATATACCGCTGAAACATCAACAGATCTTGCACAGCCATTCCAGCATGGAATCAGAAAAAAAAAAGCTACTTTGACGACAGAAAGTGATAGAAAGTTGTTATTCATATCCAGTACCATAAAATCTTCCTTTTTTGCCACGGAAGGGTTGGCGCCAAATACAGTGGTGAAATTGATCAACATATATAAAGATTTCGGTATTGATTTTAAAAAAGACATTGTGCCGAAGAGTAAATTGGAGGTTCTTTTTGAGAGATTGCCTAATAATCAGAAGACTGAAGAAAAAATTTTATATGCTTCACTGACAATAAACAAGAAAGCTATTAGTTTATATCATTATAAATCGCAAGACGGCAAAGAAAGGTATTTTAATAAAGAAGGAATAAGCTTAAAAAATGGCGAAATTTTTGCAAATCCTTTAAATGGAGATTATCGCATATCCTCAAAATTTGGCAATAGAAAGCATCCTGTTCGCGGTAAAATTGCTTTTCACAAAGGAGTGGATTATGCAGCTAAACTTGGCACTCCCATATACGCTGCTGCAGAGGGTGTGATAGAATATATAGGAAAGAATGGTGGCTATGGAAATTACATCAAAATAAAACACAAAAATGAATATTCAACCTGTTACGCGCATATAAGTAGATTTAGTGGCGATATAAAGTTAGGCTCTAAAGTAAAGCAGGGGCAGATCATCGCTTATGTTGGTAGCACTGGTGTTGCAACAGGACCCCATTTACATTACGAAGTTATATATAATGGCAAACACATTGATCCGCTTACGATAGCACATAAAACTAAAGTAAAATTGCCTGATCATGAATTAAGAGAGTTTAAACTATTTGTAAATAAGATAAATAAAACGATCAACAGAGAGGGTTCAAGTGAAAAAGAAGTTTAAAGACAATATGGATAAGAATACGATAAACGATAGAAATTTGAGTCAAATTCGGTTTTTTCCTGCATTAATACTAGCGGTAATACTAATGGCAATACCGTTATCACTACTTGCGATGTATGATACTCTGGCTTTAATACACAATAGCCTGGTTTCAATGGATGGTACTGCTTTAGTATTAATAATCCCATTTGTGATCCTATTCGTGATCCTATTCATAATTTTACCTACAGGGTTTTTTATCAATCATCCTAATGAAGCAAGAGTGATAGAATTTTTTGGTCATTATATTGGAACTTATTTTAAACCAGGAATGTTTATCACAATCCCATTTACAAACAAACATGTCATTTCTCTAAAATTTCAAAATATCAACACAGAAAAAATAAAAGTGAATGATGCAAATGGAAGTCCAATAGAGATTTCTGCAGTAATTGTTTGGAGAGTGAGCAGTCCTGCAAAGGCGTATTATAATGTTAACAACTATCACGAATTTGTTTTTGTACAAAGTGACTCGGTAATTAGAGAATTGGCGAGCAATTATCCGTATGATAGCGAAAGCGATGAGGAGTCTTTACGTAAAAATTCTGATAAAATTTCAGATGAATTGCGGTCAATGTTACAACAAAGATTAGATATTGCAGGAATTGAGATTACAGAAGCAAGAATATCGCATTTGGCGTATTCGTCTGAGAACCTGTCTTGAAAGGAACTAAGCAGCTAATTTAGCAAGCATAATAGTAATCATATTAAAGGAGATATTAGTTTTTGAAGTAAGAGGAGAATGCTCATAATCCTTGCTCATACGTCTAAAATTGGAAAGCCAAGCAAAAGTTCTTTCAACAATCCACCGTTTAGGAATAACTTGAAATCCTACAGCATCAGCTGCTTTTTTAGTAATCGTCAATAAACATCCTGTTTTCAATAAACAGTAATTTTGCAATTTACCAATATATCCCTGATCAGCGAGAAACCTTTGTAGCGTTGAAGCTTTTCGTTTAGCTTGAGTAAAAAGATTTAGAGCACCATCACGATCTTGAATGCCTGCACTATGAACATCAGCTGTAATAATTAGGCCTATTGTATCCACAATGATGTGACGTTTTCTACCCTTTATTTTCTTGCCAGCATCATATCCTCTGGATCCCCTTTTTGAGTGGTTTTCACTGATTGACTGTCAATTATTCCTACCGAAGGTATTTCATTTTTGCCAACCATTTTTCTTACCTTTTTTACTAACATATCGTGTATTTCTTCCAATTTGCCACTATTACGCCACCTGAGAAAATAATCATACACCGTTTTCCATGGCGGAAAATCTTTTGGCAGCATTCTCCACTGGCAACCACCTTTCATTATGTATCTTATTGCATTAATAATTGTTCTAATATTGTGCTTTCTTGGCCGTCCTACTGCACCTTGTGCAACACTTGGCTCCAAAATTTCCCATTCTTTGTCACTTATATCACTTGGATACATTTTTACCTACTATTTTTTACTTATCTCATCATATTCTCTTTCTCATTTCTTTTCAAGACAGGCTCTGAGATTGCACAAGCAATGTTAAGGCGTCAACAAGCACATGCTATCACTTCGGCAAGAAGGCATATAGTGCAAAATGCAATAGGAATTGTCGAGGAAGTAATAGCTCATTTTGAAAAAAACAAAAGCTTACAATTAGATGGCAAGCAAAAGGTTCAATTGATAAATAATTTGTTGGTTGCCCTAATCTCTGAGCAAGATGCACAACCGACGATTAGTTTAGATAATAATTCGCATAGAAGCCGATTGGGTTTCATAAATGCAAGTCACTATTAATTTCTTGATTAATAGACTAAATGATGTTATAAATTACACGCATTAGGGGTGCTCTAGAAAAGCTGAGAGTACATAAAGTACAACCCTTTGAACCTGATATTGTTAAAGCAAGCGTAGGAAAATGTATGTATATAAATATTGAAGAATGCTTCGGCTTCATTGCGTTAATTGCATCTCTAATTGGATTATCACCTCAAGTATATAAAGCATATATCACTAAAGTTACTCGTGATGTATCGATGTTAATGTTAGTAAACTATCTTATTTGTTCATTGTCTTGGATTGGCTATGGTCTTTACCAGAGCTCAATTTTTGTGGTGCTTAGCAATATTGCTGGATTAGTGATTAGCATAATATCAATTATTCAAAAATGTTACTACGATGCAAAACCTGCACCATGATCATGTGCTGCACCGCAGTACACAACAACAATATCGTTCTATTGTAGTGCTAAATGGAAAAATACCGAGCTCATCGTTTTTTAAACGAGATATACCTATTATTGCTGTAGATGGAGGAGCAAACAAGCTTCTATCAATTGGCGTAAAACCTGATCTTGTAGTAGGAGATTTGGATAGCGTAAATCTGGATTTACGTGCTAATTTGAATACGATATATCTACCTGATCAAGATTATTGCGACTTTTCTAAAGTAATGGCTCACTTAAAAACAGTAAAGTTATTGCCATCAATAGTAACGGGTATTACTGGAGGAGCAATTGATCACATACTACAGAATATTAACATTTTTCTAAGTACGGGCAGTATCTTTTACACACCTTCACCTCCCATGGTAGGTTACACTTTACAAAAAGGTATTACCCATTTTTTTTCTTTGCCAAAAAATACTAAAATATCTTTACTTGGTATACCGAGAGCTCAAATATCAACTAAAGGATTAAAATGGGAACTGCACCTTAGTAATCTTGCTTTTCCGGGAAAAAATTCTTGCTTTAATCGAAGTTTAGGCAATAAGGTATCCGTAGAAGTACACAGTGGTATATGTCTAGCAATGATTTATTTAGAGACAGTAGATGATGCTGCAAGACATCATGTGCGTCAAGTTAAGAAGTAAATAGACTTCTTGCATAACCCAAACTAAGTAGAAAAAAGGTATCATCCAAGTAGCTGACACTGGTTCCTTTATGACGTGTCATTCCAGTTTCAGCTACTTGAATGACAGCAGTCCTACGTCATACCGCCGCGGTATCTCTTAGCCGCTAACAAGCAGCGGGATGACGAATTGCTTAACCGTCATACCGCCACGAACCGTCATACCGCCACAGACCGTCATACCGCGATTCATTCGCGGTATCTCTTGGCTGCTAACACGTAGTGGGATACTTGATCTTTACAGGGATGACGGTTGTCAGGCTAGCCTGTCATCCCAGTGCCCAGACACTGGGATCCAGGAATTTTATTAAGTTGGTAAGCATAAAAGTGTTATGTAAAATACAACGTTCTTGATGGGATTGCGTGAAAGGCTGGATTCCAGCGTCACGCGCTGGAATGACAGCAGTCCTACGTCATACCGCGATTCATTCGCGGTATCTCAGCCGCTAACAAGAGATCCCGCTAACAAGTAGCGGGATGACGGTTGTCGTTCAGCCACAAACATTAAGAAATTTACCAAATGAAAAAAAAGGCAAAAGAAGCCCTGAGGTTATTATCCGCTTTAAAATATTGGCGTTTTTTATGTTTTAAACGCTTGACAAGCGAGATTCAGCCGCTTTTAATTGCAACTAACCTACGCTGCAAATGTTTAAGAAATTTACTAAGCAGAAAAAAAGACAAAGAATCCCCGAGTTAGCTAGTCTTTTACTATCTCTGTCGAGTATTGGCATTTTTTGATGTCTTGTAACGCTTTATAAGCGCGTTCAGCTTATTTAGATAAAAATCTAGATGTAGATGAAGTTTTGTAAAGACATACAGTATCTATATACTGCAAAAAATTGAACATAAGACGCCGATACATTAAGTAATCCTTACCTTTTAATCTGCAGATTGGCGAAAGCAAATACAATAGCTTCAGTTTCATGATAAGTGGGCTGGCGGAGTTTGTCAAGCAAGTTTTTTCGTTTCTACTGAATGACAGTTGTGGCTTGGGAGGTAGTGCAAGAAGTCTATTGTATTACTGAATTATTAATAATTCAGTAATAGTGCCTGCTATGTAGCTAAAATTTTCCTTTAACTTAAGCTATATGTAGCTAAAATAACTTGGGTTTACCGACAACCGTCATCCCGCTGCTTGTTAGCGGGATCTAGAGATATCGCGGCGGTATGACCCTGACTTGCATTAGCTATGTATAATAAAGGGAATCTATGACAAAAGAATCATTGGTAAAAACTGATATAGTGAAAGTTGAAGACAAAAAGGCGGTAAGAAGCTTTTTTAAAATACTAGGTGGAGTGGCAGATGCTGTAAGATCGTGGATTGGTAACATCAGTCCTGATTTAAGCAACAGTCGCGATATCGATAGTTTAGTCTTGAAGATGAACGAGTGCTTAAACCCAAAGGGAGGGGAGGTTTCAGCACGTAAGAACGCTGTATCTCTTGGTAACCTGTACTTGAGCTTATCAGAGAAAGGTAAAATAAAATTTCTACAAACCCTGGCAGAAAAATTTAATCCGAATAAAGCGGAAATAGATGAGAAAATTAGAGAGTATAAGAAAAACCAAGATCCCGAGTTAAACTATAAATTTGAACAGGATTTAATAAAAATTCTTGAATCACCGCGTTCTAAAATATTGAAACAATTTATTTCTTTACCAGAAGGCCTTAAGTTTATTGTTGATATGCGTTCTGACGTGCTTAAGCTAAAGAACCAATATAGAAGCTTGAATCCACTAGAAAGCGAATTAAAAAATATACTCTATACTTGGGTTGATGTTGATCTACTTGATCTTCGTCAAATCACCTGGGATTCACCTGCATCATTGCTAGAAAAACTTATAAAATATGAAGCTGTGCATAAAATTTCCTCTTGGGATGACTTAAAAAACAGGCTGGGTCTCTGTTTTGCTTTTTTTCATTACAAGATACCAAACGAACCTCTAATTTTTGTAGAGGTTGCATTGGTGGATAAGATTGCAGATAGCATTCAACACCTTTTAGATGAGTCAGTACCTTCAAATGATCCGAGTAATGCAAGCACTGCTATATTCTATTCAATATCAAACACTCAAGCAGGGTTATCTGGAATCAGCCTTGGTAATTTTTTGATCAAAAGGGTTGTAGAAAAGCTATCACAGGAGTTTAAAAGTATAAAAACATATGCAACTCTTTCTCCAATACCTGGCTTTACGAAATGGCTAAAAAACAATCTAAACCAAGATGTCACTTTATTGGGCAAACTAAATATAAAACAATCTAGTGCAGAAATTTTAGAAAGTGCAGAGCAATTAAAAACTAATGTTGAATGTACAAATGAAACTAAACAATACATGCTTAAACTATGTGCATATTATTTACTAAAAGTGAATAATAGTAATGGAAATACTTATGACCCGGTGGCGCATTTTCATTTAAGCAATGGCGCATCAATAAAACAATTAAACTGGATGGCGGATACTTCTGAAAAGGGTATTAGTCAGTCAGCCGGGATGATGGTAAATTATCTATATGAGTTGCCTAAAATAGATAATAATCATGAAAACTATATGGTTAATAAAGTGATTTCCTGCTCGAAAAAAGTGTCGTCTATGTTGAAGGAGTAAATAGTCTCTTAATAAAGGATTGCCCTCACAACACTTAAAATGTAAAATGGTTCTACTTAAGTAAAATAGCCATAAATGAACAACATAAGAAATTTTGCAATAATAGCGCATATAGACCACGGTAAGTCAACGCTTGCTGACCGTTTAATAGAGGAATGTAACGGCCTTGAAGCAAGAGAAATGATCAATCAAATACTCGATTCAATGGATATAGAACGCGAACGTGGGATTACAATTAAGGCACAGACGGTAAAACTCAATTATACGGCAAACGACGGTAATCAATATTGCCTAAATCTCATGGACACCCCAGGTCACGTTGACTTTTCTTACGAGGTAAGCCGAAGCTTAGCCGCATGTGAAGGTTCACTTTTAGTGGTAGATAGTAGCCAGGGCGTTGAAGCACAAACCCTTGCAAATGTATATAAAGCTATTGACAACAACCATGAAATAATAGTTGTGCTCAATAAAGTTGATCTTCCTGCTGCAGATCCAGAAAAGGTAAAACTCCAGGTTGAGGAAATAATCGGTATTGATGCAAGTGAGTCAGTTTTAATATCAGCAAAAACTGGACTTGGAATAAAAGATGTACTGGAAGCAATAGTAGCAAAACTTCCAGCTCCTCAAGGTGATGTAAATGCTCCATTGCAAGCAATTTTGGTTGATAGTTGGTATGACACTTACTTAGGAGTAGTAATTTTAGTGCGAGTTAAAAATGGAGTGCTAAAAAAAGGCATGAGAATTGTTATGATGTCTAATAATGCTACATACCAGATAGATAATATCGGTATTTTCACCCCTAAAAAAGTGATGACGGGTGAACTTTCAGCGGGTGAAGTTGGTTTTATAACTGCTTCAATGAAGGAAGTAGCAGACTGCAAGGTAGGGGACACTATCACTGAGGAAAAGAGACCTTGTAGTGAAGCACTTCCTGGATTTAAAGAAGTTCATCCTGTGGTATTTTGTAGCATTTTTCCTCATAAAACGGATGATTTTAAATATCTAAGAGAAGCTCTAGAAAAGTTACATTTAAATGATGCAAGTTTTACTTTCGAGGCTGAAACTTCAAATGCACTAGGCTATGGATTTCGTTGTGGTTTTTTGGGAATGTTGCATCTTGAAGTTATTCAAGAAAGACTCGAAAGAGAGTTTGATTTAGACCTAACAGCAACTGCACCGAGTGTTATATATAGGGTTACAACACGAAGTGGTGAAGTTTTGAATATTCATAACCCAAGTGATATGCCAGATCCAACAAAGATTGAAATGGTAGAAGAGCCGTGGATTACCGCAACCATAATGGTCCCTGATCAATACTTAGGTGATATTCTATCTCTATGTGAAGAAAGGAGGGGAGAACAGGAGGATTTATCTTGCATTGGTAACACAACAACAGCATTGTTAAGATATAAATTACCACTGTCTGAAGTTGTTTTTGACTTTTATGATCGATTAAAATCAATTTCCAAAGGATATGCAAGTTTGGATTGGGAAATTTCCAGCTATCTGGTAAGCCAAATAGATAAATTAAGCTTTTTAATTAATGGAGAGCCCGTAGATGCACTGGCTTGTATCGTTCACAAAAGTAGGGCAGAAAAAAGGGGGCGTGAAATATGTGCACGCTTGAAGGATTTAATACCACGTCAGCAATATAAAATCGCGATTCAAGCGGCAGTGGGCGGAAAAATCATTGCCAGAGAAACGATTAACCCATACAGAAAAGATGTAACAGCTAAACTCTATGGTGGGGATGTAACGCGAAGAATGAAACTACTTGAAAAGCAAAAGAAGGGTAAAAAAAGGTTACATTCTATAGGGAACGTAAATATTCCACAGAATGCTTTTATTCAAGCCTTGAAGATAAGTGATTGATCTTAAAAGACTTCTTGTATAGTTTTTGGCAACAACCGTTAGAAACGAAAAAACTTACTTGACAAACTCTGCCAGCCCCCTTATCATGAAAGTGAAGCTATTTATTTATCTTCTCTGTACAGATTAAATGACAAAAAAACTCACGTATCTGGCGTCTCATGTTTAATTTTTTGCACTATGTGCACCTTATGTCTTTATCAAACTTCTACCTACATAAGCTGAAACGCGCTTATAAAGCGTTTAAAACATAAAAAAACGCCAACTTAAAAAATGGATAGTGAATAACTAGCTACCCTAGGGTTTCTTTTGCCTTTTTTTCTGTTTAGTAAATTTCTTAATGTTTCTAATTTAGATTAGTTGCGGTTTAAAAGCAACTGAATCGCGGTTATTAAGCATTTAGAATAAAAAAACGCCATACTTGAAAGTATAATGTAAGTAATTAGCCAACCACGGGGCTTCTTTTGCCTTTTTTTTATTTGGTAAATTTCTTAATGTTTATGGCTAAACGACAACCGTCATCCCGCTACTTGTTAGCGGCTGAGATACCGCGGCGGTATGACGTAGGACTGCTGTCATCCCAGTGCTTGACACTGGGATGGCTTTGTTGCATCGCTCTTCGGATAGTAGGTAACGCACAATAAATTTATGAAGCTATCTCAAATTTAGCCATGCCTATTTCAGTAAATTTGTTAAGCAAATAACATTTGAGTAGCAGTTCCCTCTCACGATTCATTTCAGATTTGTTCCTAAAACTAAATCCAAATGTCTTTTTTAATCGCGAGAAAAAACCTTCTATATAAGATCTTTTTCCATAACTCATCTCTTTTTTCCACTTCTTTATACCATCTTCATCATATGACTTTATGAGCTTGACTGCAGAATTTCTCTCAGCCATATAGTCTAACTTTGGATGCTCTGTTGCGTTGTTTTTCGGAGGAATTTTCGTTTTTATACCATATTGATTACACAGCTTATAGAGCTTTTCTCTGTCATATGCCCTATCTGCATATAGTACTTTTATGACATACTGAAAATCGACTTCTTTTAGCAAATCACAAGCTCCATAGTGATCAGAGTAGACACCGTTACTGTATTTTACAGCTATGGCTTTTTTGCTGTTTGTATTCAACATTACATGCAATTTTCTTGTCTGTTCATAGCTGCGATACTTTCTATCTTCGCTATTTTCTTTGCTATGACCAGGAGTGTTGTTGTATATACTAATTCCTGTACTGTCTATAGCAATTTCGATATCTTCCATATTATTTTTATCAATTCTGCAATCATTGATCTTAATATTGAGTTTCTTAAACCTTCTTGATGATTGTGAATAGCTGATAACTTGCAAATTTTTCCCAATTTGCTCAAGGTATCCTGCTATAAACCCAACTGTTTGCCTCAGGCCTATTCTAAATAAACAAGCTATTATGTGCACCAAAATTACAACTTTATTGCTATAAATATTGTTGCCACCTGGTATTTTTGGACCATTCTCGTACCACTTTTCTATGGCTTCGTTGATATAATGAAAAATATTTCCTCTTTTTTCTAGAAATTTGTTATATTCGCTATGGTTACTGACCCTCATTTTTTGTGGCATATTTTTTCTTCAATAGTTAAATCGCTATTTATAATGAATTTTGTCAGTAATCACTAATTTTTCTGCTGCTATGCAACAAAGCTCACTGGGATCCAGATTGGACACTAAGTTGGTGAGTATAAAAGTAGCTAACCTTATGTTAAAACACAATATTTTTGGTGAGGGGTTGCATTAAAAGCTGGATTCCAGTGTCAAGCACTGGAATGACATCGTCTTAACATTGTACCATATTACAATGTTCGTACAGTTATGTGTCACGCTACTTGGATGACAAGAAAAGGTTTCTAGAATGACGGAAACGAAGTCATACATAGAAAATAGGTTAGGTATTTTCAATTTTTGTTGTATACTCAAATAAAAATCTCACTTTTACAGATGGATACAGTAAAGTTTGTTTTATTACTGCCAACAATATTACTCATGCTAGTTGCTGGTGTTTACCTATCGATTAAACTAAAATGGCTACAGGTATTTAGATTACCATACGCCCTTTCACTCCTTGGAGCTAAAAAAGGAGAAAATAAATTTTCTTCTATAGCCGCTCTGTTTACAATTTTAGGGGGAAATTTAGGAGTAGGAAATATTTCAGGAACTGCTGTTGCTCTAAAAACCGGAGGACCGGGCTCTATTTTATGGATGGCAATAATTATTGTTATCACTTCTGTGATAAAATATGTCACTTGTTATCTAAGTATAAAAACCAGAAAGGAAAAGAACGAACGGTTTATAGGTGGCCCTGTAGCCTACATGACTGATGCTTTTAACTCTAGGAAGGCCACAATTGTCTTTCTAGTTATCATGATGATGGTTTCAATAACAGTTGGTAACCTTGTTCAGGTAAATTCTCTATCAATACCACTTAATATGATAGATGTGCCTGTAGTTGTTGGTGGCATTGTAATGGCCATAATATTTTTTGTTGTTGCAGCTCTCAGCTTAAAAAAAATTAAAATTTTTATATCGGCTATGATACCGATAATGACGGTAAGTTACCTCACACTTTGCGGTATCATATTATTTAAATTTAGTGAAAATATTCTTCCTTCTCTAAAACTAATAACAAGCAGTTTTTTTACAACTAGTAGCTTTAACTCTGGTTTATCTCTAGGTTTGATTTTAGAAATGTTGACTATTATTCAAGTTGGAACTTTGCGAGGTATTTTTGCAACAGATATAGGGCTTGGCCTCGAAGGAATCGTACATTCTTCAATTGTTCCTAAGAAAAATAATAATAAATTTATTATTGAACAGAGCCTAATCACAATAATATCGCCTTTTATAGTTGCATTCATAGTGTTTATTACAACAATGGTACTGCTTGTCACAGATTCTTGGGTCACTGATTTAGAGAGTACTAACATGTGCATATTTGCTTTTAGAAAAGCTATGAATTGGCCCTATATTGACTATTTAATTATGGCCATAATGTTTTGTTTTGCCTTTACTACTATTTTTACTTGGTTTTTTTGCTCAAAACAGACAATACGCTATGTGTCTATGGATAATAAATACACTAAAATCTGGATTGTAATTTTTACCATGATCATTCCGCTTGGTGCGATAGGTAAAGTCCGGTTGCTATGGGATGTTGCTGATATCTCGATTGCTGCTTTGTTATTTATCAACATACTCGCTATACTCAAGCTAACCTCTCAAGATCCAGAAGTGTTTACTATGAGTAGCAGATATTTGAAGTTGCAAAAACAGAGCTATAGCTAAAGCAATTTAGGCTATGCAGCTGTTGTGATATAAGAGTGATTTCCGCCAAGAAGGATGTCATCCCAGTGCCCAGACACTGGGATCCAGGAATCTTGATTGGCACTAAGTTAGTGAGCATAAAAGTAGCTAATCTTATGTTAAAACACAACATTTTTGATGGGGTTCGTGAAAGGCTGGATTCCAGACTGGAATGACAACTTAAATCGTTTGATGTTACCATAAAATAGCTTGTGTCATCACATTAGTAACACAACCTTCCTTAATAAAAATTCAACCAATGCTTGTGATAATTATATTAGCTAGTATTAGCTAGAACTAAAGGCAGAGGGTTATTAGTGAGGGATATATGGGCACTAACGATACACAACAAGAACACATTTATAATGAGCGCATTCAAGAAATTTTTCCTTTATTTGATAAAATAAAAAAGGAAGACGACCCAATTTATAATGCTAGAGTTGATTTTAACACAGTAAAGTTTTTAACAAAACACGCCAACTGGAATTGGGACGAAGAAGAAAACAAAGATAAAGCATATGGAGTTATTCTTCAGAAATGCGACAAGACAAAAAAAGCTGGACAAGACCTTGAAAGTGAAGTTAAAGAAAGGTTGAAAGAGTATGTTGATGATGTTGCAGGAGTTTCAATATACGGTAATCACGCAAGTATTACGCTGGGAAATAACAAAAAAGAGTTTAAAATCAGCGAATTTTTAAACAGTGATTTTTGTGAGAAGAATGAAATCTCGGGATTTTCAACATTGCATAGTGATGGAAAGAGCGGAATGCATGGTTTTGTTGCCGAGGAAGAAGGGAAAAAAATAAGACATTATGTCGTAACTGATGGTTCATATGAAATGACTTTAAAGTGGTATGCGGAGGGGAAGGAATGTAAGATCAAAATTAAGATTGATGCTAACGGTGTAGACCTTGTTAAAGGTGATGATTTTTCTCTAGAACGGTTAGAAGTAAACAGAGATGTAAAAATAGGTGGTTTATTCTTGCATGAAATACAATTCAGGGAGAAAGGACAAGGAAAAGCGAATGAGATGCAACATAATAAAGACAGTAACGAGCTATCATCTGAAACTACAACAAGAATTGATGTTAATAGAGGTGTTAGCGTTCAAGCTACTGATATAACTCAAAAAAAAGAAGACCACCATTCACATTTTGGACTACAATCTAACAGCAGAAGGCAGTCTTACGATAGCGGAATTGGAAAAGATTTTGACGATAAAATTAATTCTCAGGAGGCTAAAGAAAAGCGTGAGCTTAGACAAGCAGCACGAGAAGCAAATTCGGGAGGTCAAGTTTATAACCTACAATCGCTTTTTGAGGAGAATCCTCAGAACAAAAAAACTCCTCCGCCACTTCCACCTAGAACTAGTTCACTACCACCTAAAAAAGGTGTTTTCGATGAGCAAGGGGGAGCCAAATCTGGAAGCCAAAAACCAGATGACTTGCGCGAAAATGAGCAAACACCTAATAATCAGCAAAAAGGTGCAACTTCTGATTCTTCAGATAGTTCTACTTTCACCAAGTCTGTAAGCCACAATCAAGATAATAGGCAAGAAGATGAACGGTATGACAATCCTACATTTGGACATGCTGTACCTGGAAGCCAAAAACCAGATAGAAGTGAGCAAACACCTAATGATCAGCAACAACCTAAAACCCAGCAACAAGAAGGAAATAGCAAAGGCGATCTGTTACAAGACATCAGAAATTTCAAGAAAAACAACTTACGGCACATTGATGTTGATGATAGAAAAGCATCAATTGCAGGAAGTAGAAAAAATAACCCATCACCGTTAGAGACATTAAAGGACATAATTCCTTATTCATCTTCTCCAGATAACAGTGATAACCAAGATGCTAGTGATGCTAAGTGGAAAGAAAGTGAACAGCCGCTCTCTGCTACAGCACTCAATAATAAAAGTGACTCGGGCTATTCATCTCCAACTCATGACAATAATGAACAATCTCAAGTAAATCCTGAACAGTTAAAGAAGAGCTTAGAGAACATTGAACAAAGTGATCAAACTCCACCTGAAAATCTTCTTAAAGAAATCAGAGATAGATCACAGCAGGATAATAGAGGATTAAGGCAAGTTGATCCTACTGATAAACTGTCACAAGATAAAGAAGATGGATTGCAAAAAGACGATTTAGCAGATGTAAAAATAGTGGAAGGTCCAACTATTAGTGTCTCTGCTTCAACACCAAATAGTATAAGTGATTCAGGCTATATATCTCCAACTAATAGTGATAGTAAATCTCAAACAGATTTAAAACAGGTAGGAAGGAAATTAGAAGAACATATTAGACAAAGTAATCTAACTCTATTTGAAGAACTTAAAAATACATTAGGTCAAGAAAATCTCGGGTTAAAACCAGCTGATCAGAGTCAGATTAGCGAAGAAACTAAAAAACGCTTGAGAGAAGTTGGGTTGCTAAAAGACAGCTCAACAGACATAAAAGCAAACGATTCGGGCTATTCATCTCCAACTCATGACAATAATGAACAATCTCAAGTAAATCCTGAACAGTTAAAGAAGAGCTTAGAAAACATTGAACCAAAAGAAATCGGAGATACGAGTGAGTTAAAAGGAGCATTGGGAAACCCGGATAAAGGGTTAAGAGAACCGGCACAACAGGCTACTAAAGAAAATATTCCTAAAGATTCATTCTCAGAAAACATTTTAGAAAAGATAGGAGAAGGTAAACAATATGACCCTATACGTAAGTGGTTAGAAAAAACAGTGGCAGAACGAGAAAATAATGACACTAATCCAACTGTAGATAAAAATAGCGAACTATATAAATTACTAGAGAAAGATGAAGCACAACTGAAAGCTGGAGTAATAGAAGAAGAAAGAGGAGATACTTTAACAGAACACACTGATGGTTATGATCGCAATAGAATTGCATTAGCTAACAGAAATAAAAGACCACTAGATTGGGCTAAACAGGTTGCTGAGTCACAACAAAAAAAAGATACTAATAAAGGTATTTCAATATAAATTGAAGTTAAAATAATTGCTTAGCAAACAATAGGTTTCATGTAATGGTAACCCTATAACGGAAGAGTAGGAGCCGCGTAAGAACAATACGAACACTCCAGCTAGGCCTTGTATATTGCATCCCCCCGCCCTATTTTTCCACTCTTCTGATGCTAAATAATACTTAATTTCTTGTTCACTGAGACGTTTAAATTTCACTATTGTAACCACAGTCCTGATATGTTGTTTAGATTGATCGGGAGTTAATAGACATACACTGGTGTATACTCTATGCCTTCTTCCTGATAACAAGCGGATACATTTTTCTGCTTGCTCAACGTTTTCAGCTTTGAGCAATATCCTTCTACCACAAGCAACAACTGTATCAACACCAAGCACAAAATAATTTGGATTTAAACTTTGTATTTTCTCAGCTTTACTTTTTGCCATACGGATTGAGTAATCCTTCGGAAGTTCCTTTTTTAAAGGGGCTTCATCTATATCTGCTGGCAAAATTAAACCTGGCTCAATGTTTATTTGTTTTAGTAAAGCTATACGCCTTTTCGATGATGAAGCAAGAATAAGATTATTTAGAGATCGTTCTGTCACTTGTACCTTTAAGCCTTCTAATGATCCTACCCTTTCTCGCATTCCTATCGTAAATGCTCATCTCAACTAACACCCTATCCCCTATAATGATGCGTATTTTACTTCTTCTCACTTTCCCTGATACATGACAGATAATCTCATGTTCATTGTCCAGTTTCACTCTAAATTCTGCTGCAGGTAGTAAAGCAGTTACTGCCCCTTCCACTTCAAAAATTGTTTTCGATTTCTCGTCTTTTATCATATGTTATATTATAATTTAATAATCTTTTTTAGTCTACTATAGATTTTAAATTATTATCAACACAAAAGACCTTTTGCGCCCCACTTAAGTTGCAACTTAACCCCAAACATCTTCACAATGATACCCTACCTACGTTTCTACTCTCTGCCACCTTCTCAATAGAACTTATAGGACTTATGTTGAAAGATAAATCATTATCACAATTTTCTTCATCGCTATCAAGTCCACTATCAACGCTTAAAGATCTGAGTAATGTTGTCTTCTCTCTCAGTGGAACATAAGACTCATTATCAACGCTTGAAGATTTGGATAACCTTTTCTTCTGTCGTGGAGCATTACCAGACTCATTAGAAATTTCTCCCGTTAATTGATTGTTGAAGCTCCTTTGTTCATCAGCACGAATTTTTTCTTCCAGTCCATCAAGCATTCCTACCAATTCATCACCCCATTCATTTTCTTCTTCTAATAATTGTTTACACTTTTCTTTCTCACGCTCTAGCTCGTTTCTTAACTCTTCGACTTTATCTTCATCTTTAGTGAGTTCAAGTGTAAGCACCTTATCTCCTGGAAATTCCTCGTACTCGTTTTCTAGTTCTTCAATGTTGAGTTTTAGTCTCTCTTCTCCAAGTGTATCTTGTAAATCGCTATCCTGCCTATCTGATTCTTTAATCTTTTGCTCAATTTCTACTTGTACCTTATATTCCTGATCTAATTCTCTTAGCTGATCTTTCAAGCGCTCTTTCTGCTGGCGTCGTTCAACCATTATCTGTTCCGCATCTTCTCGTGCTTGATTTAGCTCTTTTTCCAAATTCTTCTTTCCTGCATTAACAATTTTCAGCTCTTCCTTTAGCTTTCTTTTTTCTTCATATACACCTTTAAGTTCTTGTGCTTTCCCTTGTAGCTCTTTTAACACACCTGCTAATTCTTCATTTTTTTGTGCCAGTTCAGTTTGCAATTCCGTGTTTTTTTGCTCCTCTTTTTCAAACCTGTCTTGTAAATTGCTATTCTGCTTCTCTAACTTTACAATTGTTTGATTAGCTTCTGCTTGGGTTGTTTCTAGTTTCTCCTGTAGTCGCTGATTTTCTTGTATTAATTCATGGTGCTTTTTATTTATCACTTGCAACCCTGCTTCTATTTCTTGCTTCAATTCAACAGCTTCTTTTTTCAAATTTGACATTTCTTGCTTCAATTCAACGTTTTTTTCGGACAGCATCTGATTATTTAAAATCAATTCATCCATTTGTTGTGAAGCAAATTCTGTCTGAGTTCCAGTGTGCTGTAAATTGACTTCCGTTTTAGTTTCAATTTGTTGTGAAGCAACTTCTGTTTGAGTTTCAGTGTGTTGTAAATTGACTTCCGTTTGAGTTGATGCATTGCTATTAATAGAAGGAGGAAGGCTATTGTCAGCATCAACTTTAGGGTCTAATTCCCCCTCTGGTTCCTCGCGATAGGCCGCTATAGACTCATTTTGAAAATTATTATTAGCAGTAGGTACAACATCAGCAGCCTTACCTTTTTCTAGTACAGCATCATATAAGGAGAGACCTTGAATATATAATTCATCGTTTTGCTTTATTAATTCTAAGATCTCATCCGATAGCACAAAATCTTCATCATTAAATTTTAGTACTTCAGTTATGCCATCGCTACTCACATTCATAATCATGGTACACATTTCGGATCCATCCTTTACAGGCCAAGTGCTTTTCATTTCATAATATGCGCCCTCTTTAAATTCATAATATCTTTCCTTACCTTTCCGATGAGCGTGTATTTCATGTTTTTTATTGCAATAGATATTCAGCTCTTTAATATCTTTCTCTTGCTGTAAAATGTCACTAATCCTGGTTGGCTCACTTCTATTGTAATTAATAGAGTTGATATTCAAAACTCTATAAGCGTTATCAGTTTCTGTGTAATAAGCTTGAAGCTCTACGCCTTTCTCTCCAAGATATTTACTTGCAGCTTCTTTTCCCTGCTCTGCCAACTTTATGCATTTATCTATATCTTCCTTAAAGCTCTTATTAGCAGACTCTGTTACTGCTTTATCTATGTACGTTTTTTTAAAATCTCCATCATTTATTAGGTCATAAAAACTCCACTTATCCCCAAAAGCCCTCTGCACGTAAGTGAAATTCTTTTTTTCCTTTAGTTTTCCTAAGAACCACACCTTTTCTTTCAGATTTTTCAGTTGAAAGCTTACCCTTGCCTTTACACTAGAGTTTTTGGCAGGAATACTAACTTCTTCTAATTCTTTAAGTAATTTGTTATTTTTTATAATTGAGGAGCAAAACTTTACAATAGCAGAATTTGCAAACGAAGGATCTTTTTTTATATCTTCATCAATAATTTCTTTAAAACGTGCAAATTGAGGTAGAACATAAAAATTGATTATTTCTTTTTCTGATCTTGTTTTATTAGCATAAGAGATATCACCTAATTGTGAATATAACTCTTTTAATGTATAGTAGATAAGCGTAGAGTAATAAACCTCCCTATTCAGTGAAGTTGGTCCAATACACTTTTCAAGTTGATCACCTGTTTTTCCTGCCTCTGCTGTTTTTTCTTCTTTAGCCAAACTTCCAATCATAATACACCTCCTTAACTATATTTATATTATACCAATTAACATATATTAAAAGAAATCAAACTGTATAACCTCGCCCTACACTAACTTTTATGATTACTTAATTGTGTAAAAATAACTGCAAGTGTTAAACTTGAGCTTTTATTTTTCATTATACATTTCTTACTACATGTTTATACTGCTGTCTTGCATAATAGACTATTCGAAGTTACACAAGTATTTTTTTTATTAGATAAGAGTTAGTAAGAGCCTGTTCATAATTTTTTCAGAAGTAAGGCAGTGAAAGCCAGAACTACCATTTGTAGGCTAGTATTGAGTTTTCGCTCACAATTTTTCCACAATCTTCTACATTTTTCTAACCAAGCAAAAGATCGCTCCACAACCCATCTTTTGGGCAATACAACAAAGGAACGTAATTCATTTCTTTTGATTACTTCAACGGTTGCACCAATAATCGTTTTTATTTGAGTTACAAAATTCTCTCCAGTATAGCCTGCATCAACCAGTACATTTTTAACTCCCGAGAGGTTTTCTTTTGCATTTTCGACCATTCTCACAGCACTGCTACGGTCAGTTATCTCTGCTGTTGTTGTATAAATTGCATGCTTGCGTATCTACTGCAATACGGCCCTGAAATCTTCTTGCCTGCATCATAGCTTCAGCAGTATCTGCATTTTTTATACTCTGTGCATCAATTATGCAGAAGCTTTTCCGACCATTGTTTTGTCGCAATTATTTTTTTTTAATACCAGCTCCAGAACACTTTCTTTATTTACATCTGGTTTTTCACTCCACTTCTTAAAATAGTCGTAACAATTGCGCCATTTTGGGAACTCTTTTGATACCATTCTCCACTGGCAACCACTTTTTAACACGTATAACACTCCACAAAATATATCATGTAAATCAAGTGTTCTTGGTTTTGTCTTCTTTCTGCAAGATTCCAGATCTGCTACAATAATCTCAAACTTTTCTCGACTTATGTCACTTGGTTATAAACTTCGCATATCCTACTTTATATACTTTATCCTCTCACTTTATCTCTTTTTTGAGATTACGTACAGGCTCTAAGATACAAAGACGTTTTCAGAAATCTTTAAGCTTAGTAACATCCTCTCTCTTTGGACTAGTTGAGATTAGATGAATTGGTACACCTATTAATTTTTCTAACCCTTCTATATATTTTATTAAATTGATAGGCAATGTTTCAATCGACCTTTTACCTTGAGTGTTTTCTTTCCAGCCAGGAAACTCTTCATATATTGGCTCTAATTCCCCTTGTATTGAATGCGATGCGGGTAAATAATCATACATTTTTCCGCTATACTTGTAACCAGTGCATATTTTAATTGTATCAAAAGAATTAAGCACATCTAATTTGGTTAATACAATGCTTGAAACTCCAGAGAGTTGTACGGCCTGGCGCACTAAAACTGCATCGAACCATCCGCAACGCCTTCTTCTATTGCTCACTGTTCCAAGTTCCTTACCTATAGTAAACAAGCTATCTCCTACTTCATTTTTCTGCTCAGTAGGAAATGGGCCATTGCCCACTCTTGTTGTATAAGCTTTTACCACACCAATAATGTAAGCATTGGAGGATAACCCTGAGCCTGTTATTGCTTGCGATGCTACAGTATTACTTGAAGTAACAAAAGGGTAAGTTCCGTGGTCGATATCTAAAAATGCGCCTTGGGCACCTTCAAATATTATTTTCTTACCTTCTTTCATCAAGTCATTTAATATCTTCCACACAGGTTTTTTATATGAAAGAATTTTTTCTGAAATCTCTTGAATTTCCTTTAATATTTCTTCTTTTTTAACCACCTGGTAGTTAAGGCCTTTCCTGATAGCATTGTGGTAATTCAAAAGAGTATCCACTCTTTTATTGAGCTCATCTGCGTTTTCTAAGTCACAAAGGCGTATAGCTCTCCTTCCAACTTTATCTTCATAACATGGCCCTATCCCTTTGTTTGTTGTACCAATTTTGTGATTTCCATTTAAATCTTCAAATAGCTTTTCCTTGTCCTTATGTATGCTAAGTATTAATGGACAGCTCTCGGATACCATCAAGTTGTTATAGTTTACGTCTACTCCTTTAACTTTCAATGACTCTATTTCTGAGATTAGAGCGTGTGGATCAAGAGCAACGCCATTTCCTATGATAGATATTTTGCCTGGCCTCAAAACAGCAGAGGGCAGTAAATTTAATTTATAAACCTCATCATCTACTACTATAGTGTGCCCTGCATTATTTCCTCCCTGAAATCTCACAACTACATCTGCATTCTCAGAAAGATAATCTACTATTTTACCCTTGCCTTCGTCACCCCATTGCAGACCAACAATTACAATGTTATTCATCATTATTTTCTAGATTAATACATAAATATTAATGCAGTACGCTACAAATGGAAAGAGAAATCTACGCCTTTCCTACACCCCTTAAATAAAGAAATATACTGTCGATTTTCTTAATATATTACCAAATTATTCATCATTATATGATATAACTTACAGCATATTTACAGTAAGGTGTTATTTATGAAAGAGACAAAAGGAAAAAATAATAAGAGTCCAGTAGTTAGATTAAAGGCCACAGCTAAAGAGTTCAATTTTAGTAAATTAAGAGCAGATCAAGGTAATAAATTAGCGAATTCCGGTGAAACAATGTTCTTAGATTTTCAAAGGATGAATTTTATTATTAACGGAAAAGAAATAGATAAAAATCTTATTATTGCATTTAAGGAAGGAGCTAAGCACCGCAAAAGCGAACTTTTTAATAGTGATGATATATATAATGACGAAATATTTAACAAAAAAGGAACAAGAGAAATAGATACGGATCATGGCAAAGCTTTTGTTGCTTCAGTACTCGAAGATATTGAGAAAGAGCTTGTAAGTAATGCATTGGGTGAGCTATGGAAAAATCACTGTGAAAATTCCAAAACTGCCAATCATCAAAAAACCGATTCATATAAGAAAGAATTTGAAGAATTTTACAATGCTGGCCAAAGGTATATCCATCTATTACCAACAGAGAAAGATGAAAACAAGGATTACCGTTCCTTTGCAAAAGAAGTTTTCAAAAAAATGTTCAGATACGCTGGGGCAGAAGTTCCAAGTGATGCTATTTTAGAAGAGCTAGTTACCAATTGTAATCAAGCAGGGTATGAGGCTGCTCCATTTATACAAACCCAACTTGCACTTGGACAGTCGTTCATAGTAGAAAATCCTAAAAAAGTAATAAATATTGATTGTGCTAACCAAAATAATGTGAGAATTAGATCTGATATGAGGCTACCAATACTCTCTGTTAAAAATCAAGTTATGCATGGCGATAAGATATGTAATCTGTCTAGTTCATTGGAATTTACAATTGAATCTCACAATGGTGAAGACTTTGTAACATACAGAGATGGTAAATTGTCACTTACTATTCCTAAAGAGTTAAAAAATTATAAAGATAATGGCAAGAGCTTGTTTGACATTATTAAAGAATATTTTCAGAAATTCTGTGCAAAATTAGGATTTAAACCTGAGACAAAAATACAAATAGAGCATGGCTTCGGTGCTCAAAGTAACTATTCAGATGGTACAATATCAACCACAGGATCAGATGCAAATGAAGAATTTATCAATCTTTTAAGCGAAAATCTCAGAGAGAGGTTATTGGGGTCAGGAGTTGCTCTAGAAGATGAAGATGTTGATGATGTTGTTGAAGTCAGAGTATCTACCGTTATAGATTTATTGAGTGATTATGCTAAATTGGAAGATAATAAAGAACACAGAGAGTTATTAATAAGTAAAGTAGCAGATAATTTAGGACTTTCCACTCAAGATAAAACAGCACCAGAAGTATTGATGGAATTAGGCTCTTTACCTTCTTTGACAAAAGGTCAGGTTAATCATAATCAAGTGCAGTCTGTTGTAAATACTTTTATTAAGTTAATTATTGAAGGGAAAAGCGAAGTATACAAAAAAGGAGGTGCGATTAATGCAATTGATGCAATTCATAAGGAGATAGATAAGGCAATTGTTGAGCAAGAAAAAAAAGCAACCAACAAACAAGATATAGAAAATGATAAATGGACAGATAGAATCAAAAAACAGAATTATTCTGCGGAATCACATGAACATTTACCTTAAAGATATTAGTAGGCTCTTTAAATATTTTAGAGTTCATGGTTACAACGGTTGCTATTTTACAGTGCATCTCACAACACTTTCTTCAAAAATATACATGTTAACATACCCTGGACGTACAAGATCACACTTATACCCAAGCTTTTCATAAAATACTTTCGCTTTTTGAAAATTCATGGTTGCAACGGTTGCTATTTTACAGTGCATCTCACGACCATAATCATGAACTTCTTCCATTAGCTGCTTTCCCATACCTTTTCTTCTATAATCAGAGTGCACCCAAAGCAAGTCAGTGTAAATTGAACCATAGATAACAAAACCGCTACAACCTACAATAATTTGTTCAGTATCATCGCGAATAAAAAAAGCAAATGGGTTACACGTACCTTTATCAACGGTTTCTTCATTAATCTTTTTGAGTAGGAATTCAATGTCTTTGCTACTTGGTGATGTGGTGTGTTCTATTTTCATCTCTCGGCCTAATACCGCATACTGATTTCTCTCTTTATCTTATATAAATTAATTAAGTAAAGTGAATACAGTATCCACACTACTAAAAAAAATGTGGCACAAAACATAAACATTGCAACCAGTGGCAACAGCAGGGAACTTTCTATTGCTATTCCACCTTTTCTCAAAATGCTTGCTGGCTGATGGAGAGTGGACCATAAATTCACGGAAAATTTTACTATAGGAATATTTATAGCACTAAAGATGGCAAATACTGCTGCTGATTTTTCTGCCCTCGCTTCATTATCAAAAGCGCTCCACAATGAAAGGTAGCCAACATATAGGAAAAATAAAATCAGCATTGAAGTAAGCCTTGCATCCCATACCCACCAAGTGCCCCAGGTTCCTTTTCCCCAGATGCTGCCTGTGATTAAGCATATTGCCGAAAAGACTGTCCCTGCAGGAGCAGCAGCATGTGCCAAGACACTAGCAATGCTATTGTTCCATACCAATGAAATGAAACCAAGTGATGCAATTAATCCATATATTCCAAGAACAAGCCATGCAGAAGGCACATGAATGTACATGATTCGTACAATTTCTCCTTGTTTATAATCTTCTGGAGAGAAGAATAACGCCAAAGACATTCCAATTAAAAAACATGCGAAACAAATAACCCCAAGCCAAGGTAGAGCTTTCTTAGAAAAATAAGAGAAATTTGTAGGCTTTAATAAAAACATTCGTTTTGAGAATAATTGTGTTAAGAATTTACCAATTAGTTTGAGTTTTATCAACAGGATAGTTTTTCTATATTTACGTAGGTCAACAAATTAGCATAATTTCAGTAGCAGATTGCTAGCTATTATTTTTAGTATATGACCCTTAAAAAGCTTAATCTACACTTAGTATCAGATTCAAGTGGTGAAACTGTTATATCAGTTGCAAAATCAGCTCTGAAACACTTTCGTTCTGTAGAAACGATCGAATATGTTTGGTCTTTTGTAAAAGGAGAAGAGCAGATTGACAAAATTCTGGAGGAAATTAATAGGAAAAGTGATGAGCATAATTTTGTTATATGCACTATTACTGATGATGAGCTAAGAAAATATCTAAAAGATAACTGTATAAAGTTGAAAATTCCCTATAGAGCAATATTATCACATATTATTAGAGAAATTTCGTCTTATCTTGAAATTGAAAAAGACGAAAAGCTTGACTTGCATACTGAGATAAATAACGAATATTTTCAGCGCATTGAGGCAATAAACTACACTATTAATCATGATGATGGACAAAATATTCAAGATATTGATAAAGCAGATATAATTTTGGTTGGAGTTTCACGTACATCAAAATCTCCCACCAGTACGTATTTAGCTTACCGAGGCTATAAAGTTGCAAATATTCCTTTTGTTAGTGGAGTACCCTTTTATGTTGACTTGGCAAAATTAAAAAATAAACTAACGATAGGGGTAACAATAGACGTAAGTAGGCTAATAGAAATACGCAAAAATAGACTTACTTCAATTAACAACGAAGATAATAATATATATGCTAACCCTGAGAAAGTAGAAAAGGAAATTAAAGAAGCAGAGGAGCTCTTTAAACAGAATAACTGGCCAATTATCGATGTCACGCAAAAGTCGATCGAAGAAGTATCAGCAACAATTATACAATATTTTAATAAAATGTTATCAATTGACTAACTCTTGATAAGTGATTATAATGTAAAGTAATTTAATTCTTACTATAGATATGAAAGTCAAAGGGTCGCTAAAATCTCATCGTAACAGAGATAAAAATTGTAAAGTTGTGAAAAGGGGTGGTAAGATTTACATTATAAATAAGGTAAAGCCAAGGTGTAAAGCGCGTCAAGGTTCTTAGCTTTTTGTTCACCTTTTCATGTTATATATTTTTTATATGTGAAAGTACGGTGCTTATATCTAAAAAGAAGCAAAAGTTACTGTGTTTAAGCGCAGCCTTACTCATTTCTTCCCTTACATTATATTTCAGCATTAGCACAATTACAGGTAAACGTGGCTTATTGACGTTAATCGATTTAAAAAAAGAAATCGAGTACAATAAACTTTTGCTAAAGGATGTCTCTTCTGAAAAGGAAAAGTTGGACAACAAAGTATTTGGCTTATATGAAAAAAGCTTAGATTTAGATCTGCTTGATGAGCAAGCAAAAAATGCTTTAGGTTATGTGAACCCTAATGAACTTATGGTTGTTCTTGACGTGGAATAGCAGTAGTGACCTTACCCAGAAAAAGTGGAGAGAAAGAAAAGAGTTTTTTTGGGTAAAATAAAATTTTGGAGGATTAGAAATGGTAAGAGAATATACGGCAGAATTCAAATTGGAAGCTGTTAAACTGGCAAATGAACAAAGAAAGGCAGGTCAAACAATTACAAAAATAGCAAGAGATTTAGGAATAAAGGGTGGTTTATTAGGAAAATGGATGAAGAAATATAACGAAAAAAAGTCAGCGGCAAATGCATTTCCAGGTAGAGGTAACATGGCTCCTTACGACAAAGAGAGGTTTGATTTACAAAGCAAGAGTAACAAGGGAAAGAGACATTTAAAAAAAAGCCCTGGCCAGTCAAAAAGAGTAAAATATTTTTTTATATAGTAACTGCTATAAAGTACAGGAATTATGTAGGATTTTCTGCTAGTGGCTACTATAAGTGGACCACAAGAAAAATAAGCAGTAGAGAATCAGCAAATAAAGAGCTACTCGAAGCTATTCAAAAAATATATCAAGTTTCTAAATGTAGATATGGAGCTCCTAAAATTCATGCTGAATTGAAGGCTTTGGGTAAAAGTTGCAATTTGAAAACGGTGCAAAGTATTATGCAGAAAAATGACATCAGGGCTATACTGAGAAGAAAGTTTAAAATTAAAAAACAACAAACAGATAATAGAGCTGTAGCTCCCAATATACTAGATCAAAACTTTATTGTTGATCAACCAAATAAAGTATGGGATTACTTACATCAAAACCAAGGAGGGATGGCTATATTTGGCAGCAATAATTCTCACGTATGGTAGTTAATGAGTAGTGCAATAAATAAACAATTGGTTATGAACTCTTTATTAATGGCCATTAATAGGCGTAAACCTGTTAAAAATCTACTGCTGCACAGTGACCAAGGTTCACAATATACTGCGCAAGGGTATCAATAGACTTCTTTCGAAACTAGGATAAAGTAGTAAAAATAGTAATTTTGAGGTAAGGAGAAATGAAGTATGAAATAGTGAAAGAGCTCGATAAAGGGGAGTTTCGTCGACTAACAGGAGTAAAGAGATCAACATTTAACAAAATGGTAGGGATTTTATGTGAAGAGAATAAAAAAAAGAAAGCCAAAGGAGGAAGGAAAAATAAGCTAAACGAGGAGAATATGCTGCTCATGGTATTAGAATACTTACGAGAATACCGTACATATTTTCACATAAGTCAAAGTTATGGAGTAAGTGAAAGTACGGCATATAAAACTGTAAAATGGGTAGAGGATACTCTAATACAACACCCAGATTTCGCATTGCCAGGACGGAAAGAACTCCTAAAAAGCGACGTGGAATATAAGATTCTGGTGATTGATGCAACGGAAACACCTGTAGAGAGACCAAAAAAAAGCAGAAAAGATTTTATTCAGGAAAGAAGAAAAAACATACGCTAAAAACCCAAATAATTGCAGAAAAGAAGAGCAAGAAAATTATTTGTACGTCATTTTCAAACGGGAGAAAGCATGACTTTCGGCTTTTCAAGGAGTCAAAAGTGCATGTATCAGAAGGTATAAAAGTTTTAGCCGATGCTGGCTATAGAGGTTTTCAGAAAATTCACAAAAATGTCGAGTTGCCACACAGAAGGATGAAAAAGAGTCCCTTAATTAAGGAAAAAAAGGTAGAAAATCGGGAGCTAGCAAGCAAAAGAGTAGTAGTTGAGAATGTAATTGGTCTGTTAAAAAGATTCAAAATTATTGCAGACAGATACCGCAATCGGAGAAAACGTTTTGGCTTAAGATTCAATTTTATAGCAGGAATTCACAATTTTGAGCTGTCTATATGAGTTTCGAAAGAGGTCTAATATCTCTTAGCTGTAAAGAATATAGATGAGTAATAAAGGCTGTTGTTACGACAATTCTGTTGCAGAAAGCTTCTTTAGCTCATTGAAAAGAGAAATACTTATTGATACTTCACAACACTCTGCTCAACACACTAGAACTGCAATATTTGAATACATAGAAATTTTTTATAACAAACAACGTCACTATTAACTATTGCATTCCAGAACAATTTGATGCATCATTCTTTTTGTAAAAAACATTCCACACTTTCTCTCCACTTTTTCTGGGTAAGGTCAAAGGATCTTATGCCTTAAACCTTATCACCAGGCTTAACAAATAGGTGGCCCAATACTATTAACTTTATGGGTTTATCTTCGTTATTTGCTACTATCCAAACCCCATCGCTCTCATGATCAACAATTTCTATTGGTGCAAATACTACATAATTATTGTCATCAACAATCTTTATTCCAAGAGCACCCTCGTCACTTAAGCTCAGGGCTGAAGAAGGAACTTTATATGCAAATCTTTCGCCTGAAGGTAGCCTTACGTTGGCAGTTAGTCCCTGCAAGGATATCATTTTATTATTAGTTACCTTTACTTCTACCCTATAAGACCCAGTTTTAGGCTCAGCAATTTTACTAATAAAACTTACTTCACCTGCCAATTCTTTTCCGTCCAGCAAATTAATTTGAGCTGTGCTGCCTAGCTCTATTTTATTTACTTCATTTTCCGAAACGTATAACACTACAAGAATTTGATCGAAATTAACCACGTCAGCTATTTTTTGCCCAGCATTAACAAAATCCCCTTCGTTTGCATTGATTTTATCAATATAACCATCTATAGGAGATGTGACTGCAGTATTTTCTAAATCCAATTCTAGCCTTTTTAGGTCAGCTTTTGCACTTTGTAACGCAGTAAAAGCTGCTTCTACTTGTATTTGTGCCCCATAGCCTTTTTTATTCAGTTTGTGAGAGGAATCATACTCAATTTCACGCTGCTTTAATAAAGCTTTGGCTTTCTGAGCTTGCTCAATCCTGTCATAATCTTCTATCTTTAACACTACATCATCTCTTTTTACCTTTTCACCATCAGGTAAATAAATAGCAATAATCTTACCACTTATTTTTGAGACAAGGCTAGCTCTATGTAAGGGATTTACTGTACCAGAAAAATTTAAATATATAGTGCGGTTTTGCGGCGCACATTCTTGAGTTTTTACTGAAAAGCTACTAGTTGCATTATCGCTATGAACCGCCTGATCTTTTTTTAAAAATGCACTACTGATAAAAAACAGTAGAATAAAAGCAATACTGGAAATGATGATTACTTTATTTCTCATCTTTAAACAATAGAATTTGTTGACCAATCTTGTTAGAAACAACTGCATAAATTTTCGAATCAGAAATGTAAGTATAATACATGTACCATTGTCACTCCATAAATAGTTTTATATGAGAACAAACACAAGATTTTCCTATAATAAGTAAGTTTTTTATTGCTAAAATGCAATTTTTAATCGAATAAAATTGCAAACAAAGTTGTGCATAAGACTGGATTTAAAAAAATCTCGAAAAACATACTAAAACTTTTAAATAATAACTTTATATCTAGTGGCTTTGCCTTCTCCAAGACGCTGTAAGTATTTCATCCCTAGCAGTTTCTTTGTAATTGCCTCTACTGTTCTTGGAGGAAATCCTAGAGCTTCTATAGCATCTTTTCTACTAAATTCTTTATCTGCAAGGCTAAGTGCCCATTCCCAGAAGAATAATTGTTTTCTTGATAATAAATATTCAGTATTCTCCCTCTCAAGAATATAATGCGCCTCATTTGCTTGCGTTTTGAGCACATTAAGAAAAAATATTAACCATGGGGAAATATCTTCTTTGCTACTTTTCCAGCTACTTTGTGTTTTATTAAGCGCTAAATAGTAATCAAGTTTGTTAGTTTCAATTATCTTTTCATGTGATACAATAGATACAAAATCATAACCCTGCTGCAACAGCATTAAATTAGTCATCAATCTACTAGTTCTGCCATTCCCATCTTGAAAAGGGTGTATTGCCAGATACTCAAAAACAAAGTTAGCAATAATAATAAGAGGATGCTTCAATTTATTATTTAAGGACCAGTGATACCAATCAATAAGCTCTTGTACTTCCTTTCTAACAAGGTAAGGTGGTGTGGGATCAAAAATTATACCAACAACTTTTCCATTCTGATCTTTTGCCTCAACTCTATTAGAACTTGCTTTGTATTTTCCTCTATGATACAAATCTTTTTCACTATAAAGTAGCATCTGGTTGTTAATGTGCAATATTGATGACTCACTAATTGGAATATCCGTATAATCATGAAATATTAGTTTAAGCATTTCTAAGTAGCCAGCAATTTCTTGCTCATCTCTATTTTTAAATTTTTTGACACGTAGGTTTTTATATAGATCCTCAACTTCTTTATCGGTTAGACGATTTCCTTCAATACGGTTAGAAGCGCCAGAAGATGTAACAATAACTGAATGAGTTAATCTTTCAATTGTTTGTGGTAGTAGTTTTTTCGTTATCTGCCAGCTATTTTTAACACTATCAACTGCAGTAATTAACTCGTACACTTGCTCAATTACAGGCCCTTCTAGGTTGAGACGCGTACTAAGACGAAAATTCTTCCAGTTCATATTCTTCTCACATGCATATTATGTGAGATAATGTGAGATAATGTGATAAAAGTCAATAGTAAACTTTATATGCACAGCAGAGCTAACTACAAAAATTATACATTTTCAAGTGATCCTAACCATATCAAAAACTACAGGGCAAAGCTGTTAGAGGAAGGCTTAATTAGTTAAAAATTTCAATCTTATGTAAAATATTGTCTTATTTTGTAATTTTCTTGTTGACTAACGAGACGATATCTACTTTTCAATAAACTCCATTTGCATTTCTTGTATACTGCTTTCTATTTGCTTTATTTGTTCTATCAACCTTTCCTCTAAGTCAAGATTACCGCTCAGCCTCGCTTCGGTTCTTTCTTTTCGTAATGCATTTAACTCTTTTAGTAACACTATATTATTCCACACAATTTCTGCAGATTTTCTCTCGTTCAGTTGGCTATTTAGTACACTAGTTTTTTCAAATACATACTTTATAACGTTAAACTGTTTCAATTCTTGTAACAAAGCCTCTTTATCGAGTTTGCTTTTGTTACTTATTACATCAATTATACGCTGTTGTAATCTTTTCATCTCATTAGTAAATTCAAAATGAGAAAATTGCTCAAAAAATATAGGACGGTTCAAGATTTCAGGAAATTCTACGGCTATACGCAAAATTACGGCCTGATTTTGCTCTGCTTCAATTAGCTCTGGAGACTTGTTATGAAGATACTCACCTTTTGTTGCTCTAGTTTTACTATTAAAAATCTGTTTTTTGAAGCTACTTCTTAGTTCACTAGCCTTATTGTAAAAATAATCTCTGTAATACCTTCTAATACTGCTGTTGCTAATAGTATTTACATATTCCATGAACTTGTGCTCAAGAATTGAATATTTTTCCGGAGCAAATTTTTCATAATTTTGCAAATTGCTATCGATTATGTGATGCCATAAATATTCAGAATGCAGTTTTGTTGAATGGTCAAGAGCAGTCAACACGTCTTCTTTCTTGTATGCCAGTTCGTTACATATATCGTATGGATCTTTATTACTTGGCAAAGTCACAAACTTTAACGTGTATCCAGGCTCTAATATTGGCAGAGCAAGTTCTGCAACTCGAGTAGCAGCATGACGTCCAGCACTATCGCCATCCATACAGATGGAGATTTCTTTAGCAAATCTCCATAGATTTTTTATCTGTTCTGCAGAAATTGCGGTACCAAGCGGAGCAACTGCATTACTAATTCCTGCTTGATGTAGCGCTATAGCGTCCATATATCCTTCAACAACGAGTATGTGCTGTTTTTTACGTATTTCGCTTAAAGCAAAGTTTAATCCGTATAAATTCTCCCTCTTCTTGAAGAGCTGACTCTCTGGACTGTTTAAATATTTCGGCTGTTGCTCAGAACTTAGCGCACGTCCGCCAAAACCAATAACTCTCCCTGCAATGCTCTGTATAGGAAATATCAGCCGGTCATAAAAATAATCATGAAAATTTTTGTTTACTAATCCAATATCAATCAAAATTCTGTCTTCAATACCTGAAGAGTTTAAATACTCTTTCAAACCAGAGCTTGGTGCATAACCTATCTTAAATTTATCTATGATTTTAGGTAAAATCTTACGCTGCTTTAAATAATCTACAACACCTTGATTTTTTTGTGCAAACCAATTTGCAGCTAAATCAAGCGCTAAAAATAGTTTATTGTCCTCTTTTGTAATACTAAGATTTTTGGGCAGTTCAACACCTGTAACCGATGCTAATTTTTCCAATGCTTCTTTAAAGCTTAATCCTTCAGTTTGTGAAATAAATTCAAATGCATCACCACTAGCCAAGCAACCAAAACAGTAATATAACCCCTTAGTATTGCTCACCGAAAAAGATGGGGTTTTTTCGTTATGAAATGGACAGAGCCCAACAAAACTATCTCCTCTTTTTATTAATCTGACTTTTTTACCTACTATGTCGGATAATAATAATTTTGATTTTATAATATCTATATGATCCATCTTGTTAAATTAGTAGTAGGATAAAAATTATATAGAATTTATACACATCTGACTCGAAATTTATTTCTATAACTAAAGCAATTTAGATTTACCGACAATGTAGCTATACAAATTCAAGAGCAATCCTGTCATCCAGGTAGCCCACAGAAACAAAAAACTTCCTTGACAAACCTCGCCAGCGCCCTTATCATGAAACTGAAGCTATTTATTTATCTTCTCTGTACAGATTAAATGACAAAAAAACTCAACGTATCTGGCGTCTCATGTTTAATTTTTTGCACTATGTGCACCTTATGTCTTTATCAAATTTCCGGGTTTTGACCTACACAAGCTGAAATACGCTTATAAAGCATTTAAAACATTAAAAAACGCCAACTTAAAAAATGGATAGTGAATAACTAGCTACCCTAGGGTTTCTTTTGCCTTTTTTTCTGTTTAGTAAATTTCTTAACGTTTATAATTTAGATTAGTTGCGGCTTAAAAGCAGCTAAATCGCGGTTATTAAGTGTTTAGAATAAAAAAACGCCATACTTGAAAGTATAATGTAAGTAATTAGCCAACCACGGGGCTTCTTTTGCCTTTTTTTTCGTTTGGTAAATTTCTTAATATTTATACAGAAGGTGTCATTCCAGTGCTTGACACTGGAATCCAGTTCTTATTATACAGCTATCTGGTGTACTTATTTAAAATTAAGTTTTCTGGATCTCAGTGCCAAAGCACTGGGATGACACCCTTCCTGGCGGAGATTATTCTCAAATCACAATGTTCGTACAGTTGTGGAATGAATTGCGGTATGACGTAGGAAAACCTTAGCTATAGCTTTAGAACTCCCAAAAGGTCAGAAGCATTGAATGACTTGACAGAAAGTTCAAACCCATATAAAATGTCCTTATTTCTTATATGTTAGGTATAGTATCAATTGCCTCAGATCATGCTGGTTATGAATTAAAATCAGAAATAAAACCTTACCTGGAAGCCCTAGGTTACAGAGTAGTAGATCAAGGCTGCACTGCTAAGCAAAAGTGTGTAGATTACCCAAACTATGCTGTTAAAGTTGTAGAAGATATAACAAGCAAAAAAGCAAATTATGGGATATTAATTTGTGGTACAGGTTTGGGCATGAGTACTGTGGCAAATCGTTTTGAAGGAATCTACGCTGCTTTATGTAACAGTGTTGAGATCGCAAAATTAGCTCGCGAGCATGGCAACGCAAATGTACTGTGTCTTGGTGCAGGGTTTACTGCGAGTGGATTAGCAAAAGACATAGTCAAACAATTCCTCGAAACAGAATTTTCAAAAGAAAGCAGACATAAAAAACGCCTTGATAAACTCAGCAATATAACCTCTAAGAAAAAAAAAACAAAAACTTATAACGAAGATGAAATATCAAAATTCGCTAAAATGGCAGGCCAGTGGTGGGATGAGAACGGCAAATTCAAACCATTGCACATGATGAATCCTGTTAGAGTATCTTACATTATTGAGAAAATAAAAGAGTTAAAAAAATGCAATTTGAAAGAATTATCATTGCTTGATGTTGGATGCGGTGGTGGCATTTTGTCAGAGTCAATGGCACGCGTTGGCATTAACGTTGTGGGAATAGATGTATGTGAAGAAAACATAAAAGTAGCGCATTCACATGCAAAAAAAGTAGGGTTAAATATAGAATATATACACACCAGCATTGAAGAGCTAAGCAATGACAAGAAGTACGACGTGGTTCTGCTGATGGAAGTAGTTGAACATGTGGATAATTTAGAGCTTTTCATGAAAAAAGCGATAGAACTGCTAAAACCGGAGGGGTTAATCTTTATATCCACAATAAATAGAACTATTAAATCCTTTTGTCTTGCAATAATTGGTGCAGAGTACATATTAAATTGGCTGCCAAAAGGTACACATAACTGGAATAAATTTCTCAAGCCGTCAGAAATTGCAAATCACTTAAGAGAAAATAATGTAACGCTGCAAAACATGGCTGGCATGGAGTACAACGTAATAAAGCGTGAGTGGAATCTAACTAAAGGCGTGGATGTTAATTATATACTCTGCGGTTTGTTAGATTTAACTCTATAAAAGCACCATTTTCACTTCCAATACTTTGAAGGATCTTGGCCAGCTTTTATACAGTAGCCTTTATTAGTTAGCGCCCAACCGGAACGACAAGCATAACCTGTACCTACACGTTCATATCCAGGAGCAGCAACACACTTTCCATTCTCCAAGGTTTGACCTTTAAAAAGACAACAAACTTCTTTTTCTGTTACCTTTGTTACAATTTGAGGAGCACCAAAAAACACAGCAACAAATATACCTAGTGCGAAAAGTGCAGGCCAAGGCATTCTGCCAAATATTGCAAGTAAGCTTGAACCAATTATTACCACTGTAATCATTGGTCCACCTATTCCATGAACGTAACCTATTACATTACACATTACATCTGTTGCTCCATCAGCGTGTGCATCAAATGCATAGAAAACTATAAATAGAATTACAAGAAAATTTCTCATTGTTCTTTCAATAATCATGCCTGATTGTTTCTTATTTTAATAAAATTTCAGTAAATAGCTTTTTTCAAAAATTATGCTTAACCCAATCAATATTTATTTATTACTGCCTTTTTAATACTATAATTAACTCAGTTGATTTTTATCAAAATGCTAAACCATGGAACAATTCGAGAACTTTTACATCACCACGCCAGTATATTACGTAAACGATAAGCCGCATATTGGTCATGCATACACTTCTCTCTTGTGTGACGTGGTGGCAAGGTTCATGAAACTAGCTGGGAAAAATGTCAAATTTACCACCGGTACAGATGAACATGGACAAAAAATAGAAAAAGCAGCTAAAGCAAAGGAAATGCAGCCAAAAGAATTTACAGATGAAGTGAGCGTTTCATTTAAAGAATTGGCTAAGTTCATGAATTTTGAGTATGACGATTTTATTCGCACTACGGAGGAACGTCACAAAAAAGCAGTTATAGCTTTATGGAATAGACTTGAAGAGAGAGGGCAAATATATTTGGATTCCTATTCGGGTTGGTATTCAGTTCGTGATGAAGCATTTTATCAGGAGTCAGAGCTGATAGATGGCAAAGCACCAACAGGTGCTGAGGTCCAGTGGATAAAAGAAGAGAGTTACTTTTTTCGCTTATCAAACTGGCAAGAAAAATTACTGGAACTCTATAAAAATCAGCCAAGTTTTATCTTTCCTGAGAGCAGAAGAAATGAAGTGATATCGTTTGTAAGATCAGGGCTCATTGACCTCTCAATCTCTCGCACTAGTTTTAACTGGGGAATAAAAGTACCAGGTAATGACAAACACGTAATCTATGTCTGGATAGATGCATTAACCAATTATCTTACATCAATAGGTTTCCCTAGTACTGAAGGTGAGGAATATAAGAGGTTTTGGGCAGAACCAGAAACACAGATTCCAGTGTCAAGCACTGGAATGACACCAAACCAAGGGAAAACGCAGATTCCAGTGTCAAGCGCTGCAAACCTAGCTGACAACTCTTTCAACGTTCATGTAATCGGTAAAGACATATTGCGCTTTCATGCTGTATATTGGCCAGCGATTCTCCTTGCAGCAGACCTGCCACTGCCAAAACAAATTGCAGTTCATGGTTGGTGGTTGAACGAGGGAGAGAAAATATCCAAGTCCCTTGGTAATGTCATAGATCCAATTGGCCTCGCTCAAGAGTTTGGTGTTGATCAGCTACGCTATTTTCTCCTCAGGGAAGCAAGCTTCGGCCAGGATGGTAACTTTAGTAAGAAAAATATGATCAGCCGGATAAATTCAGAACTGGCAAACAACATAGGCAATTTAGTACAAAGAACAATTTCATTTTTACACAAGCAATGTTCTGGAATTGTACCAACAATCGATCAAAGCCTACTTAAAGGTGAAGAAAGTTTGCCAAATTGCAAAGCTATACTAGGTCAAGTGATAGACCATTTATCAAAGTATGAATTTAACCATATCATACTTCTAATCATCAACATCTCTTCTGAAGCAAATGCCTACATAGACAAAAGTGCACCCTGGACACTAAGCAAAACTGACAGAGAGCGCATGAATTTAGTAATTTACAAGTTACTGGAATATATCAGGATAATAGGCATTTTATTGCAGCCAATTGTCCCGAGATCAGCGGAAATGATACTTGATCAACTGCAAATCCCGAAAGAGCAACAAGATTTAAAATCTCTGTGCAACGCATGCGTAAGCTTAGGCATTACGCTGCCTAAACCTACGCCGGTTTTTTTGAGGGTTGATGCTAAAGAGGAGAAATAGTGTAAAAACTATTTCTCCTGGATGGGATTATCTTTAGTTAACAACGGTGCACACCGCTGTCTACATATTCAAGTTAGGTGGCAAGTGCCTTAGTTACTTTAGCAAAATATGGTTTAGTAACATCAGCATCTATCACTACTACTTCAGTCATTGCCGACTTAACCTTTCCTAGGCTCCATGCAAACCAGCCTTGACCATTTTCTTCTTTAGTTGGCTGACTTTCTGGGCTAGAAATCTCAGTACCTTTTTCATCACCAGATTCTGCATCATAAAATACATCCTGATCCTAAGAGCCTGTCTTGAAAAGAAATGAGAAAGAGAATATGATGAGATAAGTAAAAAATAGTAGGTAAAAATGTATCCAAGTGATATAAGTGACAAAGAATGGGAAATTTTGGAGCCAAGTGTTGCACAAGGTGCAGTAGGACGGCCAAGAAAGCACAATATTAGAACAATTATTAATGCAATAAGATACATAATGAAAGGTGGTTGCCAGTGGAGAATGCTGCCAAAAGATTTTCCGCCATGGAAAACGGTGTATGATTATTTTCTCAGGTGGCGTAATAGTGGCAAATTGGAAGAAATACACGATATGTTAGTAAAAAAGGTAAGAAAAATGGTTGGCAAAAATGAAATACCTTCGGTAGGAATAATTGACAGTCAATCAGTGAAAACCACTCAAAAAGGGGATCCAGAGGATATGATGCTGGCAAGAAAATAAAGGGTAGAAAACGTCACATCATTGTGGATACAATAGGCCTAATTATTACAGCTGATGTTCATAGTGCAGGCATTCAAGATCGTGATGGTGCTCTAAATCTTTTTACTCAAGCTAAACGAAAAGCTTCAACGCTACAAAGGTTTCTCGCTGATCAGGGATATATTGGTAAATTGCAAAATTACTGTTTATTGAAAACAGGATGTTTATTGACGATTACTAAAAAAGCAGCTGATGCTGTAGGATTTCAAGTTATTCCTAAACGGTGGATTGTTGAAAGAACTTTTGCTTGGCTTTCCAATTTTAGACGTATGAGCAAGGATTATGAGCATTCTCCTCTTACTTCAAAAACTAATATCTCCTTTAATATGATTACTATTATGCTTGCTAAATTAGCTGCTTAGTTCCTTTCAAGACAGGTTCTAAGAAATTTACTAAGCAGAAAAAAAGGCAAAAGAAACCCCGCGTTAGCTAGTTGTCACTCTCTAATCCTGCAAATTGGCGTACTATACTGTCTTAAACGACTTATAAGCGCGTTTCAGCTTATATAGGTAAAAACCCAGAAATGTTGTGAAGACATAAGGTGCACATAGTGCAAAAAATTAAAAATAAGACGCCAACTACATTGTTTTCTTGCTGTTTAATCTGCACAGATGAAGATAACTGAATACCTTCACTATCATGATAAAGGGGCTGGCGAAGGGTGTCAAGTAGTTTTTAGCTCTGCCTTCTAAGGCTTTTACTCGTGACAACCACTGTGCCTGCGATCTTATCGTGCCAAGTTTGACAGCGTTTGTTGAAATTTGACCATAAAAAGCCCAAGAACAATGGTGCAACTGACAATATAAAGGAAAAAAATCTCTTTGTTGCTTGTTTTAGGGTCATCTTTTCGAAAGTTTGTGCATCCACAACTCTAAGCCCAAATAATAGTTTTCCAGGTGTAGTAGCAAACTTTACCCACATATATATTACATAGCAAAAGAGCATAATAAACTGGACTATTTGATTTAGAATCATTAATTTTACAAGTCTACTCTGCATTGCCTTTTCTTCTATAGAAAGTGGCACTTGCATTGGGGATTTTGCAGCAACTTGGCTGAATATTTTGCTATCCTCTGAGTTTGCAAAGAGCTGATTAAAGGCTTGGCTGCAAAACTGCAAGAACAAAACGATAATAATTAAATCAAGCAATACTGATATATAGCGCCTGAGGCCCGTTACATAACATATCCCATTTTCATCTTTCTTTACCTTTTGAATAACATTTATAGAAGAAAAAATAGAAAATAAACGATTAAAAAATTTATGTAACATATATATACTTTCCAATATTTAACGTGCCCCTGGCCGGACTTGAACCAGCATGCTTTTGCAAGCAACAGATTTTGAGTCTGCCGTGTCTACCATTCCACCACAGGGGCATTAAGTTTTAATGCTATAGGCAACACGGAATTAGTCAAATTTTTTTGCCTTTACATCTTTCAAATGAGGACTAAATATTCTACAATAATCAACAGTTACTCTCAAAACTTAAAATGAATGAATTAGCCAATCTCCTCAGTTCAAGAAGTGTAGACAAGGAAATATGTAAATTACCGCATAATTTAGAAGCTGAACAGATGCTTATTGGTGCAATGATTCGTGATAATAGAATCTGTGATGCAGTTGAAGACACAATTACAGCAGAAAATTTCTATGATCCACTGCATCAAAGTATTTTTACGCAAATATCTAAAACCAGAAAACATGGCATAGTTGCCAATGAACTGAGCCTTAAAATGTTTTTTGAAAACGACCAAGCATTTACCGAGTGTGGTGGAGTAGAGTACTTAGCAAAGCTTGCAGCGAAGGCAAGTATTGCACTTGATATTTATAGTTTGACTAGAATAATCCGTGATACTTACTTAAGGAGATGTTTAATTAAGCTCGGGCAAGAAATAGTTGGTGATAGCTACAACTACGATATTGAAAATCCTGCACAGGCGCAAATTGAACAAGCAATGACAAAATTGTTCAATTTGGCAGTAAAAAAACAAGGTGAGAAAACATATATAAAACTTGCAAGTTCAATTAAAGATGTAGTTGAGAAGATCAGCACACTGAAAAATAATCCAGAAGCGCTAGGCGTTACAACCGGACTTCAAGATCTAAATCAGCTTCTTGGTGGTCTACAAAAATCTGATTTATTAATTTTAGCTGCAAGGCCTTCTATGGGTAAAACAGCATTGGCGCTAAACATCGCACTTAATGCTTGTAAGATGTTGCAAAAAAGAGCAGATAAGCAACACTATGTAGCGTTTTTCTCGCTTGAAATGTCAGCAGAGCAATTAACTGCAAGGCTGATCACTATAGATTCAGGAATTAGTTATTATAAGGCATTAACCGGGAGAATTAGTGATTTTGAATTGCATGAATTTATCAATACTAGTACAGAATTATCTGAACTGCCTTTCATCATAGATGACACCCCTGCGCTATCAATTAGTGCCCTTCGCACCAGAATACGCTTGCTGTATCAATTATATAATGTAGAAGTGGTATTCATTGATTATTTGCAGCTAATCAGAGGAACAACAAAAAGGAGTAATGAAAATAGAGTGCAAGAAATCTCGGAAGTGACGCAGGGTTTGAAAGCAATTGCAAAGGAGCTAAATATTCCCATTGTTGCACTATCTCAGCTCTCTCGTTCTGTTGAGCAGAGGGATGATAAAAAACCACAACTTTCTGATTTACGTGATTCAGGGAGCATAGAGCAAGACGCAGATATAGTAATGTTTCTCTATAGAGAAGAGTATTATGAACTAAGAAAACAGCCAAATGAAGGAAACAATAAACATCGGGAATGGCAAGAGAAAATGGAAAAAATTAGAAACATTGCAGAGCTCATTATTGCAAAGCAGAGAAATGGACCAATTGGCAGTGTGAAGCTATATTTTGACTCTAACAGAGGTGCATTTAAAGATTACACGGAAAGGCATAGTTCATAGCTTGGCAGCAATCTTCTTGTTCCCAAGTTTATCAATTATTTTTTTTATGTAAAGATAGCTTGACAACTTCTTAAAAATCCTTTTATAATGGTATTATATTTTATAATACGTGAGATGATGAATAAAAACAATGTACCCTATCTTATAGCTGGTGCTCTGGCTACTGCAACTTTGTTAGCATCGGGAGTGTTTGCTGCAGCTCCTTATATTGGTTTCTTAGCTCCAGTTGCAGCATTAAGTGTTGGCCTGCCATTTATTATTGGTTATGCTGTGTTTTCTGTTGTAACTATTGCACTTTCGTATAAAGCAATTAGTGAGAACAAAACAAATTCTGAGTTAAAAAATAAAATGAAAGCTCAAGAGCAAACAATTTCTGGGCAGAAAACTCAACTAGCTAAAAAAGAAGCGGAAGTAAAAGCTAAAGAGGAAGAAAATTCTAAGTTAAAAAATAAAGTAGAAGCTCAAGAGGAAGAAAATTCTAAGTTAAAAGATCAAGTACGCACTCAAAAGCAGAAAAGTTCTGAGCAAAAAACTCAACTAGCTGAAAAAAAATAAAAAGATAGAAGAAGACAAATTAAAAGTGGCAATTGCTGATGGCACTGTTCAGCTTGCAAAAGGAACAGTTAATAGCGCTGTTTGGTTTGCAAAAGAAGCAGTTAATGGTGTCTTGTATTCTGGCAAATATGCTTACGATAATTATGTGCCATCAACTGAGTCTACAAAAGGAACACTTAGTGGTATTGGAGGTGGCTTGAAAAATACTTATGATGCGTCAATTGCATCTGTAAGAGGAACACTTAACAGCGTTGGAAGCAGCTTGTACAGTAGGATTTATGGTACTAAGGTTTCTAGTCCGGAAGAGCAGTTTAAGCGTGAAGATGGATCTAAACCTAGCATGCAAGAACTAACTCGTTTGGATTATTTAAATCTTGAGGTTCTTTCCAGTGAGCAAAAGCAACGAGCTAATAGTTTGGATTATTTAAATATTGATAACGTTCCTAAGAACCTGTCTTGAAAGGAACTAAGCAGCTAATTTAGCAAGCATAATAGTAATCATATTAAAGGAGATATTAGTTTTTGAAGTAAGAGGAGAATGCTCATAATCCTTGCTCATACGTCTAAAATTGGAAAGCCAAGCAAAAGTTCTTTCAACAATCCACCGTTTAGGAATAACTTGAAATCCTACAGCATCAGCTGCTTTTTTAGTAATCGTCAATAAACATCCTGTTTTCAATAAACAGTAATTTTGCAATTTACCAATATATCCCTGATCAGCGAGAAACCTTTGTAGCGTTGAAGCTTTTCGTTTAGCTTGAGTAAAAAGATTTAGAGCACCATCACGATCTTGAATGCCTGCACTATGAACATCAGCTGTAATAATTAGGCCTATTGTATCCACAATGATGTGACGTTTTCTACCCTTTATTTTCTTGCCAGCATCATATCCTCTGGATCCCCTTTTTGAGTGGTTTTCACTGATTGACTGTCAATTATTCCTACCGAAGGTATTTCATTTTTGCCAACCATTTTTCTTACCTTTTTTACTAACATATCGTGTATTTCTTCCAATTTGCCACTATTACGCCACCTGAGAAAATAATCATACACCGTTTTCCATGGCGGAAAATCTTTTGGCAGCATTCTCCACTGGCAACCACCTTTCATTATGTATCTTATTGCATTAATAATTGTTCTAATATTGTGCTTTCTTGGCCGTCCTACTGCACCTTGTGCAACACTTGGCTCCAAAATTTCCCATTCTTTGTCACTTATATCACTTGGATACATTTTTACCTACTATTTTTTACTTATCTCATCATATTCTCTTTCTCATTTCTTTTCAAGACAGGCTCTTACAATTGTGCGTCATGCGCTTTATTAAATATTTTACTTAAAAATCTAATTTCTTATTATACAAGAGATAAGCAATTCATTGATGATGAAAAATTACAAAAAGGGGCATAGAAAGCGCCTAAGAGAGAAAATTATTTTAGATAATGGACAATCATTACTTGATTATGAAGTTTTAGAGCACATTTTATATTCAGCATATAGTAGAATTGATGTAAAACCGGTGGCAAAGAGTTTGATAGAAAGTTTTGGCAGCTTAAATAAAGTTTTTAATGCTGACCTGGAAGCGCTGCAAAACGTTGATGATGTCAGCAATGCAGCGATATCTGCCATCTTTTGTGTAAAACAAGCCTTTGTTCGTTCTGCAAGAGAAGAAATAAAAAACCTGCCTGTAATCGATAACTGGGAAAAATTGCTTGATTATTTAAGAATAAGTATAGGAAGCCTCAATAAGGAAAATTTTCGTGTCATCTATATGAATAAAAAGTATCGTCTAATAGCGGAAGACTTGCAAAATATTGGTACAGTAGATCAAACTCCTCTTTATGTCAGAGAGATCATCAAGCGCGCACTTTTGATTGGTTCAACATCCATTGTAATATCTCACAATCATCCAAGCGGAGATACACAACCTTCAAATAGCGATATATCTCTCACTAGACAACTAGCAGAAGCTTGCCAAAGTATAGGGAATTAATAGACCACATTATTATTACATTCAGTAGCTATTTTAGTTTCAAGGAAAATAGGTTGTTGTGAAAGCCTTTATAGCTACAGTAACTTAGATTTACCGACAATCGTCATTCCGCTACGTGTTAGCGGCTAAGAGATACCGCGAATGAATCGCGGTATGACGTAGATTGCTGTCATCCCGCTGCTTGTTAGCGGCTGAGATACCGCCGCGGTATAGTAACTCGTCATCCCGCTACGTGTTAGCGGGATCTATCCGCGGTGGTATGACGGTAAGTTTTATTGTGGTATGATGGTGTAGTATAATGTTGGTAAACCTCAGTTACTTTAGCTATAAACGATTAAGATGAAGTTATCATATATCTATATACTTACAAATAAAGCTAATAGCACATTATATATTGGTGTAACTGCAAATTTGATCAAGAGGATTTGGGAACACAAAAACAAAATTGTTTCAGGTTTTACATCAAGATATAATGTAAATAAACTTGTATATTTCGAAGAGTTTGAAGATATAAGTTTAGCTATTGCAAGAGAAAGGCGCCTGAAAGAATGGCCAAGGCAGTGGAAAATTAATTTGATCAATCAAAAGAATCCTAGCTGGATTGACTTATATTACTTAGCTTTAAGATAGCTATGCTGAGATCCCGCTACTTGTTAGTGGCTGAGATACCGCGGCGGTATGACGGTTTGCGGTGGTATGACAGTTAAGTAATTCGTCATCCCGCTACGTGTTAGCGGCTGAGATACCGCGAATGAATCGCGGTATGACGGTCTGCGGCGGGATGACGGTTCGCGGTGGTATGACGTAGCAGCTATTTCTTGCAATCAAGTTTCGTTAAAAGTCAGATTGAATGGTTAAATCTTCCACCCAAATAACCACGCACTCTACTTGCTTGTTTGGATATATTTCTTGTACTAAGGTTTTATAGATTAACATCTGTTTTTTTATTTCATTTAATAAGGAAACAGAAACGTTACGGTGTGATTTGTAGTCAATTATGATTGCTTTATCTTGCGTTATGCATAGCCTATCTAGTCGTACTAATACTGACTTGCCATCAATTGTTCCACTCAGTGTAATCTCTGATTTGCCTTCCAAGTCAAACAAATAGCCATATTTTTCATTAAAGGCTAATATTTTACTGTAAATTTCATCCTTATCTTCGCTGATGTTATCAAGGTATTTTCTGACCCAATTTTTTCTCCTTTCTTTTTCTATCTTGGGCATATACTGCAATATGCTGTGAATAATCAGGCCTCTTGCATAACCATCTGTCATCCAAGTAGCTGACACTGGGATCCATTCTGCTCCTTCTTTTTCACTGGATTCCAGCGTCACGCGCTGGGATGACACCGAAGAGTGGGCTAAAGCTGGTGGAAGGGAAATGACCGGAACGTCAAAGTAATCACGTTTTTTATAAATGTAAGGGTAGTTTGCATTCACGCATAATACTTCAACTTTTTCTTTAAATATTGGCCGTAAACCCCTTTGTTTCTTTTCATATGGTTCTCCATACTTAGTGATTAGATCATACCAAGAGCCCTTTTGCACTGGCTCTTTACTTAAGATGTATAACTCATCTTCAGCACGCGTGAGTGCTACGTATAATAAACGCAAATATTCATTATAATCCTCTAGTTTTTTCTCTCTTTTTACTTGATCGCAATAAGCGTTGTTGTTTTTTCCACACCAAAATGGCACTTCTGTTCCATCAAAGATAATGCTTTCACTGTTTCTTGGCACTGTGTTTGTATCAACCAAAAATACTATGGGAGCTTGCAGACCTTTTGATTTGTGAATTGTCATTATTCGCACAGCATTGCGTTCTGATTGCATATCATTCTTAATCTCCGGATTATTCTCCTTGATCCATTGAACAAACGCTTGAAGAGATGGGTTTTCAAATTGCAACACGAGGTTCATAAATTCGTCTAGGACCTCAAAGCACTCAAGACCTAGCCTTGCAGCAAATTTCTTCTTACCTGTACGCAATATATGTGTAAATAGTGCAAGAGGAGACTCTATGCAAGATAAGTTAATGAGATAGTTTAATTCACTATAGATAACCACAGAATAATCCTGAATTCTTTCCCATAGTGAATGCTCTTTACGGTCGTATGCAATGTTAAATAAATCATCCTCGGTAAAATTAAATAGCGGTGATTTTAAAGCATTTGCAAGAGCTAAATCATTTGCCTGGAGGAGTAAAAATTCGGCCAAAGCTATTAAGTCCTGCACGGCTATATAGTCCATAATTCTAAAATAATCCCGGCCTACAACTGGCACATTTGCTTTTTTAAGTTCGCTTATTATGTAATCAACTAACACGTTTCGTTGTCGCACCAAAATCATAATGTCTCTTGGCTCTATATGGCGATCTTTAGCGACTAAAATTCGCCCTTCATTTAACCAATTGTGAATTCTGTTAGCTATTGTTTGAGCAAGTAATCGATCTGCTATTGTATAACCTTCCTTGCATGTCAGAGGAATTTGTAAAGCTCGCTGTTCTTTCTCTTTGCGCCTTGGTAACGCTGGCCAAATTTCAATATATCCTTGGTCATTTTCTCTATGTGGAACATGTTTTATTTCATTATCATTAAAAGATATTTCTGCGCGGAAGTTATTAAATATTCTATCTACAAGCATCAAAACTTCTGGAGTTGAGCGAAATGACTCTTCAAGTTGGCATGATATCCAATCTCTACCACCAGTTTTCGTATGAAAGTATTGTTGCATATAGTTGAATAGATGGGGATTTGCTCCTTGAAATCTGTATATGGATTGTTTTACGTCACCAACAACAAATAAGGTTCGCTTTTCATCATTACCGGCAAAAAATTCATCGCAGAGATTTGTTATAATTTTCCACTGGCTGATGCTATTGTCTTGTGCCTCGTCAATAAGGATGTGATCTATTTTTTGATCCAAGTTAAACAATATCCAATCTTTATAGTTTGGATTGCTAAGAAGATTTGTTGCTAAGTTGATTATATCATTGTAGTCAAGCAGTGCATTTTTTGATTTTTCACTATTATACAAATCAACATATACTTTAAATACACCAAGTAAGCTACTGGTTCTCTTGAATATTTGATAAGAGTTCATGTCTCTTATATGGGTAAATACTACATTCTGAACGCTCTCTATTATTTGCTCTGCATCTTTGAATTTCTCCAAAATACTTTTTGTTGCAATGGATGATATGCTCTTTTTTTCGTGCGATTCTGATTTTAAAAAGACCTTGGCTAGGTTTTCTACTTTAGTGTCATTCCAGCGCGTGACGCTGGTTCTTTTCTTCTGGATCCCAGCTGGGATGACAGTAGAATAAAGTATTTCACTATAACTCTGATCTCTTTTACTGCCTTCACTTAATATCTCGGCTAGTCTTTCCACGTGCTCAATTGTTTCACTCTGTAAGTCATGAATTTCATCTGGGGCGCTCAATTTATCTTTGATATATTTCGAATCATTTGCTGACGCTGATCTTTTTACACATAAAGTATAAAGCAAATCGCGTAGTTTATTTTCATCAATTTCAGTTGCAATAAGGTTGATATCATCCTGCACAGTTTCGTTATGAAGCACTTTATTGAATATGATGGAATGTAATTCTTTACATTCACTCAGCGTGCAATTTGGAGCAATGCCAGCTTCTATAGGAAAGCTGGAGATTAATTTGTAACAGAAAGCGTGTATGGTTTGTATAGTTAGACCAAGATTTTCCAGTTCAGAGAAAAGCCTTCTTGCTCTTGTTAAATAATCTTTATTTTTTCTGGATCCCAGTGTCACGCACTGGGATGACATTGGAAAGAAATCTAGTTGTTCTAGATCTGCTGCCAACACACTATCTGAACATATTGCCCACTTACTGAGTATGCTGTGAATGCGATTCTCCATTTCGTTTGCTGCAGCATTGGTGAATGTTAAGCAAAGAATATTTCTTTTGTTTTCTAATAAAAGTCTCAATACTCTGTCTATTAAGATTTTTGTTTTGCCTGTACCAGCGGACGCATTTACCCACACAGAGAAATTAGGATTTATGGCATTTGATCTCATCAGAAGTGCGAGAACCTTATAAAAGTTGACTAGAATAGCATTATACATATAATGTAAAAATAGTGTTAGTGAAGATATATAATGAAAAGTTTTTGTGTAAAGGCGCCTGCAAAAATCAATCTTTTTTTGCATGTTGTAGACAAAAAAGAAACAGGGTATCACTTGATTGAAGGTTTATTTGTCTTTGCTAATCTCTCTAATTTTTTGGAAATAAAAGTAGGTGAGAAGGATTCTAGATACGATAACTCTACAGTTGAATTTATAAACTCCGAGTCTAGAATAAATAACCAGTATAACACTGTAATGAAAGCGGTTAATCTGCTGCTTAGGCATGCTCCTGTACGCACTAAAGTCACTGTAAAGGTTGTAAAAAACATACCAATTGCTGCAGGACTTGGTAGCGGATCCTCAGATGCTGGAGCTGTGGTACGTACGCTAGGGAAGCTGTGGGAGATTGATAGGACGATTTTAAATGAAATAGCCTTAAACGTTGGTGCTGATGTTCCCGCAAGCGTAGATAGCAAGCCAGTTTTTGTTAGAGGTATTGGCGAAGAATTATGCCACATTAAAAAATTCTCTTTACCTACAAATGTGGTGCTTGTGAAACCGAAAAAAAGGTTTTTGAGTACACCAGAGGTATTTTCCAAACATGAAGGAAAATTTTCTGAGCCAATTAAATGGAGCGATGACGCTGAAAAGGATTTGTTGAAGTTTCTTAAAGAGACGAGAAACGATCTTCAAGAAATAGCAATAAGCTTTGTACCTGAAATTAAGGATGTGATATCAACACTTGAGTCACAAGAAGGCTCTATACTTTCTCGCATGTCAGGCAGTGGTGTATCATGTTTTGGAATATTCGATAGTGAGGAAAATGCAAAAGCTGCTGCAGTTAATATCGGAAAAAAGCAACCAGAATGGTGGGTATGTGACACTCAATTAATAGTTTGACTTATGCCCTTAATTTCCGAGAATAAAAATCTTATAAATGGTTACAGGGAAGGAAAATTTTTGGTGAATAATAGAGAATATTGCGGCTCAATTATAATTTTTCCTGAAAAGGTGATAAAATTGAAAGAAAGTGATATAAACAGCAAGGAGTATTTTGAATCTTTTTTAACAGAGGAAATAGAAATTTTGTTAATAGGTACTGGTAAAACACGCAATATACTAAGTTCTTCAGTGAAGTCCTATCTTATGGAACAAAAAGGTTTAAATTTTGAATTTATGACAACAGGTTCTGCATGCAGAACCCATAATATTCTGATATCCGAAGATAGATTTGTTGTCAGTTATCTAATAGCCATATAGCATGCTTACCCAGGACTTTTTCATCAATAGTCTAGTTGCAGTAGTTGTAATTAGCCTAGTAACAGGCGCTTTAGGATCGTTTATGATATGGCAAAGGTTATCTTATCTTGGTGATAGTTTGTCCCATTCTTCGTTGCTTGGTGTTGCACTTGCTTTAATCTTTAAGATTAGCCCATCGCTTAGCATAATGCTCATTGCAATTACATTTGCTATACTACTTTCTCTTAATTTTAACAGATTATATTCTGCTGATACGATATTGAACATTGTTACCAATGTAGTTTTATCATCGAGTTTAATACTTATGTCTTTTCTTCCATCTGGCAATAATAGTATTATTAGCTCACTGTTTGGTGATATATTAACGCTCGATCAAAGTGATATAGTATTGATTTTTTTAACCTCTGCAGTAGTTACTTTGATATTAATATTTAGATGGCGTTATTGGTTAATGATTTCAATTAATCAAGATTTAGCAGTAGTTGAAAAAATTAATGTTACCTTTGTTAGACTAGAATTTTTAATCACTCTTGCTATATTTATAGCAATTGCTGCCCAACTAATAGGAATATTACTCATTGCTGCATTTTTGCTAATACCAGCAGCATCTGCAAGGCTCATTTCGAAAACTCCAATGCAGATGATTATTGTTGCAACAGTTTTTTCTGTGATCTCTGGGATATCAGGTCTCATGTTATCTGCAAGTTTTGATTTGTTAACTGGACCTGCAATTATACTTGTTGCAGCGGTATATTTAATTATCGCTTATTTTATAAGGCTAGTATTAAGCAGGTTGGCTTAATTTTGATCTCGAATGTTAATAATTTTGTAATATACTCATTATAAAACATCACTATCTTAGCACAAAATAGTTTTTGCTATACTATTATTTATATGCTAATGATAAGTTGTTAATTTTATGGAGTAAGCAATATGAGCGAAGAAGGATTTTTTTCCAAATATATATCTCAACCTGTGAAAAAATTTTATAATTATATTACAGGAAAAACAGAAGAGTCAGATGATGTAGCAGGTGATGTGCATAATATTGCACAAGGAGACTCAGAGTCTTTGGATACTCATGTACAGTCAAATGAGAATGATATCATATAGATAGCATGAGGGTCACACCATCCAAAGTTAAAAAATTCCTAGAGAAACCTGATGCTTTACGTGGTGTGTTAATTCATGGAAGTGATAACAGTAGGGTTGATTTTTATGTACAAGAAATAATTGCTAATTTGGGTGAGTATTCAGTTCAGGTGATGGATTTTGCAATAGTGCATAAGTCACCCAGTTTACTGTTTTCTGAATTGGCAAACGTTTCGATGTTTACCAGCAAAAAATTAATTAAGCTGATAAATGTGAGTGGAGGTATATCCAAGGAGTTAAAAAATGTATTGGATTATAACGCAAGTGGTCATTATGTAATGATGGTAGCAAATGATCTTCCATATAATTCTGCGACTAAAAGTTATATGGAGAGTTCAAAAATTTTTGGTGTGATTGCTTGCTATAAGGACAGCAACAGCAATCTTTATGACATTATATCAAGTTACTTAAAACAAAATGATATAAAATGCACAAATGAGATAATCTACCATTTGCAATCTTACTTTAATCATAGCAAGCTGCCTATATGTTCAGAACTTGAGAAGTTAGTTTTATACTTAGGGGAGAGAAAAGACCTAAAACTTACTGATATAGAATTATGCTTTTCAACTTCCGGCAACGACTATGCTACACTTGATGATCTATGCTCTGCCATAGCAAGTAAAGATATGTCGCGTTTCATTAGAATTTCTGATGCATCAATATCGCAAGAAAATTTTTCACCGATAGCACTAATTCGCATTATATCAAATTATTTCCTACGCCTTGAAAACGTTTTGCTGTCAGTGCAAGGTGGAATGAGTGAGCAGGCTGCGATTGATCAGCTAAGCCCTCCATTGTTTTTTAAACAATTGCAGAGTTTTAAATCTCATTTGAAAAGTTTGCAACTTTCAGAACTTAAGAAGATCTTGGAAAAATTGATAAGCTTAGAAGTTACCTGTAAAAAAACTGATTTAGATCATAAAATGATTTTTCAACATGCACTGACGGGTAGCTGACTACTCGGATCCAGCCTTTCTTATAATTTCATCAAAATGTTGTATTTTAACATAAAATAGCTGCTTTTATGCCTACCAAAATTCATTCTTTAGTGTGTGTCTCACAAGTATTCTTTGCTAATAGGATATTTTCGAATATAATTGAATATAACTAGATAAAAATACAGATATGTTTGACATTTCAAAAATTGTAATAACACCTGAAATGTTAAAATTAGTTGCTGAAATTGATGAATTTAAAGGAGCATGGCAATTGTTTGGTAATTTAGCTCCAGAACGTTTACAAATGCTCAAGAAAATTGCAACAATTGAAAGTATTGGTTCTTCTACTCGTATTGAAGGGGCAAGATTATCAGACCGTGAAGTTGAGCAATTACTATCCAAACTTGATACACGTTCATTTCGTTCTCTAGATGAACGAGAAATAGCCGGATATGCGTATGTGTGTGAAGAAGTATTTCAAAACTTTAACAAGATGCCATTTACAGAAAACACTATAAAACAGTTTCACATCTGGCTTTTACAATTTTCATATAAAGATCAAAGGCACATGGGAGAATATAAAAAATTCCCCAATCATGTTGAAGCGTTTGATGAATCTGGAAAAAGCTTGGGCATAGTTTTTGAAACAGCCTCTCCATTTGAGACAGCAACACAAATGCAAGAACTTATTTATTGGACTAGCCAGCAATTAGAGGTGAAATCGTTACACCCTCTATTAATTATTGGCATTTTTATAGTTACTTTTTTAGCTATTCATCCCTTCCAGGATGGAAATGGCAGATTATCACGCATTCTCACAACTTTCTTGTTACTAAAGTTAGGGTATATCTATGTACCTTACAGTTCCCTTGAAAGTAATAAGGAGAGTTACTACTTAGCTTTGCGTCGTACTCAACAATCCTTGAAGACGAGCAGCTATGATTTTAATCCATGGCTTATATTCTTTTTAAGGTCACTACAAAAGCAAAAATTTCATCTTGAACAAAAGGTGTCACATGAAAAAGTGTTAAATCTCTATTTACCACCACTTTCTGCTAAAGTATTAGCACTACTCAGCAAACATGGACGTCTTACAATTAAGGATTTGGAAAATATTACTAAAGCAAACTGCAATACCTTAAAGAAGCACGTATCTAATCTCGTAAAGAGTAATCACATCACTCAGCATGGAAAAGGCAAAGCAACCTGGTATGTAATATAGAGCTCAATAGGATATGTATTCATTTTGAATTGTTAAATTATTCAGCTATAGAATATAGATCACAGCTGTACAAACATTGTAGTTTGAGCCCACTAGATCCCAGTGCCCTATTCTTGTCATCCCAGTGCCCAGACACTGGGATGGCTTTGTTGCATCGCTAGCTATGATGGATTAAAGATAAAAAAGATAGCGAATATCAGTAGCTTATTATTCTGGTATTTATAACAAGAACGGTCAATGAATACCTAAATTTGAGTAAAAGAAATTTCACTACCATTTACCAATCCGGCTAAAATTCAAGAATTTCAATGCTTTAGCTATTTTCAATAGAATTAAATTTATTAATATAAATAACAAATTACTATTCTTAAATTTGATCAGATTGATTGCAAAAAAACAAGATTTTCAATAGGTTGCTTATAATCCTAACTATAGTTAGCCTTTCATAAGTAGCGATGCAACAAAGCCCACTGGGATCCAGAAAAGTTTGCTTGTAAGCAAGCAAACTAGCATAGAAAAACGTTTTTGATGAGATTGCAGAAGGGCTAGATTCCAGACTGGAATGACATCGTTCACTATGTACCATATTGCAATAGTTGTGGTCAAGGCACTGGGATCTGAAATTGCAGTGTTCGTACAGCTATAGAATATAGATCAGAAGTGACAGAGCTTAAAAAAAGGCCTAACATTCTTAATAAACGTAAAAAGCTTTATGAAAATCAGAGTTGGAGTAATAGGCTGCTTAGGCAGAATGGGCAAAAAAATACTCAATGAATTAATTACAAATACCAAAGTGGAAATAGCAGGTGCTGTTGCCCGTTCAGGTAGTAAGTACATAGATTCAGATATTGGACCAATTATAGCCAATCTAGGAATTAAAGTTACAAGTTCTATTAGTGGCATATTTGAGTCATCTGACGTTGTAATAGATTTTACAACTAAAGAATGTATGTTAGACTGCCTTAAAGCAGCTGTAAAATTTAAAACACCGCTGGTTAGTGGCACAACTGGAATAGAAGGTGTCGATTTGAAAGAATATGCTGCTGAAGTTCCAATATTATGGTCAGCAAATATGAGTGTTGGGGGTAATGTGTTGCTGAAATTGGTAAAAAAAGCTGCTGAGCTTTTAGGTAATGAATATGACGTTGAGATTTGGGAAATGCATCATAACTTAAAAAAGGATTCACCATCTGGAACAGCTATAGAACTTGGCAAAACAATTGCTAACGCTTCAAAAGTGGATTTTCAGTCCAATCAATATTTACATAGTGGTTCAAACATAAGGAAAAAGGGGGGAATAGGTTTTGCAGTATCTCGTGGAGGTGGAGTAATAGGAGATCACAGCGTGATGTTTGTTAATTCTGATGAACGGATAGAACTAAACCACAAAGCAATTGATCGCACAACATTTGCTAGAGGAGCTGTTCAAGCAGCAGTATGGCTATACGAAAATAAAAGAGAAATTCCGGGGCTCTATTCAATGCAGGATGTGATATGAGCAATACACGTGCCTCTGTTAAAGATTTAAATCTCTGGTACGGCTCTAAGCAAGTTTTATTCGATATAAATTTGAATATTTATAAAAGAAAAGTTACTACTTTTATCGGACCATCCGGGTGCGGTAAATCAACATTTTTGCGTTGTTTTAATCGTATGAATGACTATGTACCAGGTTGCAAAACTGTTGGTGAATTAGATATCGATGGGCTGGGTGATATATATTCACGCGATATGGATGTTGTACTACTTAGAGCAAAAGTTGGTATGGTATTTCAAAAGCCAAATCCTTTTCCAAAATCAATATATGATAATGTTGCTTGTGGGCCAAAATTGCATGGTATGGCGAAGGATAAGCAAAAATTGAATGAGATGGTGGAAAATAGTTTAACCAAGGTTGGTTTATGGGAAGAATTGAAGGACAGATTGCAAGATAGCGCACTCAATTTATCCGGTGGCCAACAACAGAGGCTATGCATCGCTCGCGCAATTGCAGTGAAGCCAACTATTTTATTAATGGATGAACCGTGCTCTGCTCTTGATCCAATGGCAACCAATGCAATCGAAAATCTTATACAAGAGCTGAAATTAAGATTTACTATAATTATGGTGACTCATTCAATGAAGCAAGCTAAAAAGTTATCTGATAGTGTAATTTTCTTTCATAATGGCAGAATTGTTGAGTCTGGAAGCACTCAAGAAATATTCGAAAATGCTCAATCTCCCTTAACAAAGGAGTATATCCTGGATCATTAAATTTCTGACCTTACCCAGAAAAAGTGGAGAGAAAGAAAAGAGTTTTTTCGGGTAAAATAAAATTTTGGAGGATTAGAAATGGTAAGAGAATATACGGCAGAATTCAAATTGGAAGCTGTTAAGCTGGCAAATGAACAAAGAAAGGTAGGTCAACCAGTTGCAAAAGTAGCAAGAGATCTAGGAATAAGGGATAGTGTATTAGGAAAATGGATGAAGAAATATAACGAAAAAAAGTCAGCGGCAAATGCATTTCCAGATGTAGCACCTTATGACAAAGAGAGGTTTGATTTACAAAGCAAGAGTAACAAGGGAAAGAGACATTTAAAAAAAAGCCCTGGCCAGTCAAAAAGAGTAAAATATTTTTTTATATAGTAACTGTTATAAAGTACAGGAATTATGTAGGATTTTCTGCTAGTGGCTACTATAAGTGGACCACAAGAAAAATAAGCAGTAGAGAATCAGCAAATAAAGAGCTACTCGAAGCTATTCAAAAAATATATCAAGTTTCTAAATGTAGATATGGAACTCCTAAAATTCATGCTGAATTGAAGGCTTTGGGTAAAAGTTGCAATTTGAAAACGGTGCAAAGTATTATGCAGAAAAATGACATCAGGGCTATACTGAAAAGAAAGTTTAAAATTAAAAAACAACAAACAGATAATAGAGCTGTAGCTCCCAATATATTAGACCAAAACTTTATTGTTGATCAACCAAATAAAGTATGGGATTACTTACATCAAAACCAAGGAGGGATGGCTATATTTGGCAGCAATAATTCTCACGTATGGTAGTTAATGAGTAGTGCAATAAATAAACAATTGGTTATGAACTCTTTATTAATGGCCATTAATAGGCGTAAACCTGTTAAAAATCTACTGCTGCACAGTGACCAAGGTTCACAATATACTGCGCAAGGGTATCAATATCTCTTAGCTGTAAAGAATATAGATGAGTAATAAAGGCTGTTGTTACGACAATTCTGTTGCAGAAAGCTTCTTTAGCTCATTGAAAAGAGAAATACTTATTGATACTTCACAACACTCTGCTCAACACACTAGAACTGCAATATTTGAATACATAGAAATTTTTTATAACAAACAACGTCACTATTAACTATTGCATTCCAGAACAATTTGATGCATCATTCTTTTTGTAAAAAACATTCCACACTTTCTCTCCACTTTTTCTGGGTAAGGTCACTTTTCCACTGATCATATTTAATCGCCATAACTTTACTCCTACTTTAACAATATTTTAATTATCATATATTATGGCAAGAAAGTCAACCCTACCTAATTTTGCTTAGTAAGCACACTAACTATGAAACAATCTATATTACCATCAAAAACAGAATTTATATTGCCCACTTCATGTCCGGTTCTTAAATCCTTCACCATTTTATATGGATGCATAACGTACGATCTGATCTGATTGCCCCAGCCTATATCGCATTTTTTACCATATTCTTCAGCCATTTTCTGTTCTTTTTTTTCCAGTTCAATTTGGTATAAACGTCCTTTAAGTAATTTTAACGCCTCATCTTTATTTCTGTGTTGAGAACGACCATTTTGGCATTGAACTACAACACCAGTTGGAATATGCGTAATGCGTACCGCACTTTCAGTCTTGTTCACATGCTGACCGCCTGCTCCGGAAGCACGATAGGTGTCGATCTTTAGATCCTTTTCATCCACAGCAATATCAATTGAATCTTCTATCACTGGAGTTACTCCTACACTTGCAAAACTGGTATGACGTTTACCATTTGCATCAAATGGCGATATTCTAACCAGCCTGTGAATTCCACTTTCACTTTTTGCCCACCCATAAGCTTTTTCTCCAACGATTTTTATCATTGCAGACTTTATACCAACTGACTCTCCTTCTAATTTTTCTACAACTTCAACTTTAAAGTTATGATAAATTTCTGCCCACCTTACATACATGCGCATCAGCATTTCAGCCCAATCATTGCTCTCTGTTCCACCAGCTCCTGAGTGGATTTCTAAAAAGCAGTTATTATTATCTGCTTCACCAGTAAATAAGGACTCTGTTTCTTTATACTTGATTAATTTCTCTAGCTTAGCTAATTCATTTTCAACTTCAGAGAAAAATTCTTCATCATTTTCATCAATAGCAGACTTCATTAAGCTGATGGCATCGTTGTAATCGCTTTCCAGCTTTAAAAACGACTCTACGTCATTTTTAATTTTAGAACGTTCTTTTAAAACTTCTTGTGCTTTTTGGTTATCTTGCCATAGGTCATCATTCGACGCTTGGGAGTCAAGCTCTTCAAGACGCAACTTTAATTTTTCTATGTCAAAGACACCTCCTGATAAGAGAAATACTTTTATTTAAGCTTTGAAAGTGTTCAAGAATTTCTGGATAAGTTTTCATTATACTTTAGATTTTAATATATTTACTATCAATAACAATAACAGTAAACAAAATAGAAATTTAACCATATGATAGTTAATTTAAATAATTTCATTATACTTTAATGTTTAAGGAAATCAAGCGCGTATATTTATTAAAAAACAAGGTAAAGTAATGAATATTGAAATAAGTTCCCATTATGGTTTAGACAAAAAGGCTATTGATGACTTAATAGAGTCACTTGATAACGAGGAGCTAGAGAATGTTCGTAATATTGTAAAAACGATAGACAGTGTTCAGTTAGCTTATTTTTTATCTACTTCGATCAGTGATCACAGGGAGAAATTAGTTAATATCCTCGATCAACATTTGTTAAGTGATGCCCTAGTGCATGTAGTGCCAGATTTACAAATAGAGATCATAGAAACATTGGGAATAGAAAATACAGCAAAGTTACTAATGCTCCTTGATGTAGAAGATATAGTAACCATAGTGAAAGATTTAGATAGAAAGTCTGTAGAAAATATACTTTACTATTTGCCCAGCAAAACTCAGAAATCGGTAGAGGAGTTGCTATCATATCCAGAAGAAAGTGCAGGAAGGTTAATACATAAAGATATGGTTATAGCTCCATATTATTGGACAATAAATCAACTGACAGAATTTGTGTGCAACTATAAAAAAATACCAGAAAAATTTCACCAGATATTCATTATCAACTCAAAATTAGAGCCTATAGGCAGTGTTAATTTAAATAAGGTAATATCTCACTCAGGAGACACAATAATAAAAGAGATAATGGATCATGACATAAAAATCATTAAAACTGGAATAGACCAAGAGGAAGTAGCAAGAATATTTAAAGATTACTCTCTATTATCGGCTCCGGTAGTAAATAAGAATGGTAAAATTATTGGTGTGATCTTAATTGAAGATGTGATAAAAGTTGTTCAACAAGAAACAGAAGAGGATGTACTCAAAATAAGCGGTGTATCTTCTAAAGCCGATATAAATGCCCCTATACATAAAACTATAATTAAAAGGCTACCTTGGTTACTGTTTAACCTCTTAGCTGCAACAATGTGTTCCATAGTAGTTGGCTTTTTCGATGATGTAATAAAAAGTTTTATAGTGCTGCCAATAATCATGCCGATAATTGCATCAATGAGCGGAAATGCAGGATCCCAAACAGTAACGCTAACCATCCGGGCAATCGCAACAAAATATCTAACTGAGCAAAATGCAAAAAGAATACTGATGAAAGAATTTTTAATAGGTCTTATAAACGGGGTGATCTTATCTACTATTTCATTAGTAGTGTTAGCAATAAGGTTTCACAACTTCAAAGTGGAGATGATTTTTATGGTCTCCATGATTATGATGTCAATTATTGCAACGTTCATCGGAACTTTCATTCCTATAATGCTTCATCGCTTAAAGTCTGACCCTGCCGTTTCTTCTTCAATCCTAACATCGGCAACAACTGATATTCTCTCAGCTTTTATATTTCTTGGTTTAGCTACGATCTTTTTATTAAATAGCTAATACTATCTATAGCTATACCGCCGCGAACCGTCATGCCGCGATTCATTCGCGGTATCTCTTAGCATAGATCCCGCTAACAAGTAGCGGGATGACGAGAAAGGGGCTACTTGGATGACATTCTTCCTGGTGTGCCCAAATCACAATGTTCGTACATCTGTGGATTTATTCGCGGTATAGATTCCGCTAACGAGTAGCGGAATGACGGTTTTTCAAATTGTCGTAAGTCAGTTTAGCTATAATATCAAATTTCACAACTTCACCAACTATTTCTTTCTATTAAATAAGAATAAATTGCCTATACAAAAATAGATTGGCAATATTTCAAGTCTGCCAAGCAGCATTAAAAACGATAGAAATAATTTTACTTCATTACTGAAAGAGGAATAATTACCCGAAGGACCTATTAAATTACTAAATCCCGGGCCAGAGTTTGTAAGCGTTGCAGAGACTGAACTGATGCTAGTTATAAAGTCTGCATTGCTTAAGTAAGACATCACTATTGATGAAATGGTAAACGTTAACATGAAAATTGCAAAAAATATAAAGACAGAGTGAACTTCATCATTCTCCAGGGTTTTTCCATTGAATTTTACTCCATTGTCTGCATCAGGGTTTAATAAAAGGTAAAAGTAATTTCTTATAGACCTTAAAAGAACAATCAAGCGGAAGATTTTGACACCACCACTTGAAGAACCACTACATCCACCAACAAAGGTGAGAAAAAAAGCTAAGACTGAAATGAAACTCCAATCTATATGATTACAGATTGCATAACCAGTTGACGTAATCAAGGAAGTGATGGTAAATGTGCTGCATCTAAATGATAATGACACTCCTAAATCAACATTTTTATACAACCAAAAACAAGCAAATAAAGATGAAACAATAGCTATCTTAAAAAAGTAAGAGACCTGCTCATCATAGCAAATGTCTAACCGTCTTATGATTTTTAAATAGCTAAGAAAAGGCAGAGAACCCAAAATCATAAAAACGATCGTTATGGCTTCTAGTATGGGATTATTATAGTGCCCTATAGAATCATTATAGTTAGCAAATCCACCAGTTGATACAGCAGACATTCCGTGACATATTGCATCAAATAGTGGCATACCAGCTAGATAATAGGAAAATATACATAACAAAATTAAGCCATAATATATTGCCGTAACATGAATTACTACGCTTCGCGTGTTCGGCAACTTCCTTTTGGTAGCATCTGAATATTCAGAATAAAGTAAATTATTTAGGCTGAGAACCTTAAACATAGGAAAAACTGCAATTCCTAAAGTGATTACACCAAAACCCCCCATGCCATGTAGCATTGCTCTCCACAGCAGTATTCCCGGAGATTGCTTTTCAATATCATTAAATATAGTTGCTCCTGTGGTTGTGATGCCAGATATCGTTTCAAACAATGCATCAACATAGCTCAGATTATCAAAATAGAAAGGAATAGCTGCAAACAGAGACAAGGCAATCCAGGTGCAACTAGTAATCGCAAAAATTGCTGGCATTCCATGCAATCTACTTAATTTACCGAGTAAAATAAAAATTGCGCCAGATGTGCAGGTAATTATGAATCCAGCGAGAAAATTTTTCCATTCGTAGCTGAGATACTTATTGGTAATAGCAGGAATAAGCATTGCTAAGCTAAACAGCAATAGGAATATTCCCACAATAAATACAATTGAACGCAAATTTTGTAAACGTTGATGATTTTTCATAGAGTTACTTCCTCGCTATACAAAGCCATAAAAGCTACTCTAACGTCAAGCACTTTGTTGGCCTTTATTAACAGTTATTAACAATATACTTGATTTACTTGTAAATATGTGTGATAATTAAATTTTTATTAGAGGTAAGATATGGTTGAATTAACTGATGCACAAGAAGAAATTCTAGGTTCATTAAGACAGGCAGTCTGGAATGGCAGTGTTCAAGAAGTCCAGAACGTACTCGACGATAATGAACATAATGATATACAAGCAGTTTTGAGCCACGAGGGGACTTTGACTAGTGACAAAGGTACCATTTTAGATTTTGTTATGTGTTGTAGCATTACAATTAAAGCTCAAGTAAAGATCATTGAACTAATTTGGCAGAAAGCTGATCAAAAAACTCATGATTTTTTGTGTGATTACAAGGTAATAGAATTTTTTGAAGGTCAACCATATTTTGCGGATACAATAGATGATCTTAAACGCTTTCAAGGAAAAATTGACTATAATAGCACAGAATATTTTGCTCTTGCACGAGTTATTCAAGAAATAGAAAAGCACGAGAGGGTAAAGGATCTTGATTCCAACTTACAAGAAGCAATAGAAAACCTTGATATTGATCAAGTTAAAGCAGCATTAGAGAATTGTGGTGAAGATGTAGAAAGGGTTTTAGAGCGAGAGGTATATTGGAGTAGTGGAAGAGTAGATGCCCTTTTAGTTTATCCTCTGAAAGTTGAATATAGTGAAGAATTGAACCAAGAAGATGTGGAAAAGATAAAAGAAAGCTTTAAATTAATGTTTGATGCTGCTTCTCCAGGGCTCCTTGGGTTCGAGCCCAATGGAAATAACTATGTAATGGATAAACTTACATGTGCACAAAAACGTTTTGCTAAAATACCTGGAGTAGGTGAGCAATGCTTTCAAGATTTGATTCAAGAATTTGAGGAAAAACTTAGTAAAAATGAACTAGATAATGCCAAGATTAATGATCAGATAGCATGGGATAAAGAGTATGCGACTCGATTTTCACAAGAAATCAATCAGGATCCGTCTGAGAATGATGATCTTAACTTTATAGATGACACTGATCTAGATCAAAACACCGTAAACTCTGCACCAACTGCAGACAACAAAACCCCAGAAAAGAACGAAACAACCTTCTGGAGTGAACACAAAGGGAAAATTGCTCTGGGCGTTGTTGGACTGTGCGCAGTTGGTACTGTTGCAGCCTATGTGCTAGCGTATCCTGTAGTTGCACTGGCTTTAACAGTTTTGGCAGCAGTTATATTAATGGGTGCTGGTATTGCTAAGGTTTTAGAAGATCCAAGTGTAGAAAGAACGTTTACAGAAGTACAACGTTAATAATGTCATCCCAGCGCGCCGCGCTGGGACAAAGAATATAAAAGACCGTCACGTTATATCATAAACTTTTGCTGAAGCTTTTTTCATGTCTTCACTTGAAAGTGGGATTAGACCAAGCCCAGATAGGTACCCACCTTCAATACCGATTGAATCTATAATTTCTTTTACGAATTCTCTTAATCCATCAACAGTATCCAAGTGTTCCCTCTTTATGTAAAGGTATAGAGGTCTTGCTAATATATATTTTCCCGATGATATATTTTCGTAAGTTGGCTCAATTCCTGCAATTGTGCTCCCTTGTATTTTATCTTGATTCCTCATTAAAAAGCTGAAACTAAATATCCCTAAGGTGTTCTTGTTACTTTTCAATTTTTGTATTATTATATTTTCATTAATTCCAACTTCTATATACCTTCCGTCATCCCTTATATTACCACATGCTTTCTTTCTTTCTTCCTGATCTTTATAATTCTCTTTGAAAATTCTCGAGTTCATGCATGAATATTGATCAAGCATAATAGAATTAACCAAAGTTTCGTATGTACCTGTATTTTGATGTGGACCATAAATTTCAATTTCTGTTTTTGGTAAGGCTTGATTGACATTAGACCAAAACTTCTTATTATTTTTTACTAATTTATCATTTTCTTGAGAATATGCAGATAAAGTTTCAAATAAGTCCTTCTTTGTGAAATCAAATCTATGGCTTTGATTTGAATTTGCAATGACAACTCCATCATAGCCAATGATGATTTCTATCACTTCATTAATTTTATTCCTTTTACATAGTTCTCTTTCTACTTCCTTCATAGGGCGAGATGAAGTGGTGATGTCTGGCGTGTCTTCCCCTATTCCTGAGCAAAACATTTTGAATCCTGATCCACTTCCTATCGATTCCACAACTGGAGTCTTAAAGGAGAATACACGGTTGAACTCTTCGGCTATAAACGAGATAAAAGGAAAAACAGTTGAAGATCCAACAATTCTGATGTATTTCCTGGCATCAGCATTTGATAGCGGCGTGAATAATACGAATACAAAAATCAGGAGAAAGTTTCTAAGCATTATTTTTAGTTAAGAACATAAATCTAATTATTGTAATAAAAAATCAAACTGAAAAGCTTTAATTGCATGACAAAAGCTACAGTTTACATTTAAATTTTATTTTATATTATTGTAAGTATTACACAACTTTAAGGGGCAATTATGGCAGTTATGCCAGATAAATGGATAAGAGAAAAAGCTGAAAATTTTGGAATGATAGAACCTTTTGTGAACCACAAAAGCAGCAAAGGTGTTATATCTTTCGGACTATCATCTTATGGTTACGATGCAAGAGTGGATAATAAATTTAAAATTTTTACTAATGTTAATTCAGCTATCGTGGACCCTAAAAATTTTTCTGAGAATAGTTTCATAGATAAGGAAACAGACGTATGTATAATTCCACCAAATAGCTTTGTGCTTGCAAGTACAGTGGAATATTTTCGTATACCAAGGAATGTACTGGTCATTTGTGTTGGTAAATCAACTTACGCAAGATGTGGAATTATAGTAAACGTTACTCCCTTAGAACCTGGATGGGAAGGTCATGTCACACTCGAATTCTCAAACACCACTCCACTTCCTGCGAAAATTTACGCTAATGAAGGCGCATGCCAATTCGTATTTTTAAGCGGCGAAAGTGAATGCGAGAAATCATATGATGATATGAAAGGAAAATATATGAATCAGCATGGTATTACTTTGCCGCTGGTGAAATAATTACTGCTTTCGTTGTGAGCTACCAAACTGCTCTATAGACAATATTCCACTATCACCAGATAGCAAAGTTCGCGCTGATTCACTTTGCTTAAGATGTTTAATTGCTTGCTTTTTGTCAGTTCCAGTGCGCATACTGCAGCCAAGTTGGAAATCTATTCCATTTTCAACAATGTTACATGAAAACCCCATAGCAGTAGCGAAACCTTCTTGTTTATTAGTAGCATTTCCGGTAACAATACCACAAGCAGTGAAGTTACGATCATTTCCAACTGTTCGCATCATCATTCCACCATCTCGTATACCATCATTATTTATATCCTTTGCTATAACAGTCTGGTCTACAAATCGCGTATTACCCACTTCTCGAGATATTACTTCTACAGTCGGTTGATTATGTAGTTGACCATTACTTACTAATGCTTGATTATATGCTGAATGGTGTTGTTCTGAATTACTTTGACTATTACTCCTTAGTTCATTTTGCTCGTGCTCTTCATTATTTTGATGTTGGTCAGTTCCTAATATGCTAGCTTCTTTTTCAACACGCTCATTGTATTCTTTATCATTACTTATCTCAACTTTATTTACTGGTTGACCTTGACTGTTTTCTATGTCTTTTTGACTAAACATGTCTTTATTAATGTAATAAAAAATAAGACCAGGTATCAGTGAAATTATTAGATTTAATACAATGCACGGAATTAAAACCACGGTAGCAGCTATATAGATTAGAGAGCTAACTATAAACTTTATTACTTTAGATAATTTAGAATCATCTTTTTGAACATTAACAGCATTCAAAAAAAGCATAGTTAAGCTAAGAGATAATGCTGTTATAGCAGTAGGCACGATGATTGGAACAAGTAAAAAAGCATTGATTAATTTTTTTCCAGAACTAGTTGGTTTAGTGCTATTATTCAGTGATGTAAGATAGTTTTGACCAACATTAGTAATCCATTTTGTACCAGACAAGACTCTTTTACTATTTTCTTCCGACATTTCAAATTTCATTGGTACCCCCAGATTATAATGCTAAATTGTACTAAAAATTAATATAAAATCAACATAAATTTTTCACTTCCGCACTTTTTCATTGTTGCTTACAATAACTATAGCTACACGATTTACTTGTGTGCTTTTCTTAATTAAAAACTTCAACTATCCATTGTAAGCTGCTGAATTTCTTATCATAGTATCTGTCATCCCAGTACCACTTTCTTGTCATCCAAGTAGCGTGACACTTGGATCTTCTCTCAACAATTTCAAAAAAATCTATCAAAAGGAGGATTACCATGTCTACAATAATTTTATCATCAATTTTTGGTCAAGCAGGCAGCATTTTTGGTCCAATTGGCCGGATTATCGGCTCAGAACTCGGTGCTCTTCTTGGTGCACAGCTAGATGGGGCAATGTTCGGCCTTGATGCCGAGCAAAAAGTAACGCATGGTGCGAGACTAAAAAATCTGCAAGTTCAAACCTCAACCTACGGCAGAACGATTCCAATTATCTATGGCACTGCTCGTGTTGCAGGGAACATTATTTGGTCACAGCCAATAAAAGAAGAGGCGATAACCACCAAAAGCAAAATTGGAAGAGGTATGAACGTTACATATAATTACTACGCAACGCTTGCAATTGCGATCTGCAAGGGGAAAGTAGAAAAATTAAACAGAATCTGGGCAGATACAACATCACTTAGAACCTGTCTTGAAAGGAACTAAGCAGCTAATTTAGCAAGCATAATAGTAATCATATTAAAGGAGATATTAGTTTTTGAAGTAAGAGGAGAATGCTCATAATCCTTGCTCATACGTCTAAAATTGGAAAGCCAAGCAAAAGTTCTTTCAACAATCCACCGTTTAGGAATAACTTGAAATCCTACAGCATCAGCTGCTTTTTTAGTAATCGTCAATAAACATCCTGTTTTCAATAAACAGTAATTTTGCAATTTACCAATATATCCCTGATCAGCGAGAAACCTTTGTAGCGTTGAAGCTTTTCGTTTAGCTTGAGTAAAAAGATTTAGAGCACCATCACGATCTTGAATGCCTGCACTATGAACATCAGCTGTAATAATTAGGCCTATTGTATCCACAATGATGTGACGTTTTCTACCCTTTATTTTCTTGCCAGCATCATATCCTCTGGATCCCCTTTTTGAGTGGTTTTCACTGATTGACTGTCAATTATTCCTACCGAAGGTATTTCATTTTTGCCAACCATTTTTCTTACCTTTTTTACAACATATCGTGTATTTCTTCCATTTGCCACTATTACCCACCTGAGAAAATAATATACACCGTTTTCAGGCGGAAAATCTTTTGGCAGCATTCTCCACTGGCACACCTTTCATTATGTATCTTATTGCATTAATAATTGTTCTAATATTGTACTTTCTTGGCCGTCCTACTGCACCTTGTGCAACACTTGGCTCCAAAATTTCCCATTCTTTGTCACTTATATCACTTGGATACATTTTTACCTACTATTTTTTACTTATCTCATCATATTCTCTTTCTCATTTCTTTTCAAGACAGGCTCTTAGCTTTGATGAAATAGATTATACTTTTTACAGCGGCAGAGAAGACCAAAATCCTGATCCATTTATGTCATCAATTGAAGGAGAGGGGAATGTGCCGGCTTATAGGGGAATATCTTACATAGTCATCAAGAATTTTCCTTTAGCAGACTATAACAATCGCGTCCCGATATTTACATTTGAAGTGCGAACTGCATTAAAGCCCGTTGGGTTTTCAATAGCGGAAAATATTCGGAATATCAATATCATACCAGGTTCAGGTGAGTTTGTATATGATACAAAAATACAGAAGAAAATCGCGCAAGAGAAAATAAGCAGCAACCAATATATCACATATGGGCTGGCGCAAAGGGTAAATCACAACAACCACACTAAAAAGAGCGATGCAATGCTTTCTTTGGATCAATTAAAAGAAGATTTGCCAAATGTTGAGTTGGTGTCGGTGGTAGTCAATTGGTTTGTGAATGATCTGAACATTAAAGATTGTAAAATATATCCTGCAGTTGAATTTCAAGATGATTCCGCAATATTACCTGATGATTGGCAAGTAGGGGGTGTAACCAGAGATAATGCTCAGCTAATTTCAAAAGATGCGAGTGGAAACCCAAGGTATGGTGGCACAGTTAGTGATGCAGCGTTGATAAGATATATAGAAGAGCTACACAGCAGAGGCTACAAGGTGATGCTCTATCCAATGCCCTTACTTGACACAAAGAACAAAGAGTGGCGAGGAAAATTGAGCGGGACCCCTGGGGATATAAGTGATTTTTTTGAGAATCAATATAACAAATTTATAGAGCATTATGCAAGCATTGCCAAACAAACTAAAGTGGAAGGGTTTATCATCGGGTCTGAGTTTGTCCAGCTTACCAGAGTAAAAGATGCTCAAGGTAATTATCCTGTGGTGATAGAGCTGGTCAAACTTGCAAAACAGATAAAACTTAATCTTGGAAAAGAAGTAACAGTTACCTACGCTGCAGATTGGAGCGAATACCATTCATATGATGGTTGGTATAATATGGATGAACTGTGGTCTTCAGAGTATATCGACGTTGTTGGCATAGATGCTTATTTTCCACTGACTGATGGTCCAGAGCCTCCTTTTGGTTATTCCGCGGAAGATGTAATGGGTGGTTGGAGCAGTGGAGTGGGGTATGATTATTTCTATGATTACTCAAAGAGTGAACCTGAAAAAGTAAAGTATAACGACAGCAGGTATGCGTGGAAAAATATAGAGAAATGGTGGAGTGAAACTCACATAAATCCAGGTGGTAGTAAAACGAAATGGCAACCAAAAATGAAAAAAATATGGTTTACTGAGTATGGATTTCCCAGTATGAACGGCTGCACTAATGAGCCAAATGTGTTTGTTGATAAAGGCAGCATAGAGAGCAAATATCCACGATATTCAAACGGAGAGGTGAGCTTTCTTTCGCAAAAAATTGCAATTGAAGGAACGCTAAAGAAGTGGCAAAGCTCGGAAATGGTAGAAAAAATGTTTCTCTGGGCATGGGATGCAAGGCCATTTCCTTATTTCCCCAATTTGTGTGATATGTGGACTGACTGCCATAATTGGCAGACAGGACATTGGATTCAGGGAAAGCTTTCACAGCTTAATATTTCCGATGTTTTATCGGATCTATTACAAAAAGCAGGTTTAAAAAGCGATCAGTTCGATACGAGTGATGTTAAAGGATTATTGTCTGGATATGTAATAAATGACCAGCAATCGGTACGTTCAATTATTAAAATGCTGCAAAGTTGCTATTTTTTTGATGTGGTTGAACAGGACTCTAAACTGAAATTTGTCCAAAAGGGCAGGGGAGTTACAACTGTAATGCCAATTGGTGAAATGGTTTTCAATAACAGTTCAAAGTCGATGCAACTTGTTAATATTAGTCAACTGGATTTAAACAATAAAGTTAACATCGTTTACTTTAACCGCAATTTTGGCTATCCAATTGATGTTAAATATGCTGAGTTGCCAAAGCAAGGCACTGCTATAACAGTTGAAATACCACTCATTATGGAGGAGGGAGAGGCGCAAAATATAGCTGAGGTTTTACTTTATTCTTCGTGGCAAGAGAGAAATATATACAATTTCAAGCTGTCGATAAAATATGCGTGGCTTGTGCCAAGTGATGTAATAACGATTTTAGACGGTGAGAAAAAGCATACGGTGAGAATTATAAAAACGAAATTTGAAAGCATGTCCATTCAAGTAATTGGCGTTGGTTATGATCGCTCTATATATAAGCTCTCTTTTCCTTCAACAAGGTCACTTATGCTGAAGGAATACCCTCCCTCTCACGTTAGCAAAACCATCATAGAAATGATAGATTTACCGCATGTTAAAGATAATACCACAAGCTTTACTTTAATTAGCGAGGAAAAGAATTGGAAAGGAGCAACACTCTTTATTTCGTACAACGATAAGGATTATAAGCCTATCGCAAGCACAAACAAGCAGTCTACTTACGGATATGTAATGGAATCTACCGACGAGGGGCTTATAGTAGTGTTACGTTTTGGTGTATTGAGTTCTTCATATAACCATTATTTAAGTGATGGTGTCATTCCAGCGCTTGACCATATTTCTCCTGGATCCCAGTGTCTGGGCACTGGGATGACAGAAGAGGGTTTTACAAGCACTAATGTTAGTACTATAAATGTAAGCAATTTAGCACTGGTTGGAAAAGAGATAGTAAAATTTCAGAGTGCCGAACTTATAGATAAAAATAAATATAAGCTTAGCAACCTAATTAGAGGGCAAGAGGGCACCAAAGAGTATCAGCACACCGCAGGTGAAAAATTTACTCTGCTTGATGATTCAGTAATATCTTTCGAAGTGCAAAGGGGAAAAAAGTTTTACCTAAAAGCAGTGACTTACGGTGACTCGCTGGAAAATACGGAAGTGAAAGTGATAAATTCATTTAGTAATTGAAATTTAATAAAGTAAGTGCTAGAATTAATATACAGGTATTAATGGTAGAGATATAACATGTCAAAGGAAATGGTCAATGCGTTGAAAGCTGAAGTGAAGAAGCTCAAATATGCTGATTTCAAAGCTAACACTTGGGACGAAGTAATTTCTGGTGAGGGAACATATAAGGATCTTAATAGAACACACGGCCTTGCTATTAACGGACAAAAAATAACTAACGAATTTATTAACAATCTGTATTCAAAACATAAAAATCTAATTCTACGGGATGAAAACGGAAAAGGGAATTATCGTCCATTTCTCAGACAAATTTTTACAGAAATGTTTAAACACGTTGGTGCAACAATTCCCAATAACTCTATTATTGAGGAGTTAATAAATAACTATTATCAGGGCGGATATACTCATTTTCTTCCTAATGATATGAGTCAAGCTCTTGGATCTTTTCATTTGTCAACGCAAAGCAACTGTATGACAAGAGAGTATATTATGGATTGTCGTGAACCCAATTGTATAAAGCTTAGTTTTAGCATGAAATATACAAAAATGCTTAACTATGATGATTGTACATATATCGAAACACCAGGTTTTTGCAGTTCAGCGGAGTTTAAACTGAAATGTGAAGATAAAAATGTAACATATGAAGATGGTAAAGTACTTCTTACCATTCCTAAAGAGCTAAAAAACTACAAAGTAAGTGGTAAGAATTTGTTTGATGTTATTGTTGAATATTTTCAGAAGCTTTGCGAAAAATTGGGCTTTAAATTTGAGACAAAAGTGGAACATAGCCTTGGTGAACCACTAAAGGTAGTAAGTGAGGCAAATGCATCTTCTGTTGAAGACTTAAAGCTTAAAGTGAATAATCAAAGGTAAGATATTGAAATTCGTGCTTTTCATGATTTTAGCTTAAGATTTCAGTGTCAAAGCACATAACTGTACGAACATTGTGATTTGAATCCACTAGGAGGGTGTCATCTAAGTAGCCTCCTTCTCCTGTCATCCCAGTGCCATGACTACTTGGATCCAGAAACTTAATTGCAAGTAAGTAAACTGCTTTGATGAAATTGTATAATGGAAACTAGATCCAAGTAGTCATGGCACTGCCCTACTGGATAGAGCCTTCACAGGCTTTTTCTTGAATAGCTACTCTTAATTTCAGTAGTTAATTTAATATACTAATGAAAAAAATACATTATAATTAAGTATATTTAATCCAGTAAATCATTAAGTGAAAACAGCTCTTTCGCAAAATATCATCTCTCTTATTATGATATTGTCTGTAGCAATTGTCGATATGGCAACTGACCTATACTCAGTTGCACTACCAAGCATTGCCAATTATTTTAAAGTAGAAGGCAGTGTAGTGCAGCTTACAATTAGCTTAAATCTAGTTGGATTTGCGGTATCTGGCTTAATTTATGGTCCATTATCGGACCATTATGGTAGGCGTCCAATGATGCTGATTGGTATGACAATTTTTACTTTGGCAAGTGTCATGTGTTATATAGCCGACAGTATTATGCTCTTGATACTAATTCGCTTCATACAAGGGGCAGGAGCTGGTGTTGCAGGTGTTGTTGGGTATGCAGCAATAAGGGATATGTACTCGGGTAGTGAATACTCGAGAGTAATTTCAAAATTAAATATGGTTGTGGCACTCTCACCTGGAATAGCTCCAGTGGTGGGCAGTTATATAATTTCACATGGGTATCATTGGAAATTTTTGTTTTTTATTATGTCACTCGCGGCAATTGCTATACTTATTTTTATCTACTTTAAGTTACAAGAAACACTCACTGTAAATAAAAATGAAACCAGTATAACTAACATAACTACTAATATCTTCAAGCAATATATATCAATATTTAGAAATTATCGTTTCCTTGGGTTTTCAGCCATTCATGGATTAACTTTCATGTGGCTTTGGGCATACATTGCTAACTACCCGTTCATATTTGAATCGATGGGCATTGAAGTACAGTATTTTGGCTACCTCATATCGATCATAGTCATATTTTACATAATTGGAACTTTAATTAATAGAAGGTATGTACCAAAAGTAGGGGTTAGCAAAATGCTAATAATAGGTTTGGTGTTACCGATAATATCCGATAGTTTATTGGTATATTTTTATTTCGCGGACAAGTTGAATATATTCATTCTTCAAACTGCTTGGATTCCAGCTAATATCGGACTTGCATTAATAATAAGCAATAACGTAACTTCTGCTTTAGAAACGATCAAAGGTATAGGGCTTGGTAGTGCAGTTCTCTCATTCTGCAATATGATGTTTGGGGCTATTGGAATATATATAGTAGGAAAATTTTTTCGCTATGGTATTTTACCAAATTTACTATTAACAATAGCATGCTCTACAATTGCAATTCTTATGTACAGCCAGCTCAAATGTACTGAAAAACACAGGGAATAACCATTATTTGCGTGATCCAGAGCTCATGGGTTATTAATGACTTTATCATGATAATATAATTTTACAGGGGGTGAGAGCTCATAGATTATTAACGACTTTATCATAACAATATAGTTTTACAGGAGGTATGGGATGAGTAATTTACAAAGTATAAATAATGATTGGTTTTCTGCTGTTATAAAAGGTAATACTAATAAAGTAAAGCGTCTAATAAGTGAAGGAGCTGAGGTTAATGCAGTAGATGAATATAACAGGACTCCTTTACATTATGCTGCTACGAATGGCGATGCAGAGATAGTAAAAGATCTATTGGATAATGGGGCAGATGTTAATGCAGTAGGTCAAGATAAAAAGACTCCTTTACATTGGGCTATTGCACATGGCCGTAAAGATGCAGTAGATGCCCTACTGAAAGTAAAAGGGATCGATGTTAATGCACAAGATAAAGATGGAAAGACTCCTTTACATTGGGCTGTTGAAAATGGCCATAAAGAGGAAGTAGAAATTTTACTAAGTAATGGGGCAAATGTTAATGCAGTAGATAAAGGTGGAAAGACTTCTTTACATTGGGTTGCTGAAAATGGCCATAAAGAAGTAGCAGAAGCCCTACTGCAAGTAAAAGGGATCGATGTTGATGCACAAGATAAAGATGGAAAGACTCCTTTACATTGGGCTGTTGAAAATGGCCATAAAGAGGAAGTAGAAATTTTACTAAGTAATGGGGCAAATGTTAATGCAGTAGATAAAGGTGGAAAGACTTCTTTACATTGGGCTGTTGAAAATGGCCATAAAGAGGAAGTAGAAATTTTACTAAGTAATGGGGCAAATGTTAATGCAGTAGATAAAGGTGGAAAGACTTCTTTACATTGGGTTGCTGAAAATGGCCATAAAGAAGTAGCAGAAGCCCTACTGCAAGTAAAAGGGATCGATGTTGATGCACAAGATAAAGATGGAAAGACTCCTTTACACTTTGCTGCTGAAAGTGGTTATCAGCAGGTGGTGCAAGCTCTATTGGATAAAGGGGCAAATGTTAATGCAGAGGATGATAATGGAAATACTCCTTTAGGTTTAGCCGCTGATGAAGAAATAAAAACTCTATTGCAATCCGCAGAAGAATCTGATGATGCTAGTCCAGTATTGCAAGATGATGAAGAAGAAAGCCAAGTTCCACAAAATGCTGCTTTATTTGAGGCTGTTGAAAGAGGTGATATTGATGGATTAAAGCGTCTAATAAGTGAAGGAGCAGATGTTAATGCTTTAGATGGAAACAGATTTACTCCTTTACGGCATGCTATTGCCAAAGGAAACAAAGATATGGTCTCGCTTTTAATTGATAGCAAAGCAGATGTTAATGCACAGTCTGAAACTGGACGCGCTCTTTTACATGTTGCTGTTGACGAAGCCAACAAAACGCAACCACTCGATACAAGCATAATAGAAGCTCTATTAAAAGTAGAAGGAATCAACGTTAATGCAGTAGATAAAGATGGAAAGACTCCTTTACATGAAGCTGCTAAAAGTTACAATCAGCAAATAGTAACAGTTCTATTAGAAGCAAAAGGAATTTATGTTACTCCACTAGATAATACTCGCAGCACTCCTTTAAATCTTGCCTCTCAACAAGGCAGGCAACATATAGTAAAAATTCTAGAAGAAACGCAAAAGGACATCGAAGTTTTGTATTCAGCCGTTAAAAGTGATAATTATGAGGAAGTTCAAAGTCTATTAAGTAAAAAAGTAAACGTTAATTCAATAGACAACGATGGAAAAACTCTTTTACATTTTGCTGCTAGAAAGGGCAATGTAGAAATAGTAAGAGCTCTAATACAAACAGGGGCAGATGTTAATATAGCAGATAAAGATGGAAGGGTTCCTTTATTTGAAGCTGCTTTCTATGGTCATAAAGATGCAACTGAAGTTTTATTAAATAATGGAGCAAAGGTTGATACAGTAATGGAATCACTTCTTCAGAGTATGATGGAATATAATTACAATAGTAGCCATAAAGATATAGTTAAAGCTTTATTAAACAAGGGAGCAAATGCTGATGCAGTAGATTCATATGGACATACTCTTTTGCATTGGGCTGCTAGAGAAGGTTATACGGATATAGCAGAACTTTTATTAGAAAAAGGAGCGAATGTTAATATACAAGATAACGATCTATGGACTCCTCTACATTTTGCTACAAAAAATAAAGTGTTTATGGGTTATGCAGATCGTCCAGCAAACGCCTCTGCGGAAACAGTAAAATTCTTAATAAAAAAAGGAGCAGATGTTAATATAGAAAATGAAGATGGAAATACTCCTTTCAAATTAGCCACTGATGAAGGAATAAAAACTCTATTGCAACCAGCAGAAAAATCTGATGATAGTTCAGCGGGTGGATCATCGACAGATAGTGAAGGGGGTCAAGAGGAAGAAAAACGAGTAGGTGATGATACTGAACTACAATCAGATAATAGCAAAGAAGGGGAAAAAACCAGCACCACCAGTGCAGAACAAGGAACTGATGTACAAGACAACGATGTAGGTCCTGTTGCTTCCACAGAACCTGCACAAACAGAAGAACAGCCGAGCTCTTTTTTTGGTAGTTTGTTTAGTATACTTATGAAGCCTTTTTCATTAATTGCATCATTTTTTGGTGTTTTTTTTTCATGGTTGTTTGGGTCTGACGAAGAAAAGTCTGACACACAACCTTATGATGATTCTTCTTCACCTGGGGTCGATCAATCAGTTGAACAAAATAATGGTGATCATAATGACCAGAGCAATGTGATTTGATAGTGATCTTCTACCGGAAAAGGTGTCATCCCAGTGCTTGACACTGGGATGGCTTTGTTGCATCGCTAGCTATGATGGATTAAAGATAAAAAAGATAGGGAATATCAGTAGCTTATTATTCTGGTATTTATAACAAGAACGGTCAATGAATACCTAAATTTGAGTAAAAGAAATTTCACTACCATTTACCAATCCGGCTAAAGTTCAAGAATTTCAATGCTTTAGCTATTTTCAATAGAATTAAATTTATTAATATAAATAATAAATTACTATTCTTAAATTTGATCAGATTGATTGCAAAAAAACAAGATTTTCAATAGGTTGCTTATAATCCTAACTATAGTTAGCCTTTCATAAGTAGCGATGCAACAAAGCCCACTGGGATCCAGGAAACTTAATTGCAAGTAATGCATTGGGTTTGGTGAGTATGGGTTTTGCGTTATAGAATGAAACACTTTTGGTGAATTTGTAAAGAAAACTGGATCCCAGTGGGCTTTGTTGCATCGCTCTTCGGATAGTAGGTAACGCACAATAAATTTATGAAGCTATCTCAAATTTAGCCATACCAATATCAGTGAACTTATTGAGCAAATAGCATTTAACAAGTAGTTCCTTCTCTCTATTTGTCTCAGATTTATTCCTAAAACTAAACCCGAATGTTTGTTTCAGTCGCGAGAAAAAACTTTCTATATAAGATCTTTTTCCATAACTCATCTCTTTTTTCCACTTCTTTATACTATCTTCATCATATGACTTTATGAGCTTGACTGCAGAATTTCTCTCAGCCATATAGTCTAACTTTGGATGCTCTGCTGCGTTGTTTTTCGGAGGAATTTTCGTTTTTATACCATATTGATTACACAGCTTATAGAGCTTTTCTCTGTCATATGCCCTATCTGCATATAGTACTTTTATGACATACTGAAAATCGACTTCTTTTAGCAAATCACAAGCTCCATAGTGATCAGAGTAGACACCGTTACTGTATTTTACAGCTATGGCTTTTTTGCTGTTTGTATTCAACATTACATGCAATTTTCTTGTCTGTTCATAGCTGCGATACTTTCTATCTTCGCTATTTTCTTTGCTATGACCAGGAGTGTTGTTGTATATACTAATTCCTGTACTGTCTATAGCAATTTCGATATCTTCCATATTATTTTTATCAATTCTGCAATCATTGATCTTAATATTGAGTTTCTTAGAGCCTGTCTTGAAAAGAAATGAGAAAGAGAATATGATGAGATAAGTAAAAAATAGTAGGTAAAAATGTATCCAAGTGATATAAGTGACAAAGAATGGGAAATTTTGGAGCCAAGTGTTGCACAAGGTGCAGTAGGACGGCCAAGAAAGCACAATATTAGAACAATTATTAATGCAATAAGATACATAATGAAAGGTGGTTGCCAGTGGAGAATGCTGCCAAAAGATTTTCCGCCATGGAAAACGGTGTATGATTATTTTCTCAGGTGGCGTAATAGTGGCAAATTGGAAGAAATACACGATATGTTAGTAAAAAAGGTAAGAAAAATGGTTGGCAAAAATGAAATACCTTCGGTAGGAATAATTGACAGTCAATCAGTGAAAACCACTCAAAAAGGGGATCCAGAGGATATGATGCTGGCAAGAAAATAAAGGGTAGAAAACGTCACATCATTGTGGATACAATAGGCCTAATTATTACAGCTGATGTTCATAGTGCAGGCATTCAAGATCGTGATGGTGCTCTAAATCTTTTTACTCAAGCTAAACGAAAAGCTTCAACGCTACAAAGGTTTCTCGCTGATCAGGGATATATTGGTAAATTGCAAAATTACTGTTTATTGAAAACAGGATGTTTATTGACGATTACTAAAAAAGCAGCTGATGCTGTAGGATTTCAAGTTATTCCTAAACGGTGGATTGTTGAAAGAACTTTTGCTTGGCTTTCCAATTTTAGACGTATGAGCAAGGATTATGAGCATTCTCCTCTTACTTCAAAAACTAATATCTCCTTTAATATGATTACTATTATGCTTGCTAAATTAGCTGCTTAGTTCCTTTCAAGACAGGTTCTTAAACCTTCTTGATGATTGTGAATAGCTGATAACTTGCAAATTTTTCCCAATTTGCTCAAGGTATCCTGCTATAAACCCAACTGTTTGCCTCAGGCCTATTCTAAATAAACAAGTTATTATGTGCACCAAAATTACAACTTTATCGCTATAAATATTGTTGCCACCTGGTATTTTTGGACCATTCTCGTACCACTTTTCTATGGCTTCGTTGATATAATGAAAAATATTTCCTCTTTTTTCTAGAAATTTGTTATATTCGCTATGGTTACTGACCCTCATTTTTTGTGGCATATTTTTTCTTTCAAGGTTAAATGGCTATTTTATAATGAATTTTGTCAGTAGCCACCAGATTTTTTCAGTTGCTATGCAACAAAGCCATCCCAGTGTCAAGCACTGGGATGACACCGTCTTGGATGGAAAACTGGATTCCAGTGTCAAGTGCTGGAATGACATCCTCTCTAAGTAGCCTCCTTCTCCTGTTATCCCAGTGCGTGACACTGGGATCTCATTTTACTTTATGATGATGTCATGAAAGTAGCTGACATTGGGATCCAGAAGACTTAATTTCAACCAAATAATAAAGGCTAGATCCCAGTGTCACGCACTGGGATGACAAAAAAAGGAGCACTGGAATGACACCATCTTGGATGGAAATAACGTCACGCGCTGGAATGACAAAGAAGAGTGGGCTTTCATATGGTTATGCAAGAGGTTTACTGAATGCAACCTAACTTCTCACACACACATTTTACCACATGATCAGCGTTGATATTAAAATGCTCATAAAGTGTTTTATAAGGTGCTGATTCTCCGAAGCTTTTCATGCCAATAAATATACCGTTTGAACCTATGTATTTATGCCAACCCATTTCACTTCCGGCTTCAATTGCAACTTTAATGCTGTCATTATTTAATATTGCCGCTTTATATTCATCGCTTTGCTCGTCAAAAAGCCTCCAGCATGGCATAGAAACAATCCTTGTACCTATACCCTTTTCCTGCAATTTCTCCCTTGCTTCAACTGCAATTTCAACCTCGGACCCCGTAGCAAATATCGTCACTTTTAATTCTTTTGAACATTCACACAAAATATATGCACCAAACTTCGATAAATTAGCAGATTGATCGATATCAGAGTAGAACTTGCGCATGTAACTTACGTTTTGCCTTGAGAGCGCAAACAGTGCTGGAGATTCTTTCTTTTCGAGTGCAATGCTAACACACTCCAGAGTTTCAACTGCATCGGCTGGCCTAAAAACATATAGATTTGGTATAGCACGCAAAGAGGCTAAATGCTCTATTGGCTGATGAGTCGGGCCATCTTCTCCCACTCCAATTGAGTCGTGAGTCATGACATACATAACCTGCTGCTTCATCAGAGCTGAAAGACGTATAGCAGGACGACAATAGTCGGAAAATACCAAAAAAGTGCCGCCATAAGGAAGAATCGCGCCGTGAAGTGCCATACCATTCATACATGCTGCCATAGCGTGCTCTCTCACTCCATAGTGGACATAAGAGCCACTATAATTATTGCTATTTATTACCTGCATGTGCTCATATTTAGTGCAATTTGACCCGGTAAGATCAGCAGAACCGCCGATTAATTCCGGCATAGACTCAGTTAAAAGTTCCATTACTCTGCCGAAAGAAGATCGAGTAGCTTCGTTTGGCATTAGCTCACATATTTGTTTCTTCAGGTCAGCTAAAACACCAGCGATATTATCTGGTAGATGTTTATCTAACCGTCTTTGAAGTTCTGCATGATACCCTGTCATCCCAGCATTCTCTTCTGTCATCCCAGTACTCTCTCTTGTCATCCCAGTGCTTGACACTGGGATCCATTCTTTTTCTTCTTTCCTGGATTCCAGCGTCACGCGCTGGAATGACATCGTGTAGTTTTGTTTTGCTCTCTCAACAGTTTTCTTCCAGGCATTTTTCACATCTTCTGGTACATGGAATGGTTCATAATTCCAGTTTAATTTCTCTCTCATCTGTTTTATGTCTTCCTCCGAAAAAGCACCACTGTGAACAGAGGATGTGCCAGCACGGCTTGAAAATTTTCCGATAATAGTTTTGCAGCAGATCATTGTAGGTTTATCAGACTTTTTTGCTTGCTCTATTGCAAGGGATATGGCATCAAAATCATGGCCATCAATTTTGTCAACATTCCATCCATACGCTAAGAAGCGTTTCTCTACATCATCAGAACAGGAAAGGCAAGTAGCGCCATCTATAGAAATATCATTATCATCAAAAAGAGCTATAAGCTTATTCAATTTAAGATGCCCAGCAAGTGATGCTGCTTCATGGCTTATTCCTTCCATAAGACAGCCATCCCCTAGCATCACATAAGTGTAGTGATTGATTCTAAACTGCTTTTCAAGTATCGATTCAGCAAGTGCCATGCCAACAGCAGCGGCAAACCCCTGACCGAGCGGGCCTGTTGTTGCCTCTACCCCGGAAGTCAAGCCGAACTCTGGATGACCTGGGGTCTTGGATCCCATTTGTCTGAAGTTTTTTAGCTCATCTATGCTAATATAACCTGTCAAATATAATATTGAGTATAGTAACATTGACCCATGACCGTTTGATAAAACAAAGCGATCTCTATTGAACCATTTAGAATCATCAGGATTATGATTCAGATATTTAGCAAACAAAACAGTTGCAACATCTGCCATGCCAAGTGGCATACCTGGGTGTCCAGAGTTTGCTTTTTGTACTGCATCAATTGATAAAAAACGGATGGCGTTTGCCATAGATTTTAAATGTGAATGATTCATGTGTTAATAGAAAAACTTAAAAATGAAGTATAAAAGATTATATCAGCAAAAACAAGTTGACACTGAGTGCTAAAATCCTTAATAATCTAAAGTTAAATCGTGAGAGTTTTTATATGACAACTGTTATCACTAGAAAGTATAGGATTAGCCGTAGACTTGGTGTAAATTTATGGGGTAGAGCTAAAGACCCAGTAAACAAAAGGAAATACCCTCCAGGTCAACACGGTATTCTTGGATTCAAGAAGTTATCCGACTTTGGTAAGCAGTTTGCTGCGCATAAGAAATTTAAGTTTTACTATGCGATTTCAAGTAAGCAGCTCAGACGTACATTTTTAGATGCTTATAACAGAAAGGGTTATACGGCTGATAATTTTATCGGTATCTTAGAATCGAGATTAAGTTCTGTTTTATACCACTCTGGTCTTGTTCCAACAATTTACTCAGCAAAGCAGCTCATATCTCACAAGCACGTTACAGTTAATGATAAGGTGGTTAACATATCGAGTTATCGAGTGAAGCCAGGTGATATAATAAAAATAAGAGAAAGGGCAGCAAAAATCCCTGTAGTAGTAGAGGCTGAACAAAAACAAGAGCGCAAGGCTCCGGATTATTTAGAAGCAGATAGTAAAGAGCATTCAGTGAAGTATTTGAGGTCACCTCAATATTCTGAGGTTCCTTATTCAGCAGACATGGAAGTCAATTTAGTAGTAGAGTTTTACTCTAGATAGATAAAAAAAGCCCGTGTGGCGGAATCGGTAGACGCAGCGGACTTAAAATCCGTGGGTTTTGCGACCTTGGGAGTTCAAGTCTCCCCATGGGCACCAATTTAACTTAGCAGATAAATACAAAAAAGTCTGAAATGGCTTGATATAGAAGATATTGTGGAAGCTCTGGAGGAAAAATTTCCAAATGAGAATATAATTAGTATCAGATTCACTGAGCTTAAAAAAAAGGTCTTGAGTTTAGAGGAATTTGATGATGATGAAAAACGCTGTAACGAAAAAATACTCGAAGCTATTCAAGCAGCTTGGATTGAGGAAAGATTAACCGCATAGCAATAAACCATACGCAAACGTGATTTCTATTACAATTTGCATATTGATTATGCTATTTTTTGGATCTAGCCTGGCAAGTTAATAATAATTTAACTAATTACAATTAAAACAGCTATAAGGTTAATTATGAGGCAAAGATGACAGCACAAAATTTGGTAAATGGAACGATCTTGGCAAGTGCTACGTTGAGATAAGTTTTGCATAAAAATACTGCTTTTACGGTGTGAGGCCAGATGGTAGAGCCTTTGTAAAGCAGTTAGAAGGTTGTCATCTAAGTAGCGTGACCAGAGCTAGATTCCGCGAACACGCCGCGGAATGACGACTATGCAATATGCGTTGCGGAGTGACGATTATGGTCATACCGTCACGGTATCTCACAAACATGTAGCAGTAATGACAAAATCTCAAGTTATATGTATACTTTTATATTATCTACCTACTAAAAAAACAGAAAAATGCTCAAACGTAGCGGTCCAAAAAAATTAAAGTCTATAATTGAAAACTATGCATTAAAATGCATGAAAAATAAGATTAGTAAAAATGAAATACGTCTTATTTTAAACTGGCGAAATATAGTAGGGAAAGAAATAGCAGAGTGTACAAAACCGAAAAAGATCTCATATGCACAGAATATAAATTCGGGTGTATTGCATCTGGTAGTAACAAATGGCAGTAAAGCATTGGAAATTCAGCATATGATTTCTCTTATAATAGAAAAAATTACGATATTTTTTGGTTATAAAGCAGTATATGGTATAAAAATTAAGCAAGAGAGTATTGACTATTTGACTATATAAGGTAATCTAAGTACATAGAATAATTTGGTATATTGAAGTGAGTAGAGTTTGTGAATTAACAAATAGAAAAAAATCTTTTGGTAATAAGGTATCACATTCTAATCGTAAAACAAAGCGTACCTTTCTTTTAAATTTACATAAGGTTACGTTGACAAGTGATATATTGAATAAAAAGTTTAGATTTCGTGTGGCAACAAGAACTTTGAGAACTATAGATTACAAAGGTGATTTAGATGCTTTTTTGCTCAACACAAGAACGATTAAACTAAGTGAGAAAGCGCAGAAGATAAAAAGAAGGTTGAAAAAAGTTTTAGTAAAGCAAGAGGTAGAGTTAGCAGTTTCAGATGCATAGCAAACCTCAATGGCTCAGAGCAAAAGCTCCGACCGGTGAAGTATTCAATGAGACCTTAAACATCGTTAAACTGCATAACTTGCATACAGTGTGCGAAGAGGCTGCATGTCCAAATATTGGTGAATGTTGGAATAAACGTCATGCTACTGTGATGATTCTTGGTTCTGTTTGCACTCGTGCTTGTGCATTTTGCAACGTTGCAACTGGCATTCCTGATAAACTAGACCCTCATGAGCCAGAAAATTTAGCAAAAGCGATAAAAAAGTTAAACTTAAAACATGTTGTCATTACTTCTGTTGATCGTGATGATTTGCCAGATGGTGGCGCAAATCAGTTTATACAGTGCATAGAAGAAATTAGAAAGATAACTTCAGAAACAACAATAGAGATTTTAACTCCTGATTTTTTAAATAAGAAAGGAGCATTTGAAGCAATTGCTGTTGCATCACCTGATGTCTATAACCACAATATTGAAACAGTGCCGAGATTGTATGCAAAAATAAGACCACGAGCTCGCTATTTTCATTCACTATATTTGCTGAAGATGGTAAAGCAGATTAATCCTAAAGTTTTCACAAAGTCAGGGCTTATGGTTGGTCTTGGAGAAACAAAAGAGGAAATACTGCAGGTTATGGACGATTTGCGCAGTGCTGAGGTTGATTTTATTACAATTGGTCAATATCTACAACCAACTCCAAAACATGCAAAACTTGATAGGTATGTTACCCCAGAAGAGTTTGAGCATTATAAATACATTGCTTACTCCAAAGGGTTCCTAGTGGTTGCATCAAGCCCACTAACTCGGTCATCATACCACGCTGAAGAAGATTTTAACAGGCTCAAGGCCTATCGTTGACATTTGTGTTAATTCAAATTAATTTTTACTAATTATAAAGGAGTTTTTACGTAATGTCTACTATAAAAATCGAGAAGAAATCACAATTAGTTAAAGAGGTATTCGATTCCGTGGCAAGTCGCTACGACACCATGAATGATATAATGAGCCTCGGAATGCACAGATTATGGAAAGATAAGATGGTAAATAGTGTGCATTTTACAAAAAACTCTAAGGTTTTAGATGTTGCTGGAGGAACTGGAGATATAGCAATAAGAGTAGTAAGAAAAGAGCCAAGTGCTAAGGTTACAGTATGCGATATAAATCAAAACATGCTAAACAGAGGACGTGATAAAGCTATAAATTCAAACCAAATTAATTTTGATTGGGTATGTGCAAGTGCAGAAAGTTTACCATTTGAAGACTCCGAATTTGATTATTGCACAATAGCTTTTGGCATTCGAAATGTTTCTGACCGCAAGAAGGCTTTAAATGAGGCGCACAGGGTATTAAAACCACATAGGAAATTTATCTGCTTAGAATTTGCCCCTATGCACTATCAAAATGAGATATTTACCAAACTTTATGACTTATATTCATTTAAAGTAATTCCTAAAATTGGCAGCATAGTTGCTAAAGACAAGAGTTCTTATGAATATTTAGTGAGGAGCATTAGAGAGTTTCCAACTCAGGCTGATTTTAAAATGGAAATTGAAGAGGTAGGCTTTAAGAATGTTGAGTTTCATAATATGAGCTATGGAATAGTGGCATTACACATTGGAACAAAATGAATATTAAACTCTGGTATAGAACGCTGGATTATTATCTCATCCTTCCAGTGTTTTTTTTGCTCACTATAAGCTTCATTCTTGTTTATTCAGCAAGCCCTGTAATTGCGCAGCGTCTTTTTCTGCCACAGGATTATTTTATACGGCGCCATACAATTTATATAGTCCTGTCACTAATTACCTTGGTGACATTTTCTTTTCTCAACACAAGAACTATACTTAACCTCTCATTCGCAGGTTTCATTTTATTTACTATTCTAGTAGCAATTGCGATAATACTTGGTATAGAGGTAAAAGGTGCGAAACGATGGTTACATATTGTCAAAATTTCTGTTCAACCATCTGAGTTCGTAAGGCCATTTTTTTCTGTTGTTATAGCTAGTATTTTGGCCAGCGAAATGAGGTTTAAAATGCACATATCAATCATAATATTTCTGTTAGTTTTTGTGTTGTTACTTTTGCAACCTGATTTCAGTATGTCCATGCTTTTAACATATTCTTTTATTGGTCAAATGTTTATTGCATGTATACCATTTTTATACTTTCTATGTATAATAGGAGTGGTCACAACTGGAATTACCACGGCTTACTTATGTCTCCCGCATATAAAGCAAAGGATTTACAATTTTGTCTTTTTTGCGCAGCGCGATAACTTTCAAGTCACAAAATCATTAGAAGCATTTAAAAGAGGTCAATTAACTGGAGTTGGACCTGGTGAAGGTAGCGTAAAAGCCTCTCTTCCTGATTGTCATACAGATTTTGTGTTTTCTGTTTTAGCAGAAGAATTTGGTTTGATTACGTGCTTAGCCACATTGATGTTATTTGGTATCATTTCCGCCCGCTTGCTTTACGTTGCATATAGGGAAAATGAATTATTTAATCTGTTAGTGATTCTCGGTATCTCAATTCAATTCATCACACAATTCATAATAAACATAGGGGTAACATTGAGTGTTTTTCCAACCACCGGTATAACCCTGCCACTACTTAGCTATGGTGGTTCTTCTCTTTTATCTTCGAGCATCGCACTTGGCATAATGCTGTCTTTTAGTAGAAACCAAGCTATCGCATTAAAGTTTCGTGAGCGTGTTATGCTTGGAAGGTATATGGACTAAACTTGTACCGCTCACAACTATTATTGGTATCCCTCCAAAATAGGTATCTGTTCAGATGAGTGGCAAGAGATATTATGAAATCTGAAAGAGTTATGTGGAAATTTTTCAGAAAATATTCCACTGACATGCTGAACAACAAATACATCACTATGTCGTTTATCGCAAAAACTTATATTTTTCGTAACCATTCACACTTAATTCTGCAATTCTTTGATCTCACTCATAGAAAGACCAGTAGTTTGAGCTATAATATTAAAAGAAACACCTGCTTTAAGTAGATTCTTTGCGACTTCAATTTCCCTCTCTTTTCTACCTTCCTCTTTAGCAAGATCAAGTCTGTATTCAAGAATGGCTTCTTCTTTGCGCAGATCCATTATTCTTTCTTCATAAGCTATTAGATCTTTTTCATTCCAGTGAAACTTATCTAATTCATCATATGCTAGCTTTATTATTGGTGATTTTTCCGCAATTTTTCTGAGATCTTCGTCCGTTGTTTCATCTGCATATTTGAAAAAAAATAGCCAACGGTCTACTACACTTTCTAGTTGTTCTGCTCTACTCTTAGGAAATTTTGGCAGCTCTATGAAGATAAATTGAAAATCTTTTAAGTCATGTTCATTGGTTTTCTCATCTCTTATGGTATGGCTAGATATATAGTCAAGCTTATCAGGGAATAAGGTACAATTTGAAATCGCGATAAAGAAAATCTTCTTTAAATCAACGTATTTACCAGATTTATCAGCTTGTCTTGAGTAAGCCTTAGCAGCATAAAGTTGTGCACGTTTTTCAAAGCCTTTATCACAAGTGAGCTGCATCTCAATTATATACCTGTTCCCACTAGAATCCCTGCAAAGAACATCAACAATGCTTTGTTTATCAGAAGCAATTTCAGGGTCCATAATGGTGCTTAAGAATTCTACTTCTTGTATAGTGTTGACTTCAGTACATCCTAAAATATCGTTCAAAAAATGAATAAGAATATTCTTATTTCTCTCAGTACCAAATATTTTTTTAAATGTTAGGTCCAATTTTGGATCGAGAAATTTAGAAAGAGCCATAGTAAAAATACTGAGAAAAGATTAATAATTATACACTATTATTAACAACTATTCAACCATATTTTTAAGTATAGCTATACCGCCGCGGCGCTAACACGTAGCGGGATGACGAGCTTATCGTCATTCCACCACGAACCGTCATACCGCCGCGGCGCTAACAAGAGATCCCGCTAACACGTAGCGGGATGACGAGCTTATCGTCACGCCGCCACGAACCGTCACACCGCCGTGGTATCTTTAGATCCCGCTAACACGTAGTGGGATGACGAGCTTATCGTCACGCCGCCACGAACCGTCATACCGCCGCGGTATCTCTTAACATAGATCCCTTACTTAACCGTCATACCTTAACATAGATCCCGCTAACACGTAGCGGGATGACGAGCTTATCGTCACGCCGCCACGAACCGTCATACCGCCGCGGTATCTCTTAACATAGATCCCTTACTTAACCGTCATACCTTAACATAGATCCCGCTAACACGTAGCGGGATGACGGTTGTCGTTTAGCCATAAATATTAAGAAATTTACCAAACGAAAAAAAAGGCAAAAGAAGCCCTGGGGTTATTATCTGCTTTAAAATATTGGCGTTTTTTATGTTTTAAACGCTTGACAAGCGAGATTCAGCCGCTTTTAATTGCAACTAACTTACGCTGCAAATGTTTAAGAAATTTACTAAGCAGAAAAAAAGACAAAGAATCCCCGAGTTAGCTAGTCTTTTACTATCTCTGTCGAGTATTGGCATTTTTTGATGTCTTGTAACGCTTTATAAGCGCGTTCAGCTTATTTAGATAAAAATCTAGATGTAGATGAAGTTTTGTAAAGACATACAGTATCTATATACTGCAAAAAATTGAACATAAGACGCCGATACATTAAGTAATCCTTACCTTTTAATCTGCAGATTGGCGAAAGCAAATACAATAGCTTCAGTTTCATGATAAGGGGGCTGGCGGAGTTTGTCAAGTAAGTTTTTTGTTTCTGCGAGCTACTACCCTTTCTTGGTGGACTAAAATCACAACAGCTGCAGAACCTAAATTGCTTCATACTACACCTTTCCCCTTCCCCCTGAAACTAAAATCTATATACTTAACTTTAGAAACTTTAAAATAAGATGCGATCTAATATTAGGCAGTTATTTTACTATATAAAGCCTAATCTATCTTATTTCATCATAGCTTTTATTGCAGTTTTATTTTCAGCCTTAACGATCCTCCTCTTTGGCAGAGGCTTAAGCAATATAATTGATTCTGGCACAGAGCACGATTTTACTACCAAACTATTAGTTGCAATACTTATAGTTTTAGCCATTTCTCTCACTGCATTTACTCGGTTATATTTCATTGGCATTGGCAGCGAGAAAGTTATCGCAAGAATCAGATATGACTTATATAGCAGTATCACTAACTTGCAACCAAGTTTCTTTGAGAACACAGGCGTACAAGATGTTATCTCAGCGTTAATTACTGATACCTCTGTGCTGCAATCAATAATAAACAGCAGCTTACTAACCATATTACGAAATTTTGTGATTCTGATTGGCAGTGTTGCTATGTTATTATATACAAATATACAACTAACTGCGTATGCAGCCGCAATAATACCTATACTACTCATTATCATGACCTCACTTGGAAAAAAAGTGCGTAGCTATGCACGCTTTGCTCAGGATAAATTAAGTGAGCTTGCGTCATTTAGTGAGGAAAATTTTAGATCTATAGTGACTATCAAATCGTTTGTACTCGAGGAAAACGAAAAAATCCGTTTTAAGGAACATTTAAACTCAGTATCAAAATCATACGTAAAATTAGTACTCTTGCGTGCTATTTTAGTAACTCTAGTTATCACGTGTGTGATAGGTTCACTAGTTGTTTTGCTCTTTTTTGGTATTAAAGAAGTCTTAAGCAATAATATAACTATTGGAGAACTCTCCTCATTTGTGTTTTATTCAGCGCTCGCAGCAGGAGCTATAAATAATTTGAGCGATAATATCAGTGATTTACAACGAGGTCTTGGAATAGTAGAGCGTTTATTTGAATTTAAAAATATGAAAAGCTCTATAGCAGATCCCGATGATCCTATAAAAATTTGTAGTGTTCAAAAGGGAATTTCGTTTAATGGCGTAACATTTTTTTATGCTGATAAGCCAGCATTAGATAACGTATCATTTTCTATAGAGGCAGGTCAAGCAGTATCAATTGTTGGACCATCTGGCAGTGGTAAAAGCACCATTTTAAAGCTTCTGCTCCGTTTTCATGATCCAAACAAAGGTAGCATTACTATCGATGGGTACAATATTAAGTCAATTGCGCTAAATGACCTCAGATCGTTGTTTGGCTTAGTGCCACAAGATCACATGATATTCTCTTGCTCAATAATGGAAAATATACTATATGGCAAACCAGGTGCCGAATATGAGGAAGTGAAGCAAGCAGCCATCAGCGCTTATGCGATGGAATTTATTGATAAGCTGCCTGATAAATTTGATACATTTGTAGGAAAAAGAGGATTAAAACTTTCTGAAGGACAAAAACAACGTATTGTAATAGCAAGGGCCATACTCAACAATCCTCAGGTTTTAATACTGGATGAAGCAACCTCTGCCCTTGATTACAAAAGTGAGAACCTCGTGCAAAAAGCATTGAGCAAGTTAATGCAAAACAGAACAACAATCGTAATTACACACAGGCTATCAACCGCACTCAAGACTGACAAGATTATAGTAATTAATCATGGAAAAGTAGAAGAAGTAGGCACTCATGACTCTCTAATAAGTAAAGACGGGCTATATGCAAAACTGGCGAAGATACAGTGGAATTGAAAGAAAATTTAAATCATACCGTTAGTTGATATGCTAGATTTATAATTAAAATTATTAAATTTTTAATTTTATTATTTTATAATGGTTCCATAGTTATCCGGAAATTTCGTGATCTGTAGTTTCTTTCATTCACGTTATATTCATAGCTTGTTCTATCTTAATGTAATTCCAATTTTGACTGTATAGGAGGTCTCTATGTTAAAACATAACTATAGTGATAAAATCAATAATCGCTATTCATATACTAACAAATTTTCTTATAGTGATGAGGGTGTAGACGAGACGATCAAGGATAAAATCACAACTGAAGATCAGGTAGTAACTGATGATGTTGAAGAGCCTGATGCTGGTAATGATGGTTACAGCGAAGGTATGGCTTTCTCTTACCATGGTTACGGCAACGACTTAATATAAACTCTGATCCAGGAAGATAAAATAGTTAAGATAAACCTTCAACTAGTCCCACTTATTCACTATACTGCTATAGATTTTATAGCAATATAGTGAATGAACATTTTTAAGCAGATTTCTTCTCTAATCTTTAGTAAATTGAATGAGTTGAAACAAAGGGGTGTTATAAGCACAAGTGCAGCAAACTTTATCATAGAGCCTCCAAGCAATAGAGTCCATGGAGACATTTACACAAATGTTGCTATGGTGCTTGCAAAGCATGAAAAGAAGAATCCCATTGAAATTGCAGAGGTTTTAGCCAAAGAATTTGAACTTTTTGATGAAGTTGCAAAAGTGGAAATAGCAGGCTCTGGTTTCATCAACATGCACTTAAAAATAGAAGTGTGGCATGGAATCTTAAAACAAATAAATGAGCTAAAAACAGAGTTTGGCACCCTAGATATAGGGAACAATCAGGCCATTAATGTTGAATTTGTATCTGCAAATCCAACTGGTCCACTGCATATTGGTCATGCAAGAGGGGCAGTATTTGGTGACGTTCTGGCAAATTTATTGAAAAAAGTTGGTTATAAAGTTACTAAGGAATACTATATTAATGATGCTGGAGCGCAGATAGATACGCTAATTCGGTCAGTATATTTGCGGTATAAGGAAGCTCTGGGAGAAAAAATCAGCATCGAAAAAGGTTTATACCCAGGTGAATATTTAAAACCAATAGGGACTGGGCTGGCCAAAAAATATGGCGCAGAGCTTCTAGAAAAGCAAGATAATCAAGTGATTAGAGACTATACTTTAAGTTCTATCTTAGAAATCATAAAGGAAGACATGAACTTACTTGGAGTAAATCATGATGTTTTTACTTCAGAGTATGAGCTACAAAAAAGTGGCAAAATTGAAGAGAGTATAAAGATATTGTCTGACAAGGGTCTAGTGTATGAAGGGTACCTGGAGAAACCAAAAGGCAAAGAAAGCGAAAATTGGACTTCCAGAAAAGAGATGCTATTTCGCTCTACAAAATTTGGTGATGACGTTGACCGTGCATTGAAGAAAGAGGACGGCAGTTGGACTTATTTTGCCTCGGATATCGCTTACCATTTTGATAAGATATCGCGTGGTTTTAACAATATGATCGTAGAGCTTGGTAGTGACCACGGCGGTTATGTCAAAAGACTCAAAGCAGTCGTCTCTGCGCTCAGTGATGATCAAGCAAAAATAGAGGTAAAACTGCATAATATTGTGAATTTTTTCGAGAACGGCAAACCTGTTAAGATGTCCAAAAGATCAGGAAACTTCCTAACAGCAAGAGATGTAGTGGAAGAAGTTGGCAGGGACATAACTCGTTTTATAATGCTAACACGCAAGAATGATATGGTCTTGGACTTTGATTTTGCTAAAGTGAAAGAACAGTCAAAAGACAACCCTATTTTTTACGTGCAATATGCGCATGCTCGTGCTCATTCGTTAATGCGTAATGCTCCAAAAGAGCTCCCAACAGCAGATCCTTCACTTTTAAGGACAGGTGGAGAGCTCTTCCTCATAAAAACCTTAGCAAAGTGGCCAGATGTGGTAGAAATTGCAGCAAGGCTTTGTGAGCCACACAGAATTACTTTCTACTTACTTGAAGTTGCAGAAGCGTTTCACGTTTTATGGGGGTATGGCAAGAGTGATTTAAACATGCGTTTCATACTGGAAGACAACTTAAACCTCACCGCTGCAAGAATGTTTCTCGTGCAGGCCTTAGCACACGTCATCGCTTCTGGACTTTCTATCTTCAATATAGAGCCTTTGGAAGAGATGAGTTGATTTTTTTATGCAAGATTGTTTTTTCAACGAATAGAGAAGTTGACAAAATTAAGTAAAAATGTTATAGTTTATAGTAGTATTTTCTGGTTAATATATGGCTCACAGTCAAAAAAAGCTCAATGTTAATGTAAGTTTTGACAGTAAATTGGCTCAGTATCTTACAGAAATGGCAGAGACTCAAAATAAAACTATTCCTGAAGTTTTAGTAGATTTAGTGGAAGAAGAGTTCGAAGAAGATGTAGAGCTATCCAAAATAGCTGACGATCGCCTCTCTGAAGGTGAAGAAGAAGTAGAGGATGATGAAAACATCTGGAAATAAAACTTACACTATAAAATTCTTAAAAAATGTTATTGAAAAAGAAATTCCAGCTCTTCCGGCAAAGATTAAATTAATGGTTCAGGAGGCCATAAAGAAACGCCTTACAGTTGATCCTTTTAATCTAGGAAAGCCTTTATGTCATAGCTTTAGAGGGCAATATAGGATAAGGGTTAGCAACTACCGTATAATTTACATCATAAATCATTCAGAACGTAAAGTACTTATTACTGCAGTGGGGTATAGAAAAAACATTTACAAACACAGAAGATTACACAATTAAAAATATAAGAAAGATCTCACCGCTGCAACTTGTCCAAGCCTTAGCACACGTCATTGCTTCTGGACTTTCTATCTTTAATATAGAGCCGTTAGAAGAAATGAGTTGATTTTTTTTTGTTACAATATGTAATGATCAAAATATTATTCAAAGTAGGGTAAAGTTATGACAATCAGTTTTAGGGAGTATTCAACTGTATTCACTGAAGTTGCGGAACAGACAGATTTAAATGGAAATAACATAATTGAAAGAATAAAAGGGCATTAGCATAGATCCCGCTAACAAGCAGCGGGATGACGGTTGTCAGGGTGTCAGGCTAGTACCTTCTCTTGTCATCCCAGTGCCCAGACACTGGGATCCAGAAAAGTTTGCTTGTGAACAAGCAAACTAGCATGGAAAGTGGTTACAACATTTTCGATGAGATTATATGGAAAACTGTATTCCAGTGTCAAGCACTGGAATACATCACAGGGGCACTGGAATGACACCCTTTACGGGCTCTTAAATTGCAACTATAAATGTTTAAGAAATTTACCAAATGAAAAAAAAAGGCAAAAGAAGCCCCATGGTGGTTGGCTATTTACTATGTACTAAAATATCGGCGTTTTTTTTATTCTAAAACGCTTGATTAAGAGCGATTTAGCTGCTTTTAACTTGCAACTAACCTACACCGCAAGTGTTTAAGAAATTTACTAAGCAGGAAAAAAGGCAAAGAAACCCCGTAGTAGCTAGCATTCAAATTCTCCCTTGTCAATTTGACGTTTTTTGCTGTCTTAAACGCTTTGTAAGCGCGTTTCAGCTTATATAGGTAAAAACCCAGAAATTTTTAAAGACATGCGATGCACGTAGTGCGAAAAATTAAACATGAGACGCCAAATACCCTAAGTTTTTTGTCATTAACCTGCACAGATTGCGAAGATAAATAAATAGCTTCAGTTTCATGATAAGGGGGTTGGCGAAGGGTGTCAAGTAATTCCGTTCCTTATGGGTAAAAAAAGAGAAACTCTAAGTTGCAGCCGCACAATGTTTCTCTTTTCTGCTGTTGATGATTATTTCGCCTATTGTAACTGCCGCTAGAATAAAGCAATAATATACCTGTGTTAATAAAGAAATAGGTGATACAGAGGCGATGCTACCTGCTAGCAATAGTTGGGAACCATAAGGTAAGATACCTTTTGTAGCACAAGCAAAAACATCTAATAAGTATGCGCTGCGATGTGGCGCAATACTGTGTTTTTGTGCAAGCCTTTTTGCAATGCCACCACTTAGTAAAATAGCAATGGTATTATTGGCAACTAAGGTAGTAAACATAGACGCAATTCCTGCTATCACAAATTCAGCTTTAGTTTTTGTGATATTGCTTTCATCGATGAGTTTATGCAACGCTTTTTGACCTTGCTTGTACATTATATGGCTCAATCCACCGATAAATAGAGCAAATATCACTATTTCGTTTACTTTTTTGAAACCGTCATACACGTCATGAGGAAATTGAATGATAGCATAGTCAAAAAAAGTTATTCCTAGCACACCAGCAATAATTATGTTTATAGTTATTGTTACTAAAGTGGCGACTTCAAGCAGCCCCATGATTATTAAAGAAATGTAAGGAATAATTTTTATTATAGAATAATAATCTAAATTTGATATAGAAATAATTTTTGTACTATTTGAGGCAACTGCTAGGTAGATGAGTGTTATAATGCTGGCAATAAGTGCAACTTTAGAGTTCATTTTAAGTTTATCTTTTGCTGAAGCTTCCTGTGAAGAAACAGATGCAATGGTGGTATCAGATATCATCGAAAGGTTATCGCCAAACACGGCACCACCTACTACAGTTGCAGTTCCTATTTCGAGACCAAAAGCTCCACTTTTTGCCAGATTAACAGCTATAGGTACCATCAGCGCAACAACTCCCATAGATGTGCCAATTGCAGTTGAAATAAAAGCAGAAGCCAAAAATACTCCAGGCAGCAGTAATCTTGCTGGAAGGAAATTAAGAATTAAATTAGCAACAGTGTCTGCGCTACCGATTGATTGAGTCACCGCAGAAAATGCTCCAGAAAATAAAAAAATTAAACACATAGTAAGGGTGTTTTTGTCACCCATGCCCTTGATAACAGTATCGATGTTATGCTGAATTTTATTTGTACCACGTGAGGCAGCAAAAAATAGTGCTGGTAATAAGCAGATTACTGGTGAAACCTGATGAAGTGGATTATCAGTTCCGATAAAAGAAAAATAAGCACCACTTCCAAGATACAAGATTAAAAAAATAATCAAGGGAACAAAAGCTGTCATTTTACTGTACCTAAACTTATAACTATAACTAATTAAGTGGTTTTAAGCAAGTTTGGTTTTCACTAGTTCTACAGGAAGTCAATAGCAGAGTTTTAAACTTCATATTTAATCTACTAAATAAATAGCACATGTAGCTTATTGCTTGACAATAGGATCTAATTGTTGTCTAGATTCCAGCATCACGCGCACAACTGTACGAACATTTGTTTGCGAAGAAATGTTATAGCTGGTTTTGCCTCAAACACAAAGATGTCATCCGAGTAGCTGACTACTTGGATCCAGAAAATTTTGCTGCGAGTAAGCAAATTTGTTTGGTGAGCATAGAAAGTGGAATGTGTAAGCGCAGCCTCAACAGGTTGTCATCCAAGTAGCTGACTACTTGGATCCAGATTGGATACTGAGTTGGTGAGTATAAAAGTATAGCTAACGCGAGCTCTACGTCATACCGCCGCAGAATAATTAACCGTCATACCGCGATTCATTCGCAGTATCCCTTCGCGGTATCCCTTAGCCGCTAACAAGCAGCGGGATGACGAGCTTATCGTCATGCCACCGCGAACCGTCATACCGCGATTCATTCGCGGTATCTCTAGATCCCGCTAACAAGCAGCGGGATGACGGTTGTCGTTTAGCTATAAATATTTAAGAAATTTACTAAACAGAAAAAAAGGCAAAAGAAACCCTAGGGTAGCTAGTTATTCACTATCCATTTTTTAAGTTGGCGTTTTTTTATGTTTTAAACGCTTTATAAGCGCGTTTCAGCTTATGTAGGTAGAAGTTTGATAAAGACATAAGGTGCACATAGTGCAAAAAATTAAACATGAGACGCCAGATACGTGAGTTTTTTTGTCATTTAATCTGTACAGAGAAGATAAATAAATAGCTTCAGTGTTTATGATAAGGGGGCTGGCGGAGTTTGTCAAGCAAGTTTTTTATTTCTAGCGGTTGTTGCCAAAAACTATACAAGAAGTCTATTGAAATTACGTATATCAATCGTTGTAAAATCACACAATTGCTCTGTAGAGCTATGCCCTGTAATAATTACTATACCATTTTGCTCAGAGCGTATTGAGATTAGGTTCAGCACTAATTCACACGTTGCACTATCAAGATTACAAAATGGTTCATCTATCAGCCAAACGTTTGCATTAGAAATCAAGAGGCGAGCAAGCGCAACTCTCCTTTTCCAGCCTGCAGAAAGTTCGCCATATCTAATATTAAGTACAGGTTGCAACTGCAAGCAACAAATAGCTGCCACAATCAATTCTCTAGTATTTCGTATTCCTGCCCAGAATTCTACGTTTTGAGCAACAGTTAAGCTATCTTTACAGGCATTCTTATGGCCTATATAGACCATAGAAGATATATAGGATTTTGGATCATCATATATATCTTTTCCGCAGTGCCTTATATTGCCTGATACCGGCGGTAAAAGTCCAGATAAACTTCTAATTAAGCTGGTTTTACCACTACCATTTGGACCAGTGATTAGAATCTTTGATTTTAGCTCAGCTTTAAAACTGAGATTCTTAAATAGTACCTTATTATTACGAGTGCAGGATAAATTTTCACATTCAAGCATGGATTATCTGCCCTTTCCCTTATGTTTACCTTGAGTTGAAGCCTGAGCTTTTACAAACAGCTCCCAAAATCCTTTCTGTCCGCCTTCTCTATGTATCAATTGTGCAAAACGCTGCATTAAACCATTACCCATCATAACCATCTTTGTCCATTTACCTACCGGTTTTGCTATGTCAACTATTTCTGGATCTTCTTTATAAACTTGCACATCTTTTTGTTTCTCGCGTAGCGTTTCTTGTTGTTTCATCAACTCTTTTTGCTTATTTTTTTGATATAATTCATTGAATTTTCTGTCTTCTTCCCACTCTTCTTTAAAAACTTTTCTAGGAAATATGATTTTTCTAATGCGATTTTTGTATATTTTTCTCAAAAAGAGAAATACTGCAGCTACAGCAAGTAATGTTACGCTATATAATATGATCTGTGTAAGTGGCATTTCCTGTATCTAATTCATTAAAAATACCCTTACTATTATACCATAATTATAGAAATTGTGCAATTTTTTTGCGGGTAAAGACAGTATAAAAGTAATACTGCTCTATTTCGTAAATTGGACAAATATCTGAGAATGGGCTTGTATGTAGTAAGGTTTATTTCTATACTTTTTAAAGAATTTAGAAGTGAAACAAATATGAACTGCTACAAGACTCACACGTGCAATGAATTAAGGAAGAATGATGTAGGAAAGGAAGTTACCCTCTCTGGATGGTTATACCGTAAGCGCGATCACGGTAACCTAATCTTTGTTGATTTAAGAGACTTCTATGGAATCACTCAACTAGTATTGAATAATGACAAAGACTTTTTTGATGAGATATCAAATTTAAAATTGGAGAGTATAATTACTGTTACAGGAATAGTTGAAGCTAGAACTGAAGATACGGTAAACACCTCTATCGCAACTGGGGAAATTGAGGTTGTAGTTAGCAATTTGCACGTTGAATCGGAAGTCGAGTTCCACCGTGATGAAGAAATAGCGAAAGAAGAAAGAAGTATATTAGCGAGCATTGCTGGCGAACAAGAATATCCGGAAAATATGAGATTTAAATATCGTTTTCTTGATTTAAGGCGTGAAAAAGCCCGCAACAATATTATTCTGCGCTCACAAATTATTGCAGAACTCCGCAAGCTCATGATAGAGCGAGGATTTTTAGAGATTCAAACTCCAATACTCACTGCTTCCTCTCCTGAAGGAGCACGCGACTACCTAGTGCCAAGCAGGCTAAATCCTGGCAAGTTCTATGCATTGCCACAAGCTCCGCAGATTTTCAAACAGTTGCTCATGGTCTCAGGGTTTGATAAATATTTCCAAATCGCACCGTGTTTTCGTGATGAAGATGCAAGGGCTGACCGTTCTCCGGGAGAGTTTTATCAGCTAGATCTTGAAATGTCTTTTGTAACTCAAGAAGACATCTTTCAGATTATTGAGTCTACCTTATATAGAGTGTTTGCTAAATTTTCTCGTAAGTCTGTTGATAAAGATTTTCCACGTATTACATATAAAGAAGCAATGCTTAAATATGGTTCTGATAAGCCAGATCTGCGCAATCCACTATTAATCAGCGATGTTACAGAAATTTTTCGTGATTCAGGGTTCAATATTTTCAAAAGCAATATTGAGCGTGGTATGGTAGTGAGAGCCATCCCTGCACCTAAAACAGCAGAGGAACCACGCAGCTTCTTTGATAAAAAGATAGAACATGCGCAAAAAGAATTCGGTGCTAAGGGTCTCGGATATATAACGTTTGATAAAGATGGAACTGCGAAAGGCCCAATTGCTAAATTTCTTGATGAAAATAGGCTAAACCACATAAGAGAAGCAACAAACATAGAGCCAGGAGATAGTGTATTTTTTGCTTCTGACAAAGAGAATGAGGCGGCAAACATTGCAGGAAAAGTACGCACTCTTTTAGGGTCAGAACTCAGTCTTATAGATGATAATATCTTCAAGTTTTGTTGGATCATTGATTTTCCATATTTTGTATATGACGATAAAAGTAAAAAAATCGATTTCTTTCATAACCCATTCTCCATGCCACACGGTGCTCTGAAAGATTTAGAGGACAAAAATCCACTGGATATCCTTGCTTACCAATATGATCTTGTTTGCAATGGAATAGAACTGTCAAGTGGGGCGATTCGTAATAACAAACTGGATATCATGTATAAAGCTTTTGCCATTGCAGGTTATAGCCGGGGAGAAGTTGATACAAGATTCGGTGCACTTGTACGTGCATTCAGATTTGGTGTTCCTCCTCATGGTGGAATAGCACCAGGAGTTGATAGAATAGTTATGCTGCTTGCTGATGAGCCAAATATTCGTGAAGTAATCTGTTTTCCTATGAACCAGCAAGGTGAAGATGTTCTAATGGGTGCTCCTTCCAAGGTGGAGGATAAGCATTTACGTGAATTATCCTTGAAGGTTATTGAATGAAAAATTTTATAGCAAGGAGCACCGGTTAATGATATATTAGGTTATGTTAAATTGAAAGACCATGAATAATATCCAAAAAGCAATACTATCGGGCATGATCTGTAACATGATTGTGTGGTATGAACTCACTCTTTTTGGAGTATTAACAGATACAATCATCAACGTTTTTTTCCCATCAGAAGATCATTATTTGAGTACACTCAAATTCCTTGGTGTTTTTGCAATTGGTTTTGCGTTTAGACCAATTGGTGCAGTAATTTTTGGTTATATGGGAGATAAGTATGGCAGAAGAAAGACTTTACTTACTTCAGTAATATTAATTTCAATATCATCCACAATTATGGGAATTATACCTGGGTATAAAGAAATAGGGTTGCTTTCACCTGTATTGCTTGTGTTTTGTAGAATAGTGCAAGGAATAACTGCAGGAGGTGAAACAAGCATTAATACAGCATTTACGATAGAGCATTCAAAAGATAAAAAAAATCTAGGTTTCTTAGGAAGTATGAAGCCCTTTAGCGGAGCCCTTGGAACGCTCTTATGCATAACAATGATATTTATCTGCAAAAGAGTTACAGGTGAGAACTATGAAATATGGGGATGGAAGTTGCTTTTTTATTTTTGCTTTTTTTTGGGGACAATAGGTTTTTTAACTAGGTACATATTAAAAGAAAGCTTAGCATATAAAACTAATAAGTACGCTAATAATTTAGCACATTCACCATTGTTAGAACTAGTAAGAAACTATAAAAGACCGCTTATTATTTCAATCAATCTGGGAATTGCTCAGAATGCAATTGTCTACGCAGCAATAATGTTTTATAATATATCAATAAAAGAGCTAGTTATTTTATCTATTAGTGTTAAAGATTTAATGAGGATAGTAATACAGGTTGTATTTGCAGCATCTGCGGTACTTTTTGCAATTTTATCTGATAAAGTTGGAAGAAAACGCGTAATGATTCCTGTACTGATTATGCTATCTCTGATTGGTACATGTGTATTACCATTATTATCTTCCGTTAACCACTATGTCGTAATAATAACTTACTTATTGATTACTATACCAGTAGGTGCATCTTTTGGAATATATGGTTCTGTTATTTGTGAACTGTTTCCAACAAAAGTAAGATGCACTGGCGTAAGCTTAGCAAATAATATATCTGCAGGAATTTTTGGTGGCCTTTCTCCATACATATGCATGTGGCTTATAGAAAAAACCGGAACAAAACTTGCAGCAGGCATTTATCTTACTGCCTGCGCATTAATTAGCCTAATATCTGTGCTTCAAATTAAAGCCAAAGACAGAAAAGTTGATTGGTGAAATCGTTTCAGTCGAAAAATAGCGCTTCAATGGATTTTTCGATGTGTTTAGTGATAGGAGCGGTGATAGTGATTTCTTTATTGTTTGGCAGTTTTAAAGATAAAGAATGCGAATGAAGGTGAATTTTATTTGCTATCCCATCAATAAAAGCTTTTTTACCACCATATTTACCGTCACCAAGAATAGGGCAATTTATATGAGCTAAATGTGCACGTAACTGATGGGTTCTGCCGGTAATTGGTTGTAATTTTAAATAAGCAACATTGTGTTTGGATTTTGCTATAATTGAAAAATGCGTAGTGGCATTCTGAGGTGAATTTTCATCAACGACCACTTTTTCTTGACCTGAAACATATTTTTTCACCAATGGATAGTCTATTGTTCCACTATCCTTGCTCGGTATGCCAGAAGTTAATGCTAAATAAGTTTTTTTTACTCTTCGTCCTTTAAATTCTTCCATAAGGTATCTGGCAACATTAGCGTTGCGTGCGAATATTATCACTCCACTCGTATCTCTATCTAGCCTATGGACAATTTTAAATGTTTCTCCCTCTCTTATTTGGTCAAGCAAATCACTCATGCTAATCTTTACTTTTACGCCACCTTGAACGATGACCCCTGCGGGTTTGTTTATAGCTAGTATATATTCGTCTTCATATAATATGTTCTCTCTTAGTAGATTCACTAACTTTTCATTATATTTGCGATCAGAATTAGCGTTTTCAATATAATTCAAGTGCTTCAGCGTTATAGTTTGCCCAGAATTTACTCTATCACTGGACTTTGCTTTGCAATCATCAACTTTGATTAATCCTTTCCTTAAAGATTTTTCAATTACAGATTGCTTTAGATCAGGAAAGATTCTTCTGATGTACCTATCCAGCCTAACGTTATCGTCTTCTATTAATATGGTTTTTATACTTTGTAGCATTCCATTATTTATAATGAATATCTAGTGAAATGTCAATTATTGGTGTCATTCCAGTGTCAAGCACTGGAATGACACCGAAGGGGCTACTGCCGTCATAAAGGAACCAGTGTCAGCTACTCGGATGACAGGAGAAGGAGACTACTGAGATGACAGCTAGCCTGACAACCGTCATCCCGCTGCTTGTTAGCGGGATCTAGAGATACCGCGAATGAATCGCGGTATGACGGTTCGCGGCGGCATGACGTAGAGCTTGCGTTAGCTATACTTTTATACTCACCAACTCAGCTGGATCCAAGTAGTCAGAGCACTGGGATGACAAAAAAAGGAGGGCACTTGGATGACGGGAGAAGGAGCTATTTGGATGACATCGTTTACTATACAATGTTTGTACAGTTCTGGATAAAAAAATTAGCTAACAAATTTATAAACATCAGTATACAGCTCATCAACGCTTGGTTCTTTACTATTTTTGGCAAAATCTTCCGACTTTTTTACTAAATCACGTATTTCCTTATCAATTACTTTGCACTCTTCTTCTGAAGCCATTTTATTATCTGTCATGTATTTCTTTAAAGTGCTCATAGGGTCATGATTTTGCTTCATATCTTCAACTTCTTCTTTTAAGCGATAAGTAGCAGGATCTGACATTGAGTGACCGCGATATCGATATGTCTTCATTTCAAGCAGGATAGGCCCTTTTCCGCTGCGTGTGTGTTCCGCTGCTTCGCTTGTAGCCTCATAAACAGAGAAAAAATCCATTCCATCAACTTGTTTTCCAGGAATACCAAAACTTTCTCCTCTTTTATATAACTCTGTTACTAAAGTTGACCTTTGCACGGAGGTTCCCATTGCGTATTCATTATTTTCTATGATGTAAACCACAGGCAACTCCCACAAAGATGCCATATTAAACGATTCATATACTTGTCCTTGATTTGCAGCACCGTCGCCAAAATATGTAAATACCACATTATCTTTTTTCTTATATTTATTAGCAAATGCTATTCCTGTGCCAATTGGAACTTGTGCTCCCACTATTCCATGCCCGCCGAAGAATTTTTTTTCAACGTCAAATACGTGCATCGAACCACCTTTACCTTTCGAGCATCCTGTTTCTTTGCCGGTAAGCTCTGCCATTACAACATTTGGATCAGAATCACATGCGAGCATTAAGCCATGGTCTCTATAACTTGTGATAAAAGCGTCACCTAATTTTGATGCAGCTTGAGTTCCAACTGCAACTGCTTCTTGTCCTATTGATAGGTGACAGAACCCGCCTATTAATCCCATCCCATATAATTGTCCTGCTTTTTCCTCAAATCTGCGTATGAGTAGCATTTTCCTGTAGAATCCAATTATCTGTTCTTTAGTGAAATTTTCTGCTTTCATATCGATTTCTTTTTCATTAAACTAACACAATACCAGGAATTTTAAATTTTTGCTAATGAACTATTACCACTGGCTTGAGGCTTTTCACGTTATCTCTGTTATCATGTGGATGGCAGGTATGCTTTATTTACCCAGGCTTTATGTCTACCATGCAACTGTAAAACCGGGATCGGAAAATGATAGCTTGCTTCAAACAATGGAAAAGAGGCTACTTAGATATATCATAAACCCTGCAATGCTTTTCTCACTTGGTCTTGGAATTACACTAATGGTTATTAGGGAAGCATATCGTGAAGGATGGTTTCATGTAAAAGCATTTGCAATACTTTTGATGTTAATTATTCATATGCTACTTGCAAAATATAGGAAAAATTTTGCAATGGGTTCGAATAAGAAGTCACATATTTATTTTCGCGTTTTAAATGAAGCAGTTACAGTATTGATAATAGTTATAGTTATTATGGTTGTTGTAAAACCTTTTTGACTGACCTTACCCAAAAAAAGCAGAAAGCTCGTATCTGTTCAGATGCATGGCTAATGTACAATACTGAAATAAAAATTCCAGTGCTCCCTTTCTTGTCATCCCAGTGCTTGACACTGGGATCCAGCTTTCTTTACAAATTCACCAAAAGTGCTTCATTCTATAACGCAAAACCCATACTCACCAAACTCAATGCATTACTTGCAATTAAGTCTCCTGGATGCCAGTGTCAAGCTACTCGGATGACACCATTCTTTTTCCTGGATCCCAGTGTTAGCTACTTGCATGACACCATTCTTTTTCCTGGATCCCAGTGGGCTTTGTTGCATCGCTAGCTATGATGGATAAAGATAAAAAAGGTAGAGAATATCAGTAGCTTATTATTCTGGTATTTATAACAAGAACGGTCAGTGAATACCTAAATTTGAGTAAAAGAAATTTCACTACCACTCACTAATCCGGCTAAAATTCAAGAATTTCAATGCTTTAGCTATTTTCAATAGAATTAAATTTATTAATATAAATAATAAATTACTATTCTTAAATTTGATCAGATTGATTGCAAAAAAACAAGATTTTCAATAGGTTGCTTATAATCCTAACTATAGTTAGCCTTTCATAAGTAGCGATGCAACAAAGCCATCCCAGTGTCAAGCACTGGGATGACAAGAAGAGGGCACTGCCCTCTTGGATGGAAGCCAGTGTTAGCTACTTTCATGACACCCTGACAACCGTCATCCCGCTACTTGTTAGCGGGATCTAGAGATACCGTGATGGTATGACGTAGGGGTTGCCGAGAACTTGTCATCCCAGTGCTTGACACTGGGATCCAGTTTTTCGTATAATTTTGTCAAAATCTATTGTGCTAGCAAGTTCACTAGCGTCACGCGCTGGTCTGTTAGACATTTACGTGTAGGGTGAAGAAATTTTGAAAAAGACATACCAAATATGAAAGGCCTATATATTAAAACTTACGGCTGTCAGATGAACGTTTATGACTCCGTTTTAATGGAAAATGTAATTAAACCTTTGGGGTTCAACGTTGTTAGTGATGCAGGGAAAGCCGATTTAGTGATACTGAATACTTGTCACATTAGAGAGAAGGCAGCAGAAAAACTTTACTCAGAGCTTGGGAAGATTCATTCGTTACGAAAAGAAATGACTATAGTGGTGGCTGGGTGTGTAGCGCAAGCAGAGGGAGAAGAAGTGTTCAGAAGGGCTCCTTTTGTTGATATTGTTGTTGGTCCGCAGAGTATCGCTACCTTACCGGAGCTGATAGTCAAAGCAAGCAGAAGTAAAGGTCATGTAATAAACACTGATTTTCCTGAAGTTGCAAAGTTTGATAAATTGCCAGATGAATGCTATGGCAATAGCCAGGGGTCTTCTGCGTTTCTTGCCATACAAGAGGGTTGTGATAAATTTTGTACGTTTTGTGTAGTGCCCTATACTCGTGGAGCTGAGTATTCACGGCCAGTGAATGAAATATTTCGTGAAGCATTGAAATTAGTTGCAAATGGGGCAAATGAGATCAATTTGCTTGGTCAGAACGTCAATGCTTACCATGGGGAGTGCGAAGGGGAAGTGTGGGATTTAGGAAAATTAATTAGTCATATTGCTAAAATTGAAAAGCTAGAGAGGATTCGTTATACAACTTCTCATCCAAGAGATATGCATGAATCTCTCTACTTGGCACATGCGGAAGAGCCAAAGCTCATGCCGTTTGTTTACCTGCCTGTGCAGTCTGGTTCGAATAAAATATTGCACGCGATGAACAGGAAACACACTGCAGAGGAGTATTTGGAAATAATAGACAGATTTCGCAAATTGAAACCTGAAATCGAATTTTCTTCTGATTTTATTGTTGGTTTTCCTGGAGAAACCGAAAAAGATTTTGAAGAAACTATGAAATTAGTAGAAAAAGTTAGATATGCTCAGGCTTATAGTTTTAAATACAGCCCAAGACCAGGCACACCGGGAGCGGAAAGAAAAGATCAAGTACCAGAAGAGGTTAAAACAGAGCGCCTTCTTCGTTTACAGAAATTAATTAGTAAGCAACAACTTGAGTTTAACCAGAGTATGGTAGGTAAAACTATACCTGTTCTATTTAGCGATAAAAAAGGTAAACACCAAAACCAAATTATTGGTAAAAGCCCATATATGCAATCAGTGTGCATTGATGATTCTGAAGATAAATACAGGGACAAAATAGTAAATGTGAAAGTGTTGGAAGCTCGGCAGAGTAGTTTGCTGGGGTGTGCATTTCACTGATTTTAAGCAGCGTTAAATATAAATCTTAAGCAAAGAGTATTGAAAAAATGCAATCATAATCTTTTTCAAAAGTTACAAAGTTTAATTGCTACCTCTGCTGAACGGGTACCTTAAACCTACAAATTTGAGCTTACCTATATCAATTTTTTGTACAAGATGAGTTAGTAACAACTTTATGTATAAAATTGAAGAAGAATAAAAATACAATAACGAGCATTAAATTAAATATTCCCACCTTTAAAAAACCCTCTTTATATATTTCTAAAGATTCTAAATAATTTATTTTACCATTTACTGAAGGAACTGACATAAATTTTGATATTGCAACTCCGGCTAGGTTAGAAAACGCTAATGACAGCATTACTATACCCATCACTACTCCTCTAAGGTTTTTGGGGGCTAGTGTAGTTGCTTGTTCTTGGACTAATGGAGCAATACATAATTCTCCCAGTCCCATAAAGGAGATAGCAATTATTAAATATAAGTATTCTACTTTACCTTCAATGTTAGAGTTTAAACATCCTATGTACAGTGTGAAAAAACACATAGCCATTGTCAGAAGGCCAAGGGTAAACATGGAAGTTGCATATTTTTGCTTAAACTTCATGTATGTTCCAAAAAGAAAGCCAAATATTATAATTGACAAAGGATTTATGGCTTGAGAAACTGAAGCTGGGATTGTTATACCTAATACATTGTTAATAACGTTTCTTTCGGTGAATAAGTTAACCAAAGAGCCAAGCTGCATTTCTAAAGCAAAAAAACACAAGAAAAATACCACAAGAATAGATAATGCCACTAATTTTCGTCTTTGTTCTGCTGATAATTTAGATATTATATAAATAAATATGCCCAGAGCTGTTATTCCAATAAATATGAGCATATTAGTAAAAAATTCACTATGTATAAGCATTTTAGCAATTATTGATGATGACAGAAAGCTTCCTATCAATACTATACCAAAAATTTTAATCCCTAATATGCGCTTATTCATAAGCTCTGGATAAGGAGAAAGGCCGCTATCTCCTAAAAGATTCTGAAATTTGAGAAAAAAGATTAGCCCTATAGACATCCTAATACCAGCTAAACCAAAGCCGTAGTGCCAGCCAAACAAGTGGGCTACATAACCACATGAAATAGAAGCCAATATTGCTCCAATATTCACACCTACGTAAAATAAAGTAAAGCCTCTGCTACGTTCAGGATCGTCTTTGCCATAGCATGAACTAAGTAAGTTAGTTACGTTCCCTTTAAACATACCAGTACCTATGGCTATTAGAGATAAACCTAAATATAATAAACCTGGTTCAAACTTAACCAATGACATGCAAGCATGACCTGCTATCATCACTATCCCTCCAAGCAACACCATGTTGCGGAATCCCATCAGCTTATCAGCTAAAAAACCTCCAAGTATTGGTATAGCATAACCTGTTGCAGCAAATAATGAGTAAATAGTAAAGGCCCTCTCATCAGTGAAACCTAAGTGAGAAGTCAAAAATAGGACCAAAAGTGCCCTCATTCCATAGTAAGAGAAACGTTCCCACATTTCAACAAAGCACAACATTTTTAAAAATTGTGGAAACTTATCTGTCTTCTGATCCATAAAATACCCCTAAAGCTTGGGTTAATGTTAAGTAAAACAATAAAAACTGCAAGTAAAACTTAAAAAAAGGTATTGGAAGCTCGGCAGAATAGTTTGTTGGGGTGTGAGCTACGGAAATATTTTTGAATTTGTAATTTTTCAGAAAGCCCTATATTCTTTAGTTTTACATAGCGAACATGAAGTCAAAGCATTATCCTGATACAGTAAGTAGTCCTGATTTTTTATCGTTAGAAAAGGAAATCATAAAATTTTGGCAGGAAAACAAAGTTTTTGAGCGGTCAGTTGAAGAACGTTCCAAGGATAATTGTTTTGTCTTTTACGATGGGCCTCCGTTTGCAAATGGACTTCCGCATTATGGACATTTACTCACTGGTTTCATCAAAGACGCATTTGCAAGATATCAAACTATGCTTCAAAAAAGGGTTGAACGTAGATTTGGCTGGGATTGCCATGGATTGCCGGCTGAGATGGGTGCAGAAAAAGAACTTGGAATATCTGGTAGAACTGAGATAGAGAAGTTTGGTATAGATAAATTTAACGATCATTGCCGTACTTCTGTGATGAAATTTTCATCAGAGTGGGAGAAGTATGTAAATAGGCAAGCAAGGTGGGTAGACTTTCACAATGACTATAAGACTATGGATAAATCATTCATGGAGTCGGTCATGTGGGCATTCAAGCAGCTTTATGATAAGGGTCTGGTGTATGAATCAGTGCGCGTTGTACCATATAGCTGGGCATGCGAAACTCCATTATCTAATTTCGAAACAAGGCTTGATAACGCGTATAGAGAAAAAGTTAGCAAAGCTGTAACTGTTGCATTTGAGCTTTTAGAAAACCCACAGCAATTTAAAAGTGTTAAACGAAAGTGTAAATTACTTGCTTGGACTACAACTCCTTGGACGTTGCCGAGCAACTTGGCTTTAGCAATAGGAAAAGATATTAAGTATTGTGCAGTGTCAGTCCACCCTTTGATGTCATTCCAGCGCGTGACGCTGGAATCTATTTCTGGATCCCAGTGTCTGGGCACTGGGATGACAGGGAGTAGTGAAGGAAGTTCAATGAATGGTGAAATATACATTTTTGCTGAAAGCTACTTAGAGAAATTTATCAGCCACTCTGAACAAAACAATATTCCATATGAAAACTGCAATATAAAACTTAAAGCGAATGATCTTGCAGGTCTTTCTTACAAACCACTGTTTGACTATTTTAAAGACACAAAAAATGCATTTCGCGTTTTTATTGCTGATTATGTGACGGAAGAAGACGGTACTGGCGTTGTGCATACTGCTCCTGGATTTGGTGAGGAAGATTTTTACCTTTGCCAAAGCCATGATATTCCAGTTATTTGTCCAATTGATAACAGTGGAAAATTTACTGCTGAAGTTTCAGATTTGGCAGGGGTTCATGTTTTTGATGCCAATGATACAGTAATAAAAAAATTGAAAGGGCAGGGAAGTTGGTTTAAGACTGAGCAATATATTCACAATTATCCACACTGCTGGAGAACTGACACTCCTTTGATCTATCGAACTATGCCTTCTTGGTATGTTGCTGTTACAAAATTCAAAAGCAGAATGGTAGAGCTAAATAAGAGAGTTAATTGGATACCAAACCACATTAGAGATGGTCAATTTGGAAAATGGCTTGAAGGGGCACACGACTGGTCAATTTCACGCAATCGATTCTGGGGTACGCCAATCCCTGTATGGAAATCAGATGATGCGAGATATCCAAGAGTAGATGTATATGGTTCAATAGAAGAACTGGAGAGAGATTTTAATGTTAAAATAGACGACTTGCACAGACCATTTATCGATACTTTAACAAGACTAAATCCTGATGATCCAACAGGAAAATCAGTTATGCGCCGTGTACCTGACGTGTTTGACTGCTGGTTTGAATCTGGCTCGATGCCATTTGCGCAAATCCACTATCCGTTTGAAAATAAGGAGTGGTTTGAATCTGCGGATTTTATCACTGAATACATAGCGCAAACCAGGGGGTGGTTTTATACGCTCTTTGTATTGTCCACTGCTTTGTTTAATAGGGAACCATTTAAGAACTGCATATGCCACGGTGTTGTTTTGGATGTAAAAGGGCAAAAATTGTCCAAACGTTTGAATAACTATGCAGATCCAATGGAGGTTTTTGATAGATACGGTTCTGATGCACTGCGTTTTCTTATGCTTTCTGGATCTATTGTTTGTGGTGGTAATTTGCTACTCGATAAAGAAGGAAACTCAATACGAGATGTTCTGAAAAACGTAATAAAACCTATTTGGAACAGTTATCACTTTTTTACTATGTATGCAAATGCAGATGGAATTAAAGCTGAAGTTTGTAAGGATTATCAAAGCACTATTGATCGTTACATGATTTCCAAGTGTTTTGAAGCTGTAGAAGGTATCCAAGCTTCTATGAACAACTATAACTCCCAAGAGGCTTGCAAAATTTTAATGAACTTTTTTGAAGTGTTAAATAATTGGTATATTCGTCGCAGTCGCGAGCGTTTTTGGAAAAGTGATTTGGATCAGGATAAAACTGATGCTTATAATGTTCTATATACGGTTTTTTATTACATACTAAGAGCTGCAGCTCCTTTGTTGCCACTTATAACAGAGAATATATGGCAAGGGCTTAAGTATGAAGAAACATCTGTTCATTTGGCTAATTTTCCACAATTAGAGAAGTTTGATAGTCAGCTCATTGCCAAGATGGATTTGGTGAGAGAGATATGCAACTCTGCACTCTCTATTAGAAACACTTTTAACATACGTATCAGACAGCCACTTGGCAGTATGATCATTTATCATCAGTCTTCCTGTAGTTTTCTTGAAGGTGAGCCGTTTTCTGTCATCCCAGAGCTCTCTCCCGTCATCCCAGAGTTCTCTCCTGTCATCCGAGTAGCTGACACTGGGATCCAGAAAGAAAAAAGTGCTGGAATGACACCAAGCATGAATGAATATCAAGAGATGATAAAAGATGAGGTAAATGTAAAAAAACTGGAGTTAGTAAACAGACTTGAAGATATTGCATCACTAGAGTTAAAGCTAAGTTTTCCCCTGCTTGGAAAGAGAATACCAGATAAAATTAAGAAACTAGTTCAATATGTCAAAGAGGGAAAATGGAAGCAAGTTGAAAATGAGCAAGTTTTTTTAGGTAATGAGTCAGAAAATTGCATCATAGAAAAAGGCGAATATGAACTATTGTTAAAAGCAAACAGTGAATATTCCTCTGTATTTGATAACAATAAAGGGATTGTCATTCTAAATACTGAACTAAATGATGAATTAATTCTAGAAGGGCTTGCAAGAGATGTCGTGAGGCTCATTCAGGAAACCAGGAAACAAGCTGATTTTCATATGTCCGATAGAATCAGAGTAATAATCAAAACAGAAGATGAGAAAATTAAGGAAGCAATAAATACGTGGATTGAATATATAAAAGAGCAGACCCTTACCTTATCTTTGGACATTAATACAGAAATTGGAACTAACTTTTATTTTAAGGAGTACCAAAATTTGATAGTTGGTATTAGGTTAAATTATTAGTAGTTGAAAGTTGTCATTGTTTATGCTATACTTAGGTTACTTGAGGTAAGGTTATGGTATGCATGCTGTTGTAGATTGTAAGAAAGTTGTTGACTTAAATAACAATAGTGATGATTTAGGTAAAGTAGAATCTATTTCCAATGTTACTTTGGAAGAGGAAGAGTCTTTTGATGCTATGGAAGCTGTTTCTAATGTAGAAGAAGGGAATGATTTAGGTCTTGCTACTTCAGAAGAGGAAGAAGAATTTTTTGATGCTGTGGAAGAACAAGAGCCGTTAGCTAATTTTAACGTTCCACTCAGTATATTTCATTATAAAGATTATAACTCTGATTTTTTTACTTCTTGGTATAATATATCAAGTAGAATATTTAAAGAGGTAAATCGAGCTTGCCCGGAGAAGAAAGTATTAAATTTAGCTCTATCAGTTTTAATGTTTCCTTATATAGTTTTCACTGCGTTAGGATTAGCCGTATATAATAAATTAAAAACAAATGATAAGACACAAATCAGTTCAGAGGAGAATAAAACAAAAAAAAGTGAAGTAAGTGAAAGTACAGCAAAAAGATTGGCATATGGTGTTCTTGCTGCAATAGTGATTCTTGTTAATATCGCTGTGCTTGCAGCATTACTTATTCCTGCAACACTCGCTTTGGCTACTTTTTATCTTTTAAATAAAAAATTATCTCATTTTTTGATTGCTGCTATTAAAATAAGTAATGGGTTATGTCAAAATGAACACCAAAATATTGAGGTGTCTTTTCATGAGATAGAGGCTATTGAAGCAGACATTAAGTGGAATATGGAAGTTAAGTTTCCACCGCAATTTAAACAACTACTTAGAGATTTATACGAAGATAAAGATGGTAGTTGGTTTAATGTTGCACGTGATTCAGAACATAATACCATACTGAAATTATCAGCTAATATCCACTTAAAAAATGGTCTTAAGCCTTTACGTAATGAGATCAAGAATGTGCTTGCAACTTCTATTCAAGAATTTGCGAAGACTATGGAAGAACTGATAAAGCTAGAAAAGAAAGAGATTACATATGATAAATTGAAGGAATTGTTGGACGAATTCAGGTTAAAAGTGGTAAGTAGCATAGATTTTAAGTTGACAACTCACTTAATATACAACGCCTATCAAGTTGCCTTTATACAAGCAGTTAGGTTTCAGCTGGATAGACGGAAAGAAGGTTTTTCACTGGAAGATGAGATAAAAAATTCTTTAGTGAGACAGGAATTAGAGAGTCAAGGTAAGGAATTACCAGGTGAGAAAGAAGTGATAATAAGAGATCTGAAAAAAGCAGGAGCAAAAGTACCGGATGTTTTAGATGATAGTGAGCTTCCTATATTTAAAGCAGAATGGAAGCGGCTTAAAGAAGAAGGGAAGATAGCTAAGAGAACAATTATTGATGTTTATAAATATATACATAGTAGAGAAACAGAGACAGCTCTAGGTAATGCTAAAGAAGAGATTAATCTTTTAAAAAAAGAAGGACAAAAAAGATATATTAGGATACATGAAAAATTGAAAGAAATATATGGAGATGTAAAAAAGAATAATTTAGCAGGTGATGTTTTAAGAAGAAGGTTAGAAGGTCTTTTTAAGTTCGAGTATGATGATCAAGAAGTTGAGCAAAGGCTAGTAAAATCAGTAATGAAAAAAGCCAAGGGTGAGTTAGGCCTATTAGGCATGCTCAGCTTAATAGACCAGTTTCGGGATTTAGAAAAGGAGATAAAAGGTTCTTTGAGTGAGAATTTAAAAGAAGCTTCAGATAAAGTAAATGCTTTTGTAGCAAAGATATATTTAGAAATAACGAAATGCAAAATACAAAATGTACTCAAAGGCCAAGCAAAGGGTATAGAGGATTCATGTAAGCTGTTAGAGGAAAAGGAGCCGGATTTAGTACAGAGGATTAATGCGCACCGAGCGGAAATTGCAGAATGCTTAGAGCAACCTATATCGTTAAGGAAAGTAATAGAAGAAAATGAGGATTTAAACAAATATTTAGAAGGTGAGCGAAATAGGAAAGGAGAACAGCATCCAAGTACAAAATTAATAGAGAAGCATTTGAAAAATAACCAAGAAATTCTCAAAGCATTAAAACAGTTAGAATTAGAAGAAAAAGGATTGTTGATAAATGAAGAAACAAAAAATGATTATATAGAAGAACTAGAATCTCGCGAAAAAATAAAGTTTGCAATAATAGAGGATGATTTACTGAAGGAGTTCGAGCGTGAAACTTTTAACGAAGAAGCAGTTAAGAAGTTGTTAGAGGAAGCGGAACTTGAATACTATTTGGCAGAAAAATGCATAAAAAGTCCTGTGATAAAAACAAAAAATAATATCAAGCACTTTTATCAAGGTTTATTGTCTCCTTTGATAGATAATTTGACAAAAGATATAATAAATAATATACCAGGAAATAGTGAAGGTTGTATACAGAAAGTTAAGAACTGGAGTAAAGTTATGTTTGGTGCAATAAAGATTGGAGCATCAAATGCTTATAAAGAGACTACAGAGAGAAAAGCGTTAAATGTGGCACATAATACTTATAAAGAAGGAGAGACATTTCTTCAATGTTTTCAGTCAAATTATGAAGGTGTTGGAGCCTTTTTAGGTAATTTATTTTCTGATGATGGGGTAACATTTAAAAATGATGTGTGGCCTAAAATAGAAGAGCATTTGCATGGAATGTGGGATAGATTTTTCAAGGATATTGAATTCAATATTGGAAATAAATTGGATGAAGTAAGTGTGACACAGCAACGGCAGGAAACTATGATTGTGACTCAACGATAAGTTCTCAAAGTTCCTCCGGTATTTTCACATACTAAATTAACTATAGCACTTGATTCTTTTTGGATCTCTTTTTCAGTTAAAGTGTGAGTTGGAGAGCAGAAAGTAACTGACAATGCTATAGACATCTTATTCGATTCTATATTATTTCCATGGTATACGTCAAATACTAAAACTTCTGTGATGAGCTCTGAGCTTTTTTTTACCACATTGATTATGTTACCTACTTTCACATCCTTATTTACAATAAATGCAAAATCACGTTTTACACTTTGGTATTTATAATCGATAAATTTCTTTCTACTTACAGGTAAATTTTCAATATTTTCTAATATCACCTCAAAACCTACAACTTTTTGCTTGATGTCAAAAAGATCTAATATATTAGGATGCAACTCTCCAAAATAACCTGCTACTTTATTCTTAAAAGAGAGAGTGCCTGACTTTCCTGGGTGGTAATGTTCTTTTTCTGCTCTCTCTATCGTTAAATTATCGCAATTGACGTTAAAAAACTCCAAAGCTGCTATGCAATCAGCCTTTGCGTCAAAAACATCTACTTTCCTATTAGTATTATAATGGTTTCGCGGTAAATTATTTCCTGTTCTTATTCCACTTAAAACATGTTTAGACTGAGCTTCACCATCGTAAATCGGCCCGATTTCGAAGATTGCAAGATCAGATATTCCATGGGCAATATTATCAGCAGTAACTTGCAATAAATTTGGCATAATACTTGGTCTCATTATATTAAAGTTATTGTTAAACGGATTATCGATGATAAATAACTTATTCGAGTAACCAAATTTTTCAGCTGTTGATTCACTCATAAACGACCAGGTTAGCACTTCATGAAACCCTCTGTTTGTCATCAAAATACGCAAATTGTCGTATGTACTATCTACTTCTTCAACATTATTTGGTAGTGGTTCTTCTTTTATTTTGTCATAGCCGTATATCCTTGTTACTTCTTCAATTAGGTCAACCGGTATTGTCACGTCCGGTCTCCAGCTTGGTACTTGTACATTCCAATTGCCTTCGGTTTTTTTATCAATATTAAACCCTAGTTTCGTCAAGATATCGAACACTTCATCAGGCAATACAGATACACTTCCAAACTTGTTTACATCTTGGTAATCAAAGCTCACCTTGGTGTCAGCCCTATCTAAGCTGCCAGCAGACACTACGCTTGAGGCTTCTCCACCACATAAATCCAGAATCATTTTAGCTGCAAGGTTGAGTCCATCAAAAGTAAATTCGGGATCAACAGAACGTGCAAATCTGTAACTAGCGTCTGTGGAGATGTTTATTTGCCTTGCAGATTTAGCGATAGATATAGGGTCAAACCAAGCAGACTCTAAAAAGATATCAGTAGTTTCAAGTGTACATCCACTGCACTTTCCACCTATAATTCCAGCAACTCCATGAATATTTTTATCACCTGCAATAACGCTCATGTCTTTGTTTAATAAGTATTCTTTACCGTTTAAACCAGCAAATTTTTCTCCGTCGTTTGCTTTGCGTACTGTGAGCTCTCCTTCTATTTTTTTTGCATCATACGCGTGCATTGGGCGGCTGAAAGATATCATAATATAGTTCGTGATATCAACTATTGTAGAAATGGAGCGCATTCCTATCGATTCCAATTTATCTTTTAGCCACTTTGGGCTTTCTTGATTTTTTACATTGGCGATGTATATTCCACTAATAAAACTTTCTCCGTCAGTAACTTCAACATCGATTGGTGAATTTATGGAGCTGGTAAGTTGTGGAATGCTTAAAGTCTTTAATGTTCCAATTCCAGTTGCAGCAAGGTCGCGAGCTATTCCATAAATGCCTAAGCAATCTCCACGGTTTGGAGTAACATTTATATCAATTACAGGGTCACAATTGAAAAATTTATCCCCTACTTTATAATCATCGGAAAGCTCGATTATTCCTTCACTTTCCTCTTGAACCAACGCAAGTTCAGAAGCAGAGCAGAGCATCCCTTCACTTAGCACTCCTCGTATTTTTGTAGGCTTGATTGTGAAATCACTTTCTGGCAATGTGCTACCAAGAGATGCAAGCACAGTTTTCATACCTTCTCTAACATTGTTTGCTCCGCAAACTATTTGTAGAATTTTACTTCCGTCATCTACTTTACATAATTTTAATTTATCAGCATTTGGATGCTGTATCACCTCTAATACTTCTGCAACAATAAAACCAGCTAATTTGGTATTGTCGATCACATCTTCTACTTCTAACCCTATGTGAGTTAATTTATCGGTAATTTCTTCTAAACTAGCATTGGTTTCTAAATACTCCAGTAACCAAGATAACGTGAATTTCATCGATCTAACAAGAAACAAAAAAGTTATTGTAATATAAAATGTAGTGCTTTTAAAGCTTGTTGTAGTGGAATACTTCTACATCATTGTTTATGATGTAGAAGCTTTTGTAACTTTATATCTTCTTGCGAAGAGAAAGAATTTTTTCTATATCACCTTTTAAATCTATCTCCAGAAAGAATTTAAGACTTTCATAATCCCAGGCATCCTCATCAATGTTACCATCAAAAAAGAAGTGTATTATTGCATTGTTGAGTCCTATGTAATAATCGCGAGTATCTTCGTCAAGGAAACAATCTACTGATTCGATGTATCCGTTACCAAATCCCTGCTCCAAATTTAAAGGATGATTAGTGTTAATAAAATCTATTTCGTTCATTATATACCTCACTAAAAATTAAATTATAATCAAAATAAGATATTAAGTCAAGATATTGAATAATTTAACAAGATTAGTAAATTTTAAAATACAGAGCTGACTGTAATTAACATTCTAATTACATATTTTGTTAATATGTTAATGTTATAATAATACAGAGCCTTATCTTAATTCTTGACTTTGTCCTATAAAATTCATACTTTATTTACTGTTTATAATTCAGATTAAAATGGCATTAAATCCGCTGGAACAGTTTAAAGTATATACGGTAATAGAGTTACCTAGGTTATTTGGGTATGACGTAAGCTTTACCAATTCATCTCTTTTCACGATGATTTCGGTGATATTGGTGATACTCTTTTTGCTTTTTGGAATAAAGAAGGGGGCAGTAATACCAGGATATTTGCAAGCTGCAGTTGAGTATGTATATGATTTTGTTATTTCAATAATAGAAAATAACACTGGAAGCAAAGGCTTGCAGCACATTCCATTGATATTTACAGTGTTTATTTTCATTTTATCGTGTAATTTAGTTGGTGTTCTTCCTTATAGTTTCACGGTCACAAGTCATGTGATAGTCACCTTCGCTTTATCGATGGTGGTTTTTATTTATATAACGATTGTTGGATTTAAAGAAAGGGGAGTAGAATTTTTACGCATATTGCTACCAAAAGGAACTCCTTCGTGGCTTGCACCTATAATAATTATTATTAAGTTGTTTGCTTATTTAGTAAGGCCGGTTAGCCTATCAATAAGGCTTGCAGCAAATATGATTGCTGGTCATACAATCATCAAGGTGATAGCAGGGTTTATTGTAAATATGAACATATTTTTCACTCCTGCGCCGTTTTTGTTCATAATTGCATTGATAGGATTTGAAGTATTTGTTGCAATTTTACAAGCTTATATATTTACTATATTAACATGTGTATATTTGTCAGATGCAGTAAAGTAATTGACTTCCTTGTAGAATATTTTACAATTATATTATAAAGAAATAATTAAAGGTAATATATGGATTTAGTAGCTTTAAAATTTATAGCAATTGGTTTAGCTGTGTTTGGAATGCTCGGCGCTGGTTTAGGTATAGCTAATATCTTCTCTGCTATGTTAAATGGGATTGCGAGAAACCCTGAATCAGAAGGTAAAATGAAAAGTTATGTTTATATTGGTGCTGCCATGGTTGAAATCATGGGATTGCTTGCGTTTGTACTTGCAATGTTATTAATATTTGCTGCTTAACAGATGCCACAGCTTGATGTTTCAACCTTCTTTTCTCAAGTTTTTTGGTTTTTAATTTTTTTCTCTTCACTTTTTTTCGTAGTAAGTTGTTTATTTTTGCCAAAGTTAGATGAAATAATAAGCACTAGAAGTAAAGAAGTATTGGGTTCTTTTAATAGTTCTGTTCATCTTTTAAGACTTACGGAAGATCAGATTACCAAGTATAACGCAGCTTTAACCCAAGCTAGAATACAGGCAAAAAAAATCATAGATGATGCACTTGCTCAGGTAGAAGAAATGAGAGCTAATGTTAAGAATATATTAGAAGAGGAAGATAAAAAAAAGAGCAAGCTTATTGAAAAAAAAGTGGCAGAATTTAAATCTGAATATACTGATCAGTTAAAACAAATGGCTACTAGTATTGCTTTAATTTATTATACTAAATTGACTAATTCTGAAATTGAAGAGGAATTTATTGCTGACTTGGTGTCCAAAGAATTTTAGGGGTTTTTATGTCTACATCACTGATTATCGGTCTTGCCTTCTTGGTAAGTTTTGTCCTTTCGTATAAATTGCTAAAGAAAGTGATAAAAAATGCGCTTAACAATAAGCGTAACAAAAGCAAATTTTCAAGTGAAGAAACTGAAAAATTCAGGAAAGATATGTTGGAGTATTACAAAAAATCTTCTAAAAAATACAAAGAATTAGATGCAGAAGTTAATAAAATGATGAATGAAGCACTTGATAAAGCTAATAGTATCATTAAGCACAATAGACAGCAGCTAGATCAGACATTAGATGACAATGCCCATTCTAACTTGAAGAAAGTCACTGACCAAGTTGAAAAAGCTCTTGGAGATTTACAGGCTAACACAGCGAATATAGCTGCTGATGCTGTAAAAAAAATAATGCATGAACGTAAAGATGATAAGCGTAGTAGCGAGGTCATATCTTCATTTTCACGTGACTTAAATAAAAAATTGCATTAGGTTCAATGCAACAATTGCCTATACTTCAAGCTGATAATGTAGAAAAAATTAAGTTTGATTCTAGTTTGTGCAAAGAGCCAGAGAAACTTTTTTACTATAAATTTAATATAATTCCTTAGCAAAAATTAAATAATACTACTTTTTTTATGGTTGAAGACACAAGCCGAGATATCAACCGTTGGGTCGAAGCTCATTACGGTATTGACTATGTATTAATAAAAGTGGATAGCGAACAGATTTTAAATCTTCTTAACTCGCACTTTGGTATTTCAGAATTTGCAAGCAACTACTTATATTACAAGAATCCTAATTTTTCAGCCAAAAGCATTAAACTAAGCTCAATATTTTTTGCTTCTTTCTTTATTGTAACTTCAATTTTAACACTAACAGAGAAATATACATATTTTGCTTTGATGTTGATATTTATAATCGGATGTTCTAGCTATTTATTCAAGTTTATAGCTACAATTTTTAACTTATGTGAAACCTCCAACTAAAAAGTGGATTATAGTAAGCTGAGTGAAGAAGATTTTCCTATATATACTATTTTATTGCCTGCTTTTAAAGAAAGTGCAGTGATAGAGCAATTGGTTGAAAGCATTGAAAGTTTGGATTATCCAAAATCAAAATTAGATGTGAAGCTTCAGGTAGAAAGTGATGACCAAGAAACGCTAGCAGCTATAGAAAAGTACACTTTACCGCAGTATTTTGAAGTAATAAAAGTGCCTCATTCTTTGCCTAGAACAAAAGCCAAGTCATGCAATTATGCTATGAGCTTTGCTAGAGGAAAGTATGCAGTAATATATGATGCGGACGATAAACCAGACCCATTGCAGTTAAAAAAAGCACTGATTGAATTTAATAAGGACGACGATAAGCTTGCCTGTGTACAGGCGAAATTAAATTACTACAATTGTGATTATAATTTTCTCACAAAATTCTTTTCTCTGGAGTATATGAACTGGTTTCAATACTTATTGCCTGGATTCCAAAAAATGAACATGCCGATGCCTTTGGGTGGTAGCAGTAATCATTTTTCAGTAAAAATTCTAAAAAAAGTGTTTTTCTGGGATGCTTATAGTGTTACCGAAGATGCTGACCTTGGTTTGAGACTTGCACAAATGGGATATAAAACCAGGATGATTGACTCAGAAACATTGGAAGAGTCACCAATTGCTGTATTTGCTTGGATTAAGCAAAGAGCGCGCTGGATCAAAGGCTATATGCAAACTTATATTGTTCATTTAAAAAATATAAAGTCACTTTATAAACACACTGGATTTAAGGGAATTTTGCTATTGAATCTTTTTGTTGGCTCTGCAGCTTTTATATTTTTTACTACTCCATTTTTACTGCTTTCATTGATATTAACTAAAGTTTTAAATGAATTATTTTTGTACTACTTTGTAGTGGTATACGTTACTAACCTGATTCTTTTGGTAATAGCTGTCAAACAGCAAAAGATGCCTTTTTATTTTTATATAGTATCGATATTTTTTCCGGTCTATAGTCTGCTACATAGTGTTGCAGCTTTTCTTGCCTTATGGGAATTTATTCTTTACCCTGAGCGATGGAACAAAACTCAGCATGGTTTATGGAAGCAAAACCTGTAGCTATTTGGCTTTTTCTCTGCTCGGTCATGGTAATTCTCATGGTAGGGATTGGTGGATTTACCAGACTTTCAAAAGCAGGATTGTCAATCACGGAGTGGAAACCAATTACTGGAACATTACCACCACTGAGTGAACAAGACTGGCTACAAGAAAAATTAAAATACGAAGCTACACCTGAATATAAAGCACTTAACTATGGTATTAGTATGGAGGAGTTTCGCGCTATATACTTAATAGAATATGTACACAGATTGGTTGCAAGACTAACAGGTTTAGTTTTTGTCCTGCCATTTATATATTTCATATTAAGAAGAAAAATATCTAAAAAGGTAGTAATAAAGCTATGTGTGGCATTATTATTTGGAGCTTTACAAGCTTTTGCTGGTTGGTATATGGTTAAAAGTGGTTTAGTAACTGAACCTCATGTTAGCCACTATAGGCTTGCACTTCACTTATTATTAGCATTAATTATCTTTGCATTATTGTCATATCAATTTTTTGATTACCAAATATGGATCCCAGTGTTACGTACACAACTATACGAACATTGCAGTATAAGAGTAATTTTCACCAAGAAAGATGTCATCCCAGTGCCCAGACACTGGGATCCAGAAAACTTAACTTTAAATAAGTGGCTGCATAGTAAAAGCTGGATTCCAGTGTCAGCTACTTTCATGACACCATTTGCTGTGCAATTTATTTTCAAAAGTAAGCGTTCGTACAGTTGTGTGTCAGCTACTCGGATGACAGGATTTCAATCTACTAACAGTAGTATATATTACACAATACTTATTCTGATTCTAATTGTAATACAAATAATTTTCGGCGCATTTGTTGCGGGATTAAATGCTGGTTTGATTTACAATACCTTTCCACTAATGGACGGACAAATCGTTCCAGAAGATTTATTTTTCTTACAGCCTATATGGCTGAATATCTTTGAGAACAGAGCGACAGTGCAATTTATACATCGAGCACTGGCATTGCTAATACTAACTTTGGTAGTAATACTCACAGTAAAAAATGCTAGCATAAAACCGGTATATATTATGCTGCTCTCCGTCGTCATTCAGATCATTTTAGGTGTAATTACTCTATTATTGCACATACCAATAGCCATTGCCATAGCTCATCAAGTGTTTTCATTTATCTTGTTTGGGTCAAGTTTGTACTTCTTATGTTATTTAAGAAAGCAGACTACATCACCAATCTGCACATTTTTTCCTTCTTGAACGGGAATATTTTTTATCACCATTGCTGCTTCAGCACATATGATATTTTCCATTTTCATTCCCTCCACCACAAATAAAGGTTGTCCTATTTCCACCTGATCTCCTACATTTACGTGCAATTTAACTAATAAACCAGATATTGGGGATTTTACAGCATCTGCTGAAATCCCTTCTGTTTCATTATTTAGCATTAACCTACTTAATTCAGCTACATGAGGCTTAAATATACAACACTCAGCTTTCATGCCTGCATGCCTTATGAAGTACTTGCTGCCTTGTCTTTCTATTTTAAGTGCTATATTGGTATCGTCATTAATTGTGATATATAGCAATCTATAACTTGATTTCCACTTGCCTATAACGGAGTATTTATTGTGATTATATACCGTTATTAATATATTATCTTGGTATTTTGCATTTACGGAGTACTCATTGTCATTTATATTCACTATGAATAAATCTCTTGCACGGTCACCTGCCATCCGAGTAGCTGATACTGGTGCCCCTTCTTTTTTACTAGATTCCAGTGTCACGCACTGGAATGACACCTGAGATGTTTCATTCACTGCTTTATGATGGTACCTTTCTTCATTTTCCAAATGAACATATAACGCAGTGAAAATAAATATTTTAATATACTCCTCTGTAACAAAATCGCCGTGAAACCCACTAGGGTAATGATCTGGAATGAATCTCGTATGGAGCTTTGCTGCGATAAAATTTGGGTGATGGAAGATGGATTCTAGAAATTCTATATTATTTGTTACTCCTTCTATATAGCATTCAGACAATGCTTTTTGCATTCTGCTGATCGCTTCTACTCTATCTTTTCCATATGTTATCACTTTGGCAATCATCGAATCATAGAACATGCTAATTTCTGAACCTGCAGCAACTCCATCATCTATTCTTACATAATCATTTTCACCCGGTTTATCGTAATATTTTATTCTTCCGCTGGAAGGGAAAAATTTCTTCGATGGGTCTTCAGCGCAAATTCTACTTTCTATTGCAGAACCAGTAAGTTTAATATCATCCTGATTGAATCTCAATTTCTCTCCACAGGAAGTTCTAATCATTTCTTCTACTATGTCTATTCCAGTTATAAATTCTGTTACTGGATGCTCAACTTGCAATCTCGTATTTACCTCAAGAAAATAGAAGTTTTGGTCTTTATCTACAACAAACTCAACAGTGCCTGCTGAAAAATAGCCAACTTGCTTTGCCAGAGAAACACATTGAACATACATTTTTTGTCTTACTTCTTCACTAATGAATGGACTTGGCGTTTCTTCTATTATTTTCTGATTATTCCTTTGTATCGAGCATTCTCTTTCTCCAAGACAAACTATATTGCCATATTTATCTGCTATGATTTGTATTTCAATATGTCTTGGCAACTCTATATATTTCTCTATAAAGATACTGCCATCCTTAAAACTTTTCTCTGCTTCATTTGTGGCTGATGTAAATGCTAGTTTAATTTCTTTTTTGGAGTTTACAATTCGCATTCCTTTGCCACCACCGCCTGATGCAGCTTTGAGCATAACGGGAAAACCGACCTCTTTAGCAACTTGAGCTGCGTGGTCAGCATCGCTGATCTTACCCATATATCCTGGCACTACATTCACTCCAGCTTTTCTTGCAGCTTCTTTTGCTGTTATTTTGTTGGCTGTAACTTCTATTGTTTCTGCACTGGGACCGATGAAGTCTATATTATGTTTTTGAAGAGCACGTGGAAAATCTGGATTCTCTGCTAAAAAACCATAGCCAGGATGAACTGCCTCAGCACCTGTTTCAACTGCTACTTCACATATTTTTTCAATGTTTAAATAACTGAGGCAAGATGGCGAAGGGCCGATATATCTTGACTCATCTGCTTGTCTTACATGCACAGAATTTACATCTGCATCCGAGTATATGCACACACAAGATATACCCATCTTATGGGCAGTTCTGATAATCCTGCAGGCAACCTCTCCTCTGTTTGCTATTAAAATCTTACTGTACTTCTTTTCTATCATCGTATGAGTATACTTTCTGAAGTTAAGAAAGTAAATTTCTATATCATTGCCTGCAAGTAATTTCTAGCTTCATCAAACACCTAAACTTTCTCCTGCAAGTTGTACATTAGCATTTTCCACTAAAGTGCTTTCGTTATGCAAGGCATGTATCTCGCTACATGCTTTAACTGACAGGTATGTGACTCCGCCAGAAGCTATTGCAACCATCGAGCTTAGTGCAAAAGATTGAGAAACTAAAAATAAAAAGTATAAAGACAAACATAAAGCAGCGATACATGCTATCGCTCCTATTATATATAAGCACAGGTGAAACTTCTGGTTACATATAAAGCTGTCTTTTATGCCTGCGATTTGCTTAATTTCTTTCTGTTGTGCAGCATTTAAGTAATAAAGAGGAGTTTCCCTCTTCTTATTAAAAGCATAGCCTTTACTGCAGAGCGCATCTTTAATATATTTTTTATTACATTTGAGTTCCTCTTTCAATCTGCTTACTTCTTTCCGATCTCCAGCTTCTTCTGCTTTCGTAATTTTGTTATTAGCTTCCTTCTCTAAGTCATTCACAATCTCTTGTACTGCAGGCAGCAAAATTCCACTTCTTGCTGCTTCATGAAATGGATTATCTCCATATTCATTATGCGCAGTTACAGAAGCAATGTTCTTCTTACAAATGTCTACAAATTTACCTTTGTTTTGTATTCTTGCAGCTAAATGCAGGAGATTACCTGCCTGTACTCTTTGTTTTGTTTTATCAAAAGGGCCGGTGTAACGCCAATTGATATTAGCTTCATTATCTGAAAGCAATTTTGCTATATCTACAGGTCCATCCATAACTCACCTCGCTATATTCAACCAATACTAAATTATACAACACAATTTATGAAAAACAAGTAAATTTTATCTCTCAGAACAAATAAATTCTAAATTGTTACAAACATAAATTTTAGCTATCATCATTTACATTACTGTAACAGACAAATATGCCAGGTATAGTCACGAGATTTGCTCCATCACCAACAGGATTTTTGCACATTGGAGGAGCTCGTACTGCGTTATTTAATTGGCTCTATGCAAAGCATCATGGTGGCAGGTTTTTGCTAAGAATTGAGGACACCGACAGAAAACGTTCAACACAAGAAGCAATTGATGCAATTATAGAAGGGCTAAGATGGCTCGGTATGAGCTATGATGGGGAAATAGTATATCAGTCAAAAAGAATAGAGTGGCATAAAGAAGTAGCAAACCTTTTAGTTGAAAAGGGTAGGGCGTATCACTGTTACTGCCCTGAAGATGAAGTTGCAAAAAAGAAGGCAAAAGCAAGAGAAGAGGGCAAGATATACAAGCATAAATGTACTACAAAACCTCCTTCTTGTCATCCAAGTAGCCGACACTGGAAAAATATGTGGTCACGCGCTGGAATGACATCGGGTGTGAGGTCAGTTGTCCGCTTTAAAGTGCCAGATTCGCAAGAGATCGTCATTGATGACAAAATATACGGCCAAATCAAAGTAAATAGCGACCAGCTTGATGATATAGTGATCTTACGCTCTGATAACACTCCAACATATATTTTTGCCGTGGTAGTTGACGATCATGATGCTGGAATAACTGATATAATACGTGGTTCTGACCATCTCACTAATACCTTTAAACATCTGCTAATATACCAGGCTCTTGATTTTGACATTCCACGCTTTGCACATGTGCCGCTTATCCATGGGGAAGATGGGAATAAGCTATCCAAAAGGCATGGTGCCACAAGCGTTTGCGATTATGAAAAGATGGGAATATTGCCAAAAGCGATGCGTAATTACTTGCTGAGACTTGGCTGGAGTCACGGCAACGATGAGATTATTAGCGATGAGCAAGCAATAGAGTGGTTTAATTTAGAAAGTATTGGTCGTTCACCTGCACGGCTCGATTTCAAAAAACTGGAGCATTTGAATAACCACTATATTAGTAATATGAGCAATGAAGATATTCTGACTCTAATGCTTAGAGAAAATACTCTAACTGACAAAAAAAAGGGCTATTTACTGCAGGGACTGACAGAGCTAAAAAAAAGAGCAAACTACCTGACCGAATTATTGGATTTAGCAAAATTTTATATTCAAGATCCGCCACTTGATTTAAGTGAAGAGGCTGAGCAAATTGTCAAATCTAACCTCGATATAATCAAGTTACTCGCGTCATTTCTGTCAAAGATCGGTGATGAAAATTGGAATAAGGGTTTTTTATCTTCTCAGATCAAGGAATGTGCAAAATTGCACGATATGAAAATAAGCGATGTATACCACTCATTACGCGCCCCTATAACTGGAGTAATGGATGCACCTGGAATCATTGATATCATGGTGATTCTTGGTAAAGATGAGTGTATAAGAAGGTTACAAGCAATTTAAATGAAATAAGAAAATTACTTGACATCCTTCGCCAGCCCCCTTATCATGAAACTGAAGCTATTGTATTTGCTTTCGCCAATCTGCAGATTAAAAGGTAAGGATTACTTAATGTATCGGCGTCTTATGTTCAATTTTTTGCAGTATATAGATACTGTATGTCTTTACAAAACTTCATCTACATCTAGATTTTTATCTAAATAAGCTGAACGCGCTTATAAAGCGTTACAAGACATCAAAAAATGCCAATACTCGACAGAGATAGTAAAAGACTAGCTAACTCGGGGATTCTTTGTCTTTTTTTCTGCTTAGTAAATTTCTTAAACATTTGCAGCGTAAGTTAGTTGCAATTAAAAGCAGCTGAATTTCGCTTGTCAAGCGTTTAAAACATAAAAAACGCCAATATTTTAAAGCGGATAATAACCACGGGGCTTCTTTTGCCTTTTTTTTCGTTTGGTAAATTTCTTAATATTTATAGCTAAACGACAATCGTCATCCCGCTGCTTGTTAGCGGGATCTAGAGATACCGCGAATGAATCGCGGTATGACGGTTCGTGGCGGTATGACGGTTCGCGGCGGCATGACAATAAGCTCGTCATCCCGCTACGTGTTAGTGGCTGAGATACTGCGGCGGTATGACGTAGGATTGCTGTCATCCCGCTACTTGTTAGCGCCGCGGCGGCATGACGTCTTAACTATAGAAAACTTGTATAGATTTTTTCTACTTCTGTGATATCATAAGCCTGTAATGATAAAATAAGTAAATATGGATAAGTCAGCGTATGAGATCATAGAACATGAGTATGACGTGGTAGTAGTAGGTGCAGGTGGAGCAGGGCTCAGAGCAACGCTTGGGATGGCTGCAACTAATTTTTCAGTTGCCTGCATTTCTAAAATTTTCCCTACACGAAGTCATACAGTTGCAGCACAAGGCGGAATTAGTGCAGCTTTAGGTAATATCGGTGAAGACGATTGGCGCTGGCATGCATATGACACAATAAAAGGTTCAGACTGGCTTGGTGATCAAGATGCAATAGAATATATGTGTAAAAACGCTGCTAAAGCTGTTATTGAACTTGAAAATTTTGGCGTACCTTTTTCTCGTACAGAAGATGGCAAAATATACCAGCGTTCCTTTGGTGGAATGACAACTCACTTTGGTAAAGGAAAATCAGCGCAGCGCACTTGTGCGGCAGCAGATAAGACTGGGCACGCAATCCTTCACACTCTATATCAGCAGTGTCTTAAATTCAACGCTGAATTTTTTGTTGAATACTTTGTGATTGATTTAATTATGGATAGCGAAACATGCTGCGGAGTTCTTGCTTGGTCGCTATGCGACGGCACATTACATAGATTTCGTGCGCATAGAGTGGTGTTAGCAACAGGTGGATATGGACGTGTTTATTTCTCTGCAACAAGTGCGCATACCTGCACAGGTGATGGTAATGGCATGGTAGTAAGAGCTGGATTACCACTTGAAGATATGGAATTTGTGCAATTTCATCCGACAGGAATATATGGCTCAGGGTGCTTGATGACAGAAGGATGCCGTGGCGAAGGGGGATACCTTGTTAACTCTCAGGGCGAGAAGTTTATGGAACGTTACGCACCAAAAGCAAAAGATTTAGCTTCCCGTGATGTGGTAAGTCGTGCAATAACAATTGAAATTAGAGAGGGAAGGGGAGTTGGACCTAAAAAAGATCACATGTATTTAACTATAGCGCATCTTGATCCGGAAGTAATAAAACTCAGATTGCCGGGCATTAGCGAAACCGCAAAGACCTTTGCAGGAGTTGATGTTACTAAAGATCCAATACCGGTCATTCCGACTGTTCACTATAACATGGGTGGCATTCCAACCAATTATCATGGAGAAGTGATCACGCTGAAGCAAGGTAAGGAAGAAGTGGTAGATGGAATATTTGCAATTGGAGAAGCTGCGTGCGTCTCTGTGCATGGTGCAAATCGACTTGGTTCTAACTCGCTTCTTGATCTTGTGGTTTTTGGCAGAGCTGCAGCGCTCAGAGCAAGAGAGAAACTAAAATCCGGTACACCACATAAAAAATTGCATTCAGACTGCACAGACTGGATAGTAGATAGATTCAATAAAATGCGATTTGCTTCCGGTGGGCTAAAAGTAGCAAAAATACGCAGTGAAATGCAGAACACTATGCAAAAGTACGCATCAGTGTTCCGTGTTGCTGAAGTTTTAGAAGAAGGCAAAAAAGCTATAAAAAAGGTAGCAAAAATGATGCCTGATATTTCACTTGAGGATCGAAGTATGATGTGGAATAGTGATTTAGTTGAAGCACTGGAGCTTGCTAACATGATCCCACAAGCGGTTATTACCATGGAATGCGCAGCTAATCGCGAGGAAAGCAGAGGTGCCCATGCTCGTGAAGACTTTCCTGAACGTGATGACAAAAACTGGATGAAGCACACTATAGCGTGGCTTGAAGAAAAGAAAGGGCAAATTGACGTAAAAATTGATTATAAAAAAGTGGCTGAAAAAACTCTGAGCGGTGAGATTGATTTCATAGCGCCAGAGAAGAGGGTTTACTAGTTACACTATCCCTACACAATTTTTCAACGAGTTCATTATTGATACATCGCTCATTTTGGTAGCTGGGTTTTCTGTATGCTCTGATTGATTTTGTTGTCTTTTTGCTGCTAGGTCTTCAGAATCATTTCCTAAATTCTGTTGATCATTGTCAATAGGGTTCTTCGAAGCTTGATTCTGCTCTGTTGTTGAATTAGAGCGGTTTTTGTCGTTAAATATGTCCTGTGCTTTGTTGGTTGATTTTTCAAAAAATTTCTTAATACCACTAAATCCTAAAGTTAAAGTAAGACATATAACTCCAGCAGTAGCTATGATAGGAATGGCTGCTCCAATTGCCATTTGACCCTGAAAGAAAGCAAATGTTACCATTGCAATAACAGTAATCGTTATCGTGATTGCTAACAGTTCGCGGGTCCTTTTTGCTGGATCTATGAATCCTGCTACAGCAGATACTCCTTTTTTTATACCAGAACCTGCTTCTTTAATGCCAGACTTGCATTTTTTTGAAGCAGTTTTACAGTGGTATTTTTCTTCAAGCTTCTCTTTTAGTTCTTTAGCTTTCTCCTGTGCTTTCTGTGGAGTCCCTGAATAATCTTTTAGATCTCGTAAAGTTAAATAGTACTTTTTAGTATGGAATTTTGGATCTTTCAGCTCCAGAGAACAGGGATCAGCGCCTATTTCTAGCAGCATTGTACAAAATTTTGTTGTATTGTCATAAGCAGTTGCTGTATCAAAAATTGTTCCTTGCAATAGGTGTTCGATACTTCTTTTTTCTGCTTTTTTCTTTAATGCCAATTCTAGGGGTGTGTTCCCTTCTCCATTAGGTGCATTCACAGCCTCTCTTAATTGATCTTCAGATATTTTTCTTTCTTTTACTAAACCTAATATTAATTTCAAGCATGTAACTTTTTGTTTTCCTTCGAATAAAGCAATATAGTGCAGAGCATTTTTTTCATCTTTATCTTGCACAGTAATATCTGCACCGTTTTGTAGAAATAACTCTAAGGTTTTATACCTGCCAGTATCCTTAAATTCTTTTTTTATTACATTCTTTATTTTATTTTTCAATGAAGGTTCTTTACTCTTTTCTTGTATGCGCTGGAGTACCTGATGGAGCGGTGTTTGCTCTTTCCCGTTAACAGCATTTATAGCCTTACTAAATTCATCCTTACCTAAAGTCAACTTCAAACATGCAACTTTTTGTTCTCCTTTGAATGAAGCAATATAGTGCAGAGCATTTTTTTCATCTTTATCTTGCACAGTAATATCTGCACCGTTTTGTAGTAATAGCTCTAGGGTTTTATATCTCTTAGTTTTCTCAAATTTCTTAAGTGATCGGTTCTCACTCTTCTCTTGTATGCACTGGAGTACCTGGTGGAGCGGTGTTTGCCCTTCTTTTTTATCATTTACAGCTTTTATAAATTGTTCTTTTTGGCTTGCTTCTAGCAATATATGGAGAAGTTTAAGTTTTTGTTTTGTTTCAGGTTTAACAATCAAGTGTAAAGCATTATTATCATCTGTGTCTTTAAGGCTAATATCTGCCCCTTTTTGCAATAGTTCTTTAAAAAGTTCTTTATCATTATTTTTAATTGCTAAATGTAATTGATAATTATCATTACTATCTGGAGTATTTATGGTACGTGGTATAATTTCTTTAATTTTTGCTTCTGTATTGATTTTTATTTCTGGCTTTAATTTAGAGTTCTTTCCTTGCTCTGCTAATTTTTCTAAGAAATTACGATAGTATGTCTTTTGCTCTTCTTTTAAGTCTTGTAATTTTTTTGTAGATAATCCTAAATTATCAGAGCTGGCCCCATGCTCTAACAATTTTGTAAGAAACTTAAGTGTGTTATCGTTATCTTGGATTGTATGAGACTCATGTTTTTCTTTTGTTATCTTGTTAATTAGTGCCACCTGAAGAGGAGTTTTTTCGTCCTGATTTTCACTATCAACAAGTTGTGCTAAATCTTCCTTGGTGACCGTTTTTATTAGGGTACCCAGAAACTTGCATTTCTGTTTCTTTTCCAACGACGCAATGAGGTGTAAAATATTTTTCCCTTCTTCAGCTTTTATGCTGCTAATATCCGTACAATCTTTTAGATATTTTCTAAATTTCCTGTTATTTCCATTTTTGATCGCTTTTAGTAGTAGAGCATTGTTATTTGTTATTTCGTTGCTTATTTCTACTTCATGATCATCTTCAACATCACTGCCGTAGCCACTCTCTGTTTCGCTGTCCCTACGGTTGTGGGTAAAACAATATCTGCTATTATAAGTAATTTCTGAAATTGCTTGTCCTATTTCCTCTTTTTTTATAGGGTCTAGTTCTTTCGATATTTTTCTATTCAATACCGGAAGAAAGCATTGGACATAATACTTATAATATTTTTCTTGTTCTCTAAGTGATTCTTCTAATTTAGTTAGTACTTCAGAGCTAGCACCTTCCTCAAATAACCTTTTACACTTCTTGAGGGTTCCATCTTGACCTCTTGGTTTTTCACGCTTGTGTTCTTCTTTTTTTACCTTTCTCTCTATAATGCCATATAATTGTTCGTCTTTTCTATCCTGCTCTTGCTTTTTATTTTTATCTATGCATTCACCTAATTTATCTGCATTAGTAGTTAGTGCAGTTATATCTATACCCATACTAAAACCTCAATATTAAAAGCTATTTAAGTTGTCAGCACTAAACTAACAACCAAGAAGTTTGACTTTTAAATTGAGCTAAACGTTGTATATGTATAGGTGGAAAGGCAGAAAACTAGTTTCTATTAGAAAATCTGTTGTCATAGTCAAATCCTCACTTGAACAGTTGCTACTATTTTAACCATTTAATCTTAAAAAATAATAAATATAGCTAAACTGTGAAATGTGCTATTGGCTAAAATAGGATAAGAAACTACAGCTGCAAATATCCAAATTGATTTTTTATAAATCTTCCAGGCTTGGTTTTTCTTCTGATTTTTTAAGTCTTTCTTTATTTAGTATGGAGCTTATCTCTTCTACACTTTTATCAATATCATCATTGATTATTACATAATCATATTTATCACGTTTGCTTATCTCTTTTTGAGCTTCGGCTAATCTGCGCTCTATTTCGCTTGCATCATCACTATTACGCTTTTGCAAACGCAACCTAAGCTCTTCCATTGAAGGGGGAAGTATAAAAACACTTACAACTTTTTTTCTCATGAGCTTGAATAAGTGAAATGCTCCTTGCCAGTCTATGCTGAGTAAAACGCTTATTCCATTGCTTAAGTTTTGCTCTATAAAATTTCTTGGTATACCATAAAAATTCTCAAAAACTTTGGCGTATTCAAGCATTTGGCCAGCTTTGCATAACTCGTGAAATTTTTCTTCGGTAACGAAAAAATAGTCTTTTCCATTTCTTTCGCCGGGGCGAGGCTTGCGTGTAGTCATAGAAACAGACCTAACTAAATTAGTTGATTGCTCAAGTAATTTTGCTGATATAGTAGTTTTTCCAGCTCCAGAAGGGGAGGATAGAACCAATAATACGCCCTCACTTTTTACGGTCATTTTTCTTTGCATTTTTTAACATGGTGCTTTTTGGATCAGAGTTTAAAAAGCTAGAACCTTCTAAATTAGAATTTGATAAGTTGGTGCCAATAAGAGAAGAGTTATCAAAGACAGTATAGCGCAAATCGGTCTTTTCAAAATTTGCCTTATTCAAATTAACGTTTACAAACTTTGCTCTACTCAATGTTGAATTAGAAAAATCGGCATTTTCTAAATTCATATTCTTAAATTCAAAGTAAGAATAATTTACATTAAATTTTTCACCCTGTGATATTTTCTCTTGCAAATCTTTAATCGAAGTTATAGCATTTTCTGAACCTGCAAGTTTTTTCTGTCCTTTATTGTCAATCAAAATTGAATTATCAAATTTGCAACCTGTTAAGTGAGCATCAACAACTGAACTTTTATATATGCTTGAAGAGAGAAAAGACATATCACTAATTGTTGAATTACTCAAATTGCTAAGAAAAAAGCTAGTTTTCCTAAAGGCATTAGCGTGAAGCAAAGAAGATCTGAAATCGCTTTCAATAAAATTTGAATTAGTTACTTTTAAATTGGACCAGCTCGAATTATCAGCTAATAAATTAAAGAATGTTGAATTTTCTATTTCACTGGAATCAATATTATGGCGAGAAAGTGTACTGTTATAAACTTGAGAGTCTTGGATTTTTATCTTATACATTGAAGTTGTAGAAAGGTCTGAATCTTCTATCTTCACATAGGTGAATAGTGAATGGTCAAAAAATGAGCCATTCATGTTAGAATTTGCAACTTTAGTATTATGAAACTTTCCGTGACGAATGTCAGCATTAGAGACATTAACTTGATGCAGTTCACTAAAACTAAAATCAATATTGGATAAATCAGCATCATGAAGATTTGCTTCAGAAACATATGCATGTTTTATCTTGGAACCATTTAGTATAGATTGAACAAAACTTGAATTATCGTCATTCACATAGGAAATTTGTGTGTTGCTTAAATCAGTTTCGTCGAAGTTACTGTTAATTATGATAGAAGAATTAAGGCAAGCATCGGAAAGATTGCTACCTGTAAAGTCTGATTCTTTTAACTCTGCACCATATATGTTAGCATTTTTTAATGAAGAAAATTGTATCTTTAATTTATATGCATCCACTCCAAAGAAACTTGCATTATCAAGGTTGTTTTTCTGCATAACAGTATCGTTTATTTCACTATCACTAAAATTTACGTGGCTAACATTCGAGTTTGATAAGTTGGAGAAATTCATTTTCACATTCGAGAAATTAGTATGCAAACCAATTACGTTGTGCATACTTACTTTTTTGAGATCGGAACTGATAAAATCAGCATAACTAACATTAGACTGATCAAATACGATATCTGTTAAGTTTGCAGAAACAAATTTTGTAAAACTCAAATTTGTACCTTTTATTTTAATGCCATGTAAATTAGCATTGGAAAAATTAGCACCACGTAAATCAACATCAATGAAAGACACATCGGATAAATCGGTGTTAGAAAAATCGGCACCAATCAGACTTACTCCATCAAAAACAGATTTACTTAGGTACAGTTGGTTAAAATTAGCTCCATTTAAGTTAGAACCAAAACCTTTCTTAAAATCTTCTGGCACGCCCTCTTTGTGGCACTGCACCAAAAATTCAGCAAAGTCTTTTTTACTGTAAGATACGTATTTTGCATCACGCAAAGCGTTTAAAAAATCACTAATCTGATTTTTTTCATCATTTGTTTCGTTTCCATAACATAAATGACCAACTAAAATTAATATCAAAAATCTAATCATCTTGCTTATCGCACTGTATTTCTTTCGTTTTCACAGCCCAATCGTACATTGCTGAGCTTTCTTTATTGTCTATTTTTCTATCCTCCAAAAGATGTGGCATCATTTCGGCAATCGCATTTATTATATTGATCTGCTTTTTTTCGATTGCTATATCAATTGGGGATTGAAAATTATTGTTAACTACTCTAAGATCAGCACCTTGTAATAAGAGAAAGCGCACTATGTCTACCTCACCTTGTTTAACTGAATAAATGAGAGGAGTATCACCCAATTTATTTCTAAACCTTAGTATCTCTTGAATTGTTAATCCAATTTTTTCTAGCTTACTTATTACTCCTCTTAAGCAAGTTAAGTTGTTCTTCTTAATGCAGTAAAAAAATTGCTTACTGTAATCATCAATAAACACAGTTGTAGGAAGATGCTCATTAAGGCTATCATATTGTCGTTTATATATTGACTTGCTTTGTATGTCTTTATGACCCCATTCTTTTATTGGTTCTCTGTTTAGCTTTGTCCATTTTTGTAAACTTTTCTTTTCACTTTGCTCTTCTTCATCTTTTTTAGTTATAGGTTTTACTCTATTGCGGTCCTTGGAATTACTGTTTGTTTCTTTCACTTTTTTTTCTTCAGACTGATTCTCTACTTTTTCTTTTTTTCCCTCTAATAATTGACTCGCATCACTTTTTGAAAGTTCATTATCTTTTATATCAATCTTCTGATCAGCTTGTAGATTTTTTTGCGGGTTAGCTGTATTCTCATTTAAATCAGCACTTAAAGGCAAAGGCTCTGGTTTCAAATCTTTATTCACTTCTTTATTGGCCACATTTGGTAAATTTTGAGCAAATTTGTCTGTGCTTCCTTCTAGCTGGTCATTTGGCAAATCTTTATCAATCCTTTCACCTTCACTTATAGTTTTTTCAACCACGAAAGCTTTGTTCTCGTTGTGTTGCAGTTTCTCTTTATCGGTAGTGCCGTCTAATCTTTTGCTCTCAGCCTCTTGTGTTTGTTTAGCATCGACGTTGCTTTTTAACTCATCTTTTTGATTTGTGCTATCTTGCTTCCTTACACCTACATTTTCGTTTTTATGAACTGATTCAATTTTCTTTTCTTCAAGCTGCTCTACGGCAAACAGGATGGGTGATCCGAATACGACAGCTAATAATATAAAATATAAAATATTCTTCATAAATACCCCAAGCATAAGCTTAATTAAAATGATACTATAATCAAATGATTAATCTACAGTAAAAAATGCCTTAGATGTATGGTCCCAGAGTGTGATGGTGTGGATTTAGTATAAATAATTCTGGAGACTGTGTCCACTGATAACATATAAATTCATAAGGAGTAAGACCCTTAAGAGTTTTGAGTCTCTTTGCATAATTATAAGCCATAACAAAGTTATAAAGGTGTTCTTTAAGTTGCTGGTGCGATTGATAGTAATACTTCTTAACTGTAGCATCCTTTAAAGTTTTATTCATACGCTCGACTTGCCCATTCGTCCAAGGATGGCTAACTTTTGTCAAACGATGTTCAATAACATTCCCTTCGCAAACTCTATCAAATATATGTTGGAAAGCATACTTATGACGCTTCTGGTTTGTAAATTGTATACCGTTATCTGTCAAAATAGTATGGATTTTATACGGTAAAATTCTAATCAAATTACGTAAGAACTCAGCAGCTATGGGTTTTGTAGCACTGTTACGCAACTCAACATAGGTAAATTTGGATGTCCTATCAATAGCAACAAACAAATGTAATTTGCCCTCCTCAGTTCTAACTTCAGCAATATCAATATGAAAGTAACCGATAGGATATTGTTTGAATTTCTTTTTTGACTTAACTTCTCCATCAACAGTTGGTAATCTGCTAATGTTGTGTCTTTGTAAACAACGATGCAAGCTAGAGCGAGTCAAATGCGGAATTGTAGACTGCAGAGCGTAAAGGCAATCATCTAGTGGCAGTAGTGTATACTTGCGAAATGTAACTATTATAGCTTCCTCTTCTAGCGTTAAAACAGTCGATCTTGGACGCTTTGGACCCATATCAGCATCTTTCGTAAATGAACGTTTTCTCCACTTAATAATAGTTTTTGGATTAAGGTTATAATGCTTGGAGAGTTTTGCTATGCTCTCTTTTCTATTTTGTATTGCTCTACGAATCGTCTGTGTTGTTTTGGCGCACCCATGCAATATTTGTCCCATAACTCCTCCTTTGATGGTATTTTTTTCTCATATTTTATCATACCATCACACTCTGGGACTGTACATCTTAGGATTTAATTTATAAAAAAACAATAGATTTTTTGTATCTGTTCAGGGGCATCGCAAATATTGAAGCAAAGTGGTCAGTGCTTACTGTACGAACATTGTGATTTGAGAGCAATCTCCGCTAGGGAGGATGTCATCCCAGTGCCCAGACACTGGGATCCAGAAAACTTAACTTTAAATCAGTGGCTGCATAATAAACTACACATTAAACCTAAAGTGCATTATATCGCCATCTTGCACGATATAATCTCTGCCTTCAAAGCGAATTTTTCCTGCGTCTTTGCAAGCTGATTCACTTCCATACTTTATGTAGTCTGCAAAGCTTATTGTCTCTGCTTTTATAAAGCCTTTCTCAAAATCAGTGTGGATTACACCTGCTGCTTTATCGGCTGTTGACCCTATTTTTACTGGCCATGCCCGTGCTTCTTTGGGGCCCACAGTAAAGAAAGTTATCATACTCAGCACTTCATACATAATACGCGCTACTCCATCAAGGCCTGATTCTTGTAAGCCAAATTCTGATAAAAAACTCTGTTTTTCCTCTTCACTATCAAGATTTGCAATATCTGCTTCGAGTTTTGCTGAAATGCAATAAAATTTGCTTTTATTTTCCTCCGCCATCCTCTCTACCTTTTTAGATAATTCATTGCCAGTTATAACATTTGTATCTTCAACATTGCAAACGTACATAACGGGCTTTGTTGTCAGCAATTGAAGCAACTTCATCTCATCTTCATTGATATTCTCCAAACTTCTTGCAGGTTTACCTAATTTTAAAGTAGCTAATACCTCTTGCATTAATTCAAGTTGTCTCTTTAGCTCTTTATCACCTTGCTTTGCTTTCTTTTCCAATTGAGGAAGCCTTTTTTCTATGCTATCAATATCAGCTAGGATTAATTCCATTTCTACCACTTCAGCATCTGATATTGGATCTATTTTACTGTGTATATGGCTGATATCGTCATCCGTAAAGCACCTGAGCAGATGAACGATGGCATCAACTTCTCTGATATGGCTTAAAAATTTATTGCCAAGCCCTTCGCCTTTGCTCGCACCCTTTACCAGACCTGCAATATCTACAACTTCTAATTGGTTGTAGATTACCTTCTCTGAGCCTGCAATTGCTGCGATTTGTTTCAAACGTTGATCTTTTATCGAAATCTTGCCTATATTTGGCTCGATTGTGCAAAAAGGATAATTTGCAGCTTCGGCTGCACTTGACTCTGTAAGCGCATTAAATAAGGTTGATTTTCCTATGTTTGGTAACCCAACTATACCGCAGTTAAAACTCATATTTGCTATGTAAAATTATAACTATTGCATAATTTAAAAATTTCTGCTATACTTAATTAGTCGCTTATTGACAATTTTGTTGGTATAGTAATATATAGCTTAAATTAAGGTAAAACTATGACTACAGCTAAGAAACGGAAACTACCAAGTGACTTTCATGATGTTGAGGTTGGAATAAAAAGGCCCAGGATCTCAGGGCAAGAAATAACTCTTTTAAATAGTAACCCTTACCCTGACAATTTCTATGTAGGACAAGCAATTGGTAATGGAAGCTGTTTTTTTGACTCGTTCAGGCAAAGTCTAGAACAACAGACAGGAGAGCAAGTTACTGCCGAAAAATTAAGAAATGATTGTAGGGAATTTGCGCAAAAGAATCCACCAAAGTGGTTTACAAATGCAATTGTCAATAGTCATGATAACAATGGCCAGCACCGTAGTGAAACTGTAGATGATTATACAGCAGACATTATGCGTAACAGTAGGTGGGGTGATCCTGACGTTGAAGGCAGAATACTTTGTGAAAAGTATAAGGTAAAGCTACATGTTATAGAGAACCAGACTGTTGATAACCAAGATCTGTCTTTGCATGAATTAATAGACAATTCAGGTTCAAAAAGTGCAGGTGAATACAATAAAGTTGATTATGATGATAGTAGTATTGTGCATATAATAAACAAAAGCGGATTGCATTTCGAACCATTGCTTGATAGAAATAAAAGTTTAGCAAAACAACTGCAAGAGGAAACCAAACTTAAACAAGAGCAAGAACAAGAAGATTTCCTATTAGCAAAAAAACTGCAGCTAGACGAGATCTTAGAATATTGTAACCTTTCAAAGGATATCTCTGAGAGAGCAGAGGTTGAAAAGGGATTTGATAAGTTATTGGCAGAAAATGCTGATGGAAAAATTGGTGATGTTGTAGAGCAGTGCGTTAGTGAGATAAAGCAGCGCATAGAGTGCTCTGAAGAGCAAAACCCTTCAAGTTTACCAAGATGTAGTATGGAGGAATCAAGAACAGAAAAAACATTTCATCAACAACAAATATCATAATTGGAAGTGTAAAATAAATCTTCATAGCCCTGTATATTTTTATATAGGGCTTTTGCAAGCATTTCATATAATATGAATTTGCAGTACGTACTAACCTAAATGCAAGTTGACCATGAGACTAGTTTAATTATTGATGCCATAGAGGAATTTGGTGGTGAGGCTAGGCTTGTCGGCGGGTGTGTGAGAGACTCAATTTTGCAGCGTGATGTCCACGACATCGATTTAGCTACTAATTTGCTTCCCAATCAAACGATTAAAGCGCTAAAACTCCGTAATATTAAAACTATTCCAACTGGCTTAAAACATGGAACTATCACTGCGGTTCTAAATCAAAGATCTTTTGAGATCACAACACTAAGGCATGATGTGAAATGTGATGGTAGGCATGCAAAAGTAGAATTTACCAATAATTGGCAAGCGGATGCTTCAAGGCGCGACTTTACATTTAATGCTCTGTATGCAGATAAGCATGGCCATATATATGACTACTTTGGTGGTATAGAGGACTTAAAAGCGCGAAGGTTAAACTTTATAGGCAACGCTGAAGATAGAATTAAAGAAGACTATCTACGTATTTTAAGAGCATTTCGTTTTCATGCAAAAATATGTGTCGGAGATTTGAGTGATGAAATACTAAACGTATGCAAAAAGCATTCGCATATGATTCAAAACCTCTCTGGAGAGAGAATAAGAGATGAAATACTTGAATTGCTGGAGTGCAATGATCCTTTTCCAACACTTAAGAGCATGCAAGAATCTGATGTTTTGCAAAAGATTATCCCAAAAGAAGTAAAATGCGAAATTCTGTCTTCGCCACTTCTTTTGGGCACTGATGCACTAGTAAAATTAGCGTTACTCCTTAGGACTACTAAAAAAAATGACAGGCTAAGTCTTGGAGAATATGTAAGCAAATTTTTACGTCTTTCAAACAAGCAAAAGAAAAAGCTGCTATTTTTACTATCCAACGATATCAAAACAGAACTCTCAGAAAAAGAGCAAAAAAAATACATATCTTTATTTGGTAGAGAATTATATTGTGATTTAGTGAAAATTTGTGGTGTTGAGTCTGGAGAAAATGTTGATGAATACATTTCATTTGCTAACACATTCAATATTCCAAAATTTCCTTTATCTGGCGATGATTTAATAAGTATAGGTCACCAGCCAGGAAAAAGTTTAGGTAGAAACTTGGAATTGCTAAAACAACATTGGGAAGATAGCTCCTACACTTTAACAAAAGAGGAGCTGGTGCTTTATGCTAAGAGCCTATTCTAACTGCTTTCTGACTGTTCAATGAATGTATGCTTGCAATATTAGGGGAACTCATAGAGGAATTAGGTATATGTTCTTTTTTAGCTTTTTCTGTTAATTGATATTCGTTTACTCCTCCTTGAGTTTGATTACACATTCCCTGATCTGGAGATAAAAATTTATCTCTTAGAACCTGTCTTGAAAGGAACTAAGCAGCTAATTTAGCAAGCATAATAGTAATCATATTAAAGGAGATATTAGTTTTTGAAGTAAGAGGAGAATGCTCATAATCCTTGCTCATACGTCTAAAATTGGAAAGCCAAGCAAAAGTTCTTTCAACAATCCACCGTTTAGGAATAACTTGAAATCCTACAGCATCAGCTGCTTTTTTAGTAATCGTCAATAAACATCCTGTTTTCAATAAACAGTAATTTTGCAATTTACCAATATATCCCTGATCAGCGAGAAACCTTTGTAGCGTTGAAGCTTTTCGTTTAGCTTGAGTAAAAAGATTTAGAGCACCATCACGATCTTGAATGCCTGCACTATGAACATCAGCTGTAATAATTAGGCCTATTGTATCCACAATGATGTGACGTTTTCTACCCTTTATTTTCTTGCCAGCATCATATCCTCTGGATCCCCTTTTTGAGTGGTTTTCACTGATTGACTGTCAATTATTCCTACCGAAGGTATTTCATTTTTGCCAACCATTTTTCTTACCTTTTTTACTAACATATCGTGTATTTCTTCCAATTTGCCACTATTACGCCACCTGAGAAAATAATCATACACCGTTTTCCATGGCGGAAAATCTTTTGGCAGCATTCTCCACTGGCAACCACCTTTCATTATGTATCTTATTGCATTAATAATTGTTCTAATATTGTGCTTTCTTGGCCGTCCTACTGCACCTTGTGCAACACTTGGCTCCAAAATTTCCCATTCTTTGTCACTTATATCACTTGGATACATTTTTACCTACTATTTTTTACTTATCTCATCATATTCTCTTTCTCATTTCTTTTCAAGACAGGCTCTTAGATGTACAGTCCCAGAGTGTGATGGTATGATAAAATATGAGAAAAAAATACCATCAAAGGAGGAGTTATGGGACAAATATTGCATGGGTGCGCCAAAACAACACAGACGATTCGTAGAGCAATACAAAATAGAAAAGAGAGCATAGCAAAACTCTCCAAGCATTATAACCTTAATCCAAAAACTATTATTAAGTGGAGAAAACGTTCATTTACGAAAGATGCTGATATGGGTCCAAAGCGTCCAAGATCGACTGTTTTAACGCTAGAAGAGGAAGCTATAATAGTTACATTTCGCAAGTATACACTACTGCCACTAGATGATTGCCTTTACGCTCTGCAGTCTACAATTCCGCATTTGACTCGCTCTAGCTTGCATCGTTGTTTACAAAGACACAACATTAGCAGATTACCAACTGTTGATGGAGAAGTTAAGTCAAAAAAGAAATTCAAACAATATCCTATCGGTTACTTTCATATTGATATTGCTGAAGTTAGAACTGAGGAGGGCAAATTACATTTGTTTGTTGCTATTGATAGGACATCCAAATTTACCTATGTTGAGTTGCGTAACAGTGCTACAAAACCCATAGCTGCTGAGTTCTTACGTAATTTGATTAGAATTTTACCGTATAAAATCCATACTATTTTGACAGATAACGGTATACAATTTACAAACCAGAAGCGTCATAAGTATGCTTTCCAACATATATTTGATAGAGTTTGCGAAGGGAATGTTATTGAACATCGTTTGACAAAAGTTAGCCATCCTTGGACGAATGGGCAAGTCGAGCGTATGAATAAAACTTTAAAGGATGCTACAGTTAAGAAGTATTACTATCAATCGCACCAGCAACTTAAAGAACACCTTTATAACTTTGTTATGGCTTATAATTATGCAAAGAGACTCAAAACTCTTAAGGGTCTTACTCCTTATGAATTTATATGTTATCAGTGGACACAGTCTCCAGAATTATTTATACTAAATCCACACCATCACACTCTGGGACCATACATCTTAGAACCTGTCTTGAAAGGAACTAAGCAGCTAATTTAGCAAGCATAATAGTAATCATATTAAAGGAGATATTAGTTTTTGAAGTAAGAGGAGAATGCTCATAATCCTTGCTCATACGTCTAAAATTGGAAAGCCAAGCAAAAGTTCTTTCAACAATCCACCGTTTAGGAATAACTTGAAATCCTACAGCATCAGCTGCTTTTTTAGTAATCGTCAATAAACATCCTGTTTTCAATAAACAGTAATTTTGCAATTTACCAATATATCCCTGATCAGCGAGAAACCTTTGTAGCGTTGAAGCTTTTCGTTTAGCTTGAGTAAAAAGATTTAGAGCACCATCACGATCTTGAATGCCTGCACTATGAACATCAGCTGTAATAATTAGGCCTATTGTATCCACAATGATGTGACGTTTTCTACCCTTTATTTTCTTGCCAGCATCATATCCTCTGGATCCCCTTTTTGAGTGGTTTTCACTGATTGACTGTCAATTATTCCTACCGAAGGTATTTCATTTTTGCCAACCATTTTTCTTACCTTTTTTACTAACATATCGTGTATTTCTTCCAATTTGCCACTATTACGCCACCTGAGAAAATAATCATACACCGTTTTCCATGGCGGAAAATCTTTTGGCAGCATTCTCCACTGGCAACCACCTTTCATTATGTATCTTATTGCATTAATAATTGTTCTAATATTGTGCTTTCTTGGCCGTCCTACTGCACCTTGTGCAACACTTGGCTCCAAAATTTCCCATTCTTTGTCACTTATATCACTTGGATACATTTTTACCTACTATTTTTTACTTATCTCATCATATTCTCTTTCTCATTTCTTTTCAAGACAGGCTCTTATGCTTAATGCCAGTTGTAACTCTTGAATCTTATTTGAAAAACATTTCATTTTAGCCTCTGTTAATTTTCCTGTAACAATTTCTTTAAGCAATTCTCCTGAGTCGTTATTATTATTATTCTTGCTATTAAAGCTGTGCAAGATAGAGTCTACAATCTTATTTACCCCTTCTTGTTTGTTAAATTCTAATTTTTTTACGCATTTTCTAACAGAAGGTGACAACTTGGCTTTTAACGTGTCATCTCGTAGTTCTTTACCCATATTTTTTCCAATGTTACAATGTTCGTTGACAACTTCTTTAACCTTAGCTTCTATGATCTCCCTTGCGGATTGTTTCAAATTACTTTCTAATAATTCAAGCAGCTTACTGCTTTCAAATTTGCCATCATCTTGATTTGATAGAGACTTTATAGTTTCATTAAGCACGTTATGGCAAAAGTGTTTCTTTTCAAATTCAGAAAAACTTTTTTTCAACTCTTTATTTTTATCAGATAAAAATTTATCGCAATTCTCATTCCCACGAAGCTTAGATAAACCCTCTCCAATTGTTGTTTAGATTCTTGAACACTTTGTAATTGCTTCCCCAAGTTCTCCATTTCACCCAATTGAGCAGTCAATGTATTCACACTTAATCGTAGAGCTTTGTTTTCATGACCTAAGTCACTGACTTTATTTTCTAATTCAGTATTTTTGTCTTTAGCCTGACACAATTTATCAGTCTGTGATTTAAGTAAAGCCACTAATTTGCTAGCTTGCCATTGTTGATTCAATTCAATTAATTTATCCTCCTTGTCCTTTAACCTACTCTTAAGTTCTATTATTTGTGCTTGCAGACTTTCATTAGACCTCTTTCGAAACTCATATAGACAGCTCAAAATTGTGAATTCCTGCTATAAAATTGAATCTTAAGCCAAAACGTTTTCTCCGATTGCGGTATCTGTCTGCAATAATTTTGAATCTTTTTAACAGACCAATTACATTCTCAACTACTACTCTTTTGCTTGCTAGCTCCCGATTTTCTACCTTTTTTTCCTTAATTAAGGGACTCTTTTTCATCCTTCTGTGTGGCAACTCGACATTTTTGTGAATTTTCTGAAAACCTCTATAGCCAGCATCGGCTAAAACTTTTATACCTTCTGATACATGCACTTTTGACTCCTTGAAAAGCCGAAAGTCATGCTTTCTCCCGTTTGAAAATGACGTACAAATAATTTTCTTGCTCTTCTTTTCTGCAATTATTTGGGTTTTTAGCGTATGTTTTTTCTTCTTTCCTGAATAAAATCTTTTCTGCTTTTTTTTGGTCTCTCTACAGGTGTTTCCGTTGCATCAATCACCAGAATCTTATATTCCACGTCGCTTTTTAGGAGTTCTTTTCGTCCTGGCAATGCGAAATCTGGGTGTTGTATTAGAGTATCCTCTACCCATTTTACAGTTTTATATGCCGTACTTTCACTTACTCCATAACTTTGACTTATGTGAAAATATGTACGGTATTCTCGTAAGTATTCTAATACCATGAGCAGCATATTCTCCTCGTTTAGCTTATTTTTCCTTCCTCCTTTGGCTTTCTTTTTTTTATTCTCTTCACATAAAATCCCTACCATTTTGTTAAATGTTGATCTCTTTACTCCTGTTAGTCGACGAAACTCCCCTTTATCGAGCTCTTTCACTATTTCATACTTCATTTCTCCTTACCTCAAAATTACTATTTTTACTACTTTATCCTAGTTTCGAAAGAAGTCTATTATCTTTCCTAGTAGCTTCAATTTCTTCTCCTTGCTCTCTTATTATCATGTATTGATCAAATATAGTTTTCTGTTGTTCATCAACTTTATCCTGCATTGCTTTTTTATCTTGTTTGTATTTGGTTAGTTCCTCTTCTCGTTCGCCTGCATCTTCTGTAAGTCCCTTATAACTCTTTTCAAGTCCTTCAATTGCAGATCGTAATTCTCTATTTTCTTCTTTTAAGGAAGCATTTTGTAAACGTTCAAGTTCTAATTCCTGATTTATGCCCTCCAGCTGTTCTTCTAATGCTTCATCATCTTCCTCTGTTATCAATGCTACTCCATCAGTCTGAACCCCTCCATCTTTGTTTATCACTACACTTTGGCTCTCTTTCTCTACAACTTCAGGTTTTAAGTCAACTTGAACACTTCCATCTATTGTCTTAAAAGCATCAGTTTGAACTTCATTGTTTGCAGTAGTTTTATCGTAGTACAAAATATTTTCTGCCCATCTATTCCATCTCTTGGGCAATATTCGTCCAATCGTTTTTAGATATAACCAAGCAAATACAGTAGACCAGCTGTATTTTTTTTCCTTTCGCTTAATATTAATTTCATAATTAACCTTATTATTAATATTTAGCATAAAATTACCTTATTTTTTAACTTTAATTTACAGAAAATTTTAATAGTAATAAAGTTATATATATTAGTATAAATGTTAAACAAATACTAACACAGGTGTCAAATTATGGTAAAGTCTTTGCCCGCCTAATACACTTTAAGCAGAAATGTACATGTCTGCAAGTACAGCATTTGCTTTTTCCATCGCTCTTGCTAACACTTCCTGTTCATTGTTCTGATTTTTCACATTGATTACCTGAGCAGCCAAGTTTGCAGGAAAAGTGACCAAACTGACTTCCCATAATTCCACTTGTTTTAACACTCTAGCTCCACTTTTATGATCAACATCATACTCTATAGGTATATAGCCGATGGAAAGTCCGTTAATTGCCCCAGTTTTGAGCATCAAATACACTTCTTCTGCTTTCTGAATACCCAAAAGTAAATGTGCGGTTATATACAGGCCAACATCATTTTCATAAATATCTATGATACTACCTATAGGTTCGTCAGGATTATGCTGCCAAAGGAGTTTTATTTTATTTCTGTTTAAATTTTCCTTAAATGCTCCGGGCAATATCAGATCATTTTGTTTATCAACTATGTTAAAAACGCTCGCATAACCAGAAAATACACCGTTTTCTCCTATACTTTTTATTGACAATGGTGAATAGAGAAATTTCTTATTCATAAAGCCTCCTGTAGTATTGGGAATTTTGTTTCGCAATGCACTGCGATATAATTCTATTATATGCAGTGCTCTAAAAGGGGGAAGCACTTTTCTTAGTTACTAAAAACGCTAAATTGTAATATGGTACAATGTTACAACGATGTCATGAAAGTAGCTGAAACTGGTTCCTTTATGACGGCAGTACCTTCTCCTGTCATCCGAGTAGCCTCCTTTTTTTGTCATCCCAGTGCTTGACACTGGGATGGCTTTGTTGCATCGCTACTTATGAAAGGCTAACTATAGTTAGGATCATAAGCAACCTATTGAAAATCTTGTTTTTTTGCAATCAATCTGATCAAATTTAAGAATAGTAATTTGTTATTTATATTAATAAATTTAATTCTATTGAAAATAGCTAAAGCATTGAAATTCTTGAATTTTAGCCGGATTGGTAAATGGTAGTGAAATTTCTTTTACTCAAATTTAGGTATTCATTGACCGTTCTTGTTATAAATACCAGAATAATAAGCTACTGATATTCCCTATCTTTTTTATCTTTAATCCATCATAGCTAGCGATGCAACAAAGCCCACTGGGATCCAGAAGACTTAATTTCAACCAAGTGGCTGCATAATAAAGGCTGGATTCCAGTGTCAAGCACTGGAATGACATCACAGGGGCATTGACCTCTCTTGGGCTCTTTTAGCTATAAACATTAAGAAATTTACCAAATGAAAAAAAAGGCAAAAGAAGCCCTGGGGTTATTATCTGCTTTAAAATATTGGCGTTTTTTATGTTTTAAACGTTTGACAAGCAAGATTTAGCTGTTTTTAATTGCAACTAACCTACGCTGCAAATGTTTAAGAAATTTACCAAGCAGAAAAAAAGACAAAGAATCCCCGAGTTAGCTAGTCTTTTACTATCTCTGTCAAGTATTGGCATTTTTTGATGTCTTGTAACGCTTTATAAGCGCGTTCAGCTTATTTAGATAAAAATCTAGATGTAGATGAAGTTTTGTAAAGACATACAGTATCTATATACTGCAAAAAATTAAACATAAGACGCCGATACATTAAGTAATCCTTACCTTTTAATCTGCAGATTGGCGAAAGCAAATACAATAGCTTCAGTTTCATGATAAGGGGGCTGGCGGAGTTTGTCAAGCAAGTTTTTAGCCCTGTCTCCTTGCTATAATGTTCATATCGATAGAAAAGCAAAAGAATAGAATGAAATATCAAGTGATATCCTCTATAATTAAATTTTTTGAATGAAGAGATGACGGTTCGCGTAGGAATTAATGGTCTGGGTAGAATAGGCAGAAGTGTATTGCGTGCTATTTATGAAATAGAAAAGTATAGTGAGCAAATAGAAGTTGTAGCTATCAATGGATCGCTCGGTGCTGAGCAGCATGCACATTTGATTAAATATGATTCTGTTCATGGCAAATTCAGTGGTGATATTGATTTTAATGAGTCTCAAAATTGGATTTCTATAAATGGCAAAAAGTTTTCTTTATATAGAGAACGGAATCCTGAAAATATTCCTTGGAATGTTGATGTAATACTTGAATGTACTGGTGCATTCAATAAACGTGAAGAAGCAATAAGGCACAATGCAGAGAAAGTAATTGTCTCTGCTCCAGTTCCGGATGCTGATGTCACTATAGTTTATGGTGTGAATGACGATATGCTCGAAAAAGAGCATAAAGTGATATCAGCAGGTTCTTGCACTACAAATTGCCTTGCTCCGATTGTGAAAGTCCTACACTCCAGTTTAGGTATAAAAAGCGGTTTTATGACTACTATACATGCCTACACGAATGATCAAAATGTTCTTGATGGTAATCATAAAGATTTGCGTAGAGCAAGGGCTTGTGGATTATCTATGGTGCCAACTACAACCGGGGCAGCAAAAACAATTGGTTCTATAATTCCTGAATTAAAGGGCAAGCTAGATGGCACTGCCGTCAGAGTTCCGGTTAGCAATGTTTCTATGGTTGATTTTACATTTACGACTGATAAGAAAGCGACCGTTAAAGAAATCAATGAAATGTTTAAGGATGCAGCTCTCTCGTCTACGTCATTCCAGCGCGTAACGCTGGAATCTAATCCAGTGTCAGCTACTCGGATGACATCAGAGGGTACTAGGATGACAGAGGGTTATCCAATGTCAAATGTACTTTCTATATGCGAGGAACCTTTAGTCTCAATAGATTTTGTGCATAACCCTTATAGTGCAATTGTGGATTTAACTGGTACATATGTTACAGGTGATATATGCAGGGTTGCAGCGTGGTATGACAATGAGTGGGCTTTTTCGCTGAGAATGTTAGACATAGCATTATTGAGCTATAGTAAAGTATGAACTGGAACTCAAACAAATACGCCTCATTTTATGAGCACTTTGCGGAACTCAGAAAAAGAGTTATCTTTTGCTTTCTATTTTTTTGCGTTGCTTTTGGTTTTTGTTACTACTTTAAGGAAAATATATACCGTTTTTTACTTGCACCTTTAATAGAAGCAACAAAAGGTAGCAAAGGTTTTTCTTTGATTTACACAGACTTAACAGAGGCATTTTTTGTATATCTTAGGGTTGCTGTAATGAGTGCACTTTTGCTCTCTTTTCCTGTGTTTGCATGGCAATTCTATATGTTCTTAGCACCTGGGTTATATAAAAGTGAAAGGGCAGTGTTGTTGCCATACTTAATTGCAACACCGGTTTTATTTGTAACGGGAGCTACTGTAGTCTATTACTATATATTTCCTTTAGCCTGGAAGTTTTTTATCAACTTCGAACACAGTGGTAAATCCTTCGATATACCGATAGAGTTTATGCCATCAGTTAGCGAATATTTAGACCTCGTTCTCCAATTTATGTTTGCTTTTGGCACTGCATTTCAAATTCCAGTAATACTCACATTAATGGTGAGAGTAGGGTTACTCACTACACAAAGTTTGTCAAATAAACGCAGAATCGCGATAGTGGTAATTTTTATTATCGCTGCAATCTTAACTCCACCTGATGTATTAAGCCAAGTAGGGCTTGCAATACCTATGCTGATTCTATATGAATTGTCCATTCTGATATGTAGGTATATTGAAAAAAAGAAGACAAAGATTTAAACAAAGAAATCCCTCTTATCTCCTTTATATCACATTTTTAACTTACAACATTCTTATTCAGGACTTAAATATGGAAATGTTTCATAAATTGATTGTAATACTTTGTTAAGTTCAGCCTTACTTTTGATGATCAATAATACTGTATCATCACCTGCTATAGTTCCTATAATTCCTATGTTTTTGCTATTATTTAATGAATAAATAACATACTTCTGATCTAGAAAGTAAGCTAGGCTGCTAGCTTGTCCTGGTTGAGTGTGTAGTACTATTAAACCAAAATCCGAAATTTGCATATTAAGTATTAATGGTAATCGATATTGGTTGATGTCAATTACTTTATACATACCAGCAACTTTGGCAATTTTAAGTTTTTTTAATTTTCTTGATAAAGTAGCCTGAGGAATGTTGTGCCCTCTTTCTTTAAGCAAGGTCTGTAAATCGCTCTGCTCTAAAATTTCGTGATTTTGAATAATATTTAAAATATGTTCACCTAGTGTGTTGTCATGCATTATGCATTTTCCTCATATTGAATATGTAATAAGTATATTTGAAATTATATTCATTATTTCTTGACTATTCAATTTTTAATGTCTATATTCATAAGATGAATAAAATATGAATATAAATTAGTAATATGAAAAAATATATTTTAAATGCTATTATAGTGATAAGTATTCTATTAACAGGATGCAAGGAAAATAAACACGATAATATCATTAGATTTGCAATTTCTGCAGATTATCCACCTTTTGAATATTATGAAAATGGTAAATTTACTGGCTTTGACATTGAGCTTGCTCAATTAGTAGCAAAAGAGTTAGGTAAAGAAGCGATATTTAAAGATATGCAGTTTAGTGCTATATTTGCAGCATTGCAAAGTAATTCTGTAGATGCTGCTATATCTACTATTGGTAGCACAGAAGAGCGTGAAAAAAATTTTGATTTTTCAAATAGTTATTATACAGGGGAATTTGGTATTCTATATCACAAAAATAAACCCATAGCCGGTATAAACAACTTAACTCACAAGAAGATAGCCGTTCAACTAGGAACTGTCATGGAAATTTGGCTAAAAGAGCATGTTCCTACAACAGCTCAAATTATTGCTATAGACAATAATAATCAAGCTGTAGAAACATTAAAGTCTGGTCATGTTGATGGCGTCCTAATTGATGAATTCCAAGGTAAAGTATTTAGCAAAAAAAATCCTGGTCTATCATGGTCAGCCACTGCCAAGTTAGATGGTGGTTATGTTATTGCTGTGAATAAAGGATCTGCTTTAAAGGATAAAATAAACGAGGCATTAAAAAGTTTAGAAAGTAAAGGTGTAATACAAAAAATAGCAGAAAAATGGCTAGGAGATAACTGATGCAGGAATTAATTTCTAATTTCTTGTTTGTTGGAACAGGCCTTGCCTTTACTTTAAAATTATTGATTGGAGGACTGCTTTTAGGTGTGAGTCTAGGGGGATTATTGTCAGTACTCAGATATAATAAGATCTGTATTCCATTAATTAATGGAATTATATCTGTAATACGTGGCACCCCCCTTATATTACAGTTAAGTGTTGTTTATTTTATGACCCCAACCATTGCAGGAATTAAATTAAACATATTTAGTGCTGGCATTATAGCATTTGGTCTAAATAGCTGTGCTTATATTGCTGAGATTTTACGAGCTGGTATTGAAACTATATCAAAAAACCAGTTTGAAGCAGCTAAAACTTTACAAATACCTAGTTTCTATATGTGGAGAGATATTATATTACCACAAGTTATTAAAAATATTCTTCCTGCAATGATAAATGAGATCATTGCACTCCTTAAAGAAACGGCATTAATCTCTACTATTGGTGGTGTTGATATTATGCGCTCTGCGCAAATGCTTGCAGCAGAACAATTTACTTATTTTATACCACTTTGTCTTGCTGGGGCTTATTATTACGCTCTTGTATTACTAATTGAATATATAGGCAAAAAGATTGAACAGAAAGGTATATATGATAAAAATGCATAATGTTTGTAAATTATTTAATAATATTCCAGTACTTAATAATATTAACCTGATTATAGAGCAATCTATAGTTGGTCTTGCTGGTCCTTCTGGTAGTGGTAAATCAACATTGTTACGTTGTATACAAAAACTCGAGGTTTTAGATTCTGGTAGCATTGAATGCAATGATAGTACTGGTTTTGTATTTCAGGATTTTCAACTTTTCTCACATATGACTGTCTGGGAAAATCTTACATATGCTCCCAAACTTAAAAACAAAACTCAGGATCAAAGTGATTCACTACTTGAGTCTTTGGGTATTGCCTCTAAAAAAAATGATTACCCTAGTAATCTATCCGGTGGGCAAAAACAGCGGGTTGCGCTTGCCAGAAGCTTAATGATGAATCCAAGGATTCTATTATGCGATGAGCCAACGTCTGGTTTAGATGTAGCAACAATAGTCGACGTTGTGGAACTATTACAATCAGTTAGAGATATGGGTATTACTATGATTATCGCTTCTCACAATTTGGATTTTTTAACAAAAATATCAGATCGGATTATTCTGTTAAAAAACGGAAAAATAATTGTAGATATCAATCCTAAAGAAATTGATGAACCAACAAACTATTTAAAAAATAATTATTAAAAGAGAATCACTCATATCATACTGAGAGCTATAACAGATTTTAGCATCGAAAATTACATAATATACATTATGGAAAACAAAATTACATAATGTAAGAAGCAATGCTAAAAATAAAATCACATAATATAGCAAACTATAGCTAACCCAAGAAAGGTTTTCCTACGTCATACCGCCGCGATATCTCAGCATAGATTCCGCTAACAAGTAGCGGAATGACGAATTTTTGTTTTTCAAACTGTCGGTAAATCTAAGTCAGTTTAGCTATATGTGTCAAGCACTGGGATGACACCCTCCTGATGGGCCAAAATCACAATGTTCGTACAGTTATGGAATGAATCGCGGTATGACGTGTTGCTTTGATCAGCTATAAAGATGATGCTGCGGAAGTTTTTAGTACTTGCTCGCAACTTTCAACAATTTAATAGCACTGGTGTTTACAACCTCTCCGCCGACACGCTTAGTGACAAAAAACCTCACATAAGGTTTATTCGTATAAGGGTCTCTTAATATTCTCATTCCTCTGTTATCTACAATCTTATAAGCTTGTTTGAAATCTGCCATCGCAATTACTGGTAGCTGATTGTTTGGCGCTGGTGGCATATCGGCAGATTGATATACTGGTATTCCCATTAAAGTATCTGGAGCTTCAAGCGACAGACTTGGCTGCCAGAGATACTGACCTGTTTGAGATTTTAGCAGCCTGATATCCTTCAACGTACTCCTGTTCATCAAAAATGACGCATTTTTGGAATAATATTCGTCCAGAGAGTAATACAACATCATTATTGAATCACTATCTAATTTTTCAGTTTTAACTTGCTCTATTTTATTATAACTGTTTCCATTTTCATAAGCTAAAATTCCTTTTGGTTGAAAAGTGCCCTCACCCTTAATGAAGGCTTCGCTTTCTTCCTTACTAAAAGTCTCGGCAATCTTTTCCACCAGCCAACTCTCAACATCGACAAACGCATCATCGAGTAACTTTTGTGATATTTGTGGTTGAGCATATAACTCGTAAGTTGTGACGGAAATCTTTTGGATTTTGGGCGTGTCCGTATCTTTTGCAAAATCATACTTAGACTTATTGCCACCGTCCTCATCATCTACTGTTTCACTGCTCCAACCTGCACCGGCGCGGTCAAAATCTTCTATAATGTAATCCAATGTTTCAGTAGAGATTCTTTGACTGGAGCATATTTGTCGCATTGGGGACGAATCAGTTACGCGCTTGTTTATGCGTTTTACAATATGCGGAGTAACTAGATAACCCCCGATATCACTGTCATCTCCACTGAGGGTTTTGTGTGATAAACCGCTTTCCATTCCCTTGCGGATATAATCAGAAAAATATTTATCGCTTGTGCTAAAATCTGTATTTACTTCTGGGCGTTGAGCTGCAGTTTCGATCAAGTCTAAACGCTCTTTGCAACTATCAATGGCATTATTTACCTTGCATAGCTGCTCAATTGTTGCAGAATCAGCACGCCCTTTGCTTTCAATTTCTTTTAGTTTGCGATCATTTATTAATTTAAATTGCTCCCATGATGAAGCGAGTTCATTGATACGGTGAGCGATATCGGTAAGTGACATAATAGCCTCCTTTGAAAATGAAATAAAAATGGAAATAAGGTAATAGGAATGGCATCCATAGATGTTTCCCACAGTTGTACGAATATTGCAATATGGTACATAGTAAACGATGTCATTCCAGTGCTTGACACTGGGATCCAGCTTCTATGCAACTTAATTAAAAACGTTTGTTTTAGCGTAAGACAACTACCTTTAGCTCATCAGCTCAGTTATAAGCAAAATTTCTGGATTCCAGTGTCAAGCACTGGAATGACATCATCTGTTGTGCAATTTACCTTTAAAAATGAATATCCGTACAGTTATGTGCTTGGCACTGAAATGGCATCATTTTTTATCTGTTGAAAATGTAAACCGAAAAATAGCGTGGCACTTTGTGCCACGCTTAGTACTGTAAGCTTAATCCAGTAATTAAATTAAGCGAGGTAAAATAAAAGATAATGACACTATATAATGTTCGTTCTTTTATGTCAAGCACTTTTTTGAATTTTTTTGGTGATAATTTTTATCCAGTTATTTTATTATTGTAGTATAATTTCAATGCCAGATACTATCATTATGATCACTATCTAAATTTAAATCGTAATTATCATCAAATTTATATATCCCCTCCATCTCTTCTCTATGAAATTCATGTGAATCACCTAAAGCTTTTTGATTAGAAACGTCAACACAATACTGTAACAGTGCTCTTAATGCTCCAGCACTATCTTGATCTAAATTAAAATTGCTAAAATCAAATTTCTGCATATTCTCCACATGTCCTTCTCTACATAACCTACATATCTTAGCAAAAGCCCTTTCACTTTCTCGACTCCAAGCATTAAGAAAGTAAGGATCTACTACTTTGCTAAATTGTTTCTCTATCTCTTCAAGAGAGCTCTCTGGATTAAGTTCTAATATTACTTTGAAAATCCCACTGCCATGGAATCTATAAAATTTACTAGATAAGCTATCTTTTACAAAATTAACTGCATCATCTATTGTAACACCAGAGCGAGATTCAAATATCATCTCAAATGCTCCATAACAACTATCAATACCAAAATTAATTATTTTTTCCATAAAATCAATTACCTCTTCTAAGGAAATTTGTGGCTTATTCCTCAAGATAACTTCTAAACTCTTGACAAAATTATGCCCATGCTGACCCATAGCATGGGTTTTCCCATTTATTGTATAATGATATAGCTTCTTATTTTCTATTATATGCTTATTGCACTGGTAGATATGTAGCTTATTCAATTTGCCAGAATATTCCTCTATTTCCTTATCTGGTAATTTTGAGCGGAATTCCTTGATTACTTCGCGTATTATTCTATTGATATTACTCATGCTTATTCCTAATTAATATGTTAGTATTTTTATAAATTAAGTTATTATATTAAAATTCTTTCATGGATTTCAATATTAGCTCCGCACTACTTGTAGTTTTTGTAATGGGTCTGCCAATGACGATATAATCAGCTCCTGAATTTATTGCTTCTTTTGGTGTTGCTGTTCTTTTTTGGTCGTCATGACCTGGATCTATACGAATTCCTGGAGTAATAATTTTAAAGTCTTCACCGCATTCTCGGCGCACTTCCTGAGCTTCCAATGCAGAACAGACTATTCCATAGAGTCCAATCTTTTTTGCAAGCTTTGCAAGCAAAATTACCTGTGATTTTACTTCTCTTGCTACTCCAAGCTCGTTTAAATCCTCATTGCTCATACTAGTTAGCACTGTCACCCCAATCAGCTTTATTTTTGTGCCTTGCACTACACTTAGCGCTTCTTCAAGCATTTTTGTTCCACCGCTGATGTGCAGAGTTAACATTTCAATGTTCAGAACTTTTATTACTTCAACTGTTTTGGCTACAGTGTTTGGAATGTCATGCAATTTCAGATCTAAAAAAATTGGTACATTGCATTTTGCAACTTCTTGCACTCCAGAAAGACCTTGAGCAGCAAAAAATTCTAATCCCAGCTTTACCATGCCAACTTTACCACGCAGAGCATTAGCTAGAGAAATAGCCTTATTTAAGTCTTGTGTATCCAGTGCGCATATTATTGGGTTCATTATCTTGCATGATTTATCTTATAATAAGACTCATTGTTGTGTTGTGCAAATACTTTCACTCTGATTGAACTGACTGCGTTCATAAGATTCTGTCAATAGTGAATTTGGCAACTTGGTCGGGGTGGATGAGCGACTGACAAATAATGATTCATATCCAAGATCTTCCAGCGAAGAAGAAGGCGTTTCCTCTGGCAAAAGCCGTGCAATTTCTCCTTGTAACGCAGACTTTAATATTTGAATCGTATCTAATATTGCTTTTCCATCATTATTTCTTATTGGTTCTTCTATATTGTCTGTTACGCATCTTATCAACAGTTGCGCAAAATTCACTTGTTTTTCTTTCTCTTTCAAAAAATCTTCTATTTGACTGTCTCGTTCTAAAAGTGAATTTCTTAAACTTTTTACTTCATTATTACAATCTTTTCTTATCCCATCTAACTCAAAAGATTGATTTTTAATTAAACCATTTGCTTCATCTAACTCTTCAAATTTCTCTTTTAATTCTTTAGATAAATTTTTCTTTTCTTTGTTGACCTCTTTAATTTTACATTGTAGCTTATCTAAGTTTGCATGCAGCCTTTCTTGTTCTTCACGTAATTCCTCTACTTCTTTAGAAAGTTTATTTTTTTCCTTATTCAATGCCTCTACTTTTTCACTAAGTTCATGTTTTTTCTCACGTAGTGCCTTTTGTACTTCACGTAACGTTTCTATTCTATCATTTAACCCCTTATTCTCTAGCTCTAAATGTTTATTATCATCCACTTCCATCTTCAGCTTTGCAATAAATCTACTTCTTTCTTCCAACTGTTTCTTTAAACATGAGATTTCAAGTTTTAATTTCTCTTCCTGCTCATTAAGCTTACCTATTTCCTTTCTTGTTTTGTCCAATTCATTAGACTTCTTTCGAAACTAGGATAAAGTAGTAAAAATAGTAATTTTGAGGTAAGGAGAAATGAAGTATGAAATAGTGAAAGAGCTCGATAAAGGGGAGTTTCGTCGACTAACAGGAGTAAAGAGATCAACATTTAACAAAATGGTAGGGATTTTATGTGAAGAGAATAAAAAAAAGAAAGCCAAAGGAGGAAGGAAAAATAAGCTAAACGAGGAGAATATGCTGCTCATGGTATTAGAATACTTACGAGAATACCGTACATATTTTCACATAAGTCAAAGTTATGGAGTAAGTGAAAGTACGGCATATAAAACTGTAAAATGGGTAGAGGATACTCTAATACAACACCCAGATTTCGCATTGCCAGGACGGAAAGAACTCCTAAAAAGCGACGTGGAATATAAGATTCTGGTGATTGATGCAACGGAAACACCTGTAGAGAGACCAAAAAAAAGCAGAAAAGATTTTATTCAGGAAAGAAGAAAAAACATACGCTAAAAACCCAAATAATTGCAGAAAAGAAGAGCAAGAAAATTATTTGTACGTCATTTTCAAACGGGAGAAAGCATGACTTTCGGCTTTTCAAGGAGTCAAAAGTGCATGTATCAGAAGGTATAAAAGTTTTAGCCGATGCTGGCTATAGAGGTTTTCAGAAAATTCACAAAAATGTCGAGTTGCCACACAGAAGGATGAAAAAGAGTCCCTTAATTAAGGAAAAAAAGGTAGAAAATCGGGAGCTAGCAAGCAAAAGAGTAGTAGTTGAGAATGTAATTGGTCTGTTAAAAAGATTCAAAATTATTGCAGACAGATACCGCAATCGGAGAAAACGTTTTGGCTTAAGATTCAATTTTATAGCAGGAATTCACAATTTTGAGCTGTCTATATGAGTTTCGAAAGAGGTCTATTGTCTATTTCAAACGTACGATTCTTTGCTGTTTCTAATTTTTTCTCTAAAGATTTTTTTTCTTCAAGAAGAGATTCTCTCTCAATTTCTGACTCATTTACTTTCTGATCCAATCTTTTTGCTCTCTTGTCTAAATTTTGCTTTTCTCGAGTTAATTCATGTTTTAATTTTTCCACTTCTTTGTTTGCAGCTTTTTCAGCTTCCTTTCCTAGAGTTATTTTATTTTCTAACTCTTGCTCTTTCTGAGCGAATTTATTTCTCTCAACCTCTATTTTTTTATTATTACTAATTATTTTATACGAAAGTGCAAGCACCAAAACAGATAATGTAGCTAAAGCAAGAATTAGAGGAAGAGGCACATTAGAAGTTACAATAAGCGCTAAAGATGTAAGTAACGTAAGAGTAGCTAAGGAACTAGCTATAAAATAAAATGTGTTAGCCTCACTAAGCAAATTGCTCATTACTCCCCTCCTCCCCCCACGTTCAGCAGTCTTGTATATATTTATTAAAATTCTCTTATCTGTGGAGGAATTATAGTGCTGCACCTACAACAAACTTTCCTTTTTCAGTCTACTAGCTAAAAATGGCTAAGGTTTTATGTATCCAGTGTACAACTGTACTCAAAATGTCTAGTGGCTATTGATCGGGGTAGAACATCCACTGGTATATCCAGGATCTTCCACAAATGAAGGAACAGACGTTTCGCCTGGCAAATATTGTGCAGCTTCTTCTACTAACACAGACTTTGTTGCTTGAATCACTTGTAATATTACTTTTTTATCATCATCTCTGATCACTTCATTTTCCCTTACTAATTTTTCTACCTCATCTGTTACATATTCTATCATCCGTTGCAAAAAAAGCACTTCTTCTTTTTTCTTTTCCAATAAAGCTTTTTGAAGTTGTTCTATTTGAGAGGATTGCTTCAAAAGTGAACTGTTTAATTCTTTCACCTTATTATCGCGATCATCATTCACTGTTGTTAATGTGTTATCAGATTCTTTCTCTTCTTTTTGTAAAGATAATGACTCCTTTTCCAGCTCCTTAATTTTAGATAAGTACTCTTTCTCCTTTGTACACAATTTATCAACTTTACTTTCAAGATCAGTGCGCTTTTGACGTTCATCACTAACTTTACCTTCTAATTCTTTCTTTTCCTTTTCCGACTGGCATAACTTCTTCTCTAATTCTTCTATGTCGCTTTCTGAGCTCTCATGTTGTTCTTCCGATTCTAAAGTTTTTAATTGTTTTACTTCTTCTACTTCTACTTTTTTTCTTAACATAGTTAATTGAGTACGCAGAGAAGAAGCTTCCCTACTTTTATGTTCTAATTCCAAGTTTAATTCATCTTCATATTCCAATCTTAAGCGTAACTCATCTTCATATTCTGACTTTAAACATAACTTATTCTTTTCACTTTCTAATTTGCATTGACACAATTCCTCCATTAAAGAATCCACTCTTTCATTCAATCTTGTATTTTCATCACGTAACTCTTGGTGTTCAAGAGAAAGCATCTCCTCCTTATGTTCTAACTGACCTTTTACTTTTGCTTCCAATTCTACATTATTACTAATTATTTTACATGAAAGTGCAAGCACCAAAATAGATAATGTAGCTAAAGCAAGAATTAGAGGAAGAGGCACATTAGAAGTTACAATAAGCGCTAAAGATGTAAGTAACGTAAGAGTAGCTAAGGAACTAGCTATAAAATAAAATGTGTTAGCCTCACTAAGCAAATTGCTCATTACTCCCCTCCTCCCCCCACGTTCAGCAGTCTTGTATATATTTATTAAAATTCTCTTATCTGTGGAGGAATTATAGTGCTGCACCTACAACAAACTTCCCATCTTCAGTCTGCTAGCTAAAAAATGACTTAGACCTTGTGTATCGAGTGTACCATTGTACTTATAAGTCTCGTTAGCTATTGATCGGGGGTAGAACATACTGGTATATCCAGAATCACATAAAGCGTCATTCAGCTTATGTGATGGTCTGGATGTGTATTGCTGTGATTCTCCTATAGAATTTTCAATTTTCCTGTTAGTCTGCTTATTCGACACCTCTCCAATATTATATTCAATACAAAAATCTTTAATTATAGTATAAGCAGAAGTTCCAATCTTGTTGTTTAACTTTTCAACTATATAATTTATAAAACATTCCACATCTGCTGCTGAGATAGAGAGTGTTGTAAGTCTTGTTTCGTTTAAAATTCTTAAGATAGCATGCTTGTACTTTTTATTTTTTAATTTTTCATTCAGACCATCCTTCAGTATATTCTTAAGTATACTTCCTTCTATCATAGTAAACTTGAGTTTACTACTCAAACGACTTCCCCTAACAAGTGATGCATCTAAATCTTGCAGACTAACATTAGTTGTAGCAAACACCGTCACACCTTTATCAGCTTCATCGAATCTAGTGAAAAAATAATTTAAAGGTACTCGATTGGCATCAGTGCGTCCCTTGCCAAAGCTGTCGATTTCATCTATAAGAACTATACAAGGAGCGTTTTCGTTTGCTTTATTAAAAAGCTCATTTATATTTGATTTTTCAAGCAAATCAGCTCCAGAAACTTTTATAAATGTAGTTAGAGATATCAGCTGATCCCCAATCGCCTCAACAATTGAACTCTTACCAGTTCCTCCTGGACCGTGAAAAATGAATCCTCTTTGTATTTTTTCTTGCTCTTCTTCTGAATCACCTGATTTTGCTGAAGACACTATATTAATATTATTTTTTATTGATTCATAAATATTTACTAATTTTGTTTTTATCTCTTTTATAAATATAAAATCCTCAAATGCTTTCTTCCCTCTTTTTTCACCTTTTGCGCAAAATTTCATAAAAATCTTTTCTTGTGTTTTACTTTCTGCTGCAGCACTAGCAATCTTTGCCTTTAGCTCTTCCATTTCATCTTTTGTTGCAGCACTACCAATTAGCTTTTCAACTTCATTACTAAGCTTATTTATCTCTTCTTTTGTTGCAACACTAGCAATCTTTACCTTTAGCTCTTTCACTTCATTGTTAAGCTTATTTAGCTCCTCTTTTTTTGCAGCACTAGCAATTAGCTTTTCAATCTCATTGTACTGACTACTAAGCCTCTTATTTAGCTCTTTGATTTGAGGCTCTAAGCTTTGTATTATATTTTCTTGCTCTTTAGCTAATCCATTTTTTTCATTAGGTTCTGCTTTTTGTGCATCAAGCTTCTTATTCTGGCTGATCATTTTACATGAAAGTACAAGCACCAGAACAGAAAGTATAGACAAACTCAAAGCAACAGGAAGAGCTACATTAAAGGCTGCAACTGAAGACAAGAACTCAACATAAGGGGCAACGGCAAGTGTCCCAGACGCAAGCAATACCAAAGTAGCAAGAGCACCAGCTATAAGATACGGTGCATTGGCTTTATTATATAAACCCCCCATTATTATTCCCTCATACTAATAATTATTACAATAGCATGGATATTAAAGGAAGTAAAGCTATAAAAATCAATATAAATCTATATTCACTATGTATTTCTCGTCTTCAGTTTCAAGCTCAGACTGCATCCACTCTATCGTTTCCGCATTGCAAACTGCCTGCAAATCATTCTGTGCGGATTGATCCAACTTATCCTCTCGTAGATCTGCTTTTATCATCAACTTTTTTATCAGATGCTTAACTGATACATTATTATCTGCCTTTATCTTTCTGATAATGTTTAATATCTGAATAACATTATCTCCCATTTCCTCTGAATATTTATCGTAGATAAGTTCTTCTTTGCTTGGCCAATTACTTTGATTGTGTACAGAATTATAACTATACAACTGGTGGTATATCTCTTCTGTAATGTATGGCAAGAAAGGTGCAAATAACCGCAAAATAACATTTAACACATACGCCAAGCTTTGTTTTGCACTTAAGGTTGCTTCACTGCTTCCGTACGCACGTTTTTTTACTAACTCCAAGTAACTATCACAAAAATCCTTCCAAAAAAATTCCTCTATTGCGCCCAAAGCTTCGCAGTATTCAAACTGTAATAGGTTATTTGTTGCTCTTTCTATAACTTTGTATAACTTAGACAATATCCACTTATCCATTGTCTCGTGAGCAGAATTTATGCTCATCACTTGATGCTTTTCCATGAACATGGAAACGAACTTGCTAGCGTTCCAAAGTTTTGTAACGAGGCGCTTGCCAATTTTGAATGTATTTTCAGAGTAGACTGTATCAACTCCAAGCCTTGAGTTCGCTGCCCAATAGCGCACTACATCAGCTCCATAAGTTTCAAGTATTACATGAGGAGTGATGATATTACCTTTTGATTTACTCATCTTTTTCTTATCATCTGCTAAACACCAACCGCTGATCATAATGTTTTTCCAAGGTAAAGAATTTGCATGATAATGTGCCTTTAAAATAGTATAAAAAGCCCAAGTTCTTATTATCTCATGGCTCTGGCTGCGCAGATCTGCAGGAAATATCGTATCATAGCGATGATTTGGTAAGCTAAACTCACTGTTTACTGCCAGTGCACTCAGTTGAGGAGTAATTGAACTTGTGGCCCAGGTATCCATTACATCTTGATCTGGGATAACCTCTTCTTTGCTATACCCTTTTGGCAAATCTTTCAATGGATCTATAGGCAGGTCCTTTATCTCAGCTAGAATAATTTTACCTTCTTCTCCCTTACGGTTGGAATACCACGCTGGAAATGGCACACCAAAATAACGTTGCCTTGAGATGCACCAGTCCCAATTTAGCCCTTCTATCCACACTTCCATGCGTTTACGCATAGTAGCTGGATGCCAATTGCATTCTTTTACTTTATCTAATACTTGAGCTTTTTGCTCTAAGGTCTTGATAAACCATTGATAAGTAGGCAATATCTCAAGTGGTGCACCAGATCTTTCTGCACACTTAACAGAATGAGAAATGTTAGTGCTTTCTATCAAAAGGCCTCTTTGAGTTAGGATTTCGATTATCCGCTTTCTTGCTTCTTTAACTTTCAATCCATTTATTTCACTATAGATTCCAGTGTCAGCTACTTGAATGACATCATTCAGGTTCATCCTCCCATCCTGATCGATGATAATTTTCATCGGCAGATTATGCTTTTGCTGCCAATATATGTCGAGTTCATCACCAAACGTACAGCACATAACAAGCCCAGTGCCTTTATCTATTTTAACCTTATCATCAGCTATGATTGGAATTTTTTCCTTTGTTATTGGCACTATGGCTGTTTTTCCGATCAGATGAGTGTAGCGCGCATCCTCTGGATGACAAAAAACTGCAACGCATGCTGGAAGTAACTCAGGTCGCGTAGTTGCAATATTGATCTGCTCATTTTCTTGAGTAGAGAAAACTATCGTGTTTAAGGATGACTCAAAAACTTTATCTTCTATTTCTGCTTGCGCAATTGCTGTTTTATCAACCGGGTCCCAAAGGATGGGCTGCATTTTTCTATATGCATACCCTTTATTATATAGATCAATAAACGACATCTGTGAAAGCGTCACAGTTTCCTTGCTGATCGTGTGATATTCCAAATCCCAGTCATAACTAATGCCGACTGATTTAAATAGTTCCTTGAATTCTTGCTTTGATTTTTCAATAACCTCATGGCACATCTCTATAAATTTTTCTCTGCCAACTTCTTTTGCACGGGTTTTATAGGTTTGTTCAACCAATCTTTCAGTGGGAAGCCCATTATCATCAAACCCAATTGGGTAAAACACATCTTTTCCCAGCATGCGCTGAAACCTTGCAATAAAGTCCGTGTGGCAATAGCTAAATATATGGCCAATATGGAGTTTTCCCGATATTGTCGGCGGAGGTGTGTCTATAGTGAAAGTGTTATCCTTTTCACCATTCCATTTATAAACTTTACTTCCTTCCCACAATATGTTGCATTTGTCTTCAACTTCTTTAAAGCCGTATTTTTCTTTTAACATAAATATTTCTCAATTTTAAACCTTAAGCTAGCAACGTCATACCGCCGCGGTATCTCTAGATCCCGCTAACAAGCAGCGGAATGACGATGGTCGGTAAACCTAAATTACTTTAGCTATAGCACAATTACGGCAATTTTACGCCAAAATTTTTTGTTTACGAACATAAATTTTCTATGCTATGATAAAAATATTACTTGACCTTAGGTTCTAAGGGTATTATGTAATGTTAAATTATAATTGAGGTTCGTTATGCTAAGCTTAAAGAATGGTATAATACAGGTTGCCGATGATAAAATAGTGCTTGTTATAAAAAAAGATGATTATGAAGAATTTAAAAAGTATAAAAACGTAGATAAGAGTGGTGCTATAATTGATGACAAGTTTTATGTGGGCTGTACGCTAAATGATCAACAACTATATATTACTGGTTCTTATCCTCAAGAAGAACTAGGAGATAATACAATCATGAATGTAAAATCCGTTGGGAAAAAGGGTGGCAAATATTTTAGTCGCCTAGAAGAAATGAAAAATCTGTTAGGCTTTAACGATGGGAAAGAGGAGATTATGGTAAAAGCCCTATCTTGCCATCCCACAGTACAATTGTTAGAAGAGAAAAATGTTAAAACAACAGAATTGGAAGCTGCAGAAGAGCAGTTAAAGGGGAAAAATGAAGAATTAGAAGCTGCAAAGAAGAAAGCTGAGGAGGAATTGAGAATTAAAACACAAGAATTACAAGATCAATTGGACACAGCTCAGCAGGAAAAACAAGACTTAGAAGCTGAAGTGGAAAAACTAAAGGCAATAGATTCTACAGCGTTGCAGCAGCAGTTAGAAGAGAAAAATGCTAAAATAACAGAATTGGAAGCATTAGATGCTGTGGCGTTACAGCAAAAGTTAACAGAGAAAGAGAATGAAATGACAGCATTAAAAGCTCAACCAGATGCTGCTGTTACGAAGTTAGAGGGTGAAAAAACAACACTAACAAATAAAATAAAAGATTTAGAAGCACAGTTAAACAACCAACCAAATGCTGCTCAGTTAAAAGCCAAAGAGGATGAAATAAATAAACTAAATGATGAAGTTGCGCAGTTAAAGGCAGCACCAAATGATACTGCTGCTCAGTTAAAAGCCAAAAAGGATGAAACAAAAGACTTACAAAATCGATTGACTGAAGCTGAGGAGAAAAATAGAAAACTAGAAGATAAAAGCAAAACAACTGAGCAACCAAAACAAGGCAATGGAGCACGGTACACTGCTACTGTTGGTATGGGTCTTGCTGCTGGACTGATAGCATTTACTGCACTTGAACGTACAGTTAAGTTAGAGATGTTAGTAATGATTGGTATAGCAGCAGCATCTGCACTCGTAGCCGGTGGTATTACATATGCAGTATTACCTAGTACTCAAGTAGATGGGGCAAAAGCACAAGAAGTAAATGAGAATGGGAAAAAGAAGTAACAAGGGTTAAGCCGAAATGTACGTGTCAAGTAAAACACTTGACGCGAACTTCAGTTTTTATATTCCTTCATTAGCATAATATAATTTTGTGCTGATTGTGTAATATGTTTAATTTCTTCATTCGACATCTTTTTGAAGAACTTTGCTGGCCTGCCAGCCCATATTTCCCCACTTTTTATCACTTTTCCGTGTGTTACCAGTGAGCCAGCAGCTACCATAGCTTCAGGCTCCACAACTGCATGGTCCATCACGGTAGAGCCCATACCAATAAACGCCTTATCATGCACCGTGCATGCGTGCAACACACAAAAATGTCCCACTGTTAACATGCTGCCAATAATTGTGTCACCACCTGGGTTTCTATCCACATGAATTACCGTTCCATCTTGAATATTTGTTCCATTACCTATTTTTATTGATCCAACGTCCCCTCTGATTACACAATTAAACCAGATGCTTGCATCTCTTCCTATTTCAACCTTGCCTATGATATGCGAACCACCTGCGATGAAAGCACTTTCGTCTATTTTTGGTTCATAATCTTTGTATTTTAAAATGTGATACATATTAAGCCCAAAGTCTTATGCATATGTTAATCAAAATAAGGTAAGCAGTAAATACATACTTAGATTTCAAACTACTTGGGTGACAGATGTTCTTGACTTACGTGCTTTGTACTGCTAAGATTTTTATTTTCAGCCCTATCTATAATGTCAGTAGCGGTATTAAGTATATTTCAAATAATATTGGTTGTTGTGTTAGTAATTTTAGTGCTCTTGCAGCCGCCTGGAAGTAGTTCGTTAAGTGGTTTTAGTAATACACAACAGGGGGTCAATTCGATGATTCCGGTGAAATCTTCTGAAAACCCGCTCAGCAGAATAACGGCTATTGTTGCTGGATTGTTTATTATAAACACATTGCTATTGTCAGGATTATGTTCAAAAGACGTACATAAAAAATCGATCGCAGAAAAAATTATATTAGAAAAAAAGCAAGAAAGTGAATCTACTTCTGTTCCATTTGAAAATTAATGAAGGAAGCTAAATTTATCTTTGTCACAGGTGGAGTTGTGTCATCGCTTGGTAAAGGCTTAGTTGCTTCGAGTGTTGGTGCGCTTCTTCAAGCTCACGGTTTTAAGATCCGTATCAGAAAACTTGACCCGTATCTCAACATTGATCCTGGGACAATGAACCCAACTCAGCACGGAGAGGTATTTGTTACCGAAGATGGTGCTGAAACTGATTTGGATCTTGGGCATTATGAGCGTTTTACTGGAATTAAAGCAACAAAAGATGACAATATAACAACTGGTAAGATATATCATGAGTTATTGAAGAAAGAGAGGCGTGGTGATTATCTGGGCAAAACTGTGCAAGTCATTCCTCATGTAACAGATTTGATCAAATCGTTCATTTTTAATGGTACGGAAGGTTTAGATTTTGTAATATGTGAAATAGGTGGAACTGTAGGTGACATTGAAAGCCAACCATTTTTGGAGGCTATACGCCAAGTTAACTACACATTAGGAAAACAAAGAGTTATCCTTATTCACTTAACTTTAATACCATATCTTACCGCAGCGCAAGAATTAAAGACAAAGCCAACGCAGCATTCAGTTCGAGAGTTAAATTCCGCGGGGTTACAACCAGATATTATATTATGCCGCAGTGAGAAAGAAATTTTCAATAATCAAAGAGAGAAAATAGCTAAGCTTTGCAATGTTTCTTTATCCAATGTGATACCTGCTCCTGATGTGAGTCATATATATGAGTTACCGGTGTTGTATAGCCAATGTGGGCTTGATACGCAAATTTTGGAGCACTTTCATTTAAGTAAGCCAAGACCAAGCTTGACTGAATGGGATCAAATAGTGCATTCCATAAGGCACCCAACACAGGAAGTTACTGTGTCTATAGTGGGAAAATACACCGAATTCCCTGATGCGTATAAATCACTAGTTGAAGCATTAAATCATGGTGCGATTAGTAATAAAGTCAAAGTAAGGATAAATTGGGTTAACTCAAGAGAGAAGGAAGAAAAACCTATAAATGAAAAACTTATAGGAGAGAAATTACAGAATTCTCATGCAATCCTTGTTCCAGGGGGGTTTGGTGATGACGGAGTAGAGGGTAAAATATTAGCAATAAATTATGCCCGTACAAATAATATCCCATTTTTCGGAATTTGCCTTGGTATGCAGCTTGCAATTATTGAGTTTGCTCGTAATGTTGTTAAGCTTGAAGATGCACACTCTGAAGAATTTCGTAACTGTAAACATCCAATCGTTAAGTTAGCTGGCGATCAAGATGACGATCTTGGTGGAACCATGAGACTTGGGGCATACAAATGTAATATAAATGCAAACTCTAAAATGATGGATGCATATAGTAACACTACTATTTCAGAAAGACACAGGCATAGGTACATAATCAATTCAGATTATAAAGATGACTTAGAAAAAAATGGGCTGTTATGCAGTGGCATATCAGAAGATGGAACGTGCATAGAGGCAGTGGAGTTAGAGAGTCATCCGTGGTTTATTGGTGTGCAGTTTCATCCAGAATTTCAATCAAAGCCGTTTTCTCCTCATCCTCTTTTCGTGTCGTTCGTTAAAGCAGCAATTGATAAGAAATAAGTGCCTAGTGTTTAAGTATCAATATATGGAGCTTGCCATAGAGCAAGCCAAACTCGCTCAAAAAAATGATGAGGTGCCCATAGGTGCTGTAATAGTGAGTGGAGACAATATCATTTCTTCTGCACACAATATATCCAGCGATCCAACTGCACATGCAGAGATGTTAGCGATCAGACAAGCATTTTCAACTCCCACGCTTTGTGATGCTGATATGTACGTAACATTAGAACCATGTCCGATGTGTGCTCAAGCTATTTCCTTTGCCAGAATTAAACGATTGTACTTTGGAGCTTATAATCCAAAAGGTGGAGGAATTGAAAATGGTGCTAAGATATTTCAATTTTGCAGCCATATACCTGAAGTTTATGGTGGGATATTAGAAACAGAATGCTCTTTTTTGTTAAAGGATTTTTTTGAGAAATTGAGAACATAGTTTAAGTCTATCAATTGTCATTTGCTTGCTTATCTCTGAAACTATCTTCACTTTTTTCCATATAGCCGCCTCTAGTCTAACTGTGCAGATCGATTTGCTGCCACGTGCGTAATAAGTACAACATTAGAGTTGCTAGATAAATTATTATTAGTACCAGCTTCAGCGGCCAAATAACGACCATCTTCAGTACATGTGAGTATATAATTTAATAGTGTTGCGGCTGCTTCCCTATCATTCAGTTTTGGGTCCAAACAATAATCTATCAATTTACTAATTGACTGTTTATTTGTAACTCGACCCTCAAACTCCCTGAGAGATCCTACTCTCTCTCCTAAGTTTATAACGAATTGCTGCGTTTCTTCAGGTGTAAGTTTACCTACTCTGTAATCTAACTCATTTGCGGTTCTTGCACGTTCTACTTCTTCGTGTCCATAGCAGCCTAATAGGTTACTTATTGCCTGTACCATACCATTTAGACTATTTGCAAGTTCTACTCCTAATATCCTATACAATGACTCTTGTACCGATGTCGTATAAACTTCATCAATCACTTCTTTCAGGCAGACCAGAGTATAGATTATAAATTTTCTTTCTTCTCTTGATTCTGATAGGCTCTTTAAAATATCAGTAAGAGTTGGTACTATAACATTCCGCACAACTTCTTGATTTCTTATTAAGTTTGGTACTGTATTTTTTAATACCTTAGCCCACTGCTTATCTTCAGGCAATTTTCTTTCACTAGACCTCTTTCGAAACTCATATAGACAGCTCAAAATTGTGAATTCCTGCTATAAAATTGAATCTTAAGCCAAAACGTTTTCTCCGATTGCGGTATCTGTCTGCAATAATTTTGAATCTTTTTAACAGACCAATTACATTCTCAACTACTACTCTTTTGCTTGCTAGCTCCCGATTTTCTACCTTTTTTTCCTTAATTAAGGGACTCTTTTTCATCCTTCTGTGTGGCAACTCGACATTTTTGTGAATTTTCTGAAAACCTCTATAGCCAGCATCGGCTAAAACTTTTATACCTTCTGATACATGCACTTTTGACTCCTTGAAAAGCCGAAAGTCATGCTTTCTCCCGTTTGAAAATGACGTACAAATAATTTTCTTGCTCTTCTTTTCTGCAATTATTTGGGTTTTTAGAACCTGTCTTGAAAGGAACTAAGCAGCTAATTTAGCAAGCATAATAGTAATCATATTAAAGGAGATATTAGTTTTTGAAGTAAGAGGAGAATGCTCATAATCCTTGCTCATACGTCTAAAATTGGAAAGCCAAGCAAAAGTTCTTTCAACAATCCACCGTTTAGGAATAACTTGAAATCCTACAGCATCAGCTGCTTTTTTAGTAATCGTCAATAAACATCCTGTTTTCAATAAACAGTAATTTTGCAATTTACCAATATATCCCTGATCAGCGAGAAACCTTTGTAGCGTTGAAGCTTTTCGTTTAGCTTGAGTAAAAAGATTTAGAGCACCATCACGATCTTGAATGCCTGCACTATGAACATCAGCTGTAATAATTAGGCCTATTGTATCCACAATGATGTGACGTTTTCTACCCTTTATTTTCTTGCCAGCATCATATCCTCTGGATCCCCTTTTTGAGTGGTTTTCACTGATTGACTGTCAATTATTCCTACCGAAGGTATTTCATTTTTGCCAACCATTTTTCTTACCTTTTTTACTAACATATCGTGTATTTCTTCCAATTTGCCACTATTACGCCACCTGAGAAAATAATCATACACCGTTTTCCATGGCGGAAAATCTTTTGGCAGCATTCTCCACTGGCAACCACCTTTCATTATGTATCTTATTGCATTAATAATTGTTCTAATATTGTGCTTTCTTGGCCGTCCTACTGCACCTTGTGCAACACTTGGCTCCAAAATTTCCCATTCTTTGTCACTTATATCACTTGGATACATTTTTACCTACTATTTTTTACTTATCTCATCATATTCTCTTTCTCATTTCTTTTCAAGACAGGCTCTTAGCGTATGTTTTTTCTTCTTTCCTGAATAAAATCTTTTCTGCTTTTTTTTGGTCTCTCTACAGGTGTTTCCGTTGCATCAATCACCAGAATCTTATATTCCACGTCGCTTTTTAGGAGTTCTTTCCGTCCTGGCAATGCGAAATCTGGGTGTTGTATTAGAGTATCCTCTACCCATTTTACAGTTTTATATGCCGTACTTTCACTTACTCCATAACTTTGACTTATGTGAAAATATGTACGGTATTCTCGTAAGTATTCTAATACCATGAGCAGCATATTCTCCTCGTTTAGCTTATTTTTCCTTCCTCCTTTGGCTTTCTTTTTTTTATTCTCTTCACATAAAATCCCTACCATTTTGTTAAATGTTGATCTCTTTACTCCTGTTAGTCGACGAAACTCCCCTTTATCGAGCTCTTTCACTATTTCATACTTCATTTCTCCTTACCTCAAAATTACTATTTTTACTACTTTATCCTAGTTTCGAAAGAAGTCTATTTTAATTAGAGTAAACGTGGCTGCAGCTCCCATACCAAGCGAAAACATCGCTACACATCCAACCGCTACTTGGAAATACAACTTACAGTTTTTCTTATTATTTGAAATGTTTGCGTTATTTGGAATGTCTGCTCTGTTTCGTAAAAGAAACCCGATACCTTCTATATCTCGATTCTGAAGAGCTTGTATCAGTAAAGATGACCCATTATGCGAAACATTTGCTCCTAGATCTATACAAGATTGAGCACTATCAAATAATTTATTGTTGAAAAAATACTCCAATAGTGTTTCACCAGAAGGCAATTTGAAATTTTTTACTCACTGCACGTTTTCACTCTGATCACCTCTTTCTATATATAGCTTGAATAAATAAACAGCTTCCCTAGGAGCTATTCTTGCGTGAAAAGCATATTCAAATGCTGTAAGGTTATCATGATTTTTGATATAGAGATCTGCACCATTCTTAAGAAAATCATAAAAAGTAGCGTTAGCTGTATAGGTTTCATCACATTCAATTAAGCGCTGCTTAATAAAATTGACAACAGCGTAGTGTAGTGAGCTATTTCCATTATTATCTGGTATATTAACGTTAACTCTTTGTTTTATGAGATATTTTGCATGGCCCAACTTATCTTGAATAATTGCATTTAGTAATAACGTTCTTCCTTCAGCATCTTGAGAATTTACTCCTTCATGTGCTCCCCTTTCAAGCAATAGCACAGCATTTTCAACATCACCTTTATTAACATTAATGTTAGCACCATTTTTTAGCAACCAATCTATAACCTCTTCCTTTTCGCATCTGTCCTCAATCTCTAATGCTTTTGTAAGCACATCAAAGCAGTAGTTATGGTCAGAAACAAGTTTATTTAAATCTAATTCCCCTATATTAAGGTTGCGTGAGTATAAAAACTTTTCACTATGTTGTGCTCCATATTTTTGCAGCAAGCTACACATTTCACTGCCATATTGAGCATAATCCAAAGCAGTACAACCATCATTATCCTTAGCATTTACTTCTATTTTTTGACATAACATAGACAATGGCAAAAACCTTGCTACCAGGTACTGAGACACTTCTTTTTCATTAGCTTCTAAAAACAACTCAACAACTTTTCTATTTTCATTCCTAACAGATCTATGCAGTACAGTACGATCGCTAGCATCTATAGTATCAATCCTACTGCCATTGCTTATTAATGAACTTATAACTTTTGATGAGCATTTTTTTTCTATAGCAACGTCTAGAATAGTTTTGCCATTTTTTGTAGCATTTATATCTAAATCTTCCTTGATAAGCTGCTTAATTCTGTTTTCCCTATCGGTGCTGTTTTTTATTCTCAACACATCTTCAAAGTACTCAAAATTAGACCACGCATCACACAATGCTTCATTTTCTACTGATTTTTGTATTCTTTCTGAGTAAGCAATATCTGAATGAACAGCATTTCCTGCTTGTTCACGTACTATATTAATTCTATTATTATTTTCTGTATCTGTTGCCATATACCCTCTATAAAGCCTAACTTATATCATACTATATTTGTGACGCTTGTAAAGACTTAAATTTACAGTTGGAAATACTGTTTTTTTAGACGAATAGAATAAGAAATTAGTGTTACGCATAAAAAAGTTTATCATGGCATGTGTTTTTGATCGTTCTAATTTTTCCGCAATAAAATTTTCTCATTTAGCGAGATTAGCGCATTTTTCACACCTTTTTTCAACTTAGGAGAATACACACTTAAGAGAAAACTAAGACCAATCAAATTTCTTATCTTGCGGTTTTATTTGCAATATTGCTACCACACTGATCAACAAGCAGAAGACTATATAAAGCCCAGCAGCAAGGTTTGTTTGAGGAAATGTTACAGTCAACCAAATACAAACCATAGGAGTAAATCCTCCATGTAACGCATAAGAGATATTGCGTGATAAGCTCACACCACTAAATCTAACATTGGTAGGAAAGAGTTCAGATGCAACTATTCCTATGGGAACTATACCCCTTTCTATTATAGAGAGAACCATTACGCTCAACGCAATCACAAGATAATTTTTATAGTAATATGCAATAGATAACGCAGGACAACACAGTGCCATTGTAATTGCTATAAATAAGATTGCAGTGCGCTCTTTTCCAACTTTATCAGCCAACATTCCAAACGCTATTGAAGATATCGGCATTAATACACTGGTTATAATCAATACAATTTCGTTGATATATGTTGTTACATAAACATCCACTGATGCTATTTCCTTTGCGAGAGTTCGAAGAAATATGGTAAATCCAACAGCAACATTAACAGGTACAGATATTAAAATAGCAAGTATAAGAGCTCTCTTGTGGCGTTTTATAAGCTCTATTATTGGCAAATCAGGTAAATTTCTTTGTTTTCGATTTTTTTCATATGCTGGAGTTTCTCCCAATGTGTATATGCTATACGCGCTAATTAATCCTAAAATAGCTGAGAAAATAAATGGCAATCTCCAACCCCAGGTACAAAAATCAGTAGTTTTTTTGCAGATAATCACTATTACCGCAGAAAGCAAGACGCCAATGGAGCGACCAAAACCCATCATTCCAAAATACATCCCTAAGTTCTCTTTCCTACTGGATAAATGCTCTATAAGATAAACAGAACTTCCTTGTTCACCACCAAGTGCAATTCCTTGTGTTATATGGATTGCAAGAAGCAATATAGTAGAAATTATACCTACTTGATTGTGACTTGGAATAAATGCAATGAGACTTGATGGTATCGATATTAGCAAGATAGTAATTATTAATGCTATCCTCCTTCCATACCTGTCACCAACGTGACCAAATATGAATGCACCAAGTGGCCTTACAATTGCACCTAGCCCTACAATTCCAAATAATTGCAGTATGTTACTGTAGACATCTTTTGCAAAACAAAACTCTCTGCTGATTATGTTAATCAAATCAATAAAAAGCATGTAGTCATACCATATTGCGATTCTGCAGAGTATGGTTGATATCAACACCCTTGTTTGCACTAAATTCAATTCGTAAATGTTTGCTTATTCTATTCTGGCTGCTTTTTGGGATTTTACAACCTAAACATATGGAGTTGACTTTTTTATTATGGTGTGTGATAATTGCAATGAATATAGCTTATTTAGCAGCACTTATAGCAGCAGTAATACTTTGTGCTATAATGTGTATAAGCATTTTCTTTATATTATTTAAGGAATTAAAGAACTCTCAGATTCAAAAGGATTTCTATCTCTTCTGAAAACAGTAGGTGTAATTTCTATAATACTATCAATTATATCTCTCCCACTTATTATATTAAGCCTTACTACTCCGTCACCTCTGGTAGTAGGTATAGTAGGTGGTATCGTTGGTGCTATTTCCATAATACCATTAATAGTAGCTTACATTTTGCTTGTGGCTATATCGAATATCTTTATTACCAAGTCTTTATAAATTTGAGCTAATGTTACTGTCTTCATTTCTTCTTGGTTGTAATATTGCTGAAAGTTATCTATTTCCATAGGTATAACATATAATCTGATTTTATAAGATATTCTACCGGGATTAAAATATCGTAAATCTTAGGCGTTATAAACAAAATTTACAGGAAAAATAAGATGATACTACTCAAAAAGGCAAACAAGACGGTATTTTTCTGGCATAAGTTAGCGTTCAGCTTTACCTTTCCTTGCAAGACATTTTAGAGCTATTATGTCTTACTTCTTGAAGATACAAGTTAGCGTTTTTAACCCGAATTCTGGATTGGAGATTAAAAAAAACAAGAATATCAATAGCTTATTGTTTTAGCATTTACGATAAAGCAGTAAGCATTTTAAGACTAGTTACTAATTTAGTAAAATTCAAGACTTTCAATAATTTACCTAAAATCTAATCCAGAATTCGGGTTAATAATAAAATCTTGTTTTTTGAAAATGAATTTGGTAAACTTTAAAGATGTATGTGACAATATGGTGATATATTGTTTTTAGTATTTAATAAATTAAAGTACGTACTTGATAATTTTTCTGAACACTCTAATCAAGCTAAAATAGGTAAGCTAGATAAAATTATTCTTAGTTTAAAATTGGTATAAGGTATTAAGATGAAAAAAATTGAAATTTCAGAATTACTAAAAAGAATTTCAATCTGTTTACTATGCGTGGCAACTATTATCTCTATCGCTTTTTTGTTTGCCTATATGCATACAATGTTGCTTAGTAAAGGGTATGAGTTAGCTGCACATTATGTTAGTGAAGCTATGCCTTGTGTGTTACTTGTCGTTCTCCTTTTTATTGTTTGGTTTGTATATGATCAAGTATTCAGCAAACTAAAGGAAGTAGAGCTGCCTATATCGATAGAATTAGCTAATTCAGATGATAAAAGAATAACATTTGCTGATGCTATAATTGATGACTCCTTAAGACAACGGTTGCAGATGATTTGCTGTGACCAAATGACAGAAGAAATGCGCAAGCTGTTTGGAAATAAAAGTATTAATTCACTAAGAACCTGTCTTGAAAGGAACTAAGCAGCTAATTTAGCAAGCATAATAGTAATCATATTAAAGGAGATATTAGTTTTTGAAGTAAGAGGAGAATGCTCATAATCCTTGCTCATACGTCTAAAATTGGAAAGCCAAGCAAAAGTTCTTTCAACAATCCACCGTTTAGGAATAACTTGAAATCCTACAGCATCAGCTGCTTTTTTAGTAATCGTCAATAAACATCCTGTTTTCAATAAACAGTAATTTTGCAATTTACCAATATATCCCTGATCAGCGAGAAACCTTTGTAGCGTTGAAGCTTTTCGTTTAGCTTGAGTAAAAAGATTTAGAGCACCATCACGATCTTGAATGCCTGCACTATGAACATCAGCTGTAATAATTAGGCCTATTGTATCCACAATGATGTGACGTTTTCTACCCTTTATTTTCTTGCCAGCATCATATCCTCTGGATCCCCTTTTTGAGTGGTTTTCACTGATTGACTGTCAATTATTCCTACCGAAGGTATTTCATTTTTGCCAACCATTTTTCTTACCTTTTTTACTAACATATCGTGTATTTCTTCCAATTTGCCACTATTACGCCACCTGAGAAAATAATCATACACCGTTTTCCATGGCGGAAAATCTTTTGGCAGCATTCTCCACTGGCAACCACCTTTCATTATGTATCTTATTGCATTAATAATTGTTCTAATATTGTGCTTTCTTGGCCGTCCTACTGCACCTTGTGCAACACTTGGCTCCAAAATTTCCCATTCTTTGTCACTTATATCACTTGGATACATTTTTACCTACTATTTTTTACTTATCTCATCATATTCTCTTTCTCATTTCTTTTCAAGACAGGCTCTGAGAGGTTACATATTATATGGCCCTCCTGGAAATGGTAAAACACTTATCGCTCGTGCAATTGCAGGTGAATCAAATATGAATTTCATAAGCATCTCAGGTCCTGAACTTATTGGAGTATATATTGGTCATGGTGCACATGCTGTACGCGAGCTTTTTAAAATAGCAAAAAAATATTCTCCTTGTATAGTCTTTATAGATGAAATAGATGCAGTTGCTCAAAAAAGAAGTACCGCTAATAACTCAGCTTACCATTGTCGAGAGAGTTTAACACAGTTGTTAACTGAAATAGATGGATTTAAGAGCAGAAAAGATATAATAGTAATTGGTGCAACTAACCTTATCGGTGGTATAGATCCAGCACTTATTAGACCTGGACGTTTAGGTCAGAAGGTTTATGTCCCTAATCCAAACATAGAGGTGAGACAAAAGATATTGGCACTTTATATGCGAGGTACAAAAACTGATGAAAAGCTAAGCCTCCAAGACATTGCAGACAAGACTGAAGGCTATTCTGGGGCTGAGTTAGAGCAATTAGTGAATGAAGCAAAAATTAGCGCTGGTGCGCAAAGACAGCTTATAGTGAGTGAGGAAGATTTCAGTTACGCGCTTCACAGGTTAAGTCCAGAACAAGAAAGAGATAGAATAAAGTTAGTTTCAAACGCGAAGACACAGATAGAAGAAACTTCTTTTATACGGTAAACATAAAAATTGAAATTATAGAAGTGTAGCTGAGCCAACCTTCGTTATTCTTATTATTACCCACAAATAAAGACATGGTATTGCATTTACTCAAATAATTTAATTTTATTAACCTGAAAGCTTATTGGATTAAAATTATTAAATTAAGAGTTATAATTTTAGCAACTAAAAGCTGTAAATTGCACCATATAAACAGTTATTTCAAGCAAAAGTTATACTGACCTTAGCCAGAAAAAGTGGTGGAAAAGTTAGGAATGTTTTTTACAAAAAAAGACAGTATCAATAAAAAGGATTTTATTCTATTTGAAATATAAAATTATCATGTATTTTTCTGTTATTCCCAAGTGAATTATTATTAACTTAGCAGTATATATTATTAAAAACACAAGCAATACAATCATTTTTAGCAACCAAAACCAGCAAGCGTGAGAAGATTTTTTTTTGGAATGAGTTGGTCATGATGTTTGTAAAACTTAATTTGTACACTTTACTTACCCCCAGTAATTCTGATATAGTTACTTTAGTTAAAGTCTATAAAAGTTTATAAATGGCAACATTAAGTGTAAGAGAAGCTTTATGCACAGCAATTAGAGAAGAAATGCAAAACGACTCTGATGTGCTTATCATGGGTGAAGAAGTTGCAGAGTATGATGGTGCTTATAAAGTAACGAAAGGATTACTGAAAGAGTTTGGAGAAAACAGAGTAGTTGATACGCCTATTACCGAACATGGATTTGCTGGCCTTGCTGTTGGAGCGGCATTTGCTGGATTAAAGCCAATAGTCGAGTTTATGACTTTTAATTTTTCTATGCAAGCTATTGACCAAATTGTGAATTCCGCAGCAAAAACAAATTATATGTCAGGCGGACAACTTGGATGCCCTATAGTATTTCGTGGACCAAATGGCGCTGCAGCAAGAGTTGCTGCACAACATTCTCAATGCTTTGCAGCTTGGTATTCGCATATACCGGGGTTAAAAGTAATAGCACCCTATTTTGCCTCAGATTGCAGAGGTCTGCTTAAAGCTGCAATTCGTGACCCTAATCCGGTAATATTTCTAGAAAACGAAATAGCTTATGGACATGAGCATGAAGTTTCTGACTCTGAGCTATCAAACAAAGATTATCTACTTGAGATAGGCAAAGCTGCTGTTATACGGGAAGGAAAGGATGTAACTATCACTGCTTTTTCATTAAAATTAATGGATGCCTTAAATGCAGCAGATTTACTTTCGAGTAAAGGTATAGAAGCTGAAGTTATTGACCTCAGAACCTTAAGAACACTTGACACTCAAACTGTTATTAACTCTATTCAGAAGACTAATAGGTTAGTTAGTGTAGAAGAAGGATGGCCATTTGCAGGAATAGGAGCAGAGCTGTCAGCCGTTGTTATGGAACAAGGATTTGACTACCTTGATGCTCCAGTTGTACGTGTAACTGGCAAGGACATCCCCTTACCTTACGCTGCAAATCTAGAAAAAAAAGCATTACCGCAAGTGGAAGATATAGTTGAAGCCGTGCATCAGGTCTGTTTTAGAAAAAAATAGTTCTTTTTTGTGTCTCCTGTTCCGCATTGGTCCATCAAAGAAGTATTTCCAGTGCCGCCTATACCACCCATTACTTTTATGACGATAGTTTTAGCACCGAAAAATACAGCACAAAATATACCGAGTGCAAAAAGAGCTGGCCATGGCATTCTACCAAATATCGCAAGCAAAGCTGCACCTATTATCACTACGGTCATAAGCGGTCCGCCTATTCCCCAAACGTAGCCAATAATGTTACATATTACTTGAGCAGTTGTATCAGTATTAGTGTCAGCGGCAGCACTCCCAACATGAGAAAAAGAAATAAATAATACTATAAAAAGAATATTAAAAACTTTCCTAGGGTTCATCTCTATACCTTAAATTTAGATATTGCAATTATACCTAAAATACTATAATTTTTAGTAAAACTAGCATAAAGATTGAATAACAAACGGTGCCACAAAAGTAGTTGACACACAACTGCACAAATATTGTAATATAGACATAGTAAACGATATTATTCCAGTGCTTGACGCTGGAATCCAGACTTTAATTGTTATATTTATAAATAAGTCTGGAACGTTCATCTCAAATGCAGTATTTTTGTTGAAATAGCTCAACTGGATCCCAGTGGGCTTTGTTGCATCACACTTTATGAGATGGTGATTTATGGTAAATTCATGTAACTATCTCAAATTTAGCCATACCAATATCAGTGAATTTATTAAGCAAATAGCATTTAGTTCTTTTTCTCGATTTATCTCAGATTTATTCCTAAAACTAAATCCGAATATTTGCTTTAATCTTGAGAAAAACCCTTCAATATAAGATCTTTTCCCATAATTTACTTCTTTTTTCCATTCTTTCATGCCATCTTCACCGTATAATTTTATTAACCTAATAGCAGCATTCCTGTCAGACATATAATCTATTTCTGGATGTTCTGCCGCATTGTTTATTGGTGGAATTTTTGTCTTTATATCATATTCGTTACACAACTTATAAAACTTGTGCCTATCACATGCTCTATCTGCATATAGTGCTTTTATGGCATGCTGAAAATCAACTTCTTTTAGCAAATCACAAGCTCCATAGTGATCAGAGTAGACACCGTTACTGTATTTTACAGCTATGGCTTTTTTGTTGTTTATATTCAACATTACGTGCAATTTTCTCGTTTGCTCATAGCCACGATATTTTCTGTCAGTGCTATTTTCCTTGCTGTGACCAGGAGTGTTGTTGTATATACTAATTCCTGTACTGTCTATAGCAATTTCGATATCTTCCATATTAGAGGTTGTCCGGAAACAAGTAAAAGGCTATAATATCTGAAATTTTAGTACGGGGTAAAGATGAGAAAAAAGTATCCAACAGATCTAAGATGTACAGTCCCAGAGTGTGATGGTATGATAAAATATGAGAAAAAAATACCATCAAAGGAGGAGTTATGGGACAAATATTGCATGGGTGCGCCAAAACAACACAGACGATTCGTAGAGCAATACAAAATAGAAAAGAGAGCATAGCAAAACTCTCCAAGCATTATAACCTTAATCCAAAAACTATTATTAAGTGGAGAAAACGTTCATTTACGAAAGATGCTGATATGGGTCCAAAGCGTCCAAGATCGACTGTTTTAACGCTAGAAGAGGAAGCTATAATAGTTACATTTCGCAAGTATACACTACTGCCACTAGATGATTGCCTTTACGCTCTGCAGTCTACAATTCCGCATTTGACTCGCTCTAGCTTGCATCGTTGTTTACAAAGACACAACATTAGCAGATTACCAACTGTTGATGGAGAAGTTAAGTCAAAAAAGAAATTCAAACAATATCCTATCGGTTACTTTCATATTGATATTGCTGAAGTTAGAACTGAGGAGGGCAAATTACATTTGTTTGTTGCTATTGATAGGACATCCAAATTTACCTATGTTGAGTTGCGTAACAGTGCTACAAAACCCATAGCTGCTGAGTTCTTACGTAATTTGATTAGAATTTTACCGTATAAAATCCATACTATTTTGACAGATAACGGTATACAATTTACAAACCAGAAGCGTCATAAGTATGCTTTCCAACATATATTTGATAGAGTTTGCGAAGGGAATGTTATTGAACATCGTTTGACAAAAGTTAGCCATCCTTGGACGAATGGGCAAGTCGAGCGTATGAATAAAACTTTAAAGGATGCTACAGTTAAGAAGTATTACTATCAATCGCACCAGCAACTTAAAGAACACCTTTATAACTTTGTTATGGCTTATAATTATGCAAAGAGACTCAAAACTCTTAAGGGTCTTACTCCTTATGAATTTATATGTTATCAGTGGACACAGTCTCCAGAATTATTTATACTAAATCCACACCATCACACTCTGGGACCATACATCTAAGCGAAAGGGAATGGGCAAGAATAGAAAAACACTTCAGAGTATCATACAAGAAAGGAGGAAGGCCGCCAAAGTATAGCAAAAAAGAAATATTAGAAGCAATTTTCTATGTATTGCGTACAGGGTGTCAATGGCGGTATTTACCAAATGATTTTCCGCTATGGAAGACTGTGTATGAGCAGTTCAGGCAATGGAAGAAGCAGGGAATTTTTGAGAAAATGAATTATGAAATTACAAAATATAGTAGAAGAAAAATAGGAAGGAATGAGCAGCCGAGTGCCTGTATAGTAGATAGTCAATCTGTAAAGACTACAGAAAAGGGGGGATCAAAGGCTATGATGGAAGTAAAAAAGTAAAGGGTAGAAAAAGGCATATAATTACAGACACTCAGGGTTTTATACTAGGTTGTTACGTAGGCGCTGCTAACGAAAATGATAGAGATGGTATTAAAATAGCATTAAACAATATGAGAACAAAATATACTAAAGTTAAAAAAATGTGGGCTGACATGGGATACCAAGGAAGAAATTTAAAGAATCACATAAAGGAAGAATATGACATAGATATTGAAATTGTTAAAAGGCCTCCATGTAGATTTTGGGTGCACAAAGATACGCCACCTGAGCTACTACCAACAAGAGAACAAGGGTTTAAAGTACAGCCAAGAAGATGGGTTGTAGAAAGGACTTTTGCTTGGGTTAATAGGAATAGAAGGCTATCGAAGGAGTATGATTTACTCACAACATCCACTGAGAATTTCATATACCTAGCTATGAGTAGGGTTATGTTAAAGAGGGAATATGCTTGAATTTACTAGTTTCCGGACAACCTCCTATAGTATTTTCTAAAACGAATGATAAACGTCTAAAATGGTATTACCAACTAAAAGGTGTAAGTTTGTACATTGATGCATTAGAGGTCTGAGGCGACTTTTGATGGTGTGCCAACAATGCTCTATCGGATTTAGATCTTACTATTACCCACAAATATAAATGTTTGTTGCATAGCTCTTAATGGCATAACTTTTGCTTGAAATAACTGTTTATATGGTGCAATTTACAGCTTTTAGTTGCTAAAATTATAACTCTTAGTTTAATAATTTTAATCTAATAAGCTTTCAGGTTAATAAAATTAAATTATTTGAGTAAATACAATACTATGTTTTTATTTGTGGGTAATAGTAAGGCTTAAAGCAAAATGTAGTACGAACGGTAGGTGGATCTAAAAGATCGAATCACAATCCTGTATACAGCATTTTGCATTATTGTTTGATTATATTTATAGGTACAAAAATGGCTAGAATAATTTTCATGGGAGTAGATGTTTCCAAGGAAGCATTGGACATCTCAATTAATGGCAAGCATAAGCGCATAGCAAACGTGAGTGATGCTATATCTAAGTTTATAGAAACAAATATAGTCGATTTACCCATCAAGTTATGTGTAAGCTGGTGGCTATGAAAAGCTCATTATAAAATTGTTGCAAGATAACTGTCCATAAAGCTCACCCGAATCGGGTATATGCATTTGCCAAAGCTTGCAATCATTTTGCAAAAACTGACAAGTTAGATGCTAAATTACTGGAAAAATACGCTGAATTTGTCAGTAAAGACGGTGAAGTAAAAGGATGTATAATTTCACAAAAGCAAGAGGAATTAAAGGAGCTGGGGGCAGTTGAGCGTAATTTAAATGATGCAATTCATGCAAACAAGTGTCGCCTGCAAAGTGCGACGGGAAAAGCTAGAGAATACATAGAAAGACAGATAGGGTTTGCTGAAAAACAATTGAAAGAAATTAGGCAAGACATAGAAGACGCAATAGCTGAATTGAAAGGAAAAAATGAGCTTTTAATCAGCTATAAAGGTATTGGATCAAAGACGGCGAGCGTTCTACTGACAGAGGTGCCTGAGCTTGGTAGATTAGAGAATAGAGAAATTGCATGCTTAGTTGGAGTTGCACCTAAAACTAGTGAAAGTGGAAGAAAAGTTGGCAAAGCTCAAATCAAAGGAGGCAGGTTTTATGCAAGGAAAGCACTATACATGTCAGCTCTTGTTGCTATGCGCCACAACAGAAAAATGAAAGCGTTTTATCAGCGTTTGGTTGATTCTGGCAAAGCTGCTAAGGTTGCATTAGTTGCTGTCATGAGAAAAATTATCGTTTGTTTAAATGCCATGATAAAAAATAACAACTTTTATCTTGACTCTTAAGACGGTAGATGACAGACCATTGATTGTATGGGTTCCATCTGTTATATATAATCTTTTTGAATACGAAGAAAACTGATGAATGAGTATGATATTACGGTTATAGGTAGCGGTCCTGGTGGTTATATAGCGGCAATTAGGGCGGCACAGCTTGGGTTTAAAACTGCAATTGTGGAAAAAGAAAAAAATTTAGGCGGTATATGCTTAAATTGGGGATGTATACCAACAAAATCACTGCTTAGAGCATCTGAGGTTTATAGGCTAATAAAAAGATCAAAAGAGTTTGGTATAGAAGTAAAGGGAGCGAATTTTGATATACAATCAATAGTGAAATACTCAAGAAACGTTGTTGATAAATTGTCAAGCGGTGTTGCATATTTGATGAAAAAAAATAATATCAAAGTTCATCAAGGTTTTGGTAAACTTGCAGGCAATGGTACTATAAAAGTCGTTAGCGATAAGGAAGAACAAGAAATTGTTTCCAAGCATATCATTTTAGCAACAGGCGTGAGGGCACGGAATCTGCCTGGAATAGAGGCAGATGGAGATTTAATATGGAATGCGCAGCACGCTATGACTCCAGAGAGATTACCAAAATCGCTACTAATTATAGGGTCTGGTGCAATTGGAATAGAATTTGCAAGTTTTTATAGTACTTTGGGTGTTGATGTAACAATCATAGAGATAAAGAGCACTATTTTGCCGCTGGAGGATAAGGACATTTCAGATTTAGCACAAGAAATATTCACAAAACAGGGGATAGAAATATATACAAGCAGTAGCGTAAAAGCTCTTACTAAAAGTAAAGACTCTGCTCAAGTGCTACTAAGTAGTGGTGAGAGCAAAGAATTTGAGAGGGTGATTGTTGCGGTTGGAATTCAAGCAAATATTGAAAATATAGGTTTAGAAAATACAAAAATTAAATTAAGCCCTTCTGGCTTTATTGAAACGAATGAATGGTATGAAACTAGTGAATCAAATGTGTATGCAATAGGTGATGTAGCTGGCCCACCATGTTTAGCACATAAAGCGAGCCATGAAGCCGTGATCTGCATTGAAAAGATTGCTGGTAAAAATGCTCATGCGTTAAAAAAAGAATGCATACCAAATTGCACTTATTCTCATCCACAAATAGCGAGCATCGGCCTTACTGAGGAACAGGCAATAAAAGGTGGGTATGATATAAAAATAGGAAAATTTCACTCTAACTTTAATGGTAAATCTGTTGCACTCAGTGAAACTGAAGGGTTAGTGAAAACGATTATAGATAAAAAAACCGGAGAAATTCTGGGTAGCCACATGATAGGTGCAGAAGTAACGGAGTTAATTAGCAATTTTGCTCTTGCAAAGCAACTAGAAGGAACAGACTTCGACATAAAATCTACGATTTTTCCTCATCCAACCATTTCAGAGATGATACATGAATCAGTGCTTGCTGCAGATGTTAAATAGTTGAACTAACGTTCCATCGTTTTAGAGTTGTCAATGTCTTGAGTAGTAGTTTGATTAGGCACTTTAGTTTCAATAGATTGATTACCACCAGCATCAGAATTCTGTAACTCTTCTTTCAATCCCTTAGCTGCTTCTTTAACTTCAAGCTTTGCCTTTGGATGAAGATCTTCTGGGCCTTTTCCTTTAGTATCCAAACCTTGTTGTAGATTAGTGCTTTTCATTTTATTATGCTGCTCGTGCTCAGGTAGGTCAACGACCGAATTGAAAAGAATTTTTATTATATTTTTTAGCAGTTCTAAAAAACCTCCGCTTCTGCCTTCTCTTTGTTCTTGAGGTTTATTTTTCTCATTAGGTTCTTTTTTACTATTACTTTTAGGCATTTTTAACTCAACTATCATAACGCTTAATAAAATTCTACGTGCAAATTGTTAAATAACAGTTAACAATCTAGGATTTATTATTTACAGATGGATATTATTTTAGCAACAGGTGGCACAGGTGGGCATATCTTTCCGGCCATAGCTTTAGCAAAAGCACTAAAGACACAAGGATACAATTGCATATTATTCACTGATAAAAAAACAAATAAAAATACCGACATAGAAAGCTACACCTTACCATTACGTAGACCAAGCAGCAACAAATTTAAGTTTTTCCTTTTCTTGATATACAGCTCTATGTTAGCACTGTATCAAGTAAGAAAATTAAAACCAAAATCGGTCATTGGTTTTGGTAGCTATGCTTCTTTTCCAACTCTTCTTGCAGCAAGAGTTCTTTCTATACCTATAATTTTACATGAACAAAACACAGTTTTAGGGAGAGTAAATAGATTCTTTTTCAAGAGTGCAAAATTAATTGCAACCAGCTTTCCGGAGACTAAATATGCAGAGGGCAATAAATGTATTTTTACAGGAAATTTTGTTGATATAAAAGCACAGAGCCATTCTAGCACTGAGAAAATCCTAAATATATTGGTCATAGCAGGCAGCCAAGGTGCAAATTTTTTTGATGATGTAGTAAGCAGCGTAATTTGTGATTTACCTATTAAAATGAAAAAGAAAATTAGAGTGACGCAGCAATGTACGAAGAAAAATGTAAACAAGGTCAAAAGTCTATACAAAAGTGAAAAGATCGATTGTGAATTGAGTGAATTTTTTGATGATATGGAGAATAGACTGGCCAATGCTCACTTGGTAATTAGCAGAGCAGGAGCAACTTCAATAGCAGAGATCACTCTTGCTAGGCGTTCTGCTATATATATTCCTTACCCTTACTCAAAAGATAATCACCAATTTTATAACGCAAAATATATTGAAGACTCGAGAGCAGCTATAATAGTTAAGCAGAATAGTGAAGCAAAAAAAAATCTAACAGAGGTACTATTTGATCTATTAAATAATTCTCAAAAATTGCGTGATATGACCAATAGTACAGAAAAAACAGGGATAAAGAATGGGACTACTGAGTTTGTTAAGGTGATTGTTCACAGGTTTAGTTGATGGCTGCTTGCTTTTTCTTCAAACACGTCCCAAAGATCCTTTTCTAGCGATATATTATACAACTTATTGATATAAACTACTCCCGTGGGTGAAGTTGTGTTAATTTCGAGCAGGAAGTCATCTATAATATCAATACCAACAAATATTAGCCCTCTTTTCTTTAATTCAGGACCAATTTTGTTACATATTTCATTGTTTCTATCGTTCATTTGAGCGGGCTCAAAACTTGCTCCAAGTCGCATGTTTGTTCTGATCTCTCCACTGATTTTTGGAATTCGTTTCATTACACCAATTGGTTGGCCATAAAGTAGCAATATTCTTTTATCTTTATCTATGTTTTTACAAAATGATTGTGCAATCACAGGGCATTCGTATTTTGCTATCATGAGATCCACTACTACTTGAATACTATTCTCATCTTGTATTCTTATCACATCGTTTCCTCCATAACTATACAATGGCTTCAGAATAATATCTTGATAGTTGTAGTAGAAATCTCTAATCATTGATATATTTTCAGTAATCAAAGTTGGCGGAATTAGTTCTGGAAATAATGAAGTTATCAATTTTTCAGGACAATTTCTTATTTCTGTTGGATTGTTAATTACCAATGCGCTAGTTTTTTCTAAGATATATGTTGTTGTAATGTAACGCATATCAAAAGGTGGATCCTGTCTGATAAATATGATGTTCATTTCATTCAAGTTGATAGCTACATCTTTTTTGGAGATAAAACTAAAATCATCAACGCTGACTTTCTGAGCAAAAGCAATTGGATAGTTTAGCTTTAGTGCTAAATTATCAGGAGTATAAACAAAAATTTCATACCCCCTCCTTTGTGCTTCTTTTATTAGCGCAAATGTAGTATCAGTTTCAAAATTTATATTTTCATCCATCTGAAAGGCAATTTTCATTTATGTTCTCTACCTATTGTCACAACTGTACAAATGTTATAATTTGAAAGCGATTTTTGCCTAATGGCGTAACTTACTGTACCTGTATCGTACATAACTTACAACTTGTTTTACTCCCTTTACTTTTCTTGCAATTGCTATTACAGCTTTTAATTCCGCTTTATTTTGGGCTATACCCATCAAATAAACAACTCTATCAACCGTATTAACGCTATAATTAATTGATTTAATATTTCTTTTCCCCAGAAGTCTTGTTCTTATTTCCGCTGTTATCATGCCATCTACAGTAGTGTCTAGCATGGAAGCCATTTGAATTGGTATTACTCTTATTTCATTTATCACTTCTTTAATTTCTTTTTGCTGCCAAGCTATTTTTTCTGCTGTAAGTTGTTTTTCAGGAGTGTCAACACTTCCAATGAGCAATACTCTTCCTTCACTTACTTTAACCTTTATGGATGAAAATAGCCCATGTTTTAAGAGCCCCTTATTAATTCTGATGACCATAGTCGTATCATCAATGATATTTCCCAAGGATTTGTCCTGCATTGTTATTGCTGTAGCCACCACACCACCTATTATAAGGGTTGTGCAACCACTTTGTGTAATCAAAAAAATTGCGAGTAAGAAGCTTGTTATTAATCTCATTATTGATTTTCAGGGTTTAGAGCTTTCATTAAGAAATGTTAATAAGCTTTTTTGATTGTGTAAATACCATAAATTAAGTAAGACTTTAAACCTTGAATATTTTTAATGGAATACCTATAATAGGGTACTGAAAATTTCTTGCGGATATGGCGGAATTGGTAGACGTGCCAGGTTTAGGTCCTGGTGAGCTTGCTCGTGGGGGTTCAAGTCCCTCTATCCGCACTTTAAAGTCATGTAACTTAGGTTTTAAGGGAAAATTTATAATCACTAAATACACTTTTGTTTGTGTAAAAACCTGTTCTTAAGGATTGTGTTTAACTTAAATTCTGGTAAAATGACTCTATTAAGATATGAATTAAAATGTTAATAAATGAATTATGATGTCTAATAATATACCTCAAAATACAGTCGAAGTAAGTAGCGTATATACCTACAAAGAGCTTAGTATAGATAAACTAAAGTATGAGTATGAAATCACAGTTGGTAGTGATTATATAAAACAAAAGGTAAATTCCAGGTTGCAAGAGATAGCAGAAAATGCAAAATCACCTGGATTTAGGGCTGGAAAGATGCCCTATGACCTTGTTGTTGCAAATTATAAAAACGAGGCTTTGGAATATGTGATAAATAATACAATTGATTATTGCTCAAGTGATTTGATGAAAAAAATTGAAGTCAAGTCTCACATTTATCCTAAGGTTGATGTTATATCATTACCAGATCTGGGCAAAGAAAATGAGGAGGGCAATTTTGTATACAAGCTATCTTTTGAGTCGATGCCTGAAGTACCGATGATAGATCTTGACAAAATAAACTTAAAGAAAATTGAAGCAAAGATTGAAGAGGAAGATATAAAAGAATTTATTGATTCTATCAAAACAAAGTTCCCCAATTTTGCCTCTGTTGATGATGCTTTTTATCAAGCGAAAGATGGGGATAAATTGATAATTGATTTTGAAGGGCGGATTAGGAATAAGCTCTTTCAAGGTGGAAGTAGCAAAGATTTTGCCGTTAATTTAGGGTCTGGCACATTTATTAATGGTTTTGAAGATCAATTAACTGGTATGAAAAAGGGAGAAACAAAGAACTTTAAGTTGAAATTTCCTGAAAATTACCAAGCCATTTCCCTTGCAGGACAGGAAGCTGATTTTTCTGTGCGAGTTAATGAGATTCAAATTGCCAAAGATTTTGAAAATGATGATGAAATAGCTAAGAGTATTGGGTTTAAAGATTATTCTTTGCTAATAAATCATGCAAAAAAAATGATTGGTGATCAGTGCACCGAAATGAGAAATCTCTTAATTAAAAAGGAGCTGTTTGATTATTTGGATGCTAATTATAGTTTTGATTTACCCACAGACATAGTAAAACAGGAGCAACAAAGAATGGAAGGAGAATTGGGTGCTCAAAATGATTCTCGTAAAGAAGCTGAAAAACGTGTAAAGCTTGCTATGTTATTTATGAAATTTAGTGCAGAACATAAAATATCATTAACTCAAAATGATGTTTTGAGTGTTATTGTAAATCAATATGTCAGTAAAGATGTGCAATTTGACAGAGTACTTAAGCATTTTGAATCAAATAAACAATTTCAAGAATTAGTTAGAGGGCAAGCGCTTGAGTATAAAGTGACAGATTATATAATAGAAAAAGTTAGTAAAGAAGAGCAGATTGTTTCTGTGAAAGAATTAAAGGAATTATTTGATAATATTTAATAGGAAAAGGTATGACTCTTATACCAATTGTAGTTGAACAAACTAGTCGCGGTGAGCGCGCTTATGACATATATTCAAGACTAGTGAAAGAAAGAATAATTTTTGTAACAGGTCCTATTGAAGACAATATGGCCAGTGTAATAGTAGCACAGCTTTTATTTTTAGAATCGGAAAATCCCGATAAAGACATTTGTATGTACATCAACTCACCAGGTGGTGTTGTAACTGCTGGTTTGTCGATCTACGATACAATGCAGTATATAAACCCAGACGTTTCAACTTTATGTATAGGTCAAGCTGCGTCTATGGGTTCTTTATTGCTTGCAGCTGGTACAAAAGGTAAGCGCTACTCTCTACCTCATTCAAGAATTATGATACATCAGCCATCTGGTGGTTATCATGGTCAAGCAACTGATATAGAAATACATGCTAATGAAATTTTGCGGGTTAAGAAAAAACTAAATCAAATTTATGAAAAACATACTGGAAATTCACTGAAGAAAATTGAAGGAATGATGGAAAGAGATAAATTCATGGATCCTGAAGAAGCAAGGAAAATTGGCTTAATTGACAGGGTGATAGCTGAGCGTACAGATATTGAAATTGAAAATATTAAAGTTAAACAAAAGGTGGGTTAATGGATAACAATAATGATTTACACTACTGTTCTTTTTGCAACAAGGCGCAAGATGAAGTAGATAAATTGATTACTAACTCTTCGGATGGTTTAAAGGTGTTTATTTGTAATGAGTGCATAGAATTATCCCATAAAGCAATAAGTCAAAAGAAAGATAGATCTTTTAATTCAGATCGTATATCTGATATGAAGCTATTACTAAAGAAACCTGAGGATATAAAAAACTTTCTCAGCAAGTATGTTGTAGGTCAAGAACACGCGCAACACGTTTTATCTGTAGCTATGTATAACCATTGTCAATCCATGGTACAATTTCATGCTATAAGTGATATTGAAATCGAGAAGTCAAATATAATGCTTATTGGTCCCACTGGTTCTGGTAAGACTTTGCTAGCCAAAACACTTGCTAAAGTTTCAGATGTGCCATTTGCTATGGCTGATGCGACAACTTTAACTGAGGCAGGTTATGTGGGTGATGATGTAGAAAGCGTGTTGTCGCGTTTATTACAAGCTGCAAATTATGACGTTGTAAAAGCACAGCGTGGTATAGTGTTTATAGATGAAATAGACAAGATTACAAGAAAATCTGAAAGCACTTCAATAACCCGTGACGTTTCAGGTGAAGGGGTCCAGCAAGCTCTGCTTAAGATTATGGAGGGTACAGTTGCTTATGTTCCGCCACAAGGAGGGCGAAAACACCCACAACAAGAGTTTATACAAGTGGATACTAGTAACATACTGTTTATTTGTGGAGGAGCTTTTGAAGGCCTCGATAAAATTATTGAAGCGAGAAAAAAGGGAACGTCAGTTGGCTTTGGAGCAGATATAAGTCAGTCTAAAGAGCAAAAGAAAAAGAATGCTTTACATGATGTTCAACCTGAAGATTTAATCAAATTCGGTTTAATACCCGAATTTGTAGGGCGGGTTCCAATAACTGCTGTTTTAGATGAGCTGGATCATGAAGATTTAATACATGTGTTGACAGAGCCAAGGAATGCACTAATAAAACAGTACAAAGCATTGCTTGCGTTTAGCAAAGTAAACCTTGAGTTTTCAGATGAAGCAATATCAGCTATTGCTAAAAAGGCTATAAGCTACAAAACAGGTGCAAGAATGTTACGTGCTATCTTGGAGTCACTTTTGCTTGACATTATGTATACATCTGGAAACGGAGGCTTTGAAGGTAGCACTATAGTAATCACTAAGAAAATGGTAGAATTAGGAAAAGCAACGGTTAATCATAATAACAATGGCAATGTTATAACGGTTAATGATTAATTTGAGGCATATATTATGAACATTGAACGTGCTGTAAGCTCTAGTTTTACTGCATTGCCAGTATTACCTTTAAGAGATGTAGTAATTTTTCCAAATATAATGGTGCCTTTATTCATAGGCAGAGAAAAATCTGTTAATGCACTAGAGTATGCAATAAGTAGTAGTAATCACCAAAATGAGATTTTTCTTGTAGCACAGAAAGATGGCTCTGTTGATAATCCAGAGCCTGAAGATCTTTATGAAGTAGGTGTGTTAGCAAGCATTGTACAACCGTTAATAAAATTACCTGACAATGCAGTAAAAGTTATAATCCGGGGGATAAGAAGGGGAAGAGTTGTAGAATATATTAGCTCTCATACTTTATTACAAGCCAGGGTAGAGTTAGACAATTATTATAAAGAAGATGAAGACAATATTGATTTAGAAGCTTTAAGGCGGTCTGTTGTAGACGCGTTCGATAGCTGGTGTAAGCTAAACAAGAAAAATCAACCCGAGGTTGCCATTAACTCCATTGATCAAATCAAAGAAGTTGATCAACTTGTAGACACGGTAGCTTCACATTTAAATATAAAAGTATCAGATAAACAAAGTATACTTGAGGCTTATGACCCAGAAGAGCGTTTAAAAAAAGCTTTTGCTTTTATTGAGAGAGAAATGAGTATTTTGAACGCACAAAACCGTTTATATAAGACAATTAAATCGCAAGTTGAAAGCACTCAGAAAGTTTACTACCTTAACGAGCAATTGAAAGCTATACAGAAAGAATTAGGCGAATTTGAGAATGGTGATGAAGGGAATATACTCAATGAATTTGAAAAAAAGATAAATGAAACAAAGCTTTCTCAGGAAGCAAGAGAGAAAGCTATAACTGATTTGAAGAGATACAAGAAAATGAATCCCATTTCTCCTGAAGCTACAGTTATATCTAGTTACTTGCATTGGTTGCTTGAGTTGCCATGGGGAAAGTACAAAGATGCAAAAATTAACTTAAATGCAGCTAAGAAAATCTTAGATGGAAATCATTATGGCATAGAGAAAGTAAAAGATAGAATAATAGAATTTTTAGCGGTATTAAAAAGAGTAAAAGAGATAAAAGGTCCTATACTTTGCTTAGTTGGACCGCCAGGTGTTGGTAAAACTTCTTTAGCTAAGTCTATGGCAAGAGCAGTAGGAAGAGATTTTGTTCGCATAGCTCTTGGTGGTGTGCGTGATGAGTCTGAGATACGAGGGCATAGGAAAACTTATATTGGCTCAATGCCTGGTAAAATCATTCAACACATGAAAAAAGCTAATTCATGCAACCCGCTTTTTCTGCTTGATGAAATAGATAAGATGGGTTCTGATTCGCGTGGCGATCCTGCGTCTGCATTACTTGAGGTTTTAGATACTGAGCACAATAAACACTTTACGGATCATTACTTGGAAGTTGAGTTTGATCTTTCAAGTGTAATGTTTGTAGCTACGGCAAACAGCTTAAATTTACCACATCCTTTGCGTGATAGGATGGAAATTATACAATTGTCCGGGTATACTGAAGATGAAAAAATCAGTATTGCTACACACCACCTTATTCCGAAGTTAAAGAAGGAGCATGGTTTGTATCAGAAGGAATGGGACATAACTAATGAGGCGTTATACGAGTTGATACGTTTATATACACGTGAAAGTGGTGTGCGGAGTATGGAAAGGGAGCTTGCAAAGCTCATGAGAAAGGCAGTTAAAGAAATATTGACTGATAAAAATAAGAAAATATCCGTAGGGGTTGACAATTTACAAGATTATTTAGGGGTACGTAAATATACCTTTGGCATTGCGGAAAATGAGAGTTTAGTAGGAATAGTAACTGGGCTCGCCTATACTGAAACAGGTGGTGATATTTTGATGATAGAATCAGTCCTAATTCCGGGCAAGGGAGAAATAAAATACACAGGAAAGCTTGGAGAGGTTATGCAAGAATCTATAAAAGCTGCGTATAGTTATATTCGATCAAATTGTTTGTTTTTTGGTATAAAGCCCGAAAAATTCCAAAATAATGATATACATTTGCATGTACCTGAGGGTGCTGTACCAAAAGATGGCCCTTCTGCTGGCGGCGCGGTATGTACGTCTATTGTTTCTCTTATGACAAATATACCAGTTAACAAAAATGTTGCTATGACAGGCGAAGTGACATTGCGTGGTAGAGTTTTAGCTATCGGGGGCTTGAGAGAAAAATTGCTTGCAGCGCTCAGAGGATCAATCAAAACTGTGATTATACCAAGTGAAAATGAGAAAGATATGCAAGAAATTCCGGCAAGCATCAAAGAGGGGATCAACGTAGTTTTTGCTAAGAATATTGATGAAGTTATGAAAGTTGCTTTAATGCACCCTACTACTCCAATTAATGGTGATGATAATCAAAATAGTGTGCCTTCCTCTATAGAAAGTAAAAATGATACTTTTCCTATGTCGGAAACATTGAAGCATTAGATTAAAAAAATATTATCAATCTCCATTTCTCTTTTATCCGGCAAAAATCCACCAACTTGTGCATCCCATAAGGATATGACTTGCTTTGTTGTTATGTCATTCATATTTTTTACTTATTCTATCTCCCAGTTTAATTCAAGTAGATGATATATTATAATAGTCCTTTTCATGGAAACCTTTTCTGGTAGATTGCTTTCTAGAAAAACCTTGGTCAAGGTGCTAACTGTGGTTTATAATAATATAAATCATATCATAGTTGATTTGCGTTTATCAGAGCTGGAGTAGAGGTATGTTTTATCTTACAAATTTTTTGCCTATTTTACTGTTCCTATTTCTTTTTGTAGGAAGTGGTATATATTTTACTATTCTTGGCGTGTCAAATGCTTTTTATCAGTTATCTCCACTGGTAGCCATTGTTCCTGCCATAGCTCTGGGTTGGGTTTTATACAAGGGCAATACTGAAGAAAAAATGTATGCCTTTCTAGATGGGGTAAGAGATCGTAATATTATCACTATGTGTATCATTTTCTTACTTGCAGGTGCATTCAGTGAAGTAACTAAAGCAATCGGTAGTGCTGATGCCACAGTTAATTTGGCTCTTTCATTTATACCAACACAATTTTTACTCATAGGATTATTTTTTGTAGCAGCTTTCATCTCCACTGCTATTGGTACATCAATGGGCACCATTGCAACAATTGCTCCTATTGCAGTTGAACTGACACAAGCTGGGATTTCTCCTTCCTTAGGAGTTGCAACCGTTGTAGGAGGAGCAATGTTTGGCGACAATTTATCTATTATCTCTGATACTACAATTGCATCTGTGATGTCTCAGAGCCTGTCTTGAAAAGAAATGAGAAAGAGAATATGATGAGATAAGTAAAAAATAGTAGGTAAAAATGTATCCAAGTGATATAAGTGACAAAGAATGGGAAATTTTGGAGCCAAGTGTTGCACAAGGTGCAGTAGGACGGCCAAGAAAGCACAATATTAGAACAATTATTAATGCAATAAGATACATAATGAAAGGTGGTTGCCAGTGGAGAATGCTGCCAAAAGATTTTCCGCCATGGAAAACGGTGTATGATTATTTTCTCAGGTGGCGTAATAGTGGCAAATTGGAAGAAATACACGATATGTTAGTAAAAAAGGTAAGAAAAATGGTTGGCAAAAATGAAATACCTTCGGTAGGAATAATTGACAGTCAATCAGTGAAAACCACTCAAAAAGGGGATCCAGAGGATATGATGCTGGCAAGAAAATAAAGGGTAGAAAACGTCACATCATTGTGGATACAATAGGCCTAATTATTACAGCTGATGTTCATAGTGCAGGCATTCAAGATCGTGATGGTGCTCTAAATCTTTTTACTCAAGCTAAACGAAAAGCTTCAACGCTACAAAGGTTTCTCGCTGATCAGGGATATATTGGTAAATTGCAAAATTACTGTTTATTGAAAACAGGATGTTTATTGACGATTACTAAAAAAGCAGCTGATGCTGTAGGATTTCAAGTTATTCCTAAACGGTGGATTGTTGAAAGAACTTTTGCTTGGCTTTCCAATTTTAGACGTATGAGCAAGGATTATGAGCATTCTCCTCTTACTTCAAAAACTAATATCTCCTTTAATATGATTACTATTATGCTTGCTAAATTAGCTGCTTAGTTCCTTTCAAGACAGGTTCTCAAAAGGCTGATATAAAGAAAAAATTAAAACTGAATGCAAAAGTGGCACTAATTGCTTCTATATTCACAATAATTATATTATTTTATAGCTCAAGCAATAGTGCTGCTATTTCAGTTAAGGAGTATTCTTTATTGCTTGTGACTCCTTACATAATACTTATATTGCTTGCAAACTTTGGAATAAATGTATTTACGGCATTGGTTTTAAGCATAACTTTTGCTGGAATCATTGGATTTATAAATAACAACAATCATGGTTTATTGTTTTTAAGCCAAAACATCACCAAAGGGTTTATGAGTATGCATGAAATTATGCTACTGTCATTGATGGTTGGCGGGCTTTCAGGACTGGTAGGTAAAAATTCTAAGGAGCTTGCAGATAAACTTTCATCTTGGGTTATGATACAACGTGGTGGACAAAAAACTGCGCAATTATTTATTGCAAAAATAGTCAGCATATTTGATATTTTACTTGCAAATAACACCATCGCTATAATTTTTAGTGGTGAAATTGCTAGAGATATTGCTAAGAAATATGAAATACCGCCTCACTATAGTGCAGCATGGCTAGGCATATTTTCTTGTGTATTTCAAGGATTAATACCGTATGGCGCTCAATTGCTTTTGGCTAGCACTATTGCTAGAGTTTCACCTTTGGCAGTCGTGCCACACGTATACTATTGCTATGTTTTAGGTATTATTGCAGTGTTATATATTGTATTGAACAAAATTGAGAAAAAAGATTGTGCTTAATATACAAGACAACGCTCCGCTCTGTAGAAAATGGATGTTCTTGGCAGTATGTGCTCTTGCTTGCTCTGGGTTACTGTCAATAATTGTTATTTTTCTACGATTGCCTTTTATCTCCTCTCTTGTTCCTTCTGCACAATATATTTTTGATAATGCGCTGGTAATACACGTGAACTTGTCAATTTTAGTGTGGATGTGCTCTATAATATCTCTGCTCTTTATCATAAACCTACAAAATACCAATAGTTGGTTTAACTTTTCATGGGTTCTATCAACCCTTTCGATGCTGCTCATGTTTATATCCGCATTCGTTCCAAACACTGAAGTTATCAAAAGTAACTATATTCCCGTATTACAAAACAAATTATTTTTACTTGGACTCAGTTTATTTATTGCCAGTATATTAGTAAATACAATGCTAGCATACACATCAAAAAAAGAGGTTTCATTTCTCTCTGTTGGGCAAATTGGGCTAGTTATTATACTTGTATCGTCATTTCTTTGCTTTGTTTTAGCATATAATAATATGCCTCCAGGTCTATATCACTCAGATAATAATTTATTTTACGAATATCTCTTTTGGGGAGGCGGACATTTATTGCAGTTTGCTTTTACTCAAGGAATGTTTTTAGTCTATTTAATAATGCTAAGTTCCAATGATATTAGTTTAGCTTCAAACAATAAAATTACTATTTTACCACTATTTATAAACACGATTTTAGCTGTAGGCGCACCGTTTGTATATTTTGTTTATCCAGTTGATAGTGCCAAGTTAATACAGTTTTTTACTTGGCATATGAGGATTGCTGGAGCAGTTTTGCCGTGCTTTTTGATAATATTAGTGTGCTACAACATCAGAACTTTTATTAATGATAAAAGCAACTATTTATTACATTCATTTTTGTTGTTCACTTATGGAGATGTGCTCGGAGTGTTGACTATTGAAGGTAATGTCACGATTCCTGCTCATTATCACGGTTCTGTAGTTGGTATCACTATAGCTTTTATGAATTTTGTCTACTGGATGTTACCTAAATTAAACTTTAAAGAGATAAAAAGTTCCATGGTAAGATTACAGATTTATGCCTACAGTATAGGGCATTTTCTCCATATCACTGGCCTTGTGTGGCTTGGTGGATATGGTGCTTTAAGGAAGGTTGCAGATCTGCCAAGTATTTCGTCAATGTTAGCACGCACGTGCTTCATTATAGGTGGCGCTATATCAGTTGTTGGTGGAATGTTGTTCGTAATAATTGTGCTTTTACATCTGTTAAAAGGCAAAGCGCGTACCAACTGACCCATAGAAACAAAAAAAACTTCCTTGACAAACTCCGCCAGCCCCCTTATCATGAAACTGAAGCTATTTATTTATCTTCTCTGTACAGATTAAATGACAAAAAAACTCACGTATCTGGCGTCCCATGTTTAATTTTTTGCACTATGTGCACCTTATGTCTTTATAAAATTTCTAGGTTTTTACCTAATATAAGCTGAAATGCGCTTATAAAGCATTTAAAACATCAAAAAACGCCGATTTAAAAAATGGATAGTGAATAACTAGCTACCCTAGGGTTTCTTTTGCCTTTTTTTCTGTTTAGTAAATTTCTTAATGTTTATAATTTAGATTAGTTGCGGCTTAAAAGCAACTAAATCGCGGTTATTAAGCGTTTAGAATAAAAAAACGCCATACTTGAAAGTATAATGTAAGTAATTAGCCAACCACGGGGCTTCTTTTGCCTTTTTTTTCATTTGGTAAATTTTTTAATATTTATACGGAAGGTAGCGCGTGACGCTGGAACCCCAAAAAAAGGATGATGTCATCCCAGTGCTCCTTTTTTTGTCATCCGAGTAGCTGACACTGTCCTCCTTTGTCATCCCAGTGCCCAGACACTGGGATCCAGCATTTCACGCAATCCCATCAAGAACGTTGTATTTTACATAACACTTTTATGCTTACCAACTTAATAAAATTCCTGGATCCCAGTGGGCTTTGTTGCATCGCTACTTATGAAAGGCTAACTATAATTAGTATTATAAGCAACTTATTGAAAATCTTGTTTTTTTGCAATCAATCTGATCAAATTTAAGAATAGTAATTTGTTATTTATATTAATAAATTTAATTCTATTGAAAATAGCTAAAGCATTGAAATTCTTGAATTTTAGCCAGATTAGTGAGTGGTAGTGAAATTTCTTTTACTCAAATTTAGGTATTCACTGACCGTTCTTGTTATAAATACCAGAATAATAAGCTACTGATATTCTCCACCTTTTTTATCTTTAATCCATCATAGCTAGCGATGCAACAAAGCCATCCCAGTGTCAGCTACTCGGATGACAAAAAAAGGAGCACTGGGATGACAGGAGAGGGAGGCTACTTGGATGACATCATAGGGGCACTGGGATGACACCATTCTTTTTCCTGGATCCAAATAGTCAAGGCACTGGAATGACAAAAAAAGGAGGCACTGGAACGACAAAGTGGAGTGTCTGCTTCTGTCATCCTATGATAGCTAAAAAGACCTGGTCACGCGCTGGAATGACACCGAAGGGGCTACTGCCCTCTTGGATGGAGACCAGTGTCAGCTACTTAGATGATACCTTTTTTCTACTTAGTTTAGGTTATGCAGAAGTCTAATACAATTATAGAACAAGCTTAAAAATTCTGGTAAAGTAGTTTTATTTACAAAGAAAGAATATGCTACTTGAAATTGAAAAGCGCAGCATAACAAATGCATTGTGGAAGTTGCAAGAAGCAGATCAAAGGCAAATCTTAACTCTTACACAGAGATTTGAGTTACCAGAAATATTAGCAAGAATATTGGTTACTCGTGGTGTTAACATAGAAAATGCAAGCGACTTCTTATATCCACTAATCAGATCGCTATTACCAGATCCCTTTCACCTTCTTGATATGGATAAAGCTGTTTCTCGTATAATACGGGCAATAAAAAATGATGAAAACCTTGCAATATTTGGTGACTATGATGTTGATGGTGCAACGTCGTCAGCATTGATTAACAGGTACCTGAGAGCAATCGATATACACTCTATAATCTACATTCCAGATCGTGTTGATGAGGGTTATGGATTAAACACAGATGCTTTATTACAACTTAAAAAGAATGGAATTGATTTATGTATTTCCGTTGATTGTGGTACGCTTGCATATCAACCAATAGAAGATGCAAAGGCTTTTGGTCTTGATATTATAGTTGTTGACCATCACCTTGGTACGGAAAAATTACCAAGCGCCGTAGCAGTTGTGAATCCAAACCGCCTTGATGAGAGCTCTCCTTATAATAACCTAGCAGCAGTTGGAGTGTCATTTCTGCTAATTGTTGCTCTTAATAAAAGCCTACGTGAGCAAGGATTTTTTACCAACAAAAAAGAACCAGATTTATTTGATCTGTTGGATTTGGTTGCCCTGGGAACTGTCTGTGATGTTATGCAGATCACAGGCCTCAATAGAGCACTTGTCTCACAAGGATTAAAAGTTATGTCAACAAGAAAAAACGTTGGCTTGCGTGTTTTATTTGATGCTTTGGGAATCCTTGAAAAACCAAGTGTTTCTCGATTAGGGTTTAGTATTGGGCCATGCATAAATGCTGGAGGAAGAATTGGAGAAGCATCGCTTGGTGCAAGGTTGCTTTCCACCGATGATGATGAAGAGGCACATTCAATCGCGCTAAAATTAATAGATTTGAATAATGCAAGAAAAGTGTTAGAAAATGAGGCTCTCTTGGAAGCTACAGCACAAGCGGAAAAGTCTGCCCAATCAGGTGCGAATTTTATAATGATAAGTGGCAATTGGCACCAGGGAATAATTGGTATAATTGCATCAAGGCTAAAGGAGCAGTTTCACTTGCCAACAGTAGTGATATCTTTAAATAATGGAATAGGAAAAGCAAGCTGTAGATCAATTTTGGGAGTTGATATCGGTGCTGCAGTCCTTTCCGCAAAGTTTATAAATTTGATTATTGAAGGTGGTGGCCATAGTATGGCGGCAGGATTTTCAATTAAAGAAGACAAAATAAATGATTTGCATGATTTTTTTACTGAAAGATTTTCAAACTCTATAAATGAGAAAACTTTAAAAGCTGATAGTATAGTAACTGCTAAAGCAATAAACTTATCTCTGTGGAACCAACTGCAACGCTTGGGACCATTTGGAGTTGGAAATCCTGAACCAAGGTTTATTATCCAAGGAGCAAAGATAAGAAAGCCTGAAGTTATAGGAGTTGACCATATAAAATGTTTTATTGCTGATGATAATGTTATGGTAAGAGCTATTGCATTTCGTTCTGCAAATACTCATCTTGGCTCTGCTATCATGCAGGGTAATGTTAAAGCTATTTTGGGTAAAATCTCTATGAATTACTGGAATGGCAATGAATTTGTACAATTTTTAATAGAAGATGTATTGACCATTAGTTGAGTGTATCTGTTCAGCAGAGTGGCAAAATAGGTAGACAAGATAAACCAAAAAATCGAGAAAAAGTGAGTTTACAACAACTGGTGTCATGAAATTATCTGACACTGATTTCCATCCAAGAGGGTGTCATCCCAGTGCTCCTATAATGTCATCCCAGTGCGTGACACTGGGATGACACCCTACTTAACCGTCATACCGCGATTCATTCGCGGTATCTCTTAGAACCTGTCTTGAAAGGAACTAAGCAGCTAATTTAGCAAGCATAATAGTAATCATATTAAAGGAGATATTAGTTTTTGAAGTAAGAGGAGAATGCTCATAATCCTTGCTCATACGTCTAAAATTGGAAAGCCAAGCAAAAGTTCTTTCAACAATCCACCGTTTAGGAATAACTTGAAATCCTACAGCATCAGCTGCTTTTTTAGTAATCGTCAATAAACATCCTGTTTTCAATAAACAGTAATTTTGCAATTTACCAATATATCCCTGATCAGCGAGAAACCTTTGTAGCGTTGAAGCTTTTCGTTTAGCTTGAGTAAAAAGATTTAGAGCACCATCACGATCTTGAATGCCTGCACTATGAACATCAGCTGTAATAATTAGGCCTATTGTATCCACAATGATGTGACGTTTTCTACCCTTTATTTTCTTGCCAGCATCATATCCTCTGGATCCCCTTTTTGAGTGGTTTTCACTGATTGACTGTCAATTATTCCTACCGAAGGTATTTCATTTTTGCCAACCATTTTTCTTACCTTTTTTACTAACATATCGTGTATTTCTTCCAATTTGCCACTATTACGCCACCTGAGAAAATAATCATACACCGTTTTCCATGGCGGAAAATCTTTTGGCAGCATTCTCCACTGGCAACCACCTTTCATTATGTATCTTATTGCATTAATAATTGTTCTAATATTGTGCTTTCTTGGCCGTCCTACTGCACCTTGTGCAACACTTGGCTCCAAAATTTCCCATTCTTTGTCACTTATATCACTTGGATACATTTTTACCTACTATTTTTTACTTATCTCATCATATTCTCTTTCTCATTTCTTTTCAAGACAGGCTCTTAGCCGCTAACAAGTAGCGGGATGACGAGCTTATCGTCATGCCACTGCGAACCGTCATACCGCCGCGAACCGTCATACCGCGATTCATTCGCGGTATCTCTAGATCCCGCTAACAAGCAGTGGGATGACGAGCTTATCGTCACGCCGCCACGAACCGTCATACCGCCGCGGCGCTAACAAGAGATCCCGCTAACAAGCAGCGGGATGACGGTTGTCGTTTAGCCATAAACATTAAAAAATTTACCAAATGAAAAAAAAGGCAAAAGAAACCCTAGTCATTGTCTATTTTCAGTATTGGCGTTTTTAAGTCTTAAACACTGCAATTTAGCTGCTTTTGAATGCAACTAACCTACGCTGCAAATGTTTAAGAAATTTACTAAGCAAAAAAAAAGGCAAAAGAAACCCCGTGTTAGCTAGTTGTCACTCTCTAATCCTGCAAATTGGCGTACTATACTGTCTTAAACGACTTATAAGCGCGTTTCAGCTTATATAGGTAAAAACCCAGAAATGTTGTGAAGACATAAGGTGCACATAGTGCAAAAAATTAAAAATAAGACGCCAACTACGTTGTTTTCTTGCTGTTTAATCTGCACAGATGAAGATAACTGAATACCTTCAATACCATGATAAGGGGGCTGGCGGAGTTTGTCAAGCAAGTTTTTCGTTTCTATATGCGCTACCTTAAGACTTCAACGTCTTAACGCACCTAACTCCATCTGCATATAAATTTGCATGGCTCTTTCCAGTATTAAGCAATGCAAATCCAATGTTGTCTACACTAGAGCGCAGTTCCCCTATTTCCTCATTGTTTTCATTTGTCACTTTAGTGCCAATATCTGGAAGTGCGTTATCCCCCTCAACAAGGTAAAGTTTTCTTCTGAATATTTCTTGTCTGCTCATTCGATTTACAACTTCCTGACCTATATAACACCCCTTATTAAAGCTTATACCGTTTACTTTATCGATTAAAAATTGCAGCGGAAACGATGAATTCTGCACCATATCTTTCGCTCCATCTGGAACGAGATTTTGAATTCTGACTTTTTCATACTGAGTAAAATCCCCAACCGGCTCTTTTATTTCATCTTTATGTATGATCCTCATTCCTAGCAGCTTGTGCCTTGGATCTTGAAAAATAACTTGTGACTTACCACTACACTCCGCCAACTTAGTATTAAACAAAACTCCAACCTTATATAGTGCGCTAACGTCTTTAATCTTCACTCTCAAGTAAGTTTTAAGCAAATCCAGTTTCTCGATTATTTGCTGCAAGTGCATGTTTTCGCACTCTAAGAGGGTGTATTTACCATATTCAATAAGAAAAAAATCATATAGATATTTTCCCTGAGGGCTAAGCAATAAAGAGTAAATGGCTTTTTGGCTATCCAACTTATTAATATCATTGGTTATAATACCCTGCAGAAAATCTCTAGTGTCAGGCCCATATAGCACTATCACACCACGACTTAAAAATGGTATATAACTCATGAAATCTCTATAAATAAATCTAAATTTTATTATATAACATTGGGCTCTTTTAGAAACTGCTTTTGGCGTGCATATTTTATAATGGCGTGCATATTTTACAAGCTCCAGCCCTTGAAATCTAACTTACGAGTATATATATATAAACTCATAAGTTAATTTGTTGATGAGGAAAAACAAATGTCAAGTATAAGTTTAAATGTATTAGATGATAGCGTGCTGATCAAGCCTATTAGCGAAGAAAAGCAAGGTGGAATTGTGCTTCCATCAAGTGCTGAAAAGAAACCTACTAAAGGTGAAGTTATAGCAATTGGTGAAGGTTCACGCAATTCAAGTGGCGAACGCGTAACTTTAACTGTGAAAGCTGGTGATAAAGTGTTCTATCGCCAATGGGCTGGTACAGAAATAGAACATAATAATGAGAAGCTTATCGTGATGAAAGAGTCCGATATACTTGCTGTCATTAAGTAGCAGTCTTTATTTTACTAAACTAAAACAAAGCACGACATAGTGCATTGTAAGTAATTTTATTATAGTTTTCTAAGTTTTTTATTAACAAGAGGTGATAAAAATGACTAATGTAGTAGTATCAGGTGAGCAGTTGCAAGAAGCCTTTCGTGAAGTTGCAGCAATAGTGGATTCAACGGTAGCAATAACTGCAGGACCTAGAGGAAAAACAGTAGGGATTAATAAGCCCTATGGAGCACCAGAAATTACAAAAGATGGTTATAAGGTGATGAAGGGTATCAAGCCTGAAAAACCATTAAACGCTGCGATAGCAAGCATTTTTGCACAAAGTTGTTCTCAATGTAACGATAAAGTTGGTGATGGTACAACAACGTGCTCAATACTAACTAGCAACATGATAATGGAAGCTTCAAAATCAATTGCTGCTGGAAACGATCGTGTTGGTATTAAAAACGGAATACAGAAGGCAAAAGATGTAATATTAAAGGAAATTGCGTCAATGTCTCGTACAATTTCTCTAGAGAAAATAGACGAAGTGGCACAAGTTGCAATAATCTCTGCAAATGGTGATAAGGATATAGGTAACAGTATCGCTGATTCCGTGAAAAAAGTTGGAAAAGAGGGTGTAATAACTGTTGAAGAGAGTAAAGGTTCAAAAGAGTTAGAAGTTGAGCTGACTACTGGCATGCAATTTGATCGCGGTTATCTCTCTCCGTATTTTATTACAAATAATGAAAAAATGATCGTGGAGCTTGATAATCCTTATCTATTAATTACAGAGAAAAAATTAAATATTATTCAACCTTTACTTCCTATTCTTGAAGCTATTGTTAAATCTGGTAAACCTTTGGTTATTATTGCAGAGGATATCGAAGGTGAAGCATTAAGCACTTTAGTTATCAATAAATTGCGTGGTGGTTTAAAAGTTGCTGCAGTAAAAGCTCCAGGTTTTGGTGACAGAAGAAAGGAGATGCTCGAAGACATAGCAACTTTAACTGGTGCTAAGTACGTCATAAAAGATGAACTTGGAATCAAGATGGAAGATCTCACGCTTGATGATCTTGGTACGGCTAAAAATGTTAAAATTACTAAAGATAATACCACAGTTGTCAGCGAAAATAGCGATTCTGACAGTGTGAAAGCTAGAATCGAGCAGATTAAATCTCAAATTGAAACTTCAACTTCTGATTATGATAAAGAAAAGCTAAGAGAACGTTTAGCGAAATTATCAGGTGGCGTTGCTGTGCTCAAAGTTGGTGGAGCAACTGAAGTGGAAGTTAAAGAACGTAGAGATAGAGTCGAAGATGCGCTGCATGCAACAAGAGCTGCAATTGAAGAAGGTATAGTTCCAGGTGGTGGGGTTGCGCTTCTTTATGTTTCATCTGTTCTCGACAAATTAAAAGGTGCAAGTGACGAGGAACAAATAGGCATAAACATTATCAAGAAAGTTCTCAGTGCTCCAATTAGAAGGTTAGTCAAAAATGCTGGTCTTGAATCTGCTGTTATAATTGACTATTTGATTAAGCAGAATGATAAAGAGCTTATATACAACGTTGAGGCTATGAATTATGCTAATGCGTTTACAGCTGGTGTGATTGATCCAGCAAAAGTGGTGCGTATTGCTTTTGAAACAGCGGTATCTGTTGCGAGTGTGCTGATAACTACTGAATCTATGATAGTTGATGTACCAAGCAAAGAAAATGCTTCATCTCCTATGGGTGCAGGAGAAATGAGTGGCATGGGTGGATTCTAAGTAGAATGAAACCGTGGAGCAATTGCTCCACGGTAGTTCCAAAAAATCTCACATTTTACTATTCGTTAAAGGTAATACGTTTGGTGCAGAAATGCACTACTGTTTGCATCCGTTTCACTCCTTTATATTGTGGTTGTCTAATAACAAAAAGGCAGCATAAGAAAACTATAACCCCTAGTATATTTATACTATAGCTGACCCAAGCAACACGTCATACCGCGATTCATTCCACAACTGTACGAACATTACAATATGGCACATAGTAAACGATGTCATGAAAGTAGCTGACACTGGAATGACACCCTTTTGGATGGAAACCAGTGTCACGCACTGGCATGACACCCATTTGTTCCTATAGTTGTCTTTTCTCGTCTACCTTATTTTGCCACTCTGCTGAACAGATACAATTTACAACCACCCCCCTACCCTTTTTAGTTGTTCAGCAAATATAGAGAGGTTAAAGGGAGTGGTATTACTTAAACAACTAAATAAAAAACCAGGTAGATCATTCTGAAATTCTTGCATTTTTGTCCATAATTTTGTTAAATAACTTCCTTTTTGGTCATATCGAACCAAATTTCTTTTTCACGCCACCTTTTAAGCCACTTTCGTTAGTTTTTGTCATAATGCGATCAAACACTCCCAATAACCTCTTTAATAGGTTTGGAGTTAGCGAAGAGATAAGATCAACAGATACGTTATTGTTTTTGTCATCACCACTTGCTTTATAGTCTATTGAAACGATTCCCCTACTTTTCCCACCAGTAAGAAGTTTTCCAATTATAGGAATTTTTAACAAAGATTTATTAATTGAATATGCTGGTATTACTTGTCCTGCAACCTGGAATTTATAATCTTTAATATCGAGCTTACCACCAGTGCTAATACCTAACTCCGCCCCTTCAAGCCAAGATTCTTCAATTTCAATAGTGCCATCTTTGTATGAAAAAGGTGCATTACATTTGTAAAAGTATACACCTTCATTTTTTATGGCATTTACAATGCCAGGCAATGAAGACATCGACAATAAAGTAGTAAGTAGTGGAGCATCTTTGATGTAGAAATTGCTAATGGATAACGTACCATAATGTTCTCCACTTTCTCTCTGAGGAGAGAGATAAAAAGACAATTTGCCGTTTTTAATTGATTTACTAATGCCTAAGGAACGCGAAAGTATACCTGCATTATCCGCATATATTTCGAGCCCTATTCCACTGTATTCCGCTAGTATGTTGCTGCTATCTTCTAGAAACTGTCCTGTAAATTGACTTCCATTGCAATTACCTTTAGTACAGGTTACATTCAGCTTAGCATTTTTGATAACGATGCCTTCTTTCATCATTACATTGTCAACATTCATACTAATCTCTATATCTTTGTTTAATCCATTACTGTTTTTACCAAGCAAGCCTAAAATATCACTTAAGTTAATTTCCTCACCATGAACAGTTATAACATTTCTCTCCTTACCTGATTCAATTTCTATACTAAAATCATTATCAGGCAATTTAAAGCTACTAGAATTTAAATATAAATTTCCATTTTCTACTCTTCCGCTGAATTTTATATCTAGGTCATCTCCTATAACATCTAATCTGTCTATTAACAATTCATCGGCACCTTTTAATTTTACAGAGAACAAAACTTTATTGTGATCTTCAAAACGATTTTTCCACCCAAAATAACTTGAACGTGATTCAAGCTCTGATAAATCCATATTACCATTAACATGTCCAGTCTTATCTTGATTTATCACCGATTCTATATTTGCATTAACATAGCCACCTATATTTTCATCAAAATTAAGTATTTGAGCGGGTAAATCTCCGGTCAAATTCCAGGCGAAGCTTTTATTCCTATTGCTACTTTTCAGGTCAAATAATAGCTGTGTGTTATTCACCATACCACTACCATTTAAATCTATAAAGTCACTGCCAAAACTAAGCTTAATATCATATTTACCAAGACTTGCATTATAGACGGCCAAATTGTCAATTTCAGAATGAAAATTTGCTGAGAAGTCTACTTTTTTGTCATCAGCATTTAGATTAAAAATGCGAAAATTAAATATAGATTTTGCCATTCCACTGACTTTATCCCTTTCAACCTTCACCACATCATCCAGCTTAAATCTTATAGGCTCATATAAACCATACGCATCACTTACAGCTTGGCCATTAATGGTTAGAACTGAATTTTCCTTATTGAGAGATTTCATTTCAATATCACCACCATTAATAGTGAAATTCTGAAACTTAGCACTATTTACAGTAATTTTAAGATTGTTATTCTTGATGATCAAATCACCCTTTAATTCCTTTACTTGCTCAAAATCTTCATCAAATTTTACGCTACCGTTTTCTATATCAGCAACAATTACAATGTCTGACAGATCGTCATCAACCAAATTGTTAATTTTGCCATTGAAACTTACAATGGTATTTAAAACATCCCCATCAATATTATCACAATACCAGCTTTTAAATTTATTATTCACTACACCATCTGGTACATAAGTACATAAATCTTTTGCAGCAAACTTACTAATATTAATTCTAAGCAAAGCATGACTTGCACTAAAGTTCATTTTGCCTATTAAAGAGAGATACGTGTCATTTAACTTAAAATGGAAGTTTTTTACACTAATAATTCCATTACTATATGTTAAATTTATATTTACATTAGTTAAGGCCAAATTTTTGTTCAAATAATTTTCTGTATTTAATACGTATATATTTCCATCTACAATTTCATCCTTTTTATTAATTTTCACTGAGAAGCTTCCTTTGAATCCTATATTTTTGTCCAAATTGTAGCTTTTAACTAATGTAGAAAACTTGCTCAATAGTCCCAATTTTAGATCATAAAATGTCCCGTACACATTTAGCAAATTGTTGCGATTTTTTATCGTAATTGATAAATCATCCAAAAATCCCTTTCCATCTTTTGTATTCACATGAATATCTAAAACATTAAAATCTTCCCCCTTCCCTATATATAATTTATCAATAAAAAATTCATCTTCTGTGCTTTTATCAATAGCGATGTTAGTAAATTCAATTTTTGAATCCGCACTTAAGTCAAAAAAAAATTCCCTTATTGTTTTTACTGAGTTTTGCAGATTAAAATTTACTGCTTTAAAGTCAGCTTCTTTCTGATTGATACATACATGCACATTATCAGCTGAAACCTGAGAGAGATTTGTGCTAGCTTTAAATAAGGAACTTAACTTAAAATGTACAAAAAGCTCAGGAACTTTTATAGTAAAATTAGGGTTTGCTATTGCCAAATCTGTAATGACTAAATACGGATCTTTGCTACCTTTCTGCCAAACAACTGAGGTATTCTCCATATTAACGCTTGAGCCAACAAATATTTTTGATATTTTATGTTTAACATAAAAATTAATATAATTAATATTGATTTCTAAAGGCTTTAAAAAAATAAAGAAGCACAATATGAACAATAAAACTACGGAAAATAATATAGTAATTTTTTTAAGCATCGATTATTGCTTTTCTCGCTAAACTATCAGCCTCCTCATTATACTTATCGCCACTGTGTGCTTTAACCCACTTCCAATCAATTTCGTGTTGTGAAGCAACGTTGTCTAGCTCTTTCCACAATTCCATATTTTTTACTGATTTTTTATTACTTGTTTTCCAGCCATTCATTTTCCACTTATTTATCCATTCTGTTATGCCATGCTTAACATAAAGACTATCCGTATATAAATTAATATTACAAGAAAATTTCAATACTTTCAGCCCATTGATCACCGCTGTTAACTCCATTTTATTGTTTGTGGTATTTTCTTCTCTACCATAAATGTCTTTTCTGTAATCTTGAAATAATATGATAGCTGCCCATCCTCCCGCTCCAGGATTACCAGAACACGCCCCATCCGTATATATTGTCACTTCTTTTTTACTCATCTTTGTTTATATCGGTTAACAAAGTATATAGTTGCTTTTATGAAAGCACAATTTCTAAAGGTAGTTTAAGCTGCACCTTTAAATTTTATTATAGAAACAAAAAAAAGTGTGACAACGAGCATTACCAAAAGGAAAAGTAAAAAATAGTTTTTATGCTTCTGCCGTTCTTTCATAACTAAAATAAATCAATAGAACAAAAAATAATACTGGCGAATAGGGAAAATAGATAAGAAATTGAATAAGAAAACATTTTTTTCTGTGAGCTGTGATTCTTGAACTTCATAACAGATACAGCGTACCAAATAAAAACGCAACCTTCAAAGGTTGCCATGCTTAGATAAAGTAAAGCCTTTTTCAAAAATAGAGCCGGAAGCAAGCTAGTTAGCACCAGCAAAACACTATAAATTAATATATATTTTCTTGTTTTTTCCGGACCATAAACAATATTGAACATTGGAATCGATGCCTTTGCATAGTCTTCAGACTTATTTAAAGATAGGGCCCAAAAGTGTGGTGGAGTCCACATAAAAATTACTAAAAATAAAATGAAACTTTCCCAACTTACAGAATTAGTCACAGCTGCCCAGCCAATCATTGGAGGGAAAGCACCTGCTGCACCACCGATAACGATATTCTGCGGAGTACGCCTTTTTAGCCAAATTGTATATATGAAAACGTAAAATAATATGCTAACAGCAAGCAAAGCAGCAGAAATATAGTTTACTGCTATTGCCATGATAAATACTGACAATATTCCAAGAGTTATACCAAATTCAAGCGCACTTTCTGCAGAAACTCTACCTGAGGGTATAGGGCGGTTTTTTGTCCTTTCCATGAGCAGATCTATGTCTCTGTCATACCACATATTTATAGCACCTGCAGATCCTGAGCCAAGAGCAACACACATAAGAGATATTAGTGCTAGAAAAGGGTGCATACTACCTGGTGCAGTAACCATACCAGCAACTGCAGTAAATACCACAAGATACATTATCCTTGGCTTCAGCAAACGCCAAAAATCCAGTATTGTTGATTCAACATTTAGCAAAACACTTGTGTACATTCTATTTTACCACTGGTGGCTTTTCGAAAGTATGAAAAGGCGGTGGTGAAGATACCGTCCATTCCAAGGTGTCACCTTCCCAAGGATTATCTCCAGCTTTCTTGCCCCATTTAAAAAGATGTATAACTATAAACACAAAAAACATAACTGAAACAAAGGACATATACGAACCAATTGAGGATATATAATTCCAAGGGATAAACGCATCAGGATAATCAGGTATACGCCTTGGCATACCAGCTAATCCTAAGAAATGTTGAGGTAAAAAAGTGATATTGGTGCTAATAAAAGTAAGCCAAAAGTGGATTTGACCTAAGCGCTCATTATATTGTTTACCCGACATTTTACCAATCCAATAATAAAAGCCAGCAAAAGCTCCAAATAATGCAGCAAGTGACATGACATAATGGAAGTGAGCAACAACATAATAGGTGTCGTGCAGGAGCTTATCTATTCCACCATGAGAAAGAATTATTCCCGTTATGCCACCGCCAACAAACATGAAAATAAAACCTAGTGCAAATAGCATAGGGGTCTTAAACTCAATTGCTCCACCCCACATAGTTGCAATCCAGCTAAAGACTTTTACACCAGTTATAACACCGATAAAAATTGTGGTAGTGCTAAAAAATGCAGCAGCGTCAGCACTAAGCCCAACAGTGAACATATGGTGAGCCCAAACCATAAAGCCAAATACTGCTATACCTATCATTGCATAAACCATCCCTATGTAACCAAATACAGGTCTGTGAGAAAAAGTTGATACAACCTGACTTATGATGCCAAATGCAGGAAAAATAATTACGTAAACTTCTGGATGACCAAAAAACCAAAATAGATGTTGAAATAACACAGGATCGCCGCCACCGGCAGGATCAAAAAAGGAAGTACCAATATTGCGATCAGTAAGAAGCATAGTTATAGCACCGGCAAGCACTGGTAAGGCAACAATCAACATAAATGCTGTTAGCAAGACAGACCAAACAAACAGTGGCATCTTAATTAATGACATTCCTTTTGTGCGCATGTTAAATATAGTAACTATAAAGTTGATCGCCCCAACAATTGACGACATACCAGCAACATGAAGTGCAAGTATAGCAATGTCAACTCCTGCACTTGGATGGGACATTACCTGTGATAGAGGTGGATATAAAGTCCAACCTGTACCTGGACCTTCACCAATAAACACTGAGAGAATGAGCAAAATAAAAGATGACACTAATAACCAAAAACTTAAATTATTCATACGAGGAAATGCCATATCTGGTGCGCCAATCATGAGAGGTACAAACCAGTTACCAAATCCTCCCATGAGGGCTGGCATTATCATAAAAAACACCATTATCAACGCATGCCCTGTAACCATTACGTTATATAATTGATAGTTATTGTTAAGTATATTAATGTGCATTAGCTGAGTGCGAATAATCACTGATAATAATCCACCAATAATTCCAGCTAATATGGAAAAAATAATGTACAGTGTCCCTATATCTTTATGATTGGTGGAAAACAACCAACGCTTTATGCCCTTTGGTACGTCACTCATATCTATACTCCAAATTTAACTCACTAATTTTCTATTTTCAATCCACTTATTAAAATCTTCTTTGCTTACTGCTTCAACAACAATTGGCATAAATCCATGGCCTTGACCACACAATTCGTAGCACTGCCCATAATAAACACCAGGCTTTTTGATATTAAACCACGCCTCATTCAGCCTACCTGGTATCGCATCAATTTTTACACCGAAAGCCGGTACTCCCCAACTGTGTATCACATCTCCTGCTGTAACTTGTAAACGAACGTTAGTATTAACGGGTAAAATGATGTTGTTATCAACAGAGAATAGCTTTAAATCTCCTTCGATAAAGTCTTCTTTTCCCTTAATATAACTATCAAATGACACACCTTGATATTCTGGATATTGGTAACTCCAATACCATTGATGGCCAATAACTTTCAGTGTTATATCAGCTTTCGGTATTTCTTCCTGTAGCTTCAGTAATTTAGCGTTTTCAAAGGCTAATATTCCAACAATGATAGTTGGTATAACAAACCAAATAATTTCTAAAGGAACACTATGGGTAGTTTTACTTATGTTTGTTACTTTGCTTTTACGAAAGCGAAACGCTATATAAGCAAGCAGCGCCCACACAAAAAGCATTATTGTAACCATCACAAGCATCACAAACGAATGTGACCTAACTACAGCCTCCATTACTTCAGTTGCAGGAGCAGGAAATCCAAATTGCCAGGAAGTAGGAGCAGAGGCAACAGATATATTTGAGTAAAATATTATCAATAGTGCAAATAACTTCACCATATCTTTTGTTTGTTTGCTATAAAACTAAGTGATATACTGTATAATAGTATATATAAACTTACTATGCAAATAGAGATTAGTGATGGTTAATAATTTTTTAGCATTCAACAAGTATAATAGTACAATACTAATTGAGGAAAAAAGCATTTACATAAATCTATTGTAAGTAAAAATATTATAATATTTTAAATTAAGTATTTACTTTAAGTAAATTCTATAATAAGTTTAATAGTGTCTGTTACTGCTAATAACCCTCTAGCCTCACACCTAAAAGCAGTAACAGACACTATTAAACTTTATGACAAGTTTATAATCTGTAAGATCAAAGTCTTACAAGTTTCTTTATTTCATTATACATTGCAGTTTGTTAATTAACTTTTAATGCCTATGGTGGCATTTACAGCTTGGACCAAAGGTTTATGTATTATAGAAAATAATTATAAAAAAAACACACTATTTGTATACCATACAAACTTTTTTTATTCTGCATAGCTGAGTTACTAGATTCTGTAAACGAAATCTTTAGAGAAGCCAAATGGGCAAAGTTTCATGAAGGTCTTTGGCATCTCTTAGCATAGATCCCTTACTTAACCATCATACCGCGATTCATTCGCAGTATCTCAAAGCATAGATCCCGCTAACACGTAGCGGGATGACGATTGTCGTTTAGCCATAAACATTAAGAAATTTACCAAATAAAAAAAAAGGCAAAAGAAGCCCCGTGGTGGTTGGCTATTTACTATGTACTAAAATATCGGCGTTTTTTTTGACCTTATCCAGAAAAAGTGGAGAGAAAGTTTGGAATGTTTTTCACAAAGAGAATGATGAATCAAAATGCTCAGGAATGCAATAGTTAATAGTGACGTTGTTTGTTATAAAAAATTTCTATGTATTCAAATATTGCAGTTCTAGTTTGTTGAGCAGAGTGTTGTGAAGTATCAATAAGTATTTCTCTTTTCAATGAGCTAAAGAAGCTTTCCACAACAGAATTGTCGTAACAACAACCTTTATGACTCATCTATGTTTTTTATGGATCAGAGATATTGATAACCTTGCAAAGTATATTGTGAACCTTGATCACTATGTAATAGTAGATTTTTGGCAGGTTTACGCTTGTTAACGGCCATTAATAAAGAGTCCATAACCAATTGTTTATTTATTGAACTGCTCATTAACTACCATGCGTGAATATAGATCGATTATTGTTGCCAAATATAGCCATCCTTCTTTGGTTTTTATATAAGTAATCCCATACTTTATTTGGTTGATCAACAATAAAGTTTTGATCTAGTATATTGGGAGCTACAGCTCTATTATCTGTTTGTTGTTTTTTAATTTTAAACTTTCTTTTCAGTATAGCCCTGATGTCATTTTTCTGCATAATACTTTGCACCGTTTTCAAATTGCAACTTTTACCCAAAGCCTTCAATTCAGCATGAATTTTAGGAGCTCCATATCTACATTTAGAAGCTTGATATATTTTTTGAATATCTGCTAATAACTCTTTATTTGCTGATTCTCTACTGCTTATTTTTCTTGTGGTCCACTTATAGTAGCCACTAGCAGAAAATCCTACATAATTCCTGTACTTTATAGCAGTTACTATATAAAAAAATATTTTACTCTTTTTGACTGGCCAGGGCTTTTTTTAAAATGTCTCTTTCTCTTGTTACTTTTGCTAACTCTTTCTGTAAATCAAATCTCTCTTTGTCATAAGGTGCTACATCTGGAAATGCATTTGCCGCTGCTTTTTTTCGTCATATTTCTTCATCCATTTTCCTAATACACTATCCCTTATTCCTAGATCTCTTGCTACTTTTGCAACTGGTTGACCTACCTTTCTTTGTTCATTTGCCAGCTTAACAGCTTCCAATTTGAATTCTGCTGTATATTCTCTTGCCATTTCTAATCCTCCAAAATTTTATTTTACCCGAAAAAACTCCTTTCTTTCTCTCCACTTTTTCTGGGTAAGGTCAATTCGGAACTCTATTTCTTTTTTACGATCTTTACTTTTATTCTTATTGTTCATATAATATACCCTTCACTAATAATAAATTATTTTTAAATGTTTACTGTTATTTTCTTAGCAGTATTGGCATAAAGCCATAGCTTTTGGGTGAAGTCAAATCAAATTTTCAATTTTTTTTTGTTTATTTTTTTATGAAAAGGTAGAAGATATTAATAGCTGCTAATTTCTTTAAACGATGTTGTCGTAGATTCGTATTTTTATACACCAAAAAGGGTATCTTTGATGTCTCCTACAGCTCCAAACTCATAGCATCCATTTGCCGGCCTTTTAAGGCGCTTTATAGAAGGGTTAATAAAAGATGTACAAAAGGACGTCTAAGGTGCGTAGTAGCATTCTAAAGCCATCTATGGGAGACATTTTTTTCATCAACGCATTCAAAACTTAAAAAAATAAAAAACTTGAACATTTCTTCAGAATTATGTATAATTATTAATGCTTTTTAAGGTTCTTTCTTATGACTTTTTCTAAGTTTCTTGATCCCAAAAATGATGTATCGTTTAAGCGTATCTTCGGTACTGAAAAAAATAGAGATATCCTTATTCACTTCCTCAATGATATTCTTGGCTTTACTGGTAAAAATGAAATAAAGGATATAGAGTTTTTAAGTACTATTCAAGACCCCGATATCGCCGCTAAAAAGCAAAGTATTGTTGATGTTCTCTGTAGAGATTCTACAGGTGCTCAATACATTTGCGAAATGCAGGTCGCTAAAACTAAAGGCTTTGAAAAACGTGCCCAATACTATGCTGCTAAAGCTTACTCAAGGCAAGCTGATAAAGGTGACCAGTATCATAACCTTAAGGAAATTATCTTCATTGCTATAGCAGATTGTGTACTGTTTCCTAATAAATCTGAGTACAAATCAAAGCATACTATTCGAGATGAAGACACTAATGAGCATGATCTAAAAGATTTCTATTTTATATTTATTGAGTTGCCAAAATTTCCAAAGAATAAGGAAGATCAGTTGGAAAATATAGTTGAAAAATGGGTTTATTTTTTTCGATATGCAGATGAGACTAGTGAAGAAGAGCTGGAAAAAATAATAGGTAGTGATGTAATAATTAAAAAGGCCTATGAAGAGCTAAATAGATTCAACTGGTCAGAAAAAGAATTTATTGCCTATGAACAGGAAATAAAACGTATTCTTGATGAACAGGCTGTCCTCGCTCAAAAACTTGATGATGCTACTGAAAAAGGTAGAGAAGAAGGTAAAGAAGAAGGCATCCAAATCGGACATGAAAAAGGCAGAAAAGCAGAGAAAATCGAAGTGGCAAAGAACTCACTTAAGGCCGGTGTCTCTATTGATGTTATCGCTCAAATTACCGGCCTTTCGATAGATGAAATTCAAAAATTAAGGAATTAATACTTTACCTTGACCTCTAGCTTGAGTTAAATGACATTGAACAGAAGTATTATTTAGATAACTTTTAGGCTCCAAGCTTATTTGTTGTTCTTTTACGTCACTCACTTCTAATCTGCTTAACATTTGTTGCATTAATTGATTTATTACTGGGTCTATTCTTCTATTAAATTCAGCCATAAACTTATCAAACTTTTTCGGACTTAATCTACCGGGATCTCCGGGTTCTCTACCAGGCAATGCTTCCTCTGCGTATGATTTTAAAATCCCTGAAATTTCATTAAATTCACCACTCCTAATTTTTTCATTAATCTTCTCAAATAATTTCTCAAAATTAATAGACCTCTTTCGAAACTCATATAGACAGCTCAAAATTGTGAATTCCTGCTATAAAATTGAATCTTAAGCCAAAACGTTTTCTCCGATTGCGGTATCTGTCTGCAATAATTTTGAATCTTTTTAACAGACCAATTACATTCTCAACTACTACTCTTTTGCTTGCTAGCTCCCGATTTTCTACCTTTTTTTCCTTAATTAAGGGACTCTTTTTCATCCTTCTGTGTGGCAACTCGACATTTTTGTGAATTTTCTGAAAACCTCTATAGCCAGCATCGGCTAAAACTTTTATACCTTCTGATACATGCACTTTTGACTCCTTGAAAAGCCGAAAGTCATGCTTTCTCCCGTTTGAAAATGACGTACAAATAATTTTCTTGCTCTTCTTTTCTGCAATTATTTGGGTTTTTAGCGTATGTTTTTTCTTCTTTCCTGAATAAAATCTTTTCTGCTTTTTTTTGGTCTCTCTACAGGTGTTTCCGTTGCATCAATCACCAGAATCTTATATTCCACGTCGCTTTTTAGGAGTTCTTTCCGTCCTGGCAATGCGAAATCTGGGTGTTGTATTAGAGTATCCTCTACCCATTTTACAGTTTTATATGCCGTACTTTCACTTACTCCATAACTTTGACTTATGTGAAAATATGTACGGTATTCTCGTAAGTATTCTAATACCATGAGCAGCATATTCTCCTCGTTTAGCTTATTTTTCCTTCCTCCTTTGGCTTTCTTTTTTTTATTCTCTTCACATAAAATCCCTACCATTTTGTTAAATGTTGATCTCTTTACTCCTGTTAGTCGACGAAACTCCCCTTTATCGAGCTCTTTCACTATTTCATACTTCATTTCTCCTTACCTCAAAATTACTATTTTTACTACTTTATCCTAGTTTCGAAAGAAGTCTAATATCTAAGAGCCTGTCTTGAAAAGAAATGAGAAAGAGAATATGATGAGATAAGTAAAAAATAGTAGGTAAAAATGTATCCAAGTGATATAAGTGACAAAGAATGGGAAATTTTGGAGCCAAGTGTTGCACAAGGTGCAGTAGGACGGCCAAGAAAGCACAATATTAGAACAATTATTAATGCAATAAGATACATAATGAAAGGTGGTTGCCAGTGGAGAATGCTGCCAAAAGATTTTCCGCCATGGAAAACGGTGTATGATTATTTTCTCAGGTGGCGTAATAGTGGCAAATTGGAAGAAATACACGATATGTTAGTAAAAAAGGTAAGAAAAATGGTTGGCAAAAATGAAATACCTTCGGTAGGAATAATTGACAGTCAATCAGTGAAAACCACTCAAAAAGGGGATCCAGAGGATATGATGCTGGCAAGAAAATAAAGGGTAGAAAACGTCACATCATTGTGGATACAATAGGCCTAATTATTACAGCTGATGTTCATAGTGCAGGCATTCAAGATCGTGATGGTGCTCTAAATCTTTTTACTCAAGCTAAACGAAAAGCTTCAACGCTACAAAGGTTTCTCGCTGATCAGGGATATATTGGTAAATTGCAAAATTACTGTTTATTGAAAACAGGATGTTTATTGACGATTACTAAAAAAGCAGCTGATGCTGTAGGATTTCAAGTTATTCCTAAACGGTGGATTGTTGAAAGAACTTTTGCTTGGCTTTCCAATTTTAGACGTATGAGCAAGGATTATGAGCATTCTCCTCTTACTTCAAAAACTAATATCTCCTTTAATATGATTACTATTATGCTTGCTAAATTAGCTGCTTAGTTCCTTTCAAGACAGGTTCTAAGCGGTGCATTTTTATACCACCTTTCGATTCAGCTTGCTTCTCTAATACTTCCTTGAACGACTTTATAATATCCGATGTGTAAAAAAGAGCCTTTACAGGATTAACATCAGAAAACTTAGGAAGAGGACACTTTTTATCTAGAAAAGCTTGTAACAAGAAAAACATCAAGCTAGCATTATTACTCGCACAAACTTCACGACTAAATTGGCTAGTATATTGGATATTTGGGTTTCTTACTGTATCAGAATGATTGGAGCTACTTCCTGCTGTACCAGAACGGCTAGAGCTATTTTCTGAAAATGAAGGCAACGCAGCCCTTAAAGGGGAAGAGATAAACTGAAAAACACCTTTAACAGCATCTATCCATGAAGACGGCTTACTTGCTCCGCTTGTAGCTCCTATTTTGTTATAGCCTATTTCGTCACTTTGCGATGAATTGTCTGATGCATTATCATAAGATAGATCACACTTAGCTTCTTTTGTAATACTATATTGTACATCACGCTTCTTGCGAGTAGATCCACAATCCTCAATTTTCCATTGACATGGACTATCTTTGCCCCTGGCCTCCAAGTAAATACTCTCCTTCTATCCCTATCATGGCTAAGATAATCACTAGCAGGATATAAATACTCATTAAAATAAGTGCTTTTTATATATATGTTGTTACCTTCAGGTTCAAATTTCCATTGACATGAACTATCTTTGCCCCCTGGCCTCCAAGTAAATACTCTCCTTCTATCCCTATCATGGCTAAGATAATCACTAGCAGGATATAAATACTCATTACTATAGTAAACACTTTTAATACATACCTCCGATGAAAATACTGCATTCTTTACTGACTCTGGTAATTCTCCTTTTATCCTTTCAAGCTCAGATTTTTTTCCGAATGAACATTATGGTAATTACTCATCTCCATAATTCTTTTTACATAACGGGCTAACCTAAACTCCGCATTTTCTACACCTTTAACTTCAATACTAGCTCCAATATTGAGAAGATTTGTAACTTCACTAACATTCCCACTTTCTACAGCAGCAAATAAAAGTCTATCATACTCACTTTGCTTTGGTCCTAAAAAGTTTACTACTTCTGACTGACGAGAGGTATTTGCTACATCTAAAGGTTTTCCACCATCCTTATTTTTAGCTCCAATGTTAGCCCCCTTATCTATAAGAAATCTAATTATCTCTAAATGACCTCCTTCAGCAGCCCTATGCAAAGATGTGTAACCATCACTATCTCTAGCTTCAATATTAGCCCCTTTCTCAAGAAGTTCTCTAACGTCACTAAGGCGTCCTGCTCCTGCAGCACTAACTAATAAATCATCATTGTTTAAAGTCATTTGTCCCTCCACATTTATAAAAACTTACCTAACTTAACTAAGCAATCACACTATAACAAGCCACTCTTACCCTGAGCTTTTTTCTTTCCTCAAGCAACACAGAAAGGACCATCTTCCCTCAAACAAGAATTCTGGAATGCCCTCACATAACATAGCCCGCTCACAAAAGTAAAATTACCTTAGCCATCACACACTTACATACCATAAAAAATTAGTAATCTAATGTATTTCAGGAATAGTACTCCACTTTTAAAACTTGTCAACCCCTAATTTAAAATTTTTTTGAAATAATTTTTGATGAAAATTTTTAATGAATTACTATTAATTTAATATTAAATATTACTAAGAACCTAAATAATACAACCACTTTCAGCAATAAAAACCAGCTAGCATGAGAAGATTTTTTTGGAAATCGATTGGTCTTGCAAATGTGCTTAAAATCTTCGTTTCAAGCCCTGGATGTAAATTTATTTGCCTTTTTTTGACTATTTGGGGTTCCTTCTCTATCTCTTGGTGTTAAAAGTTCAAATGAATCTGCACTTGTACGTAAAGCCTTTGCATTTCTCCCATTTTTTCTATTATTTTCTTCACTTTCAGCCAATAAGTGGTTTTCTATTTCACCTTTTTATATCAATTTATTACTTTCTTTTTGATTTGACACACTTTTTTGAACATCTCTATTGTGGAACAAACTTTCTCTTGGTTCTCCAATTTAGACACATGAGCAAAGATTGTGAGCTTTCTCCTCTTACTTCAAAAACCAATATCTTCTTTAATATGATTACTTCTATGTACTTACTAAATTAGGCTACTTAAATTCCTTAGGCAGGTTATAAACGGATACCTTTGCTGAGCTTTCAAAGCTCTTTATAGAGGTAGGTGATTCTAATGTTCCAGGTACGTCATCATAATCAGATAGTTGCGTAGAAATTGAATTCGTCCTAATACCCTGAGATGTACCTTCTTGAAAATGAAGTAATTTATTTTCCAACTTATCTCTTGCTTCTCTAAAACTGTCCAATTTTTTTTGCAAGCTAACACTTTCTTCTTTATACTTTGAAAGTGTTAAATCGATAAAATGATTACACAACACTATTAGACCTGTAGCACTAGAAAATAACAACAAGAGAGGATGAATGGTAACACCTGGCATATCTCCACTTCTTGCATCATGAAAATTTTTATACATATTAAGACAAGAGCCAAAAGCTGCAGAGCATACAAAAGCAAGTTTTGTTCTGCACAGGAAATACTCGACTTGCGCTAATTTTTCATTGCAATGTGCTAATTCTTTACGCAAATCATTAATTTTATCACTATAATACCTAATAAACAATTGTTTTGTTTCTTCATTATTAACATATTTCCATGCTCTGTAAGATCTTCCATCTATGAGCTCAACGTTTACATGCTCTGATTTTAGAAGCGCACTAATTGCGTTACTACTTCTAGAACGCACAGCTTCATGTAGAGGTGTGTAATCGCTTTTAACATCTTTCCTTCTGTTAATATTTTCATAAGTTAAATACTTGAAAAGAGCCGAAATACATTCTGGGTCATTACCTTCAATAGCCAGAGTAATTGCATCTTTTCCGTCTTTATCCTTAGAATTAATAACTTTAGAAAGCGGCTTTTCATTTTCTTGCTTATCTTCAAAATACTTGCACTTATACACCTTATTCGAACGATATGGCTCCTTAAGAATACACAAAAGTTCTTTTACAAGATCAACCTGATTTTCTTTAATAACCACATGCAAAAGTGTGTTTTGATTTTCCTCATCTTGTAACAGTAAAACATCATACAAATAAGCATTTTCATGTAGATAACTAATCTCTTTATTGAAACGTGTTTTATCTATACCTTCTCTTCCTCCTTTACAGATACTGAAGAGTCGTAAACTACCTTCCAAAGCATTGTGATCAATTGCAGAGGCACGTTGCCTTCTGTATAAAATTGGCGCTCCTTCTACGCAAACACTTCCGAAGTAACGAGCAATAGGGGAATGGATACATGCACTTAAAAAATTAGTAAGAGGGTTACAAGTGTTCACACCATTCCTACCTTCAAGCAGTCTAACTACATCTAATTTATTATACGAATCAGCATAATATAAAGGATCCCGATCATAACAGTCCTTAGCATCACATTCAAGAAGAAGTTTAGCTACATCTAAATGACCTTCCCTAGCAGCATAATGTAAAGGTGTTCTAGCTTTTTCATCCATGGCCTCAACTTTAGCACCTTGGCTTATAAGAAAGCTAACCATACCCTCTCTATTGTAGTAAGCAGCATAGTGTAGAGGAGCTATACCCAAACGGTCTTTAGCATTAATTATAGAATCATGGTCAAGAAGAAGTTTAGCTGCATCTAAATGACCTTCCCCAGCAGCATAATGTAAAGGTGTTTTATCTTCTTCATCCATGGCCTCAACTTTAGCATCTCGGCTTATAAGAAAGCTAACCACATCCTCTCTATTGTAGCAAGCAGCATAGTGTAGAGGAGTCATACCAAAACGGTCTTCAGCATCAATTATAGCACCACGGTCAAGAAGAAGTTCAGCTACATCTAAATGACCTTTCCCAGCAGCATAATGTAAAGGTGTTTTAGCTTCTTTATCCACGGCCTCAATTTTGGCATCTTGTTTTATAAGAAAGCTAACCATATTTTTTCTATTGTGGTAAGCAGCATAGTGTAGAGGAGCCATACCAAAACAGTCTTCAGCATCAATCATAGTACCACGGCCAAGAAGAAGTTCAGCTACATCTGAATGACCTTCCCTAGCAGCATAATGTAAAGGTGTTTTTCTACTATCATCTTGAACGTTAACCTTAGCATTTCTACTGAGAAGAAGTTTAAGGACATACAAATTACCCTTACAAGAAGCTACACACAAAGGCGTTTGATTGTTTATACCTTTAGCCTCAATATTAGCACCTCCATCAAGAAAATCACTAACCTTTCTAATATCTTTTCTTTCTATAGCAGAAAATAAATATTTATCTAGCTTTGCTCTCAAAAAGTTTGCTACTTCTGTGTTACCAAGCTCATTTACTATGCGTAAAGGTGTCTTAACATTATTATCCTTAGCTAAAATGCTGGCACCTTGATCAACAAGAAATCTAACCATATCGTATTGACCTGCACTAACAGCATAGTGTAGAGGTGTCCAATTTTGGTCACATCTAATGTCAATATCAGCACCAATACTAAGAAGAAGTTGAGCTACATTTACACTATTTTTACAGGCAGCCCAGGACAGCAAAGGCAACTTATCTAAAAGTTCACGATTAACATTATATTTATCAATATGTTGATCAATATATTCCTCCAACCGTTTAAAGTCGTCATTTTCTATAGCATGCGTAAAATCCGTTGTAAGGCTCGTTTGATCTTTCATAAACTATATAAAAAAAACTATTTTCCTACTCAGTACAATACTCCATTTTTAAAACTTATCAACCCCTATTTAGAAATTTTTTATGGAATAATTTTTGATGAAAGTCTTTAATATATTGCTACTAATTTAGCAATATATACTGTTAAAAACCTAAACAATATAACCATTTCCAGCACCCAAAACCAGCAAGCGTGAGAACAATTTTTCTTGGAATCGGTTGGTCTAGCAAAAATTACATTACTAATTCCAAGAAAGCGGAGCATTTGGATCATCTGGAATTTCATAAAAAGGCAGCCTATCAATTAACAGACTTTCTTCATCTCTACTAAGATCTCTTGTTACAATATTGCAAAATCTCTATTGCTCCCAAAATTAGCTGTTACTGCAGTCCTTAAATCTTGATTTCCTGCCACAGCTTCCTGAAAGCTGCTGTTATTGGCAAGATGAGTTTCCAGCACAGGTTTTGCGTCATTACCAAATTTGTTTTTCACATTCAGAATAGCTTGTCCCAATTTATTTGTGTTGCTACTAATTAATTTTTCTGCCACTCCTTCCTGCAAAATACGACTACCTGCTAAGATCTCTCTATTTTCATTATCCTTCACAACCGCTTTCCCTATTTCATCTACCTTGGTATTCAAAAGGTGCTGAGTTACGTTATTGACTAACGTCTTCGACTCATCTATATTATCGCCTAAGCCACTTGCATTAAACAAATATTCAGCTAATTTTTCAGGGCTAACCTTCCCTTCAGTAATTCTTTTTGCTTCACCTTTCTCTATACTGCCAGCATTAAATAACAACTCAGCTAACCTAGAAGTGCCGACATTTTTTATTATATCTTCAATAAAGCTCTTTTGATCCCACTGATAATTCTCTGCTAGTGCATTCTTAGCATCGTTAAATACTAGTTCAGAAATCTTATACGAGCTAACTTTATCTTCGGCAATCTTTTTGGCTGCAAGTTGATCTAAGTTACTTTTATTAAAAAGCAACTCAGCGAGTTTTATTGGATCAGCTTTATTTATAAAATCCTGCGAATTAAGATTTATTTTATTAGCAACATGAGTAGCAAGATTTTGACCAGTGCTATCAGTTATATCAAGTACTGTTTTTCCCAATATATCTTTATTTTCATCAGTAAGTAGCTGTACAGCGACTTCCTCAATTGATGGGCTTTTTCCATCTCTACCTGCCGGACCTTGAGGACCATCTGCACCTTTTGATCCCTGCACCCCCTTGTCTCCTAAAAAAGCTTTTGCTATCTTACCATCATAAGCATTTTCGTTATCAGCAGTTTGATCAAGAAATCTGCCTAATTTCTCCACTAAAATTGATTTCTTTTTCCCATCTCCTATATCCTCTGTTGCATCAAGTATTTTTTTCGTGAATTCTAAAATTTTTATATTAGAGCCATCAGCTTTAGCAAAATTACCCTTTTCTGCCAAAAAATCTTTTGCTGTTTTATTATCACCATATATTTCATATTTTTCATCAAGAAGCTTCCCTAATGTATTAACTAAAATTGAAGTTGCATTGGGATCATGTTTATAAAATAATTCCCTTGCTAATCTATTGATTCCGTCACTGTCACGAGAAATAAATCCTCTATCTGTATCTTCCTTAGTATATACATTTTCAACATCAACCTTTTTATTTAATCCTTCATCTACTTCTTCCTTAGTATATACATTTTCAACATCAGCCTTTTTATTTAGGTAAGCAGGCAGAACATCTCGCCTAGAAAATGTACTATCTAGTATCAAGTTAGAGATTCTATCACCCTTATCAAAATCTTTTGCATAAAATATCGCCTCCACTATGGACTTTTCTGCTAACTTCTCTTCAAGTACTGTATGTTCATCATTGTTAGTACTTTTCATATCAAGTAGACTTTTAAAAGCTGCCGCTAAACCTCCTACTTTATAGCTTATTTCACCTTGACCATCTTGTTTATATTTTAATTCCAGACTACCATTGCTTGCATCTAAAGTATACTTATTACCTTTCTCATCGCTCAAGGTTATAATTTTAACATTTTCCAAATTTGATATTGATGTGCCGTGATTATCTTTAAACTCTACATTAGGTGTCATATCACTTCATATTAATTAAAACGAAAGGATACGCAAAAAAATATATTTTTTTATTAATACATGATGCAAAAAGAGCTTTATTCTATTTTAAATATAGAATTGCAATGAATTTTCCTTTTATTTCCAAATAAACTAATTTTCACTCTTTAACATTAATTACCACTAACTCAAATAACACAACCATTTCCAGCATTCAAAACCAAGGGTCGTGAAAAGAGTTTGTTTTGGGATGGATTGGACTACCAAGTGTATCGTTCGAACTTTTCTTTATAATAATTTTATTATATTGCAAAATCAGCTATATTAGCCTACTTTTGCCACATTTAGGTATGAACTAATTTGCCCAACTTCGTTGCAACAATTTTACGTTTTTATTTTCACAACGCCGCTTTTATTTAAATTGTTCTCACAAAGGTACGTACTTTTTCGTGTTTTTTAGAAAGTAAATAATTAAATTGTTGTTGCCACTAGTTATTTAAAGTTTATGCATTAAGCTTGACTTGTGTTATTTTTTTGCTACTGGTTAATTCAGTATAAGTTAAAGGTAAATTGGGTGGATAAGAAAGGAAAAGTATACCTATTTAAAGTTTCTCTAAACAAAAAAATCTATCGTGAAATGGCATTGAAAGGTACATCTAGTCTTTATAAATTTGCAGAGATTATCATAGATGCTTTTAATTTTGAATTAGATCATTCATTTGGTTTTTATAGTAATATAAATGATATTTATAAAAGTAATGAAGTATACACTTTATTTTATGATACTGATTCTAGTCTGACTGTTATGCCTAATGAAAAAAGCGTCAGAAATTCTTATATCTATAAGGTTTTTGAGTCAGATAAAAAAATGATTTTTCTTTTTGATTATGGTGATAATTGGGAATTCTTAGTAGAATGTTGTGGTATCATTGAAGCAGAGGTTGAAAAAAGATATCCAAAAGTTACTAAAAAGCAAGGAAAAGCTCCTCCACAATATCCTGACTATGACGATGAGGAGTAACCACAGCAGGTAAACAACCTCTTTATATTTTTATGACAGTGATACTAAAATAGGCACAATGTTGTTAATCTGGCAGGCTTTTTTGCATGGCTAATTAACAAGCAGAAGCATAGTAGGCTCAGAGGTCAATGTCAGTGAAGTTTATGGATATCAAGCTAAAAAATACTAAAGTGAGAAAAACTATTCTTGCATTAGCTTTTATTTGTGCTATGTATTATACGTAATATTTTTGATAGATCAGAGGGAAAGCATGTCAAATGAAGATATTGAGTTTAAGCAGGCTTTTGAAACAAATCCAGGAGATGAAAAATGGTTAGAACAGGAAAAAGGGGAAGAATTCAAAAAACAGTCACCATGGGAAAATTTGGACGTGTCGGAAAAATTGAGCGAACAGAAAGAATTTAAAAGACGCCTAAAGCTGAAAAGGTTCGAAGAACAGCTAGAATGGGAAGGATTGAAGAACCAGCTAGAATGGGAAGAATTCAAAGAACAGCCACTAGAATGGGAAGAATACCTAAAGATGAAAAGATGGGAAAAACGGCTAGAACTTGAGGGAGGAGAGGAACAGCTAGAATGGGAAGAATTCAAAAAACAGCTAACATGGGAAAATTTGGACGTGTCGATAAAATTGAAAGAATGGCAAGATTGGCTAGAAGAAAAGAAGTGGTCCCTAGAGGATAATGAGCATGAATTGATCAGAGAATGTTTCTTCACACATGGTATTGATACTTTGATAGATTCTGCTAAAGGTTTATGTACTACTAATTTAATGCATGCATGGTTTTGTGATGAATCTGATTTAACAGAAAATCAAAAGAAGTTAAATAAAAAATTATTAAATATTCTCAGCGAATCTCCAGATACTGGTGGTAGGGATAGTTATAGCTATAGTTCAAAAGTTCATAGATTTTTAGAAAGAAATAAGGACGATCTGAAAACTGTTCTTAACCTTAAAAGAGGAGAATCTGGATTGACAGTATTGCATGCAGTAGTAAGTATGGCTGTAGAATATGGAGGGAGGTTAGCCGAAGAATATGTATCTGCTGCATGTTTACTCATAGAAGCAGGAGCTAATCCTAATATAAAGAATGATAGAGGACAGACACTCTTACATTATGCTGCTATTGGGTCTAGCGGTGATGGTATAGGTTACCTTATAAAAGCAGGAGCTAATCCTAATGCACAGGATATTGAAGGGAAAACACCTTTGCATTATGCTGCTGGCCTTGGTTATAGCAGCAGTATAGAATCGTTCCTATGGAATGGAGCTAAGTGCGATGTACTTGATGAAACAAGGAAAACCCACTACAAATTGCAATTGATAATCATCAATACCATATTAAAAAATACTTTCCAACTGATAATCAAAAGAGGTTGAATGAAGAATTACATGGTATAATGCGCGAATGTTCCCATGCTAAAACAGTTAAAAATCTAAAAGAGTTTTTGGATAAACATGAGGGTGATCAAGATCTAAAAGTGGTTTTAAATTTTCATGATGAAGAAGGAAAGTCAATAGTGTTGCAACATGCCAGAGATATTTTTTTTGTTTCTAAAGCTGCTGCTGAAGTAGAAGACTTACTTTTGAAAGCAGGAGCAACTGACCAAAAAGACTATAGCAGGGAAAAATGTTTGCCTAAATCCAGGACCCTATGGGATGATTTAATACCAGACCAGAAGAAGAAGCTAAATGAATTTTTTGATAAAGTACATCGAGCTCAAGATATGAAACAACTGGAAGAAGTTGTAGACCAAGCTATACGGTCTGGAATAAGGTTTAACTTTCCTATTCGTCCAGATAAAGTGGCGTACCAAGATGCATGTAATTTTACAGATCATGTAATAAAAAAAATTAGTGCATTAAAAGAGAGTTCTAAAATTGCAAATCAGATAGAAGTTACTAGTGATATAGTATATAAATTGTTATCAAGAGGAGCAGTGTTTCATAACTTAAGTAATATAGATGTAATCAATACACTGGAGTCAGAATTTAAAGACCACACAACCAATGTGAAAGAAGCTTGTGGTAAGTATATCAATAATACTTTAAAGTTTATGAAAATTGTTAAAAGTGCAGCTAATGGTAGAGTAAAAAATGTAAAAATGGATAATTCTACTTTTTACTTAGAATACTCAGAGAACAGCAAAATAGATATTGCGAAGATTACAGATGGAGCAAGGGGTTTATGGCTAACTCAAGGAGAAATAGAATACGGAAGAGATATAATAAAGATCGGTAAAAGTGAGGTAGAAATTATAACGAAAAATGGTATAAGGAATTACACAGACCTTGCGGATAATAGTGATATAGCATTGACTTTCTACACCAGTGAAGGAGAATTAGAAGTTAATTTGTACCCTGACAAACAAGATAAAGATAAAATAATAGTAGAAGTGAGTAATAAAAAGGAAATACTGGAAAAGTTCAAAAATTGTAAAGAAGAATTAGGTGAGAATTGCTCGCTTGGTGGGTGTCTGGTCTACAATGCTATTGAACAAGGCTATTTTGAAAGGTCTGGAAAATTGATACGTTCTGAGGCTATGAGTCAATCTAATGGCCAAACAAAAAAGAGTTCTTGGATAGAGCGTGAAGAAAGGAGAAGAGCCCCAAGTCTCGAAGAAACAGTAAGCCGTGCTTAGGGTGAAATGGAAATGTTCAAAATTTCATGGTGATGTTAAGTTAACAGCTTAAGAGATTTTCTAAAGAAATTATCTTGATGTTTATGATCTTTCAAGCATACCACTAGCTTTAAGATTTTGTGGATCCAGTTGTTCTACATCTTCCACTTTCTCGAGCTTGGTGTTGGGATTTATGATATTATACAGCGCAAAACCTATACACGCTAATCCAACTATTCCCACAACCGCTGCTACTACAGGCATTTTCATGATATACAATGCAACACAATTTACCAATAACACCGCACCAACACTACCAAATATGATTGCTTGCCTTTGTTGCAGTGCTTTTGCTGATAGGTTTTTGTCTGCAGCATCACCATTAAAACATGGTTCAGCGGAAGATGGGCTGTCAGCTCTATCAACGGAAGTTGGCTCTACAGTAGTTTCTACTTGCGCTTTTTCGCTGTTTTCACATATAGGTTGAAGATCTTCACTATTTATATTACATAATTTAGTGTCAGTTTCTGTAAACTGTATTGGTTTGCTTTTTTATTTCAACTTTAACTTCCTCAACATCTGCCGGCATCTCCATATCAGCTCCTTTTGCGGTAGTGGTACCTTTTTTATTTCTAAGCTTTTCAGCAATATCTTTCCATATTTTTTTCGGTGTTCTCATAATGTTTTTCTCCTATTTCTTTTGTAAATTAAGATCATAAAACTTCTCCAACTGCTCACTCCACAGCATCGGTATTTCCCTTAAATCAACCAACCTCAAACTACTTGGCTGCCTCCCATTTACTATGTCTTCCTTAATTTTTGGAGCTAAATAATTTAACCTTAAAATTTGCTGTATACGTCTTGTACCTATATTAATTTTAACGCTCAGCTCTTTCACACTTCTATATTTTCCTTCTTCTAGCTGCCGTTTCCACAGATGGGCTCTTACCACTGCTTTCAGTAGCGCATTGTTTGTTTTGCCTTCTGGTTCTACTACCGTGCATTTGTTTCCTTTCTTCTTTAAATTCATTGCTATAAATGTCTTCTCTGACTCAGAATGCACCTCTATTCCATCTTCTTTCACCATTACTCCCTTTATTAATTTTTTCACTGCTTCTTTCTGTTCTCTGAAACTTAAATTTTTCCATTCTCTTTCTCCCCTTTCTTCCCAATTTTCATATAAGAGTTCAGCTCTCTTCATTACTTCTTTTTCCACTTCTCCGGCGACTATTGTTCGGTTCATCGACTCGCAACCTTTTCCTCTTAAATGGTTATTGCATATATAATATCGATACCTTTTATTTTCTTTTTTTGAGTATGTCAGCGTCATGTTTACACTACAGCTCTTGCACTTTATTATTCCCTTTAGCAGCGCTTCCTCATATTTTACTTTTCGATATGGTTGATTCTTTATCAATTCTTGCGCTTTTTGCCATTTTTCTTCTTCTATTATTGCCTCATGCTTTCCTTTATACTGCTTCTCATAATGCCGTATTTTTCCCATATATATCGGATTTGTTATTATCCTCCTTACCGTGGCCTTTTTAAAAATATCTGATTTCGTTCGGTACCCTTGGCTATTTAACTCTCTTGCCAATTCTGCCATTGATCTCAGCTCCATATATCTCTCAAATATATGCTTTATTACTTTTGCTTCTTTTTCATTTATTATTAATTCCTTCTCTTTTACATCATACCCTAGTGGCACATTCCCTCCCATCCATAATCCTTCCTCTTTCGATGTTGCTATTTTATTTTTTACTCTCTCTACTATCATTTCTCTTTCTAGCTGTGCCGCTCCTGATAACACTGTTTGTACAAATTTTCCCATTGGTGTGTTGTTATCAAATATTTGCGTCACTGCTACAAAACTTATCCGGTGCCTTCTAAAAAATGACGTTACTTCTATGCAATCCTTCGTTTCCCTTGATAACCTGTCCAACGTGTATACTACCACGCAGTCTACCTCTCCGGCTTTTACATCTTCAAACAATCCCTTTATCGCTGGTCTTTCTAAATTTTTTCCTGAAAATCCACCATCGTCGTACCTTTTTGCTAATGCTATCCACCCTTCTCGGCTCTTTATGTATTTTTCACATGCTACCCTTTGTGCGTCCAAGCTATTAAACTTTTGTTCTAGTCCATCCTCATTTGATTTTCTCGTATATATTGCGCATCTTACTTCTTTTAGCATTTTTTCTCCTTTTCTCTCATTCCAAACAAGAGCGGTCCGTTATAACTCATTCCCATTATTTTCCCTGCTACTGCTGATAATGACGTATAAAACTCTTCTCGGTAGATTAAACCAGTATCTGTTACCAATACCGCATGCGTTTCCTCACCTCTTTCTAGTATCAACTCCGTTCCCTCCACTGGCAGTTTATCACTACTTATTCTTTTCCCCTGTTCTAGCCGATTTGCCAGGTATGCTAGTCTTTTTGCTCCTTTTCTTGATATTTCTCCATACGTTTTCTCCTGCAACCTATACGCCAATCTTGGTATCAGGTATTTCTTTGAGTGTCTAGGTGCCTCTTCCCCAAATACCTTTTTCCATATTTTTTTTCAGTTCTGCTAGTGGTTTTTTCTCTAAACATTTTACCTCTTTTTCTACTTTTTTTTTCCATATAATCACCTTTTCAAACACAGCCCTTCTGAATTTTTAAAACGCTATAGCACTTTCTCATCCACAGTTTCTAGCTCTTCCTTTGCCACTATCACACCTGCTGTCGTACTTTCCGATACAACCCTTATTCTTTCTATGAACTCTCTCTGTTTATTTGCCATTTTTACGTTCTCTAAGAGCCTGTCTTGAAAAGAAATGAGAAAGAGAATATGATGAGATAAGTAAAAAATAGTAGGTAAAAATGTATCCAAGTGATATAAGTGACAAAGAATGGGAAATTTTGGAGCCAAGTGTTGCACAAGGTGCAGTAGGACGGCCAAGAAAGCACAATATTAGAACAATTATTAATGCAATAAGATACATAATGAAAGGTGGTTGCCAGTGGAGAATGCTGCCAAAAGATTTTCCGCCATGGAAAACGGTGTATGATTATTTTCTCAGGTGGCGTAATAGTGGCAAATTGGAAGAAATACACGATATGTTAGTAAAAAAGGTAAGAAAAATGGTTGGCAAAAATGAAATACCTTCGGTAGGAATAATTGACAGTCAATCAGTGAAAACCACTCAAAAAGGGGATCCAGAGGATATGATGCTGGCAAGAAAATAAAGGGTAGAAAACGTCACATCATTGTGGATACAATAGGCCTAATTATTACAGCTGATGTTCATAGTGCAGGCATTCAAGATCGTGATGGTGCTCTAAATCTTTTTACTCAAGCTAAACGAAAAGCTTCAACGCTACAAAGGTTTCTCGCTGATCAGGGATATATTGGTAAATTGCAAAATTACTGTTTATTGAAAACAGGATGTTTATTGACGATTACTAAAAAAGCAGCTGATGCTGTAGGATTTCAAGTTATTCCTAAACGGTGGATTGTTGAAAGAACTTTTGCTTGGCTTTCCAATTTTAGACGTATGAGCAAGGATTATGAGCATTCTCCTCTTACTTCAAAAACTAATATCTCCTTTAATATGATTACTATTATGCTTGCTAAATTAGCTGCTTAGTTCCTTTCAAGACAGGTTCTAACACTTCTTTTATCTCTTTATTATTTCTCGCATAATCCATTGGGGTCTTGCCAAATTTATCTTTTTGTTCCACATTCCCTCCCGCTTTTACTAGCTCTTCTACTATTTTTATCTCTGCTACCATGCACGCAAGGTGTAACGCGGCAAATTTGCTACTTCGTTCCACTGCGTTTACCTCCACTCCTGCCTTTATCAGCTCTTTTGTGTTTTCTACACGTTGCCCCATGACTGCTAAGTGCAGTGGTCTATATTGTCCCGCATCCGCCACATTTATATCTGCTCCTTTCTTGATTAATAACCTCACTTTTTTTGGATCTGGCATTCCCACCGCGTAATGCAATATCGTCCTCCCTTTCGTGTCTTTTTTATTAATATTTTCTATTGAGTTATCTAATACTTCTTTCCATGACTTATTAAATTCTTCTCTTTCTTTCTTACTAAATTTTACCATAAGTTCCTCAGCTATTAATGCTATATAAAGTGGCTCCAATTTGGCTCACTTTAGCGCTTAGCAAATCTTGTTTGTTTACTAGCTACTTTTTCACTTAGGGCTGTTTTGGCATAAAAAGCAAGTTTTTTTTTACAAAATATACATATTTTTTCAGCATATTATATTAAGATATAAATCTATATGTTTAATCTGTTAAATCTACCTCCTGCAGTTGTAATTCATTTACGTTTCGTTTCTCCATTATCTCCTCTATTGCCTTGTTTGCTTCTCCATACATCACCGCCACATCTCTCATATTCACTCCCCTTTTCTCTAGAAAATTCGTTACCTTCTGGTAAATCTTCGCATAGTTTAGTGGACTACATCCAAATTTATCTACTGTATCAAGATCTCCTCCCGCCTTCATTAACTCTTCTATTGTTCCTTTCCTCCCTGCTAAACAGGCTAAGTGTAGTGGTACTGCTTTGTTGTTCGACTTTGCATTTACCTCGGCTCCTTTCTCTATCAGTGCTTTCACATTCTTTCTCTTTCCTAAAAATGCTGCTAGGTGCAACGGTGTCTCGCCTCTATTGTTTCTATCGTTTATACCTGCACCTTTTTCTATTAATAACTTTATTACTTCTGGGTTTGACACTTGTGCTGCTCGGTGCAATGCCGTACAACCACCTGAATCTTTTCCTTTTATGTTTTCTTCTGAGAGGTTGTCCGGAAACTAGTAAATTCAAGCATATTCCCTCTTTAACATAACCCTACTCATAGCTAGGTATATGAAATTCTCAGTGGATGTTGTGAGTAAATCATACTCCTTCGATAGCCTTCTATTCCTATTAACCCAAGCAAAAGTCCTTTCTACAACCCATCTTCTTGGCTGTACTTTAAACCCTTGTTCTCTTGTTGGTAGTAGCTCAGGTGGCGTATCTTTGTGCACCCAAAATCTACATGGAGGCCTTTTAACAATTTCAATATCTATGTCATATTCTTCCTTTATGTGATTCTTTAAATTTCTTCCTTGGTATCCCATGTCAGCCCACATTTTTTTAACTTTAGTATATTTTGTTCTCATATTGTTTAATGCTATTTTAATACCATCTCTATCATTTTCGTTAGCAGCGCCTACGTAACAACCTAGTATAAAACCCTGAGTGTCTGTAATTATATGCCTTTTTCTACCCTTTACTTTTTTACTTCCATCATAGCCTTTGATCCCCCCTTTTCTGTAGTCTTTACAGATTGACTATCTACTATACAGGCACTCGGCTGCTCATTCCTTCCTATTTTTCTTCTACTATATTTTGTAATTTCATAATTCATTTTCTCAAAAATTCCCTGCTTCTTCCATTGCCTGAACTGCTCATACACAGTCTTCCATAGCGAAAAATCATTTGGTAAATACCGCCATTGACACCCTGTACGCAATACATAGAAAATTGCTTCTAATATTTCTTTTTTGCTATACTTTGGCGGCCTTCCTCCTTTCTTGTATGATACTCTGAAGTGTTTTTCTATTCTTGCCCATTCCCTTTCGCTTAGATCTGTTGGATACTTTTTTCTCATCTTTACCCCGTACTAAAATTTCAGATATTATAGCCTTTTACTTGTTTCCGGACAACCTCTTACTTTAATTTCATCTATTGGTAACGGTGTCATATACCTTCGTCTGAAGATTCCTATATGACCATTTTTCATCGTTGCTATAAATGCTCCTTCATACATACGGCTTCCTGCCCTTGCTCCTATCTTTGTCTGTTTTATGCTCCCAAGTTTTGCTACTCCTATCCACTGCGAACTGAGCTTCACTATCGACCATAAACGCTTTCTATTTGCTTTATCCACACTTAACTTTTTTCTCATTGCTTTTTTTGGTATTTGTTTTTCTTCGCTAACTTGTTTGACAGTTTGCGATCTTACCCATAGTGCTGTTTTGTTTAATGCCCTCACCGTTGCTTTTTCCACTTTTTTCCTTTCAGCATCTATACTTTGTATTACCTTTTCAATACTACCGGTGACTTCGATGTTAATACGCATCTACACCCCTGACGCTTGAATTTTCCAGATCATTCCAGAGTTATCTCTGAGTGGCGGTGAGTGTACTTTGTATCTACGGTTACCAATAATAAAGATATCTCCTACCATTGGTTGCAATACATCAAAGACACTCACCTCCAAAATCAACATCTCCCCTACAAATTGTCCTTCACCAATACCATAGAGTTTGTCTGGTTGCTGTTTTAATATCTGCACCAGGTATGACTTATTCTTTGACTCATACAAAGCTTGCTGTCCTAAATGTGTAAAACAATCTTCTAAGAAACTCCTAAGAACCTTCTTCATCTATCGGCTCCTCTTTCATTAGTATATAACCAAATTCCTTTGCTTTTTTAGTCAAATTTTTGACTACTCTCTCTTTGTAGAGTGTTTCATAATAGTTCATTCCTTTTTCTACATATTCTTGTCCATATTTTAGCATATTATAAAAAATACATGCTAATTTCCTTGCTGTAGCAGTGATCGCTTTTGGTATCCCTAGTCGCTTCTTTAACCTCCTGCAGTATGCACCAAGTGCAGTGTTGCTTCTTGATACACAATGAGCAGCAAGTCGCAAGGCAATTGCAGCACGATTAACAACTTTACGAGTTCTTGTTCCAATAATTTTCCCTCCTGTAATTTTATTAGCAGGACTTAATCCGAGCCAGGAAGAAAAATGCTTTTCTGTCCTCCATTTATTGTGATTTATACCTGTTTCTGAAATGATAGCCTGTATACTTAATACATCAAGTCCTGGAACTCTAGTAAAATCCATCCCCGTTATTCGATATAAATCTTCATCTACGGCAAAATCTGGACTATTCTTCTGTTTTCTCTTTCGTGTCTTATTCAATGCCCTGTTCTCATTCGACTTTGTTTCAAATGTTTTATAGTAATTTTCTATACTTTTATCACATCCCGTTATTTGCTCTTGAAAAAAAGTATATGCTGCATATTCTTGTTTTAGCACAAACAAGTGTTCCTCTCTATAATCACCAGCTAACGCTTTTGCTATAGTAGACTGATCATTTTTTATTCGTGCATCCCTGAATTTAGCCAATTTCTCAGGATCTCTTTCGCCTTCAATTATAGCTTCAATGATTTTCATACCAGTTATCCCAGTAATATGACTAATAACCTTGTGTAATTGAATATTCATTTGAATTAGCGCTTTTTGCATACGTTGAGTATGTTTAGCTGCATTTTCAATTAGATTAGCACGTTGTCTAACGTAACTACGCAGTACACACATTTGATTATCCGGTCTAAATGATCCTTGAAGCAGTCCATAGCTGTGCAATTGTTGCAGCCATTGACAATCTTGAACATCAGACTTTCTACCAGGCACATTTTTGACATGTCGCGCATTTACTAATTTTACTTCAAATTTATGTGATTCTAATATTTGAAATAAGGGAATCCAATATACTCCAGTTGACTCCATGGCTACAGTTCTAACCTGACACTTTTTTAACCACTTTGCTAAGTTGTGTAGATCTACTGTAAAGCACCCAAATTTTTGGATACGTTGTTCATCTCTTCCTTCAGGTACACATACATAATGTACAGTCGAGCCAATATCAATCCCTATTGTTTTTAATTTACTTTTTGCTTCTGCCATATAAAATCCCTCCTATATTATTATGATAAGAAGCACTTCAGCTTGGGACGGTTAGGTTATACAATCTTCTAAACGAGGTAGCCCAAAAAGAACTCCATCAATGGTTTTACCATTTCCCCCAAAACCATGCTTTCAAACGGGCATTTATAGCACCATTGATTGTTTCGGTTATAGCTGCAGAAGCGCTTCTTCATAACACTATACCCAAAGAACATAAAGTAAAGAGGGAGTTTCTTTTTGGTTTTACAGATTTTATCTGTTCTGGGCTTTCAATAACCTTTTAATATTTTCTTGCATCTTGTTCCTTTATGCACTAATCTCTACATGCACGCTAAGAAGGGGCATACTGGTATCATACCTCACCACTTTTATAGTTCAGTATTGTTATGCTGCAACGACTTTGATTAATGTTTCTGGACGATGGCACATTGGTAAAGAATTTGACTGCGTATGTAAATCGGTCCCTCTATCAAATCTTCTTGGCTCTTGTTTTGCATATAACGGTTGCCCTAGTGTATTTACCGTCTCATTAAAGTCTGCTGGTGCAAAGTATGTCGTAAATGTGCTTGCTGTACCAAGTGGAAAACAGTGGCCCGTGTCTTTTTCTATAAATCTTCTCACATTACCTTCAGGGTCAGTTGCTTGTCCTCTATACTCCTCAAATGTTATTCCACAGAACGTAAATCCTGATCTCATATCGTTCCTTAGCGCTGCTCCTTCTTGCCATCTCTCATATGCTTCTTTTACTTTGGTATGAGAAGTTAAAGCATCAAAAAACTCAGGACTTACCAGCGCATGAATCCCAGTCATGTATTCACCACTTAAGTTGTCCTCAACATGACGCAATACTTCCAGACACTTACGCTTTACATCAGTGGTTGCTGTTCCCAGTGCAAAATTTACTACTTTTGGCGTAATTTCAAATTCGTTGTACAGATTTAACAATTCACTGCCATCTGCGTCCAGAATAATCCCTTTCAATGCTCCCATCCGCAAATGCTCTAACGTTATCGCGTGTTTGTTTCTCATCATCTGCAAATGATCCGTTATTACATCTGCCAATGCTTTCAGTTCATTCTCTGACCCAAATGCCCTTATCCCTTGCACTTCCTCTGGTAACACTACATCATCATGGGGAATATGTGGAATGGTAAAAGTTCTTACCTTTCTCTTTCCGCGCTTACCCACTGTTGCTGGTGCTCCTGGCACTTGCGTTGGTAATAAAGTTAAAACTCCTTGGTGTTCTTCTATCGTAATATGACGAAATCTTACTGACCTACTTGGAAATAAATTTAAATTCTCTGTTCGACCATAATTTATCGGCAATATGTTCATTGCATTTGTTAATGCTGTCATACTAAATGCCGGATTTGTAAATGGATTTTGCATGTTTTTCCCCTTGTTTTCCCTATGAATTTAAGTTGAGTTGAAGTTTAGACACCTTTGCGGATGATGATACCCCGTGCTTCAAGTTGCTTTATTGCTGCAGCTTTTTGCTCCTCAGTGATATTTCCTGGCCACACCACTGCATGATCAGCTAGTATTGCTATACGAGTAATGATTACTGCTTTGGTGGTTTCCGTTGCATTTACATCACTTGTTATTACACCTATCGCTGTTTGCGTTCCATCTGTCGCTGCTAAGTTTATAATTTTAATTAGATCATCTTTATCACGACCAACAACCGTACCAAGCTTTAGGTTTTGCCCCTTTGCTACTGTTATTTGGTCTCTTGAATATAGGCTTGATGCCTCATACTTTAATAGGTCACCAAGGTTATTTTGTTCAGTTATACAACTCATAAATGTTTCTCCTTAATTGTTTTACCGCCGCTTTTGTTAGTGTTATATACGGCGGTTATAAGATTTGTTTACCGCGGTGTTTAAAGTTGCTATACGTCGCGGTAAAAACTTTATAATTGGCTATTCTGGCGGACTTGTTTACCGCGGCATTTGTAATTGCTGGTACCTAAATTTCTCAAATGCCAGATTGCGCTCGAGTTCTTGCTACCTGCATCATTAAATCTTCTGATGAACTTTGTGGTATTGTGCTCAGTATCTCTGTCTTCTTCGTTCTCTCCGCCAGTATCGACATTAATATCTCTTGGGCTTGTTTTGCGTTTACATCCTGCTCAATAAATTCTCCTATCTTCTCTGGCATCTTTGACAAATTACACAATCTTATTACCTCTAATACTTCCTTGCGGCACCTCTCATAACCTATTCGTTTTGATTCTTCCATTAACTCATCAGCATCGATGGTGTGGCCCTTATAGTTAAATTCAGCTTTACTCATATTGTTTCTCCTATCTATAAATTCAGAATATGTTATCACTTCATCAGCAAGTCCAATCTCTATTGCTTTCTCACCAAAATATAGCCCTGCTTCCGTTGATTTGATTTTTTCCGTGGAAAGATTCCTATTTCTTGCTACAAGCTCGACAAACATCTCATATAGGCGGTCTACTTCATCTTGTAAGCTTTCCACACTTTCTGATGTTATCGGCTCATGCGGATTTAAATCGTTCTTTCGACTTCCAGCAAAAACAGTTGTATATTTTATCCCTTGCTTTTCATCAAATCCACTTTGATCAATGTGACTTGCTATTACTCCTATGCTTCCAACTCCCGATGTTCTGCTTACATACACCTTTTCAGCGCTAGAAGCTATAGCGTACGCAGCAGAGTAAGCATCATCATTTGCTATCGCCACAATCCTCTTTTTTGTCCTTGCTTCGTAAATAAAGTCCGAAAGGTCGAATAAACCGTTTACTTCTCCTCCGGGGCTGTCTATGTCCAAAATTATTGTTTCTACTTCTTCATCTATTAAAGCTTTTTCTATCTCTTCACGTATCTTCTCATACGATGTCATCCCCAAAATATCGTCAAAAGCCTCTGAATTCTTCGTCAAGATTCCATGTACTTTTATTCCCCTTTCATTATTTCTTACTGCATGTTTTATGTTTTTAAAAATCGACTGCTTTCCTGCTTGTAATGACAATAGATCAAAACTTCTTTGCTCCATCATTACCGGTCTGTTCAGCCACATTGCTTGTTGTTTCATGTCATTTCCGCAAAACTACTTTGTACATCAGAATCAAAACTTAAACCCAATTCACTCGCACGTCTTTGATCTTCAGCAATTTCCTGGTCTATTTCCTCTACATCATAACCAAGTTCTGAAACCACTTCTGACCTGCTCTTAAACCCATTCCTTACCGCCATTTGCTGTGCTTGCTGGTCTTTTAGCGGATCTACGTAAGCACACCCTTGCGGTATCCATTTTACCTCTTTTGCTGTTTCTTTTGCCCAATTTTCACCTATGTCCAGTTCTCCAGAGAGTAGTGCTAATTCTAGCCACCTATCCCATACTGGCCGGCAAAGCTGAAATACTACCACGTTATGCTGTAACATCGCGCACCTCCGGCGAAACTCTATTAATCCTGCTCGGATTGATGAATAATTGACACCACTTAGATCTCCTGTTAGCTGCTCATACGTTATTCCTATGCCTACTGCTATTGCTCTGAGCTGCTGTTTCATGAATGCTTCATAACTTCCTCCAACATCAGATGGTTCCGAGAACTTGATATCTTCTCCGGGATCAAGTAATTGCATAGTCCCAGGTTCTAAGCCTGACAGCGCTACTCCATGTTCATTACTCTCTCCTTCTCCCATGATGTTCGCTTCAGGATCAAGTCTCGTAATAAATCCCGCAAACATCGCTGCAGTCTTTTTTCTGACTAATTCCGCATCATCGTATTGATCAAGTTCATAGAGCTTTAACAGTACTGTAGAAAGCCACGGTACTCCTCGAATCTGCCCAGGTCTTAGTGGTCTGTAGATATGTAAAACATCATTTGCTGGTACTCTCACTGATTCGCCAAACGAGCCTTCACCTGGATGTTCTCTAAATAGGTAATACGCCTCTCTTTGCCCCAATCGGTTAAATTCAATGCCGTTTCTAATTACATTACCGTTGGCAAGGGTTTGATTGCTCTTATTGTCTAAATGCTCTGATTCAAGTACTTGCAGTTGCAACGGCACACAAAGACCATCTTCTCGTTTTCTTGTTCGGAGCCTTACAAAACATTCCCCTCCTTCTATCATACTTCTGCATACTAGAGCTTGTAACCCATAAAAATCACTTGCTCCGCTACTGTCTGCTTCATCTGTCCATCTCAGCCATAACTCTTGCACTTTTTTCCGAAACTCTGCATCTTTCGCCTTTGACTGCGGCTTTATTCCTGTCCCAACGCAATTACTCACTATCGTATCGATGATGTTTGCTGCATAGGAATTCTTTCTTACCATGTCACGAGAGCGGCTACGTAGGTGCTCAAGGCTCTGAGAAAGCAAATTGTTTATACTTCCTGACTCTGGTTGAAAGTGCAATAATCTTCTTCCTGAGCCTGACGCATCCCATGCTGAACCTTTAGGCTTTGGTGGTTTGCGGAATAATTGTTTAAATGATTTCAATAACATCACGATATCCAAAATCTTTTCAAATCTTCTAATGTGCCGTTGAATTTATTTCTATCACACGGTCCAATCCCTTTCACTAAATGCGGCTCTTCCCCACTTTTTCCGTCGGTATATTGCCATAAAGCCCACTCTTTCCATCCTCTTGGTAACTTAGGTCTACGTCTCCATCTTGCCACCCACAGTGGACATTTTGTTAAAATCGGCGTAGCGAAATCATTTATAAAGTAAGGACTTCCATAAATCAGTGGCAAACGACCTGTGACTCTATAAACCCTGTTAACGAAATCCTCTGCTTGTTTTGGCGTTATATTGTTTCCTCCGTTGTCTTCGATATCTAGGGCTAGCAACACTTTAGAACTCTCTCCGACTACTTCCAGAAAATGCTCAGCTTGGTCCTTTCCGTTTGCTCCTATGCCAAAATGATATGCACCCCAAAGCAGTCCTTTTTCTTCGGCAGCTTTCCTTCTTTCTGCATATTTAGGATCCACATACTCTAGCCCTTGCGTTGCTTTATGAATGATTCCTAATATTTCATCTTCTTTCGCTAACTTAAAATTTACACTTTGGCTCCAGTGGGAGAGATCTACAATTACATTTTTTATCATTTGGGGCTCTTATTTTGTTATTTGTGCAACAGGTTGCTGCACTATTTGAAATTTCAATGAGTTGTTGGAGAATTTTGGTCAATAGGCTGTTGACATTTTGTGCAAAAGGTTCCTGCAGATAATATTTTATCCCAGTCCACATCTTCAGCCCTAATCAACTCTGCGCCATCAATATCACGTTCATTAGCAATTTTTGACAGTTCTATATCTTCCTCTAATGCTTCCCTTACTAGACTTACTAAAACTTCTTCTGCAGTCTTGTTCTGCTATATCTTTGAGATATTTCGCTAATTCACCTTCAAAGCTCACGTTAACATTTAGTTGATTTTCAGCCATTTTATTTAACCCCTTTATCTGTTGAAATCACAATCCTGCGCTTCGGCTTTATACCTGCAACTTTCAGCTCAGCTTTGATTCGTTGTCTTAAGTCCAATAGATCTTTTATCTGAACTTCTCCATACCTAACCACATGGTCACCATATGCAATCGATACTACTCTTCCCCCGCTCTGTAGCTTCTTTATCGCTTCTTCTACTTGATCTAAATATTCTTGGCTATACATCAACTTTTCTCATTCAACCATTGACTTCTTCTCACTCTTTTTGACTTTTTAGTTTTTTCACCTACTAAACTCTCCCATTTACTCTCTGGCCAACGATCAATCCCCAGGGCAATAGATGCAGCTCTTGCGTAAACTCTGCAATCTAGTACTTCATTTCGGTCTCTTATCTTTTGCCACTCTTGTTTGGTATATCCTTTTACTACTTTGGTAATTAGTTGCTCTGCGGTTAGCTGCTTAAAATATTCAGGTGGATACTCTGGAAAATGACAATACCCCGGCGCCCCTTCTGTTAAAACATTAAGTAATTGGAAAAGCTCGGACTTCAATATCGATACCCCAACTGGCCACAGCTTCATTCCTCTCTTTAGCTTTTGTCCTCCAACTGTTACATCAACTCTACTTGGGCTGTTAAGCGGCACTAGCGCTTTGTTTGCCCCTTTTACTGCCATTACTCTTCCAGAGCCTTGATGACTTCTTACCCAATTGTATACCTCCTGCGTTGCATACCCAGCATCAACCGCCATCATGCTTATCATATATTCAAGACCATTTTCACCGATAAAATGATGATTCAAGAGCTCTGAAAGTTTTTCCCATACTTCTCCACTTCCAGTATCACCTTCTAATACCTGGTAGTCTATTGACCAACTCTCGCGACCCATACCCCATGCTACTACTTCTGCTTCTAAGCGGTCTTTTTGTACATCAACCCCTGCCGTTAACACTATTTTTCCACCTTTTGGCACCATGCCTATCGGAAAATTTTCTCGACGCTCAAATAGTTGCTTCCAGTCTGGTACTTCTCCTTTGTCTACCCAGGTTTCTCCCAGCGTGGTGTTGATCCAAACTTTTAGTAATTGTTCATTACTATGCAGATAATCTTCTACTGCTTGTTTCCAACTATACCAGCCAACTGGGCTATACAAGCTCGATAGATGAAACCCTATTTTTCCCCCTTCTTTTGCCTCTTTTTTTCCCTCTTTCCCTGTAGCTCTCCATTCTCCACGGGCTAGCATCTCTGTTTTCTGATGATTTTTTATTTCTCCCCTACACTCTATGCAAACGTAGTGCGCTGTTGCTGGATTCTTTTCTTCCCACTTTATTTGTGGCCATTTCAGCACCTGATAGTAATTACAATGCGGACAAGGAACAAAAAAGTAACGTTTGTCTGAACTCTCAAATTCTTTTTCTATTCTGCTTATTCCATGAATCGTCGGTGTTGAAACTAAAAAGATTTTTCGCCGCGTAAATGTATTAGTTCGGGCTATGCTGAGTAAAACTGGATCTCCTTCTCCTCCTGAATCTCCTGGATATGCATCTACTTCATCTAAAAAAAGATATTTTACCGGCATAGAGCGCAGACCCACTGGACTATTGGCACCTGTTACTACTACCGTTCCTCCCGGAAACTCTTTGCTCTGCACAGTATTGCCTGAATCTCTCGACCTTGGATCTTTTATTTTACTCCTTAAACATGGCGTATCTTCAATGAGCGGCGCAAATCTTCCCTTTGACCAACGCTTGCCCATTTCTACTGTTGGCTGTACTACTAGCATTCGTCCCGGTGTTTGGTCGATAATATAGCCGATCCAGTTATTCCCAGCTTCTGTTCCGCCAATTTGTGCTCCTTTCATGAATACCACTTTTTCAGCCGGTGAAGACGAGGAAAGTGAATCCATTATTTCTCTAAGGTAGGGTGTTCTCTCTGTTCTCCATTTTCCTGGTTCTGATGATGCTATCGTTGAAAGTTGACGATTTCTATCTGCCCACTCTGATACTTTTAGCGGTAGATCTGGCCTTAATCCTGCATAGAAACTACTACTATAGATCATTTGCTGCAATTGTTGTACTTTTAAGGGAAAATGGTATTTTTTGTCTGCACGCTGATGCCTTACTTAAAATCAGTATTGCAACTAATATGTTTATTAAACCTATCAAGTGCTTCCTTAGTATCATTGAAATGTATTTTCCACTAACTCTTCCAACGCAGTTCTGATTTCCTCAGTTAATGTTTCATGGATCTTCTCTGTGTCATTTATCGATGCTAGTAACGCTGAAACCCTATCTGGAATGTTAAGCAAATTATTACGGACAACTCTCGCAACATTAAATGCTTCAGTCTTTACTTCTTCTACTGAGATAAGTTCACCAATCTCAGCTTTTGCTTTTGCCTCGAGCAGTTTTCCCCGCTCCATCTCGTTTTTAATTCGGGTTTTAAGCAACATCGTGGAAAGATCATTATTTCCTCTTTTTTCCCCTTCTTCTCCACCTTTTCTCCTCAGTGGTTGACTTGGATCTCTAATTGCTTCTATTGCTCTATTTGCTTGTTCTCGGTCAATTAATCCATCTTTCAGCTCAACTATTCCTTTCTTCACTAAATAACAGACGTATTGCTTTGAAACTCCCAGTTCTCTTGCCCATTCTGTCTGCGTTACTTTCGCCCCTCCTCCTTCCACTTTTTTCTCCCTTCTTTTACTGTTTTTCTTCTTGAATTTGCGCAAAAGTCTTGCCTGAGCTGGATAGAATAGCTTCTCTGCCTGTGTATACCTGCCAACGTTTTATGGTCACATCTACAAACGTAGGATCTAGCTCTATCGTTCTACAGATTCTTCCTGTCCTCTCACATGCAATCAATGTACTTCCAGAACCACTAAATGGATCAAGAACTATATCCCCTGGTCTACTGCTGTTTACTATCGCTCTTTCCATTAACTCCACTGGTTTCATCGTTGGGTGCAGTGAGTTGTATGTTGGCTTGTCGTGAAACCAGAGATCACTTTGATTACGTCCCCCATGCCACTCACGTTTATTGCCATTTTTCCAACCGTAGAGTATTGTTTCGTATTGTCTTTGATAATCAGATCTTCCTAGCGTAAAATGATTCTTTGCCCAAATTATAAATGTCGACCAACGACCACCTGCTTCTTCAAATACCTTTTGCAGCGTTGCCAGCTCGGATGATGATGCACAGATGTAAATTGCACCTTTGGTGTACGCTAAAACGTGAGAACAAATGTCATACAGGAAAAGTTCGTATTTTTCACCTTGATCATCGTTTAGTATTTTTTTGCCTTCTCTTTCCTGACTGTCACCATATGCTACGTTATACGGAGGGTCACACACGGTAATATCTGCCATTTTATCGTCTAATACCGCTTTAAATGATTCAACCAGACAACTATCACCACAGTAGATTCGATGACCACCTAAAATCCACAGATCCCCTGGTTTTGTTATTTTTACCTTACCGGCTAAGTCGGAAAAATCTTCTTTTTCACTGTTTTCTCCATCTAAATCATCAAGAAAACGTTGAACCTTTTCCAGCTCAAATCCAGTCATTTTTAGGTCAAACTGCAAATCTTCTAACTCTTGAATTTCCAACTTCAAAAGATCATCGTCCCACTTTGCCCAGTTAGCTGATTGATTTGCTAGTAACCGAAAAGCTTTGGTTTGGGCTTCACTTAAGTTATCACTGAGGACTACTGGAATACTCTCCATACCCAGTTTTCTTGCTGCTTTGAGGCGTAAATGACCATCAACCACAGTGCCATCGCTTTTTGCAACTATTGGAATACGAAACCCAAATTCCCGAATAGAGGCGCACATTCTGTTTACTACATCGTCATTCTTGCGAGGGTTGCGCTCATATTCGACAAGATTTTCAATAGGATAGTAGTGTGTTGCTAAGTTCATATTAGTGTATTAAATTGCTATGTTTAAATTCTTAACAAAAAGTTAATAATCAAAATACGTCTGACGCTAGAGAGGACCCGTGGTTTCGCTCCCAAATCAGCCTAGCTGGCGGGAAGGACCCACTTTCTATTGGATGTTTAGCATATTAAAATCTTTACTAAAATTATTAACATAGAACATCAATGCCAAAGCATCGGCTTCATTATCATCTTGAGGAATAAACCCTTTTCCCTTTACAGCTTCAATAACTTCACTTTTACTTGCATTGCCCTTACCGGTGATAAAGCGTTTTATCGTCTTGACAGGTACACCTTGATAAGGTATATTGTTTTCCTCGCACCAAGCTGTTAAATGAGCTAGAAAGCCTCCGTAGCAATGAGCAGCATCAGTTCCAAGGTGTCTTCTTACTTCTTCAAAATACACTGCTTCAATATCTGAAAATCTTTCCCTCATCTCATTGAGCCACCTACGAAAATTTAAGAAGTGCATGCCACCTGGCTTTGTTGCATCGCTAGCTATGATGGATTAAAGATAAAAAAGATAGGGAATATCAGTAGCTTATTATTCTGGTATTTATAACAAGAACGGTCAGTGAATACCTAAATTTGAGTAAAAGAAATTTCACTACCACTCACTAATCTGGCTAAAATTCAAGAATTTCAATGCTTTAGCTATTTTCAATAGAATTAAATTTATTAATATAAATAACAAATTACTATTCTTAAATTTGATCAGATTGATTGCAAAAAAACAAGATTTTCAATAGGTTGCTTATAATCCTAACTATAGTTAGCCTTTCATAAGTAGCGATGCAACAAAGCCATTCCACCTCCGCTGAAACGATTACCATGAAAACTTTCACTCCCACTTTGAATTACTCCATCTGTAAGAATAGCCCAGCCGGTTTGTTTGCCGAGGTCGAGTGTGAGGATTGACATTTGCTATTATTTAAAACTATAAGTAGCGCTAAATATCGTCTGGTTCCTTCAAAATACGCTATGAATGGGTTTTTGTTGGCCAATGACAAGAATCTTATGCTACCTACCTTAGTTAGGACTTGCTATTATATATATTCACCGATTTTACAAAAACTGTTCACTTTTTTTTAATTTTTCTTTGCAAAGCGTAAAAAACGTGCTAAACTCACCTGTGAGTTTGCTATACAGTAATAGAATTGCTAAGAATGCCATTTATTCGAGTTCTAAGGGGTGTTATATGCGTTCTTTGGTAATAGTAGTATTTGTACCCTAAAGTTGCATCTAGCCTTAAAACAAAGTTTTTACCTCATCTAAAAAAATACAAATTCTCAATTACGTAACTTACCAAAAGCCTAAATTTCTTTTGCTTCCTTCAATCTTTTCTACTCTGTTTATTTGCCGACTTTTGTGTTTGAAGCACATCTACACTCAATGCCCCTATACTCCGGATTTCTCACCACTTTTTCCGGGATTTTCTGAAAAAAAGTTAAAATAATTTGAATGCAGCTCAGAAATTAAAGAGAGCCTAAACTTTAAGAACCCGCTAAACGGAAGTCCGACCTCCTAGACACCTTACTATTTGAGTTGTTTCCATTTTGGAAATAACTGTTTACTGGAGCTGAGAAGAGGTCACATGAATTTTTGATAAAACAGATATTCCCCTCTATCCAGCTCATTAATAAGTTATAATAGCCCTCTAAAGACGTTTTAAAGAATTTAGTTGCAGTAGAGACAATTAATTGGTTAAATTCCTATTGATGATCAATGGTTTGTTTGTAAGTTATAGGAGATAGATAATGGATGAGAATAAGATTGTATTTTATACTACTCCAGGTGGAAATATAGAAATTGAAGTTTTATGCAGAGATGAAAATCTTTGGCTTACGCAAAAAAGGATGGCTGAATTATTTGATGTACAACTGCCAGCTATTAGTAAGCATATCAAGAACATATTTGAATCTGGTGAATTACAGGAAAAAGAAGTTGTTTCCACTTTTGAGGTAACCGCTGCAGACGGTAAAAATTACCCAACACAACTTTACAATTTAGATACAATTATAGCTGTTGGTTATCGAGTTAATTCTAAAAAAGCAACATTATTCAGAGTATGGGCTACAAAAGTTTTGAAGGATTTTATTATCAAAGGATTTGCTTTAGATAGTGAACGACTAAAAAACGGGAAAAAGTTTGGCAAAGACTACTTCAATGAATTACTTGAAAAAATCAGGGAAATACGAGCATCCGAACGTAGATTTTACCAGAAGATTACCGACATTTATGCCGAATGTTCTGCAGATTACGATCCAAATTCAGAAATAACAAAACAATTTTACGCAAAAGTACAAAACAAATTATATTGGGCAATTTATGGTTTAACTGCAGCAGAGTTGATATGTTCTCGGGTTGATCACAAAAAACCACATATGGGGCTAACTACATGGAAAGATGGTCCAGGTAAAAAAATTCACAAGAGTGATGTAAGTATTGCGAAAAATTACTTAACTGAAGAAGAACTAAGTGAACTAAACCACATTGTTTCGATGTATCTAGATTATGCAGAACTTCAAGCAAAAAAGAATCGGCTGATGAAAATGCAAGACTGGGCTGAAAAATTGGATGCATTTCTATTGTTCAATGATTATGAAGTACTTAAAGATGCCGGTAAAGTTAGTGCTGAAGTTGCAAAAGCCCTGGCTGAAGGAGAATACGAAAAGTACAGAGTTATACAGGACAAATTACATGAATCTGATTTTGATGAATTAATTAAAGCAAGTAAAGAAAGTGAGAAAATAACTATCTAACTACAACAAAAACCAGCTTGTAGTTGAGTTATCTGTGTTTGACATCTTGTTTACCACCTTTTGTTTTAATTTTAAGGGGGGTGAAAAATTGTGTGCGCCAAGAAGTGCGTAAGGAACAGTTGGTGAAAATCCAACACGGGTAAAGCTTAGCCGGCAACCTGGAACAAACCATTATGCTGCGTAAGGTAACGAGCGTAGTAAAGCTAATGGAATGGACAACATAGGGTGCAACGAAAGTGAAGGTATTGAGTCCCGTAATTCACGCGTCATGGGGGCTGACACTTTACATTTGGTGGAAGGCAACATGGGTAATAACGCTAAGGCAAGATATTACTCACCTCATCGGGATCGAAGGCCGCGTCATGTGTTGAGATGGACCTTACGTGAACTTGGGAGATCCTTTGTATTCCTGTAAGGGTACTCTGGAACAAGTCAATAAAGGCGAGGACTGGAGGAAGATGCAAAGGAAGTCGGACTAACTGATAGTACTCGGAGTGTGGGAAAGCCACATACAAGGGGAAGCGGTTAGCAATATAGTGACTGGTATAGGGATTGCTATACCAATACAACAGAGATTGGAGGTGTATGGTCCCAGAGTGTGATGGTGTGGATTTAGTATAAATAATTCTGGAGACTGTGTCCACTGATAACATATAAATTCATAAGGAGTAAGACCCTTAAGAGTTTTGAGTCTCTTTGCATAATTATAAGCCATAACAAAGTTATAAAGGTGTTCTTTAAGTTGCTGGTGCGATTGATAGTAATACTTCTTAACTGTAGCATCCTTTAAAGTTTTATTCATACGCTCGACTTGCCCATTCGTCCAAGGATGGCTAACTTTTGTCAAACGATGTTCAATAACATTCCCTTCGCAAACTCTATCAAATATATGTTGGAAAGCATACTTATGACGCTTCTGGTTTGTAAATTGTATACCGTTATCTGTCAAAATAGTATGGATTTTATACGGTAAAATTCTAATCAAATTACGTAAGAACTCAGCAGCTATGGGTTTTGTAGCACTGTTACGCAACTCAACATAGGTAAATTTGGATGTCCTATCAATAGCAACAAACAAATGTAATTTGCCCTCCTCAGTTCTAACTTCAGCAATATCAATATGAAAGTAACCGATAGGATATTGTTTGAATTTCTTTTTTGACTTAACTTCTCCATCAACAGTTGGTAATCTGCTAATGTTGTGTCTTTGTAAACAACGATGCAAGCTAGAGCGAGTCAAATGCGGAATTGTAGACTGCAGAGCGTAAAGGCAATCATCTAGTGGCAGTAGTGTATACTTGCGAAATGTAACTATTATAGCTTCCTCTTCTAGCGTTAAAACAGTCGATCTTGGACGCTTTGGACCCATATCAGCATCTTTCGTAAATGAACGTTTTCTCCACTTAATAATAGTTTTTGGATTAAGGTTATAATGCTTGGAGAGTTTTGCTATGCTCTCTTTTCTATTTTGTATTGCTCTACGAATCGTCTGTGTTGTTTTGGCGCACCCATGCAATATTTGTCCCATAACTCCTCCTTTGATGGTATTTTTTTCTCATATTTTATCATACCATCACACTCTGGGACTGTACACTTAGAGGTTGTCCGGAAACTAGTAAATTCAAGCATATTCCCTCTTTAACATAACCCTACTCATAGCTAGGTATATGAAATTCTCAGTGGATGTTGTGAGTAAATCATACTCCTTCGATAGCCTTCTATTCCTATTAACCCAAGCAAAAGTCCTTTCTACAACCCATCTTCTTGGCTGTACTTTAAACCCTTGTTCTCTTGTTGGTAGTAGCTCAGGTGGCGTATCTTTGTGCACCCAAAATCTACATGGAGGCCTTTTAACAATTTCAATATCTATGTCATATTCTTCCTTTATGTGATTCTTTAAATTTCTTCCTTGGTATCCCATGTCAGCCCACATTTTTTTAACTTTAGTATATTTTGTTCTCATATTGTTTAATGCTATTTTAATACCATCTCTATCATTTTCGTTAGCAGCGCCTACGTAACAACCTAGTATAAAACCCTGAGTGTCTGTAATTATATGCCTTTTTCTACCCTTTACTTTTTTACTTCCATCATAGCCTTTGATCCCCCCTTTTCTGTAGTCTTTACAGATTGACTATCTACTATACAGGCACTCGGCTGCTCATTCCTTCCTATTTTTCTTCTACTATATTTTGTAATTTCATAATTCATTTTCTCAAAAATTCCCTGCTTCTTCCATTGCCTGAACTGCTCATACACAGTCTTCCATAGCGGAAAATCATTTGGTAAATACCGCCATTGACACCCTGTACGCAATACATAGAAAATTGCTTCTAATATTTCTTTTTTGCTATACTTTGGCGGCCTTCCTCCTTTCTTGTATGATACTCTGAAGTGTTTTTCTATTCTTGCCCATTCCCTTTCGCTTAGATCTGTTGGATACTTTTTTCTCATCTTTACCCCGTACTAAAATTTCAGATATTATAGCCTTTTACTTGTTTCCGGACAACCTCTTATTAAGTATGTCTAATATAGCAAAGATTAATGTAGATACAATAAAAATAAGAATTTTAGGATTAAAGTCTTCACTATAAGCTTTGGTAGTAATAGCAATACCAACAAAGCCAATAACAGTTACTGACCATCTTTGCCAAATTATATTTTCATTTAGTAAAGGGATTGCAAGAAGTATAACAAATAATGGTATAGAAAAACTTATAATTGTTGCAGTTACTATGGGAAAAATAGCTAACCCATAGGTCCACAAGGTTATTCCAACAAATAACAATACTCCTCTAGTTATCTGAATAGATATTTGACTTGTTTTAAAAGCTTCTCTTCCATAGTAAAGCATAAAAGGTACAAGGGTAATAGTGCTAAATAAAAAGCGGAAAAAGATTACTTCAAAACTTTGGAGATGTAAACTTAGATATTTTGATATAGTATCATTAGCTACACTACTAAATAAACTAAGTATAAACCAGATAACTCCAAGTAAATAAGCTCTTAGTCTGTAATCCACAAAACTCCTAATTTAATATACAAACTTCCATGATGTGCTCATATAACTTCGCTGCAAAAAAGGTTGATAGCATACAGGCTCTCTTCTACTTACTGTTCTAACCATATTCACAAATTTTTGCTAAAAGTAGCATTAGAAGTATTATACAAGATATGTCTTTAATTGCATAATTTTAATAGATTTAGAATAGAGATTATCTGAGCAGGGAGTTACTGACTGATTTTTTTGTAATATAAGATAAGAATGATAGACATTCAATCACAACTAAAAGTAGCATTAGCTGAGATGGATAATATAACACCAAAAAACATCAAGTGCTTACAGCAAGAGGCAAATGCGATGATAGAGGACCACCAGGAAGTAATAGATAGATTCTGCAATATTGAACTATAAACGATGCCAAGCAAACTAAAGAAATAAAGCAAAGAAAGGTTTAAAAAACATAGTTTCGCCCAAAAAACATACTAAGGGGCAAGAAGCTAAAATTTCAAACGATAAGCCAAAACCGCTACATGAGCAACCTCTAAAGTTGATGGCACTAGAACAGAAGACCTCTAAAGTAGAAAATGTCAAAAAAAATAAAAAAGGAATAAAAGAAAAAATAAAAAGCTTAAAAACAAAACCCGTAGAAAAAGAGCTGAAAAGAGGCAAAGTGTTCAAAAAAGGCTTCAAAAAGCTAAAAGGGAAAATAAAAAAATTAAACCCAATAAAGGTTAAGAAAAATAAGATAATCGGGAGCAAGAAGTTAGCATTTTTACTAACATCTGCTACAATTGTGGCAATTTTACCAACATTCAGTCTAGCTCCTCTTCCAGCCTTAGCCATAACTTCTGCATGTGTTTTCAGTATTAACTTTATCGCAGTCAAGACACTAAAGAAATTTATTAAACAACGTAAATTAGCGGCAAAATCCGAAGCTGAGCCAAAAAAGCTAGAAGAGGTATCTGTTGAACAAGCGAAAGAAGAATCTAAGCAAATTTTCAGAGATGGCAAATAGATTTACTAAGTATATAACTACTTTTACTTATATCTTAATATACTATTTCTGAGTACCCCTGTTTTTAATCCAGAATTCAAGTCAAGTTTATATCAGAAAGGCCTTCATACTTGTTACTTCATTTTTGGACACTCACCCAACTCATCAGCAGTTAGGCCAGTTGTTTGCAAGATAATATTAATAGCAACACCTGCCTTAACTAGATCTTTTGCAATCTTGATTTTCTCTGCTTTTTTAACCTTTTTCTTAACAACCTTCATACTTTTAGACAGAGTTTCAACTAATGCGCTCAATCTACTCCATGATTCTTGATTTTCAGTCTTGTTGTGTCCACTTATTTCTACTTCATTACTCTCATCTTTTTTTATTTCAGGCAGTAAAACCCTTACTTTCACTGATAATGCCTTTGCTATTTCATATAATATGTCAAGTGGAATGGCAATGTACCCTCGCTCATAGCCGTGTACTTCCTGAGGTGTTACACCAATTTTATTTGCTAAATCTTCTTGAGTGTATCCACGTATTAACTGTAGAATTTCTATTCTCTGTCCTACTTTATAGTCTATAGAATCTATACGGACTTCCTTCTCTGTATTATCATATTTGCAAGTAGATAAGCCTGTTGCTTGCAAGATAATACTAATAGATATGTCCTCTTTAACTAGATTATCTGATACTTCCTCTATTGCTTCTTTTCTGCTGCTTTCTTTGTAACCCTTGGCAAATTCAACCAATGAGTAGATTGCCTTGCGTAATTCCTGATTCTCAATTTTTTCATACATTCTCACCAGGCTTAATATTTTTTCTGCCTCACCTTCAAAATAACAATCTTCATTTAGTACTTTTGGTTCAGGAAGTAGATCTGCAGTATTAACTGATAATGCTTTCGCTATTTTATATAATGTTTCAATTGAGATAGGATTGTACCCTTGTTCATATTTGTGTATTTCCTGATATGTTACACCGATTTCATCTGCTAAGTCTATCTGAGTATATCTTTGTATTAACCTACAAATTTCCACTTCTTGCCCTACTTTATAATCAATAGAGTCTATATACTCTGGGTTATAGTAGCCTTTAATAGTCGGTTTTCTTATAGAAACAAACATACCTCCTACTTTTTTCACCATAAATCTCTCATATAGTAGCTTGCGAGGCAATGTCAATAGAAATGCCTAGTCTAAGTAGATTCTTTGCAATTTCGATTTTTTCTGTCTTTTTAACATTTTCTTCGATAATCTGCATACCTTCAGATAAAGATTTGATCAGTACATAAAATCCGTTGCGTAACTCTTGATCCTCAATTTCCTTGTATTCCTTTATTAAACCGTTCAGTTCATCTTTTGCCACAACTTCTTCTATTTGCCCTAACAGTAAAACTGCAATGTTAACTGATAATGCCTCTGCTATCTTGTATAATCTTTCAAGTGGGACAGTTATATGTCCTTGTTCATAGTCATATATTTTCTTGGGTGTTACACCAATTTTATTTGCTAAATCCTCTTGAGTATATTTTCTCATCAGCCTTAGTTTTTTTATCCTTTGTCCCATCCTGTAGTCTACAGAAGTAGTTTTTTCCTCTGCATTACTATATTCTTCAGTCGGTAAGCCCGTTGCTTGGAAAATTATTTCAACAGAAACTCCTGCTTTAACTAGATTTTTTGCTACTTCTATTCTTGCCACTTTTCTACTATTTTCCTTGCTAGCTTGTGCAGATTTGATCAACGAATAAACTACATTACGTAATTCTTGATTCTCAATTTTTTCATACCTTTCTATTAAATCTAATATCTCTTTCCCCTCATTCTCAAGATAACTTTCTTCATTTGATATTGTATGTTCAGGAATAAGATCCATAATGCTAACTGATAACGCCTCTGCGATGCTATATAACCTTTTGATTGAAATTTTACGCTTTCCTTTTTCGTAATGGAGTATTACCCAGTATCTTACACCGATTTTTTCCGCTAAATCTTTCTGAGTATACTCCTTGGCTAACCTACAACTTCTTACTTTTTGTCCTACTTCGTAATCTAAGGGGGTGGTCACTTTCCTTCACAAAAAAATATACTATTACAGGATTTTTTGTTATAGCTCAACTTTGCTGTGAATTTAAAAGTTGTCTACTTCAACTTAGTTGAAAATTTACACCACAATTTTACGAATAGGTGGAGAGAAAAACCCTCCAATTGGTCTAACGTGCCCTAAAGGTTTCCTGACTACCTCCATGTATCCTATCTGTCCATAAAGACGAAGACAATGCTTCACTAACTGCCTCTCTTTCTTCTATGTCCTTATTTTCACCCAAGATGCCACGCCCCGGGAAATTTCCTCTCTTTACCGCCTCTTCAACTGTCATTCCACCAAAGAGGCAATCTTTCCCTACTACTTCTCCTCTTCTTTGTAGCTCATCCCACATTTCCCTATCTGCTACTCTCACTTGTACTTGACCGTAATTTTTTGCATCGTGGTATACTACAACTCCTAGCCCACCAATGCTTGTAGGAAATGTTATCTCAAAGGTGCCTGACACACCTATATAGTCTCTTTTACCTCCTTTCTCGCTTTCGACTTCTATTGTGCTATCGCCCATTTTTATGATACTACTTCTGTTTAAGCCCTCTAGTACTTTTGCCACCTCTACTGTGCTACCCTCAGAAAATTCCGTAATACATGTTTTGTTGTCTATCTCTACACCTATTACGTTTCCTTCTCGAACAGCATTTTCACCAATTTTTCTCTGTTCCCCAAGTTGCTTATCTATCTGTGGCTGAACCTCTGGTTGAAGTTCTTTATAAATTTCATCTACCAGTTTATTCTGCAACAGATTGTCATGAAACTCTGCTCCTCTCAGTATTAATTTACTCATTATCTTTTTCTGATCACCTTTTTTGAACTTGTGAAAATGCATACCCAGTATTACATACTCAGCAAAGCTCCATTCTCCTTCATGACATGCATTTATTCTTATGCCAGCAGATAGAGCTTGATCCACAACCTTATGCATCTCTTTTGGGCTGCCTGCTTTTACCACTGCACTTTTAAACCAGCTCAACTTTTTATTTTCGCTTGCACTTGGCTTTATTTTTTGCAATAAGACAAATGGATTTGCTTGATCACCCAAAGGTTTTGTGCCATAAATACGATCAAGTCCTTTCTCAAAGTTGATTACGAGATCTCTAGGGGAAGGCATCGCTCCTCCAGGCTTCTTAGCCTTATTAATTTTGCTCACAAAGTTAGACTGTTGTATATCAGTACAACTTATGCCTTCAAGATCACTTAATATTTCGTCCGGTAATTTGCTAAGATCAATGTTGAACTTACGAGTATTACCAACTACTGTAATTTTTTTATTAGTCATATAGCCTCCTATATTAAACATATTATCTAAGTCTACAGCGCAATTTGTTACTTTATTATTAACCCAATATGCTCTTTTCCAGGAATTATAAAACATAAATCCTTGATTTGCAAATACTTTTATATATTTATATTTCAACAAAAATAAAAAACATAAATACAATTTTGGATCAGAAAAGCTTTTTAGGTTCAAATTACTGCTTAAAACTTGAAAAGAAAAGTTCGAGCACAGTCATAACAATCCTTTTTCCTTGAAACTAAAATAGTTGTTGCCTGCAACAATAATGTGATCTGCTAACTTTATACCTATGGTTGCACAAGCTGAAGCTAAGTTTTTAGTCATAGCTTTATCACGTTCTGATGGCTTTACAGTTCCGCCAGGTTGGTTATGAGATATTATAATTGATGTTGCTCTTGCAAGTACTGCTTTTCTTGTTATTTCTGTTATATAAAAAGGTATATGATCAACTGTACCAGTATAAGTCTCTTTTCCTACTAAACGATACCCTTTATTCAAATACATTACTTTGAGATTTTCTCTTTCTGAGTAACCAATACTCGTACTTAAATATTTTGCGAGCTTTTCCCAATCGTCTATTACCGGTTCTTCCTTGAACTCTTCGGTTGGTGCCCTCTCTAAAGTTTCCTTAACACACGAAATTATCGCTGTTGTATCATCAGTCACCCCTTCTACCATTTTCAGATCATCCATCTCTTGGCTGAAGATCTTACTTATTCCAGAATACTTGTCTGTTAACCTTCTAGCAATAGCTTGGGCTTGGGTCTTACCATGCACTACACTTAGAAATATTGCTACTATTTCATGATTAAGTAAAGCCTTTCCTCCCCCGCTTTGTCGTATTCTCTCTATTTCTTCTCTAAATTCATTTTTATCTTTACTTTTATTATTATTCATAAGATATACCTCCTATTAGCTACTAATTTTTTTTAATTATTTACTACTGTTTTCTTGGTAGTATTGGCATAAAGCCATAGGTTTCGGGCGAAGTCAAATCAATTTTTCAATTTTTTTTTTGTTTATTTTTTATGTAAAATGCAGAAGATATTTCTTAAGTTGTGTTTTTAAAAAAGTAGCTCAGTTGCCCCAGTTGTTCGTAAAACAATATCGATAGAAATTCCTAATCTACGTAGATTCTTTGCAATTTCGGCTTTTTCCGCCTTCTTGACCTTTCCTTCGATAATCTCCATACCTTCAGATAAAGATTTGATTAGTACATAAAATCCGTTGCGTAACTCTTGATCCTCAATTTCCCTGTATTTCTCTATTAAACCACTGCTTGCTTCACTATGTTGCCTTGTAAGTAGATCTTTAATGCTGACTGATAACGCCTTTGCTATTTCATATAACTTTTCAAGTGGAACAGCAATATTTCCTTGTTCATAGTCGCTTATTTTTTGACGCGTTGTACTAATTTTTTTTGCCAAGTCTTCCTGAGTGTATTTTCGCATTATCCTTAGCTTTTTTATCCTTTGTCCCATCCTATAGTCTGCAGAATCAGTTTTTTCTTCTACATTACTATATTCTTCAGTTGATAAGCCCGTTGCTTGGAAAATTATTTCAACAGAAACTCCTGCTTTAATTAGATTCTTTGCCACCTCTATTCTTGCCACTTTTCTACTATTTTCCTTGCTAGCTTGTGCAGATGTAATTAATGAATAAACTACATTACGTAATTCTTGATTCTCAATTTTCTCATACTTTTCTACTAGATCTAATATCTCTTTCCCCTCATTCTCGAGATAACTTTCTTCATTTGATATTGTGTGTTCAGGAATAAGATCTATAATGCTAACTGATAGTGCTTCTGCGATGCTATATAACCTTCTGATTGAAATTTTACGCTTTCCTTTTTCGTAATGGAGTATTACCCAGTATTTTACCCCGATTTTCTCCGCTAAATCCTTTTGAGTATATCTCTTCGTTAGCCTACAACTTCTTACTTTCTGTCCTACTTTGTAGTCTAAAAAATTAGGGTTATCAGCAGTCACTCTTTATCTATAAAAACAAATATTTATATTCTATACTGACTCCTTAATAACCAGAAGAACTATCTCAATAAAGATCATTTCAACAAGCTTAATCTATCTTCTTTCAAACAATTTCTCTATATCACTCAGTTTCATTTCTATATAAGTTGGCCTTCCATGGTCAGAATGTGGCGTTTCTTCCATTTGCCTTAGCAACTCATTCATTTCTTCTAACCTCATTTTCCTGCCTGCTCTAATTGATCCATGACAAGCGATAGTTGCCAATATTTTGTTCACTTTATCTTCTACTGGCAATGTATCTTCTTTTTGTCCATGCTAACAGGATATAGATTTAACATAAAATTTGCTACTGAAATGTTGACATTAAGTTTCAAGATCTTTATCATGTAAAGGTGTGGGAAACCTGTTCTCACGATGTTAGGTAAATCGTATTTGAGTTTTTACGCTCGTATTTTTATTAGGCTCCCACACCAAAAAGCGTATCTTTGATGTCTCCTACAGCTCCAAATTTATGACATCCATCTCCTGGGCTTATAAGGTGCTTTACAGCAGGGTTGATAAAAGATGTACAAAAGGACGTCTAAAGTAGAGGATGCTATTCTAAGATGATCTCTGACAGCCGTTTTTTTATCAACGCATTCAAAACTTAAAAAAATAAAAAACTTGAACATTTCTTCAGAATTGTGTATAATTATTAATGCTTTTTAGGTTGATTTCTTATGACTTTTTCTAAGTTTCTTGATCCCAAAAATGATGTATCGTTTAAGCGTATCTTCGGTACTGAAAAAAATAAAGATATCCTTATTCACTTCCTCAATGATATTCTTGGCTTTACTGGTAAAAATGAAATAAAGGATATAGAGTTTTTAAGTACTATTCAAGACCCTGATATCGCCGCTAAAAAGCAAAGTATTGTTGATGTTCTCTGTAGAGATTCTACAGGTGCTCAATACATTTGCGAGATGCAGGTCGCTAAAACTAAAGGCTTTGAAAAACGTGCCCAATACTATGCAGCTAAAGCTTATTCAAGACAAGCTGATAAGGGCGATCAATACCATAACCTTAAGGAAATTATCTTTATTGCTATAGCAGATTGTGTGCTGTTTCCTAATAAATCTGAGTACAAATCAAAGCATACTATTCGAGATGAAGACACTAATGAGCATGATCTAAAAGATTTCTATTTTATATTTATTGAGTTGCCAAAATTTCCAAAGAACAAGGAAGATCAGTTGGAAAATATAGTTGAAAAATGGGTTTATTTTTTTCGATATGCAGATGAGACTAGTGAAGAAGAGCTGGAAAAAATAATAGGTAGTGATGTAATAATTAAAAAGGCCTATGAAGAACTAAATAGATTTAACTGGTCAGAAAAAGAATTTATTGCCTATGAACAGGAAATAAAACGTATTCTTGATGAACAGGCTGTCCTCGCTCAAAAACTTGATGATGCTACTGAAAAAGGTAGAGAAGAAGGTAGACAAGAAGGCATCCTAATCGGCGAAGAAAAAGGTGAAATGAAAGCTAAAATAGCAGTGGCTAAAAACCTACTTAAAGCTGGCGTATCTGTCGACTTAATAGCTGAATCTACTGGCCTTTCTCAAGCTGAAATAGAGCAACTTCAGGAAGAATCAGCTAACAGATCTTCGTAGCTGCTTGTCTGCTGTTGGATCATTTAAATAAGTTTGAGGTTCATTGCCTACTTTTTCTGGTAACTGACTCTTTGATCGACTAGCGCTAGTAAGAGAAACAGCAGCAAGTATGCAATTAATTGTTCCTTTAGCCAACTCTAATAAAGATTGTTTTGGCCTGCGTGTTTGCTCTGCTTCTTCAATTTCACGTTTTGAACCCATGAAAGGAATTGCTTTGGTTGCTTGTATTATCTCTTTCACATTCTCGCTATCTTTTAAGTGATCAAGATATTCTCTAGCTGTCATACTAACTTCTCTTTTATCTAGGTGATCTTGGAATTTTTCGCTACTTAAATTCATTTCAGCATTAATAAGTAATGGTACACTACCTTCTACGTTAATTTTGGTTCCAAAGTCATATAACTGCACTCTAGATAATTCTTGACCATTAATCTTAATGAGACCAAGCTCATCATCTTGCTCTGCCAGAAGCTGGTGTTCTGTTTTGATTTCTTTTGCTAAAATTTGCCTATCTTTATCGGATAATTGGCTGTTGGCTTTATCAACATCAAAGTGTTCAACAAGAAAACCTTTTTCTCCTACTTTATAGCCAGCAGATTCTACTGCTTTCTCTACAATTTTCATAAGCTGATCAACATTTTTTAACTCAGAAACAAACACTACATTGCTATCAAAATAAGCATAATTATCACCAATTCTGTAAATAGCAACAACATGATTGCTTGTAACCAGATGGATGGCAAAATCGCCTTCAATTTCAGCTATATGATTTGATAAATCACTGAACGCTTTACGGTCTTTTTTGGTGTTAAGAATTAAGCTTGAAGGTATACTACTTGTAGCAGAATCTAGTTGCCTTTCAAAATTAGAAAGCAATTTACTAAAAGCAAAAACTTCTCTTTCTTCCCTCTTAGATATTTGCTTACCCTGCGCTATACGTTCATAAATTTCAGATGAAGCTTTTAAGTTACTTAAAAATGACTCATTACTCTGTGAAAATAAAGCTTGGGATAAGCTGCGTGTAATTGATACACACTTACCATCAATCTTAACTACACGTTTCTCAAATGGAGGCAAATAAAGCCCTTGTTTTACTGGTGCAATGGATGCATTTGGAAAGTTATGGGATACAAATCGCGAAAACACTTCTTGTTGTTCTCTATTAAAGTGCAATGACTGTAATTGCTCAACACTCAAAATGGAGCTATGCCTAGCAATTCCCATTATAAAATCTTCTGTTGTTGAAATAAGAGAACCTGCATCTCTAGCCTTTTCATCAAAAACAACTCCCACAAAAGCTACTGTATTACCGTCTGTAAGTGTTTTACATGTGACGCACTCTTTATACATTTCTATCTGCTTAACTGCCTCTTGCTTTAATCTCTGAACTGTCACATTTTTCCTTGGTCCTTTAATCTCTAACCCTACTGGAGCATACTCTTTAGCACTGCCAGCTTGGTCTGCAAACTTAATACCATGAACTAGCATATCAATACGTTTTCCTCTCCCTGTCTGAAACTCTGTTAATATTAATGCTCTATCTTCTTCTTGCGGCTCTCCTAGCCTTATGTCACTATAGTGGCTAAATGTTCCATTGAGTACAGCTTGTGTGTGTGCTTCTTTTTCTATTAAAACTTTAAAAGGCAGTACCGCCTCACCTAATTTTTTAAATAATCCCTTATATTTGTCTATTGATTGAGATGAAGATTGATCTTGTGAAGAAGCAAGCTGAGACTCTAGAGCTTCATCAAATACCTCTTTTAACCTATCAGGATAAGGGATATTCTCAAAATCACCTTGAAACTTATCAGGCATTCCACTGGTGTACTGTGCTAGAGGAATAGGTGCTCTAATCTCCATACTAAAATATTCTTCAAATTTTTCCTTTTGTTTATTAACGTTAAAGTTAAGGTTTAGTTCAACCACTCTTCTATCTCCTATCTCTTGCCTGAGTTTATCAAGAGGAATCCCCTTGTTTATCACATTATCTCTTCCATCTGTTTCAACAATATTCATTACACAAACTGATTTTTGAGCAGATTTTGAAACTAAGACTATTGTTACAACTCCGTGACTCTGATCCAACCTAGATGGTTGACCGGCACCTTGCCCTTTACTTTTCTGATCTTTAAGACGTTGAGATTGAGGTTCAGATTGAGCTTCTGTGGGTATATTTTCTCCATAAATAAAAACGTGCTTTTTAAAATTGCTTTCTAAGATGTACAGTCCCAGAGTGTGATGGTATGATAAAATATGAGAAAAAAATACCATCAAAGGAGGAGTTATGGGACAAATATTGCATGGGTGCGCCAAAACAACACAGACGATTCGTAGAGCAATACAAAATAGAAAAGAGAGCATAGCAAAACTCTCCAAGCATTATAACCTTAATCCAAAAACTATTATTAAGTGGAGAAAACGTTCATTTACGAAAGATGCTGATATGGGTCCAAAGCGTCCAAGATCGACTGTTTTAACGCTAGAAGAGGAAGCTATAATAGTTACATTTCGCAAGTATACACTACTGCCACTAGATGATTGCCTTTACGCTCTGCAGTCTACAATTCCGCATTTGACTCGCTCTAGCTTGCATCGTTGTTTACAAAGACACAACATTAGCAGATTACCAACTGTTGATGGAGAAGTTAAGTCAAAAAAGAAATTCAAACAATATCCTATCGGTTACTTTCATATTGATATTGCTGAAGTTAGAACTGAGGAGGGCAAATTACATTTGTTTGTTGCTATTGATAGGACATCCAAATTTACCTATGTTGAGTTGCGTAACAGTGCTACAAAACCCATAGCTGCTGAGTTCTTACGTAATTTGATTAGAATTTTACCGTATAAAATCCATACTATTTTGACAGATAACGGTATACAATTTACAAACCAGAAGCGTCATAAGTATGCTTTCCAGCATATATTTGATAGAGTTTGCGAAGGGAATGTTATTGAACATCGTTTGACAAAAGTTAGCCATCCTTGGACGAATGGGCAAGTCGAGCGTATGAATAAAACTTTAAAGGATGCTACAGTTAAGAAGTATTACTATCAATCGCACCAGCAACTTAAAGAACACCTTTATAACTTTGTTATGGCTTATAATTATGCAAAGAGACTCAAAACTCTTAAGGGTCTTACTCCTTATGAATTTATATGTTATCAGTGGACACAGTCTCCAGAATTATTTATACTAAATCCACACCATCACACTCTGGGACCATACATCTGAGATTACAAATAACCTTATCTTATCTATCGCATCTCCTCTACCTTTAATGTCACCTTCTCTTATAATAGCCACCTTTAAAGTTTTTGGACCATCAAAACAGAAATATACTTTTTCAATATCTAGCTTTGTTGCAATTTCTGTGTCTACCAAAGTAGAAAAGCTTCCTAAAAAGAAATGAGGAAAAAAACCTCCTTTATTTACCGAATGTAAATACGATGGAATTTGGTCAATATATGATAGAAACCTTGCTTTGAAAGATTTAAACTCACTACTTGGTTGAGTTGGATGTTCGGCAGCACTAGCACCTATAACTGAACCTGCTTCCTTAATCAATAACTCTATTAACTCAAAATCTTGTGGTCTTTCTTCGTTTGGCATAAATCCCCCGTTAATATATAACTCTTTTATCTATTCAATCCTAGACTGACCATGCGGTTTTTCAACTTTCGCTTCAGTTAAATTACTACTTGGACCGGGTACATCCTCCCGATAAGGCTCCTTATCAGTAAACTTATTACAATAGGCTGAAAATCTATCTAGAGAAGCACTATCTCCCTGCATTGCTAATATAGAATGTATATAATTAACTTGCTTCACCCTTTGATCAGAACTTAGTTCATTTAGTACTGCCCACACTGCCTTCATGCAGCCCTTTTTCGCCCAATGTACTAATAGATTTCTATCAAAAAAGGTGGATGGATCTATTACCTCCTCTACCTCTTCTTTTATTACAAAAGCACGATGACGGCCAAATTCCTCTTTCATCCACATGTGTATAAAAAGGTTCTCAGCTGCATCTACATAATGTCCAGAATAGTTTTGTATTTCTATAGAGCATAAACGGGTATGATAACAATCTTCTGAAATATCACTTGGCTTTAAGCAATCAAACAATTCCTGAAATTTATCAAAACTAAGCACGTCTTTTATTCTGTTCAAAGAACCATAATGACCATTTTTCTCTAAATCCCTTTTTAAAAGCTCTAGATACCTATCAGTGTTTATCTGATCAAAGAAAAACTCAAATATATCAGGATAAATGCGAAAATTAGGTCCTGCTGAATACACTGCATTTTTCATCAAGATCTCATCCTTCTTTTGTGCACTCATCTCATTCTCAGGTAAAGATTTTATTTTACTCCAAAAGAATTCCACTGCTTCTACTCTTCGCCAACCTACTGCACAATCAAGCCCATACTCATATGGATGACGACCCCTCAAATCCAACTTATCAAGATACCCACTAATGAAATGTGACCAAAACTGTGCTATAGGACCTTCTCCACAGCACCTAACTAAGTGATGATATTCAAGCAAACTTTCATTACCTTGAGCAGACAATTCCTCTTTTCTTTCCTCAAATATAGCTCGTATTTCATCCTCTAAACAACACTCACAGGAAATCTTGTATCTACTTGCCCTACTAAAAGAATTATCTGAATCTGGTACAGCAAACTTTCTACCTACCTTCCGTCTATTAAGCTTGACTCCATGCAATCCTCCTACTTCCTCCCATGATTCCTTATCAGATAACACTTGTGCAAGAAGATTGTGCCCTTTTTGACCACTTCTTTCAATTATCTTCGAATGCGTACAGCACCAGCGTTCAATTTGAAGGAGCTTAGATGCCCTATAAGGATCATCCTCCTTAATAGATGAAAACAAAACTTCTGGAATATCCTCACGATCCATAGTTACCTCCCTTAAAATGAATGAAAAAACACCTTGATTCTTAAATCTATGGCCTATCACAACTAATCACCACTCAGTGTGCCATAGGTATATTACTCTATCTTTAAAACTTTTCAATCACAATTTTAGAAAATTTTTTAGATTTGGAATAATTTTTGATAACAGGCTCAATACATGATCTTTTATTTGTTTTTAAATTTTTTTGTCTTGAGCTTGTACTGATTCTTCCATAAACAAACTACTATTAATTTAGCAAAATATATTATTAAGATCTCCAGTAAAATAACCATTTCCAGCAACCAAAACCAAAGGTTGTGAGAAGAGTTTGTTTTGGGATGGCATGGTCTATCACTCAATACGTGCGAACTTTTCTATATAATAATTCTACTATACCATAAAAGCAGCTATATTAGCCTACTTTTACTACATTTACATACGAACTAACTTACCTAACTTTGTTGCAAAGATTGCAAGTTCCTATTTTCATAACCCTACTTTTACGTAGCTTGTTCTCACAAAGATACGATCTTTTTGGGATCTTTGAAGAAGTAAATAATTGAAATCTTTGTAATACTTGGTTGCAATGTTTTTTAGAGACAAAAGGTATTTTCCTATATCTGAATACAATAAATTTGTAATTCTGAAAAAAATATAAAACTATTGCTAATTATAATAATTGTGTAATAATTAAAACATAAGTTTTTAAGTTAAGGTAGTGTTGTGAATAATCAATTGAAAGAAGTATCTAATCCAATAAATATTCAAGCAGATTTAGAAGAGAACAGTATGGTTGATGGAATAGAAAAGCGGTCAAAAGAACAAGGTTTTTATGCAACACAGACCATACCAATTTATCAAGTTAATCAAAATATTACGTATTCATATTTAGCTACGCTCGATAGTCACTTAAAAAAAGATGAGCATTGTGTACACGAAAGTAATATACATACTGACTTACTTAATTTTGCTTTTCATGGTCACTTAGAGAAAGTTCAAGATCTATTAAACAAAGGAGCTAGCGTTGAGACAGAAGACAACGATGGTAACACGCCTTTGCATATTGCCGCTGAAATGTGTCACTTAGATGTAGTTCAATTTCTGTTAGAAAAAGGAGCCAGTGTTGAGGCACGAAACAACGAAGACTGTACTGCTTTGCATATTGCTGCTAGCGAGGGCCACTTAGAAATAGTTAAAGCTCTATTGGGCCAAATGAATAATGCTGACATACGAAAGAATAGTTTCAAATGTGTCTTGCATATTGCTGCTCGAAAGGGTTACTTAGAAATCGTTAAAGCTCTATTAGACAAAGGTACTGATATTAATGCAACAAACTATGACGGCGATACTGCTTTAAATGAAGCTGCTGGATGTGGTCGTTTGGAAGTAGTTCAATTTTTGTTAGACAAAGGAGCTAGTTTTGAAGCACGAAACGAAGAAGGATGCACTGCTTTGCATATTGCTTGTGAGGTGGGCTGTTTAGGCATAGTTAAAGCTCTGTTAGAAAAGGGATCTGATGTTAATGTAGTAAGCGAAAAAAATGGCGATACTCCATTACATGAATCTGCTAGAATGAATTGCTACAATATAGTTGAATATCTTGTAGAGGAAGAAAAGGCTACTATTGATGTAAAAAACTTGAGAGGCGAGACTCCTTCCGATTTGGCAGATTCTAATGGTTACAAAGATATAGTTAAGTATCTTAGTCTTCGAGTAAGGGAGTGTCCCAAAACCTCGGGAAGTCTGGCTGATGATAAAAATGTGATACAGTATCAAAAAGTGACAGAAAATAAACACCTAACTATAACTAATAGAGCAATAAAGACCAGTTTCTGTGTAGGGATAATGACCATGTTGACAAGTGTGGCTATTGGATGTACTGCTATTCATCTTAGTTTATCAATATCAGCTACTGCTGCATTGATTGTTGGGGCCATTGCTGGTGGCATTACATATGCAGTATTAAAGCCTAATAGTAGGCTAAATGAATGTGAAGTGAATAGGCAAAGCTTACCTCAAATGCCTAAGGACGAATGTTGCATGTCATATTAGTTCTTGCATTTTATGTCATGCGTGTGAAAATGGTGTGTAGTATTTTTAACCGAGGTGGAGTTATGGAATTGAATAAATTGCAGGAAGTATTAAATTCTGCTAACGCTGATGTTGGTTTCAGTAAGAGTAATGTAGTTAGTAAAATAGAAGAGAGATTAAAGCAAGTAGATCCAGGTACATTGTGCCAATTAAGTTTTGCTGTTTTAAAAAACAACAAACAAATGGTAGAAACCCTTATAAAAGGAGGAGCTGATGTTAACACAATTGATGCGTACAATCGTGATCCATTATATTATGCTATCTCACAAGGGAACACAAGAATGGTAGAGATCCTAATAAAAAATGGAGCAAGTGTTAATAAGAAGTATAATGACGGAAGCACTCCTCTACATCATGCTGTCTTGAGCCAAAAAATAAAAATAGTAGAGTATCTTATAAACAATGGAGCTGATGTTAATGCGTTAGATGAAAAACGGCGCACTCCATTATACTTAGCTGGACGAAGTACAAAAATGGTCTCGATTCTCATGAAGAAGGGGGCATTACCTTTACTGGAAAACAGAGATATTGAATTTTTAAAGGATCTAGCTAAACGCATTAAAGATGATGATACAGAGTATTTAAAGGAGGTAAAGGTAGAACAGAAGGAGGGGCGGGTAGATGATAAGTATGAGTCAATTAAATACTCGTTGCTGCTTAGTGATAACAGCTCTTTGACCTCTATTATTAAAAGGGGAAAATTCAAAAATTTAATATCTGATTGGTCTTTCAACGTACCTGATTTAAAAGATAACCAAAAAAATTTGAATAAGGCACTGTTAAATCTTCTTACAGACTTTCCATTTTGTGACATTACAAGGTTTGAGGACTTTTTACACGATAACAAAGGTGATGATCTAAAAGCTGTTCTCAATCTTCAAAGGGGAGAATCCAAATTGACAATACTACATGTAATACAAGGTATGGAGTATTTAGCAGTGGAAAAAGACATAGGTTGTGCAGTTAGTGCATTTATGACTTTACTTTTAAAATCTGGTGCTGATCCTAACATAGTTAACAGTGAAGGGCAAACACCTTTGCACTATGCTGCTTATTATAATACTTTAAATATACCTTTGCTTCTGAAAAAAGGAGCACGTGGTCAAACTGACAGACAAGGAAAAACTCCTCTAGACATTGTAATTATTAACAAAAAACCTTTTGAAGTGAATCTTTTAGAACAGATCTTTTTAACTCAGGAGCAATTGGAAGCAAAAAATGATTTAGAAGGTATTTGCGGTCATAGCTTTAACACTAATCGACTAAGAAAGTTTTTCAATCAGCACAAAGGAAATGAAGGTCTTAAAGAGATTCTCAATCTTCGTGATTGCGAAGGAAAGTCTCGAGTTTTTCAAAAGATTAGGGAGGCTTGTTATGGTAATGAAACTCATTTCAAAGAAGCAAAAAAGTTGCTGCTAGAAGCAGGAGCGATTGATTACGAAGAGTGGAAGGACAAAAAACGTTTGCCTAAGCTTAGAACTCTATGGGATGATTTAATATTAGATCAGTCGGAAAAGTTGAAAATATTTTTGGGTAGGGTAAATAAATCCAAAGATATAGATGAGTTAAAACGCGTTGTAAACGAAGCTATAGAACTTGGGGTAAGGCTGAACTTTCCTAACCAGGGTAGTATATACGGAAAGGTATATGAAAAGGAATATAGTTTTACAGATTTTGTGATAAGAAAGATTAGTGAATTAAGAAAGAGTTCCGAAGGTTCAAGGAATATAGAGGTTGCTAGTGGTATAGTATGTCAATTGATATCAAAAGGGGCAATTTTGTACAACATAAGCAGTATATATGTAATTGACGAACTGGAAGAGTTTGAAAGCCACAAAGCTAATATGAAAAACGCTTATGCAGATTATGAGAATCGTGCTTTAGATTTCATAACAATCGTTCAAAGCGCAACAAGTGGTAAGGTAAGAGACGTAAAAATCGACAACTCTACTCTCTGTCTTGAATATTCACAGGATAGTAAAGTAGATGTTGCAAAGATTACAAATGGAGCAAGGGGTTTAGGTATCACTCAGGAAGGTGTACAATACGGAAGAAATATAATAAAGATAGGTAAGAGTGAGGTAGAAATTATAACGGAAAACGCTATAAGGAATTATGTAGGCCTAGCAGATGGTAGTAATATAGTATTGACTTTCGATACTGGCTTGGGAGAGTTGGAAGTGAGATTATACCCTGATAAGCAAAATCTAATAAAGGTAGAAGTAGAAGATCAAGAAAAGTGGAAAAAATTACAGAATTGTGAGGAACGAATAGGGGAAAAATGTTTGCTTGGTGGGTGTTCAGTACGTGATGCTATTGAACGAGGTTTTTTTACTAGATCTGGAGAGTTGATTCGTTCTGAAACAATTAGTCAATCTGATGCAACAAAAGTGGGCCCTTGGGCAAAGCGCGAAAAAATGAGAAAAGCTTCAAGTCTTGAAGAAACAGTAGGCCGTTCTCTATAATGAAGTGAGGGAGTGTTAAATAAACCATACGCGTCAAGTTAAGGAAAAGTGTAAGTAAAGTTGATAGAGTGAAGGAAAATAATAAGGTATAAATTCTCTTGGATATATGAATGAGAGAACTTACAATGGACAGAATAGCTTGCTTATCAAAAGACCTCAATGAATTCTTTAATGAAAAAGCAGACGAAATATCAATTGCAGTAGGTTTTATAAAAAGAAAGAGAAAACTTAATGGCTCATCATTCATAAAAGCTATAGTTTTTGGTAACATAGGAGTTGATGATTGCAGCATAGAAACAATGTGCCAATTGCTAAATGAAGACTCGATAGAAATTACAAAACAGGGTTTAGATTTTAGGTTTAGTGAAGAAGCAGTTGAGTTCATGAAAAAAATGTATAACGAAGCTTTGTGTTTATTTAAAAAAAGTCTACAGATTGATTGCAAAATTTTACAGCAATTTGGAAGCGTTAAATTATTGGATAGCAGCTACATTAGCCTGCCCAGTAGCATGGAAGATATGTACAAAGGATATGGCAGTAGCTATAGAGATTGTGAGAATAATACCAAATCAGGAATAAAGCTACAGTTAGTCTTTGATTACCTGAATCAAGCGCTAGATAAGTTAAATTTTATGGAAGGAATAAGGTCGGATCAAGGTTATAGGGATTATCTGAACGGTTTATCAGCCAATGATTGCTAATATTTGACTTGGGCTACTTTGTGCCTAGTTCTTTTAAACAGATTGATGAAGCAGGTGCATATTTTGTTAGTCGTTATAAGTCTGATACCAATATATATGATATAGAAACAAATCAAAAAATAGAGCTATTGGAGTATTTAGAAGGTCAATTATCTTCAGAAAAAGAAGTATTATTAGGAAAGGAAGTAAAAATTAAGGTAAGAATTATATGTCAAAAGCTAACTGAAGAACAGTCTATGGCTAGAAGAAGAAAGGCTAATAAATTAGCAAAGTCACATGGATATACATCTTCTCAAAAGAATCAAAAGTTATTAGATTGGTCAATATTTATAACTAATGTTCCAGAGAGTAAAATTAATGCTGAACAAATATTGACGGTTTATAGAGTAAGATGGCAAATCGAATTACTATTTAAACTATATAAAAGTCATATCAATCTTGATAAACTAAAAGGAAAGACAAATCCATTTAGAGTATTGTGCGAGCTATACGCAAAATTATGTGCTATTCTCGTATTTCACGAAATGATTGGCTGTGTAAAACTAAAAAAGAACACGGAGCTCAGTTTAACAAAGGCATTTATTGAATTGAAAAGGCGGGTTAGAGAGCTCTTTTTGATATTAAACAATATTGTCAATAATTTAAAAATTTTTCTAAAAAAGCTTACTATAATCTGGTCAAAGTTTTCTTTGAAAGACAGATATAGGAAGACCAGGGTATCTACTTTAAGCTCTCTACATTCCTTAACTTGACGCGTATGGTTTATTTAACACTCCCCCACTGGACATTAGGTTTGGGACAAAAGGCTGAATAATGGGAGCTGTGTGAGTCGAGAGGGTGCGCCGTGGTACGCATTAAGAAATACTTAGCGGAGCTAAGCGGGGTTCAGAATAAATGGCCTCGAGGTGAACAACTAACTTCAACCCGAAAGGGAAGGAGGACAAGAGCATGTATGTAAAGCGAGAGTTATCTGAAGATGTGTAAGGTAACGGCTTGCAACACCTGATCAATATGGTTAAAGCTAAACTGCTTGAATTCTAATCTTCAGGGGTGGGATTTCACATCCATGGGTATCACATTTAAAACCCCATGTCTACAGTAAGCACAAATTAAACTTTCGTTTGTGTGACATTCTGGCTGTAGAACGATAAGTAGTGAACTTATTTAAGAGGATGAATAGAAAACCTAAGTTGATCTAGAACAGTTCTTAGTGACGGAACATGGGATGACCTAAGGAACGCGAGTTCTATGGTTACGGAGTCATCGTAGTAGTCGTGAAAGTAACGAATCACCGGGGAGTGTGGGAAAGCCACATACAGGGCAAAGGGTGACAGATAATTGAATGTTGAAATTGGGAGGTACGCAAGATGCGGAAAGCTGAAACAATACTTAACATTATACGTGAACGTGGACAAAGAAATTTGCCGGTTAAAAACGTATATCGCCTACTCTATCAGCGTGATCTTTACCTTCGGGCGTATGGCAAACTTTGTCGTAATAAAGGTGCTATGACAGAAGGTGTGACAGTTGAAACAGTTGATGGTACGTCTTTGGAAAAGATCGATAAAATCATAGAGGGTTTACGCTATGAGCGATATCGGTGGACACCAGTAAAACGTATCTATGTTTTAAAGAAGAGTGGTAAACGCAGGCCGTTAGGGTTGCCAACATGGTCAAATAAGTTACTTCAAGAAGTAATTCGATTAATATTGGAAGCCTACTATGAGCCTAAATTTAGTGAATGTTCACATGGATTTCGACCAAAGCGTGGATGCCACACTGCATTAAGAGCAGTAATGCAAAAAGGCAGAGGTACAAAATGGTTTATAGAGGGAGATCTCAGTGCATGTTATGACTCAATTGATCATACTATGTTGTTGAAAATACTGAGAACCTGTCTTGAAAGGAACTAAGCAGCTAATTTAGCAAGCATAATAGTAATCATATTAAAGGAGATATTAGTTTTTGAAGTAAGAGGAGAATGCTCATAATCCTTGCTCATACGTCTAAAATTGGAAAGCCAAGCAAAAGTTCTTTCAACAATCCACCGTTTAGGAATAACTTGAAATCCTACAGCATCAGCTGCTTTTTTAGTAATCGTCAATAAACATCCTGTTTTCAATAAACAGTAATTTTGCAATTTACCAATATATCCCTGATCAGCGAGAAACCTTTGTAGCGTTGAAGCTTTTCGTTTAGCTTGAGTAAAAAGATTTAGAGCACCATCACGATCTTGAATGCCTGCACTATGAACATCAGCTGTAATAATTAGGCCTATTGTATCCACAATGATGTGACGTTTTCTACCCTTTATTTTCTTGCCAGCATCATATCCTCTGGATCCCCTTTTTGAGTGGTTTTCACTGATTGACTGTCAATTATTCCTACCGAAGGTATTTCATTTTTGCCAACCATTTTTCTTACCTTTTTTACTAACATATCGTGTATTTCTTCCAATTTGCCACTATTACGCCACCTGAGAAAATAATCATACACCGTTTTCCATGGCGGAAAATCTTTTGGCAGCATTCTCCACTGGCAACCACCTTTCATTATGTATCTTATTGCATTAATAATTGTTCTAATATTGTGCTTTCTTGGCCGTCCTACTGCACCTTGTGCAACACTTGGCTCCAAAATTTCCCATTCTTTGTCACTTATATCACTTGGATACATTTTTACCTACTATTTTTTACTTATCTCATCATATTCTCTTTCTCATTTCTTTTCAAGACAGGCTCTGAGTGAAAGCTTCCAAGATAACCGTTTTATTCAGCTAATCAATCGACTGCTAAAAGCAGGATATATGGAAAATTGGAAGTACAATAAGAGTCATAGTGGGGTACCACAAGGTTCTATTATTGGTCCAATTCTGAGTAACATATTACTCGATCGGTTAGATAAACATGTGGAGCATATACTAATACCAGCAAATAACCGAGGTAAGCGAAGAAGGACAAATCCAAAATATTTAAGGTTAACCATGCAAGTATCGATGATGAGAAAACAAGGGAACTGGGATCAAGCAAAACAACTGCGTCAATTAGTGCAGGGTATGCCATCTAAGGATTCTTGCGATCTAAATTATCGACGTCTTTGGTATGTTAGGTATGCTGATGATTTTCTGATAGGGTTTGCAGGACCAAAGAATGAAGCTGAACAAATTAAGAATGAGATTGCTGGGTTTCTCAATGAGGAGCTCAAACTTATGCTTAATGAAGATAAAACGTTTATTACACATGCGTGTGATAGCAAAGCCAATTTTTTGGGTTATGAAATACATGTTTTGCATGCAGATGATAAACATGATCATCGGACACAACGATGTATTAACGGTAGTATTGGGTTACGTGTACCACATCATATAAAGCAGAAAAAGTGTTCTGAATATATGCGTTGTGGTAAACCGATACATTTACCTCAACGTACAATTGATACAGCTTACAGTATTGTTGCTCAGTATCAAACTGAATATCGAGGAATTGTACAATACTACAAAATGGCCTACAACCTTCACACACTAAGTTATCTGAAATATGTGATGGAAGTATCATTAGTAAAGACTTTAGCATCTAAATACAAAACAACTTGCAGGAAAATTTATAGAAAATTTGGTGCGACGATCGAAAATGATGAAGGTGAAAAACGAAAAGTCATCCAAATCAGAGTAGATCGTTTACCATCAAAGATACCATTAATTACACACTTTGGTGCTGTGTTGCTAAAATGGAATAAATGGGTAAGCATAAGTGATAACCTTATACCAATATGGAATAAGCGTAGTGAAATAGAGCAAAGACTATTGGCACAAACTTGTGAATTATGTAAATCACAAGAGCAGATTGAAGTACATCACGTACGTAAACTTGCTGATTTGCTAGGTAAACGTAATACTGAACTACCGGAATGGAAAAAGAGAATGATTGAACGACAGAGGAAAACTCTTGTTGTTTGTCATGAATGCCATAAGAAAATCCAATATGGAAAATATGATGGTGACTCCTTAAAACGTTAGATTATTGGAGAGCCACGTGATACGGAAACGATCATGCGTGGTTCGGAGAGGGGTTGTTGGAAAAGTACTTAACAAGTAACTCGCTGGCTGCCCACTCTACCACAAGTCCGGTTTCGAAGTCGAGTGGGGAGAGGTGACTTTCCTCACTTAGATAACTCAAGTGTGTCAAATAAAACGGACTTCTTGGTTGTCGGCGAAAAACCCATACGCGTCAAGTTAAGAGATTGTGAGCAAATTTAGAGAGGTTAAAGTGGATACTCTAGCCCTTCTGCGTTTGTCTTTTAATGAAAATCGCGACCAAGTTATAGTGAGTTTTTTAAGAAATACTTTTAAACTATTAATCTTGGTTGATACTAAAAATAACTCTCTAACCCGTCTTTTTAGCTCAATAAATGCCTTTGTTAAGCTAAGTTCTGTATTCTTTTTCACTTCTGTGCAACCAACTATGCCGTGAAATATAAGAATTGCGCACAATTTAGCATATAGTTCACATAATACTCTGCATGGCTTTCCTTTTAGCTTATCAAGCCTGATATGGCTTTTATACAATTTAAATAATAACTCAATTTGCCACCTTACTCTGTAAATCGTTAATACTTGCTCAGCACTAATTTTATTTTCTGGAACATTAGTTATAAATATTGACCAGTTCAACAATTTTTGATTTCTTTTAGAGGATCTGCGATCTTGCTAATCTATTAGCTTTCCTTCTTCTGGCCATAGACTGTTCTTCAGTTAGTTTCTGACATATAATTCTTACTCTAATTTTTGCTTCTTTTCCTAACAATACCTCGTTTTCTAAAAATAACTTATCCTCTAAACATTCTAATAACTCCATTTTTTGATTTGTTTCTACATCATATACGTTGGTATCGACGACTTATGAAATAAGCTCCTATTTCATTGATTTGTTTAAAAGAACTTGGCACAAAATAACCGAGATCAGATATTAGCAAATCATTGCTTGATATATTACTTAAATGTTTCCTATATCCCTGGTCTGATCTTATTCCCTCCGTTAAATTAAGTTGGTCTATTATCTGATTCATGTAATCGAAAACTAATTGTAACTTTATTCCAGACTTAGTATTGCTTTCATAGCCACTGTAGCTAGTACCATAACCTTTATACATCTCTTCCATACTGTTAGGTAGAGTAATATAGCTACTGTCCAATAATTTAACACTATTAAATTGCTGTAAGATTTTGCAATCAACTTGCAAGATATTTTTAAAGAGAATCACAGATTCATTATACATCCTTTTCATAAATTCCACTGCTTCTTCAGTAAATCTAAAATCCAAACCTTGTTTTGTTATATCTCTCGTTTAGTAATTGACACATTGTTTCTACGCTACAATTATCAACTCCTATATTACCCAAGACCATGGCTTTTACGAATGATGAACCTTTTAGCTTTCTCTTTCTTTTTATAAACCTTGTTGTAATTGAGATTTTGTCTGCTTTTTCATTAAAAAATTCTTTGAGCTTTTTTGATAAGCAAGTTATTTTATTCATTGGTTCTCTCACTAAAAGTACATCTGGGAGAACTTATACCTTATTATTCTATCTCTTTCATACCTTTATTTCCTTAACTTGACGCGTATGGTTTATTTAACACTCCCAGATTCTTTGCAATTTTGGCTTTTTCCGCCTTCTTGACCTTTCCTTCGATAATCTCCATACCTTCAGATAAGAACTCATAAAGTTCGTTGCGTATCCCTGTATTTCTCCATTAAACCACTGCTTGCTTCACTATGTTGCCTTGTAAGCAGATCTTTAATGCTGACTGATAACGCCTTTGCTATTTCATATAACTTTTCAAGTGGAACAGCAATGTTCATAGTCGCTTATTTTTTGACGCGTTGTACTAATTTTTTTTGCCAAGTCTTCCTAAGTGCATTTTCGCATTATCCTTAGCTTTTTTATCCTTTGTCCCATCCTGTAGTCTACAGAAGTAGTTTTTTCTTCTGCATTACTATATTCTTCAGTTCGTTGCTTGGAAAATTATTTCAACAGAAACTCCTACTTTAACTAGATTCTTTGCCACCTCTATTCTTGCCACTTTTCTACTATTTTCCTTGCTAACTTGTGCAGATGTAATTAATAGACTTCTTTCGAAACTAGGATAAAGTAGTAAAAATAGTAATTTTGAGGTAAGGAGAAATGAAGTATGAAATAGTGAAAGAGCTATAAAGGGGAGTTTCATTACGTAATTCTTAAACGATTGCTCATGGTATTTTCTCATACTTTTCTATTAGATCTAATCCCTCACTCTCGAGATAACTGTTTTCATTTGATACAGGAATAAGATCTATAATGCTAACTGATAGTGCTTCTGCGATGCTATATAACCTTCTGATTGAAATTTTACGCTTTCCTTTTTCATACTGTAGTATGACCTGATATTTTGTACCGATTTTACTTGCTAAATCCTTTTGAGTATATCTCTTCGCTAGCCTACAACTTCTTACTTTCTGTCCTACTTTGTAGTCTAAAAAATTAGAGCAGTCACTCTTTATCTATAAAAACAAATACTTACATTCTATACTGACTCCTTAATAACCAGAAGAACTATCTCAATAAAGATCATTTCAACAAGCTTAATCTATCTTCTTTCAAGCAATTTCTCTATATCACTCAGTTTCATTTCTATATAAGTTGGTCTTCCGTGATCAGAATATGGCGTTTCCTCCATTTGCCTTAGCAACTCATTCACTTCTTCTAACCTCATTTTCTACCCGCTCTAATTGATCCATGACAAGCGATAGTTGCCAACACTTTATCTTCTACTGGCAATGTATCTTCTTTTTGTCCATGCTAATAGGATATAGATTTAACATAAAATTTGCTACTGAAATGTTGACATTAAGTTTCAAGATCTTTATCATGTAAAGGTGTGGGCTCACGATGTTAGGTAATTGAGCTTGTGGGCTCGTGTTTTTATTAGGCTCTCACACCAGAAATAAGCGTTTTTAAAGCTCTTTATAGCTACTAAATCTATGAATTCATTTGCTGGCGTTTTTAGGCGCTTTATGAGGGAGTTATAAAAAGATGTACAAAAGGACGTCTAAAGTAGAGGGTGCTATTCTAAGATGATCTCTGAAAGCCGTTTTTTTCATCAATACATTTAAAACTTTGAAAAATAAGCTAAAAATAAAAGAGTTGAACATTTCTTTAGAATTGTGTATAATTGTTAATGCTTTTTAGGTTAATTTTATGGCTCTTTCGAAGTTTCTTGATCCAAAATTAGATTTAACATTTAAGAAGATCTTCGGTACTGAGAAAAATAAGAATATCCTTATTCACTTTTTAAATGACATCTTAGGCTTTACTGGTGTTAACACTATACAAGATGTTGAGTTCCTTAGCACTATCATGAATCCTGAGATTGCTTCTGATAAACAAAGCATCGTTGATGTTCTTTGTAAGGATTCATACGGAAATAGGTATATTGCGGAAATGCAACTCGCTCGTGATAAAGGCTTTGAAAAACGCGCCCAACTCTATGCTGCTAAAGCTTACTCAAGACAATCTGGCAATTACATTGATTTTAAGAAAGTATTCTTTATTGCTATTTCTAATAGTACGCTATTTCCTACAGAGGTTGAGTATATTTCTACTCATAATATACGAGAGATAAAAACCAACGGACATTATCTAAAAGATTTTCAATTCGTTTTCATTGAGTTGCCTAAATTTACAAAAAACAGAGTAGAACAACTAGAGAACACAGTAGAAAGGTGGTGTTTTTTTTTCCGGTATGCAGAAGATACTACAGATGAAGATTTAAGAAAAATAGCAGAAAAATCACCAATAATAAAGCTAGCATATGATGAGTTAGACAAATTTCATTGGAATGAAAAAGATCTAATGGCGTACGAGGAAAGAATAATGAATCTACAGAAAGAAGAAGCCATCCTTGAATATAGGCTTGATCTTGCTAAAGACGAAGGCATCCAAATCGGTCATGAAAAAGGCAGAGAAGAGGGTGAGAAGGAAGCTAAAATAGCAGTTGCAAAGAATCTACTTAAAGCAGGTGTTTCTATTGATATTATAGCTCAAACTACTGGTCTTACAGTTGATGAAGTTAAAGACTTAAGCTGATTCTATCTTTTGACACCTAGATGAACATCTTTGTACTAGATGAAAACCCAGTAATTGCAGCACAAATGTTGTGTGATAAGCATATAGTAAAAATGCCATTAGAAACTGCTCAGTTATTAAGTAATGTTTTTTCAATAGCATTAAAAGCGCCAAATCCTTTTGTCAGTACCACAGATCAGAATATAGCAGTTCCATATAAACTCACTCACAGCAATCATCCTTGTTCTTTGTGGGCTAGGCAATCGAAAGGGAACTTTTGTTGGTTGATAGAGTACGGAAAAGAATTATGTAAAGAGTACACTTGGCGATACAAAAGAAAGCATAAATCAGAAGAAGTAATAGATTGGTGTGATAGTAATAAGGATTTACTCATTTTTCGATCAACTGATATGCAAGCTTTTATACAAGCACTGCCCGATCGGTATAAATGTACTAATCCTGTAAAAGCTTATAGGGAGTATTACCTACAGGAAAAGATGAGATTCGCTAAGTGGGAAAATGGAAGAGAAGCACCAGGTTGGATAGTAGGAAATCCTGCTACACATTTTTTCCACATCTTTTCTTGATAAGGACACAAGGTTTACGATATCCAAGGGCTAGCAGCAGTAATACGCACACGTGCAAGATTATTGGGTATATAATGATAGGGAATAATTTCTTCATATACAATGCGAATTGAACTAGGATTCACTTTATATAGCAGTGATATTTCACCCTTAGCTTCGTTTCTTATATTTTTCAACACATTTTCTCTATCAGTTAAAGAAACTACAGTATCCTTTGTTACCGAAACCTCTGCAAAAGCAGCTCCATAAGCATTTGCAACTTCAGCATATTCAGGAATGAACGCATATTTTGGTAAAAACGGTGATGCAAGCAACATAGCGCCACCACCTACAATGATAAAAGGAAGGTCAGCATGCGGTCCAGAAATTTTCTGATAAAGTTTTTCAAGCTTCAATACTATTTCGCTCATAATACGCTTTGCACACATAGCTTCCTGTTTAGTAAACTTAACAGAAGAAAAATTAACATGCCCTAAAGCTTGTGCCATATCAGTGAGAGTTATCTTGCTGCCTCCCCATAGTTTTGCATGTTGCTTTATTAGATATCCTGCACTTTCAGGTCCTATATTAACTTTATCATCTTTTGCTTCTATATAACTGCCACCTCCTAATGCAATAGACAAAATATCAGGCATAGCACAATTGAGTGTAATACCACCAATAGAAGAATTATAAAGCGAACGCCGCGGAAAATTGTTTAGCACTATACCTACGTCTGTTGATGTTCCTCCAATATCTGCAACTACACATTCATTTTTACAAGCAAGACGTGCTGCCCCCACAAAAGAATTAGTAGGGCCTGATGAAATAGTCAATATAGGGTACTGCAGTGCTTCTTCTAAAGTAATAATAGTACCGTTATTCTGAGTAATAAACAAAGGACATGTTAACCCGAAAATGCTTAATATATTTTGCAAATCTTTAAACCCTGCATTCATCGCTTTTATAAGAGCAGTATTAAGTATAGCTGAATTCTCTCTTTCGATATAACCAACTCCACCAATCTTATGTGATAACGTAAATGGAAAAGCTTTCCCTAAAATTTCTTTGATCTCATTTCCTACTATGTTCTCTTGTTCACAATATAGAGGAGAAAACACTCCCACTACTGCAAATCCTTCTGCTCCTTTATTGTGCAACTCGTATATGGCAGAGCGTACTTCAGAAATAGAAAGCTTAGTTATACAACTACCATCACAATCATACCCTCCATTAATAACTTTTTCTCCAATATACAATGTACTACGTGTCTGTGCGTTCCACGAGTATGCAGGTGGAAGTGAAGGTTTATGACCTGCAATGCGAATCACACCTACCTTGTATAGTTCAGATCCTTGCAAAACCGCATTAGTTGCGTGCGTGGTTCCTATAGATACAGCTAAAATTCTCTGTTTATCAAAAGGATGAAGCTCATACAATGTGGATAATACACGTAAAACCCCTTCAGAAATATTTTTCGTAGCAATCACTTTACAAGAAGTAACTATTGTACCATTATCCTTTACAAGTACAGCGTCAATATTTGTGCCACCAACGTCGATTCCTATTCTATAATCCATATCACCTCCTTTTTTCAGAAAGACCAAACACTTCAGGACCTACTATTGCCAGTCCTTCTGGTGTTGTCCATAACGTGGGAGAAGGAAATTTTAGCACTGATACACGTATTCCATATGTTAAAGCTTCAGAAGCTATTGGATATCCAGTATCTTTATCAAGAACAGCAATGATATCTGGTGTTGCAGCAACACAATCGGAACCATCATACACTGCAAGATATTCATTTTGATAAATGATGGTCAACATATTATTACAACCTTCTATAGATACATTTCCTGAAAGAAACCCTCCCTTAATTGACTGATCTATATCTCTTATAATTCCCTCTCCCAACAGCAATGCATGCTTATCGCATAACGCTTTTATAGGACATATTTTTCGTTCTCGTGCTTCCAGTATAATATTACCTAGAAAACATGCATAGGAGATACTGTTTCTACAAATAACTTGCTTTGCTTGTTGACCTGTTATAGGGTAACAGCTAACACCTATGCTTGAACCACATGCCACTGTCACCGCGCGCGCAACCCTTTCGAGGTGGTCACTGCTTTCAATATGCATAATTATAGTGTTACCTAAGCTATCTGCAAAAAATGCAGGACAACAAGAAATGCCATATAAATTAGGTGATACCATATTCAATGATGGAAATGCTCTGCCCATTAAGTCTCCGTCTATAACAGGAATCCCGACTTTACCTGCTGCAAGGAATGGTGTAAAAGCGTTACTTCCTCCTATTTCCGCTGGTATAAGTGCCGTAGGTTCTTTCTTATAATATAACGTAAATACATCGATTAATGAGTGACACTCTTTACTGGGTAATTTTTCTGCAGCTACAAGAGGTGCACCCATAAAACCAATGGGCATAATTAGAGCATCATCTTCCAACTCATCTATATCTGTAATAGCTACCTCGCCATGGAGTTCGATTTTATATTGTGTACTAAGCTTATTATAATAGGTATTACCTCCACCTCCTGAGCCTAATAATCCAGCCCCTAAAGAAAGAGCTTCTATATTATTGAGAGTTAGTTGGTTTATTTTTTTCACAATAGTTCTTATAAATAAACAGAAAAGTGCGTGTGCATAGAACAGCAAAAGATGATACAATTGCTGCATCGGTGTAAATAAAACCAGTTGTTATATCATGCACCTTAAGTAACGAAAGCAAACCATATATAATACCAAATATTGCACAAATGAGATTGGTTTTTTGTGCTGAAGACGTATATTGTATAGGTTGTAATTTATCCAGCACAAAACAGGTTACAATAACAGATCCTTGGCTTCCTATGACAATGGTAATTACATTAAGTAACTCCTCAAATTTTAGTATTATATTAGTACATGAAAGTACTGTACCAACAATCCCTATAATTGTTATGCAGAACGGTAATGAAACTTTGGGTAACAAAAAATTAACGTTTACACCAGCAGAATACAAGTTTAAGTTATTAGTAGTCCAGCATAAAAGAATTATAGACGGAATACACAATAACTTCCACAAATCATTTCCGCTGCTCAATAATACCTCTATAAAACTTGAATCTGGCACACAAAGAGCAAAATAGACTCCTGTGCCTATAACGAAAAAATAACATATGAAAAAGGTAAGTATAACGCTTACATATGCATCGAGATTTGTTCGTGCAAAACGATAGTATGTTGGGATATCGAAAATAGCACCTAAAGATGCTGCAATTATAAGCGGTACGCCTTTTAATGTCATATTAGATGTAAGTATAATATCAGGTAAGGTGTGCTTGTAAAAAAGTTGCAATATTGCGATTATCGTAACTATGATAAGAAAAGGCGTTGCAATATTTGCAAAGCTCTTTAATGCAGTGATACCTCTGCTTACAAGAAGTGTAATAGCGAAACCAATGATACAATTAGTAGCAACGAATACATATGGTAAGTCTTTCATTTTTAATAGAGGAAATTCTATAATAGTGTTCACCATAATGTTTTGTTGAATAGAAAACCAGAACACTAAACACATTATAATACCTAATCCATATAGCCATGTACCGTGAACACCAAAATAGTGTAATACTTGTTCTATGGTATTGCATGGTCTTCTTACTGACAATACAGCAAAACACAACCCCAACATTGTCAGTATAAGATTTGCTATAATTATAGAAATTAAGCTAGAAGTAACACCATATTTGGTAGTAAGCATATACCCCAACATGAAAGCAGGTACACAAAAGACTGCACCTGCTTGAATCGCGGTAAGATCTATGTATGTTTGACTAGTATACTTCAACTTATCACCTACAAAACAATCAAAGGAGATTCATTCTTAAGTTAGTTAGTCCTCTTTGAGCTTTTGAAGTCTCAGTTTCGTCAACTTTAGTACTAGGACCTGCTCCAGTATCAGCATGCAACTGGCGAAGGACTTCCTTGGCTTTTTCAGTGGCCTTATCAACCTTTATATCCTCCTCCATGTTAACTTTGGCATCAGGAGCTAAGCTCTTTTGATACTCACGTTCCCTTGAATAGTTTGATAAACATATATGATGTATAGCAAAAAGAGCATTTTCACTTCTCCGCGTTACTTTGGCTAAATTTCCAACCTTAACATGATGTGAATAGCGTGTATCTTTTATACCAAATCTCCTCGCAAAATTAACATGCATATTATTATAACCAAGGAAATCTTTATCTATTGAATGAAAGTCATCTACTAATGGATCTTGTAATTCTACTGAGCCATCTGGGCACTTCTCATATAAGCTTTCTACGTACTTTCTAAGTTTTTCCTCATCTTTAGATGGTTTATCTTCTTCAGGAAGTTTAGTGCATAGTGGTAATTGAATATGACCTGCAGGATGGAGCATAAGAATATTTCTGATATCACAATCTTCTGTTAGAAATTTCTTTGACGGTACTTGTGTACCATCGGCATACTCCTTATATTCTTTAGAACATTCTCCATTAATCAAGCTAAAACAAAAAAAAGCAAGAGTTGGTTGTACTTTTTCATTTTCATCAACATCTTCCTCCTTTTTATAATAAAACGTTTTTTTATTTTCTGCTTGGAACTTGTAAAAAAGCACATCTTTACTATCTATACTAAGCTGATCATTTACTCTATTAATTCTCACTAACGAAATAATGATTGGCAGCCCTTTTTGTTCCATACAGCTGATTACTGCATAGACACTAATGTAACAAGGTAATACCTTGAGGGTAATATTATGTTTTGAATACAGTAGAACACCTTTACATGTGCCCAATATTTTCTGAACTCTTTCATTTGCAATATTTTTTATATATTCTATAGAATGTAAGTTAATTTCGCTTTTCATTTTGGCAATGAGTTCTTCCTCCTTATCTTTACCAAGAGAAACACCACCAAAATTATCTATCGATTCTTCCAAAACTGCAATACCAAGTTTATCTTTTTTTCTATATTTTAACAAACTGAGCAGAATTACAGGTAAAAATAGATCTTTTTCTTTCTTTGTTAAGTTTTTGACTTCATCACGAGAAAGCTTACCTTCTTTGCAGAACTTAGGCAACATAGAAAGAATAAATAAGGGACGAATTTGACATAGGCTATCTGATACAAGAGGATCTAGTAACTCAAAGATATCTTCACCTTTGTCACATTTGTCACATATGAGTTCTTCGCAACGAGCCAAGATTTCATTAAGATCTTTTTTTTCTGCTTTGGGTTTCTCTGATGTATTGGATGAAACGCCGTAAATTTTTTCTCTAGAAACTGGCATATCATCCTCTATGTCCTTTTCGATGTTACTAAGAAGTGGTACAAAATGGTTGCTGTAATTCACTATATAAACAACATTATCACCTGTGCCTACTTCATCTGTAGTAATATGTAATCCATCTACCGATTTCTCATGCAATTCTATAACTTTAATTTTCACATTATATTTCTCACATATTATTTTTCCTTCAATTTCGTTTCTTCCACATACAGCATCTTCTAACTCTAGTTTTCTCATTAATGAATTAAGGCTTAAATCTTTAACATCTTTTACAGTAAATTCAATACGTGAAACATATCTTATAATGTTATTATCTTCTTTTTTTAAAGCTTTATTCAACCATGAACTGCTCTTTGATTGTTTTGCATATTGTTTACAACTTTTCCGTAAAGACTTTACGTTAAACTCTTCACTACTTGTAATCAGACCATTACTTTTTAGTTCATTCAATCCTTGAGCAACAGAATCAAAAAAGCAATCTCCTGCACCTACAGCAGCCCCTATTTTATAGTTCCCAGGAAACTCCTTTTTTAGCTTACTTAAAAGTTCCTCGAGTTCTTTTCGCTTCTCACCTTTTGCCTTTTTTATCTGACAAAAAACGGAAATAGGCTCTCTACTAACACCTAACCCTTTACCCACTGCTAACATATTAACTCACTAAACCAAGCTACCTGCTTGATAGCAGAAAAAATAAGCAAAGTAAATTATTTTTTTATGATAAATAACAATATTTTTCAATAGATATATATTTCCATATTTTTTATTATTAAATTAATAATATGGTTCTACTTTTTGCCTAATTAACAAACAAGCGTGAGAAGAGTTTTTCTTGGAATCCGTTGGTCTACCAAGTGTACCGTATAAACTTTTTAATACAGTGATTCTACTATACGCTAAAACCATCCATATTAGCCAATTTTTACTACATTTACATACGAACTGTTTTGCCTAACTTTGTTGCAACAATTTTTCGTTTTTATTTTTACAACCCCGTTTTTGCGCAACTTATTCTCACAAATATACGATGTTTTTTATGTTTTTGGACAAGTAAATAATTAAATTGTTGTTGCTACTAGTTATTGCAATATTTTACCTAAAAAATGCTCATTCAAAAAATATTGCTTGTATCGTGGAAGGCGGAGAGATGGATGATAATGATAGCCTATTTGTCAAGGAATTAATGATTTGCTTGGCAAGATTATTGTTTGGTGCTATACTTAATTGGTTATTAGTAGGAGATAAGATATGGTTAATCAAACTGACTCTCTAGATTCAAGTTGGGTTAATTTGGGCACAGAAGAGAATCAAGAAATAACCAAAGATCGTCGCTATTCTGGAGATTCAGGCATTGAAGAAAAGGAAGAGCTTGAAGTTTTAGATGGCAAAAATCAAGAGATACAAGCTAATCTATGTGATACACCCCCTGAAGATCTGAGTCTAGAGAATGCAATACTTACAAACTTTCCTGATAGTTGTGATAGATCATTTACCGTAGAGTCGGAAGATGAAGATTCATATGACATTATTCCTAAAAATTTAACTTTAACTGAAATAATAAATATCTTAAATCAAGCTATACGGGAAGATGATTGTGAAGAACTAGGCAGGGTTATACAAAATATTGAAAATTATGAAGGCAGATATATTACGCTGGACAATGTAAATTTAAAGAGTTTTTGTGAACAACAACTTAATTTAGATTTACGAGATAGAAGGGATCACCAGCATATATACTCAAATATACTATCACGGTATAATTTTGATCAGGAGAATTTCAAGTGTGATTATTTAGTAAAAGAATTGGTATTAATGGCAATTGCAGCTAATGATAAGCTGATAGAACAATATCAGGGCATACTTTTTGCTGAAGGAAATTTGAGTCTTTTATCTTTACTTGTCGGTGGTCAAAAATATATTGAAGCTTTTATAGAAAAATTCCATGGTACCGATTGGATTTATAGAGCATTAAAAGATCAGGCCATACAATTTATTGAACCTAATAAGATTAGCTTCTTCTCAGCTATAGCATTAAGAAAAGAACGAAATTTATTAGACACAGTTTTTGTTGAATTCATCTTAAAAGATCTTGCACAAGCATTAAAAACAAGTAAACCTGATCCTTTGTATGGTGTGCTTGAAACAGCATCTCTGATCGAAAATGAAGAATTTATCATGATAGTGCTAGGTGCATTTGAAGGATATATTAATGATACGGATAAAAAAGATCTGTTAAGAAAAAGTTTTGTTACTTTGTTAGAAACTGCAATAAGCCAAGAACACATATCTGTCGTTGAATACTTGTGCAAACGATATACTAATAGTGCAGATTGTGCCATTTACGATGTATATAAACAAGCATTTACAGATGATAAAGTTATTACAATACTAAGGCAACAGATCCTGAAAAACACAGGAGCTCGTCGCAGAAAAGAAATTTATGATTTAATTCTGAAAACCGCATTGGATGCTGGCAATGTTACATTTATTGAGTACATATGCAAAGAATGTGCTGAAAGCGTCAATGATGTTATTCATTATCTTGATCATAAACTTAAAAATAACGAATTTGATGAAGCATATGAATCGGTTCTAGTTGCATTGTCTAATATTGAAAACACAAACGTTATAGTCAATGTACCTTTTTACACTAAAAAAATCTATCAAAACGTATCACATAAGCAAGTAGTCAGGCAAGCCATACGGAATACACTGAGAAATGCAACACACTACTCAGCAGGCCAAGAAGATTACTCCTTAATCAAGAAAGCATGTTACCTATACACAGAAGAGGGTGCAATTAACGTAATTTTTCAAGAGGAGTGTGGGGTTTTTAAATCTAGCATAGAAAAGCGCATAGAAGAGCTGGAAAAGGAAAATAAATTATTACAATCTGAAGCTTTACGTGAATATAATTACAGCTATTTGCCAGGTATTGTAAATGGATTAGCTCAGACTGCTTACATAGCATATGATGAATACACTAAAGATCCAAAAGACAATAAACGTCAAAAGAATATTGATCTAATATTCAGTTTAATGCAAATTAGAAATATTCTACAATTTTCTATTGATGTGCAAGAATATTCCTGTCATGAACGTCAAGATTTGTGGGATGAAATGCACCAAACTCCTGGAACTTTTATAATACGAAAAAGAAGTAATAACGTTGCAGATGAATTAGAAATTCCAGTTATAACAAGTGACAATCTATCAGAAAATCCAGGACTTGAAAGTGCTGCCAGTAAGCAGGTAGAAAAAGATGTTCTTGCACAAAAGGGAGAAAGTGATATACTAGATGGCATTATGGTTTCAATAATGAATCGTATAAGTGATAATTTTGAGGAGGATAGAGTGCATAGTAGTGACCAAAATACAAGAAGCATAGAAGAAGAGTTGTCTGATGCTATCTTCGGTCTTGATTATAAAGCAGTAGAATGTTTAGTAGAACGGGTAAAACAAGAGGACAATAATGCAGAACGAATCATTAATCGGGCTTTGGAGAAAGCTCATGAGATAAAAGTTGAAGAGAAAGATCAAGAGTCCGAAAGTGAGGTTAAAAAAATTAGAGAATTTCTTGCAGTAGAAAGTAAAAGTATTGGTGCTGCTGCAGGTAGACAAGAAGTCCCTGTGGCAGAGCCTAAAGAAAGTGAATCAGATTCACCGAATTCTGAGGATGATGATTATTCTAAGCTTGAAAGTGATAAGTCTGCTGGGGATTCTTCAGGTTCTAGTATTAATTATCCATTTGAAGAAATTAATGAAGTAAGAATACCTGTAATTGAAACAATAGAATCTGTAGCTACTGCCATGGTGTCAGAAATGCCTGCAATGGCCACTGAAGAATCTAAATTCGAGCCTGATAACCTAAATGATGAGCAAGATGATCAGCAAAATTTAACAGTACCTACAGTATCAAGTTCTGTAAGTGAGGATGTTTCGACATCTAGAAGTAATGAAGAAGAGTCTGTAGTAATTACACAAGGCAGCCAAAATGATGGTGAACATGATAAAGTTATACCTGAAGAGCACCAAGATGATGATGCTATGCAAAACATGCAACCAAAAACTTTAGTTGTTGACAGCAATCCTAGCAATACAGGTGTTGAGGGTAATAAGAAAAAACAAGCTCTCGTTCAGCTTACTGAACCTGTATCAAAAAATGCTCAAGGTAACAGCAAACAACCTAGTTATCCAAACAAAAACAACCCTAATCCACAAGATGCAAAAAGTAAGTTGCCTGTGATAGCTGCTTCTATGTTAGCAATAACCGGAGTTGCTACAGGGATAGCTGTTGCAGTTTATTTAGAAATGTTAGCAGTGGGGATAGCAGTTGGAGTTTGTTGTTTAGTTGCCGCTGCAATTGTATATTGCTATAGCAGGCCTTCAAGTTCCCTTGAAAATAGCAATGTTCAAGAAAAAATAGCGAGAGATGTTACTTAAATATTCAGTGATTCTCCTCAATAGATTATCTTATTTCATTTTTTAAAATTTTTGGAGATTCAACAATTAGTTGTTCTATATCTTCAACTTTTTCGAGTTTGGCATTGGGCTTTAAAAGATTGTACAGCGCAAAACCTATACATGATAATCCAGCTATTCCCACAACTGCTACTACTACAGGCATTTTCATGATATACAATGCAACGCTGCTTACCAGTAACACTACACCAGCACTAACGGCCACGACTACCTTTCTTTGGTGCATTACTGATCTTGTATCTTTCTCTTTGCCTGCAGCATCAATATCACAACATAGTTTGGAAAATAGATTGTCAGAAGCGTTTAGCTTGTATCTTGTAAAAAGCATTTAATGTTTTAAGCTTAAGCATTAGATGGAGAAGGGAAAAACTCTGGCATTTGGCTTAGATATAAAATCTGTGCAAGAGATAAGAGTTCCCTTCTCAAAAGTATAGGCTGGACGGTATCGTAGAAAAACCTAAATGGTTCTAATTCTGTATTCACAAGGTAAGCCTTACTTTTCATTTTTAATGGTAACGTATGGGGTTATATATGATCAACAACTTTTTAGGAATAGACATATCAAAAAATCGCTTTGATGTTTTTCTTTCATTCATAAGCAAAAAAGGAAAACGTGAAACTAGGAAAAGGAATTTTAAAAACGAGGATTCTGGGTTTCAAGGTTTGCAGGACTTTCTACAAAAACATAATGTAGAAGAAGTAAAAGCCTGTATGGAAGCTACTGGTTGTTATGGTGAAGCTTTGGCTGAATTTCTTCACAATGCTGGATATTTTGTTAGTGTTGTAAATCCTTATTACATAAAATCTTATGCAAGGAGTAAGCTTGTACGACAAAAGAATGATCAGACCGATGCGGAAATTATTGCTGATTACTGCCAAAGACAGGAACCAACTCGTTGCTTCTCCTGAGTTAAAAAAATTAAAACATCTTTATCGTTGCTCGGCTGCGTTAAAAGATGAATTGACATTAGTAAATAACCACTTAGAAAAAAAAGAGAGACTGCCTAAAGAAGTTGCAAATGCTTGGGAAGACCTTGCAATGAACATAGAACAAAAAATAGAAACAATAAAAAACTCCATACGTGAATTATTAAAGCAACACAAAGAGTTGTTGGAAAATTTTCAACTTCTACTGACTATTTCAGGTATAGGAGAAGAATCAGCAATAGCTATTTTAGCTGAGGTTCCTGACATAAAAGCTTTTAGAGATGCCAGGCAATTAGCAGCATATGCAGGAGTTATACCGAGAAATATAACATCAGGTTCCTCTGTATATGCCAAACCCAGATTAAGTAAATCAGGTTCACGAACACTACGTAAGGCAATGTATTTTCCTGCTATAGTAGCTAAAAATCACAATCCTATTATTATGACTTTTTGCAAGAGATTAAAAGAAAAAGGCAAGCATAATATGGCCATTGTGGGAGCTGCGATGCGTAAGTTACTCCATATTGTTTTTGGTGTTCTAAGTTCAAAGAAGGCTTTTGATCCAGACCATATCAAAAACTATAGGGCTAAGAACCTGTCTTGAAAGGAACTAAGCAGCTAATTTAGCAAGCATAATAGTAATCATATTAAAGGAGATATTAGTTTTTGAAGTAAGAGGAGAATGCTCATAATCCTTGCTCATACGTCTAAAATTGGAAAGCCAAGCAAAAGTTCTTTCAACAATCCACCGTTTAGGAATAACTTGAAATCCTACAGCATCAGCTGCTTTTTTAGTAATCGTCAATAAACATCCTGTTTTCAATAAACAGTAATTTTGCAATTTACCAATATATCCCTGATCAGCGAGAAACCTTTGTAGCGTTGAAGCTTTTCGTTTAGCTTGAGTAAAAAGATTTAGAGCACCATCACGATCTTGAATGCCTGCACTATGAACATCAGCTGTAATAATTAGGCCTATTGTATCCACAATGATGTGACGTTTTCTACCCTTTATTTTCTTGCCAGCATCATATCCTCTGGATCCCCTTTTTGAGTGGTTTTCACTGATTGACTGTCAATTATTCCTACCGAAGGTATTTCATTTTTGCCAACCATTTTTCTTACCTTTTTTACTAACATATCGTGTATTTCTTCCAATTTGCCACTATTACGCCACCTGAGAAAATAATCATACACCGTTTTCCATGGCGGAAAATCTTTTGGCAGCATTCTCCACTGGCAACCACCTTTCATTATGTATCTTATTGCATTAATAATTGTTCTAATATTGTGCTTTCTTGGCCGTCCTACTGCACCTTGTGCAACACTTGGCTCCAAAATTTCCCATTCTTTGTCACTTATATCACTTGGATACATTTTTACCTACTATTTTTTACTTATCTCATCATATTCTCTTTCTCATTTCTTTTCAAGACAGGCTCTCAGCTCGGACAGATTTGGTTAATGCATAAATTGCTTTGTGTCCTCCTGTTTTTTCTATGAAATTATACATTTCCTGAACCTTAGCTTTGTCGAAACAACTACTTTCTTTTAGTACTTTTCGTCTTGGAAAGAGATTTCTAACAGGAATTGATAACGCCTCTGCTAGGATTTTTAACTTTTCAGTTGGAATGCCACATGTTCCTTGCTCGTATCTTAGCAGCGTGTGGTAGTTTATGATTGTTTTGTCTACTAAGTCTTTCAGAGTATATTTTCTCTTTAACCTCCAGCTCCTTACTTTTTGTGCTATTTGGTACCTTATGGAAACAGTAGTATACTTTGCCATACAGAAATAAATATTATACAGGTTAACATAAATCAAAATTGTTGAACATTTCTTCAAAATTGTGTATAATCATTAATGCTTTTTATCTTACTTTCTCATGGCTTTATCTAAATTTCTTGATGCACGCAACGATTATGCCTTCAAAAGAATATTTGGCACCGAGAAGAATAAAGATATCCTCATTCATTTCTTGAACGATATTTTAGGCTTTACTGGTTTAGCTGCTATTCACGATGTTGAATTCTTAGCTACCATTTTAGACCCTGAAATTGCCGCTAAAAAGCAGAGTATTGTCGATGTTCTTTGTAAAGACTCTCAAGGTTCAAGATACATCATAGAAATGCAGTTTACTAAGACCAAAGGCTTCGAAAAGCGTGCTCAGTATTATGCTGTTAAAGCCTACTCAAGTCAAGCTGATCAAGGTGATAATTATCATAATCTCAAGGAAATTATCTTCATAGCTGTTGCTGATTGTATTATTTTTCCAGATAAGACTGAGTACAAATCTAATCATGTCATTTTAGATCAAAATAGCTTTGAACATGACTTAAAGGATTTTTACTTCGTATTCATAGAACTACCTAAATTTACAAAGACAAAAGAAGACCAACTAGAAAATATAGTAGAAAAATGGTGTTATTTTTTCCGATATGCAGCAGAAACAAGGGAAGAGGATCTAGATAAGATAGTTGGTAGTGACGTAATAATAAAACGAGCTTATGAAGAGATGAATAAGTTTAATTGGTCAGAAGAAGAGTTACTAGCATATGAACAAATGAAGAAACGCATAATGGATGAGATTGCTGCTTTTGCTCAAAAATTTGATGAGGGTCTTAAAGTTGGTCAAGAAAAAGGTAGACAAGAAGAAAAAATCGAAGTTGCAAAAAACTCACTCAAGGCCGGTGTCTCTATTGATGTTATCGCTGAAATCACTGGCCTCTCTTTAGATGAGATCCGAAAATTAAAGGATTAATACGAAAATGTTCAAAAAAGCATATACATCAAGTTAAGGGAAAGTGGCATAAAGAAAAAAAGGGGATGGAAAAAACCACTTTAGATAGTAATTAATAAGGTTAGTGGTTTATACGATTACTCTAGATAAAAATGCTCTAAAAAATAAATGTAACAAATAAAACACCTACTTTAAATTTTACTATATTAGACAATCTTTCCTTAACTTAACGCCATTGCTTGAACGGATACCTTTTGATTGAATAAGATAATACGATAGTAAATAAAAGGTTGTATTAGAGCTGAATTTTACATCAAAAAATATTTTTCATGATATAAAAAATTATTATTGACTTTTATGCAATTAGAGAACTTATATACAATTACACTTTCATAGAAGATATAAACCTAAATAAAATTTTTATCCTTATTTTAGTCAAATAATTTTTGACAATAAAAGCATAGTTGATATCGTAGTCTTATAAGTAAGTGGCTTGCAGTATTGTAGGCAATTAATTAATCGTGGTGTTGATTGTATGATAGTGATTTCGTTGTTGTATTGGTTGAAGTAAGTTTTTGTATGTTTATTTGTGAGGGTGTTTATGCAAGAAAATGAGCCTGTTTTGCCTCCAGGCTTTCGTGTAGGAAAAGCAACTACAGATGGAAACTGTTTTTTTGATTCGTTTAAGCAAGGACTAGGACAATTAGGAATGAGCGCTGCTGTTGAGGAACTGCGAGAATATTGTAAAGAATTTGCACAAAATAACCCACCAGAATGGTTCATAAATGCTATTGCTAACAGTTATGACAATAATGGTGTAGTGCGTAGGGAAACTCCAGATTCTTATGCAAAAAATATTCTAAATAACAATAGATGGGGTGATTCCGAAGTTGAAGGTAGAATACTTTGTGGAAAGTATGGTGTAAAACTGCATGTTATGGAAAGACATGTTGTGGATGGAAAAGAGGTATGGACAAATCAGATCATAAATAGTGAAGAAGGTTCTAAGAATGTGGACAACATAGATTATAATGAGGAAAATACTATACACATAATAAATAGAGGCCATGGTCATTTTATTCCAATATTGAGAAAACAAAACGACAGAGGAAGTGGTGAGCCTCTTAATGATCTTGAAAAAAAGATCGAAGGTTACCTTGGCGAATCTTCGCATTTTGTTGATATATTTGGGAACGTTGAAGTAATTTATTTAGGTCGTTACAATAATCAAGACTGCGTTGAAGAAAGAAATTTTAAGTTTGCTGTTTTAACTAATAAAAGAGACTCAGAAGGTCAACAAATTGTAAGGTGCTATACTATTTCTTATAGAATAAACAGTCCTGACTCAAGATTCAGTGAAGAAGAGATGGAATTGGTAAGAAACAAACTACCTGATAGCGATACTGAAGGGAAAAAACGAGCATTTGTGTTTCAAGAGTATAAAATGTTCACAGGAAAAGAAAGGAAGGGGAATGATAGAGAATTAGTCTGTAAATCATTTTCTGAAAAGCAAGAATTTACTAGAGAGTTGAAATGTCCATATAATGAATTTGTAGCATCAATCGGGGGCTTTGGTTCACGTAGTCTTTTTTCTCCTGTACGTGCTTCTACACCAATTGCCCGAAGAAATATACCTAGAGGACATGATAAGGCTTACGCGTATAAGTTTTTAGAAGATCTGCTTAAAATAGAGATGAGCCCTGATGTGCTAGTAGATGTTATAGTTGATAGTAAAGATGATACTAAAATCGCTGTAGTAGGACGTCCAAAGGTATTGGGAAGTTCTACAAAACAAATGCGTCATGTTATACCATATTCTTCGATAAAGAGTGCTATTGAAAGTGCGGTGAAAGTAAAAGAAAAAGGTGGCTACATATTACATGTGAAAAACATGGTAGAACAAGTTATGACTCCACTAATAATAAGCAGAGAAGGTTTGTGTTTGACAGAAGGACAGTATGATCAACTTCGACAAAATAATATTATTTCTTCTGATGAACATAATAAATTTAAACTCACGACTAAAACTAAAAAAGGACACCGCAATAGATATCACTTAATATACGATAAAGAGATTATCGAAACCATTAACAAAGAAAAAATTTTTACAGAAGAAGAAATAAAAAAAGCTCGCACTGGTTTTAATGCAAGACTTAGAAAATACATAAGTCATGGAATTGATTATCTAACTGATGGATTAGCTGCAGAAGATATAAACACTGTTACAATAATGTGTGAGGGAGTTGCCAGAATAATATTAACTATGTTTAATCAAGACATACATGCTGCTTTTCCTGAAGAAGGTAATACTCTATCAGAAGAAATTCGTTTATATGAGAGCCAAAACGATGCAAAAGAACCTAAAGCAAAGGTGTTTAGTGTATTGCTACATGACGAAATCACTCAAGAGATAGTCGGAGATTATAATCTTCGTATTAGAATTGTGAATAATGAAGGATATATAGTAAAGAGAACAGCATGTGTGTTGAGTGTTTTAAATTCTTTACTAAAAACTACTTCATATAATATCAATGAAAAAGAAAGTAAGAAATATTTGGATGATTATAATGAAAAGTGTAATTCTACTATTAGAACACATAGTCAAGATTTAGATAATTATAATGGGAAGATTAATAAAAATAATCTAAATGATGTTCTTTATAATCATGTAGCAAAACATTTGTATGAAGTATTTGATTTTAAACCGTTGGAAAAAAGAGTATTAGCGCCAAGAAGAGAGGCAGGGGATGCTATCAAAGTATATCCTTCTGCTGGTGGTATAAGAGAAGCAGAATATTTAGTACAAGAAGGAGATGAATATAGAAGGTTAAAAATAAATGAAGCAAAAGGTTATAATGATAAAGCAATATTTCGTTCAGGAATGGCTAATAAATTAATAGGAAAAATACTATCTAGTAAAATTGTTTCTCATGTTATTATTCATCTAGTGCCATACAGGTACTTGAAGGATGGTTTTATGGAAAGTGCAGTGGAAGAAGGATTAGGAAATGGAATGCAAGAGGTACTAAATTCTTTTATAAATTTAGTACAGCAAGACTATATTAATGCGCCATTTCACGAAAGAATTGGAGAAGTACTAAATGATGATTGGGTAAATCGAACACTTGAAAAATATCAAGAACAAAATCAGTCTTTTTCTGAAGCAAGCAGTATCATTGTAGATGAAAGTCACACTAAAAAACTGCCAGGAGAAGGTGGTATCGATGGAAGTGATATTACAGCACTACCAAAAGAAGGAGTTGTCACTAATATTGAGCAACTCTTAAAAGGAGAAGGCGTTAAGGAACATATACATATAGGAGGTTATATGAAAAAACGTAAAAGTAATTTACAGATGGCATTTGAAGAAGCACACTCAGATTTCTTATGTGATGCAGTGAATAATAATAACCCTGACTTGATTACACAATGGGTGGAAAATAACCTAATGAAAGGTGACGACCAAATAAGAGGTGGTAAAACATCAAGAACTGCTTTTTATGAGGCAGAAAAATCATTAATGAGAGAGTATATTCTTGAAGGTAAATTTGATAATATTGTCACTCTTCTTGATGCAATTCATAATGAAAAGTTCAAAAGTAGGGATAGCTATAAAGAATTAAAAATAAAAGAATGTGAAGTACTGACAGGTGCAATAGTAATGGCAAGAGGGTCTTTGGAAAGAGATGACACTATGCACAAGAATCTGCATGATTTGTTAAAAGATAAACAAGAGAAATTAAAAAAAATGGAAGATATAGATCTTGAAAAAGATGGAGTATCTACTAAAATAACAGAAGCCCTTAACGTAGTTAAGGTTAATTCTGCAGGTAGTTCTAAGGGTAAGTAGTAAATTTCAATGTTTTATTAAGGCTTCATAAGTGTGCGGTAGGGGATACTATATTAATTTCGTTTTCCTACCGTATCACTAGTAATAGGTTTGTAAATTCTATATGGTTTTTTGCAGCGGTTTTATGTTGAGTGGTCATATAGTACCATAGGCTGATGTTGCTCCAACAAATAACGATCCCTTGACTATAAAAAATCTCAAATTGCTTGCTCTATAACGTATATGTCAAATATTTATTGTAGAATATGTGGCCTTAGCCAGAAAAAGTTGTAGAGAAGTTAAGAATATTTTTCACAAAAAGGACGATACCAATAAAAAGGATTTCATTCTATTGGGGATAAAAACTGTTATGAATTTTCCTGTTATTTCCGAGTTCAATAATATTAATTTAGCAATATTTTATTAAGATCTTAAGCAAAACAATCATTTACAGCATTCAAAACCAATGGCGGTGAGAAATGTTTGTCTTAGATGTACAGTCCCAGAGTGTGATGGTATGATAAAATATGAGAAAAAAATACCATCAAAGGAGGAGTTATGGGACAAATATTGCATGGGTGCGCCAAAACAACACAGACGATTCGTAGAGCAATACAAAATAGAAAAGAGAGCATAGCAAAACTCTCCAAGCATTATAACCTTAATCCAAAAACTATTATTAAGTGGAGAAAACGTTCATTTACGAAAGATGCTGATATGGGTCCAAAGCGTCCAAGATCGACTGTTTTAACGCTAGAAGAGGAAGCTATAATAGTTACATTTCGCAAGTATACACTACTGCCACTAGATGATTGCCTTTACGCTCTGCAGTCTACAATTCCGCATTTGACTCGCTCTAGCTTGCATCGTTGTTTACAAAGACACAACATTAGCAGATTACCAACTGTTGATGGAGAAGTTAAGTCAAAAAAGAAATTCAAACAATATCCTATCGGTTACTTTCATATTGATATTGCTGAAGTTAGATGTACAGTCCCAGAGTGTGATGGTATGATAAAATATGAGAAAAAAATACCATCAAAGGAGGAGTTATGGGACAAATATTGCATGGGTGCGCCAAAACAACACAGACGATTCGTAGAGCAATACAAAATAGAAAAGAGAGCATAGCAAAACTCTCCAAGCATTATAACCTTAATCCAAAAACTATTATTAAGTGGAGAAAACGTTCATTTACGAAAGATGCTGATATGGGTCCAAAGCGTCCAAGATCGACTGTTTTAACGCTAGAAGAGGAAGCTATAATAGTTACATTTCGCAAGTATACACTACTGCCACTAGATGATTGCCTTTACGCTCTGCAGTCTACAATTCCGCATTTGACTCGCTCTAGCTTGCATCGTTGTTTACAAAGACACAACATTAGCAGATTACCAACTGTTGATGGAGAAGTTAAGTCAAAAAAGAAATTCAAACAATATCCTATCGGTTACTTTCATATTGATATTGCTGAAGTTAGAACTGAGGAGGGCAAATTACATTTGTTTGTTGCTATTGATAGGACATCCAAATTTACCTATGTTGAGTTGCGTAACAGTGCTACAAAACCCATAGCTGCTGAGTTCTTACGTAATTTGATTAGAATTTTACCGTATAAAATCCATACTATTTTGACAGATAACGGTATACAATTTACAAACCAGAAGCGTCATAAGTATGCTTTCCAACATATATTTGATAGAGTTTGCGAAGGGAATGTTATTGAACATCGTTTGACAAAAGTTAGCCATCCTTGGACGAATGGGCAAGTCGAGCGTATGAATAAAACTTTAAAGGATGCTACAGTTAAGAAGTATTACTATCAATCGCACCAGCAACTTAAAGAACACCTTTATAACTTTGTTATGGCTTATAATTATGCAAAGAGACTCAAAACTCTTAAGGGTCTTACTCCTTATGAATTTATATGTTATCAGTGGACACAGTCTCCAGAATTATTTATACTAAATCCACACCATCACACTCTGGGACCATACATTTCCACAACAGAATTGTCGTAACAACAACCTTTATGACTCATCTATGTTTTTTATGGATAAGAGATATTGATAACCTTGCGAAGTATATTGTGAACCTTGATCACTATGTAATAGTAGATTTTTGGCAGGTTTACGCTTGTTAACGGCCATTAATAAAGAGTCCATAACCAATTGTTTATTTATTGAACTGCTCATTGACCAGCCAACTACCATGCGTGAATATAGATCGATTATTGTTGCCAAATATAGCCATCCTTCTTTGGTTTTTATATAAGTAATCCCATACTTTATTTGGTTGATCGACAATAAAGTTTTGGTCTAATATATTGGGAGCTACTGTCCGTTTGTTGTTTCTTAATTTTAAATTTTCTTCTCAATATAGCCTGAATACCATTTTTCTGCATAATACTTTGCACTGTTTTTAAGTTGCAACTTTTACCCAAAGCCTTCAATTCAGCATGAATTTTAGGAGCTCCATATCTACATTTAGAAGCTTGATATATTTTTTGAATATCTGCTAATAACTCTTTATTTGCTGATTCTCTACTGCTTATTTTTCTTGTGGTCCACTTATAGTAGCCACTAGCAGAAAATCCTACATAATTCCTGTACTTTATAGCAGTTACTATATAAAAAAATATTTTACTCTTTTTGACTGGCCAGGGCTTTTTTTAAAATGTCTCTTTCCCTTGTTACTCTTGCTAACTCTCTTTGTAAATCAAACCTCTCTTTGTCGTAAGGAGCCATGTTACCTCTACCTGGAAATGCATCTGCTGCCGACTTTTTTTCGTTGTGTTTCTTTATCCATTTTCCTAATAAACCACCCTTTATTCCTAAATCCTTTGCTATTTTCGTAATTGTTTGACCTGCCTTTCTTTGTTCATTTGCCAGCTTAACAGCTTCCAATTTGAATTCTGCCGTATATTCTCTTGCCATTTCTAATCCTCAAAAATTTTATTTTACCCGAAAAAACTCCTTTCTTTCTCTCCACTTTTTCTGGGTAAGGTCAAGAAGCCTATTGTCTAATTATGTACCTAAATTTTATTACGGCACTTTCACTACTACTTTAACGAGTGAGCTACCTTTCTATAAAAGACCTATCGACTGTTGCAATTATAGGCGTAAACAAGAATGATAAAAGAGTACGAGATTGAGTAACTATGTACACTTCTGCTGGCATACCAGGGTATAGGTATACGTTTTTAAACTGAGCAAGCTCTGGTTTTGGTATCACTACACGTACTGAATAATAACGCCCTAGCCTTGGATCATCAAGGGCATCGGGAGAAATATTGCTTACTATACCATTAATTAAACTTAAACGACGTGCACTGTAAGCACTTAAACGAACTTTAACCTTTAGCCCTTCTAGCCCATCAATAGAGACTATGTTGCTATCTTTCTTTTGTGCTGACAGTATCTCTTCTATGTTTCTGGTCTGAATTTTAGCATCTATTATTAGGTCATCATCCGATGGCACTACGCTCATGATCGGAACTCCAGATTGTATAACACCACCTTCAGTATGGTATCTTATATCTGTGACTATCCCATCTTGAGGCGATTTAATTATTGTACGTGCTAATGAATCTTCAGCAACCATCAGTCTCTCTTTCAAGTCTGCAATAGACGTACTAACTTCCTTAAGTTCAGCGTTTGCTCTTTCTTGAGAATCATTTCTCACGTTTATAATTTCTAATTCGTTCTCTCCAATTTTTTGCTGCACTTGAGATATTGCAGAACGGTAATGTCCAACTCTGCCTTCAATTTCAACAAACTGCTTTTCTAAAGCTAAAATGTGTGGTTTGCTTATATGGCCACTATCAAGTAATTGTCTTTTTGTTTCCAACTCCTCAGTTATCAAGTCATATTGCTTATGAGCTGCATTTAGTTGAAAGTTTAGCCCCGCTAATTCATCATTTAACTGCTTTATACGTTGTTGCAGTATGTCTGTTTTTCCCAATATGCTCTTTCTCTGAGAGTTGAACAACTTTACTTGATTCTTTATCGCTTTATTTACAAGTTCATCGTGAGATAATTTTTTAACCTCATCAGGAAACTCGAGCGTGTCCAAATCTACTCTGATTGCAAGAAGCCTTGCTTCTGTTGCTAAAAATGATAAGAGCTTCTCTTTGATGATACTTAAATTCGCCTTCTCGTTAACATCACTCAACAAAACTAGAGGCTCATCTTTTTTAACTGCTTGACCCTCTTTTACTAAAATTTTGCTTATTATTCCTCCGCCCAAATGTTGAACTATTTTTCTATTTGAAGATACAATAACTTCTCCACTTGCATGCACCGCACCGTCAATTGGAGCTATAGCCGACCAAATACCACCTATCCCAAAAAAGATGAGTATTACTACCAGACCAAAAAATAGTGGTCCCCATGTTACTTTCAGGACTTCATTTACGTTATTACTTTCGCGTTTTAAAATAAAATTTATCACTGCATCAATCAATGCAAACGTCTTATCCAAAAATTTTGGGTACTTCTTCTTTTTATTTTTTGCTCCTTGCATATTTATATTATCACCATGGCCAATCAAGCCTGTCAAAGAAAATCCAGCGCTAAGCTTTTTTAACTTACTTATCATAATACTACTGTGAATTTGTGTTAACTCAAGGTAACACACAAAAACAAAGAATCTATAATTTAAGCATTCCATTTAGACTGTAGAGCACCAGAATAAACTATTTAGTAACAATTCCTGCATCAACTATGTTTTTAAAATTTTTTGACGTTTAACTTTATTATAACTTTTTCTTTATTTTGTGAATATCTGAGTTACTTATATTATGTAAGAAATCTATTGCCAACTAGTCAATATTCTGTTAGGAATTAAGATAATATAAAGTTATTATGCTTAAATTGGAAAGCAGAAAGTTCCTGATTACTGGCGCATCAGGCGGAATAGGGCAAGCAATTGTAAAAATTATGCACAAAGCCGGAGCAACTTTATGTATTTCTGGCACAAAAAAAGAAGTGCTCGAAGAAGTTGCTAAACAATATGAAAAAAACATGCATGTACTCCCTTGTGATTTATCAAATGCTGAGGAAGTAAATCAACTAATAAATAGAGCAAGTGAGCTGATGGAAGGCTTTGACGGGCTCGTATGCAATGCGGGTATTACGCGAGACAGTTTATTATTGAGAATGACAGATGAAGCATGGCAAAAAGTAATTGATATTAACTTGAGCTCTACATTTAAGCTGAGTAGAGAAGCATGCAGAAAACTAATTAAGAATAATTGGGGAAGAATTATAAATATTTCCTCAATAATAGGGCTGACAGGAAACGCCGGGCAAGCAAATTATGCGGCGTCTAAAGCTGGAATAATAGCTATGAGCAAATCCATAGCAAAAGAAGTTGCAAGTCGTAATATAACAGTAAATTGTATTGCTCCTGGGTTTATAGATACTAAAATGACTGAAGTTTTAAATGAAGGACAAAAGGGAAAAATATTAGATAATATTCCAATGAAAAGAATGGGAACAGGGGAAGAAATAGCAGCAGGGGTCTTGTTTTTAGCAAGTGATGAAGCAAAATATATAACAGGGCATGTGCTCAATATTAATGGTGGGTTATTTATGTAGCAACACTTATGTATGGACAAATTATAATTTTTACTTTAAAATAAAAAATGTGTAGGTTTAGGTTAATTTATTACTTAGAGGCAAAAAAATGAGCTCTATAATGGAATTTTTTAGTGTTTTTTGCGTAGTATTGCTTTTCTCTTTCTCAGGTTATGCAGCTGACCCTGATATGGATGACACAACTAAAGTAATATGCAATATTATTGGTTATGTTTGGGGGATAGGCGGTCCACTTATGACGGTAGTAATAATTGGTGCAGCTTTGCTTGCAATATTTGGCAGGATGCCGTGGCCAGCCCTCTTTGCTCTTGGCATGTTCTGTGGTGTATTTTTTGGCGCTAAAACTATCATAACGAAAATTATGCCCAACGTAAGCGATGAAGCAAAAACTATGTTGGAAAAGTGTGGACAAAAATAATCCAAAAAGTGCAGAAATGCTTTTTTGTTATCCATTAAACCGCTTCATATCTTCAACTTGCAACAAATAAGGGCTATCTTTTGGTAAAGTTTTAACAGCTAGCTCAGCATATTTTGTAAATTGCTTTAAATCACCTTCAATACAAGCCTTTTTTGTCAAGGCAAAATAATGCATTGCCGTATCAGCTTCACATTTATATGCAATGCTTAAATACTTCCAGACAAAAGCGTTATCTGGTTCTACATTCAAAATCTGCTCCAGGTAAAAAATCGCCTTTTTTGCATCACCGTGTAATAATAAAGTATGAGATAATGCAAGTTTCACTAAATAACTGTTTTTCTCAGATAAATACCTAAGAACCTGTCTTGAAAGGAACTAAGCAGCTAATTTAGCAAGCATAATAGTAATCATATTAAAGGAGATATTAGTTTTTGAAGTAAGAGGAGAATGCTCATAATCCTTGCCCATACGTCTAAAATTGGAAAGCCAAGCAAAAGTTCTTTCAACAATCCACCGTTTAGGAATAACTTGAAATCCTACAGCATCAGCTGCTTTTTTAGTAATCGTCAATAAACATCCTGTTTTCAATAAACAGTAATTTTGCAATTTACCAATATATCCCTGATCAGCGAGAAACCTTTGTAGCGTTGAAGCTTTTCGTTTAGCTTGAGTAAAAAGATTTAGAGCACCATCACGATCTTGAATGCCTGCACTATGAACATCAGCTGTAATAATTAGGCCTATTGTATCCACAATGATGTGACGTTTTCTACCCTTTATTTTCTTGCCAGCATCATATCCTCTGGATCCCCTTTTTGAGTGGTTTTCACTGATTGACTGTCAATTATTCCTACCGAAGGTATTTCATTTTTGCCAACCATTTTTCTTACCTTTTTTACTAACATATCGTGTATTTCTTCCAATTTGCCACTATTACGCCACCTGAGAAAATAATCATACACCGTTTTCCATGGCGGAAAATCTTTTGGCAGCATTCTCCACTGGCAACCACCTTTCATTATGTATCTTATTGCATTAATAATTGTTCTAATATTGTGCTTTCTTGGCCGTCCTACTGCACCTTGTGCAACACTTGGCTCCAAAATTTCCCATTCTTTGTCACTTATATCACTTGGATACATTTTTACCTACTATTTTTTACTTATCTCATCATATTCTCTTTCTCATTTCTTTTCAAGACAGGCTCTGAGGGTTAATGATAATACTAGAAACTAATCCTACCATATAACTAATCATTGCTATCGATTGAAAATAACCCATAGCACTACTCATTTGCAATATATGACCAGCAGATATGTGAGCAATCTCATGTGCTAATATACCAAGCAGGACATAAGGTTTAGCCGAATATTGTAAAAGTCCTAAATGAATGAAAATACTGTTATTGTTAATTACAAAAGCATTAATCGAATTGTCATTAATTATAAAAACTTTTATTTGCTCATGATCAATATCCGCAGCAGAAAATAAAGGTTGCGCTAGCTCTTTCACTATTGCTTCCACTTCACTATCTCTAATAATGTTAATAGAGTAAGCATTATTACAATATGCAAAAAAGAACAATAAGGTCAAAAACTTAGCAACTCTAAACATGAAAATTCTGTGCTTGTATAATTTATAGAAATTCTATATTTTAACACTTAAATTATACAAATTTATAAACGCTAGTTTAAATTTTTAACGTAACTGATAAGTTTGTCGATGGTAGTTAACTTAATTTTATGTTGTTCAGCAAATTTAAGTAACTGAGGTAAGCGCATCATAGAGCCATCATCATTCACTAATTCACAAATAACTGCTGAATGATCAAACCCTACTAACTTCGCCATTTCAACACTCGCTTCAGTATGACCAGCACGTTGTACCACCCCACCTTTATGTGCAATTACAGGAAAAACATGACCTGGAGTTATGATGTCATCCTGAGTACCATCCTTGTTGATAGCAGCATGTATAGTTTTCGTTCTATCCTCTGCTGAAACACCGGTTGTAATGCCATAACGTGCATCAATTGATGTAGTAAATGCGGTATGATTTTCACCAATATTTTTCTTTTCCATGAAATTAAGGCCCAACCTTTTCATGTGAAATTTAGTCATTGCTAAGCAAACAACCCCTGTACCGTACCTAACCATAAAAGCCATATGTTCCGGCTTTATTTTCTCAGCTAAGACAATCAAATCGCCTTCATTTTCTCTATTTTCATCATCAACTAAAATGAATAATTTACCGGAACGAGCATCCTCTAATACATCTTCCACAAAAGAAATACCTGGTAGACTCATTGAAGCATAAGTGGCCTGTACCATAATAATTTACTTAAATTCAATCTTAACTATTTTATACAATTTCTCTCCATTTGGCACTGTCACTTCCACATATTCACCGACTTTTTTGCCGATTAAGGCACTCCCAAGTGGTGAACTAGTAGATATTAACTGCTTTGAAACATCAGCTTCATATTCGCCTACAACCTTATAAACATATTCCACTTCACCGTTATTATCACTTAACATGCTTAATGTCACAGTTGCACCAAACATTACTGAATCACCAGACAAATTTTTTACTTCTATTACTTCCGCATGTGAGAGCTTACTTTCTATCTCCATTATACGGCCTTCAATAAAACCTAACCTTTCCCGTGCTGCATGATACTCTGCGTTTTCAGACAAATCACCTTGATCACGAGCATCAGAAATAGCCTGTATCACAGAAGGTTTTTCTTCCTTTAATTTTTCAAGTTCGGCTTGCATATTCTCAAAACCTTCCCTCGTCATAGGAAATTTATTAATAATGGATGAAGCCATAATCACCACCTAAACGCAATTAAATTGAGTAACGAAATTACTCACAATGTTAAAAATATCACCTTTTATATCATCACTCATGTCATTTGACAACTTTTTTAAAACCCCAGGGTGTACAGTATGAAAATAATTAATAAGATCATGTTCAAATTTATTAATGTAACTTATTTGTATTTTACTTAACTGATTATATAGGTTAGAAAAAATATACATCAGCACTACTTGCTCTTCTATTGACATAGGTAAATGTTGTTTTTGCTTTAATAACTCGACAAGATATTTACCCTTATTCAAGGATAATTGAACACTAGCATCAAGATCAGAACCAAATTTTGCGAAATCTTCTAATTCTCTATACTGAGCTAAGCTTAGCTTTATAGAACCAGCAACTTTCTTCACAGACTTTAGTTGTGCAGCAGAACCAACCCGTGAAACTGACAAACCTATATTTACTGCAGGTCGAAATCCTTTATAAAATAATTCAGACTCAAGAAAGATCTGCCCATCGGTAATTGAAATAACATTTGTTGGCACATATGCAGATACATCACCAGCTTGAGTTTCGACAATTGGCAAAGCAGTTAAAGAACCCTGCCCTTTTTTATCAGACATTTTAGCAGCTCTTTCAAGCAAGCGAGAATGTACATAGAATATATCTCCAGGGTAAGCTTCACGACCAGAAGGACGTCTGAGCAATAAAGACATCTGCCTATATGCCACAGCATGCTTAGATAAATCATCATATATAATCAAACAATGCATTCCATTGTCACGGAAAAATTCCCCAATAGTGCAACCAGCATAAGGTGCTAAAAATTGCATAGGCGCGCAGTCAGATGCACTAGCCACAACTACAGTTGTATACTCTAATGCTCCGCTTTCTTTCAGCTTATTTACCACTTTTGCTACTGTTGAAATTTTTTGCCCAATAGCAACATAAACACAGTAAACTTTTTGATTTTCGTTTACCTCATCGTTAATCTTCTTCTGATTGATAATAGTATCAAGCGCAATAGTAGTTTTACCAATTTGTCTATCACCAATAATTAATTCACGCTGCCCTCTACCTATTGGAATTAGCAAATCTATAATTTTAATTCCTGTTTGCAGTGGCTCATGCACAGACTTACGATCAATAATGCCTGGCGCTTTAGATTCTATATCCATTCTGTTTTTGGCTCTAATTTCCCCACCGTCGTCCATAGGATGGCCCAACGCATTTACAACTCTCCCTAACAATTCATGCCCTACAGGCACCTGCACAACATCACCACTACATTTTACAACGTCCCCTTCTTTCACATCACGGTCATTACCAAGCACAACTATTCCAGCCGTATTATGATCTAAATCGAGAACTATTCCTTCTACACCACTTGCAAAAAATACCTTTTCACCGAATTTTGCTTTTTCCAGCCCATAAACCAATGCGATACCATCTGTTACTGAAATTACTTCACCTATATTTTCCCGCTTTATAGGATTATCAAACGTCTCAACCTTTTCTCTTATTATACTTGCTATCTCAGAAACATTCATACTGTTCTTCATACAAAATTCCTTACTTTTAATATTTCCATTTTACTTAAGTCAACTAACCTATCCAAGTAACTTTTTAGCGAAGCATCGATCAAATTAAAACCATACCTAACTACGAAGCCACCTAGTATAGAAGGGTCAACCACATTGCTTACTTTTATTATTTTACCAAGAAAGCTCAAAGATTCAGTAATTATTTTTATATCAGATTCCTTTAAAGTTTCTGCTGACTTTATAGTAATTTCGAATTCATTTTCATTTTCTCTTGCAAGACTTAAGAATTTTTCTAATATAAGGATCAATAAACTAGAGCGTTTATTTGCAAATATAACCATAATAAATTTTACTAAATTCTCACTCAAGTGCTCATTTATAGAAAGCATCACTTCTTTTTTGTGTGCAAAAGAAATCATAGGATGAGATAGGTACACAAAAACATCACGTTGATCCTTAAAAAAAGCCAACAAAAATTCTACTTCTTTCCTTATAATACCTAACCTGCTTCCTGAGACATGAAATAGCACTCTAGCGTAAGATGAAACTAAATTATTGTATTGGGTCTTTTTCATATTAAATCCAGTAAATCTAAATTAATTCAGCTACAAATCTTTCATTCTTCAATCCAAGCATTTTTTATATAAACAGGTCTTCTCTTTAAGGAAAGAAAATATAAATCATATCTGACTGAATAATCTAAAAAACTAAGGTTTTTACTTAAGAAATACTTAGAAGAATTTATAATAGACTGACATTGAAGATGAGATATCGGTATTTCTTTTCCAAGTAAACTTGTTTTAACTTCTATAAAAATCAGCTCCTTTTTTTTAGATACAATTAAGTCAATTTCACCGAACTTACAACGGTAACGGCGTTTTATAACATTATACCATTTCAGTTTTAAATATACTAAAACTAATAACTCGCCAAAGTAACCTACAAAGTAGCGTAACCTACTTACCACAAGAAGAACAATTATGATAACAATTAACTTTGTGTAACTACTTTGCCTCCTTCTTTATTTTTACTATAAACCTTACCTCTTGCTGCAATATCCCTATCAACCAGTTCTATCACTGCCATTGAAGCGCAATCACCCTTTCGAGTGCTAAATTTTATTATTCTAGAATACCCACCTTTACGATCTTGATAACGGCTGGCTAAGACGTTTAATAACTTATCAACTGCTAACTTACTATTATGAAGGCGTGAAAGCAAAAGTCTTCTACCATGTAAAGTATTCTTATTCTTAGCAATTGTAATAAACTTTTCGACATATGGACGAAGTTCCTTAGCTTTTGGTAAAGTAGTTACAATCTGCTCATGGTTAATTAATGAGATAGATAGATTCTTTAACGTCGATAATCTATGTTCAGTACAACGAGATAGTTTACGTTTTTTTATTCCATGTTTCATATATCACCTAATCTTCATCAGTATGTTGTTTAGCCAACTCATCTATATCCTTAGGTGGCCAGTTTAGCACATTCATACCCAAAGACAAGCCAAAATTAGTCAAAACTGCCTTAATCTCATTCAAAGACTTTTTGCCAAAATTAGCAGCTCTTAACATTTCACCTTCTGTCTTTTGTACAAGATCACCTATATAAGTGATGTTTTCGTTTTTCAGACAGTTATGAGACCTGACAGATAATTCCATTTCATCTACCTTACACAATAAGACAGGGTCATAACCCAAATCTTTAGCACCACTAGACGAAGAAACCTGCGATTTTTTATAACTTACATCAGAACTAATAAAGGGCTGAAGTTGCTCCTGTAATATTCTTGCAGCAGAGTCAACAGCTTGACTCGGAGAAATTGTACCATCAGTTTCAATTGACAATATCAGCTTATCCTTATCAGTCACTTGGCCAACACGACTGTTCTCTACCCTGTACGAAACCCTGTTGACAGGGCTATACAAAGCATTAACTGGAATAAAACCAATTAAATCCTGTTCACTCATAAGCTTCAAAAGTTCATTTTCTTTATATTTAGTTACAGGAAGATAACCTTTTCCGCTAGCCACATATATGGTCATGTTAAGCTCCACATTTTGCCCCAGCGTACATATTAACAAATCTTTATTAACAATAGAGCATTGATCATCAGTTTCTATCATCCCAGCTAATACCTGGCAAGGCCCTTTAGCGTTTAAATTTAAGCATTTATTAGAAGCACCATTTAATTTACACCTCAACATACCCATATTTAATACTATATCAGTTACGTCTTCTCTCACCCCTTGAATTGAAGTGAACTCATGAGTTACACCTTCAATTTTTATTCCATAAACAGCACTACCTTTAAGAGAAGATAACATTACACGTCTTAATGCATTGCCTAATGTTAAAGCAAAACCACTTTCCAACGGTTCTAGCACTATATCACTTTTTTCACTTGAATCATCTGATATTACCTTAACTGAACTAGGTTTAATCAATTTATCTAAATTGCTACAGAGAGAAACATCATTATTATAATACATAAAACAACCTTTTCAAATATCCTATACTCTTCTTTTTTTTCTTAACCTGCACCCATTATGAGGAATTGCGGTTTTATCTGCAATTGAAGTCACAGTCAACCCACAGCTCTGAAGTGCTTTAACCGCAGCTTCGGTACCAAAGCCAGGGCCGCGAATTATTACAGAGACAACCTTCATACCAAATCTCTCCATTGCGTTCTTCGCAGCAGACTCCGCAGCCTTACCTGCAGCATAAGGTGTGGATTTTCTCGAACCTGAAAAACCACATGCACCCACAGAAGTTTGACATAGCGTATTACCATGAAAATCAGTTACATTTACAAAAGTATTATTAAAAGTTGCACGAATATGGACAACACCAGTAATAAACTCCTTCTTACTCTTACTAACCGTTTTGACTTTTTTCATTAAAACTCACAATAATAATAAATTTTATTTTTTCCCAGCAATAGGCAACCGAGATCTACCTTTACGAGTCTTAGCATTAGTATGAGTCCTTTGCCCTCTCACAGGTAAACCTTTTCTATGTCTCACCCCTCTATAGCATCCCATTTCCACTAAAGATTTTATGTTCATAGCCACTTCTTTTCTGAGCTCACCTTCTATAACATAATTTTGTCTAATGAAACCGCTGATCTTTTCTATATCTTCATCTCGTAATTCTGAAACACGTTTGCGCTTATCAACTTCGCAAGCGTGACAAATTACATTCGCAGTAGCAATACCTATACCATATATATAAGTTAATGCAAAAGGAACACATTTCCTCACTGGAATATTTATGCCTGCAATACGTGCCACTGGTACCTCGATACTTTATTAATAACAACTCTTAATTTATACCATAAAACAACTCAGAGTCAAACCAAATTACAAGAAATTTTACTTTCAATCTCTTGCGTTACCTCATCAACACTCAAATTAGCGTCAATTGTTAATAATTTGCCTTTATAATACTCGCGTAAACCTTTCATTTGAAGGTAATATTCACTTATTCTCTTATTAATTGCAGACATATCAGCATCATCAATTCTTTTCTCTAACCTCGTACTTTTACATTTAGCACAAGTAGTACTCTTAAAAGAAGATACACTATATATGCTTTTACAGTCCAAACACGCGAGACGATTTTTTAACCTATCGATTGCAATATTATCGTCAAGCTGCAGCTCAACTACAATGTCAACATCCCTATTATATTTTTCTTGCAAAACTTGAGTCAAAAAATGAGCCTGGTTTAAATTTCTCGGAAAACCATCTAATAAGCAATTATCATCCACTAATGCAAGCTGGTCACGTAATAATCCACATATAATTTCATCTTGAATTAAATTACCAGATTCCACGGTACCCTTTATTTTTTTACCTAACTCACTACTGCTAGATATAATATTCCTTAATAAATCCCCTACTGAAATTAATTTTAAATTATATTTTGCTATTAACAAGCTTGACTGAGTACCTTTACCAGAACCTGGAGGACCAAAAATCGTAATGATCATCTTACTTTCCTCGTTTTAGACTCATATTTCTTTATCCAGTTGTCGTACCTATTTGAAAAAATATAAGATTGTATTTGCATAATAGTATCAGTAATAACGTTCACTATAATCAGTAAGCTCGTCCCACCAAAAATAAATGGTATATCATAATAATATCTCATAACTTCAGGTACAGTACATATGACTACCAAATACGCAGAGCCAATGAATGTCAACTTAAAAACTATATCTTGAAGGTAATCAGAAGTATGTTTCCCAGGCCTTCTACCAGGTATAAAACCACCATTTTTTTTAAGAAAATCTGCGTTTTCCTCTGGATTAAATATAAAATTGGTATAGAAAAAATTAAAAAATACTATCAGCACCAAATAGGCTACAATATATACTACTTTATTTGCCATAAAGTAATTCAAAATAAAATCAGAAAAAGCGTGCCCCTTATAGAAATTTGCAATTGAAATAGGTGTCAATAAAATTGCATTAGCAAAAATGGTTGGTACTACACCAGATAAATTAATCTTCAATGGAATATAAGTAAAATCGTCATTATGTAATCTTTTAAATTGCTTTTTAGGATGTTGAACAATAACCTTTCTATAAGAAGACTCTACAAAAATGACTAAGAGTAGCAGCAAAAAAAACAATACCAAAACAAAAAGGATAATAAATAACGATACGCTACCGTTTTTATTTAACGTTAACAAAGATGACAAAGCGCTGTGTAACTCTGATATTATACCCGTGAAAATGATTAATGAGATACCATTGCCTATACCACTAGCGCTGATTCGTTCACCAAGCCATATTAAAAGCATAGTTCCACCTAAAAGGCTGAAAACACCTATTGTACGAAACATAACACCAGGTTCGATTACAACCAATACCCCTTCCCTATTCATCCCTTCCAATCCAACCAAAATTGGAATTGATTGAAATACACAAATTACTATGGTCAGATAGCGTATATAAGAATTCATCTTTCTACGGCCTGACTCTCCATCATTCTTAACTTCCTTCATTCCTTTAATCGCAGAAGAAAGTAACTGAATAATGATAGAAGCCATTATATATGGCATAACGTTCAATGCTAGAATTGTCATTCTAGCCAATGCACCACCAGAAAATAAATTAAATACTCCAAAAACGCCTGAGCCATCTTTGGGAAATATATCATTAATTACATCAAGATTAATTCCAGGAATAGGCACATAAGTACCCAAGCGATAGCAAATTAAAGCTATTAGCGTAAAAAATATACGCTTTAATAAATCGCCTTTATATAACAACGTAGGATCCAAGCTATTAAATGCTGATTTATTGCCCATGACTTACGATAGTATTTCCACACTACCACCAACTGAAGCTACAGATTTTTTTGCAGCTTCTGACGCAAAATCAACATGAAACACAAATTTTTCGCTCAACTTACCTTTATTAAGAAGTTTAATTTTATCCTTAATAGACTTTATAAAACCTAATTTATACAGCCTCTCCTTATCTATAACAGAGTCTTTCACTATTTTTTTAGCTTCCATTAAGCGCTGTATATCGCCAACATTAATTATAGAGTATATGCTCCTACGTATAGGCTTAAAACCTCTTTTAGGCAAACGAGTATATATAGACTGTTGTCCACCCTCAAAACCATTTATAGAAACTCCACTTCTAGCCTTCTGCCCTTTATGCCCTCTACCGGATGTTTTACCTTTACCACAACCGATACCTCTACCCAGCAACTTAGGCTTCTTTTTCTTAGATAATTTAGTAAATATAGAGTTTAATTTTACAGCATTATTCATACTTTACCTGTTTCCAACTATCTCGCTAATCTTTTTGCCTCTTTTGCTTGCTACCTGACGAGGAGATAACATACTATCAAAAGCCTTAAACACCGCACATATAACGTTATGAGGATTATTTGATCTAGTGGATTTAGCTACCACATCCTTTATACCTAACACCTCAAAAACTGATCTAATCGCTCCACCAGCAATAATACCTGTTCCGGCTCTTGCGGTTCTTAAAACTATCTCACCAGAACAAAATTTAGCTTTAATATCATGATGCAAAGTTCTACCTTCACGCAAGTACACTCTAATCATTGATTTCTTTGCAGCATTTACAGCTTTGACTCTTGCTTCAGCAACTTCTGCGTGCTTACCTATTCCACACCCTACCCTACCCTTCTCATCGCCAACAACAACCAAAATTGAAAATGAAAATCTTCTACCACCTTTGGTAACCGTTGTCACTCTTCGTACCGAAACTAAAAGCTCTGATAAATCATTATTATTTTGTAAATTCTTTATAGCCATATTCAAAACCTTCTAAAATTCAAATCCAGAACTTCTTAAAGCCTCAGCAAATTGAGAAACTAATCCTGTGTATTTATACGCTCCACGATCAAACGTAAGCTGCTGCTCTAATTTCATGCCAGACAGACGCTCAACCATTAAAGAAGAAACCTGTTTTATAGTTTCAGCGTTGACTTTCCCTTTACATACATCCTTAATTTTAGCATCCAAAGTAGAAGCTGAAGTGAGAGTTATTCCTTTTACATCATTAATTAACTGGACATAAAAATGCCTATTAGATTTAAATATGGATATACGTAAACGTTCAGCGCTCTTGTCAAGCTTCGCTCTATTACGTAACTTCCTTTTTTCAGAATTACTTAAAAAATTATACGATCTTTTCATTTTTATTACTTCTTTTTACTTACAACCTTACGCAGCATAAATTTGCCTTTTATTACAACACCCTTACCTTTATAAGGATCATATTTTCTAATTTTGCATATATCAGACGCCACCATATAGACCTTCTGCTTATCCATACCACTAACTACTAAGTGAGTTGGCTTTATGCACTTAATCTCAACATCTTTAGGCACTTTATATTTAACATTATGGCTATAACCAAGATATAAAGTCAAATACTTACCATCACACTCTGCCTTATATCCCACACCGTTAATCTCAAGATTAACAGAAAAACCATCAACCATGCCGTTAATGATATTATTAATATTACTCCTATAAGTGCCCCACATAGGCTTTATTTTATCATAATTATCTTTATCTTGATCAACAGAAAGCAATAGCTGATTATCAATAATCTGACACACAACATCCCTGATCAAGCTAACTTCCTTTTCAGCCTTAGCACTCTTTATTAACATACTACCATTATTATATTCAACTGAAACACCAGCAGGAATATTGATAGGAGCAGCACCTATACGAGACATGAATTTCTCCTATTATTTAAAACACACGACACAAAACTTCTCCACCAACCTTTAATTTATGTGCATTATAATCAGTCATCACTCCTTTGGGTGTCGATATAATAAAAATACCAAGACCATTATATGCTTTAGAAATGTCCTTATACTTAGAATAACGACGACAACCAGGCTTTGACACCCTAACTATGTCACTAATTACAGGTGACTTCTCATAATACTTCAATTTTACAATGAAAGAAGGTAAATTATCTACAACTTGCTTTTCATAATCAAGGATATACCCTTCCTCTTTTAAAATCTCCAATATAGAAGAATTCATCTTAGAAAATAGTACCCTTGTTGCCCTATGCATTGCCAATTGAGCATTACGTATCCTTGTTAAAAAATCACCAATACTATCAGATAACGCCACAATATACTCCTTATATTATATTTACCAACTAGACTTTGTAACTCCTGGAATTTGCCCAAAAGAACATAAATCACGCAAAACAATTCTACATAAACCAAATTTTCTATATACTCCTCTTGGTCTCCCAGTTAAAGCACACCTATTTCTAATTTTGGTTTTAGAAGAATTTCTAGGCAATTTTTTAATTAATTTATTTTGAGCTGTAAACCTTTCTACAATAGACAGATTCTTATTATTTATTATAGATTTCAATTTTTCTCTTTTTTCTTTATATTGATCGCACAACTTTATTCTGCGAAGATTTCTTTCTATCATAGATTTTTTTGCCATATATTTCTCCTCTCAATTAATCAAAAAAAGGAAATTTAAGAGCCAGTAATAATTCCTTTGCTTCCTTATCACTAACTGCACTTGTTATAATATTAATATCCATACCTCTAATTTTACTTATTTTATCATAGTCTATTTCTAAAAACGAGATATGTTCCTTTATACCAAAGGAAAAATTACCATTACCGTCAAATTGCTTCACACTAAATCCTCTAAAATCTTTTTCCCTTGGCAAAGCAATATATATCAATCTTTCTAAAAACTCATACATTTTATCTCTACGCAAAGTTACTTTGCAACCTACTGTAGCACCTTTTCTGATCTTGAAGCCAGAAATAGATTTTTTTGCAAAAGTTGATAAAGGCTTCTGCCCAGCAATCAAATATAGGCTATCAAGTGGTTCATTTATTGCTTTACTATCTGTAGCAGCATCTCCAACGCCCATATTGATACACACCTTGACAAGTTTAGGCACTTGCATTATATTGCCGTAATTAAACTTATCCTTCAAGGACTTTACTATGCTATCTTTATACAATTCTTTAAACATATCAACCTAATCTATCACTTCTCCAGAAACTTTTGCAAAACGCACTTTTCTACCGTCTATAACCTTAAACCCCACTCTAGTTGGAGTTTTATATTTAGGGTCCAATGTTGCAACGTTGGATATATCAATAGCTAACTCTTTATTTAATATACCACCACTACTACCAGCTTTTGGTTTAGTATGTCTCTTATGCACATTCACTCCAGAAACAATTACTTTCTTTTTAGCATCACGTGCTATAACTTTGATTACCTTACCAATTTTTCCCTTATCTTTACCAGTTAAAACTATAACGTCGTCACCACTTTTTATTTTAGCACTCATTATAAAACCTCAACAGCTAATGACATTATCTTCATAAAAGAACCAGATGATAACTTTTTTACCGGACCAAACACCCGAGTGCCAAGTGGTTCACCTTGATCGTTAATCAAAACTACAGCATTGCTAGAAAAACGAATTACAGAACCATCAGATTTCCTAATAGGGCTTTTCACCCTCACCACAACTGCTCTATATACTTTTCCCTTCTCAACTTTCCCTCTTGGAGTAATAGATTTAGTAGATACAATAACTGTGTCACCTATAGATGCAGACTTTCTACCACCCAATAAACCAATACAAAGCACTGCACGCGCGCCAGAATTATCAGCTACTTCCAACAATGTATTTTTTTGAATCATATAAATATCCTATTCAATGTGAGCTATTAACAATAACCCATTTTTTAGTAGTAGAAATAGGCTTGTGTTCTTGTATTAAAACCTTGTCCCCTTCTTTACAACTATTATTCTCATCATGTGCTGTATACTTCTTGTATTTTTTTATAACCTTTTTATACAGCTCATCCTTATACACTTGTAATACCGAAACCTTTACAGTCTTATCACACTTAGCCTTAGTTACAGTACCACAAAAAACCTTTTTAGGCATTCTTTTCCTCTCTTCTTCTTTTATTTAATGTAGTTAAAATACGAGCTATGCTCTTTCTTATTAAGCTAAAACGCGAAATATTGTTGCACTGGCCCAGCTTCTTTTGAAAAACCAAATTAACAAACTCTTTTCTCAAATTCACAAGAATTTCATGCAATTCTTGCGAGGACCTCGATTCAATGTCAGCTATATCCATTGCAACTCCATTTAATTATGATTAGATACAAATTTACACTTCATAGGAAGCTTAGCAGTTGCCTTTTCAAGCGCCAATCTTGCTAAATGCATGGGAACATCACTGCTAATTTCAAACAACATTCTACCGGGCTTAGCTTTAAATACCCAAAACTCAACACTACCTTTCCCTTTACCCATACGCACATCCGCCGGCTTTTTACTAACAGGGGTATCAGGAAAAATTCTTATCCACACTTTACCAGAGCGTTTTAATGTTCTAGATATTACACGCCTTGCAGTTTCAATATGCTTAGATTGAATCCTACCTGCTCCCATAGCCTTTAGACCATAATCTCCAAAAGATAATGTGCTACCACCTTTCGTGTTACCCTTAATTCGTCCTTTAAATACTTTTTTATATTTACTTTTTTTAGGAATAAACATTTCAATATACCTAATTAGTTACCAATATAAACCCAGACCTTAACTCCTATGATGCCATATATAGTTTTTGCTTCAGCAAAAGCATAATCTATATTAGCACGTAAAGTATGCAAAGGCAAACGGCCTTCTTTATACCACTCAGTACGAGCTATCTCAGCTCCGCCAAGGCGCCCAGAACAACTTACTTTAATACCTCTAGCACCCATCCTCAAACAACTTTGAATAGCTTTTTTCATCGCTCTTCTAAATGAAACCCTTTTTTCTAACTGCTGTGCAATGCTGTTTGATATTAAAACTGCATCTATTTCAGACCTTTTAACCCCTACTACATTCACTTCCACATTATTTTTTACTTTTTCAGCTATCTTTTGCTTTATCTTCTCAATATCCGAGCCTTTCTTACCTATTATCACTCCAGGTCTAGAAGAATGTATTATTACAGATACCAAATCGATCGTACGCTCTATAATTACTTTAGAAACACCAGCATGCTTAAAAGATTCATTTATATAACTGCGAATAGATAAATCTTGATGCAACCCTTGTTTATAACCCTTCTCAGCATACCAAATAGATGACCAAGTATTAATTATTTTTAACCTAAATCCTTTAGGATTAACGTTTCCCATATTTTTGCACTTTCCTTATTAATTTTCTATTTTTATGAATCATATAATTTCCCCCAATTTTACAGTTATATTACTATAACGTTTACTAACTCTATTAGCTCTACCCATAGCTTTTGGACATACCCTACGCAAAGTAAGAGACTTACCTATTAAAATTTCTTTTATATATAAATTATCGATATCCAATCCATAATTTTGAGCATTAGCAATCGCAGAATTTAATACCTTCCTTATAAGACCTGCAGCTTTCTTTTCACAAAATCTTAATTGCACAGTGGCAAAAGAAACTTTTTTATTACGTACTAAACCAGCAACCAAATTCAATTTACGAGGAGTTGATTTTAAAACCCTAGAACCAGCTTTAACTATTACATCTCTGTTTTTCATATCAATTACCTTCTTGTCGCCTTTTTATCACCACTATGCCCAGTAAATTTACGAGTGGGTGAAAACTCACCAAACTTATGACCTATCATATTCTGATCATTAACATTCACAGGAATGTAATCCTTACCATTATAAACAGCAAACTTTAAACCTAAACAATTAGGAAGAATTACAGAAGCCCTGGAATGAACTTTTATAGCCATGTTAACAAACCCCTTGTTTAAAGCATTATTCACCGACTTTAATATAGAAGGATGACAAAAAGGAGGCTTCCATGCAGATCTACTCATAAACTAACCTTTCAATTGTTTTATATACTTATCACTAGATTTATTTCTCCTTCGAGTTTTCTTTCCTTTTGTTGCAACACCCCAAGGAGTAACAGGATGACGACCACCAGAGGTTTTTCCTTCCCCGCCTCCATGAGGATGGTCAACTGGATTCATTGCAACTCCACGTACAGTAGGTCTAATCCCAAGCCACCTACTTCTCCCAGCTTTACCCAACTTTCTATTCTTATGGTCAGGGTTAGATACTACACCAATAGTAGCCTTGCAAGAAGATAAAATCAACCTAATTTGACCAGACCTGAGTCGTAATAAAACATATTGGCCATCACGACCAACGATTTGTGCATAACAACCAGCAGCTCTAGCAATCGCAGCACCATTACCTGGCTTCAGCTCAACATTATGAACGAAAGAACCAACAGGTATATGCTTGAGTAGTAAACAATTCCCTGGCAAAATATCAGCATCATTCCCAGCTGTAACAACATCACCTGGCTTCATACCTTGAGGAGCTAATATATAAGACTTAATATCATCTTCCTTATATGATATTAACGCCAAAAACCCACTTCTATTTGGGTCATACTCTATTTTTTCAACTATACCTTGACCACTTCTATTACGCTTAAAATCTATCACTCTATACTTCTTTTTGTGACCACCACCCCTATGACGAGTTGTAATTCTACCATGATTATTTCTTCCACCACTGGACTTTTTACCGGATGTAAGAGACTTTTCTGGCTCATCTTTTGATAAACCAACTTTACTTACTAACACAGTCCCACGAGAAGACGGAGTAACAGGATTAAAAAATTTCATACCCATACTAAACGCTCATTATATCTAATTTTTGACCATCCATCAAAGAAAAATAAACTTTCTTTTTCTGTTTTTCACAACCAACCACACCCCTAAAACGCCTATATTTAGGCTTAATTCTAACAACATTTATAGAAGAAATTTTAACATCAAATAGAGACTCTATTGCCAACTTTATTTGACGCTTATTTACATTTACAAAAACATACAAAGAATATTTATTAAACTTCTCCCTCAAAAAAGAGGCCTTTTCTGTAATTATAGGAGATTTTATTATATTATTATATTTGATCATAACAATCTACCTTCAAGATGCTTTAAAGTATCCTTTGTCAACATCACGCATTCGTGATTCAATATATCAAAAACATTTAACCCAATAGGTTTGATTAAGTCTACATATTGCAAGTTTTTAGCCGCACGCAACAAATCATCTCCATAATCACCAACTATTAAAAAGGAAGAAAATTTAAAATTTTTAATACATTTACACATTTCAGACGTTTTCTTCACATCAATATTTAAATTATCCAGAATAATTACTTGATTATTTAAATACTTTAGAGATAAAGCAATTTTTAAACCAAATTTGCGTACCTTCTTATTAAGAGAATAAGTATGACTCCTCACAACAGGGCCGAAAATAATCCCACCACCTCTAAATTGAGGAGATCGCAAGCTCCCTTGTCTTGCCCTACCGGTACGTTTTTGACCATAAGGTTTAGCTGTTGTACCAGAGACATCACTAATACCTTTTGTTTTATGAGTACCAGCTCTTCTCTTCGCTAATTGCCATCTCACTATATCATGCAAAATACTCAATTTTTGCTTAGCAGAAAATATCAAAGGATTGAGCTGAGCAGTACCTACATTATCATTAGATAGATTAACTAAATTACATTCCATAACTAACTTACCAAATTACTAGCATCATCATTTACATCTAACAGTAAACCTACCGGAAAAGGAACATCTTTATGTAAAGATTTTTTAACTGCATCTCTTACAAAAACATAGGAATTTTTAAACCCAGGAACATTATTACCCTTCACAGCAATTATACTATTTTCATGATCAATGGATAATATCTTCATATTTTGTGCAGTTATCCTGCTGTTACCTAAATGACCAGCCATTTTCTTTCCTTTGAATACTCTACCAGGATCCTGACATTGGCCAGTGGAACCTTGTGATCTGTGAGCAATAGAAACACCATGAGATGCCCTAAGCCCACTGAAATTATGCCGCTTCATCACACCAGCAAATCCTTTACCTATAGAATAACCCGTAATATCAAGATATTGACCAACCACAAAATGATTGATTCCCACTTTTTTACCACATTCTATTCCCGACAGGTCATTTAATCTACTTTCGTATAACTTACATTTATTATTTATACCCTTTTTCTTTAAATATTCCAACTGAGGTTTTGCTATATTTTTAAAATCTCCTGTGCCTAAAATGACTGAATTATAGCCACATTTATCTTGTCCTTTTATATCAATAATATAAGTTTCGCTGAGATGCAATAAAGTTACAGCCATGCGACTATTGTCAGAATACATAGCAGTATGACCAATATTCATCATTAGTAAACCAATTCTCCTCAGCGAATTTATTCTCTTCATTTCCTTCTCCTAAACCTTAACTTCCTTGACTTTTAAATCCACTTCTACGCCAGCAGAAAAAGATAAACCTGTAAGCATCTGCATCATAGTAGGAGTAAGATTATGTAAAACAATCAAACGCCTAGAAGTTCTCATTTCAAACTGTTCACGAGATTTTTTATCAACGTGAGGAGATCTATTAACAATAAATTTAGAATCTTTCCTTGGCAACGCAATCGGACCAGATAATTTTGCACTGGACCGCTTTAATTCATCAACAAATTTTCGAACACACTCCTCCAATAAAGAACAATCGAAAGCCTTAATGTTAATATATATATCTTGCTTCATCTTAGTTACTACACTCACTCCAAAATTTCAGAAACAACACCAGAACCAACAGTTCTACCGCCTTCTCTTATCGCAAAACGCAATCCCTTATCCATTGCTATCGGTACTTGCAATTCTACTTCTACACTCACATTATCTCCTGGCATTACCATCTCCTTCCCATCTAGCAATTTTATGCTCCCAGTTACATCCGTTGTCCTTAAATAAAACTGTGGCTGGTAATTCGCAAAAAATGGTGTATGCCTTCCTCCTTCCTCTTTCTTTAATATATAAACCTCCGCCTTAAACTTTCTATGCGGTGTTATCGTCCCCGGTTTCGCTAATACTTGCCCTCTCTCCACTTCTTCTCTTTTTGTTCCTCTTAACAATATTCCTACATTGAGTCCTGCACTTCCCTTATCCAGCAACTTCTTAAACATCTCAACACCTGTGCATATCGTCTTTTGCGTCGCTTTCAGACCTATTATCTCTATCTCTTCTCCCGTCTTTATCTCTCCCTTCTCTATTCTTCCTGTTACCACTGTTCCTCGCCCCGATATCGAAAATACATCTTCGATTGGCAATAAAAATGGTAAATCCACAGGCCTTGGTGGAACCGCTACATATTCATCTAACTTTTCCATCAATTTATCTATTGATTTCTTTCCATATTCGCTGCTGTCATCCTCCAGCGCCTTGAGCGCTGAACCAACCACCACAGGCACTTCATCCCCTGGAAATCCGTATTTACTCAGTAATTCCCTCACTTCCATTTCTACTAAATCTATCATATCAGCATCAGCAACATCAGCTTTATTTATATACACCACGATATATCCAACACCTACCTGCTTCGCCAGCAATATATGCTCTCTCGTTTGTGGCATTGGCCCATCAACCCCCGACACTACCAATATCGCCGCATCCATCTGTGCTGCACCTACTATCATGTTCTTTACATAGTCAGCGTGTCCAGGACAATCAACGTGTGCATAATGCCTTTTTTCCGTCTGATACTCAACATGCGCTGTTGCTATCGTTATCCCCCTCTTCCTTTCTTCTGGCGCTTTATCTATCTGATCGTACGCTACAAAATTTCCATAATGCTTCGTTATCGCCGCTGTTAACGTCGTCTTCCCATGATCCACATGTCCTATTGTTCCCACATTTACATGCGGCTTTCCAAATGCTTCCACTATTGCTGTCATAATTTAAACTTTTCTACCTAAAATACAAATACATCAATAAATAATATGTTGATTTTATAAAAATACAACAAAAAAAAGAGCGGATAGTGGGAATCGAACCCACGTCACTAGCTTGGAAGGCTAGAGCTCTACCATTGAGCTATACCCGCACAATGGAGGAGGTAGGATTCGAACCTACGTACGCTCACGCGGACAGATTTACAGTCTGTTACCTTTAACCACTCGGTCACTCCTCCGCAAAAATTTGTTAAGAGAATACTATTTTAGCATCTTAACTTAAGCTCTTATTGTATTTAATACTAAACGCCTAAAATTAAAAAATCAAGCAATAAAACCTACCCTGATTAAAATCATGCAGATTTCATTTTATATAACACAATATTGCCAATAAAACGCCTAAACAAATAATGCGAATCATGCGTACCTGGCGCTTCTTCTGGATGATATTGCACAGAAAAGACTAGGTAATCCTTCATCATTATTCCCTCTACACTATTATCAAATAGAGAAATGTGAGTAATTTCAACATTACTTGGAAGAGAAGCTGAATCAACAACAAAACCATGATTTTGGCTAGTGATCTCAACTTTTCCACTAATTACATCATAAACTGGATGGTTACTCCCTCGGTGACCTATATCCATCTTGATGGTCTTTGCCCCCAAAGTAATCGCAAGTAATTGATGGCCCATGCATATGCCAAAAATTGGTATTTTAGATTTTATAATAATGTCTATTTCTGAAACTACACTTTCTCCTATTTCTTGCGGATCACCAGGACCATTTGAAAGCACTATACCATCTGGATTCATACTCAACACTTTTTGAGCAAAACCTGTGCTTGGTCTGATTAATTCAACTGTACAACCAAGTTCTATTAAGCGTGAAACTATACTGATTTTTACGCCAAAATCAACGATTACAATCCTATATTTTGCATTAAGGTCAATAGCTCTATCTGATGTCATTCCAGTGCGTGACACTGGAATCCATATATTTTTTGCTGGATCCGAGTAGTCAGCTACTTGGATGACAAAGTGCTCCGCTAGTCTATTATTTTCAAAACTGTTATTTAAACTAACCTTATTAGTTATTTCTATCCCATTTACAGGTTTGTATTCCTTCAATTTGTCTAATGCATGCGCCTTACTCGATGAGCATATCATTCCATTTTGAGATCCATGTTCTCTCAAATGTCTCGTTAAAGCTCTAGTATCAACTCCTGATATCCCAATCACGTTATTTTTCTCTAACCAATCATTTAAACTGATATATGAAGAAGGGTGGGACATAGAAGAAAGTTCACGCATAACCACACCACTTGCAAAAATTTTCTTTCCTTCATTATCCTTATGGTTTATTCCAACGTTACCAATATGAGGAAAAGTGAACGTTATAATTTGATCGGCAAAAGAAGGATCAGTTATAGTATGCTGATAACCGGTCATACCAGTGGTAAAACAGACCTCACCTATGCATTTGCCTTTTTTACCTACTGATTTTCCCCAAAAGCACTTGCCATCTTGTAAAATTAAAGCTGCGTCCTGCACTTCATTATCTATTTAACTGATTCAAAACAGTATACAAGAATTTCAAATAATACGTAACTCTTTCTAAAATTCCAAATTTAACCACGAAGCAGCAAAAAATAACATGAAAAACTTTTAATACAATCTTTCATATAAAATATATAGTTGACTACCTTCATATTTCGTATTAGATATAGGTAAATCATAAGTAAAGTGGAGGGTAATAATGAACACTGGTACAAATCAATCAAAAAAAATAAATGAGAAGTGGTTAGCTGGAGGAATTGGCGCGCTATTATTTGTAATGATGCTACCGTCGATTCTTCTTTTAGCAAAAATAGCTATAGGGCTAATTATGGTTTCAGTTGCAGCAATAGCGATAAAAGTTGCCTTAAAAACAATATCGAATGCTTTAGAGGATAAACAGGCAGATCAAAGCCAAGCGATGCAACAAACAACACAAAGTAAAATTATAAACCTGGCTATTGGATTAACATCTATATTCGTAGGAGGATTATCACTATTCATTATAGCACAAACTGGCTTAATTGCAGCATGTGCAGCTATAACTGCTTTAGCTCTACACGAATATGTTAAAAATCAAGAAATAGGAAAAGAGATAAATGATAAATTCGATAAGGTAGCTGACGATACAATCAATTTTATTGTTAGCAGTGTTGAAAAACTTATTCCAACAAAGCCGCCAGGCATAACAGCCTAAACTGTCTCCGTTCAGGGCATAAGTGTTACAAGTAGCATTATATAAAGCGATTAATGGCATCCTCCTGATAATAGAATAATTGTATCTGTTCAGGGGCATCGCAAATATTGAAGCAAAAGTGGTCAGTGCTTACTATACGAATATTGTGATTTGAATCCACTAGGGAGGATGTCATCCCAGTGCCCAGACACTGGGATCCAGGAATTTTGATTAGAGATTAAATTGGTGAGTATAAAAGTAGCTAATCCTACGTTAAAATACAACGTTTTTAATGGGACTGCGTAAAAGGGCTGGATTCCAGTGTCAAGCACTGGAATGACACCTTTGTGTTTGAGGCAAAACCTGCTATAACATTTCTTCGCAAACAAACGCTCGTACAGTTATGTATCAGCTACTTTCATGGCACCATTTGTTGTAAACTCACATTTCTCTATGATTATCTTTATTTGCCGCTTTCCCGAACGGATGCTCTACAGTTATTTCCTCATTAATAGAGCGAGGTGCACCGGAACCAGGTACAACGATATTCTCGTGCGATTGCATATCCTTCTTTCCCTCACATGGTGTTTGCTTAATGAAATGTGCTGCTAAAACTTCATGTAAAGCTTTACCTTTTATAAGCACAGCCTCGTTTTGCTTAGCTAACTCTAAAATTTTCTTTGGTTCAACATCTTTACCGTCAATAGTTGATTTTTTAATACTAACTTGACCTAAATTTATATTTAGAACAACAGTACAGTTAAGGTCTTTTCCAGATTCATCTTTTGCACTCCAACTAATTTCGATGTCACATATTGCAAATTTTGTAAAGGAGTAGTTCCTCTGTTGTTTCTCATTCTTCTCAATTGTTACTATTCTTTTATCATTACTGTATATTTTTACTCTTTGTACCTCATTTTTAATTGTTTCCATCCTTTTAATCTTTTCGCTAAAAAGACGACTAGTTTCTAAACTCTGTCCAGGTTTAGTAATGTTGATACTAAGATTATCATAATGATTAACAAGATGTCCTGCCTTTTTGTCTGGCCAATAACATCCATCAAAGAAACCAATTAGATCATCTTTGTTTAGAAATTCTTTTGCATCATTCATTCCTTCGTCAATTCGAAGAAGATATCCACCCAACCTCTTTTTAAAATTTTCTTTTAACTCCTCCTGATCTTTAGAAGTAAGCTTCTTATCCAATATATCCATTATTTCTCTTTGCTTACTTAATACCACATAGTTAAAAAGGAAAATGCTCTCCTTCTCCCGTCGATAATAGTTTGCTATTTTGTCAAATGGATCCGCTGGCCGGCCGTTATTATAATTTACAGAATCAGAAGAATCTTGACATTTATTATCCTTAAAATTGAAATTCAATTTTTCAAAATCTGATAACACTTCTTCTGCCCTATCTTTAAAAGACTGAAGTCTATCTTGAAGTTCTTTTCCATAACTCATTCCTTTGTCAATTTGAAAAACATATTGACTATATTTCTTTCTAAACTCCTCCTGTTCTTCGAGAAGAGGAAGATTCCTATCTAATATATCGATTATTTCTTTCCGCTTATTCAATATCACGTAATTAAAGAGGGAACTCTTCCCCTTCTTTTCATAATCGTCTGCTATTTTGTCAAAACACTTATTATCCTTAAACTCCAATTTCTCAAAATCTGAGAGCACACTTTGTACCTGAGTCTCATCGAATTGAAGATTTGCTTGAGGAGATAGAAGAGTCAACTTTTCTTCACTTTCCTTGGTACTCGAATTTTTGTAAAAACCATTCAATAGATTTACAATACTAGAAAACATTTCACACCTCTATTGTTATAAGTAAACTTGATTATATCTTAATGCTAAATGTTGTAAAGCTAAAATTAGAAACTAAAAAAGCTAACATAAGTTCTGCATTGTTTGCAGCTTTATCAGCTTATTAGGTAGAATTATTAAAGAACTAATTGAACATATGTTATCAACTCCATCCACAAGTTCTCCGCTTGTTACTCCAGTTGCAATAAACACTGATTCACCTCTTGCCATATCTTTTACGGTGTAGATTTTTTCTGGGTCATGGATATTTAAATTTTTTGCTCTTTCTTTTAATTGATCCGTGTCAAATATTAATCTTCCCTCCATCTGCCCACCGATTGAACTCAGCGCTGCAGCCGCAAGCACCCCTTCTGGTGCCCCTCCTATTCCGATATACATATCATGATTGCCATTTACTAGTGAAACTACGGCTGCAACATCGCCATCATCTATTAGTTTAATTTTTGCTCCTAATTTCCTGATTTTCTCTATTAATTCATTGTGCCTTTCACGTTTAAGTACAGTTACCACGAGATCATTCACTTTGCATTTTTTTGCCTTGGCTAAATTGTCTAGATTCTTTTCAATGCTATTTTTTAGTGAGACTACACCCTCTGGAAGATTTTTTCCTACTGCTATCTTTTCCATATAAACATCAGGTGCATGTAAAAAATTACCTTTTTTCGTTGCAGCAAGAACGGACATTGCCCCTGATTTGTAATGAGCACAAATCGTAGTGCCTTCAAGTGGGTCAACGGCAATGTCGATTTCAGGACCATTTCCAGTGCCAACCTTCTCGCCAATATATAGCATCGGCGCTTCATCTCTCTCACCTTCACCAATTACGATAGTACCATTTATTTCCATTGAATTTAATACTGTACGCATTGCATCAACTGCAACCTGATCAGCCCTTTTTTCATCACCAAAGCCTGCCAATTTATACGCAGCAAGTGCTGCAGCTTCGGTCACTTTAACTAATTTATAGGCTAAATCTTCCATCATTTGCTTTAAGAACTATATTCAATATGTATCATGATATATCATGCTGCTTGAAACTGCAATATGTCTTGACTGATTATTAGGGAGTTGATATAATATAAGCATTATAGTAGTGGGATTATAGTTATGGCATATAGTGATGATGATGTTAGAAATTTCTATCTAGATATAGATAGAATTACAGGACGTGATAACACAGTTACTAGTTTGGAAGAACTAAAAAAGAGGTTAAGGAAAGAAGTTAATTTTCAAGATGAATGTGAAGGAGGCAATTCATTAGGGAACCTACTTCTAAAACATGCAACCGAAAATAACAACCCATGCGTTAAGGATTTTCTCCTCCAAAATGGGTGTGAACCCCTTCAACAAGAGCAAATAACCGCAGCAATAAACAAGGAAGAAGAGGCACCTAATGTGGAAGAGAATAGAGCAGACAGTAATGAAGTAGATTCTAGTAACTTCATAAACCCTGGTATGACTGCTGAAGTACTTTACGAGCAACTAATACAAGGGAAAGAAACAAATCTGGCAATTTTTGACTCGTTTGCAAATGCTGTAAGAGAGTCCAATATTACCGGCGATCGTGGCATATTTCTAGATGTTGTAAAATTGTTTACAGATTTAGATGCTGTAACCCATCTTACAGATACTGCTTCCAGAACTATATTGGGCATAGCTACAATAACAAAACAAGCTGACGTTGTTAAGGTACTTTTGGATAGTGGCAAATTTTATGAAGAAGAAAAATTTAACGCTCTGTGTCTTGCTATTACTCAGGATAATGCCCAAGAAGCTGAGCTAATTTTAGGTTACGTGAGTCCTGCAAACAGGAAAGAGGCTTTACAAGTGGCCATACAGGTAGGTAAAACTAAAATTGTTAATGCGTTCTTGAATAGAGGTAAGCTTAATGAAGAAAATAGAGCAGAACCCAGCAGCAGTAATGGAAACATTGGTAGTAGACCTGTAGCAACAGTGCCTCCAGTTAGTACTAATGGTGATAATCGCAATCACGACAATGAAATACCTGTAGTAACAGAGACTAACCAAACTACCACGCCAAATAGTGATAATGTTAATGGCCAATCAAATCATAATAACAAAAATAAAACGCCTGTAATACCAGAGGCTAAGCAAACTGCCACACCAAATAATGATAATAAAGCTAACGGCTTTGTAGATGCTCAATTTTCTGTGCCAAATGAAAAAGAAGCTAAATATAAAAAAAGCAAGGAAAATTTTTACACCTCATTAACAAAAGATGTTGTTGGAGTTGTTATTACAGGATTATTCATTACTGCTGCTGTGATGGTTCCATTTGTAACTGGTGCAGTGATTTGTGGTGTTATAGCTGCTTTGGTTGCAATAGCTACCGGGTTGCATGTAAAAAATTCTACATTACCAAGTTATAGGGAGATGAGAGAGAATGAAGTTGAACGTGTAACAGGATGTCATCCCAGTGCCCAGACACTGGGATCCAGAAGGTCATAATAAAAACTAGATTCCAGCGTCACACGCTGGAATGACACCCTCTGGTGGGCTCAAACCATATGAGTAGCCAACACTGCCACTATACTTACCTAGCAAATTTAGATCTAACACTAAACTGTGCTGCCACTAACTTTGCAACCGGTACTCTATAGGGTGAGCATGAAACGTAATCCACCCCTGATTCGATGAGAAACTCTATGGATTTTGGATCTGCTCCATGCTCTCCACATATACCCAGTTTTATTTCTTTTCGGGTTTTTTTGCCTCTTTCAATGGCTATCTTGATTAACTCCCCTACCCCTTCGATGTCCAGCACTTCAAATGGATCATTGTCAAATATGTTGTTTTTCTTATAGGAATCGAGGAAATTAACTGAATCATCTCTTGAAAGTCCCATGGTTGTTTGCGTTAAATCATTAGTGCCAAAACTAAAGAACTCTGCATGTTTTGCTAACTTATCAGCAATCAGTGCCGCTCGTGGTAGCTCTATCATTGTTCCAATTGAGTACGCCTTGTCTGATGTCATTCCAGCGCGTGACGCTGGAATCTGCTTCTTGATCCTAGCTGAGATGACAGAGGATTCTTTCTTTGCTAGCTCGCATATCAGAATAAATTCTTTCTCATTCATTATAAAAGGGATCATGATCTCAGGCTTGATTTCTACATTTTTTTCCTTTTTTAGCTCATTTGCAGCACTAAGTATTGCCCTAATCTGCATGCAATATATTTCAGGATGAGAAATAGCAAGTCTACAACCTCGATGACCAAGCATTGGGTTCTTTTCTGATAACTGTGCTATTTTATTTTTTACTGACTCAACTGACTTACTAAGTGATTTGGCAATTTTTTCTATAGTAGACTGATCATTGGGTAAAAATTCATGCAAAGGTGGATCAAGCAACCGTATAGTGACTTCCCTGCCCTCCATAATAGAAAATATTTCTTTGAAATCAGACTTTTGCATTTCTTCTAGTTTAATGAGCGCATTTGCCCTTTCATTTTCATCGTCAGCTATTATCAATTTTTGAATGAATTCGATTCTATCACTAGCGAAAAACATATGTTCTGTGCGACATAAGCCTATACCTTCTGCACCGAATTCTTTTGCAATTTTTGCATCTTTTGGAGTATCAGCGTTCGCTCTCACTTTGACCGTTTTGATTTCATCTATCCAGTTGATTATCGTTTTGAATTCTTGCGATAATTCAGGTGAAATTGTAGGAAGAATGCCAAGCATAACCTCCCCTGTTCCTCCGTTGATGGTAATTGGTTCACCTTTATTTACTTTTGTATCCCCTACAGAAAAGAAAGTTCCATCTTTATCGATATAAAGTCCACTCACACTGCAAATGCATGGCTTACCCATTCCACGGGTTACAACAGCAGCATGCGAGGTCATCCCTCCCCGTGCTGTTACTATGCCACTTGCAGCATTCATTCCATTAATATCTTCAGGACTCGTTTCTGACCTTACTAAAATCACTTTTTTACCCTGCTCTGCAGCTTTTTCAGCATCACTTGCACTAAACACTACATATCCAGAAGCAACCCCTGGAGAAGCCGGCAGTCCCTTCCCTATTACTTTCTGGTCACCCTTAACGTCAAGAACTGGATGCAATAAATTGTCAAAGGTTTTTGGATCAATTCTCAATATTCCTTCTTCTTTTGTAATCGTTCCTTCGTTTACCATATCAACTATTATGCGAATAGCAGCTTCAGCCGTGCGCTTGCCAGACCTAGTCTGCAAAATCCATAACTTACCGTCCTGCACAGTAAATTCGATATCCTGCATGTCTTTATAATGCCTTTCAAGTTTTTCACATACCGCGCATAATTCCAGGTAGACACTTGGCAGCAACTTCTCCATGGTGTTTTTTTGCTCTCCGTCAATTGGCATAGGAGTATAAACACCAGAAACCACATCCTCACCCTGAGCATTAACCAAAAACTCACCAAAAAGCTTTTTTTCCCCAGTTGAAGGATTTCGTGTAAATATCACACCAGTTGCAGAATTATCATTTAAATTACCAAAAACCATTGCTTGCACGTTGACCGCTGTTCCAAGGTTTTCAGGAATATTATGTATTCTTCTATAGGAAACAGCCCTATCATTTTTCCAAGAGGCAAATACTGCATTAACTGAGTTTAACAATTGCTCTTCAACGTTCTGCGGGAAATGTTTCTCAGTTTTTTCATATACTATCTTTTTAAAATCGTTAACAATTCTCTTTAAAACATCAACATCAAGATCAGCTAAGCTTTTTGCTCCACTCTTTTGCTGCTCATTATCAACAACATCTTGAAATAGGTGATGATCAAGCTGTAGTACAACATTGGAGTACATCATGATGAAACGGCAGTAGCTATCGTAAGCAAAACGTTCGCCACTTTTTTTTGCAAGTCCAACAACGGTTTCATCATTTAGACCAACATTTAAAATAGTATCAAGCATGCCCGGCATTGAACTAACACTACCAGAGCGTATTGAAACTAATAAAGGATTATTTAAATCCCCAAATTTACAACCGATGTCATTTTCGAGCATCGCCATGTAGTTTTTGATTCCACTACATATGTCATTCCAGTGCGTGACCACATTTTTTTCTGGATCCGAGTAGTCAGCTACTTGGATAACAGAAGATCTATTGTCTTGATAATAGACTTTGCAAGCAGAGGTGGAAATTGTGAAACCAGGTGGAACAGGAATGCCAACATTGCACATTTCTGCTAAATTTGCCCCCTTTCCTCCCAGCAGATTTTTCATTTCTGCATTGCCTTCGCATTTACCCTGGCTAAAGTAATGTATTAACTTTTCCCCCATCATTTTCTCCGGATTTTCACTGATAAACACATTGTACATATAGCTCCAATAAACCTGTGAGAACTTGAAACCTTAGGATAATAAATTTTACAAAATTTTGCAACAACGTTCCTTACAACAACATCAGTAAAGTTAACAAAAAAGACGACAAATTATTGAATTATTATTAATAAGAATATATAATATAAAGATACATTTAAAAATTTTTTTATGGCTCTTTCTAAATTTCTCGACCCCAAGAATGATGTTGCGTTCCGGCGTATTTTTGGTACTGAAAAAAATAAAGACATCCTCATTCACTTTCTCAATGATATTTTGGGGTTCACTGGCAAAGATGAAATAAAAGAAATAGAATTCCTCAGCACTATTCAAGATGCTGAAATTGCCTCTAAAAAACAAAGTATCGTTGATGTTCTTTGCAGGGATGAAAATGGGGTGCAAGTAATAGTCGAAATGCAAGTTGCCAAAACTAAAGGCTTTGAAAAACGCGCTCAATATTACGCTGCTAAAGCTTATTCAAGGCAAGCTGATAAAGGTGATCAATATCAGGGTCTTAAAGAAATCATTTTTATAGCTATTGCTGGTTGTATTCTCTTTCCTAATAAATCTGAGTATAAGTCAGATCATGTAATGTTAGACAAAGATAGCTATGAACATGATTTAAAAGATTTTTATTTTACATTTATTGAGTTACCAAAATTTCCTAAAACTAAAGAAGACCAATTGGAGAGTATAGTTGAAAAATGGATCTATTATTTTAAATATGCAGATGAAACTAGCGAAGAAGAATTGGAAAAGATAATAGGTAGTGATGTAATAATTAAAAAGGCATATGAAGAACTAAATAGATTCAACTGGTCAGAGAAAGAATTTATTGCCTACGAACAGGAAATAAAACGTATTCGTGATGAACGGGCTGTTCTTGAACAAAAACTTGATGATGCTAAAAAGGAAGGAAAAATTGAAGTTGCAAAAACAATGCTGGCTAATAATGTTGATGTCACCACTATTGTTAAGTTTACTGGCCTCTCCATGAGTGAGATCAAAGAATTGCAGAATTAAGTGGACCCGCAAACGGTTACACGAAATAATAGACCTCTTTCGAAACTCATATAGACAGCTCAAAATTGTGAATTCCTGCTATAAAATTGAATCTTAAGCCAAAACGTTTTCTCCGATTGCGGTATCTGTCTGCAATAATTTTGAATCTTTTTAACAGACCAATTACATTCTCAACTACTACTCTTTTGCTTGCTAGCTCCCGATTTTCTACCTTTTTTTCCTTAATTAAGGGACTCTTTTTCATCCTTCTGTGTGGCAACTCGACATTTTTGTGAATTTTCTGAAAACCTCTATAGCCAGCATCGGCTAAAACTTTTATACCTTCTGATACATGCACTTTTGACTCCTTGAAAAGCCGAAAGTCATGCTTTCTCCCGTTTGAAAATGACGTACAAATAATTTTCTTGCTCTTCTTTTCTGCAATTATTTGGGTTTTTAGCGTATGTTTTTTCTTCTTTCCTGAATAAAATCTTTTCTGCTTTTTTTTGGTCTCTCTACAGGTGTTTCCGTTGCATCAATCACCAGAATCTTATATTCCACGTCGCTTTTTAGGAGTTCTTTCCGTCCTGGCAATGCGAAATCTGGGTGTTGTATTAGAGTATCCTCTACCCATTTTACAGTTTTATATGCCGTACTTTCACTTACTCCATAACTTTGACTTATGTGAAAATATGTACGGTATTCTCGTAAGTATTCTAATACCATGAGCAGCATATTCTCCTCGTTTAGCTTATTTTTCCTTCCTCCTTTGGCTTTCTTTTTTTTATTCTCTTCACATAAAATCCCTACCATTTTGTTAAATGTTGATCTCTTTACTCCTGTTAGTCGACGAAACTCCCCTTTATCGAGCTCTTTCACTATTTCATACTTCATTTCTCCTTACCTCAAAATTACTATTTTTACTACTTTATCCTAGTTTCGAAAGAAGTCTAATGCTGCAGCCTGACCAGGTGATAAGTACATTTAGCCTATTTATCTTTATACTTTCATGTCAATTTCATAAATCAAATTTATTTCTGTGAGTAGCTACAATTTAAAGACCTTGCTTCATCAATGTAATGGAACAAAACCTTTTTAGTAAGTTCAAAACCCTCTAAAGTCTCTCCTTCGCATCTTGCTGTAATGCAGTTTTGCGTATTTGATACCCTAAGAAGCCACCAACCTTTATTATCGGTTACCTTAACACCATCAAGATCTGAAAATACAATATTTTGCTGCTCCAGTGTTTTCTTTATTGACTCAATTATTTGAAACTTTTTCTCATCTTTCACTACAATCTTCACTTCATGAGTGATATATAACTTCGGTAAATCCTCAATCACCTGAGATAGGCTTTGGTTTTTCTTAAGCAAAATGTCAACTGCTTTAACAGCAGAATATAGCCCATCATCAAAACTTAGCTCAGAAAAGAAGAAGTGCCCGCTTAATTCACCAGCAAACTTTGCCTCTTCCTCTACCATCTTCTTCTTAACTAGTGAATGTCCAGTAGCACAGGTGATAACTTGCCCTCCTAACTTTCTAACAAAATCATGCACTTTCATACTCATTTTTACGTTAGCAATAACTTTGCTTTCTGGATATTCCTCCAACACTTCACGTGCAAAAATTATAAATAAATGGTCATTGGAAACAACGTTGCCTTTATTATCAATTAAGCGCACCCTATCGCTATCGCCATCTAGCGCAATGCCAAGATCACATCCATATTCCTTCACAATGTCAATTAATTGAGCAAGATTTTTTTCCTCTATGGGATCTGGATCATGCAGTGGAAATGCCCCATCTATAGAGTTATTGGTTACGATGTGCGTATGACCAGGCAAGATCTTTTCAATATACCTTATAATTCCACTTGCTGGACTATTTCCACAATCCCAGGCTATTTTTAATTTCTGTGTAGTATTATTCTTCACTGCACTTTTCAATATGCTAATGTACTCACTATATATATTTATGTTAATTAAGCTTCCAATTCTTGTGCTGTTTTTAATTGGACTGCTTATAATTTCCTTCATTTCTTGATCTGAGAAGACTTTTTTATTACTAAAAAATTTAAAGCCATTATATTCGCTGGGGTTATGAGAGGCAGTTATTATGATACCAAGATCCGCCTGTGTGATTTGTGTTGCAGCGTAAAGCATAGGTGAAGAGCATAGTCCAACGCGTATAACATTTGCACCGGATAAAGTTAAGCCCCTAATTAATTCTCTTTCTATACCTGGTGAATCTATTCTGCTGTCGTAGCCGACACAAACACTAGCTACGGTTTGGCCAAACTTTCTACCTATCTCGTACCCATCATTAATCTGCAAATCTTTGCCTACTATACCTCTAATATCGTATTTTCTTATAATGGTATTGTCCATACTGTACTTCTTGAAGTGACTACTATATAACATTTTGGCCAAATGCTCAAGTTTATTTATCCAACAATTAGTTGATTTTTTAAAGAAATCTGTTAATATTATAGTATATTTTTTAAAATGTAAAATTATGCCACAGGAAAACGAAAATGTATTTATAGCTGAAAGTCAAAGTTTAGATGTAGATGAACAAAAGAAAAATGATACTTTAAATGTCATTGAATCTTGCAACGATCTTCAGGATTTTATCAAAAGGCTGGAGGAAGAAAATTTAATCTGGTACTTTATTGGTCCTTTACGCAAAGATGAGGACATTACAGGACAGATAAATTTAAAGTGGGAAAAGGAGTTCCAAAAATTTGAGCAATCAATAGACGCAATGCATAAAGAACTTAAGTCGTCTCTGCCTGGTCAAAATTTCTTAGTGTATCCAACAAAGGATAATGACTTCAAAATTAGATTTGAAAATGAAGAAAAACCAATAGAAATTAGCAATATTTTAAGGACCAGCAGTGAAGGTAAGGTTTATAACATATCTTTAGGGAAAGATAGTCAAATAACTGCAACCAAAAAAGGCAGCGAAAGGCACTATGATTTTACTGGTTCAAGCTCATGTGAAATGACCATTAATTGGCAGGCTAAGGATTCTGAAGGTAACAGCATAGACTGTAGCATGACCGTAAAATTGGATTCTGGTGGTATACAGAGTGTTATTGGTGAGCCAAAATTTGGAGGAATAACGAGTTCAGAAGAAGTATTAAAGTTAGTTGGACAAAATAAAGAAGTTTTTATCAACGGAAAAACTCTGTATCAAGCTTTTACTGGCATATCCAAGAGTGTAGACGATCAGCAAGTACCAGCAGAGGAAATATTTACAAAAGATCTACATATATCACCACAGTCACCTACACCAAGCAGCAGTGGGTATTCCTCTCCTAGCACACCTTCTTCACGTAGAAGTTCTATATCCACCAGCAGTGAATTTAGTGATGAAGATGAAATATTTGAGGATGATATGTCTGGTGATGAAGAAGAGTATGAGCAAGAAGGATTAAAAGATGAAGTTGAGGAATTAGAGGAAGAAAAAGAAACATTTGCTAAATATTTTGCAGTGCAGGCAAAGCAGCTTGAGGATCTAAGATTAGAACGTGACTCCTTGAGAGATAAAGTCAATGAACAACAGCGAGCGATATTTGAAAGAGGTCAAAGAATAAAGGAACAAGAGGAAGAACTACAGGATAAAAATGATGTAATAAAGAACTTAAATGATCAGTTGAAAGATAAGGAAGGTGAAACAAATGAGGCAAATAAAGAATTACAGAGAAAATTGAAGCAAAGTGAAGCTAATTTAACTGTACTAAAGGAAAAGAATGCAAATTTGGAGAATGACCTGAAGAAAATAGTGGAAGGTTTAAACGATGATCATAAAAAGCAGTTGGCAGAACAGTTAATGGAAACAAAAAAGGAAAACAATACATTGGCTGAAACGGCGAACCAATTGTCTAAAGAATTAAATGGATTACAGAGAGAAAAGGAAGACTTAGAGAGGAAAATTCGACAACTTGAACCTGGAAGATCACTTGCAGATGAGCTAAGCGAAGAAAATACGAAGAGGGAAATAGAAAAACTTCAATATCAACTTAAGGAAAAGGAAGGGATGTTAACGTGTACACAGGAAGAGCTGGCATCTGTCAAAGAGAGTCTAGAGCAACTGCAGAACATATTACAGCAGGAAAAAGGTCAGGCAGCTACATCAACTCAAACTGAAGTTGAATATGAAAGTAGAGGAACAAGCATGCAGCAGCAAGACCAAGGTATACAAGCTGTAAACAACAACTCAAGCAGAACAGCTAGTGGGTTAAGACAAGAAAACAAAAAATTGACTAGAGACAAACTAACTATATCTGAACAATTAAAACAAAAAATAAGAGAGATTGACGAGTTAAAGAAAAATTTAAAGCAACTGCAAGAAGAAAATAAACAACTAAAACAAGAAGTTACCAAAAATGCAGGAGTTGATGCATCATCTTCAACAGGTCAAAAAGAAGCTAAAGAAGCAGAAGTTATACCGCAAAACATTATGGATTGGCCTGTTCCAATTCCAGATGATAAACCGGAAGAGCAGAAAACTCCATTAGAGCCAATCAAGGTAAATACAGAATTATCAGATCCAAAATCAATCTCCGCTGAGGGTCCGGAAAAATCTCCTCCTCTTTCAAAATGATGAGTTTTGCTTCTATAGCTGACCCAAGCAACACGTCATCCCGCGATTTATTCGCGTTATCTCAGCCGCTAACACGTAGCGGGATACTTAACCGTCATACCGTGATTTATTCACAGTATCTCTTAGCCACTAACAAGCAGCGGGATGACAGCAATCCTACGTCATGCCGCCGCGGTACCTCTAGATCCCGCTAACTAGTAGCAGAATGACGAATTTTTGTTTTTCAAATTATAGCTAAACATACTGTAATTGCTATTGAATGATGGAGAGACATACTCCATTATTTTAGCACGAAGTAACAAATTCAATGAATTGGTTCTTCAAAAATAATTTAAACTTTTACAGTAGGTCATGAAATATTATAGCGATCTCATTAAAAGAAACTTTTATAAGTATCGTTGATGAGAAAGGAAAAGTTGTTAAGGAAGAAGTTGTTGCAAGCGAAAGTAAGGCAATAGCAGATTAGCCAAGGCAAAAAATACGAACCCATAGGAATAGAAAGTGGATAGTTGTCAATATCAATGTGCAAAGAGTTAAGGAGTTTTGGATTACCAGTAATTTGTGTAGATGCAAGGCATATGGCAGCAGCGTTGTCTGCAAGAATCAATAAGAATGATAAAAACGATGCGAGGGGTATAGCGCAGATGATGAGAAGTGTTAGTAAAATCAGTTGTCAAATTAAAATAGCGCTTGGAAGCAGAAGACAGCTAATGTGTAGCAAACAGCAGGTTATTGGAACAATAAGAGGGTTGTTGAAGATACATGGTCGGTAAAGGATCAAAATTTGAAACTTTCGCTTTAAGAATACAAGAGGCAATAAATAATTTGGATGAAATCAGTAGGAGTTCAATTGAAGCGTTAGTTTGTAGTTTGGAAGCAATAGAAAAGTCATTAAGAAAGCTTGACAAAATGCTTTCAGAACAAGGTGAAAAAGACGATGATTGTAAATTGTTAACTACTGTTCCAGGAGTGGGGATTATAGTAGCAATGACGTATAAAGCTGCAATTGATAACCCACATAGGTTTGAGAAATCTGATACAGTTGGAGCATATATAGGGTTGACACCAAGGCAATATTCTTCTGGAGAAGTTGATCGGCATGGCAGCATATCAAAGATGGGACCAGCGGAATGTAGAAGTATGTTATATGAAGCTGCACAAACAATGCTCACAGTTACCAAGAGGACATTTAAATTAAAAAACTGTGGTTGCGAAGAAAAAAGGAATGAAAAAAGCAATTGTAGCAGTAGCAAGAAAATTAGCTGTAATTATGCATAGGATGTTGGTTGATAAAACAGAATTTTATTATCAATAAACATCAAAAGAGCATAGGACAATAATTTTATTGAAAATAAAGATAGCAATGCCGATGGAAGGGACAAGCAAGAACTTAGTTAGACTTCGTGGTAAATATGTTGCCGTCCACTTCCGCCTAACAAGTATAATGCGGCTTGACAAATTTATTGTCATCTCAGACCGCGGAGAGAACCATATGCTACTTTTAACTTATGTAAAATTACCAAGGATTATGGAGAAGATATGCTGTTTTGATTTGTGTGAAAATTATTGTTGACTTATGTGCAATTAGAGAACCTAAGTCACTTTAGCTATAATTCAGAATTGAGAGCTTTTAATAACTCTCTAACTCCCACTTAGGTCTTGGTGCAAAATTGAGAGAATCTATATAGCTTTTCTGTAACATTTCAATTCCTGCCCATCCAACCATTATTGCATTATCTGTACATAGGTTGTTGGGAGGAAAAAATATGTTTAAGTTTATGTGTTGCTTTAATTTTTCTCTCAAGAAATTATTTGCTGCAACTCCGCCGGTAATCACAAAGTCATTGATTTTGATATTTAAAGATTCGGCTATAATAATCGCATTACTAACCCTGTCCAGCAGTATGTCACTAATACACTCTTGAAACGAAGCACATACATCACACACATCTTGCTCGCTCATTTTCAGTTCTTGCACTAAGTTTTTTACTGCTGTTTTAATTCCAGAAAACGAAAAGTTACATCCAGAACGTTTTATCATTGCCCTTGGCAGTTTGAATCTTGTGCCATTGCCTTTTTTAGCCAACTTTTCAATTAATGGGCCTCCTGGGTAGCTTAAACCCAGCATCTTAGCAACTTTATCGAACGCTTCACCCAGCGAGTCATCAAGCGTTTCTCCAAGTTTAACGTATTTGCCTACATCCTGTGCAATTAAAAATTGACAGTGACCACCTGATATTAATAGGACTAAAAATGGAAATTTTACCTCATGCAGTAACCTAATAACCAATGCATGCGCTTCTAAGTGATTCACTGCAATGAACGGTTTTTGTGCTACATGCGCAATTGCTTTAGCCATCATTGTACCAACTATTAATCCACCTATGAGTCCTGGTCCTGATGTTGCTGCAATTGCATTGAGGTCACAAAAGTTAAGGTTAGATTTTTTTACAGCGCTTTTTATCAGGCCACTTAAATGTTCCATATGAGCACGTGAAGCTATCTCAGGAATCACCCCACCGCGTTTTTTGTGTTCTACTTGAGAAAGAATCTTGTGAGCAAGGACTTGCTTGTCACTATTTACAATCGCTACTGCAGTTTCGTCGCAGCTTGTTTCAACAGCTAAAATGGTTTTCATGTATATTTAGTTACTGTATTACCAAAACTATACTTTGAAACGCTGTAGAAGTTAACTGCAAAGTTAACTTCTATAGCTAAAAGATTTACCGACAACCGTCATTCCGCTACGTGTTAGCTGATGAGATACCGCGCACAACTGTACGAACATTCATTCTTAAAGGTAAACTGCACAGCAAATGGTGTCATTCCAGTGCTTGACACTGGAATCCAGCCTTGCCGTAATCTCACCAAGAACGTTGTGTTTTAACATAAGATCAGCCACTTTTATGCTCACCAACTTAGTGCCCAATCCAAATTCCTGGATTCCAGTGTCAAGCACTGGAATGACACCATCTACTACTAAAATTACCTGCAAATTGCAATGTTCGTACACCAAAAGAATGAATCGCGGTATGACGGTTCGCGGCGGCATGACGTAGGAAAACCTGCACTATAAGCTAATCATCATCTCCAAATATAGAGCTAATTTTTTTGCCCCCAGGAGAAAATTTATTAGTCCAACTGCTTTGCACTTTGGTTACATCTTTAAAGACAGTTTTATTGCTGTATTCCTTGATTTCTTTATCTACTCTCTCCATTATTTGTGGATCCAGGTAGCTCTTTTTCCATTGGTCAGTAGCAAGGAACACTTTGTTTAAGTCTTGAGTGCGGATTAAGTATTCTTTATCTTTAGGGTAAACCTCCTGCGCCCAAGCAAATAGCTCAAAATAGCGTGCAAATAATTCAGATGCGCGTGATTTTGCAGTTTGATAAGCCTGTATCTCCTTAAATATAACTTGGCCGATAATTTTCTGCACAAGAATATTTGCTTGCTTTAGGTTCTGCTCAATATCCTGGTAAACTTTATGGAGAAATTCCTGTTCCAAACTTAAGTTCAGTTCATTTTCAACCATGTGTGAAAGTTCATGCACTATAATGTATGGGTTTGACTTCCTCAGTACAATAACATATCTATTTACACTGGAAGACCTGATTGTCTTACACACTCCCTCTTCCATATCCACTAATCCCTCTTGGTATATTTCAAATGAGAGCCTGTTTTGCTTTATTAGTGATAAAGTGAGGTTTAATGTGTTTCTAAACTTCTCAAATTGATAGAGATATTCGACATACCGTATTGCATTTTCACTGCTTCCTACTTGAGTTGCTTGTTTTATTAAATTCCTGATTAGCATACCTTATTATTAAAGGAATTCTTTTTATACTCAAGAATTGATTGGCTACAAAGTGTTTTTAGGAAGCCTGATTGCATAGCTAAAGTAATTCATGTTTACTGATAACCGTCATACCGCTGCTTGTCAGCGGGATCTATGGTGAGATACCGCGAATGAATCCATAGCTGTACGAACATTCATTTTTGAAGGTAAATTGCACAGCAAATGGTGTCATTCCAGTGCTCTTTTTTTGTCATCCCAGTCTGGGATCTATTTTGCATGTAACTCCAATTGTGTTTTGGCATAAAACGCGACACGTATTAGACTTATTTGCAAGCAAAGCTTGCTAGATCCAAGTAGTCAGGACACTGGAATGACACCATAGGGGCACTGCCGTCATAAAGGAACCAGTGTCAGCTACTTGGATGACAGCTAGCCTAACAACCGTCATCCCGCTGCTTGTTAGCGGGATCTAGAGATACCGCGGGGTTGTAAAGTAATTTTTTACATCTAATGCTCGGCCAGTGCCTGCATGATACCACGTATTATCTATACCAAGGTGTTCTGCTTGTAGATATTATACCAACAATCCACTATTTTTTTTATGTCTTGTGGTTTAGTTTCTGGACCTATACTGATTCTAATTGAACACTCTGCTTGCTCTTTTGTTGCCCCCATTGCAAGCAAAACATGGGAAGGCTCAACTTTTCCAGAAGAACATGCGGAGCCATTACTAACTGCAATATGATTCAAGTCAAAATGCATAAGCTGCACATCACTCTTTACTCCTGGCATATAAATAAAACTTGTGTTTGGCAGCCTCTTAGAGTTTTTACCGAAGATTCTTATGTCACTGGCAAGATTTAATAATTCACACTCTAATTGATCACGTAGCTCCTTTACTTCATCCATTTTTGATAGAAGGTCTGGAATATTTTGCAGTGCAGCAGAAAGGCCTGCAATCGCAACAATATTTTCCGTACCACCACGAAATCCCTTCTCTTGTCCACCACCTATTATAATAGGTTCTATCGCAAGTTCTTTATTGAATATTAAAACTCCACTGCCTGCTACACCGCCAAATTTATGGGCGGATAAAGTGAGTAAATCCACTCCTAAATCTTCCATATTAACTTTAATTTTCCCAACACTTTGAGCAGTGTCAGTGTGGCAAATTGCTCCAAACTTGTGTACTATTTTAGCCATTTCCTCAATAGGTTGAATAACTCCGGTTTCGTTATTTGCCATCATAACTGAAACTATTGCTTTGTTTCCTTTAAGTTCGCTTAGAATTTTTTCTAGCTCTAAAAAGTCAACAATGCCCTCCTGATTAACAGGTATTATATATGGATTACATGCAGAATTAAGAATTGAAGGATGCTCTATAGCTGAAATTATATGCAGGTAGCCTGCTATTCCTCTCATAACAAGGTTATTCGCTTCAGTTGCACCAGACGTAAAAACTATTTCTTTATCACTTGAAACGCCAATAGCACCACGTACGTTATCTCTTGCATCCTGAAGAATCTTCCTCGCTTCTTGTCCTCTTTTATGTAGTGATGATGGATTGAGCGTTTGTTTTAACAAGACCTCAAATATACTTTTTTTTACATTTTCACTAATTGGAGCAGTTGCATTGTAATCAGCATATACGTAACCACTATTTTCTAAAGAGAATGGACTCATCTGTCACTTAAATAAGTTTACCATCAACTATAGCCATAACTATGTACGTTAGCTTTAACACGATAAAAAATTTATTGCAAAAACAGCGAAATTAATACATAATTAATAACTCACGTCATTAATACCTGTCAAGCGGGTTCTTATTAGGGGTTACCATGGTTGAAGTTTTTTTGAATAATGCAACAAGAAAGATAGAAGGTGAATACCACCAAAGCAAAGATGCCAACGCGCCGGTTGTGCTGGTTTTACATCATCATCCTCAATATGGTGGTAATATGGATAGTAAAATTGTACATAGTACATATACGTCTTTTATCGATAACAATTTTTCTGCATTGAAAATTAACTTTCGTGGTGTGGGAAAATCTACCGGAACTTTTGATAAGGGTATAGGAGAATTAACTGACGCTGCGGTAGCCATTGATTGGCTTCAGGAACATAATCCTAGCAATGTTCCAATTTGGATCGCTGGTTTTTCTTTTGGAGCATGGGTGGCTATGCAGCTAACAATGCGCCGCCCTGAGATAGTGGGTTTTATTGCTCTTTCTCTTCCGGTAACTAAGTACGATTTTTCTTTTCTTTCTCCCTGTCCAGTTTCTGGGCTTATAATACAAAGCAGTAATGATACAATCTCAGAAGAAAGCGATGTAACAGAATTAGCAAAAAGGTTGATAAATTCAGTAAGAAGTGATCACATGAAATACTATATAATAGATGATACTAATCACTTTCTAAAGGATAAAGAAGAGGAAGTGACTCAAATCGTGGACAATTATATAAAACTGCGCTTGAATAGTGCAACTATTTCTTCTCAAAAGGTCAAAAAAGAGGTAAGGGTAAAAGAATATGCCTAATCTTTACAAACAAGAGAAATGAGTGTAGTAATATAAATGAAAAGGTTTTGTTATGTTTAAAAAGCTATTATTTTTTGTTTTAGCTGTGTTTATGTTATCGGGGTGTTCCCTAAGTAAACAGCGTAAGTTAAAAAGTCCGTGTATAAAAAGCAATGAAAGCATTTCATGCGAGTTATACTCTGTTAATGATCATTGGTTAGATAAGTATAGGGCATAGAAATTGTGCTATTTTTCCTATTCACAACTTCACTAATGATCGATCTCTCAATTGGAAAATGCAGTCTGCCTTTTCTGCAAGGAGATGATTGTGTGTTACTATAAGCATAGAGCTGTTATTTTCCTTTACGTATGAATGTAGCAGTAAAAACACCTTAAAAGAATTTGTTGGATCTAAATTTCCTGTTGGCTCATCTGCAAGTAAAAGCTTTGGAGAATTTACAATGCTTCTTGCAATTGCAACTCTCTGCCTTTCCCCACCCGAAACTTCAGATACCATGCTACTTGCTTTGTTTTCCAGACCAAATTTTTCCAACATTGCTTGCGAATTTTTTTTTGCTTCAGCTTTGCTTTTTCCTGCAATGAGTTGAGGAAGCATAATATTTTCCAACACCGATAACTCTTGTAACAAATAGTGAAATTGATAAACAAAACTAAGAAAATTTCTTCTTACATGAGTTTTATGCTTATTACTGGCTTGTGTGCAATTTATTCCATCTATCGTAACTATACCTGAAGTTGGCTTGTCCAACAAGCCTGCGATTTGCAATATAGTTGTTTTCCCTGCACCTGAATCGCCAATCAGCGCTACTACTTGCCCTCTTGTGACACTTAAGTTGATATCCTTTACAACAGCAGAATTGTTCTTGAAGCTTTTATCTACGGAAGTTAGTTCTAGTGCTACATTACCACCCATGTTTAAAAGATCCAGAAGGCATCTAAGTTTTAGTAATAATTAAACCGAAAAACTGTTACCACAACCACATTGAGACTTAGCAAAGGCATTCTTTATTTGAAAACCAGAACCACTGAGATCCTCAGTATAATCTATAACTGAGTTATTTAAAAATTTTGCTGAACAATTATCAACCATTAATACAGGGTTTCCATTTTCATCATTAATTACTATATCTTTACCTTTTTCGCTAAAACTAGAGTGGCTTCTATAGTCCTCACTTTCTTCATAGTCATCATCTTCGTCTTCGTCATCAAACTCATCATCCAAAGATAGATTTTTATTCATTTGATCCATAAGAAAATTGTATTTGAAGCCAGAACATCCACCACCTGAAACTGCAACCCGTAAAATGGAACTCTTATCCCCTTCCTGCTCTGCAAGAGAGTGGATTTTTTTTAGTGCATTATCAGTTAAGTTGATGTTGTAATTTGTTGACATAGTAACCACCGTTTATTATTGATAACTTATTATAGTAGAAATTTTACATGTCAAACAATAATTTTCTATTAAATTATGCATGTTTTCCAAGCAAAACAAAAGGGAGATACTTCAAAGAGCCAGAAGATGAGAATCGCAGCTGCTTTCAGCGTGATAGGGACCGTATCATTCACTCTAATGCGTTTAGAAAATTGGAGTACAAAACACAAGTTTTTATCAATTATGAGCACGACTACTATCGCACTCGGCTTACTCATAGCCTTGAAGTTGCACAAATTGCAAGGTCCATTGCGCGTAGACTTGGCTTAAATGAGGATATCACTGAATGCATAGCGCTCGCACATGATCTTGGTCATCCTCCATTTGGTCATGCAGGTGAAGATGCTCTAAAGAAATCAGTTCAAGATTTGAATCTTGATAACGAGAAGTATGAGTTTGATCATAATGTTCAAGCTATAAGGATTTTAACTTACCTCGAACAAAAACATGCTGATTTTGATGGTATGAATCTAAGTTGGGAGGTGATTGAAGGAGTTGCAAAACATAACGGTCCCTTGCTTGGTCAAAACGCGGAGTCTTCTACAAATAATCAGCTGTTATTAGAATACAACAAAAAATATGATCTAAAGCTTGAAGAATTTTCAAGCATTGAAGCGCAAGTTGCTTCAATTGCCGATGATATTGCTTACAGTGTTCACGATCTTGATGATGCACTCAGGGCGAATTTAGTAACCATCGAAGATTTGCTGAATGTTCCTTTAATTGAAAAAATGTTTAAAGACATAAGGAGCAGATATTCAGAATTGCCTCAGAGCAAACTCATACATGAATCACTGAGTGGAACTATAGGAACTATGATAAGTGATGTTGTTTCTCAGACTGAAAGAAATATTGAAGATCACAAAATAAAAAGCGTAGAAGACGTAAGAAGTCTAAATAAAATGCTAGTCACATTTTCATCAGAAGTTGCGAATGCTACAAAAGAAATGAAAAGATTCAACATGGAGAAAATATACAGAAGCTATAAACTGAGTAGAACGATGAACAAAGCAAAACGCATAATACAGGAACTCTTTCAATGTTTTTATGAAAACCCAGGATTACTTCCCACAGAGTGGAGCAAACTCGCTTGTGAATCTCAGCGTTCAGTAATAATATGTGACTATATCTCAGGTATGACAGATAGATTTGCTATACACGAGCACAGAAGAATTTTTGATACCTCATACGAAATGACTTCTTTCTAATGACTGATGATCATTTCATGTCAATTGCATTAAGGCTTGCAGAAAAAAATCTTGGAAATGTTGCACCAAATCCTGCTGTCGGGTGTGTTATTGTAAAAGATGGTACAATTGTTAGTGAGGGATATACAGGGATTGGTGGGCGTCCGCATGCGGAGGTAGTCGCTTTGCAAAACGCTAAAGATTCAACTCATGGCGCAACTATATATATCACTCTTGAGCCATGTTGTCATCACGGAGTCACGGGGCCTTGCACTGCAAAAATCATAAAAGCTGGCATAAAAAGAGTAGTAATTGCAACTATTGACCCAGATAGTAGAGTTTCAGGCAGAGGCATGAAAGCTCTGAAAGAAGCAGGAATTGAAGTTGAGCAAGGTATTATGCAAAAAGAGGCAAAAGAACTGAATGTCGGTTTTTTCACCACTAAAGAATTACATAGACCATTTATAGCTTGCAAAGTCGCAACAACTCTTGACGGAAAAATCGCAACATTTACAGGCGATAGCAAATGGATAACAAGTGAAAATACGAGAAACTGGGTGCATGAGCTCAGAACGAAATATGATGCAATTATGATCGGCAGCAATACTCTTATTAATGATGATCCACTCTTAACTTGCAGATTACCAGGACTCGGAAGTAGATCGCCAATAAGGCTAATTATAGATAGTCAAGGGAGATTAAAGGAAGAGCATAACATTGCAAAGACTGCAGACAAAGTAATAACTTGGGTCATCACAAATAAAGAAGTAGAGAAAAAAATAAAAAACATTAACTACTTGAAAGTCAATTCAAACGATGCAGGCAAAGCCTACCTAAAGGACATGGCATCAAAACTTGTTTCAGAAATTGGTATAACAAGATTATTAGTTGAAGGTGGAGGAGTGTTAATCACAGAACTATTAAAGTGTAATTTAATCGACAGGTTGATAATATGCCGCAGTGGTAAAATTTTAGGCAATGATGCCACTCCTTTTGTAGGAGATTTAGGGATTCAATTCATTAACAACTGTTATCAGTTTAAAAAAACAAAGATAATAGAGTTTAGTGAGGATATAGTTGAGGTTTGGGATAGGTCGTCATAATCCTTACATACTCAAACAGTAAAAAAAGGTATCCGTTCAGCGGAGCGGTAAAATAAAAAGTAGACAAGGAGTGCTAAAAACATAATATCACAAGTAGTATGTGTGGTAAATATGTCTGATCTACTAGCTAGTCTTCTCAAGCTCTGTGAAAGCTTTAAAATAGAGATAGAGCAACTAAAAGCAGAGATAAAGAGGTTAGAGATAGAAAACGAAAATTTTAGATCTGAGAATAAGGCGCTAAGAATCGAAAATGCTGAATTGAAAGAAAGACTAGGTCTGAATTCACAAAATTCATCGATACCGAGCTCAAAAGAGTTATACAAGCTAAAGAAGAAAAAGAAAAAAAGTGACAGGAAAATAGGGGCACAGATTGGGCATGAAGGAAAGTATCGCCCTAAAATGGAGGCAGATGAAGTGGTGAAAATAGAGTTCTTGCGAGTGCGGAGGAGAAATTGCGATATCGAAAGAGCCATACATTCATCAAAAAGTTGATTTGCCAGAAATTAAGCCTTATGTTGTGGAATACCAATGGCCGCTGTTGCAAGTGTGGAAAAAGAAAAAGTAGCAGGCTACCAGAAGGTGTTACTGCGGATACATTTGGTCCAAAAGTTAAGTCAACAATCGCGGCGCTGAGCGGATTTTACAAGAACTCGAAAAGAGAAGTAGCAAATATTATAAAAAATATTTTCAACCTGGACATCAGTGTTGGTAGCGTGTCAAATAGCGAGGCTAGAGTTGCAGAAAAATGCCAAGAAGCATATGAGCAAATCGAGCAAGAAGTAAGTAAAAGTGAAGTTCTGCATATCGATGAAACGAGCCATTATAACAAAGGTAAACTTGGTTGGTGCTGGATGTTTGCCAGTAATACAGCAAGTTTTATAAAATTGACAGAGTCAAGAGGAATGAAGGTTTTACAAAATAGTAAGTTCTGCAATCGCAATAGCTTACGACAGGTACGCAGCATACAACTACTTTGCCGATAAGAACAGGCAAATCTGTTGGGCACATTTATCAAGAGATTTTGAAAGATTAGCACATAGTTGAAGTTAAAGTTCTGGGCTGTTACTTAAGAAACGTAGCCACTGAATTATTTGCACTAAAAAAGGCCTTGCTAAAAAATGAGATAGATGTTTTTAGATTTACCAGACGTGCCAGAAAGTTGCGAAAACGTACAAGGTATTACTTGAAGCCGCTTACCTGAAGCAATTGGAGCTTCTCGAGTTGCAAAAAATATTTTGAAATCTGAAAGAATAATGTGGAATTTTTTAGATGACCCAGAAAACATTCCGCTGACAAACAACCATGCTGAACAGCAGATACGGCATTATGTCGTTTATCGCAAAAATTCATATTTTACCCAATCGAAGTGGGGAACTTGAACGGATAATTTCGTTATACTTAACATGGAAACAAATGGGCTTTCCAAAACCTTCTATCTATTGTTTCTTAAACCACTCTCCTGAACTGATACAACCCAAGAAAGGTTTCCCTACGTCATACCGCAATTCATTCGCGGTATAGATTCCGCTAACGAGTAGCGGAATGACGAATTTGTTGTTTTTCAAATTGTAGGTAAACCTAAGCCACTTTAGCTATATAGGGTCACAACAATGGATTTTTAAGATAGTTTATGGCCTTCTTAATATCTTCAGCCTTGAATATCGTCGATCCCGCAACTAAAATATCTGCACCTGCTTTTATTATATCAGCTGCGTTAGAAAAGTTAATTCCACCATCTACTGAAATTTGTGTTTTAAGGTTACGCTCTTGTATCATTTTTTTTATAGTAGATATCTTGTTCAACTGTGAATGAATGAATTCCTGCCCTCCAAAGCCAGGGTTGACTGTCATAATCAGCACAATATCTAGCTCATGTATTATGTATTCAAGCACACTTGGAGAAGTTGAAGGAACAATTGAAACTCCAACTTGAATCGGTTTTTTTTCGTCGTTTACATTTTTGTATGACTTTATCTTTCTTATCAACCTCTCAAGGTGTATCTCTGCTTCTGCATGTACAGTGATAATATCAGCACCAGCATTTATAAAGCTTTCAATGTGGTTACCAGGAGATTTGACCATTAAATGCACATCAAAAGGAAGATTGCTATATTTACGTATTGCAGAAACAACGCTAGGACCAATTGTAATATTTGGAACGAAATTCCCATCCATAACGTCTATGTGTATGTAATCCACACCTAAATCGCTAATTTTTCTTACTTCTTCCCCTAATTTTGCAAAATCTGCTGAAAGTATAGAAGGTGCAATTTTAATACTCATGAGCTGCCTTTTTTGCTAAAAAATAACTTATTTTCAAAACTCTGTCACCCTAAGCACCATCTGAGTAGCTAGAGACCGATATCGGTATGCCTATTTAACTAGATCTTAAATTAGATAAAAAAAGGTAGTCTTGATAAAACTTATTTACAGCAAGTTTTTTTACATTTGGACTTTCTGTTTGTTCTTTTTTGTACCCTAATTTATAGCTTATTGAATCCTTGTATAAACTGATCGTTTTGTATGCTTTGTTCATCTCTCTAGGAAAGATGCCGTTAGCAATTACGACGCATAACCCTGTAGCTGTTGCAAAAGCTAGAGTGGTAAATGCTAGATTTTGTAAAAAATTCCTTCCACTAACTTTTTTTTCCTGTATATTAGCAGAGTGCGATTTGTTTGACACTTCTTCTAGATATTCATGCCATATGTGATTGCAGTTCGTACATTTTACCTTTCTTCCAGACGCGCCAATTTGCTTAGGAGATACTAAGTAAGTTTTAGTACAACTATTACATTGTATTTTCATAGCACTTACATATAAAGTAGTAACAAGCTCAAATGATACAGAGCTACAAATTTAATATCAATATATATATAACAAATGGAAGGTTTGCAACTAAAAAAAACACAGAGTGAGATAGAAAATATTTGGAAAAATAGAGAAAAATTTAATGACTGTAATCTAAAGAAAACAGCAAGAATAGCAATTAAAGAGGTAATTGAGCTCCTTGATAGTGGCAAAATTAGAGTAGCAGAAAAGCTATCAAGTGGAGAATGGGTAGTACATAAGTGGATAAAGCAAGCAATATTATTACATTTTCTCACCGAAGAAAATAAAATAATAGATAATACCAATTGCTGGTTTGATAAGATCGGTAACAAGTTTAGTGAATGGAATGAGGAGAAATTTCGCCGGTTAAAAATTAGAGCAGTTCCTGGGTGTTTTGTTCGCCGATCTGCTTATATAGGTACAAATGTTGTTCTAATGCCAAGTTTTATCAATGTTGGTGCATATGTTGATTCAGGAACAATGATAGATACCTGGTCAACGATTGGTAGCTGTGCGCAAATAGGAAAAAACTGTCATATTTCCGGTGGAGTGGGAATAGGTGGAGTTCTTGAGCCTATTCAAGCTTCACCTGTCATTATAGAAGATAATTGCTTTATTGGAGCACGTAGCGAAGTGGCCGAGGGTGTGGTAGTGAGAGAAGGATCAGTCCTTGGCATAGGCGTGTTTATTGGGGCATCAACAAAGATTATTGATAGAGAAACTAGCAAGGTATTTTACGGCGAAGTGCCACCTTATTCTGTAGTGGTACCAGGGTCTATTCCATCTAAAAATAATATTTCAACCTATTGTGCAGTCATAGTAAAAAAAGTGGATGAAAAGACGAGATCGAAAATCTCTATAAATGAAATATTGAGGGATTAAACTATCTTACTCCTTGTCGTCACTTTTTTTATCATTATTACTAACCACAGTAATGGCATACGCGCATAACTCTGAGAAAGAGACTCCATTTTCTTGAGATAGTTTATATAATTTTTGTAGACTTTCTTTTACTTTATTAGGAATATTCCCTCCACGTTCTTTTACAAGCCAGGAATCTTGATGATGAATTGGATGAGCATCACTTTTTGGATTTCCTATGTATATTGCAAAAGGTGAACTTTGTCCTTTGAAGTCACATTGTACAGTAAATTTTTTTATAGATTCAGCCATCTAAAGACCTCTACTTTTCTTTTTGGTCGATTTTATAGCAGGTGGAAGAGGTGGTTTCTTTATAAAATCTTGTCTATTGACAACACTTTCTCTACCTTCCAAAGCTCGGCGAACATCAGCTCTGCTTAATTGCGACTCTTTTGCTACCTTCATTCCATGCTTTGCCATAATATTAGCACATGCTAGTACTTTTTTTACCAATTCTAGATCACCATTTAGCATTTGAACTAGCACTTGAAACACTTCCGCTAAAGTTAGCCCATCAGCATTTATAACCTTGTTTTCTATAAAATTGACAGCTTCTTCAAATTTGTATTCAATACTATCATCTTGAGGTATAAGGGCAACATAATCGGTGTTTTTGTCGTCCATAACTGAAGCACTATTACTCACAAACTTAAGTTTATACTATATATATAAATACTCTACTATTTTATATTATGGCACGCTATAGTTAAACATTTATTAATAACATGCTCACTTATATACACGAATTAATTGACAAAAGTCAAGGATCAATATCCATCAGTGATTTCATGAATGCCGTTTTGTACCATGAAAAATACGGCTATTATACAAGTAAATTACCGCTTGGTAAGGATGGTGATTTTACTACCGCACCTGAGATCAGCCAATTATTTGGTGAAGTAATTGCAGTTTGGATAATGCATACATGGGAAAAATTAGGAAAGCCATCAAAATTTTCTCTAGTTGAACTTGGGCCAGGCAAAGGAACACTCATTCACGATATAATAAGAGTCACTAAAAAATACAGCAGCTTTTTTAATTCAATGTTGATCCACTTAGTTGAAATAAGCCCTACTTTACAGAAGATACAAAAGGAAAAATTAAAGGGTTTAGGTATTAATTGGCACAAAAATATTGACAACCTACCAGAACAACCAACCATTTTTTTAGCAAATGAGTTCTTTGACGCTCTTCCGATAGATCAGTTTGTATATCATGATGAGGGGTGGTATGAAAATATGGTGACAAAACAAGATGATGGCAGTCTCTTGGTGTCATGCCAGTGCGTGACACTGGAATCCAGAAAAAAAGAATCATGGATTCCAGTGTCAGCTACTCAGATGACAAATGGAAAATTTTTTAATGGTGCAGTGGTGGAAATATGTTCAGTTGGGGTTGAAATATTAAAAAAACTTGAGAAGAAGATATATAATAATAAAGGAGCTGCTTTGATTGTAGATTACGGTTATGTATACCCCGCATATAAGAGCACTTTGCAATCGATAAAACAACATAAGTATGCTAATTTTCTTGAGAATGTTGGTAATAGTGATATTACCGCACTTGTGAACTTTCAAGCGTTAAGAGATCCATTAAAGCATGTAGATTGTGAGATTTTAACTCAAAGGGAATTTTTATATCTTTTTGGCATAAAAGAAAGAACCCAGGCTTTAATGAAAAGCGCAAGTGATGAACAAAAGAATAGGATCTTTAGTGAATTCTTAAGGTTGACTGAAAATATGGGCACTCTTTTTAAAGCAATGCTATTGATATAGCTAACCCAAGAAAGGTTTCCCTACATCATACCGCCGCGATATCTCAGCATAGATTCCGCTAACGAGTAGCGGAATGACGAGCTTATTGTCATGCCGCCGCGAACCGTCATACCGCCGCGGTATCTCAGCCGCTAACAAGTAGCGGAATGACAACAATCCTACGTCATACCGCCGCGGCGCTAACAAGAGATCCCGCTAACAAGCAGCGGGATGACGGTTGTCTCCTAGCTGTCATCCCAGTACTGGTAGACTCAAATCACAATGCTCGTATAGCTGCAACCCTGGAGGTACTGTTTCTCACCCACTGCAAATATTGCACGGTACTGTCCACTTGGTCGTCGTGGCGCGTTTCAGGAAACATTAAAATCTCATACTCAAAATCGTTCAGCCATACTGCTTGATGTGGCAGAAAAACCTTGCCAGACTCTATAATCGGAACAATTTGATGAAATCGAGTGAGCTTGTCATCATGTGGCACTATTTCAATAATCGGTAAATCACTGTTTGTCTTTAGCTCTTGCACCAATTGCTGACCACTCGTTTTTGCTTCAATCAAAATTAGACCTCTTTCGAAACTCATATAGACAGCTCAAAATTGTGAATTCCTGCTATAAAATTGAATCTTAAGCCAAAACGTTTTCTCCGATTGCGGTATCTGTCTGCAATAATTTTGAATCTTTTTAACAGACCAATTACATTCTCAACTACTACTCTTTTGCTTGCTAGCTCCCGATTTTCTACCTTTTTTTCCTTAATTAAGGGACTCTTTTTCATCCTTCTGTGTGGCAACTCGACATTTTTGTGAATTTTCTGAAAACCTCTATAGCCAGCATCGGCTAAAACTTTTATACCTTCTGATACATGCACTTTTGACTCCTTGAAAAGCCGAAAGTCATGCTTTCTCCCGTTTGAAAATGACGTACAAATAATTTTCTTGCTCTTCTTTTCTGCAATTATTTGGGTTTTTAGCGTATGTTTTTTCTTCTTTCCTGAATAAAATCTTTTCTGCTTTTTTTTGGTCTCTCTACAGGTGTTTCCGTTGCATCAATCACCAGAATCTTATATTCCACGTCGCTTTTTAGGAGTTCTTTCCGTCCTGGCAATGCGAAATCTGGGTGTTGTATTAGAGTATCCTCTACCCATTTTACAGTTTTATATGCCGTACTTTCACTTACTCCATAACTTTGACTTATGTGAAAATATGTACGGTATTCTCGTAAGTATTCTAATACCATGAGCAGCATATTCTCCTCGTTTAGCTTATTTTTCCTTCCTCCTTTGGCTTTCTTTTTTTTATTCTCTTCACATAAAATCCCTACCATTTTGTTAAATGTTGATCTCTTTACTCCTGTTAGTCGACGAAACTCCCCTTTATCGAGCTCTTTCACTATTTCATACTTCATTTCTCCTTACCTCAAAATTACTATTTTTACTACTTTATCCTAGTTTCGAAAGAAGTCTATTGCGTGTGGTGACCATCTTGCAGCTAGTGACAAAACCTGTTCTTTAAGCTTTGGATACTCAAGCTTTGCGCGATATACGTCGAGTAAATAGAATTTATTATCTATTTTTGCCCAGGTGGTGCAGACACTAAAGTTGCTCATGTTACTTGTTGAAACCGCAGTATCCCAACTTTGTGTTATATGCGAGAGATTATCAGGAAATTTTTTATAGCGTTTCAGAGGTTGTCCGGAAACAAGTAAAAGGCTATAATATCTGAAATTTTAGTACGGGGTAAAGATGAGAAAAAAGTATCCAACAGATCTAAGCGAAAGGGAATGGGCAAGAATAGAAAAACACTTCAGAGTATCATACAAGAAAGGAGGAAGGCCGCCAAAGTATAGCAAAAAAGAAATATTAGAAGCAATTTTCTATGTATTGCGTACAGGGTGTCAATGGCGGTATTTACCAAATGATTTTCCGCTATGGAAGACTGTGTATGAGCAGTTCAGGCAATGGAAGAAGCAGGGAATTTTTGAGAAAATGAATTATGAAATTACAAAATATAGTAGAAGAAAAATAGGAAGGAATGAGCAGCCGAGTGCCTGTATAGTAGATAGTCAATCTGTAAAGACTACAGAAAAGGGGGGATCAAAGGCTATGATGGAAGTAAAAAAGTAAAGGGTAGAAAAAGGCATATAATTACAGACACTCAGGGTTTTATACTAGGTTGTTACGTAGGCGCTGCTAACGAAAATGATAGAGATGGTATTAAAATAGCATTAAACAATATGAGAACAAAATATACTAAAGTTAAAAAAATGTGGGCTGACATGGGATACCAAGGAAGAAATTTAAAGAATCACATAAAGGAAGAATATGACATAGATATTGAAATTGTTAAAAGGCCTCCATGTAGATTTTGGGTGCACAAAGATACGCCACCTGAGCTACTACCAACAAGAGAACAAGGGTTTAAAGTACAGCCAAGAAGATGGGTTGTAGAAAGGACTTTTGCTTGGGTTAATAGGAATAGAAGGCTATCGAAGGAGTATGATTTACTCACAACATCCACTGAGAATTTCATATACCTAGCTATGAGTAGGGTTATGTTAAAGAGGGAATATGCTTGAATTTACTAGTTTCCGGACAACCTCTCAACCACTCTGGTTTAATTATACCACTTGAAAGCGGCAGAGGGTTTTGTTGATATTGAGCAGCAAAAGCGTAACTCCCAAGTTCAGCTTTTATTATCTCAACTTCTTCTTTTCCTCCATCGAGGGGATATAGCAACTTACCTTCTTCTCTTGAATATAATATCCTTACAGGTGACGCTGGTTTATTATATAATCGCCTGGTCGCACAGTGCTGAGCTACTCGGATGACAGGAACGGGAGGCATTGGCTTTTTGATTGAATAAATAACCTGCTTATTTTCAGAAATCATTGGCAAACAAATATGATGCCATATGTTTTTTGGCTTGGAGAGAAGGTGTCCAGTTAAGTCCTCCTGGTGTAGCCTGTGCATTACAAGAACGATGACTCCTTTTTTTCTATCGTTCAGCCTGGTTACTAAAGTCTGATCAAACCAGTTTGTGGCACGCTTTCTAAGCGTTTCACTAGACTTCTTTCGAAACTAGGATAAAGTAGTAAAAATAGTAATTTTGAGGTAAGGAGAAATGAAGTATGAAATAGTGAAAGAGCTCGATAAAGGGGAGTTTCGTCGACTAACAGGAGTAAAGAGATCAACATTTAACAAAATGGTAGGGATTTTATGTGAAGAGAATAAAAAAAAGAAAGCCAAAGGAGGAAGGAAAAATAAGCTAAACGAGGAGAATATGCTGCTCATGGTATTAGAATACTTACGAGAATACCGTACATATTTTCACATAAGTCAAAGTTATGGAGTAAGTGAAAGTACGGCATATAAAACTGTAAAATGGGTAGAGGATACTCTAATACAACACCCAGATTTCGCATTGCCAGGACGAAAAGAACTCCTAAAAAGCGACGTGGAATATAAGATTCTGGTGATTGATGCAACGGAAACACCTGTAGAGAGACCAAAAAAAAGCAGAAAAGATTTTATTCAGGAAAGAAGAAAAAACATACGCTAAAAACCCAAATAATTGCAGAAAAGAAGAGCAAGAAAATTATTTGTACGTCATTTTCAAACGGGAGAAAGCATGACTTTCGGCTTTTCAAGGAGTCAAAAGTGCATGTATCAGAAGGTATAAAAGTTTTAGCCGATGCTGGCTATAGAGGTTTTCAGAAAATTCACAAAAATGTCGAGTTGCCACACAGAAGGATGAAAAAGAGTCCCTTAATTAAGGAAAAAAAGGTAGAAAATCGGGAGCTAGCAAGCAAAAGAGTAGTAGTTGAGAATGTAATTGGTCTGTTAAAAAGATTCAAAATTATTGCAGACAGATACCGCAATCGGAGAAAACGTTTTGGCTTAAGATTCAATTTTATAGCAGGAATTCACAATTTTGAGCTGTCTATATGAGTTTCGAAAGAGGTCTATTATCTCGCTTGCTGAAGTAGCCCAAAGAGTAGTGACTGTTAATAGAATGCTATATGACTACTACTTTACTATGTACGGTATAAGTCGCGAAAAGAAATCTCTTGAGTGTTTTAATTTCACTAATTTTCTTTTATCCATCTCGCATAGTAATACCTATGAGGCTATGACGGTTTTGTATTCTTGCATGTTTATATACGAGACTGTCGTTGATAGCATGAAAAATAGATTCAAGAAAAATAATAGATATAGGGATTGGTTTAATTTTTGTTACAGTGATTCAGTAAAGTCTGGATGCATTATTTTGGAAAATATTGTTGATGGATATTGCAGCAGAGCAAGAGAAAACGAAAAGAGCAGAATGCTTGAGTTGTTTAGAATAACTGCACAATTTGTGTTAGATTTTTTGAACGGTGCATATAATTTTTCAAGATTCAATCAATTTCCTAAGAGCCTGTCTTGAAAAGAAATGAGAAAGAGAATATGATGAGATAAGTAAAAAATAGTAGGTAAAAATGTATCCAAGTGATATAAGTGACAAAGAATGGGAAATTTTGGAGCCAAGTGTTGCACAAGGTGCAGTAGGACGGCCAAGAAAGTACAATATTAGAACAATTATTAATGCAATAAGATACATAATGAAAGGTGGTTGCCAGTGGAGAATGCTGCCAAAAGATTTTCCGCCATGGAAAACGGTGTATGATTATTTTCTCAGGTGGCGTAATAGTGGCAAATTGGAAGAAATACACGATATGTTAGTAAAAAAGGTAAGAAAAATGGTTGGCAAAAATGAAATACCTTCGGTAGGAATAATTGACAGTCAATCAGTGAAAACCACTCAAAAAGGGGATCCAGAGGATATGATGCTGGCAAGAAAATAAAGGGTAGAAAACGTCACATCATTGTGGATACAATAGGCCTAATTATTACAGCTGATGTTCATAGTGCAGGCATTCAAGATCGTGATGGTGCTCTAAATCTTTTTACTCAAGCTAAACGAAAAGCTTCAACGCTACAAAGGTTTCTCGCTGATCAGGGATATATTGGTAAATTGCAAAATTACTGTTTATTGAAAACAGGATGTTTATTGACGATTACTAAAAAAGCAGCTGATGCTGTAGGATTTCAAGTTATTCCTAAACGGTGGATTGTTGAAAGAACTTTTGCTTGGCTTTCCAATTTTAGACGTATGAGCAAGGATTATGAGCATTCTCCTCTTACTTCAAAAACTAATATCTCCTTTAATATGATTACTATTATGCTTGCTAAATTAGCTGCTTAGTTCCTTTCAAGACAGGTTCTAAGGAACATTGACAATTTTAAGCTAATTTGTATCCTTAATAAGTATTTTTTAAAATGCTATGAAAAGTAAAGAACATGATTTTCATTTAGTGGATCCAAGCCCTTGGCCAATTGCTGTATCAGCAGCAATTCTTATTCTTGCACTTGGATTAGTTGGCGCGCTTCATAAACAAATTGTCGGAATGTTTTGTTTAGTTTTGGGAATCTCCGCAGTATCAGGGGTGCTGTTTTATTGGTGGAGAGATGTAATAAGGGAGGCCATTTATGACAAATGTCACACTGCCATTGTAAAACATGGACTCAAATTTGCAATGTACTTGTTTATTCTCTCGGAGGTCGTATTTTTTATAGTGTTCTTTTGTTCATTCTTTAAAGCCTGGCTTGATCCAGTTTTTTTATTTGAGGCGTTTTCTCCTGCAAAAAAAGTTGAATGGCCCCCTGAGGGAATTTTGCCACCTGATCCGTGGTCACTACCATTCATGAATACATTAATATTATTGCTTTCTGGTACAACAATTACTTGGGCAAATCACTCTTTACTTAAAAATGATAAAAAGAGCATGATTAAAATGCTGTCCATAACTATATTGCTTGGAGTTTTTTTTATAATAGTGCAAGCAATAGAGTATCATGAAGCGAGTTTTTCTCTACAAGAAACAGGAGAAAAGCTTATTTATACATCCAATTTTTATATGATTACCGGTTTTCACTGCGCACACGTTATAATAGGAATAATATTTTTATCAGTGTGTTTATTTAGAGCACGGAAAGGCCAATTTACACTTCAGGACCATTTGTGCTTTGAGTTTGCCTCCTGGTATTGGCACTTTGTAGATGTAGTCTGGATATTTTTATTTTTGTTTGTCTATTGGTTAAGCGTTTATTAAGTGGTTAAAATAATAGGTCTAGATCCAGGAATAAGCAAGACTGGGTGGGCCATTATCAGCCTGAACGAAAAAAATAATATTGAATTTTTGGGCGGCGGTACCATATCAACTGATGGTAAATTGGGTACAGGTGAACGCCTACATACAATTTTTGAACAATTAAAGAAAGTAATTTCCCTATACTCTCCGAATGAAGCTGCGGTAGAAAAAATTTTTGTTAATAAAAATCCTAAATCTTCACTAACTTTGGGATATGCAAGAGGGGTTGTAATTTTAGCGTTAAAAATAACAAAGCTAACTATGAATGAATATGATGCAAACTATGTAAAAAAAAGCATTACCGGAAATGGCCATGCTGATAAGGATCAGATTATATTTATGGTGAAGCAAATAGTTAAAAATTTGAGTATAAAATGCCACCATGCTGCTGACGCTCTTGCTGTAGCAATTTGTCATGCTTATACGAAAGGTTCTTGTTTTGTTGAGTAACTTTTATATGGGATTCAGTTTGAAGATTTCCAGATCTGGAAAAACTATTTGATTGTATTTATCTTGTCTAACGTTCGTTGCAAAATAATACATGCGGAGATTTTATCATCTATTTTTTTCGATTTTGTGATTGATACTCCAGTAATTTTTAGTGTATGAGTTGCGATAGATGTTGAGAAGCTTTCGTCTTGTAAGTATATATTTACTTTATATTTTTTTATTATTTTATTTGCGAATTGGATTATAGTTTTACACCATTTAGTTTCTTGCTCGTCCATTTTTAATGGTAGTCCTATTACCATTGATCCAGATTCATTTTCTTTGAATATTCTATGCAGATAACCTAAATCTTTGCTCATATTTTTTCTGTGATATATGCTATGAGCTGTGGCTATGAGCTGTGTTTTATCGCTAAATGCTATGCCTATTTGCTTTTCTCCCATGTCAAGGCACATTATGCGCTTATCTTTTGGAATAGACTTTAGAAACTCATCTGGATTTCTATGTAGCATCTATTAGACTTCCTTTAAAGTGACCTTACCAAAAAAGTGGAGAGAAAGTTAAGAAAATTTTTTACAAAAAGAATAATGAATCAAATTGCTCAGGAATGCAATAGACTTCTTGCATAACCCAAACTAAGTAGAAAAAAGGTATCATCTAAGTAGCTGACACTGGTTTCCATCCAAAAGGGCAGTGCCCCTATGATGTCATTCCAGTGCTTGACACTGGAATGGCTTTGTTGCATTGCTCTTCGGATAGTAGGTAACGCACAATAAATTTATGAAGCTATCTCAAATTTAGCCATACCAATATCAGTGAACTTATTGAGCAAATAGCATTTAACAAGTAGTTCCTTCTCTCTATTTGTCTCAGATTTATTCCTAAAACTAAACCCGAATGTTTGTTTCAGTCGCGAGAAAAAACTTTCTATATAAGATCTTTTTCCATAACTCATCTCTTTTTTCCACTTCTTTATACTATCTTCATCATATGACTTTATGAGCTTGACTGCAGAATTTCTCTCAGCCATATAGTCTAACTTTGGATGCTCTGCTGCGTTGTTTTTCGGAGGAATTTTCGTTTTTATACCATATTGATTACACAGCTTATAGAGCTTTTCTCTGTCATATGCCCTATCTGCATATAGTACTTTTATGACATACTGAAAATCGACTTCTTTTAGCAAATCACAAGCTCCATAGTGATCAGAGTAGACACCGTTACTGTATTTTACAGCTATGGCTTTTTTGCTGTTTGTATTCAACATTACATGCAATTTTCTTGTCTGTTCATAGCTGCGATACTTTCTATCTTCGCTATTTTCTTTGCTATGACCAGGAGTGTTGTTGTATATACTAATTCCTGTACTGTCTATAGCAATTTCGATATCTTCCATATTATTTTTATCAATTCTGCAATCATTGATCTTAATATTGAGTTTCTTAAACCTTCTTGATGATTGTGAATAGCTGATAACTTGCAAATTTTTCCCAATTTGCTCAAGGTATCCTGCTATAAACCCAACTGTTTGCCTCAGGCCTATTCTAAATAAACAAGTTATTATGTGCACCAAAATTACAACTTTATCGCTATAAATATTGTTGCCACCTGGTATTTTTGGACCATTCTCGTACCACTTTTCTATGGCTTCGTTGATATAATGAAAAATATTTCCTCTTTTTTCTAGAAATTTGTTATATTCGCTATGGTTACTGACCCTCATTTTTTGTGGCATATTTTTTCTTTCAAGGTTAAATGGCTATTTTATAATGAATTTTGTCAGTAGCCACCAGATTTTTTCAGTTGCTATGCAACAAAGCCCACTGGAATCCAGACTTTAATTGTTATACTTGTAAATAAGTCTGGTGAGAATAGACGTTCATCTCAAAATGCAGTATTTTTGTTGAAATAGCTCAACTGGATTCCAGCGTCACGCGCTGGAATGACACCTTTGTGTTTGCATAGCTGTACGAACATTGTGATTTGAGAGCAATCTCCACAAGGGAGGATGTCATTCCAGTGCCCAGACACTGGAATCCAGGAAAAAGAATGGTGTCATCCAAGTAGCTGACACTGGGATCCAGAAGACTTAATTTCAACCAAATAATAAAGGCTGGATCCCAGTGCTTGGCACTGGAATGACAGCAATCCTACGTCATACCGCGATTCATTCGCGGTATCTCGGCCGCTAACAAGTAGCGGGATGACGGTTATCGTTTAGCTACAGACATTAAGAAATTTACTAAACGAAAAAAAAGGCAAAAGAAGCCCCGTGGTTGGCTAATTACTTACATTATACTTTCAAGTATGGCGTTTTTTTATTCTAAACACTTAGAGCCTGTCTTGAAAAGAAATGAGAAAGAGAATATGATGAGATAAGTAAAAAATAGTAGGTAAAAATGTATCCAAGTGATATAAGTGACAAAGAATGGGAAATTTTGGAGCCAAGTGTTGCACAAGGTGCAGTAGGACGGCCAAGAAAGTACAATATTAGAACAATTATTAATGCAATAAGATACATAATGAAAGGTGGTTGCCAGTGGAGAATGCTGCCAAAAGATTTTCCGCCATGGAAAACGGTGTATGATTATTTTCTCAGGTGGCGTAATAGTGGCAAATTGGAAGAAATACACGATATGTTAGTAAAAAAGGTAAGAAAAATGGTTGGCAAAAATGAAATACCTTCGGTAGGAATAATTGACAGTCAATCAGTGAAAACCACTCAAAAAGGGGATCCAGAGGATATGATGCTGGCAAGAAAATAAAGGGTAGAAAACGTCACATCATTGTGGATACAATAGGCCTAATTATTACAGCTGATGTTCATAGTGCAGGCATTCAAGATCGTGATGGTGCTCTAAATCTTTTTACTCAAGCTAAACGAAAAGCTTCAACGCTACAAAGGTTTCTCGCTGATCAGGGATATATTGGTAAATTGCAAAATTACTGTTTATTGAAAACAGGATGTTTATTGACGATTACTAAAAAAGCAGCTGATGCTGTAGGATTTCAAGTTATTCCTAAACGGTGGATTGTTGAAAGAACTTTTGCTTGGCTTTCCAACTTTAGACGTATGAGCAAGGATTATGAGCATTCTCCTCTTACTTCAAAAACTAATATCTCCTTTAATATGATTACTATTATGCTTGCTAAATTAGCTGCTTAGTTCCTTTCAAGACAGGTTCTTAATAACCGCGATTCAGTTGCTTTTAAACCGCAACTAATCTAAATTATAAACGTTAAGAAATTTACTAAACAGAAAAAAAGGCAAAAGAAACCCTAGGGTAGCTAGTTATTCACTATCCATTTTTTAAGTTGGCGTTTTTTTATGTTTTAAACGCTTTATAAGCGCGTTTCAGCTTATGTAGGTAGAAGTTTTATAAAGACATAAGGTGCACATAGTGCAAAAAATTAAACATGAGACGCCAGATACGTGAGTTTTTTTGTCATTTAATCTGTACAGAGAAGATAAATAAATAGCTTCAATTTTATGATAAGAGGGCTGGCGAAGCTTGTCAAGTAATCTTTTGCATTTAACCCGTTTCTATGGGTAAAACAATCTGCATACCACTTAGCTAACATGAGTTTTGTTTTGACTTTTTGTGCTAATTTTGCAGAATATTAAGATTATCATTTAAATAAAATACATGACGAAAGAGGATTGGGAAGCGGTAATTGGGCTTGAGGTGCATGCTCAAGTTTCTTCTAATACGAAGCTATTTTCTAGCTCATCAACGGAATTTGGTGCTGAGCATAACACTCAAGTTTCTCTAGTTGATGCGGCAATGCCAGGTACGCTGCCAATACTAAATTATTACTGCATAGAGCAAGCAATACGCACTGGTCTTGCACTTTCTGCAGAAATTAATAAGTATTCTTACTTTGATCGGAAAAATTATTTTTATCCTGATTTACCACAAGGTTACCAGATAACTCAGTTTTTTGAGCCAATAGTTAAAAACGGTAGAGTATTTATCAACGACAATGAAAAAGAAATAAGAGGTTGTCCGGAAACAAGTAAAAGGCTATAATATCTGAAATTTTAGTACGGGGTAAAGATGAGAAAAAAGTATCCAACAGATCTAAGCGAAAGGGAATGGGCAAGAATAGAAAAACACTTCAGAGTATCATACAAGAAAGGAGGAAGGCCGCCAAAGTATAGCAAAAAAGAAATATTAGAAGCAATTTTCTATGTATTGCGTACAGGGTGTCAATGGCGGTATTTACCAAATGATTTTCCGCTATGGAAGACTGTGTATGAGCAGTTCAGGCAATGGAAGAAGCAGGGAATTTTTGAGAAAATGAATTATGAAATTACAAAATATAGTAGAAGAAAAATAGGAAGGAATGAGCAGCCGAGTGCCTGTATAGTAGATAGTCAATCTGTAAAGACTACAGAAAAGGGGGGATCAAAGGCTATGATGGAAGTAAAAAAGTAAAGGGTAGAAAAAGGCATATAATTACAGACACTCAGGGTTTTATACTAGGTTGTTACGTAGGCGCTGCTAACGAAAATGATAGAGATGGTATTAAAATAGCATTAAACAATATGAGAACAAAATATACTAAAGTTAAAAAAATGTGGGCTGACATGGGATACCAAGGAAGAAATTTAAAGAATCACATAAAGGAAGAATATGACATAGATATTGAAATTGTTAAAAGGCCTCCATGTAGATTTTGGGTGCACAAAGATACGCCACCTGAGCTACTACCAACAAGAGAACAAGGGTTTAAAGTACAGCCAAGAAGATGGGTTGTAGAAAGGACTTTTGCTTGGGTTAATAGGAATAGAAGGCTATCGAAGGAGTATGATTTACTCACAACATCCACTGAGAATTTCATATACCTAGCTATGAGTAGGGTTATGTTAAAGAGGGAATATGCTTGAATTTACTAGTTTCCGGACAACCTCTAAGTAGCGTTTTTAAAATAGCTAATAACAAATCCTAAAATGAATCGACTATAGTTTTAATCCGTTTAAGTTTAAAATCTTCTGTTAGCTTCGCAGAATACATTTCCTTATTGTGTTGATTATAGAAGGTAAATTCGTGATCATCTAAATTTAGTATTGCAAAGCCAAAGCCAAAAAAGTTTCTAACCTCGTGTGCTAAGTAGTTTTTACCATTTGAATAGTCAAATTCTACATTTTGATAAACAGATTCTTGATCTTGAGCGTGTAATGATGCACCACCGTTTCCAACTATAATTTGGTCTGGAACATTATCCATTAATAAAATCTGGGCTATATGAATGTGGCCAGAAATTATGGTAGTAACATTGCTTGGAAATTTATCTCCAAAAGCTTCGATTTGTGTAAGATTACCATGGCTTTTTAATGTCAAAAATTCTTTTTTTGGAGATCTCCAAAGCGGTTTATGAGTTAAAAACCACATGGGCTTGTCAGAACTATTTTGTATCAATTTATCAAATTGCCTCTCAAAAGCATCAATTGTGCTTTGGGTTGTAAAAATATCCTCACCGGATGAAGAGTCGAAGATAAAAAATTTCATCGGTCCAGCATCTAAGGACCAACTAGAAACGAAGTTTCCACATTTTTCAGACGAAAAGGGGTATGAATCTAGATACCTGAACCATCCTTCATAAGCTCTATCACAACTCTCATGGTTTCCACGAACAAAAAGGAAAGGGGATTGTGATAAAATATCCTTTGCAGGCTCAAACCAATCAGCGTACCAAACTTCTTTATTATATCCATAAATATCGCCACACTTTTTTGTATTTCTACATTTTGTTTGTCTATAATGATAATCACCAACATGGATAATTAAATCTGGTTTATGAAGGGCGATTGAATCTAAATTTTTTTTTAAAGGCCAGCTATCTACCGAATTACATTCCTGCTGAAATAACATATTTATTCTACAGCCCGTGTCACCAATGAAAGCAATTTTATTAACCTTTTTTGGTAATATAGGAACCCGTAGATCCTCAATACTAATGTTTTTGGCACTTGTTTGTACTGTCAGTTCACAAACTGTTTCGTTATGATCACCATTGTTAATTGAGCTGCGATTCAGCATTTCTGTTTCCTCGCCATCAACATAAACAATGGGACACATGTCATTGTCCGTAATTGCGCGTATGCTTAGTTTATTTTCTGGGATAACTTGAGACCATGTGTATAATATTTGTGCATGGACGAAATGAAAGCTAGTTATAAGAGAGAGAGCTAAAAAAATAAAGATATTAGCTATATTCATTTGTATAAAAACCTAAGTTAAAAATTAGTAGTAAGGTTATCTTAAATGATTAAAATTTATAATCACAAAATTCATAATCAAATTATACAAACAATTTCTAAATTATTCTAGTATCAGATTGACACTCTAGATGAAAAATTCTAAAATGATTAAGTAATTTAAAATAATTATATAAAAACTAGAATATAGTGCGGCCGTGGTGGAATTGGTAGACACGCAGCGTTGAGGTCGCTGTGGCTCATAAGGCCTTGGAAGTTCAAGTCTTCTCGGCCGCACCAGTTTTTATCGCTGTTTAATATGGGTAAAAATGTTTATAGGAAATCAGAGTAGCAATAAGGTAGAAAGAGCTATCAGCGAAATCAGGCGCGGTCGGCCAATTGTAATATATGATGAAAGTAATTACCTATTGTTTGCTGCTGCTGAGGCTTTAGAAAGAGATTTATTTAATCAATACAAGCTTACATCAAGTAATGTATATGTTACTTTAACTTCAAGTAAGGTAAAATACATATCTCAGAATAAAGAACATAACAGCAAACGTCTGTTGGTGAATAATTTTGATGAACTGCTCTATTTAATAAACTGTTCAAAGGAGGATTGCATAAAAGAGTTGCAATGCTCAAAGACAATAGATGAATGTGCTATTGCCTTGCTTAAGTTCTCAGAATTATTGCCATACGCGTTAGTGGCTGATATGACTTTTGAGAATAACCATGAAATGCGAAATTGGTGCGAGAAAAATGACGTTATTGCACTGGACACGTCATTCATAAATAATTTTCAAGAAAATCAGGATGTATATGAAGTGTGCAAAACATCATTATTTTTAAAACAGACTCAAGAAGTAAATATCATATCTTATAGAACCGAAAGTGGTGAAAGAGAACATCATGCAATTATCATTGGCAATCCAGATAAAGATGACGAACCATTAGTGAGAATTCATTCTTCGTGCTATACGGGTGACTTGTTAGATAGCTTGTCATGCGATTGCAGAAGTCAGTTACATCAAGCAATTCAAATGATAGCTGACTCTGGAAGTGGTATTATATTGTATTTGATGCAAGATGGAAGAGGCATTGGTTTAACTAATAAGTTAAGAGCGTACAGTATGCAAAGAGGACATAATCTTGATACTGTTGATGCAAATAGAATATTGGGTTTTGAAGATGATGAAAGGAGTTTTGCTGTTGCAGCTAAAATGCTTAAGAAATTGAACATTAACAAAATCCAATTACTTACAAACAATGATAGGAAATTGTCAGAATTGGAAAGTAGTGGTATAGGAGTTACAAAGTGTCTACCACTTATTGTGGAACGTAATAAATATAACGATTCATATATGGAGACAAAGTTTGGTAAATTAGGCCATAGATTAAGAGTTTTTTAGCTTTTTTGCTGTAACTACTTTGTTAATTTGCTATGTTTATTAACATAAGTTAAGATTTTTAGGAATACTAAAATGCTAAGATTTTTTAAGCGAGAAAAAAATACTGAATCCTTAGATAAGGATATAAATTGGAATTCAAACCGCTACAGCACAGTTATTGCTCAAAGGAATATTCTACTTTTATTTGCATTAATATTATTAGCAACGATCTCTATCAGCATATTAGTCATATTTAAAATTAGCACAAGTAGCACTATTGAGCCATTTGTTATAGAAATTGACAAGAAATCAGGAATAGTGCAATTGGTTGATCCTGTCACAGTAAAACAGTATTCTGCAGATGAAGCGCTAAACGATTATTTTATTTCAGAGTATATAAAAGCAAGGGAGGTTTTTGATCCATATCATTATAATTATAACTATTATACAAAGGTGAGGTTGTTTTCCTCACCTAATGTGTATAATGAATTTAGAAATTATGTAGGATCGCAGAATATGGATGATCTTTTTAATTTATATTCAGATACCAAAAGTGAATTTAAAATTCGCTCAATTCAAAAGTTGGGTAACGATGCTCTTCAGGTGAGATTTTTTGTGGAATTTACACGGAAAGATGGAAGTTCTACGAGAAAAAATAAGATAGTTATTATGTCATATAGATATGCATCGCTTGAAATGGATGATCAGCAAAGATATATTAACCCATTAGGATTTCAAGTTATTTCATATAGAGTAGATGATGAATATGTATAGGATATTATTAGTTTTAGCTTTACTTGTAAGTGGCAATTTAAACGCATCCATTAATTATAATGAGCCTATTTCTATAGATAGTAGAATAAAGACTTTTGTGTATAGCCCTAATGAAGTATTTACGGTGGTTTTTAGTCAGGGTTACTATTCTTATATTGAATTTGCGGAAGGAGAAAAAGTTAAAAATATCGCTGTTGGTGATGCATCAAGTTGGAAAATTAATCCTTATGACAATAAATTGCTTATCATGCCATTTGAAGTTAGTAGTCGCACTAACATGATTATTACGACAACTAAAAAAAGAAATTACATTTTTGATTTAATCTCAAGGCCAAACTACGATAAATACCCGGATACTGATGCTAAGAAAGTAGATCACGATTATTCTGCTGAAAAGGATATATCTTACGTAGTACGTTTTTATTATCCTCAAGAAGAAGGTGAATTTGATGTTGATTTAGATGAGGTTTCTTTACCTACTCAAATGCAATATACTACAGACAAGCTAGAAAAAATAATACAAGAAAATGATACGAAGTACAATTATACATATATTGATGAAGGTGGTAATGCGGATATAGTTCCGATCGAGTTATTTGATGATGGTTATTTAACCTATTTAAAATTTAGAAATAATAATAAAATACCTCAGGTTTTTGTAGAAGGGGAGGATAAACCTTGTAAAAGGCTGTTATTTGATGATTATGTTATAATAAAAGGAGTACATAAAAAGCTATTTATGCGTTATGAAGATGGTGAAGTTGAAATTATAAATAGGTCACTTTAGCTGTGGTACATGCAATATGAATAAAGAAAGGCGTAACAATTCAGAAGATGAATCAGAAATAGAGAATAAGGTAGTAACAGTTGGCTCTAATCAAGGTCATAGGGCATTGATGGTCATTATTTTAGTGCTTCTGGCTGGTGGAGTGTATTATCTCTATTTTAGTCCTTCTCCTAAAGAGGGTTCAGAAGTTATTAAAAAAGAGGAAACAAAGCAAAACGTTCAAGAATTGAAAGGAAAGTTGGAACAAGTTCCAGATAATGTAATGGTTCCTGAAAGAATAATAACTGATCCCTTACCACCCTTACCTCCTCTTCCTACACCACTAATCATACCAGAAATAAAACAAATTAGAAAAGAAGAAGTGATGAAAAAAGAAGAAGAGAAACCAAAAGAAACTCCTGTGTCAAATATACCTATTTTGCCAAAGCAAAATTTTCCTTCTAGTAATGTTATGGGCAATTTACCTACCTCGTTTCCTACAATAGGGGGTGGCGGTTATCCTAGAGACAGACGTAGTGCACAGATGTTGACAATTTCAGGTGGTAGTGGAGAGAACAAGGCTGCTGATGCTATTTTATCCGACACTTCAGCACAATCGAGCAAAGCTACCAGAGTAGGAAAGCTTGGTTTAATGATTACTCAAGGTAAAATTATTGATGCTGTTCTTGAAACTGCAATAAACTCTGATCTGCAAGGAATGCTGCGTGCTATGGTGAGTAGAGATGTTTATGCAGAAACTGGTGATACAGTTTTAATACCTAAAGGCTCAAGATTGATAGGCAGTTATTCATTTGACTCGAATGTTGCTAAATCTCGTGTAAATATAAACTGGAATAGAGTGATTCTGCCACATGGAATAGATATTGCAATCTCATCACTTAGTACTGACGAGCTTGGTAGAGCAGGAATAGCAGGAATAGTTGATAACAAAATAGTAAGTGCGTTATTCTCTTCGGTGACACTTGCTGGTGTTTCGATTGGTTCTGCTGTTATAGGGCAAAAGGCTTCTAATCTTGTTGATACGCTAACTGTCAGAGATGCAGTAAAGTCTATCACTGCAACCGAAATAGATTTTTCTTCTCTCCAACTCATTATTGACCCAGAAAAGAAGATATCTAGTGACAAATGGAAATTAGGCCTTGGGGCTATCGGAAGAATTCGGAGTGCCAAAAGCAGACAAGATTTACTAAAAATAATGAAAGAGGAAATAGCAAAAGCACTAGGAATTGAAGAAGACGAGGTAAATATAAGCCTGGAAATTGTAAATCAACTGTTAGAACAAATTCAAAGAAAAAGCAAGTCTGTTTATGATGAAGCAATCGGGAAATCAATCGAGGATTTTTCTAAAGATATGCGGGATGTAGTGGGCAGATATACAGATAAAAAACCAACTATTTATGTTGATCAAGGCACTGCATTGAAAGTATTTGTTAACCAAGATATAGTATTTCCTCCACAGGCAATATTAAATCAATGAAATGAACTATGCTGCACTTGATACATATTTGGAGCCATTACAAGGCATATTTCAAGAAGAAGGCGTAAATGAAATATCAATAAATAAGCCAAAGGAAGTATGGATTGAAAATCGCGGTGAAATAAGGTGTGAAAAATTAGAAGTATTCGATCTTAACCATTTGAAATCTCTTGGCAGACTGATTGCTCAAGCTACAGAACAAAAACTTAGCGAAGAAGCGCCGTTACTTTCGGCAACATTACCAAATGGTTATCGTATACAGATAGTATTTCCGCCAGCATGTGAACCTGATAAAGTAGTCATGTCGATTCGTAAGCCTTCTAGCATGCAGTTAGCACTCGATGATTACGAAAAAATGGGGGCTTTTTCTGAAACTGTTACAGAAGCAACTGATAATCCAGTTGACCGTCATTTGGATTTATTGTTAAGGCAAAAAAAAATAAAAGAGTTTTTAGAATACGCTGTAATAAGTAAGAAAAATATTATAATTAGTGGTGGAACTTCCACTGGTAAGACTACTTTTACTAATGCTACTTTGCGTGCTATTCCAGATGAGGAAAGAATTATTACTGTTGAGGATGCAAGGGAAATCGTTTTGAACGATCATCCCAATAAAGTCCATCTAATTGCCTCTAAAGGAGGGCAGGGCAGAGCAAAAGTAACCACTCAAGATTTGATAGAAGCGTGCTTACGTTTAAGGCCAGACAGAATAATAGTTGGTGAGCTCCGTGGAGCGGAAGCTTTTAGTTTTCTTAGGGCGATAAATACTGGTCACCCTGGATCAATATCAACCCTTCATGCGGATAGTCCAACAATGGCCCTTGAGCAAATAAAACTGATGGTTATGCAAGCAAACCTTGGCATTCCTCCAGACCAAATTATACCATACATTAGAAATGTGATTGATATTGTTATTCAGCTAAAAAGAACCGGTGGGGGCAAAAGAAGCATTTCTGAGATATTATTTACTAGATCTGCGAGCGAAAATGCTTAAATTTATATATAAGTTAAGGAAGAGTAGTTTATGAGTAATGGAAATCACCTACGTAATATTCTCATAGGAGGTGTAGTAGCTTTTAGCGTACTTGAGTTTTGCTTCTATCTATCTGGTATATTGTTTGTTCTGTTTGCTGATGGTCCGGATGCTGTGGATTTTAAGGCAATTAATCCTAGTTTGACGCCTTTCCCTCAAGCTCTTTGGCCAACGATTTTTGATCATATACAATATTGTTGGCATCATCCAGAGTTATATAGCCTTGAGCTCAAAATCACATTAATTATATCTTCTGCACTGCCTATCATTGTTTTAATGATTATCTTATGGAATTTAAGAGAAAGGATAATTGAGTGGCGACCATTTAAAAAGAAGGAATCACTTCATGGAGATTCGCAGTGGGCATCAGAGAAAGACATACGAAAAGCAGGATTAAGAAGCAAAAAGGGATTATTGCTTGGTAAAGATAAAAGAGGATACTTCATTTCTGATGGGTTTCAGCATGCATTGTTATTTGCACCTACAGGTTCTGGTAAGGGTGTTGGCTTTGTAATTCCTAATTTATTATTTTGGACTGACTCGGTAATTGTACACGACATAAAATTAGAAAACTATGAAATAACAAGTGGTTGGCGAGAACGACAAGGACAAAAAGTATACGTATGGAATCCAGCGCAGCCAGATGGAATAAGTCACTGTTACAATCCATTACAATGGATTAGTGAAAAACCTGGGCAGATGGTTGACGATGTGCAGAAAATAGCTAACCTAATCATGCCTGAACAAGACTTTTGGCAGAATGAAGCAAGAAGCTTATTTGTTGGAGTGGTATTATACTTACTTGCTGCACCAGAGAAAGTTAAATCTTTTGGTGAAGTTGTGCGTACGATGCGTAGTGATGACGTGGTTTATAATCTTGCTGTTGCTCTTGATACAATGGGTAAAATACTACACCCTGTAGCATATATGAATATTGCAGCTTTTTTACAAAAAGCTGATAAAGAAAGGTCAGGTGTTGTATCAACCATGAACTCATCACTTGAATTGTGGGCAAACCCATTGATTGATACTGCAACTGCGTCAAGTGATTTTAATATTCTAGATTTTAAAAAGAAGAAAATTACAGTTTATGTTGGTTTAACTCCTGACAACTTGACTAGGCTCAGGCCTTTAATGCAGGTTTTTTACCAACAGGCAACTGAGTTTTTATGTAGAAAATTGCCATCGGATGACGAGCCTTATGGCGTATTGTTTTTAATGGATGAGTTTCCTACACTTGGAAAAATGGAGCAATTTCAAACAGGTATTGCATATTTTCGTGGTTATCGAGTTAGGTTATTCTTAATTGTTCAAGATACTGAGCAGCTCAAAGGAATATACGAAGAAGCAGGGATGAACTCCTTTTTGTCAAACTCGACTTACAGAATAACTTTTGCAGCCAATAATATTGAAACAGCTAATTTAATATCGCAACTTATAGGAAACAAAACTGTACAACAAGAATCGTTGAATAAGCCTAAATTTTTAGATTTAAATCCTGCTTCAAGGTCATTACATATCTCTGAAATACAGAGAGCATTGCTATTGCCTCAAGAAGTTATTATGTTGCCACGTGACGATCAGATAATTTTAATAGAGTCGACTTACCCAATTAAATCAAAGAAAATTTTGTACTACAGTGATACCACCTTCACAAGAAGGCTGCTCAAACAAACTCGTGTGCCTACACAAGAACCATATGACCCAAACAAAGTTCTTTCTGCCGCTGCGAGCAAAGATAAGGTTAATAACGAGGGGAATAATGTTCTTGAGGGACCTAATTCAGTTGATTATCCTGCTGAAACTAAAACCGAAGATGCAGTATATGATGAATCAGATGAATTTGCAGACGAAGATATTGATGATGAAGATATCGACGATAAGTTTGAAGATGATGACGAGGAAGATGAGGATAGGAGCGATGATGGGTTTGATGACGAAGAAGAGGAGGATGAATTTGAAGATGAGGATAAATTAAAAAATGACGAGAAGTAAGGTTAACTTTGCCTATTTTTAGCTCAGAAAAGTGCAAGTTATGCAAATAATTAGGTTTTTCATATTAAGCCATTTTTAATTAATTAGTATTAGATTAGCTATTTTAACTAGGGGAGTAATAATGATTAGTAAAAAAACATTAGCGGTTACAGCATTTGCTTTATTGTTGTCACAACAATCTTTTGCAAGTGAAACAGAAGGGTTTTACTTTGGTAGTGGGTATTACGGTCAATATTTAAATAACACAAGCGTACTAAAAACAAGCACTACAGGTATCAAAAATTTGTCTATAAATGACAGGGGTGCTCAGAACACAGAAGGTCAGTCACTAAGTGAGTATAAAGGAGATTATAATCCACCTTTTGCTGCAAATGTGGCATTTGGTTACACAGGAGAATTGGGTAACAACAGCTATAGGGCTGAATTGGAAGGGATGTATTCTTCTGTAAAAGTGGATAATATTGGTTTAACAAGTAGCCAAATAACTGTTTCATACCTAAAGGAGACTGGTGAGGATCCTAATAAAGAAACTTATCTCTATAGTGCTGCAGTTAGTCATGACCAAATTGAGAACATATCTGTAATGGCAAATGTTTATCATCATTGGAAAAGTGACCGTTTCTCTTTTTCTCCTTACGTTGGTATTGGGATCGGTGCAACAAGAATGACGATGTTTGAAAAACCGTCAATAAGACCCGCAGGTCAATTAAAAGCTGGCTTTGACTATCGCATAAACGAAGGTGTAAATATGCATATTGGATATAGAGGTTTTGGTGCTATTGGTAGCGATATTAAGCTTACAGCAAAAAGGTTAGGACAAGTGGTAGACGACCCTAATAATGATAAAAAAAAGAAGCTTAATCCTAGCTCAGGTAGCAAAGTAACTGAGGAAATAAATATAGGTAATCAACTATTTCACACACACGGTATAGAGGCTGGTCTTACTTTCCATTTTGCCAGCAAAGCTTAAACATGTTGCCCTTTAAAAAATGCATAAAACCGTTCCTGTCGTCCTATGGCTTGACCATAGGATCTAGTTAAATATAGATCCAAGTAGTCACGCTACTTGGATGACTAGGTAGAGGGTACTGGGATGATATAGGATAATATGGGATGAAGGCAAAAAAACATTAGCTATGTTCTTTTCACAACAATGCATCTCTTCATTCCCGCTAAGTCATATACATATTCCTGAAAAGCTAATTCGTATGAGGGGATTATTTTGTCAATATTGCTTTGATCTTCACCTATCTCCAATATCGCAAACCCATTTTTTTTAAGGCACTTTCTCAATATTGGAAAAATGCTCAAGTAACAGCTCAAACCATCAATACCACCATCAAGGGCAATTCTTGGTTCCTTTTGCACTTCAGCTTGCAAGTCTTTCAATTTGCTTCTTTTAATATATGGAGGATTACTGATTATAAGATCGAATGAACCTCTGCACTCTGTCCACGAACTTGGAAATATTTTGGCTCTGCTGAGAAGATCATGTTTTTTTGTGTTCTGATAGGCAACTTTATATGCTTCCAAGCTTTTTTCAAAACCGACGCCAACAGCATATTCATACTCACTAAGTACGGATATCAATAAACAACCTGTGCCTGTACCAAAATCTGCAATTTTTAGTTTCTGTTTTTTGTTTGGGTAATATTTTAACACTGCTAGGATTATTGTTTCACTATCTGGCCTTGGATCTAAAACATGCTGGTTAACTATAAAATTTTTACTCCAGAATTCACGATTACCTATTATTTGCGATATTGGATATCTTTCCGCTCTTTTTTTTGTTAATTTCCAAAATAAAAGTTCTTTCTCCATCGGCACTTGATCAGCATGGTTCACAATTATAAATGATCTTTCCACTCCAAGTACGTGCTGCATGATGATTTCACAATCTAAATGTGGTGATTCAACTTTATGTGACGATAATAACTCCGATCCTTCTTGAATTAAAGTGCTGATTGTTTTCATTATTCTAAAAATATGTTTCTTTCAGCCAAAAATAGCAAGATGAGCTTCCAGTTTAGGGTAGCTGCACTAAATCCCAGTGTCAAGCACGCAGCTGTACGAACATTGCAATTTGCAGATCCAAGTAGCTTGACTACTTGGATCCAGCTAAGTTGGTGAGCATAAAAGTATAGCTAATGCGAGCTTTACGTCATACCGTCACGGTATCTCTAGATTCCGCTAACACGTAGCGGGACGACGAGGTCAGGGTGTCATCCTAGTACCTTCTCCTGTCATCCCAGTGCCCTGACTACTTGGATCCAGGAAAAAGAATGGTGTCATCCAAGTAGCCTCCCTCCCCTGTCATCCCAGTGCCCAGACACTGAGAACCTGTCTTGAAAGGAACTAAGCAGCTAATTTAGCAAGCATAATAGTAATCATATTAAAGGAGATATTAGTTTTTGAAGTAAGAGGAGAATGCTCATAATCCTTGCTCATACGTCTAAAATTGGAAAGCCAAGCAAAAGTTCTTTCAACAATCCACCGTTTAGGAATAACTTGAAATCCTACAGCATCAGCTGCTTTTTTAGTAATCGTCAATAAACATCCTGTTTTCAATAAACAGTAATTTTGCAATTTACCAATATATCCCTGATCAGCGAGAAACCTTTGTAGCGTTGAAGCTTTTCGTTTAGCTTGAGTAAAAAGATTTAGAGCACCATCACGATCTTGAATGCCTGCACTATGAACATCAGCTGTAATAATTAGGCCTATTGTATCCACAATGATGTGACGTTTTCTACCCTTTATTTTCTTGCCAGCATCATATCCTCTGGATCCCCTTTTTGAGTGGTTTTCACTGATTGACTGTCAATTATTCCTACCGAAGGTATTTCATTTTTGCCAACCATTTTTCTTACCTTTTTTACTAACATATCGTGTATTTCTTCCAATTTGCCACTATTACGCCACCTGAGAAAATAATCATACACCGTTTTCCATGGCGGAAAATCTTTTGGCAGCATTCTCCACTGGCAACCACCTTTCATTATGTATCTTATTGCATTAATAATTGTTCTAATATTGTACTTTCTTGGCCGTCCTACTGCACCTTGTGCAACACTTGGCTCCAAAATTTCCCATTCTTTGTCACTTATATCACTTGGATACATTTTTACCTACTATTTTTTACTTATCTCATCATATTCTCTTTCTCATTTCTTTTCAAGACAGGCTCTGAGATCCAGAAAAGTTTGCTTGTAAGCAAGCAAACTAGCACAGAAAGTGGTTACAACATTTTCGATGAGATTATATGGAAAACTGGATTCCAGTGTCAAGCACTGGAATGACACCTTCCTGCCCAGTTCATGTTGCCATAAATATTAAGAAATTTACCAAGCAAAAAAAAGGCAAAAGAAGCCCTAGTCATTGTCTATTTTCAGTATTGGCGTTTTTTAAGTCTTAAACACTGCAATTTAGCTGCTTTTAAATGCAACTCACCTTAGTTTAAATGTTTAAGAAATTTACTAAGCAAAAAAAAGGCAAAAGATATCCCGTATTAGCTAGTTGTCACTCTCTAATCCTGCAAATTGGCGTACTATACTGTCTTAAACGCTTTATAAGCGCGTTTCAGCTTATATAGGTAAAAACCCAGAAATGTTGTGAAGAAGTAAAGTGTGCATAGTGCAAAAAATTAAAAATAAGACGCCAATTACGTAATACTGTTGTCATTTAATCTGCACAGATTGAAGATAAATGAATACCTTCAGTACCATGATAATGGGGCTGGCGAAGGGTGTCAAGTAAGTTTTTTCGTTTCTACTGAATGACAGTTGTGGCTTGGGAGGTAGTGCAAGAAGTCTACTGATGGCTTTCAAGGCAGTTGAGCTTAATTATTAGAGTAGTAATGTTTATTTTTATATTGACTATTGAGGTTTATTATTTTATAACTAAAAACTTAGTTATTTTAATGAGCTTGAGTTTATAACATATGCCTACGATAAATCAATTAATACGTAAGGGTAGATTAGGATTGACCCATAAGAAAAAGGTACCAGCTTTGGGAGAAAGCAACCCTCAAAGGAGAGGTGTTTGCACTAAGGTGTATACTACAACTCCTAGAAAGCCTAACTCAGCACTCCGTAAAGTAGCCAGAGTAAAAATTAGTGGGTATGGTGAAGTGACGGCTTATATACCTGGTGAAGGTCATAATTTACAAGAACACTCTGTTGTTTTGATACGTGGTGGGCGGGTTAAAGATTTGCCAGGTGTGCGTTATCACATAATAAGAGGTGCCCTTGATCTGCGTGGTGTGCAAAATCGAAAGAAAGCTCGTTCAAAATATGGTGTAAAGAAATCTGGTTAAAGTTTATGGCTCGTCGGAATAAAGCAAAAAAAAGAGAAATAAGTCCTGATTCGCGTTACGGCAGTGTTTTGCTGATGCGTTTCATTAATACAATCATGAAATGTGGTAAAAAATCTACTGCAGAAAAGATTATCTATGACGCTTTGTCTTTAGCTGAAAAGAAAATAGGCGAAGGTGGGTTATCAATTTTTGAGACAGCAGTAGGAAATGTTACTCCTTCTATAGAAGTGCGTTCTCGACGCATTGGTGGTGCAACTTATCAAGTACCTGTTGAAGTTCGACAAGATAGAGCGGTTTCTTTAGCGTTAAGGTGGATTGCTAAAGCAACTTCTGCTGCTCGAAAAAAGAGTGGAAAAACCACTGTTGATTGTTTGCAATCTGAAATACTGGATGCTTATAATAAACGCGGTGGTGCGTTTAAGATGTGCGAAGAAAAATATAAAATGGCTGAAGCTAATAAGGCATTTTCTCATCTTCGTTTTTAATGTTAGCTAATTAATTGTGATATGGAAATTGGAATATCTAAATACAGAAATATAGGGATAATGGCTCACATAGATGCTGGTAAGACTACCACAACAGAGCGTATTTTATTTTATACTGGTAAGCAAAATAGAATTGGTGAAGTGCACGATGGTGCAGCTTCTATGGATTGGATGGAGCAGGAAAAAGAGCGTGGTATTACAATCACATCTGCTGCAACAACATGTTTTTGGAATGATCATAGGGTCAATATAATAGACACTCCTGGTCACGTTGATTTCACTATTGAAGTTGAGAGATCTTTAAGGGTTTTGGATGGTGCAGTTGCTGTATTTGATGGAGTTGCTGGAGTTGAACCTCAATCTGAGACAGTGTGGCGTCAAGCTGATAAATATAGCGTTCCTCGTATCTGCTTTGTTAATAAGATGGATAGGATAGGGGCAAATTTTTATCGATGTGTTGATATGATAAAGACGAAGCTTGGTGCAGCACCTTTAGTTATTCATTTACCAATAGGGAGTGAGAAAGATTTCAAAGGTATAATTGACCTTATTTCTATGAAAGCCATTATATGGCAAGAAGAAACGTTGGGCGCTAAATTTTCTTATGAAGATATTCCTTCTGATTTGCTTGATAAGGCTCAAGAATATCGAAATCTTTTATTAGATGCTGCAGCTGAGATGGATGATGAAGCGATGAATACTTACTTTGAGTCTAATGATCTGCCAGTGGATTTACTGAAAAAATGCGTGAGAAATGGGACCATTAAAGGAAAATTTGTTCCTGTGTTATGTGGATCAGCTTTTAAAAATAAAGGCGTACAACCACTTTTAGATGCTGTGGTTGACTTTTTACCTTCTCCTATTGATGTTGATGTAATTGTTGGAATTGATCCTAAAGATTCAGAAAAGAAAATTGAGGTCAAACCTTCAGAAAAAGAGAAATTTGTTGCTCTTGCATTTAAAGTGATGACGGATAAATTTGTAGGCAGCTTGACGTTTATCCGTATTTATTCTGGTAAATTAAAGTCTAAATCTACCGTTTCAAATGCGTTAAAAAACGAAACTGAAGGGATTGGCAGAATGTTACTTATGCATGCAAATAACCGAGAAGATATAACTGAGGCTAGGGCTGGAGATATAGTTGCTTTAGTTGGGCTAAAGAAAACAACCACCGGAGATACTTTATGTTCTGTTGATTTTCCTATATTATTGGAGCGTATGGAATTTCCTGAGCCTGTTATTGAAATTGCTGTAGAACCTAAAACCACTTCAGATCAGGAAAAATTAGGTATTGCTCTAAATAGGTTGGTTGCAGAAGATCCTTCTTTGAGAATGTCAGTAAATGCGGAAAGTGGCCAGACTATATTGAAAGGCATGGGTGAGCTCCATCTTGAGATTATTGTTGATAGAATGAAGCGCGAATTTAACGTTGAGGCTAACGTCGGTGCTCCTCAGGTTGCATATCGTGAAACTATCACTAAATCTGTTGAAATTGATTACACTCATAAAAAACAATCTGGTGGAGCTGGTCAGTTTGCTAAGGTTAAAATAAAATTTGAACCTCTTGAGCCTGGTTCTGGGTTTCAATTTGAAAGTAAAATTGTAGGTGGTGCTATTCCAAAAGAGTATATTCCTGGGGTAGAAAATGGCTTGGAGTTGATAAAAGAAGGTGGTATAATTTTGGGATTTCCGTTGATTGATTTTAAGGCTACCCTTCTTGATGGTGCTTTTCATGAGGTTGATTCTAGTCCTTTAGCTTTTGAACTTGCTGCTAAAGGTGCTTTTAAAGAGATGGCAAATAAAGCTGGTCCAAAAATGCTGGAGCCTATAATGAAAGTTGAAATCATTACTCCTGAAGAATATATGGGTGATGTTATGGGTGATATAAATAGTAGAAGAGGAAATGTTGCTGATATGCTCGATTTAGGTAATAATAGTAAAATAATTACTGCTTCGGTACCTCTTGCAAATATGTTTGGTTATATCAACGTTTTGCGTTCTATGTCTCAGGGAAGGGCGCAGTATAGTATGCATTTTTCTTGTTATGAGCAAGTGCCACAATATGTGGTTGATGAGTTAAAGTTAGAGTATAATTAAGGGTAATAATTATGACAGCAGTAGTGGAAGCATTTGGAAAGCCGCATGTAAATGTGGGAACAATAGGACATGTGGATCATGGGAAGACGACGTTAACAGCGGCGATAACGAAGCATTATGGAAATTTTGTAGCGTACGATCAGATAGATAAAGCGCCAGAAGAAAGGAAGAGGGGGATAACGATAGCAACAGCGCATGTTGAGTATCAGACGGAAAAAAGGCATTATGCACACGTTGATTGTCCTGGACACGCTGACTATGTAAAGAACATGATAGTAGGTGCAGCACAGATGGATGCGGCGATATTGGTAGTGTCGGGGGTTGATGGGCCAATGCCACAAACGAGAGAGCATATATTGCTGGCGAAGCAGGTAGGTGTTGGATATATCGTGGTGTATATAAATAAAGCTGATGTTGCTGATGCTGATATGATAGATTTAGTAGAAATGGAAGTGAGGGAATTACTGAGTAAATACGGATTTCCAGGGGATGAAGTGCCTGTGGTGGTTGGTTCAGCGCTCAAGGCGCTGGAGGATGACAGCAGCGAATATGGAAAGAAATCAATAGATAAATTGATGGAAAAGTTAGATGAATATGTAGCGGTTCCACCAAGGCCTGTGGATTTACCATTTTTATTGCCAATCGAAGATGTATTTTCGATATCGGGGCGAGGAACAGTGGTAACAGGAAGAATAGAGAAGGGAGAGATAAAGACGGGAGAAGAGATAGAGATAATAGGTCTGAAAGCGACGCAAAAGACGATATGCACAGGTGTTGAGATGTTTAAGAAGTTGCTGGATAAGGGAAGTGCAGGACTCAATGTAGGAATATTGTTAAGAGGAACAAAAAGAGAAGAAGTGGAGAGAGGGCAAGTATTAGCGAAACCGGGGACGATAACACCGCATAGAAAGTTTAAGGCGGAGGTTTATATATTAAAGAAAGAGGAAGGAGGAAGGCATACACCATTTTTTGCGAATTACCAGCCACAGTTTTATTTAAGGACAACGGATGTAACTGGGAGCATAAAATTGCTAGATGGGAAGGAGATGGTAATGCCAGGAGATAATGTGAGTGTAGAAGTAGAATTGCAAGTACCGATAGCAATGGATAAGGGATTGCGTTTTGCGATAAGAGAAGGCGGTAGAACTGTTGGTTCTGGTGTTGTTTCTGAAATTTTGGAGTGAGAGTTTGAGTTATAGGAGTGTAGCTCAATTGGTAGAGCGCTGGTCTCCAAAACCAGAGGTTGTAGGTTCAATTCCTATCGCTCCTGCATTAATGTTGTGGTGGAAATGTTAAAAAGTTTGTGTGGTTTTTTCTGTGATATAAAGCAAGAAATACGAAGAATTGCTTGGGTAAAGAAACAGGAGGTGTTGTCATCTCTATTTGTTGTAATGATTGTTATATTATGCTTTTCGATTTTCTTCTGTTTTGTGGATTTTATGTCTCTTTACGTAATTAAGGCTTTATTTGGAATTATTTATGGAATGTGAATATAAATGGTATATCATTAAAGTTGATTATGGATATGAGCAAAACATACGCGAATTGGTAAGTAATGCTGTTTATTTTAAGGAAGTGTTTATTCCTTATCAAACGGTATGTAATTCAAAGTCTGATATAAAAGAATTATGTGAAGTGTATGTATATATGCATCTGTGTGATGAAAGCAAAAATATTTTGAATCAAACGCCTGGATTCTGCAGTGGCGAATCTGGTGATTTTGAGATGATTTCAGATGATGAGATAAGTTTAAAGTGTAAAGAATTTAATAGATATAAATGGTATATCTTGAGAGTTGCTTCCAATTGTGAAGAGAAAGTGCGCCAACATATATTGGAAAATTCTATGAGATTGGGTGTTAATGATTACTTTAAGGAAGTTTTTATTCCATATGAAGAGCTAAGTGAAGTAGAGTTGAAATCTAAGAAAATTGCTACACGAAGGAAATGCTTTCCTGGTTATGTCTTTTTATACGTGAATTTATGCGATGAAGTATTGAATTTTATCAATAATATACCAAAATCTCTTAAGGTTTATGGATTTTTGAAAAACGGTAATATTCCAAAGGTGATTTTGGATGATGAGATTCACTCAATGTGTAATGCACTTTATAATGCTCAAGAGACAAAGAAGTTAGGTTATGGTTATGAAAAAGGTGAAAAAGTGAAAATTAATGATGGTCTTTTTCAAAATTTTACTGGTAAGGTAAATATGGTAAACGATGAGAAAAAAATTATTAATGTGGAAGTATCGATTTTAGGTAAGCCGACAATAATAGAGCTTGATCTGGCTCAAGTAGAGAAAATAGAGGATTAATTATGAGTGTTATAGTTGCTAAGATTAACTTACTTATGGAAGCTGGGAAAGCAGTTCCAGGACCGAAAATTGCTTCAGTACTTGGTCCACGTGGTATACCTGTTCCTAAGTTTTGTGAAGCTTTTAATAAAGTTACTAGTGCTGCTAACGCTAATTATAAAGTAGGTGATTTAGTAACAGTGCGAATTTCCATAAAGGATGATCGCTCTCATGATTTTACTGTCAGCGGTCCGCCTGTGGCTTATTTACTTAAGCAGGAGGCTAAATTAAGTAAAAGTTCTGGTAATCCTGGTAAAGAATTAGTGGCTAAATTACCTATGTCTGCTATAATTAAAGTAGCAAAGTGCAAGATGGTTGATATGAAAGTGGATAATGAAGATTCAGCAGTGAAAATGGTTGTAGGCACTGCAAAATCTATGGGTATAGAAGTTGTGGAAGGTTAGGTAAATGAATACATATAATGATAATCCTAAGCAGTGTTTGAAGAAGATTGTTGAGTCTGCTTCAGCAAAATTTAATGAATCAGTTGATATTGCAGTCAATTTAGGCGTAGATTCACGTAAATCTGAAGAGCAGGTGCGTGGTACAGTAGTTTTGCCTAAAGGTATCGGGAAGAATATTAAAGTAGCTGTTTTCGCTCAAGATAAACATTTATTAGAAGCTGAAAAAGCTGGTGCTGATATTGCAGGAGGAGAGGATTTAGTTGAAGAAATAAAAAAAGGTAGAAAGTTAGATGTTGATTGGTGCATTACTACTCCTGATTTTATGGCAAAAATCACTCCTATTGCAAAAGTATTGGGTGCTAAAGGGCTGATGCCTAACCCTAAATTTGGTACTGTGACTTCTAACATTGCAGAAGCTATTAAAACCATTAAGTCTGGTCAGGTAAAATTTAGAACAGATAAAAATGGTGTTATTCATGGTAAATTAGGAAATATTAAATTTGATATTGATGACTTGCTAGAAAATTTAAAAGCCTTTCTTAAAGTAATTAAAGATAATAAACCTATTTCTGCGAAAGGAATTTACTTTAGGGGTGTTTTTTTAAATTCAACTATGGGTAAAGCTTATAAGATAGGCAAAGTGGAAGATATAATTTAAGGGAGTGATACCGTGAAGCGTAAAGATAAGGATGAATTTATACAGAGCACAATAAACGTATTTGTAAATAATGATTTCTTGATATTAGTAAATTTTAAATCTATAAATGCTAATGATTCATTAACTCTGAGGAATACTCTGAAGTCTATAGCAGGTGGGGTATTAGTAGTTAAAAACACTCTAGCGCGCTTGGCTTTGGAAAGGACTGGTAAATTCTCTTATTTATCAGGCAAATTTTCCGGTCCTGTTGCTATTATATACTCTAGTGGCATAGTAGAAGCTGCAAAATTAATAGTTGATTTTACTAATGCTAACAAAGAAAAAATGTCTGTGATTTGCGCAGCTCATTTAAATGAATTGTTAACAGTGGAAGATGTTAATAAACTGGCTAAGTTGCCTTCTCTGGATGAATTGCGTGTTAAAATTATGCGTTTAATATCTTATGATATTCCTGCTCGGTTAGCGTTGTCTATTAATTCATCTTCTATGAGGCTTATGAGAGTTTTGGATTATTATAGTTCTAAAAAATAAATTTGTTGTTAAGTAAGGTGGTAATTATGAGTAATGTAACAAGTGATTTGGTTGATAAAATATTATCTTTAAACCTATTAGAGGCTTCTGAACTTGTAAAAGTTTTAGAAGAGAAAATAGGGTTGCCTGCTGGTTCTTTTCTTGGTGGAGCTGTTGGTGCTGGGGCTCCTATTGGTGATAATGCTGCTGCTCCTGCTGCTCAAGAAAAAGCTGAGTATAAAGTTGTGATTAAAGAAATTGATGCGAGTAAAAAAATAGGAGTTATTAAAGCTGTGAGAGAGGTTAATTCTACATTGGGTTTAAAAGAAGCAAAAGAGTTGGTTGAATCTTTACCTAAAGATTTGACTGCTAATGTTCCTAAAGACGAAGCAGAAAAAATCAAGCAAAAACTTATTGAAGCAGGAGCAACTAAAGTGGAGCTTGAATAATATTTAATGTATTAATTTTATATTGATATAGCTCTTTTAATTAGTTTGGGGTATTTTAATGGTTGATTCTTCTTATATGTACGCTTCTGGTGCTTTTGTTCCTAGAGTTTCTTATTCTAGGTCGATTGATTTAAAAGATTCTTTATTGGATTTGGTTAAGGTTCAAAAAGAATCATATGATTCTTTTACTCCTAAGAATAAGGGTAATGAAAGACTTGAAGTTATCTTTCATACAATCTTTCCAATAAATGATCCTTTGCGTAGGGCTACTATTGAGTTTATAAGTTGTAGGGTAGATGATCCTAAGTATGATGAATCTGAGTGTATAAAGCGTGGTGTAACTTTTTCTGCTCAGGTTATTGCTTCTATACGTCTTGTTGTTATGCAGGATGGTATTTCTCTTGATGAATATAAATCGATTAAAGAGAGTGGAGATCATTCTAAACTTGCAACCGTTGTAAAATCTATAGAAGAGCAGAAAGTCCACTTTTGTGGGTTGCCTATGATGACTGATAAGGGCACTTTCATCATTAATGGTGTGGAAAAAGTTATCGTCTCACAAATGCATAGGTCTCCTGGTGTATTTTTTGATAGCGATAAGGGAAAAACTTACAATTCTGGTAAATTGATCTATTCTGCTAGAATTATTCCTTATAGGGGTTCTTGGCTTGATATTGAATTTGATGTTAAAGACCATTTGTATTTTCGTGTTGATAGAAAAAGAAAATTGCCAATTTCAGTTTTATTAAAGGCGTTGGGTCTATCAAATAATGATATACTCGATAGATTTTATGAGAAAATAAAGTATGTAAAACATAAAGATGGTTGGAAAGTGCCTTTTGTTCCTGATAAATTTAAAGGAGTGAGGCTGCCTTTCGACTTAATGGATATTGAAGGTAATGTGCTGCTTAAAGCTAACGTTCGTATTACCTCAAGACTAGCTAAAAAGCTATATGATAATGAATTGAAAGAGTATCTGGTTCCGTTTAATTCTATATGTGGTTTATTCCTCGCAGAAGATTTAATGGATAGTGCTAGCTCTACGAAAATTTTATCTGCTGGTGAATCTATAAAGCTGGAAGACATAAAGAAGCTTGAGTTATTATCTGTAGATGAAATATCAGTGTTGAACATAGATAATTTGTTTGTTGGACCTTATATATTAAATACGCTTTTCTTAGATGAAAACATGTCTTATCAGGATGCACTATATGAAATATATAGAGTTTTGCGTCCTGGTGAAGTTCCTGTTTTAGAGATAGTAGAAGAGTTTTTCCGTAATCTTTTCTTCAGTCCGGAATATTATGATTTGTCTAACATTGGTAGGTTGAAGCTTAACTCTTACCTTGGATTAAATTATGATGAGGATTTAACTGTTTTAACGCATGAAGATATTATTGAAATTGTGAAAAAAATAGTATTGTTACGTGACGGTCAAGGATCTGTAGATGATATTGATCATTTAGGAAACAGAAGAGTAAGATCAGTTGGAGAGTTTATAGAAAATCAATTTAGAACTGGGTTGTTGAAATTGGAACGCGCAATAGTTGATTCTATGTCCACTTCTAGTTTAGATAAAGTTTCTCCATCTGATTTTATTAATCCAAAAGTGTTAACTAATGTCTTAAGAGATTTCTTCAATTCTTCTCAATTATCTCAATTTATGGATCAGACTAATCCGTTATCTGAAATAACACATAAAAGAAGGTTATCCGCGTTAGGTCCTGGCGGTTTAACAAGAGAACGGGCAGGATTTGAGGTGCGTGATGTTCATCCAACTCATTATGGAAGAATTTGCCCTATTGAGACTCCTGAAGGGCAAAATATAGGGTTAATCAACAGCTTAGCTATATACGCGCGTATTAATAAATATGGTTTCATTGAAAGCCCTTATAGAAAAGTAGTCAATAGGGTTGTTACTGATCAAATTGAGTATCTTTCTGCTATAGACGAAGGCTCACATCATATAGCTGACACTAGCGTAAAGCTTGATGAAAATAATTGCTTTGTTGATGACATGCTATACTGTAGATATGCTGGTAGCTTCGTCATGGTAAGTAGCGACCAAGTTAGTTACATTGACGTATCTCCTAAGCAGGTAATATCAGTTGCAGCTTCCTTGATTCCATTTTTAGAAAATGATGATGCTAATAGAGCATTAATGGGCTCAAATATGCAACGTCAGGCCGTACCTTTATTGAAGCCTACCGCTCCTCTGGTTGCTACTGGTATGGAGTCTTTTGTAGCTTCTGGCTCTGGTGCTGTAGTTTTAGCAAAACGCGATGGCATAGTTGATAGTTCTGATAGTAACTCTATAGTTATACGTGCTTTTGATAAAGAAAGGGTTAACTACTTGGACGTAGATATTTATCATCTAAGGAAATTTCAGCGTTCTAACCATAATACTTGTATTAATCAAAGACCGCTAGTGTGCGTAGGTGATTATGTTAAAAAGGGTGATGTAATAGCTGATGGTCCTGCAATTAACAGTGGTGAGTTGGCGCTTGGTAAAAATTTGCTAGTCGCTTTTATGTCTTGGCAAGGTTATAATTTTGAAGACTCTATTATTATTTCTAGTGAAGTTGTTAAAAAAGATCTCTTTACTTCTATTCATATAGAAGAATTTGACTGTGTTGTACATGATACCCCTTTAGGATCAGAAAAAATAACTCGTGCTATACCTGGTGTTAATGAAGAAAATCTATATCACTTGGATGATAGTGGTATAGTGAAAATTGGTACAAGAGTTGGTCCAGGCTATATTCTGGTAGGTAAAGTTACACCTAAACCTTCTCTTTCATTGCCTCCTGAAACGAAGTTATTAATGACAATTTTTGGTGAAAAGTCATTCGATTGTGCGGATTCCTCTTTATATACATCTCCAGATGTTGAAGGGACAGTAATTGATGTACAAGTCTTTACACGCAGGGGGGTTGAAGAAAATGAAAGGGCATTACTCATCAAACAAAAAGAGATAAATGACTTTGAGGAAGAGCGAGATTATATAATCAATGTTACTAGTGAATATTTCTATGATGAACTGAAGAAACTTCTTATTAATTCTGGTTCTCAAGATCGAGAAAAATTTGACTCTATTGAACGTGAGCAATGGTGGGGTATAGGATTAAAAAACCAATCCATTTCTGAGCAAGTTAAGAGCTTAAAAAAAGATTTTGATGAAAAAGTATCACATGCAATAGCACAGTTTAAGCGAAAAGTAGAAAAATTACATGAAGGTTATGACCTGCCTCAAGGTGTGTCGATGTCAGTAAAAGTTTTCATTGCTGTGAAACATAGTCTGCAACCAGGGGATAAAATGGCTGGTAGACATGGAAATAAAGGTGTGATTTCTCGAGTTGTGCCAGTGGAAGATATGCCTTATTTGGAAGATGGTACTCCTGTTGATATTATTCTTAACCCTCTTGGTGTTCCTTCACGAATGAATGTAGGGCAAATACTGGAAACGCATGTAGGTTGGGCTTGTAGAAAATTAGGGGAAAAGGTAAGTAATATTCTCGATGAGATCAATAAGATCAAAAGTGCTTTTTGCAAGGGAATTAGGTCCCTTAACGATGATAATTTTACACAATTTGCAGTAGCATACCTTGATAATAAAAAAATTGAAAATATTGATGATGATGAAATAACGGCTTCTGTTTTAAATACACCTAATAAGAATGCACTAAATGACGAGTTGAATGAGTTAGTAGAGAACTATTTGAACTCTTGTAAAAGTTCATACAGCAATTTACGTAACTTCCTGATTGAGGTTTATAGCTATGGCAGTAACGTATCTATCTGTAATGATATTCGTAATATTAGTGATAATAATCTCATTGAATTTGCACGCAAATTACGTGATGGCGTTCCTGTTGCTGCACCTGTATTTGAGGGTCCAAAAGATGAACAAATAGCAAAATTATTTGAACTTGCTGGTTTAGATAACTCTGGACAAGCTGTATTATATGACGGTTGCAGTGGTGAAAAATTCGACCGCAAGGTTACAGTTGGTTACATGTACATGCTTAAGTTGCACCACTTGGTTGATGGTAAAATTCATGCGCGTTCAGTAGGGCCTTATAGTTTGGTTACTCAACAACCTCTTGGAGGAAAATCTCATTTTGGTGGTCAGCGTTTTGGTGAAATGGAATGTTGGGCATTACAAGCCTATGGTGCTGCTTATACTTTGCAGGAAATGTTAACTGTGAAGTCTGATGATATTAATGGTAGAGTTAAGATTTATGAATCGATAATAAAAGGTGACAGTAATTTTGAATGTGGAATTCCTGAATCCTTTAATGTGATGATAAAAGAACTACGTTCTTTATGTTTAAATGTAGATTTAAAGCAAAATGATGTAGTGATTGAAGATATATCTCACACTAACATTGCACAACCTTTTAATGAGGTTAGCATATCGATTGCTAGCCCTGAAAGTATTAAGCGTATATCTTGTGGTGAGATAGAAGATGTTTCAACTGCAAATTATCGTACGTTCAAAGTTGAGAAAGGTGGATTATTTTGCCCTAAGGTTTTTGGCCCTGTCAATGACGATGAATGTTTATGTGGAAAATACAAAAAAAGAAGACACAGAGGTCGCATATGCGAAAAATGCGGAGTAGAAGTTACATCTTCTAAAGTAAGAAGAGAAAGGATGGGTCATATAGAGCTTGCATCTCCTGTTGCTCATATATGGTTTTTGAAATCGCTTCCTTCAAGAATTGGAGCATTATTGGATATGTCTCTCAGAGATATTGAGAATATTTTATATAGCGATAATTATATCGTAATAGATCCTCTTGTTTCGCCTTTTGAAAAAGGTGAGATTATTAGTGAAAAAGCTTATAATGAAGCTAAAGATAGCTATGGGATCGATAGTTTTGTAGCTATGCAAGGTGTTGAAGCTATAAGAGAGTTGCTAACGCGCCTTGATTTACATGAAATTAGGAAGGATTTAAGACTAGAATTAGAATCTGTTGCTTCTGAGATAAGAAGAAAGAAAATTATAAAGAGATTGCGTATTGTTGAAAACTTCATTAAATCTGGAAATAGGCCTGAGTGGATGATACTTACAACTATACCTATTTTACCACCTGATTTGCGTCCTTTGGTATCGCTTGAGAGTGGTCGTCCTGCAGTTTCTGATCTGAATCATCATTATAGGACTATTATTAATAGAAATAACAGGTTGAGGAAATTGTTGAGCTTAAATCCTCCTGAGATTATGATTCGTAATGAAAAAAGGATGTTACAAGAAGCAGTTGATTCTCTTTTTGATAATAGTCGTCGTAATACTTTGGTAAATAAAGCTGGTGCTGTTGGATATAAAAAGTCCATTAGTGATATGTTAAAAGGAAAACAGGGTCGTTTTCGCCAGAACCTCTTAGGAAAAAGGGTAGACTACTCTGGACGTTCTGTAATAGTTGTTGGTCCAACTTTGAAACTAAATCAGTGTGGATTACCAAAAAGAATGGCTCTTGAACTATTCAAACCTTTTGTTTACTCAAAGCTTAAGATGTATGGTATGGCTCCAACTATTAAGTTTGCTAGTAAGTTGATAAGAGCAGAAAAACCAGAAGTTTGGGATATGCTTGAAGAGGTAATAAAAGAGCATCCTGTTTTGTTGAATAGAGCGCCTACGCTACATAGACTTGGTATTCAGGCTTTTGAGCCAATCCTTATTGAAGGCAAAGCAATACAGCTTCATCCGCTTGTCTGTACGGCGTTTAATGCTGATTTTGATGGTGATCAAATGGCAGTGCATGTGCCAATTTCATTGGAAGCTCAGCTTGAAGCTAGGGTGTTGATGATGTCCACTAATAACGTTTTAAGTCCTTCTAATGGCAGACCGATTATAGTTCCTAGTAAAGATATAGTACTTGGTATATATTATCTGACTTTACAAGAACCTAAGGAAGATAATTTACCATCTTTTGGTGCTTTTTGTGAAGTTGAGCATTCCTTGAGTGATGGTACTTTACATATTCATTCTAGTATAAAGTATAGGATGGAGTATATTAATAGCAGCGGTGAAACTCACTATAAAACTGTTTGTACAACTCCTGGCCGTTTAATATTATGGCAAATTTTTCCTAAGCATGAGAATCTAGGCTTCGATCTAATAAATCAGATATTAACAGTCAAGGAAATAACTGGTATAGTTGATTTGGTATATCGTAACTGTGGTCAAAGTGCTACAGTGGCATTTTCTGATAAATTAATGGTACTTGGCTTTGAGTATGCCACATTTTCTGGTGTCTCTTTTGGTCGTTGTGATATGGTTATACCTGAAACTAAAGCTACACATGTTGATCACGCGAGGGGTGAAATTAAGAAATTCTCTATGCAATATCAAGATGGGCTAATAACTAGAAGTGAGAGGTATAACAAGGTTATAGATGAATGGTCTAAGTGTACGGATATGATAGCTAATGATATGTTAAAAGCAATATCTATATATGATGGAAATAGTAAGTACAACTCAGTGTATATGATGGTTAACTCTGGTGCAAGGGGTTCTACTTCACAGATGAAACAGCTAGCAGGAATGCGAGGGCTCATGACCAAACCTTCTGGTGAGATTATAGAAACACCTATAATTTCTAATTTCCGTGAAGGATTGAACGTATTTGAATACTTTAATTCTACTCACGGTGCGCGTAAAGGTTTAGCTGACACTGCACTTAAAACTGCAAACTCTGGATACTTAACTCGTCGTTTAGTTGATGTATCTCAAAATTGCATAGTTACAAAGCATGACTGTAAAACAAAAAATGGTCTTGTTGTGAGAGCTACAGTTGAAGGAAGTACTATAGTTGCATCTCTAGAGAGTGTTGTGCTGGGTAGAACAGCTGCAAATGATATATATAACCCAGTGACAAAAGAATTATTAGTAAAAGCAGGGGAATTAATTGATGAGGATAAAGTAAAGCAAATCAGCATTGCAGGTCTTGATGTTGTAAAAATTAGATCGCCTTTAACTTGTGAAATAAGTCCTGGTGTATGTTCTTTATGTTATGGAAGAGACCTTGCAACTGGTAAAATTGTTTCAATAGGTGAAGCAGTTGGTGTTATAGCTGCTCAATCTGTTGGAGAGCCAGGTACTCAGTTAACGATGCGTACTTTTCATATAGGTGGAGTAATGACTAGAGGCGTTGAATCCTCGAATATTATAGCTTCTATTAATGCTAAAATAAAGTTAAACAATAGTAATATAATTATAGATAGAAACGGAAATAAAATTGTGATAAGCCGTTCCTGTGAAGTCGTGTTGATTGATAGCCTTGGTAGTGAGAAGTTGAAGCACAGTGTACCTTACGGCGCTAAGCTTTGTGTAGATGAGAGTGGGTCAGTAAAAATTGGCGATAAAGTTGCGGAATGGGATCCTTATACATTGCCTATTATCACGGAGAAGACTGGTACAGTGTCTTATCAGGAATTAAAAGATGGAATTTCGATCACTGAAGTGATGGATGAATCTACAGGAATATCAAGCAAAGTAGTAAAAGACTGGAAATTGCATTCTGGTGGAGCTAATTTACGTCCTCGTATTGTGCTGCTTGACGATAATGGTAAAGTAATGACACTCGCAAGTGGCGTTGAAGCATGTTATTTTATACCAATCGGTGCAGTGCTCAATGTACAAGATGGCCAGAAGGTTCATGCAGGTGATGTTATTACAAGAACACCAAGAGAGTCAGTTAAAACTCGTGATATTACTGGTGGTTTACCGAGGGTTATAGAGTTATTTGAAGCACGTCGTCCTAAAGAGCATGCTATTGTTAGTGAGATAGATGGCTATGTAGCGTTTTCTGAAAAAGACCGTAGAGGAAAACGCAGTATATTAATTAAACCTGTAGATGAACAAATTTCTCCAGTTGAATATTTGGTATCAAGAAGTAAGCATGTAATAGTCAATGAAGGTGATTTTGTACGTAAAGGTGATCTATTGATGGATGGTGACCCTGATCTCCATGATATTTTACGTGTGCTTGGGTTAGAAGCTTTAGCGCACTATATGATTTCTGAAATACAGCAAGTTTATAGATTGCAGGGTGTTCGTATAGACAATAAGCATTTAGAGGTGATCTTAAAACAAATGCTACAAAAAGTGGAAATTACTGATCCTGGTGATACTATGTACTTGGTTGGCGAAAGCATTGACAAGCTGGAAGTTGATAGGAAAAATGATGCTATGAGTAACTCTGGCAAACGGCCTACTCATTATCTTCCTATTCTGCAGGGGATTACTAGGGCAAGTCTTGAAACTAGCTCCTTTATTTCTGCTGCCTCTTTCCAAGAGACAACAAAAGTACTTACAGAAGCAGCATTCTGCGGGAAGAGTGATCCTTTAAGTGGATTAAAAGAAAATGTTATAGTAGGAAGATTAATTCCTGCTGGTACAGGTTTGATTATGAATAAGATCAGAGCACTTTCACTTTGTGATAATGTGGATAAATATGAAAAATATTTTGATATTGAAACTTATGACGAGGAATGGTTGATGGATAATGGTTGTCATTTACACTCTGGTGAGGAAGAGAGCGTAGTGGCATACGATCAGTCGAATTGAGTACAGCTAGTGTGTCTCTTGACCAAAAAAGCCAATAATATTTTCTTTCACTTCTGTGCTATCTGTCATGTTATTTACTCTCACACGAAATTCAGATGAGCCTTGAAGCCCGCTACTGTACCAACCTATGTGTTTGCGGGCCATCTTTATTCCTGTGTCATTTCCATAGTACTCAAGAATATTGTCGTAATGCTCGAGTATGATGCTTAATCTCTCTGAAGCTGTTGGCTCAGAAGTTTCACTTCCACTGAGAAAGTTCATTGCTTGATTAATCAGCCAAGGTTTACCGTAGGCACCACGACCTATCATCACTCCGTCTGCTCCAGATTCTTTGAGAGCATTCTGAATATCATTTAAATTTTTAATATCGCCATTTACTATAACTGGAATTTTCACTTGCTCTTTAACATTTCTAACGAATTTCCAATCTGCTTGACCATTATAAAGCTGCGCTCTTGTTCTTCCATGCACAGTGATCATTTTTGCTCCTAAGTCTTCGGCAATTTTCGCAAGTCTCGGGGCATTGCGATTTTCATCGTTCCATCCAGTGCGCATTTTCACCGTAACTGGCATATTCACTGCTTTGACCACAGCTTCAATTATCTCAGCGGCTTTTTTCTCATCACGCATTAGCGCTGATCCTGCATAACCGTTTACAACTTTTTTAACAGGGCAACCAAAGTTTATGTCTATAATTTTTGCTCCCATGTCCTCGTTTAATTTTGCAGCCTCCGCCATAACATCTGGCTCACACCCAGCAAGCTGCACAGCAGTTAATGCATCGACTTTTGCTTTTTGCAAACTCTGGCGAGTTTGCATAATCATAGCTCTGCTTGCGATCATCTCTGAAACTAACAAACTTGCACCAAGTTTCTTCACAATACTTCTAAACGGATAATCAGTCACTCCAGACATTGGAGCTAAAATAACTGGAGAATCAATTGTCAAATTTCCTATTTGGAGGGGCATAAGGTCAATGGTAATTTTTCATTGATTACATAATGCAATACAAACTTGCATTCTCCCTTGAAATAGAAGACTGAGATGTTTTCGTCCTTGGCGGACGCTTACGATTTCTTAGATCTTCCTTACATTTCTCATCTTCCATAAGCGCTCTTGTAAATTCTTCTCTTTTCTCATTCAAATCAAATTTATATTCTGATAACTTTTTGTCAATTTCGTCAAATGATTTGTCTTCGTTAAGCATTTGTGTAATTTTATGAGCATTTTCTAACGCAAATATTCCACAGTTATACCCGTCACTTTGCTGCTTAGTTGGGGAAATTCTTATGTCTAATACCCATTCCTCTTTTTGCAGTTCTCTTTTAACAATATTTAGCACATTATCTGGCAATTGATTACCAAATGAGTCACAGTAATAAGCTCTAAATTTTTTATCACCTGCATCAGGTTTAATAACCAAAGTTACCCAATGATTGTTGTTAATATGAAGAACCGAAGTAAATATCAATTTAGAATTTTGTTTTAATTCACCTCTATAATTCTGAAGAAATTCTTTTGTGAGTTCGTCCCAACCATTAGAATAGCTAGGAGCAAGAAAATAGACATTATTATTACTATGTTCACTTTGTGAGTACCCATACACAACTCTTGCAATATGTGTAATGTCATCATCACATAACCAGTAAGCATAATTTCCTCTGTTTGTCTGATGCACAAGAGTGTCCAAATTTTCATGAAACTCTTTACCACCCAAACCACTATCTTTTGAAGCAATAGAACTTCTGCGACTACTGTTCTCTGAAACAGTTGACCCATCTTCATTATCTGGTCCAGGAAAAATACCACTATCCTCATCTGGAGTTTTTTGCTCACCTTGACTTGCTCTTTTTCCATTAATATAACCCTTCGCTAAGTAAAATAAAGGTTCAACAACCATTTTGTATGCTACTGTAAGAATTGTTCCCATTAAAACCCAAACTACGGGGTTAGAGATGAGTATAGCAAGTGGAAAGGTCAATAGAGGGGATCCTATTACCGCCCCTAAACAGCCAGCAGCGAATGTGGCTGCTAGGCATACACAAGTAGCGTAGATAACGAATTCCTCACCAGCAAAGTAAGTGCTCTCTTTCTGATTATTTTTTGTAATGCCCAACATACTACACCCTATGAACGCTAAGTTAATTAAATTTAAACAAATTCTAACAAAAAAATCAACCATAATAATTTTAGTAGTATGAGAATATATTGAATATTAAGAGCTTTTGGAGTACAGTAACAATGTTAGTAATAGCACAATATATGCACGATATAGAATATATACGCAGAAACCCTGAAGGATTTGAAAAGGCAATGAAAAGCAGGGGAATTAGAGAATCTACTGCGGAAGAGATATTAGAAATCGATCACGAGAAAAGATCATTAACCACTAAACTGCAGGATTTGAATAGGCAGCGCAATGAAATCACAGAGGAAATAAAAAAGCTTAAAATGAGCAAGAGCCCCTGTGAAGAGCAAATAGAGTTGTCAAAAAGCATCACAAATGAGATAGAGGCAATCAGCTTAAAAGAACAAGCAGAAAAGGATAAGTTAGTGAATGTTTTATCTAACTTGCCGAATATTCCTGCGCAAGATGTGCCAATAGGCGCAGATGAGAACTCTAATTTAGAGGTGAGAAGATATGGAGGAAAAAGACAGTTTGATTTTGTACCAGAATCTCATTATGAACTCGGAGAAAAATTAGGTTTAATGGACTTCGAACAAGCGGCGAGAATTTCCGGATCAAGATTTACGATATTAAAAGGACAGTTAGCTAAGCTTGGACGAGCGCTAATAAATTGTATGCTTGAAATGCATGTTAATGAATTTGGCTATACTGAGGTGTACCACCCGGCTTTGGTGAAAAACGAAGCTATGTATAATGTTGGTCAGCTACCGAAATTTTCTGACGATTCGTATTTAACTACCGACGAATTGAGGTTGATTCCCACAAGTGAAGTGTTTTTAACAAATTTAGTTGCTGACAAAATAATGGAAGAAAAAGAACTGCCTATTCGCTTTACTGCATATTCGGAGTGCTTTCGTAAAGAAGCAGGTAGTGCAGGTCGCGATACCAGGGGCATGATAAGGCAACACCAATTTGGTAAAGTGGAGTTGGTAAGCATCACAACTGAAGACCAATCAAATGATGAGCTTGAGCGTATGACGAGTGTTGCTGAAGAGATATTAAAAAAATTAGAATTGCCATACAGAGTAATGCTGCTTTGCAGTGGCGATATGGGTTTTGCTGCACAAAGGACTTATGACATAGAGGTATGGTTACCTGGGCAAAATAAATATAGAGAAATATCAAGCTGCTCAAATTGTGGTGCATTTCAAGCAAGAAGGATGAACGCTAAATACTCTTCAGAAACTGATAAAAAGATGAAAAAATATATTCACACTTTAAACGGCTCAGCTTTAGCTATAGGAAGAACGATTATTGCCATAATGGAGAATTATCAAAATTCTGACGGGTCGATTGCAATACCAAACGTGTTGCAAAAATACATGAGTAATGATACTGTTATAAGCAAATAATAATTTTGACATATAGAAAAGCGAGGAAATAAAGATGAAGGTTCTGGTTATAGGTTCTGGTGGGCGTGAGCACGCTCTACTTTGGGCTCTAAAAAAATCTCCTATCTTGACTGAGTTATATGTAACTCCTGGTCGCCAAGCTATGAAAGATCTTGGGGCTCTTGTGGATGTAAATATTCAAAATTCAGTGGATGTTACACAATTTTGCAAGAGAGAAAATATAGAGTTGGTTGTTATTGGTCCAGAACAACCAATAATTGATGGGCTTGCTGATGATTTAGTTGCAGAGGGAATAAATGTTTTTGCTCCAAGTCAAGCAACTGCAAAACTTGAGGGATCGAAGTCTTTCACCAAGGGACTATGTAAACGATATGGTATACCAACTGCCAAGTACGAGTGTTTTGTTGATGAAGGGTTAGCTAAAGATTTTGTACGTAGCAATAAAATAAAGTTTCCACTTGTAGTGAAAGCAAATGGAATTGCAGCAGGAAAAGGGGTGGTTATATGTAATACAGAAAGCGAAGCTTTTTCAGCAATAGATTCAATGCTAGTGGAGAAAAAATTTGGTGAATCAGGTGAAGAAATAATCATAGAAGAATTTTTAATTGGAGAAGAAGTAAGTTTTTTTGCTCTTATTGATGGGTTGAAAGTAGTAACTCTTGGGTGTGCAAAAGATTATAAGAGAGTTGATGAAAGTAATGAAAGCCAAAATACTGGAGGTATGGGGTCGTACTCATCACCTTCAATTATAAGTAAGGACATGGAGCAAAAAATTATCCAAAAAATAATATACCCTACAGCTCAAGCATTGGTTAACATGGGTACGTCTTATAAAGGAGTACTCTTTGCTGGTTTAATGATTTGCAAAGATAGCCCAAAACTTCTCGAGTATAACGTTAGATTCGGTGATCCAGAAACGCAATCTATATTACCTAGATTTGATTCAAATTGCGATTTGTTAAAATTGATGTTGTCAGTTGCAGAAGGAAAGTTAAATGTCAAAATGGTGGAACTTAACAACAAATCTACAGTTTGTGTAGTTGTTGCAAGTAAAGGCTATCCGGGTGATTATCAAAAGGGAGAAGTAATTAAAGGATTAGATAAGATTGAAAGCATTCCTGGTGTGTTGGTGTTTCATGCTGGTACTAAATTCGATGAAAGTGGTAACTTAGTTTCCGATGGCGGAAGAGTGCTAAATATAGTAGCAGAAGGGAGCACTATAGAGGAAGCCAAAAGTAAGGTGTACTCAGCATTAAATTTTTTAGAATGGCCAGGGGGCTTCTTCAGATACGATATCGGTAGTTAATGTTAGCTGTCGGTTAGCAGGTGGTTCACAGAAACGAAAAACTTCCTTGACAAACTCCGCCAGCCCCCTTATCATGAAACTGAAGCTATGTATGGTCCCAGAGTGTGATGGTGTGGATTTAGTATAAATAATTCTGGAGACTGTGTCCACTGATAACATATAAATTCATAAGGAGTAAGACCCTTAAGAGTTTTGAGTCTCTTTGCATAATTATAAGCCATAACAAAGTTATAAAGGTGTTCTTTAAGTTGCTGGTGCGATTGATAGTAATACTTCTTAACTGTAGCATCCTTTAAAGTTTTATTCATACGCTCGACTTGCCCATTCGTCCAAGGATGGCTAACTTTTGTCAAACGATGTTCAATAACATTCCCTTCGCAAACTCTATCAAATATATGTTGGAAAGCATACTTATGACGCTTCTGGTTTGTAAATTGTATACCGTTATCTGTCAAAATAGTATGGATTTTATACGGTAAAATTCTAATCAAATTACGTAAGAACTCAGCAGCTATGGGTTTTGTAGCACTGTTACGCAACTCAACATAGGTAAATTTGGATGTCCTATCAATAGCAACAAACAAATGTAATTTGCCCTCCTCAGTTCTAACTTCAGCAATATCAATATGAAAGTAACCGATAGGATATTGTTTGAATTTCTTTTTTGACTTAACTTCTCCATCAACAGTTGGTAATCTGCTAATGTTGTGTCTTTGTAAACAACGATGCAAGCTAGAGCGAGTCAAATGCGGAATTGTAGACTGCAGAGCGTAAAGGCAATCATCTAGTGGCAGTAGTGTATACTTGCGAAATGTAACTATTATAGCTTCCTCTTCTAGCGTTAAAACAGTCGATCTTGGACGCTTTGGACCCATATCAGCATCTTTCGTAAATGAACGTTTTCTCCACTTAATAATAGTTTTTGGATTAAGGTTATAATGCTTGGAGAGTTTTGCTATGCTCTCTTTTCTATTTTGTATTGCTCTACGAATCGTCTGTGTTGTTTTGGCGCACCCATGCAATATTTGTCCCATAACTCCTCCTTTGATGGTATTTTTTTTCTCATATTTTATCATACCATCACACTCTGGGACTGTACATCTCAGCAATGCTACTTTTTTTGCCTTCTATTTTTGATGCTAATTTTAAAATACTTTTTTCATCTTTCTCTTTCAATTTCGAATCGTTTACCTGAGAGCCTGTCTTGAAAAGAAATGAGAAAGAGAATATGATGAGATAAGTAAAAAATAGTAGGTAAAAATGTATCCAAGTGATATAAGTGACAAAGAATGGGAAATTTTGGAGCCAAGTGTTGCACAAGGTGCAGTAGGACGGCCAAGAAAGCACAATATTAGAACAATTATTAATGCAATAAGATACATAATGAAAGGTGGTTGCCAGTGGAGAATGCTGCCAAAAGATTTTCCGCCATGGAAAACGGTGTATGATTATTTTCTCAGGTGGCGTAATAGTGGCAAATTGGAAGAAATACACGATATGTTAGTAAAAAAGGTAAGAAAAATGGTTGGCAAAAATGAAATACCTTCGGTAGGAATAATTGACAGTCAATCAGTGAAAACCACTCAAAAAGGGGATCCAGAGGATATGATGCTGGCAAGAAAATAAAGGGTAGAAAACGTCACATCATTGTGGATACAATAGGCCTAATTATTACAGCTGATGTTCATAGTGCAGGCATTCAAGATCGTGATGGTGCTCTAAATCTTTTTACTCAAGCTAAACGAAAAGCTTCAACGCTACAAAGGTTTCTCGCTGATCAGGGATATATTGGTAAATTGCAAAATTACTGTTTATTGAAAACAGGATGTTTATTGACGATTACTAAAAAAGCAGCTGATGCTGTAGGATTTCAAGTTATTCCTAAACGGTGGATTGTTGAAAGAACTTTTGCTTGGCTTTCCAATTTTAGACGTATGAGCAAGGATTATGAGCATTCTCCTCTTACTTCAAAAACTAATATCTCCTTTAATATGATTACTATTATGCTTGCTAAATTAGCTGCTTAGTTCCTTTCAAGACAGGTTCTGATGAGTCATTTTTTTTCTCAAGGTCTTTCTTATTAAACTAAGCATAACATTTTCTCTCTTCGTGGTTATAATATTTGCTTTTATGAATCAGTTGTGTTGATAATGTATTAATTGCATAGTTCAGACATTGTTTTATAAAGCAAAATTTTAGTAGACCACCTTACAAGAACGTTTCTTGCTAATTCTGAATCCGAAAAAAGGACGCAGTAAAGTTATTTGTAAGGGAAGAATGAAACTTGTAGCTATAGCTAAACTGACTTACGATAATTTGAAAAACCGTCATCCCGCTGCTTGTTAGCGGGATCTAGAGATACCGCGGCGGTATGACGGTTCGCAGTGGTATGACGGTTCGCGGCGGGATGACGATAAGCTCGTCATCCCGCTACATTAATATTGTATTAATAAAAACTTAATAATAATCCTTAATAATATATGAACTAACATGTTTGCAATTTCGTATGACAGAGGAAACAAAAGATGGATATGCTTCCTTATACGTTGCAATTCAGGAAGGTAATATTGAAGCTGCAGAACTACTAATAAAATGTGGCACAAACGTCAATGATCATTATGAACGCAATCGTACGCCACTGCATATTGCCATGGGACGCAAACAATTAGAAATAGCAAAATTGCTGATAAAAAATGGAGCAAACGTTAATGCAAAAACTCAAAATCATGGTAAAGATGATCTAACACCAATGCACTTTGCAGTTTTTGCAAATACGCCAGAATTTATAGAATTACTAGCTAGCCATGGTGCATTGATTAATGAAAGAGAAAGTACCGAAGGGTATACTCCTCTTCACTTTGCTGCTTTATATGGGAACAAAAATATAATACAAGCCTTAATTGATAAGGGACAAGATATTGAAGATGTGGACAATAATGGGCGAACAGCTCTGTTTTTAGCTGCTAGGCAGTGCACTGAAGCAGAAGATGATAGCAGAATAGAAATTATCAAGTATTTGATAGACAAGCTCAAAGCAGATGTAACAAAGAAAGACAATAATAACAATGCAGTACTCTTTCCTGCCGCTAATAATTGCCCTGGAAAAGTGGTAGAATTCATCATTGAGCAATATATAAAAATCTTTGAGTTAGAGAATTTTATCAACCACAAAAATAATGATGGAATGGATGCTTTGGATATTGCGCTGAATAGTGGAAACGAGAAAGCTATTGAAGTATTAAGATCATATGGAGCAGATATCAAGAATAAGGTAGATGGTAGCATTCAAAAAATTACTGCAGAAAAACCAAGTAGTACCCTAGACAGAGCAGAAAGTGCAGAGGTAGCGCCTCCAATTAAGCAAAGAGTATAAAGCTTTTTATAAAGCGATTATAAATTTCAGTAAGTTGCAGAGGCTCTACAATGGGAAGTGTAGTATGTTAGCAGATACAAATGACTAGATAAATTATATTTCATTAAAGTCATTTATCTTGAAACATAAGCAGGATTTTGTATAGTTGTTTCAATTTGGGTCTGTATATTGAAACAACGCGTGAAAATGACAGGTCATTGTACAAGAGGTATCTAATTCACCGACAAGAATGCTAGATAAAGACACTTACATTTCAATTATTTCACAATTTCTGTATAATCTTAAAAACTCAATTAGTGCGTTATGAAGATAATAATAGGTAATGCTAGTAAGGAATTAGGGGAATCAGTAGTTAACCGGCTAGATGTTCAACCATCCTCTGCTTGGATATCAAAGTTTACCGATGGTGAGGTAAATGTAGAAGTAGCAAATGATCTATATAATCAAGAAGTATATATAATACAATCTCTTTCTCCCCCTGTGAATGATAATCTTATGGAGCTTCTGCTTATAATTGATGCAGTAAATAGATTAGGAGCCAAAAGGATAGTAGTAATTATCCCTTATTATGGATATAGCAGGCAAGATAGAATTATCAAGAACAATAATGTGCAGTCTGCTTTAAGTGCCAAATTAGTTGCAAATCTTATTCAAACTGCAGGTGCAAGTAGCGTTGCAGTTATTGATTTGCACTCAAGTCAAATTGAAGGATTCTTTGATGTACCGATAACTAATTTGAACTGCTTTGAAGCATTTGTTGACTCTATACACACGGAAAATTTGGCAATTGTTGCACCTGATGTTGGAGCAATTGGTAGAGCACGTGCTTTTGCAAAGACTTTAGAGGAAAAGTACAAGATAGGGTTAAGTGATAAGATTATTGTAGTAGATAAATATAGGGAGAAAGCAGGCACATCTCAAGTAATGAACATAATAGGAGAAGTTGCAAACAAAAATTGTGTCATTGTTGATGATATAGTTGACTCTGGTGGAACATTGTGTAATGCAGCTCTTGCTTTAAAAGGCCACGGAGCAAAGTCCGTAATTTCATGCATCACACATGGCGTGCTTTCAGGAAGTGCAGTTGAGAAAATCTCTTCCTCTTCTTTAGATAAATTAGTGATTACGGATACCATACTTCACAAATTTGAAAAAACTGGTAAAATAGAAGTTGTTTCGGTCGTAGATATTTTAACTCACTTTATCCAAGGAGGTAAAGATGCCAGCTAAGTCAACAGAAGACGTTATTACTTCACTAATAGAATTTGCAAATAAGAGAAAAATAACAATTACCAAAGAAGAAATGCTTAAAATTGCACAGCTTGTAAGGATTAAGTTATCAAATGACGAGATTGATCACTACTCCAAAGAACTGACAATGCTGGATTGGATACATGATACTTTATTGCAAGTTAATACTGAAGGTGTTTCTCCTATGCGTTATGGCAGCATAGACAAGGACATTCATGTACGCGATGATGTTATAAATTCTCAAAACATTAAAAAAGAGATATTGTCCAATACAAAACCTGAGCATGGGTATTTCGTAGTGCCAAAGGTTATAAGCAATTAAAGTAAAATAAGGCTCATATCAAATCTATAATAGATCTACTTTCAAAAATAAGACCAATCCGGTAAAGAAGCATTTGTGGGAGTGGAAACCATTTTTTGATTTTTCTTTACTAAGTCTACTAAATATAGTTTAGAGTTGCTTGGTGATTCTGTTCTTGTAAAAATGATTTCTCTACCATTTGGTAACCATGCCGGGGATTCAATTTTATGCCCCTCTGAAAGCAGACGTTCTTCTTTGCCATCTGGCTTCATAACTCCTATGTAAAATTTTCCTGACTGAATCTTTGTAAAAGCTATCAGATCTCCTTTTGGCGACCAAACAGGCGTAGCATATCTTCCACTTCCAAAACTAATTCTTTTAGGTTTTTTACTTTTGTTAGTAAAATCGATAACGTACAGTTGCTGACTCCCACTTATATCAGAACTAAAAGCCATATACTTTTGATCTGGAGAAAAAGAGGGAGAAGTGCTTATAGCTGAACCTTTAGTAATTTTTTTTGTTCGTTTACTACTTAAATCCAAAGATAATATATTCGTTTCACCACCCAATGAGTGGGAAATTAAAAGAGATTTACCATCGGGAGAAAATCTTGGTGCAGAAACAACTCCTTCAAATGCGCTGATTATTGATTCAGTGTTATCTTTTAAATTTTTTAATATTATATAACTTTTACCATTTGCGTACGAGATATAAACAATGCCCTTTCCATTTGGTGAGAATCTCGGTGTTGACACAAATCTATCGCCATTTGTTAAGTATTTTATATTACTTCCATCTTGATTCATCACAGCAATTTTACGCACAGATTTGTAGTTGCTATCTTTTTCTTCAGCGATATACGTGATTTTTGTGTTGAAGTGCCCTTTCTCACCAATTAATCTATCATGTATCACATCCGAAACGAGGTGACCAATTTTTCCCCAGTCTTTTGCTGGAAAAACAACTGACTGAGTAAGTAATTCTCTTTTTGTAAAAGCGTCAAATAAACGAAATGATAGCTCTAATGCACTACCAGATATTTCGCTTAAACTTACTGTGACTACAGTATCGCTTTTCCAAGATTTAGATTCAGCTTCCGCGCCACGTTTTACATTAAATAAGCCACAATTAGATAAATTTGTTCCTATTACCTTTGCAATATTTTCGCTTAATTCGCTTTCCAACGCTGTTTTACATGTACATTTAGATACAACAAGACCAATGTTACCAACACTGCTTTTTTTTATATCAACATATAAAGCAGCTTTTGTAAAATAAGGAATAAATAACGAAATAAATAACACCAGATGAACGAATAGCTTCATTCATTTCATACCTGTTCTATCTGAACCTCAATTATAGGCCTTTTTAGTAAATATTCCTTTAAGATACTCAATATTGAACTTTCAATCTTATTTTTAATTTTTTTTGTTGGCTGCAAACTAAACAACGACTCAACTTTCTTGACAATTTTCTGTATGGTAGCTGCATCTTCTAGCACTTCAAAAACACCAGGTACAAATACTTTTGGTTTAGCAAGCAATTTATTTTTCTTGTTTACAACTGCTGTTACCACAATAACTCCGGCATCTCTCATTCTTTTACGCATTTTTATAACACTGCTCTCCGGATGACGTAGCAACATACCATCAATACCAAAGTAGTCAACATCAATTGAATCAACCTTTTCTCCGTTCTCCAAATTAACAATATCACCTGGTGCAATCATTATTGCTTTTGCCACACCGCACTCTTTAGCAAATTTTACATGTGCATGCGTGTGAATATATTCGCCGTGAACTGGAATAGACATCTTCGGTTTTATTAAAGAATACATTTCCTTTAGCTCTTCTCTTGTTGGATGCCCAGAAGCATGAACATGCTCTGTTTTTTCAGTAATAACTTCTACCCCCATCTCAATAAAGGCATTGAGCATGTTGTGCGCACGAGTTTCATTTCCAGGAATGATTTTTGACGAAAAGATCATGGTATCACCTTGCTGCATTTTAAATGCTTGATGACTCTTAGCAGCAAGTCTTGCGGTAGCTGCCAGTGGCTCACCTTGACAACCTGTGCAAAGTAGCACCAGTTCTTCCCTTGGAAAATTTACTGCTTCCTTTGCTTCAAGAAACTGAGGAGAATCAGTTAAATAACCACTATCTTGCGCAACTTTCACTATTCTCCATAAAGATCTACCAAGTAAAACTACTTTTCTATTTAGTGCTTTTGCAGCTTGGCTTATCGTTTCAATTCGTGCCACATTTGAAGCGAATAGCGAAACAGCAACTAATTTTTTAGACCGCTTTATTATGTTATAAATATTATTATAAATTTCACCTTCTGACTCAGGGTGATGCTTGCTTAATATATTGGTTGAATCGCAAATTGCTGCAAGCAGGTCACCTTTATCGCCAATTTCTTTTAGACGCTCCATATTAGAAGTTAATCCAACAACAGGTTTTGGATCAAATTTCCAGTCTCCGGTATGGAGTGCACTACCCATTTCAGTGCTAATTAATATTGAATTTGCCTCAGGAATTGAATGAGTTACATTTATAAACTCGACGGTAAAAGGACCCAAATTTATGCTGCCATTTATGTCTACCTCTTTCACAGGCACTATACCTTCCAATCGAAATTCTTTTAGTTTCTCTTTAAGAAAATTAACCGTAAACTTTGTTGTATATATGGAGCACTGCAACTCTTCCCACAAGTGGGGCACTGCACCGCAGTGGTCCTCATGTGCATGTGTAATTATTATTCCAAGTAAATCTTTTTTTCTTTGAGCAATAAAATCTATATCAGCAATGAGCAGCTCAACACCTGGCATAGTTTCATCTGCAAAACCAACACCAAGGTCGATCATAATCCACTTACCTTGGTAATGATATAGGCTAACATTCATCCCGATTCTTCCTACTCCCCCAAGCGGAAGAAATAAAAACTCATTTTTGTTTATATTCATTAAATTTAAATTATTAAAACCTGAGAATAGCAAAACTTCGACCTTAAATAAAGAAATTTATTGCTTTTACATAGTTTTAAGGAACTAAGAAGTTTCTGTTGGCTAATAATAACACTATTGTTAAGTTTTCCATTAATAAGGTCAAAGAATTGCAGGATTAAATGAAAACCCGTAAACAGTTACCCCTTTATGTCATTTAGCAGATTTCTTATTTTTTTTTTACTTTACTAAAAAACCCTTCAGATTGCTGTTGTACACTTGCATTTTCCTCTTCTTCAAGCGCTTTTAATAGTTCAATTTGCTTTTTAGTTAAATTTTTTGGATTTAAAGTCTCAACTATTACCTGTACGTATAAATCACCACGAGCATGTGAGTTCATATATGGCATACCCTTTTCCCTACAACGTAGTTTGGTACCAGTTTGAGTGCCTTCAGGGACCTTTACTTTTATTTTAGCTCCATCAATTGATTGAATATCGATTTCACCACCAAGCACTGCTAGTGTCATTCTTATAGGCACTTTACAGTGTAAATCTGCTTTATTTCTAGCAAAGATTTTATGGAAAATTATTTTCACGTATACGTATAAATCTCCACTTTTTCCACCTTTTGTTCCAGCTTCTCCTTTACCACTTATCCTTACCTTAGCTCCTTCTTCTATGCCTTTTGGAATTGAAACGGATATATTTACTTCATCTCTTCTACGTCCACTTCCACCACATTTCTTACATTTGTTTTGTATTATTTCTCCTTCCCCATAGCATGTAGTACATGTTCTTTCGATGGTAAAAAAGCCTTGTTGAGTTCTAATCCTACCGCTTCCCTGGCATGTGTGGCACTGAACTGGTTTAATTGCTCCTTCGCCACCTGTGCCTTGGCATGTATCACATTTTACATTTGTCACATAATGTATAGGCGCTTGTATTCCTTTAAATGCATCTTCTAAGGTAATTTCAAGATCATAACGTAGGTCTGCTCCAGATACTCCTGTTGTACTTCTTTTTGCTCTCGATCTACTTGCACCACCACCGAATCCTCCACCAAAGAAGTCATTGAATATGTCGCTAAAATCTCCTGCAGAGCTAAAGCCTTGAAATCCACCAGAAGCACCTTCGTGGCCATAACGGTCATAGCCTGCCCTTTTCTCAGAGTCAGACAGAACTTCATATGCAGCTGTTACTTCTTTAAACTTTTCCTCTGCTTCTTGATTGCCAGGATTTCTATCAGGATGATATTTTAATGCTAATTTTTTATACGCTTTTTTTATCTCATCAATACTGGCATTTCTGCCTACTTCCAGCAGATCATAGTAGTCTTTTTTGCTCATATATAATAGTTTAGTGCTTAACCTTGAAAGATAGGTATTACATATATTAATTTCAAGTGTGACTTCTGTTTCCTATAAAATGTGGTGCACCCTGAGCGACTTGAACGCCCGACCTTTTGATCCGTAGTCAAATGCTCTAATCCAACTGAGCTAAGGGTGCTTTCACAAAGTTAACTTTAGCAGGTTTTGTAGCTTGATTCAATTAATTTGGCTAAAAATAAAACTGTTAATTTTTACCACGCATGAACCACTCACAATTCCCAGACTGCTGTTCCACATTAGGATTATTAAATTCACTATAAGAAGGAGAAGCGCTTTAAGGAAAGTAAGGAGGAGCGCTTGGAGTAGTATTAGGATATTGAGGAGAGTAAGGAGGTGGTGCGTCACGAGAAGAATCTCCATAACCATGCACTTGTTTAAGATAGCTATCTACCGCTCTTTCAGCTTTCTCGATATTTTCTGATTCTTCCTCATGCTTCATATGAAAAGCTAAACCACCAGCAAAACATACGAGAGAATTAACGCCAAGGATAGCTAAACCCTACACTGGTAAGACTGGGTAAACAGCACAAGCTACCAAAGCTGCCAAAGAAACAACGCCAACCGCAAATTCTATATTTCTGAACGTTTTAAATTTACTATCCAGGTAATCTATTTTTTCTTCTTTTCTAGCCACTTTTCTGCTGCTGTTATACCAAAAACACATACCAGCATGGAAAGCAACACACACAACTGCAGCTACTATACCCAAAGCTAATAGCTTTCTACTGTCTTCTGATTCTTTTTTATTCTCTTTTCTCCCTTGATGAGTGGTATTACCATTGTTAATATTCGTTATATTATTAACCGTAGTGTGACCACGTCCACCGAATAAAGAATCCATCCAGCATTGTAATAGCAAATAATCCCAAAAGTCTAAACCTCTATTGTGTACATGTATATGTGTAATCTGAGAGCCTGTAGGTTGTGCGTTATTCCCTGCGTTATATTGATCATTTCTGCTTCCTGTATCGTGCCTATTGCTTGAATTTGGATGTGTAAATTCTTCATACACATTTTTAAAATTCTCCTTGCTCCAAGTTAAATTCGGTGTATTATTACAATACTGTAGAAACCCTTCAATATTATTATTACCTAATTTCTTTATATAGGCTAACGCATACCTTTTTAAAACACTATCACTTGCTACCATAAATACCCTCTTAAGTTAAGATTAAATTAATAAATATTTATTATAACAAGATAACATCTACTTGTCAACTTGAGCCTGATTCAAGTATCCGTTCAGAGTGTGGCAGAAGGACTTATTCAAATAAAGTAGGTGGTAAAATATAAACATTTTATAAAGTGAAAAATGGACTTTTCAGACCACTGCCGAGCTAAAAAAGCCCTGAAAAACGTGATACTTAGGCCACTTCTTGCTTAAGCTGTACAATTTCAGCTTGAGAAAGGCCAGTGGATTCAGCTATTAAATTAACAGATACACCAGCTTTAAGTAAATTTTTTGCAACTTCGATTTTTCCTTTCTCTATACCTTCCTCAAGTTTGTATTCAAGAATGGCTTCTTCTTTCCGCAGATCCATTATTCTTTCTTCATATGCTACTAAATCTTTTTCATTCCAGCTAAACCTGTCTAATTCATCGTAGGCTAACTTTATTATTGGTGATTTTTCTGCTATATTCCTTAGATGTACAGTCCCAGAGTGTGATGGTATGATAAAATATGAGAAAAAAATACCATCAAAGGAGGAGTTATGGGACAAATATTGCATGGGTGCGCCAAAACAACACAGACGATTCGTAGAGCAATACAAAATAGAAAAGAGAGCATAGCAAAACTCTCCAAGCATTATAACCTTAATCCAAAAACTATTATTAAGTGGAGAAAACGTTCATTTACGAAAGATGCTGATATGGGTCCAAAGCGTCCAAGATCGACTGTTTTAACGCTAGAAGAGGAAGCTATAATAGTTACATTTCGCAAGTATACACTACTGCCACTAGATGATTGCCTTTACGCTCTGCAGTCTACAATTCCGCATTTGACTCGCTCTAGCTTGCATCGTTGTTTACAAAGACACAACATTAGCAGATTACCAACTGTTGATGGAGAAGTTAAGTCAAAAAAGAAATTCAAACAATATCCTATCGGTTACTTTCATATTGATATTGCTGAAGTTAGAACTGAGGAGGGCAAATTACATTTGTTTGTTGCTATTGATAGGACATCCAAATTTACCTATGTTGAGTTGCGTAACAGTGCTACAAAACCCATAGCTGCTGAGTTCTTACGTAATTTGATTAGAATTTTACCGTATAAAATCCATACTATTTTGACAGATAACGGTATACAATTTACAAACCAGAAGCGTCATAAGTATGCTTTCCAACATATATTTGATAGAGTTTGCGAAGGGAATGTTATTGAACATCGTTTGACAAAAGTTAGCCATCCTTGGACGAATGGGCAAGTCGAGCGTATGAATAAAACTTTAAAGGATGCTACAGTTAAGAAGTATTACTATCAATCGCACCAGCAACTTAAAGAACACCTTTATAACTTTGTTATGGCTTATAATTATGCAAAGAGACTCAAAACTCTTAAGGGTCTTACTCCTTATGAATTTATATGTTATCAGTGGACACAGTCTCCAGAATTATTTATACTAAATCCACACCATCACACTCTGGGACCATACATCTCAGAAAGACTCATTAAATAACTTTTAGCAGCATCAACATTTAAATGATCAGGTTGCTTAGGAACGTTATCAATATTTAAATAATCCAAACTATTAGCTCGTTGCTTTTGCTCACTGGAAAGAACCTCAAGATTTAAATAATCCAAACGAGTTAGTTCTTGCATGCTAGGTTTAGATCCATCTTCACGCTTAAACTGCTCTTCCGGACTAGAAACCTTAGTACCATAAATCCTACTGTACAAGCTGCTTCCAACGCTGTTAAGTGTTCCTCTTACAGATGCAATTGACGCATCATAAGTATTTTTCAAGCCACCTCCAATACCACTAAGTGTTCCTTTTGTAGACTCAGTTGATGGCACATAATTATCGTAAGCATATTTGCCAGAATACAAGACACCATTAACTGCTTCTTTTGCAAACCAAACAGCGCTATTAACTGTTCCTTTTGCAAGCTGAACAGTGCCATCAGCAATTGCCACTTTTAATTTGTCTTCTTCTATCTTTTTATTTTTTTTCAGCTAGTTGAGTTTTTTGCTCAGAACTTTTCTGCTTTTGAGTGCGTACTTGATCTTTTAACTTAGAATTTTCTTCCTCTTGAGCTTCTACTTTATTTTTTAACTTAGAATTTTCTTCCTCTTTAGCTTTTACTTCCGCTTCTTTTTTAGCTAGTTGAGTTTTCTGCCCAGAAATTGTTTGCTCTTGAGCTTTCATTTTATTTTTTAACTCAGAATTTGTTTTGTTCTCACTAATTGCTTTATACGAAAGTGCAATAGTTACAACAGAAAACACAGCATAACCAATAATAAATGGCAGGCCAACACTTAATGCTGCAACTGGAGCTAAGAAACCAATATAAGGAGCTGCAGCAAACACTCCCGATGCTAACAAAGTTGCAGTAGCCAGAGCACCAGCTATAAGATAGGGTACATTGTTTTTATTCATCATCTCACGTATTATAAAATATAATACCATTATAAAAGGATTTTTAAGAAGTTGTCAAGCTATCTTTACATAAAAAAAATAATTGATAAACTTGGGAACAAGAAGATTGCTGCCAAGCTATGAACTATGCCTTTCCGTGTAATCTTTAAATGCACCTCTGTTAGAGTCAAAATATAGCTTCACACTGCCAATTGGTCCATTTCTCTGCTTTGCAATAATGAGCTCTGCAATGTTTCTAATTTTTTCCATTTTCTCTTGCCATTCCCGATGTTTATTGTTTCCTTCATTTGGCTGTTTTCTTAGTTCATAATACTCTTCTCTATAGAGAAACATTACTATATCTGCGTCTTGCTCTATGCTCCCTGAATCACGTAAATCAGAAAGTTGTGGTTTTTTATCATCCCTCTGCTCAACAGAACGAGAGAGCTGAGATAGTGCAACAATGGGAATATTTAGCTCCTTTGCAATTGCTTTCAAACCCTGCGTCACTTCCGAGATTTCTTGCACTCTATTTTCATTACTCCTTTTTGTTGTTCCTCTGATTAGCTGCAAATAATCAATGAATACCACTTCTACATTATATAATTGATACAGCAAGCGTATTCTGGTGCGAAGGGCACTAATTGATAGCGCAGGGGTGTCATCTATGATGAAAGGCAGTTCAGATAATTCTGTACTAGTATTGATAAATTCATGCAATTCAAAATCACTAATTCTCCCGGTTAATGCCTTATAATAACTAATTCCTGAATCTATAGTGATCAGCCTTGCAGTTAATTGCTCTGCTGACATTTCAAGCGAGAAAAACGCTACATAGTGTTGCTTATCTGCTCTTTTTTGCAACATCTTACAAGCATTAAGTGCGATGTTTAGCGCCAATGCTGTTTTACCCATAGAAGGCCTTGCAGCTAAAATTAATAAATCAGATTTTTGTAGACCACCAAGAAGCTGATTTAGATCTTGAAGTCCGGTTGTAACGCCTAGCGCTTCTGGATTATTTTTCAGTGTGCTGATCTTCTCAACTACATCTTTAATTGAACTTGCAAGTTTTATATATGTTTTCTCACCTTGTTTTTTTACTGCCAAATTGAACAATTTTGTCATTGCTTGTTCAATTTGCGCCTGTGCAGGATTTTCAATATCGTAGTTGTAGCTATCACCAACTATTTCTTGCCCGAGCTTAATTAAACATCTCCTTAAGTAAGTATCACGGATTATTCTAGTCAAACTATAAATATCAAGTGCAATACTTGCCTTCGCTGCAAGCTTTGCTAAGTACTCTACTCCACCACACTCGGTAAATGCTTGGTCGTTTTCAAAAAACATTTTAAGGCTCAGTTCATTGGCAACTATGCCATGTTTTCTGGTTTTAGATATTTGCGTAAAAATACTTTGATGCAGTGGATCATAGAAATTTTCTGCTGTAATTGTGTCTTCAACTGCATCACAGATTCTATTATCACGAATCATTGCACCAATAAGCATCTGTTCAGCTTCTAAATTATGCGGTAATTTACATATTTCCTTGTCTACACTTCTTGAACTGAGGAGATTGGCTAATTCATTCATTTTAAGTTTTGAGAGTAACTGTTGATTATTGTAGAATATTTAGTCCTCATTTGAAAGATGTAAAGGCAAAAAAATTTGACTAATTCCGTGTTGCCTATAGCATTAAAACTTAATGCCCCTGTGGTGGAATGGTAGACACGGCAGACTCAAAATCTGTTGCTTGCAAAAGCATGCTGGTTCAAGTCCGGCCAGGGGCACGTTAAATATTGGAAAGTATATATATGTTACATAAATTTTTTAATCGTTTATTTTCTATTTTTTCTTCTATAAATGTTATTCAAAAGGTAAAGAAAGATGAAAATGGGATATGTTATGTAACGGGCCTCAGGCGCTATATATCAGTATTGCTTGATTTAATTATTATCGTTTTGTTCTTGCAGTTTTGCAGCCAAGCCTTTAATCAGCTCTTTGCAAACTCAGAGGATAGCAAAATATTCAGCCAAGTTGCTGCAAAATCCCCAATGCAAGTGCCACTTTCTATAGAAGAAAAGGCAATGCAGAGTAGACTTGTAAAATTAATGATTCTAAATCAAATAGTCCAGTTTATTATGCTCTTTTGCTATGTAATATATATGTGGGTAAAGTTTGCTACTACACCTGGAAAACTATTATTTGGGCTTAGAGTTGTGGATGCACAAACTTTCGAAAAGATGACCCTAAAACAAGCAACAAAGAGATTTTTTTCCTTTATATTGTCAGTTGCACCATTGTTCTTGGGCTTTTTATGGTCAAATTTCAACAAACGCTGTCAAACTTGGCACGATAAGATCGCAGGCACAGTGGTTGTCACGAGTAAAAGCCTTAGAAGGCAGAGCTAAAAACTACTTGACACCCTTCGCCAGCCCCTTTATCATGATAGTGAAGGTATTCAGTTATCTTCATCTGTGCAGATTAAACAGCAAGAAAACAACGTAGTTGGCGTCTTATTTTTAATTTTTTGCACTATGTGCACCTTATGTCTTCACAACATTTCTGGGTTTTTACCTATATAAGCTGAAACGCGCTTATAAGTCGTTTAAGACAGTATAGTACGCCAATTTGCAGGATTAGAGAGTGACAACTAGCTAACGCGGGGTTTCTTTTGCCTTTTTTTCTGCTTAGTAAATTTCTTAGAACCTGTCTTGAAAGGAACTAAGCAGCTAATTTAGCAAGCATAATAGTAATCATATTAAAGGAGATATTAGTTTTTGAAGTAAGAGGAGAATGCTCATAATCCTTGCTCATACGTCTAAAATTGGAAAGCCAAGCAAAAGTTCTTTCAACAATCCACCGTTTAGGAATAACTTGAAATCCTACAGCATCAGCTGCTTTTTTAGTAATCGTCAATAAACATCCTGTTTTCAATAAACAGTAATTTTGCAATTTACCAATATATCCCTGATCAGCGAGAAACCTTTGTAGCGTTGAAGCTTTTCGTTTAGCTTGAGTAAAAAGATTTAGAGCACCATCACGATCTTGAATGCCTGCACTATGAACATCAGCTGTAATAATTAGGCCTATTGTATCCACAATGATGTGACGTTTTCTACCCTTTATTTTCTTGCCAGCATCATATCCTCTGGATCCCCTTTTTGAGTGGTTTTCACTGATTGACTGTCAATTATTCCTACCGAAGGTATTTCATTTTTGCCAACCATTTTTCTTACCTTTTTTACTAACATATCGTGTATTTCTTCCAATTTGCCACTATTACGCCACCTGAGAAAATAATCATACACCGTTTTCCATGGCGGAAAATCTTTTGGCAGCATTCTCCACTGGCAACCACCTTTCATTATGTATCTTATTGCATTAATAATTGTTCTAATATTGTGCTTTCTTGGCCGTCCTACTGCACCTTGTGCAACACTTGGCTCCAAAATTTCCCATTCTTTGTCACTTATATCACTTGGATACATTTTTACCTACTATTTTTTACTTATCTCATCATATTCTCTTTCTCATTTCTTTTCAAGACAGGCTCTTAGGTCTTCATCTGTAGTTTCATCTGCATACTGTTGTCTAAGTGAAGAAGGTCGCCCCTCCTCACTCGACTTCAAAACCGTACGTGAGACTTTGCGCCTCATACGGCTTCTCTCTAATTTGGTGCTTGTCATGCACACCTCCTGTGTAATTCATCGTGACAATGCCCATGTAACAAAGATAAATTTTTGATCATATTGTTTCGTCTATTCCGGTCTTTATGATGTATTTCTATTATATCATCACTTTCAAACCATAGTCTACAATTACCGCATTTACTTTGTTGTAACTTCAATAGTTTTATTACTCTCGATGGCTTATCTGGTATTTCTCTAAGACGATTACCCCAATATACCCAATCACCATCATATGGAGATCTGGTTTTTTGCACTTTGATATGTCGTTTAATAACATGATCGCTGTGTATAATAAGATGTATCTTGTTACTTGTCATAAAACGCCAGTTATCGTTATTATACTTTTTAAAGTATTTTCTTTTTATCCAGCATTTCCCTTTGTTTGGGTGCCTAAAGACTGCCCACTTCCAGAGCTTTCTATGTATAGTATTATCCAATGAGCTAAAGATTTTACATGAAACTACCGAAGAGTAATATTGACTCCATCCTCTGTTTATTGGATTGAGATTCCTTATTATTACTTCCTGTGGCGCCCTACGCATTTCTCTAAGTTTATGTTTAATAGCAAATGTATGCTGCTTTATAGAATTACGACTTGGTTTTATTAATAATGTGTAACCTTTTTTACTTTCTTTTGTTGGATATTGTCTTATTGAAAATCCAAGAAAATCAAATCCTGGTTTTGTTTCGTCAATGGTTCTTAATGTATGAGAAATTCTTGTTTTAGAGGGCTTTAATTTTAGTCCAATGGTTTCTAACCATTCTTCAACTAAAATTTTTGCTTTAAGAATAATCTCTTCGTTTTCATGTATGATGACAAAATCATCACAGTAGAAAATTACACTAATAGACTTTTGCGCGTTTTTATGCGATATCCTACCATATTTTCTTTTCATGCATTGAAAGAGTTCGTTTGTTAATGCTTTTTTGACATGTTGCTCTAATCCGTGTAATGCAACACAAGCTAGCAACGGTGCCTCCTTGAATTGTACCACGTTTTGTGGATTGAAACTTTCCATCTTCCATAACGCCTGCCCTTAACCATCTTCTTATGATTTTCTTTAACGTTGGTGTGGTTTTCAAGCAGTTTATTATGGTTAATATTGTCAAAACATCCAGAAATATCAGCATCTAATACATATGCTGTTTTCTGTTTTAGCACATCAAATATGGCTTCAATTGCATCATGACATGATCTACCAGGTCTAAAACCATAAGTGTTTGGCTCAAGTTTTGCCTCCCATTCTGGTTCTAAAGCCATTTTTACAAGTGTTTGTGATATAGTAGGTATACCAAGCGGGCGATGCTCCGATGGCTTACCAGGTTTTGGGATTCAGACGCGTCTTGATGGCTTTGCTTTTTCTTTTATATCTAAAGAATATGATAGTTGTAATCTTTCTTTTTGATTAAGATTAGCCTTTCCATCAATACCTGCAGTTTTCTTCCCCCTATTGTCCTGTGTTACTTTCCTAACAGCGAGTGTTTTTGCACTTGTTGATTTGAGCAATAATTTTTGAAGATTATGCATCTTTTTGATATCATTACATTTAGAGGCTTGGTAAATTCGTTTTTGTAGCTTAAATGAAGATTTCTTCAGCTTTCGCCAAGGAATTCCATTCCATTCATACCTAGCTTTTTGCTGGTCCATAACATATTCACTACTATTCACCACTTTACCTTCCAAATTAAAGTGTTTACGTCTGCATATCCCAGATATTACTTTGGGCATTAGCTTCTTAAACAATCCTTCCACATAGCAGCTTGTGGTTGGCTACCTACTTATATTTAATGAATATAAGAGCTTTTATGTGGTTACTCCGTTCCATAGCTTCGTTTCACGTTAAACTTAGATTCCTACTATTTGCCGGAAGCTGGGAACATCAATAACTAAAGTCTTCAATCTTTAGTTCCCCTTTTGCTTCGTACCATTTTGGTCTATGCGTAGTTCAACCTCTTTTCGCATACTATGCTTTGACGACAATTTAAACATAGGTTCCTCTCGTAATCATATCTAACTCTGTTTGCAGGGATTCACCATGAGGTTTAGTGTTACCTGCTTTTATCTCATGCTTGCATCCCAAAGGTTGCCATCCTTTGAAATGTGAGACATACATTATCCCCGATGTCTAGGGAAGATGGAATTTAACCATCACAAAACCACGGCTTTCCGGGTCGCACTGAAGAAAAATAACCAACGATCCACTATGCTTTCTAGCTGTTCTTCCTTATTCTTAGGAAATTTAGGTAGTTCAATAAATACAAATTGAAAATCTTTTAAGTCATGCTCATTGGTTTTCTCATCTCTTATAGTGTGGCTGGATATATAATCAAGCTTATCAGGAAATAAATTACAATTAGAGATAGCAATAAAGAAAACCTTCTTTAAATCAATGTACTTACCAGATTTATCAGCTTGCCTTGAGTAAGCCTTAGCAGCATATAGTTGAGCTCGTTTCTCAAAACCTTTATCACGAGCAAACTGGTCAGGTAAGGAAGCAGTATTACTACTACTCCCTCACTTAGAAACCTTACTATTACCCACAAATATGAGGTTCATGAGCAAGTCTCCATCCTTCTGCTAGATCAAAGAGACGTCTCCACCCTTTCCAAAGAGTAATTGGTCCTGGTTTTGGGTCGCTTTTTCTTGCTAAATGACCTCCAAGTTCACGAAACGGCTTCTTTTATAGTAGGGGCTATATTTGGACATGGTTTCCTGTGTATTTTAACATATAAAACTTTCCATTCTTCCTCAGCTAATAAGGCAGTACATAGTAATGTTGGGTTAGTTCTTGCAATTGATGTAATAAAGAAAATTCTCCAAGCAATAATGCTCATGACTGTTAAATACCTCATTAATCTTTCTGCTGTTCCAAGTCTACATTCCTCAACTTTGAGACCAGATTTTAAAATCTTATGCAATATCTCTATTTTCCATCTCAAACAATACCAACTAACTTTTTCAACAGCTTCTTCAAAAGTACTGACCGGAAAAAAGCATCCACTCTAGAGGACTTGCTTCGGGAGGAGAGTTTTTTTCAACAACATGAATTGCGTGAAGTTGTAGACTCTGTCGGTTTATATTTTATGTGACCTTCTTTACATTTTATATGGCCTTCATGTGATAAATTTTCCGAATCTAATTTCTAAAAACGCTGTCCTTTTTTGCTTGTTATCTCTGGCAGGGATTTCAACTTCTACTTTTCCAGCGCAAGGGAGGCCTTGGATAAATGAACATAATTTTTGCTTGTTCCTGGTATGCATGAATTTTTTATTTACATTTCTGTTGTGGCGAGCTCTTACTAAAATTGCTGAGTTAAGATTATGTGCAAGTTCAAAAAAATCATGCATATCTGCTTCTCTGTCACATGCAGTTATAGCTTCGGTTTGGGCCAGATCTATAATATTATTTGTTTTCTTTAAACTTTCTAGCCATTTCATACTTTCTTTATCCTCAATATGAACGTTGTTACGATGGCTCTTTAGTCTTTTTTCTTCTTCAGAAATGAGTTGCCTCGAGTAAATCTTTTGATCCAGTATTCCCAGCTTCCGTACTAACAGCAAGGGCTGTATGCATTACTGCTCCTTTTCCAGCAATAGTTCCCAATCCGCTTATGGCTTGAGTATGAAATATAAGTTGTATCTTGAATCACAAGAATTCTTTTATGAGCTTTTGTTCTTTCAACTGTTTTATCAATGTGTGAAGCTAGAATATCGACTTCTTTTACGTTCTCATTTTGAAAAAAACGTTATGCTGCTTTTGCTTCTGACCAACTTCCGCATGCCTCATTAATTGAGCTTTCAGGTAAACTTATCAAACTATCAGCAATCTTTACTAATCGGTCAGTTAATCTTTTATCTCCAAGTACAGCATCTCCAAATTCATTTTTAGCCCATTCATTACTCTCGTTTGCCATTTTTATACCCTCAATATTTGCAAACTTTAATATTGTAATACTTTATTTATAAGTACATTTATATTTGTGGGTAATAGTAAGATTTGATATGCTGCCAACACTTATGTTCAAATTAAAAATGTCATTTATGATACTAGCCACTTCACGCTTTGAGTTTTTGTAAAATCCGCTGAGTGCTGCAATTATAGACTTAACCCTTGGACCAAATGTATCTGGCGTAACACCTTCTGGTAACTTGCTACTTTTTCTTTTTCTGCATCTCCAACAACGACCATGTTCCAATTACTACATAAGGCCTAATTTCCGGAAGATCAACTTTTTGGTGAACATAAGGTTTTTCGCATATTACAAGCTCTCCTCCGCATTCGCAAATATTAGGCAACTCTATTTTTACTACTTTATCCGCTTCCATTGTGGCATGAAAATTTCCTTTATGCCCAACCTGATCGCCAACATTCCTTTCGCTTTTTGGCTTGTCCTTTTTTGTTTTGTACAATTCTTTAGAGCTCGGTAGAGATGAATTTTTCGAGTTTAAACCAAGCCTTTCCTTTAATTCAGCGTTCTCTATCTTGAAAGCTTTATTTTCTGCTTTTAAGTTTTCTATCTCTGTTTCAGTTTTCCTATTTTTTGCTGTAAATTTTTGCAAAGTTCTAAAAGGTTTACCACATTACCTCACTTTTGCTCTATGATTATCTTTATTATCTTGCTTTGTCTACCTTATTCTACCACTCCGCTGAACGGATACAATTTACTAAACAGAAAAAAAGGCAAAAGAAACCCTAGAGTAGCTAGTTATTCACTATCCATTTTTTAAGTTGGCGTTTTTTAATGTTTTAAATAGCGCGTTTCAGCTTGTGTAGGTAAAAACCTAGAAATATTGTGAAGACATAAGGTGCACATAGTGCAAAAAATTAAAAATAAGACGCCAACTACGTTGTTTTCTTGCTGTTTAATCTGCACAGATGAAGATAACTGAATACCTTCAGTTTCATGATAAGGGGGCTGGCGAAGGGTGTCAAGCAAGTTTTTTCGTTTCTATTTCCAATAAAAGTTTGTTATATGGTTATGCAAGAAGTCTATTATAAATGAAATGAATGTGAAAAATATCTTGTTAGCACTTTTAGTACAAATGATATTCAGTTTGCCGCTATTTGCAGCTGATCCTGTTTTGCTCAACTGCATTAAAACTCCGGAAATATATGACCTTGATGCAAGGCCAAAAAATTTTAGCTCTTCAAACAATTTAAGAAGGAAACCTGGTTCTCCAAATAGTGCAATAGGGGAATTAATACACATAGTGGGTAGAATTACTGATATAAACTGCTTACCAATACAAAATGCTGTAGTTTCTATATGGCACGCGAATTCACGCGGCGTGAACCATTACGATAAGAATATAGAGGATGATCTGAATTTTGCTGGATCAGGAAGGTTTGTAGTGAATAATCTTGGCTATTATAATTTTATTACGATAGCACCTGGTAAAATTGGTGATAGAGCTCCACATATCAACTTTCTAGTTCAACATCCGGATTTTCCAGAATTCACAACGCAAATGTTTTTTGCTGACCATAATTGCGATAATTGCGCTGATCCTGTTCTTGAAGATTTTGTTAGTAATGGGCTTGCAAGCCTTCTCATAACACCATTTACTTACAGTGATCAGGTCATAAAAACCTATACGTTTAACATTACCTTGGGCGGATATAATAAGTTCTCTAATAAAAGATAAAAAACCTTGCATGTAAGGGAGTCCATAGTAAACTTAAGTGTTATTGTACTTAGGATGTATATGAAAAATATCTTACTGATGTTTTTGCTATGTTTTATGTACAGTTTACAATTATTTGCAACGGAGATACCAGCAATGAAAATAACAATTTCTAAAATTTCGCCCGATTTTAAAATAATAGTAATGGGTTTATTTGAAGACAACGAAACCGTAAATGATGGCGGAGTTTTGCAAGGGAAACAGGTCATAGATAATATAAAGCAATTTAGCGATTTCAATGGAAGTTTTGGTGAATTTTTCTCTACTGCTTTGCCAGAAGAAAAAAATGTTATAGTTGTTGGACTGGGTAAGAAGGATGAATGGAATGAAAATAAAGAATTAAATATTGGTGGTAAAATATATTGTGAGCTAAGCAGATTAAAAATTAAAAAAGCAGCGGTTTTAATCGAAGGTAGTGCAGCAAATGTTGCATATGGTGCGTTTCTGCGTAGTTTTAAGTTTGATAAGTATAAAACTAAAAAGGATGAGAAAATTACAGAGGTAGAGGAGATTACCGTATTAGTAAAAGATGAACAATTAAGTAATGCTGAAAGATCATTTGAGCACTTAAGGCAAGAAGGTGAGAGTATATTCCTTGCGCGCTCTTTTATAACAGAGCCTCCTAACATTCTATATCCAGAATCCTATGCTGATCATATAAAAAAAGAACTTACTAAGCTTGGCCTTGAAATCGAGGTGCTTGATAAAAAGCAGATGGAAGAGAAAAAAATGGGAGCCTTGCTTGGAGTTGCACAAGGAAGTAGTAAAGAACCAAAATTAGTAGTGATAAAATGGAATGGAGCTTCTAAAGAACAAAAGCCTATAGCTTTTGTTGGTAAAGGTATAACGTTTGACACTGGTGGAGTATCACTCAAACCTTCACGTGGTATGGAGTCAATGAAATATGACATGGCAGGCTCTGCTACTGTGGTTGGGGTGATGCATGCTTTAGCAGGACGAAAAGCAAAAGTAAATGCGATCGGTGTGGTCGCACTTGCAGAAAATGCAGTGGGTGGTAATGCTCAAAGACCAAGTGATGTAGTAACTTCAATGTCTGGACAAACAATAGAAGTGTTGAACACCGATGCAGAAGGAAGGCTCATACTTGCAGATGCTTTATGGTATACGCAAGATAGATTCTCACCAAAATTTATGATTGATCTTGCAACTTTAACTGGTGCTATAGTGGTTGCACTTGGAAATAACGAATATGCTGGTCTTTTTTCAAATAATGATGAATTAGCAAACCGTCTGATTGATGCAGGAAATGAAGTAAATGAGAAGTTATGGCGTTTTCCTATGAATGAAACTTATGACAAAATTATTGATTCACCGATTGCTGATGTTCAAAACATCGCTCCTGCAGGCTCTGGTGGAGATAGCATAATGGCTGCACAGTTTTTACAGCGTTTTGTGAATGAAACTTGCTGGGCACATTTAGATATCGCAGGCACTGCTTGGCACGAGAAAGGTACTGACATTTGTCCAAGAGGAGCAGTAGGTTTTGGTGTAAGGTTACTTAATAAGTTGGTTGAGAAGTACTACGAAGCCAATGATTAAAGGTCTTTATACTGGATTTATGGCTTAGCTACATGAACGTTTATTTTCGAGGCGCAGCAAATGAAAGTAGCTGATACATATTTCTTTTTTTCTGGATTCCAGTGTCAGCTACTTTCATGACACCCTGACAACCGTCATCCCGCTACTTGTTAGCGGCTGAGATACCGCGAATGAATCGCGGTATGACGGTTCGTGGCGGCGTGACGATAAGCTCGTCATCCCGCTGCTTGTTAGCGGGATCTAGAGATACCGCGGCGCGTAGGACTGCTGTCATCCCAGTGCTCCTTTTTTTGTCATCCAAGTAGCCTCCTATGGTGTCATCCCAGTGCCCAGACACTGGGATCCAGTTGAGCTATTTCAACAAAAATACTGCATTTTGAGATGAACGTTTATTTTCACCAGATTATTTACAAGTATAACAATTAAAGTCTGGATTCCAGTGGGCTTTGTTGCATAGCAACTGAAAAAATCTGGTGGCTACTGACAAAATTCATTATAAAATAGCCATTTAACCTTGAAAGAAAAAATATGCCACAAAAAATGAGGGTCAGTAACCATAGCGAATATAACAAATTTCTAGAAAAAAGAGGAAATATTTTTCATTATATCAACGAAGCCATAGAAAAGTGGTACGAGAATGGTCCAAAAATACCAGGTGGCAACAATATTTATAGCGATAAAGTTGTAATTTTGGTGCACATAATAACTTGTTTATTTAGAATAGGCCTGAGGCAAACAGTTGGGTTTATAGCAGGATACCTTGAGCAAATTGGGAAAAATTTGCAAGTTATCAGCTATTCACAATCATCAAGAAGGTTTAAGAAACTCAATATTAAGATCAATGATTGCAGAATTGATAAAAATAATATGGAAGATATCGAAATTGCTATAGACAGTACAGGAATTAGTATATACAACAACACTCCTGGTCATAGCAAAGAAAATAGCGAAGATAGAAAGTATCGCAGCTATGAACAGACAAGAAAATTGCATGTAATGTTGAATACAAACAGCAAAAAAGCCATAGCTGTAAAATACAGTAACGGTGTCTACTCTGATCACTATGGAGCTTGTGATTTGCTAAAAGAAGTCGATTTTCAGTATGTCATAAAAGTACTATATGCAGATAGGGCATATGACAGAGAAAAGCTCTATAAGCTGTGTAATCAATATGGTATAAAAACGAAAATTCCTCCGAAAAACAACGCAGCAGAGCATCCAAAGTTAGACTATATGGCTGAGAGAAATTCTGCAGTCAAGCTCATAAAGTCATATGATGAAGATAGTATAAAGAAGTGGAAAAAAGAGATGAGTTATGGAAAAAGATCTTATATAGAAAGTTTTTTCTCGCGACTGAAACAAACATTCGGGTTTAGTTTTAGGAATAAATCTGAGACAAATAGAGAGAAGGAACTACTTGTTAAATGCTATTTGCTCAATAAGTTCACTGATATTGGTATGGCTAAATTTGAGATAGCTTCATAAATTTATTGTGCGTTACCTACTATCCGAAGAGCGATGCAACAAAGCCATTCCAGTGTCAAGCACTGGAATGACACCGTCTTGGATGGAAACCAGTGTTGGCTACTCGGATGACATCATAGGGGCGCTGGGATGACACCCTGACAATCGTCATCCCGCTGCTTGTTAGCGGCTAAGAGATACCGCGGCGGCATGACGTAGGGAAACCGTTTTTTGGGTTAGCTATAACAGTAGTCAGGAAACAATAGCTTAAAAAGAGACTTAGTGTTAAATTTCTAATAGATTACTTATAAAAATAAATCTTATGGAAAGCAGAGCTAAGGCTTGGTTCATTTGGCTGATTAGTAACTTGGTTGTTATATTCAGCAACATGCAGATAATTTATACCTTTATAAGTGTAAATCTCGAAAAGGAACTTGGACTTACAATCGCGCAAGTTGCACTGGCTAATTCAGCATATACTTGGACTTTCGCCATCTTACAATTTTTTAGTGGAGCAACGTTTAATGTTTTTTCCAGTAAAAAAATTTATTTTTTCTCGTTATCAACTATGATCTTGGGGTTTTTTGTCCTTATTAATAGTGACAATTTCTCCCATTTGATTTTGTCTCAAGTGTTGATTGCAACTGGAGCATCATTTGGTTTTATTGGTGCTGCTCACACAAGTAGCATATGTTTTTCCGCTGCCCAATTTGGACTAATGTTTTCACTAGTGCAGACAATTTCAAGCCTTTCTGCTTTGGTAATTCAAATACTGTTCTCTAACTTGCTTGCCGAAGATGCATATTGGAAAAATCTGATTGTATGCATAATACTATTTGGTGTGTTGATATTTGTACTTACGCTTTTTTGTCCAAACACACTTCCAGAAAGCAGCTCAGAAAAGCGCACAATAAAAAGCTCTATGAAGACAGTAATGTGCTCTATATTAACAGTGCTAAAATTAAGAGATATCTGGATAACTTCAGTGGTGGGTGCTATTACTTTTGGAACATTTTTAGCACTTAATACCTTGTGGGCTCCAAGGTTACTGGGCAACTCAGAACTCAATGCAATGGAGTCAGGTATAGCAACTGCAATACTATGGCTTGGTCTTGCAGTTGGTGCTCCAATTGCAGATCGAATCTCAAACTTATTTAAAAATAGGAAACATGTAATTTCTGCTTTTGCTTTATTGCAAGGCGTCTCAATTATTATTTTACTATACAGCCATTTAACAGTCCACGTTGTGTACTTTTGTATGTTAATGTTCGGGTTTTTTGCGGGAGGACATATGCTTAATTTTACTGTCGGCAGCGAGATTGTGAAACGAAAATACATCAGCACATCATCATCCATTATCAATGGATTTATGTTTATTGGCAGTGGAGTTATAGTGTCAATGTTAGCACTTTTTACAGATCATAAAATGGCATTTTTGCAATATTTGCGATATTGATAGTTGCCGGTATTTTAAATTATGCAACAAAAGAGACATACTCTAAAAAATAAAGTAGCTGAATCTCGAGTCGATTGCTATATTATATTTACGTATTGTAATATTTATCAATAATGGATCACGTTACAACAAAAGACACAACAGTAACTAAGGCAACGATAGCTGGAGATATAAACCAAGAAATAGGATTATCAAAGGAAGACTCTGTTTCGATAATAGATGATATATTGGACGAAATAAAGACAAGCTTGGTAAAGGATGGAATAGTAAAAATATCGTCATTTGGAACATTCTTGGTTAAGAAAAAGAAGGAAAGACCAGGAAATATACCAAATACATCGGAGAAAGTGATGATTCAGGCAAGAAATTCAGTTTCTTTTAGGCCTTCAAAAATTATAAAAAAATCAATCAATAATTAATGAACAAGGAAAAATTATTTTATACGATTGGGGAAGTAGCTGAAGAGCTACATTTGGAACAGCATGTTTTGAGATTTTGGGAAGGTCAATTTCATCAAATTAAGCCTACAAAGCGTAAAGGAAGAAGGCTATATGATCGCAAGTGTATAGAGGCCATAAAGAAAGTAAAATACATGCTATATGATAAAGGATATACAATAAAAGGAGTGCAAAAAGAATTTGGTAATGATATAAAAGTCACAAAGAATTTGTTGCAAGAACTCACCGATTTGAGGGACTATTTAACTAGTAAAATAAATAACGAGGAAAGTAACAAGCAGGCGTGAAACACTACGTCTCGCTAAAATTTTGGAGTTTTGTGAGAGTTTAAAATGTGGCATATAGCCTCATTTCTTATGTTATTAGCAATATTAATAGGCTGTGGCCTGCAAAAACCTGCACCTGTGCTGCTTAAAGGCGAAGAATTTTACGGAAAAAGAGATCTGGAATATACAAGAGAGTACCATTTAATTAGGGAGCCTTCAGTGCAAAAAGAAAGTAGAAAAGCCATCATAAATAGGATATACAAAGATAACAATAATACACAAAATGTGGGGGTAAATTGTAAATTTGTAATGCCAGTTAAAGGTTCAGCTACCTCTTCTGATGAAATGTGTAAGGATGGCATAAAAATTGCTGCTCAAAATGGAACGAACGTAGTTTCCTCTGCACCAGGCAAAGTGATATATGTAGGCAAAGGGCTGAGATGGTATGGGAATTTAATTATAGTGGAACACAAAGATAATTACATGACTGTGTACTCCTATTTAAAAAACATACATGTTGAAATTGGCGATAAAGTAAAGCAAGGTCAAGTAATTGGATCTGCAGGTAAATCAAGCACACAAGATAAAGATCCACAGATGTGTTTCACAATACGACATAATGGCCAAGCGGTTGATCCTTTGATGCATATGAACTGTAATTGAATTTGGATTTATATGAAATATGATTTTAAAAGTGTTGAAAAATTTTATCAAGATAAATGGGATTTTTCTGTAAGCAAGAGTGGTAAACAAGAAAAGTGTTACGTGTTGGAAATGTTTCCATATCCATCTGGTAAAATTCATATGGGACACTTACGTAACTATGCAATAGGGGATGTGATAGCGCGTTACAAGAGAGCTAATGGATTTGAGGTTTTGCATCCAATTGGCTGGGATGCGTTTGGATTACCAGCTGAGAATGCAGCAAGGGATAACAATATTAGCCCCGAAACATGGACAAAAGAGAATATAGATAATATGCGTACACAGTTGAAATCTATAGGTCTTTCTTATAATTGGGAGCGTGAACTCTCCACATGTGAGCCTGATTATTACAAACACGAACAAAAATTTTTCCTGGATTTTTTAAAGCATGGGCTTGCCTATCGAAAAGAATCATGGGTTAACTGGGATCCAGTGGACCAAACAGTGCTTGCAAATGAACAGGTGGTTGATGGAAAAGGATGGCGATCAGGTGCAGTTGTTGAAAAACGTAAGTTGTTCCAATGGTTTTTAAAGATTACTGATTTCGCTGAAGATTTACTCAAGTGCCTGCAAAGTTTGAAAAATTGGCCAGAAAAAGTCAAAACAATGCAGGAGCGTTGGATAGGAAAATCTGAAGGAGCAACTATAGAGTTTGAAGTAGTTGGCCTGAATAAGAAATTAAAAGTTTTTACAACTTATCCTCATACTTTGTTTGGGGCTTCTTTTTGTGCAGTGGCAGCAGAGCATCCTATTGTGCAGGATTTAAAGAATGGTTCTTCTGTTGTCATCCCAGTGCTTGACACTGGGATCCAGGAAATAAAATCAAAAAGAGAGAACGATGAAAAAATAGGAGTTTACACCGGATTAAACGTCAAACATCCATTTCTTGATAAGGAATTGCCGCTTTACATAGCGAATTTTGTGTTGATGGAATATGGGGAAGGCGCGATTTTTGGTTGCCCTGCACATGATCAGCGTGACTTTGAATTTGCACAGAAATATAATTTGCCGATAATTCCCGTTATTTCTTCAGCCCACTTAGGTGTCATTCCAGCGCGTGACCAGAATTCTTACAATGGATCCCAGTGTCAAGCTACTCAGATGACAAAGGAGGCGTATACTGGAGACGGGACAATGTTTAACTCCGAATTCTTAAACGGATTAATGGTTAGTGAAGCAAAGGAAGCCATAGTTAAAAAATTTGAAGAAAAAAAAATAGGCAAAAAAACAATAAACTATCGTTTGCACGATTGGGGAGTTTCAAGGCAGCGTTATTGGGGATGCCCTATACCTATCATATATTGCAAAGATTGCGGAACTGTTCCAGTGCCAGAAAAAGACCTTCCTGTAGTTCTACCAATAGATGTAGAATTTACAAGTGGTGGCAATCCGCTGGATAAGCACCCAACTTGGAAATTTGTTGATTGTCCAAAGTGCGGAAAGCAAGCAGAGCGTGAAACTGATACATTCGACACCTTTTTTGAATCTTCCTGGTATTTTGCTGCATTCTGTAGTGAAGATAAATCAATAGACAAAGATGCATGTAATCGTTTTATGCCTGTTGATTATTATATAGGTGGGATAGAACATGCAATTCTGCATTTGCTTTATTCAAGATTTTTCTGCCGTGCTTTAACCAAATGTGGCTATTTTGATATTAAAGAGCCTTTCTCTACTTTAATCACTCAAGGAATGGTCTGCCATGCAACTTATAAAGACGAAAATGGTAAGTGGCTATTTCCCGCAGAAGCAAAAGAATTAATAGCGCGAGGTGCAAAAGTTCAAGTGGGCAAAGTTGAAAAAATGAGCAAATCGAAAAAGAATACAGTTGACCCAAACTTTATCATAGAAAAGTATGGTGCTGATACTGCTCGCTTGTTTGTGTTGTCCGACACTCCTCCGGAGAAAGATATGGAATGGTCCGATGATGGCGTGGAAGGTTGTTCTCGTTATGTAAATAAATTGTGGCGTATGGTCATGCAGCTAAGACCTGTAAATATACACTATGATAATGAAAATGTTATGGGTGGACTTCTAGAGTACAGAAAAAAAATTCATAAACTCTTACACGGACTTACAGATGACTTGGAAAACTGCAGATTAAACTGTGTAGTGGCAAAATTTCGTGAGATGACGAATTTAATAGCTGAAATAGACGTAAAAACTGGAAAATCTCTTATTGATGAAGGTATATGTATATTAATCAGAGTAACCGAACCATTCATACCACATCTAGCTGAAAGCCTATGGCAAGAAATAGGAGGTCAACCTTGGCCAAAAGCTGATGAATCATTATTAGTTGACGATACGGTAACTATAGCAGTGCAAATCAATGGAAAATTACGTACAACAATCAAGGTGGCAATTAACTTACCTCAAGAAGAATTGAAGAAAATAGCGATAGACTCTGTGTCCAGTAAGATCGATCAAAGCAAAGTTCGCACTGTATATGCTGTACCAAATAAGATAGTAAATATAGTTATATAAAAGACCTGAGTAGTACGTTTTATATAATCTGATTTTATGGCTATACTTTTTTTGACATGTAGTTATATCTTTTTTAATATAAAGGATATATACTTATGCATTATATATTTTTTTGTATGAGGAGTTATATGAAAATAAAGAGATTGTGCGTTTTGGCTGTGTTGCTTACTTCATCTCTAGCAGGTGCAGCTAGTAATAGTGCAAGTAAGTCAGAAGATAAGTACTATGCAGGTTTAAACTTTGGTGCTGGTTGGGGTGGTGGCTTTAAAATGAAACCTGGTGTTGTTCTTGGTTACCATTATGACCAAAACTCTAAATTTGAACTTGAGGTTCTCAGTAATATTAAGTCATTAAAGAGCATAGGAGCTAGCTTATTGGCAAACTACCGCTTCTATCCTGACCTTGATATTGATCCCGTTAAACTATATGTCAGCGGAGGTTTAGGAGGATATCTCCAAATAACACCTTTTGGCTTTGGTGTTAGTGATACAGTTGATGGTGATGGCAATAGTTCACAAGAAGAAAAAGAAAAGGAAGAAGAAACACAAGGTGCTCCAGAATCAGGTGGTGAAGCTGCTGGTTCATCTGTAGTAGATAAAATACTGAGTTCTATTTCCTATAAACTAAAGTTAGGTGTTGATTATGAAATTACTCCGCAGATAATTGGTGCAGTTGGTATGACCATGGGTGGGCAACTAAGTGGTATAAAAGCAAAACAAATACCAGATGCAACTCTAGAGATAGGGGTACGTTATAATTTTTAATGCTGCTACTTAGTTCATAAAGGTAGAGACGATGTTGAGGATGAAATAAACAGCATTAAAAAAAATCCGAAAACGTATTTTCGAATATGGTTTTGAACGCTAGCTATAGATTAGAAAAATAACAAGAAAAAGGGTAAACATACTGTAATTGCTGTTGAATGATGGAGTCCATTATTTTAGCACGAAGTAACGAATTCAGTAGAATAAGTTCTTCAAAAATAATTTAAACTTTTATTAGTAGGAGCAGTCTCATGGAATATTATAGCGATCTCACTAAAAGAAACTTTTATAAGTATCGTTGATGAGAAAGGAAAAATTGTTAAGGAAGAAGTTGTTGCAAGAGAAAGTAAGGCAATAGCTGAATTTTTTCTTGGTCAAGGCAAAAATGACCTTACCCAGAAAAAGTGGAGAGAAAGTGTGGAATGTTTTTTACAAAAAGAATGATGCATCAAATTGTTCTGGAATGCAATAGTTAATAGTGACGTTGTTTGTTATAAAAAATTTCTATGTATTCAAATATTGCAGTTCTAGTGTGTTGAGCAGAGTGTTGTGAAGTATCAATAAGTATTTCTCTTTTCAATGAGCTAAAGAAGCTTTCTGCAACAGAATTGTCGTAACAACAGCCTTTATTACTCATCTATATTCTTTACAGCTAAGAGATATTGATACCCTTGCGCAGTATATTGTGAACCTTGGTCACTGTGCAGCAGTAGATTTTTAACAGGTTTACGCCTATTAATGGCCATTAATAAAGAGTTCATAACCAATTGTTTATTTATTGCACTACTCATTAACTACCATACGTGAGAATTATTGCTGCCAAATATAGCCATCCCTCCTTGGTTTTGATGTAAGTAATCCCATACTTTATTTGGTTGATCAACAATAAAGTTTTGATCTAGTATATTGGGAGCTACAGCTCTATTATCTGTTTGTTGTTTTTTAATTTTAAACTTTCTTCTCAGTATAGCCCTGATGTCATTTTTCTGCATAATACTTTGCACCGTTTTCAAATTGCAACTTTTACCCAAAGCCTTCAATTCAGCATGAATTTTAGGAGCTCCATATCTACATTTAGAAACTTGATATATTTTTTGAATAGCTTCGAGTAGCTCTTTATTTGCTGATTCTCTACTGCTTATTTTTCTTGTGGTCCACTTATAGTAGCCACTAGCAGAAAATCCTACATAATTCCTGTACTTTATAGCAGTTACTATATAAAAAAATATTTTACTCTTTTTGACTGGCCAGGGCTTTTTTTTAAATGTCTCTTTCCCTTGTTACTCTTGCTTTGTAAATCAAACCTCTCTTTGTCATAAGGTGCTACATCTGGAAATGCATTTGCCGCCGACTTTTTTTCGTTGTGTTTCTTTATCCATTTTCCTAATAAACCACCCTTTATTCCTAAATCTCTTGCTATTTTTGTAATTGTTTGACCTGCCTTTCTTTGTTCATTTGCCAGTTTAACAGCTTCCAATTTGAATTCTGCCGTATATTCTCTTACCATTTCTAATCCTCCAAAATTTTATTTTACCCAAAAAAACTCTTTTCTTTCTCTCCACTTTTTCTGGGTAAGGTCAAACAATGACTATGCAAAAAACCTAATAACATGTATAATCTATAAATAATTTCTGAGGTAGATTGTGAAACTAGGTGTTAATATCGATCACGTTGCAACCCTCCGCAACGCACGCGGAACTTCTTATCCAGATCCATTGAAAGCAGCAGAAATAGCCATTGACGCTGGAGCAGACTTTATTACTGTACACTTACGAGAAGATAGAAGGCATATTAGAGATGAAGACGTATTTAACCTAAAAAAAAGCATTAGCACTGAGCTAAATCTTGAAATTGCAGCCACGGAAGAAATGCTTGAAATAGCAAAAAAGGTAAAACCCTATTCGATTAGTATAGTACCAGAAAAAAGAGAAGAATTAACAACCGAAGGTGGCCTGGATATCGTGAATATGCACAGTAAACTTTCTAGTATAATAGAGGAAATGCATAGCTCTAGCATAAAAGTCTCACTGTTTATCGATCCAAATATTGATCAACTAAAATATCTTGAAAAGCTAGGGACAAAACCTGACATAATAGAAATTCACACAGGGGATTACTGTGATAATCCATCAGAAAAAAAGTTACAGTTAATTACTAATGCTGCAGAGTACGTCAATAAATTAGGAATAGAATGCCACGCAGGACATGGCATAACTTATAAACACGCTAAGAAGATGACAAGAATACCTTACATCTCAGCTCTTAACATAGGCCACTATTTAACTAGCGAAGCTGTATTTTACGGCTTACACAGCGTAGTAAAAACAATGAAAATGACAATGTCTAACTAACTGCTGCTTTTTCCTTCTCATTTAAAATACTTAAAAGAGTTTGGCTTGCTTTAAATTTTACCCTTGTCTTTTTAGGAACAGTCATGATCTGACCACTTTGGGGGTTACGACATTGTTTTTCCTGACTGATAGCAGTAGAAAATGTTCCTATTCCATGCAAACGTATTTCACCTTTCCCATGCAGCTCATTCTTTATTATTTTAATAAACGCATCATGAATCTTGCTCAAATCAGATTTTGTTATATCTATATTCTGACTAGAACAATCTTCCTTTAATTGTTTTATTATATCTTCTTTACTCATAAATTACCTTAATATTGAAAAAATCACATAAACAGCATATTATGTTGACACCGATAGTCAACTAAATCCATCACAAAAATAGAGGATATCATACATTTTTGCAAATATTTGTATAATACTTACAAAAAAACACCCCTATAAAATAACTATCTCTTAGAAAATTGACACTTTTTCCGAGCTTTATGTTGACCATATTTCTTACGTTCAACAACACGTGAATCTCTAGTTAAGAACTCACCATTACGTAGTATAGAATGCAAATCTTGGCTTACACTACTTAAAGCTCTGCTTATTCCATGAGCTAGAGCACCTGCTTGACCAGATAGCCCTCCACCTTTTACAGTTGCAAATACATCGTATTTATCCAATGTGGAAGTTGCAACAAATGGCATTTTTACTATTTGGCACACTGACTCTCTTTTAAAATAAGAAATTAGATCGCCTTTTTTGTTAACACTAAATTTTCCACTCCCCGGCTTTATCCATACTCTTGCTACAGATTCTTTTCTTCGGCCTGTAGCATATAAACGACCAAGCGAATCAACTGCTGATTTAATTGTCTTTTCTGACCAATCATTGTTATTTATTGTAGAACTCTTCATTTTTACTCCATTACTTTTTATTTTTACGATTCAAAGAGGCAAAATCTATCTTTTCAGGTTGCTGTCCTTGATGCTTATGCTCTGAACCAGAATAAACATACAAATTTTCAAAGCGTCTACGTGCCATAGGCCCATCATCAAGCATCCTTTTCACTGCCATTTCTATTACACGCTCAGGAAATTTGCCATTTAAAATATTATCTGGAGTAGTTTTCTTCAAACCACCAGAATAACCTGTATGCTTATAGTAAATTTTATCTTTAAGCTTCTTTCCGGTGAAATGCACCTTTTCTGCGTTGATAATAATTACATTATCGCCACAATCCATATGAGGTGTATACTCAGGTTTATGCTTTCCACGTAATAGTGTCGCTACAAATGCTGCAAGCCTCCCTACCACTAATCCTTCTGCATCTATGACAAACCACTTTTTATTGATTTGTTTCTCCTTTAAGAAAAAAGTCTTCATTATTTGATCCAACAATAGTAAGCTATGATATACTTAATTTCTCAATAGTGTCAACAATATTAGTTATTGATTATTAAAGTAATTTATGTTAGTAATTGAGCTGCGCAACCAATATGCATAGGAATTAGAATGTTTCGATTGATTATCACACTTGCGATCATTTTTAATACTATAAGTTGCTATGCAACCGATGTGGGAGAAGTGATAAGCAAAGCCATCAAAAATAGCTCAAAAATAAAGTCTCAATTTTACCAATATAAAAGCGCAGAAAAACACTATAAATCTTCTGGGTTAGCTGGATTTTTACCTGACATTAATTTGCAATACAATTTCGATAGTAACTTTAATCTTGATACATCTGAAAAAAAACTTACATTGCGCCAGAAATTAATCGATGGCGGTGGTACCTTTGCCACATTCAGTCGATCAAGCCATCTTCTCAAAGCAGAAAAGATGCGATTTCAGCAATTAAAACAAGAGCTTGCACTTAATGCTGTGAAAGCATATGTTAATGTTTTACAAAAGACAGAAATATTAAAGCTCAGAGAACATAAAGAACGCGTTTCTTTGGAACATTTGTCAGCTATGAAAAAACGCTTTTCCCTTGGAGAGGTAACCAATGCTGAAGTTTTGTTAGCAAAAGCAAAATTTTCGTCTTCTATATCCGAAAGAGTTGATGCTGAAGGTAAATTAAAGTTGGTAAATATTGCTTATTATCATTTGATTGGCGAAGATGCTGATGACCTTTCTGAAGCTAATGATAAACTACCTTCTGTTCCAGAGCTAAATGAATGTTTACAGTTAGCAAAAACCAATAATTTATCTCTAAAAGCAGCAGTTTATCAAAAAAGAGCAGCCGGAATCGAAGTGATTGTTGAAAGCTCTAAGTGGCTTCCTTCTTTAAATCTAAGTGCAAGCAAAAATTTTGGGGAGGATGGTATGAAGGTAGACAAACTATTAGAAAATGTTCATGTAGTTTTTATTCTTGATGTTCCAATCTTTAAGAGAGGAGTTAATGCTTTTGGTGTCAGTAAAGCTAAAATGGATGCAAAAAAATCTACCTACGATTATTATGAAACGGTAAAAAATATAGAACAAGCAGTTGTAAATGCTTGGAATAATGTGTTGACAGCAAAGGCCATTATCAAAGCAAGTCAAGAAGCGGAAAAAGCAGCAGCTCTAGCATTGGAAGGAGTTGAGCAAGAAGTAAACTTAAATTTAAAGAGTACATCTGACCTTTTGGACACTGAAGATGCATTATTTAAAGCACGTTCAGACTTAGTTGAAGCAAAAAGCAATTATGTGATTAGTGTTTACAACTTGCTTTTTATGATAAATAGTATAAACCTCTAAATTTAATGGTATTAGCACTATGCATGATGAACAAGGTAATCAATCTGTAAAAGATATCCTAGAAGATATAAAAAAAGCTATATCGGGTAAAAACGCGAGTAACGATAAAGCAGAAATAAAGGATGAAAATGATGATGTGCTATACCTTGAGGAAGAGTATCCAGAAGAAATAGAAGAAGATGGCAAAAAAGAAAATAATGAAAAAGAGGACATTGATAATGATGACCAAAGTGAGGAAATGGCTTGCAACAATAACCAATTTAATGGCCATAGCTACAATTCAGAAGAAAAAAAAGATATTTATTTGTACGATAATATCCAAATGAGTAATAACAAAGCGAGTAATAGCGGCTTACAAGCGCAAAATAACGATCATCTAATTTTAAAAGAGAATATGGAAGAGATCAAAGCGTTGCTTGGAAAAATGCAAAACGAATTACAGCATAAACAACAAAAAAAAGCGAACCTTACTGTTGAAGAATTAGTTACATCTCTTTTAAAACCTCAGCTCTCAGAATGGCTGAATAAATATCTACATGCACTGGTAAAAGAAGTAGTTGAAAAAGAGCTTAAAGATATAATCAATAATAAGTAGGGTATTAGCAATAAAAACTAGAGTAAAGACGGCTAGAGGCAGAAAACTATCTTCAACAAGGTGGCTACATCGTCATTTGAATGATCAGTATGTGCAAAAAACTAGCAAGGATGGTTATAGGTCACGCTCAGCATATAAGCTGGTAGAAATGGATAACAAATTTAAATTATTCCAAGAAGGGCAAAAAATTATTGATCTTGGTGCTTCTCCTGGTGGATGGTCACAAGTTGCATCTCAGAAAGGTGCAAATGTGGTTGCTCTTGACATAAAACCAATGAACGCAATTAATGGAGTAGAGTTTATACAATGTGATATTATCAATGAGTTTGAAATTTTAAGAGAAAAATTCAAGGATCAAAAATTTGATGTAATTTTATCTGACATGGCGCCCGAATCTTGTGGTTTAAAATCGTTGGATCATATCAGAATTATGCTTTTATGCGAAGCAGCGCTCAATTTTGCAAAGCATTTCTTGAGTCATGGTGGCACGTTTGTAGTAAAAATTTTCCAAGGAGAATCTGACAAAGATTTTTGTAACGAGCTAAAAAAAATGTTTAAAACAGTAAAATACTTTAAACCAAAGTCAAGTAGATCTGAATCTACAGAAATGTATTTGGTAAGTTTAGGCTTTATTGGCAGCAAACCTTCTATATAATATTAATCTAGGTAGTCCGCAGAAACAAAAAACTTGCTTGACAAACCTCGCCAGCCCCCTTATCATGAAACTGAAGCTTATGTACAGTCCCAGAGTGTGATGGTATGATAAAATATGAGAAAAAAATACCATCAAAGGAGGAGTTATGGGACAAATATTGCATGGGTGCGCCAAAACAACACAGACGATTCGTAGAGCAATACAAAATAGAAAAGAGAGCATAGCAAAACTCTCCAAGCATTATAACCTTAATCCAAAAACTATTATTAAGTGGAGAAAACGTTCATTTACGAAAGATGCTGATATGGGTCCAAAGCGTCCAAGATCGACTGTTTTAACGCTAGAAGAGGAAGCTATAATAGTTACATTTCGCAAGTATACACTACTGCCACTAGATGATTGCCTTTACGCTCTGCAGTCTACAATTCCGCATTTGACTCGCTCTAGCTTGCATCGTTGTTTACAAAGACACAACATTAGCAGATTACCAACTGTTGATGGAGAAGTTAAGTCAAAAAAGAAATTCAAACAATATCCTATCGGTTACTTTCATATTGATATTGCTGAAGTTAGAACTGAGGAGGGCAAATTACATTTGTTTGTTGCTATTGATAGGACATCCAAATTTACCTATGTTGAGTTGCGTAACAGTGCTACAAAACCCATAGCTGCTGAGTTCTTACGTAATTTGATTAGAATTTTACCGTATAAAATCCATACTATTTTGACAGATAACGGTATACAATTTACAAACCAGAAGCGTCATAAGTATGCTTTCCAACATATATTTGATAGAGTTTGCGAAGGGAATGTTATTGAACATCGTTTGACAAAAGTTAGCCATCCTTGGACGAATGGGCAAGTCGAGCGTATGAATAAAACTTTAAAGGATGCTACAGTTAAGAAGTATTACTATCAATCGCACCAGCAACTTAAAGAACACCTTTATAACTTTGTTATGGCTTATAATTATGCAAAGAGACTCAAAACTCTTAAGGGTCTTACTCCTTATGAATTTATATGTTATCAGTGGACACAGTCTCCAGAATTATTTATACTAAATCCACACCATCACACTCTGGGACCATACATCTTAGAAGAGGTTAAATCTTTTTTACGCATTGAGAACGACCAGGATGATAAGTTGATTTCAGATCTAATTTTTATGGCAACTGATTACGCTGAATGGCATATGGAAAAGTCACTGGTGAAACAAACATGGCAAGTTTCATATGAAGATTATGTACCTCGTAGGATCTATTTAAGCTATGGCCCTGTGAGTAAGATAGTATTGGCTACTGCAATGATGTCTAAAAATCAAGAGAAGAGTACACTTAAGTATTATTTTAGTGATGTAGGGGGCTACGTTGAGTTTTTCAATTGTTTGAATGCAATAAGAGTTGATGTTGTATACGAAGCTGGTTATGACAATGTTCCTGAGCAGATAAAACTAGGTATTATGCGGCATGTTTCTGCTCTTTACAAAAATCGTGAATCGGAGGTAAGTAGCCATTTATCTGAAGTGAAGAAGGTATATTCTCCATTTCGCGAACCAAAGGTTGTTTTGTAGCTCTTTCTGGTCATTCAAACTGGGCTACTACGTCATACCGTTACGGATAGATCCCGCTAACAAGCAGCGGGATGACGAGGTATAAACCTTATCGTCATACCGCCGCGGTATCTCAGCCGCTAACACGTAGCGGAATGACAGCAGTCCTACGTCATACCGTCACGGATAGATCCCGCTAACAAGTAGCGGGATGACGAGTTTCTATATATCTTTCGAGGGTTAATTATGAAAAAAATTCAAGCTATAAACGAGTTGTACAGTAGCATTTATGAAGCACTAAAAGCAAACTCTGATTTAAGGAAATATGTTACTAACATTTATGACTACTTACCTAAACAGGTCACCATTCCTTACCTGAGATTGCGTGTAGTGAATTATAATAACCTGCATATGCTGTCCAATTTTGCTACAAAGGCAAGATTTTCATGCGACATATATACTTATCATATAGACAGTATGTTTGCCATTATAAGGCATATTCACTTGATACTTAAGAGCATTGAAGGTTTTAATAATGAGGCCATTTTAGAAAGTAATTGTGCTATGGATCAGCACGATGAAATTTTACATTCAACAATTAATTTTGATATTTTAATAAAAGGAGGTGATAATGAGCAAATTACAGCTAAAAATTAAAGATCATGACAATAATTTTATTGTGTTAAATAATATAAGAAACCTAAGGTTTACTTTGCGTAATAACAGAGAAGAGGTGAAAGATATTTCTTCTTTTGGCTGGAGGAAAGTGCTCGATTGTGCTGGAAGCAGACACATTACGATAAAAATTAATGGAATTTTAGACTCTGTATTAGCTGATGAATTATTACGTAATTCTGCTATGCTAAACTCTAATAATGATTATGAAATTAGTTTTAATGCTAAGGAAAAGATAAGGCTTAGGTGTTCAGTTGAATTGTATGAGAGGTATTATGATCCTGTTACTTTTGACAGCTTTACTGTAGTTTTAACTAGTGCTGAAGTTGTAAACGCTTTTCATTAATGTTAATTTAATTTTTTCATATACAATAATAACTGGTGAGAATTTTAACTAAATTAAAAAAAATCATGAATGACGAAAACCTTTTCGAGGAAGACGGTGATAATATTGAAGAAAATAACGATGATAAAAGAGAGAGAAGTTTAGAAAATGAAAATCAGCAAAATCAAGAAGAACAACACAAAGAGGAAGATAAGCAATACATAATACAGTATATTCAAGACTATTTGAAAGTTTTTGAGGATATTCTAAATCAGATCGACGAAGGAATTGATAATTCGGATAGTTACGAAAGGACTATGCAAATAAAGCGAAGCATAGACAGGCTCATAGAGACTTTATATAGTCAGGCTGCGTCCGAAGATATTGATGCAGAATTTGAAACTACCAAACACACTCGCGATAAATCAGAATCTATGAAAAGAGTTAGAGAGAAGAGAAGAAAGCAAGTGATAGAAGAAGTATTAAGTAGCATGTTTGCCCAGCAACAAAAGGAGCTAATGAACGCTAAACACTTAAGTCATGGACATGAAACAGCAAAAGATGGGGATGTCCACGAAGCAAAGGAAAAAGTGAAGTCTTCAATCAGGGGAGTGTTGTTTTCGGTGATTGCTCATAGGATGGATCCAAGAAGGAGGGCAGGGGAAACTGCTGACGGTAACGAAAAGCAAGCTCATATATATGGCAGGGAAGCAGTTGGTGGAGCTTTAGGTGCATTGTTAAAAACGTTTTTAACAGCAGTTATTGCCGTTGTGCGTGAAATTGCTAAGCCACTTCAGAAACCGGAAACATCTTTTGCAAAACAAGTTGAAGAAAGCAGAAACGCAGATTCACAAAAGGGTCGATCTGTGTAGATTTCTCCTTGTAATAATCTTTCGATTCTACTGTCTGTTAATTCAAATTAGGGTTATAAAATTTTAGAAGCCAGCTCTTATATAACCAATTTATAGCAAGAAATTACGATACAAAAATCAGCGTCCGTTAGAAAATAAACATAACACAGGGTGATAGAGTTGCCCCTATCCATAAGCGTCAGTTAAGCTCAAAATTGTAAGCTTAAAATATGGTTGAATAATTATTAATAATAGTATATAATTATTAACGTTTTTCAGGCATTTTTGTTATGGGTGCGCCAAGTAAGCGTTTAGAATACAGTTGGTGAAAATCCAACTTAGGCAAAGTCTAGCCAACAGCCTAGAACAGACCATTATGCTGCGTGAGGTAACGAGCGTAGTAAAGCTAATGGAATGGACAATATAGGGTGCAATGAAAAATGACCTTACCCAGAAAAAGTGGAGAGAAAGTGTGGAATGTTTTTTACAAAAAGAATGATGCATCAAATTGTTCTGGAATGCAATAGTTAATAGTGACGTTGTTTGTTATAAAAAATTTCTATGTATTCAAATATTGCAGTTCTAGTGTGTTGAGCAGAGTGTTGTGAAGTATCAATAAGTATTTCTCTTTTCAATGAGCTAAAGAAGCTTTCTGCAACAGAATTGTCGTAACAACAGCCTTTATTACTCATCTATATTCTTTACAGCTAAGAGATATTGATACCCTTGCGCAGTATATTGTGAACCTTGGTCACTGTGCAGCAGTAGATTTTTAACAGGTTTACGCCTATTAATGGCCATTAATAAAGAGTTCATAACCAATTGTTTATTTATTGCACTACTCATTAACTACCATACGTGAGAATTATTGCTGCCAAATATAGCCATCCCTCCTTGGTTTTGATGTAAGTAATCCCATACTTTATTTGGTTGATCAACAATAAAGTTTTGATCTAGTATATTGGGAGCTACAGCTCTATTATCTGTTTGTTGTTTTTTAATTTTAAACTTTCTTCTCAGTATAGCCCTGATGTCATTTTTCTGCATAATACTTTGCACCGTTTTCAAATTGCAACTTTTACCCAAAGCCTTCAATTCAGCATGAATTTTAGGAGCTCCATATCTACATTTAGAAACTTGATATATTTTTTGAATAGCTTCGAGTAGCTCTTTATTTGCTGATTCTCTACTGCTTATTTTTCTTGTGGTCCACTTATAGTAGCCACTAGCAGAAAATCCTACATAATTCCTGTACTTTATAGCAGTTACTATATAAAAAAATATTTTACTCTTTTTGACTGGCCAGGGCTTTTTTTTAAATGTCTCTTTCCCTTGTTACTCTTGCTTTGTAAATCAAACCTCTCTTTGTCATAAGGTGCTACATCTGGAAATGCATTTGCCGCCGACTTTTTTTCGTTGTGTTTCTTTATCCATTTTCCTAATAAACCACCCTTTATTCCTAAATCTCTTGCTATTTTTGTAATTGTTTGACCTGCCTTTCTTTGTTCATTTGCCAGTTTAACAGCTTCCAATTTGAATTCTGCCGTATATTCTCTTACCATTTCTAATCCTCCAAAATTTTATTTTACCCAAAAAAACTCTTTTCTTTCTCTCCACTTTTTCTGGGTAAGGTCAGTCTTTAGAACCTGTCTTGAAAGGAACTAAGCAGCTAATTTAGCAAGCATAATAGTAATCATATTAAAGGAGATATTAGTTTTTGAAGTAAGAGGAGAATGCTCATAATCCTTGCTCATACGTCTAAAATTGGAAAGCCAAGCAAAAGTTCTTTCAACAATCCACCGTTTAGGAATAACTTGAAATCCTACAGCATCAGCTGCTTTTTTAGTAATCGTCAATAAACATCCTGTTTTCAATAAACAGTAATTTTGCAATTTACCAATATATCCCTGATCAGCGAGAAACCTTTGTAGCGTTGAAGCTTTTCGTTTAGCTTGAGTAAAAAGATTTAGAGCACCATCACGATCTTGAATGCCTGCACTATGAACATCAGCTGTAATAATTAGGCCTATTGTATCCACAATGATGTGACGTTTTCTACCCTTTATTTTCTTGCCAGCATCATATCCTCTGGATCCCCTTTTTGAGTGGTTTTCACTGATTGACTGTCAATTATTCCTACCGAAGGTATTTCATTTTTGCCAACCATTTTTCTTACCTTTTTTACTAACATATCGTGTATTTCTTCCAATTTGCCACTATTACGCCACCTGAGAAAATAATCATACACCGTTTTCCATGGCGGAAAATCTTTTGGCAGCATTCTCCACTGGCAACCACCTTTCATTATGTATCTTATTGCATTAATAATTGTTCTAATATTGTGCTTTCTTGGCCGTCCTACTGCACCTTGTGCAACACTTGGCTCCAAAATTTCCCATTCTTTGTCACTTATATCACTTGGATACATTTTTACCTACTATTTTTTACTTATCTCATCATATTCTCTTTCTCATTTCTTTTCAAGACAGGCTCTTAGGCACCCAAACAAAGGGAAATGCTGGATAAAAAGAAAATACTTTAAAAAGTATAATAACGATAACTGGCGTTTTATGACAAGTAACAAGATACATTTTATTATACACAGCGATCATGTTATTAAACGACATATCAAAGTGCAAAAAACCAGATCTCCATATGATGGTGATTGGGTTTATTGGGGTAAACGTCTGAGAAAAATACCAGATAAGCCATTAAGAGTAATAAAACTATTGAAGTTACAACAAAGTAAATGTGATAATTGTAGACTATGGTTTAAAAGTGATGATACAATAGAAATACATCACAAAGACCGGAATAGACGAAACAACATGATCAAAAACTTATCTTTGTTACATGGACATTGTCACGATGAATTACACAGGAGGTGTGCATGAAAAGCTCCAAATTGGAGAGAAGCCGTATGAGGCGCAAAGTCTCACGTACGGTTTTGAAGTCGAGTGAGGAGGGGCGACCTTCTTCACTTAGACAACAATATGCAGATGAAACTACGGAAGAAGACTTAAGGAAAATAGCAGAAAAAGCACCAATAATAAAGTTAGCCTACGATGAATTAGACAGGTTTAGCTGGAATGAAAAAGATTTAGTAGCATATGAAGAAAGAATAATGGATCTGCGGAAAGAAGAAGGCATCCTCGCTAAAAAACTTGATGAGGGAAAGATTGAAGGAAAGATTGAAGTAGCAAAAAACCTACTTAAGGCTGACATCTCTATTGATATTATCTCTCAGACAACCGGCCTTCCTCAAGCTGAGATTAAACGACTTCAGGAAGAAATCACCTAAAAGGCTAATGATCAACGAAAAAATTGTAAGAGAGAACTTAAAAAAAGTCATAGAGCAAAAAAGCGGTAAAGATGTGATCGCTCTTGGCATAATATCCTCAATTATTATTAAAGGTCAAGATGTTGGTTTTGTGCTTGAAGTTGCCGGTAACACGCAAGCAAATGAAGAATTAAGAAGAAATTGTGAGCAAGCTGTTAAAGCTATACCGGGGGTGACAAAAGTGACCGTGGTTGCTACTTGTCAAAAACAAACTGGGCAACAAAAAGCTAAATTACATATCGAAGGAGTGAAAAATATAATCGTTGTGGCCTCTGGTAAAGGCGGTGTGGGCAAGTCCACAGTTGCGCTAAATCTTGCTCTCTCATTAGCAAAGTTAAAACACAAAGTTGCGCTGGTTGATGCAGATATATATGGTCCTTCAATTCCTAAAATGCTTGGCGCTGAAAAATTAAAGCCAGAAATACAGGATAGTAAAGCAATGCCTATAGAAAAGTATGGACTGCATACTATTTCAATTGGCTATTTTATCGATAAAGATCGTGCAGCAATATGGCGCGGACCTATGATTACAAAAGCACTTTATAGTCTGCTAATGGGAACAAAATGGTCCGATATAGAGTATTTGATAATTGATACACCACCTGGAACTGGCGATGTGCATTTAAGTCTTATGGAAAATTTTAACTTAACTGGGGCGATAATAGTTTCAACTCCACAGGAGCTCTCTTTAATCGATGCTCGCAAAATTTATGATATGTTTACAAAGCTCAGCGTACCGGTTATTGGCATTGTAGAAAATATGAGTTATTTCATTCAAAGCAGCTCAAAAATATACATATTTGGAAAAGACGGTGCAAAAAAAATGTCTGAGGAGCTGGGCATCAAACTTCTAGGCAGAGTTCCTCTAGATCCACAAATATGCCATGCTTCTGATTGCGGAAATCCTTTAATGTTAAGTGAGGATTTGGCAGAGATTTATGAAGACATTGCTCAAAGTATAGTTAAACAATAGAATAAGCGTGAGAAACATGCGAATCAAAGTCCTCTTTTGTTAGTTACAAAATAGACTGCTTGCATAACCATTATTTACATGAAAAATTAGCAGCTTTTGTCATTCCAGCGCGTGACGCTGGAATCCAGAAAAAAAGAAGAATGGATCCCAGTGGGCTTTGTTGCATTGCTCTTCGGATAGTAGGTAACGCACAATAAATTTATGAAGCTATCTCAAATTTAGCCATACCAATATCAGTGAACTTATTGAGCAAATAGCATTTAACAAGTAGTTCCTTCTCTCTATTTGTCTCAGATTTATTCCTAAAACTAAACCCGAATGTTTGTTTCAGTCGCGAGAAAAAACTTTCTATATAAGATCTTTTTCCATAACTCATCTCTTTTTTCCACTTCTTTATACTATCTTCATCATATGACTTTATGAGCTTGACTGCAGAATTTCTCTCAGCCATATAGTCTAACTTTGGATGCTCTGCTGCGTTGTTTTTCGGAGGAATTTTCGTTTTTATACCATATTGATTACACAGCTTATAGAGCTTTTCTCTGTCATATGCCCTATCTGCATATAGTACTTTTATGACATACTGAAAATCGACTTCTTTTAGCAAATCACAAGCTCCATAGTGATCAGAGTAGACACCGTTACTGTATTTTACAGCTATGGCTTTTTTGCTGTTTGTATTCAACATTACATGCAATTTTCTTGTCTGTTCATAGCTGCGATACTTTCTATCTTCGCTATTTTCTTTGCTATGACCAGGAGTGTTGTTGTATATACTAATTCCTGTACTGTCTATAGCAATTTCGATATCTTCCATATTATTTTTATCAATTCTGCAATCATTGATCTTAATATTGAGTTTCTTAAACCTTCTTGATGATTGTGAATAGCTGATAACTTGCAAATTTTTCCCAATTTGCTCAAGGTATCCTGCTATAAACCCAACTGTTTGCCTCAGGCCTATTCTAAATAAACAAGTTATTATGTGCACCAAAATTACAACTTTATCGCTATAAATATTGTTGCCACCTGGTATTTTTGGACCATTCTCGTACCACTTTTCTATGGCTTCGTTGATATAATGAAAAATATTTCCTCTTTTTTCTAGAAATTTGTTATATTCGCTATGGTTACTGACCCTCATTTTTTGTGGCATATTTTTTCTTTCAAGGTTAAATGGCTATTTTATAATGAATTTTGTCAGTAGCCACCAGATTTTTTCAGTTGCTATGCAACAAAGCCATCCCAGTGTCAAGCACTGGGATGACACCTTTATGTTTGAGGCAAAACCGGCCATAGCATTTAACACACTGCCTTCGCAAAATGTTCGTACAGTTGTTCGTTACGTGCTGGAATGACAAGGTGGAGTGTCTTTAGATGTCATCCAAGTAGCTGACACTGGGATCTAAAAAATTTAATTTATATATAAAGTTTGTTTAAACTATTTTCAAAACAGATAAAATATAATTTTACAATTAGCGTAAATAAAATGAATTATGATGTAATCATTTCAGGTGGTGGGTTACTTGGTCTTATTACTGCCATTGGCCTCAGTTGTGACTCTGTGTCTGTAGCTGTGATTGAAAAAAATAGTCTACCACGTGTAGTAGATGACAACCGAGCATTTGCTATTTCTCAAGGTTCGAAAAAAATATTGGAAAAATTAGGGATTTGGCAGTTTATAGAAAGCGAAGCTGAGCCAATACTTGATATATGCATATTAGATGCGGTTACTGTGCATTACAATCATAAAATGGTTGGTGAAGAACCAATGGGTTATGTTATTAACAATGCCACTATATGGAATGCAATCAACAATAATTTTTTGAATAAACTAAATATATACTCTCCACATTCCTATAAAACAATTGCTTGTGATTCAGGATATGTGGAAGTTATTCTTGATAATAACCAGGAATTAATATCATCGCTACTTATCTGCGCTGAAGGCAAGAACTCTAAACTACCAGAGTTATTTTCTATACCGACAGCGAAATTTGATTATAAACAAAGTAGCATAGTATTTAATGTAAAGCATGAACTGCATCACCAAAACTTAGCTGTAGAGCGTTTTTTTCCTGGCGGTCCATTTGCAATTCTACCGATAAAGGATGGCTATACTTCTTCGATAGTTTGGACAGAAAAATCTGGAATTTCAAAAATGCTAATGGATCTGTCTGAAGAAGAATTTATTATAGAGCTTAAAAAAAGATTTGGTTCTTATTTAGGAAAGATAAAACTAGAGGGTGAAAGAAAACTTTATCCTTTAAGTTTTGTTTTCGCAAAAAAGTTATATAAGGGTAGAGTTTTGCTTATCGGCGATGCAGCACATTCAATTCATCCAGTTGCAGGTCAAGGGCTTAATCTTGGAATTAGAGATGTAGAAAGTATTATAAAGCACGTAGTTGCCGCAAAAGCATCTGGTATTGATGTTGGCAGTAGTTATTTATTAAAGAAAATTTCACGTAACAGATACTTTGATAATTTTACAATGGCGCTTGCAACTGATGGATTAAATAGGATGTTTTCCAACAGAATATTCTGCGCTAAAGCACTAAGAAATCTTGGCTTGATTGCAGTTGAAAATTCAAATTTCCTCAAAAAACGCTTCATTCGGCATGCTATGGGATTTATATAAATCACTATTTTATAGCTAATGCAAGTCAGGTTTCCCACGGCATACCGCCGCGGTATCTTGGCCGCTAACACGTAGCGGGATGACGAATGTATCTGTTTAGCAGTTGTGTTAAAAGTCAATAGAAAAATTGATGTAGCTGTGGATAAGTACTTTTATCTGTATAAACGTGCTTATCCACAGCTATACTGGCTCTTAGATAGAAACAGACAGAGAGTTATATTTCTCAGTAAAAACCCTGTCATCTCTGACTAAAGAGTTAGCAAGAATAAGCAATTTCCTCATGGCAGCAGTGGAAGCAATTTTATATGGCTTTTTATATTGACTATATAATCTAGTAAAGAAAGGTTTGATATAGGAATTAGGGGGGGAGGGGGGATGTATGGTCCCAGAGTGTGATGGTATGATAAAATATGAGAAAACAATACCATCAAAGGAGGAATTATGGGACAAATATTACATGGGTGCGCCAAAACAACAGAGACAATTCGTAGAGCAATACAAAATAGTAAAGAGAGCATAGCAAAACTCTCCAGGTACTATAACCTTAATCCAAAAACTATCATTAAATGGAGAAAACGGTCTTTTGCCAAAGACGCTGATATGGGTCCGAAGCATGCAAGATCAACTGTTTTAACTTTAGAAGAGGAGGCTGTAATTGTTGCATTTCGTAAGCATACTCTATTGCCATTAGATGATTGTCTCTACGCTTTGCAAACCTCAATCCCACACTTGACTCGCTCTAGTCTACATCGTTGCTTACAGAGGCACAGCATTAGCAGACTACCAGATGTTGATGGCGAAGTTAAACCAAAAAAGAAATTCAAACAATATCCTATAGGCTATTTCCATATTGATATTGCAGAAGTCAGAACAGAAGAAGGAAAGTTATATTTGTTTGTTGCAATAGATAGAACATCCAAATTTACGTATGTTGAGTTGCATAAAAGTGCTACAAAACCTATAGCTGCTGAGTTTCTACGTGATTTGATTAAAATTTTACCATATAAAATCCACACTATTTTGACAGATAACAGTGTACAATTTACCAACCAAAAACGCCATAAATACGCTTTTCAACATATATTTGATAGAGCTTGTGAAGAAAATGACATTGAACACCGTCTAACAAAAGTTAGCCATCCTTGGACGAATGGGCAAGTTGAGCGTATGAACAAAACTTTAAAGAATGCCACTGTTAAGAAGTATTACTATCAGTCTCACCAGCAACTCAAAGAGCATCTTTATGACTTTGTTATGGCCTACAATTATGCTAAAAGACTCAAAACTCTTAAGGGTCTTACACCTTTTGAGTTTATATCTTTACAGTGGACAAAATCTCCTGAATTGTTCATACTAAATCCACACCATCACACTCTGGGACCATACACTTCCTGTGTTTCGTAATATTATACAATCAAATTGATAAAAGCTGTATTATCTCCTTGCAGCATTAAGTGTATATTTTTTGCTATTTTTTCCACTAAGGGAGTAACATTATCAAAATTTGAAAATTTTGATAACACATAATCTGCTAAGCTTCTTTGATCTTCAGGTCTACCCACTCCAAATCTCAAGCGCCAATAATCGTTGCCAATAAAACTATCTATGGATTTAAGTCCATTATGTCCAGCAGAGCTACCACCTTTCTTTATTTTTATTCTTCCAAGTTCCAAATCAGCGTCATCGTGTATGACAACAATATTATCTAGCGATAATTTGTAAAAATTTCGTATTTTTGCAACAGGGATGCCTGAATTATTCATAAATGAATAAGGCTTTATTAACATGATTTTATTATCATTAATTATGCCAGAGGTTATTAGATAATCGGCTTTTTTAGAGAACGACTGGAAATTCCAATATTTGCAAATTGTATCAACTACGATGAAGCCGATATTATGATAAGTTAACTCATATTGACCACCAGGGTTACCAAGCCCAACTATCAGGTGCACTATTCCTCTGTTTCTGCTTGAGGTTCTTCAACGTCACTATCGGCAGCAGAAATTGTAACAATGGTAAAATTTTCTTCTTCATGAGCTACAAACTTAACACCTTCTGGTAATTTTACATCATTAATATGTATAGACTGGCCAATCATTTTACCGGATAAATCAACTTCAATAACCTGAGGTATTTTATCAGGAGAGCATTTAACAGCAATAGAACGACACAAAACATTAAGCACTCCACCTAATTTGATTCCTGGAGCTTTACTTTCATTCACAAATGATAGAGGTATGTCTATTTTAATTTCACTGCCTTTATCAATAAACTGAAAATCAACATGTTGCACAGTATCCTTTACTACATGCAATTGGATATCGCGAACAAGAGCATATTCCTTTTTGCCCGAAATATTCAGCTCTATCAAATGTGCAGAAAGAGAGCCTGACTTATATTGCTTTGTGAATTCCTTTGCAGACAATGTCAAATTTACATTATCATGGCCCTTTCCATATATGATTCCAGGGATGTTTCCTTTCTTTCTTAGAGAATGCATCGCTTTTGTTTTTGTTATATCACGTAACTCTGCATTAATTGTTACTATTTCCTGTTGCGTCATCGGTTACTCCTATTCAGCTAATCCTTTTAATATAATTTAACAATAATATAACATAAAAATATTTATTTCAAACTTCATTCTTTCATACTAATTGTTTGTGAAAGGATTTATTTAGATATATATTTAAGCTTATTTAACAAGAACTATGGGCATTGACGATAAAGTAGTTTTTAGGATTTATAGACCAACAAGAACTGCAACACAATCTGGTTTAGGTAATACAAATTTCTGGCACCTGAAAATTGAATCTGGCTCTTACTACATTGAACCTTTAATGGGGTGGGTTGGCTCAAAAGATCCAAAAAAACAGATTGTATTAAAGTTTGATTCTCTTGAAAAAGCAGTATTCTACGCAAAAAAACGCAACGTTAAATACATAATTGAAATGCCAAAAAATGTTAAGAGGCTGCCAAGATCTTACGCAAGCAATTTCATACTAAAGTAAGTTGCACAACAAATGGTGTTATGCAAGTAGCTGACACTGCTCTCCTTTGTCATCCCAGTGCCCAGACACTGGGATCCAGGAATTTTATTAAGTTGGTAAGCATAAAAATAGCTGTTTTACGTTAAAATACAATGTTTTTGATGATTATGGAAAGGCTGGATCCCAGTGTCAAGCACTGGGATGACACCATTTGTTGTAAACTCACTTTTACTCTATGGTTATACTACCTTGCCGCTATCCTGAACGGATACAAAGTAAGTTTTATTGTGATGTGCTCATCTGTAAAAAATAAGACTTAATCTCACTGTTGATCATGGATTTTAAGTTGTGCTAACACACTGCGGCCATTTAAAGAGTCAAGATTTTTAACCTGGCTAGCCAGTATTAAAGAGTTATTTTTCAGGTATTTCTTTACAAGACTTGCAAGTCTTTTTGGATTATTTAAATAGCTCCACTCTGCTTGTAAAACTTTTATATCACTTTGTACTAAATTAATTTCACTTTTTATTTTTATTAGCTCTCTATTTAACGACTGAACATGTAATTTTACCTTAAATAGTCCTACAATGCTAAGAAAAAACATAACTATTGAGATGATGCAGAAAGTTCTCACGACAACCTCTGTATAGCTCTTAGTTTTGCTGAGCGTGAACGCGGATTTGCACTTACTTCTTCTATACTTGCTTCGATCACTTTTTTATTTAGCAGAGAGAATGTCTTGCAATCAGTAGCACATAAATCTTTAAAAAAAGTTTTGACTATACGATCTTCTAAGGAATGAAAGGTGACGACAATTAATTTGCCATTCTCACTTAAAATCTCAGATGCAGCTTTAATACCCTTTTCAAGTTCTCCCAGCTCATCGTTTACCCATATTCTGATTGCCTGAAATGTTCTGGTTGCAGGATCAATTTTGCTTTTTCCACGGAACACCACAGAACGTACAATGTTCGCAAGCTCAAATGTAGTTTTGATAGTTTTCTTCTTCCGTGCACTTACTATTGCTCTTGCGATTTTGCGAGAATGATGCTCTCCTCCGTAGTTATATATAGTATTTGCGATTTCTTCTTCGCGTAAAGCATTAACAAACGTTGAAGCGTTTATATAAGAAGAGTTATCCATACTCATATCGAGTGGACCATCATGTAAAAATGAGAACCCTCTATCTCCGTTATCAAGCTGCATAGATGAAACTCCGATGTCAAAGACCACTCCATCCACTCCGTTTGATGTCATTCCAGCGCGTGACCAGTTATTTTTTCCAGTATCAAGTACTGGGATGACAGGAGATGGCTCAACGCTGCTTAGTATACTTTTAATATTACTAAACTTCTCAATGAATAGTTTTATTCTATCGGGATATCTAACGCTTAAATCATCATAAAACTTAGTTACCGTTTCATCTCTATCAATTGCATATACCTTGCAATCAGCTGACTCCAATATTGCTTTGCTATACCCTCCAGCTCCAAATGTGGCGTCCACGTATATGCCACCATCCTGCGGTGATAGTAGTGATAGCATCTCTTTTAACAAAACTGGAGTGTGTGTCATATCAAAAAATTTAAGTACAGTTGGTGTAGATATCCTACTCTACTCTACTCTTCACATCAATTTTATTTATGTACATAGATTTTCTTGCCAAAATATGGTATCTTATCGGAATATATGAGCAATAATATTAAAATCAAGGTTTAATATTGTTAATATAATATTCACATAACGTTCACATTTTTTTTTATATATAAGATCAAACAGGCTATAGGGAAATTATGCAGCAAATAACAAAAGTAATATTTTCAAGTTTGATTTGTAACACTTTATTGTGGTATGACCACATGCTTTTTGGCTACTTAATAAACATAATAGGTGGTGTGTTTTTTCCATCGGATGATCAACTAACCAGCGTATTGAAGGCTTTTGGAGTGTTTGCAGTGGGTTTCTTAATGAGACCAGTCGGTGCTGCTATATTTGGTCACATTGGTGATAAACATGGCAGAAGAGTTGCCTTATTGCTCTCGATTATATTAATGACTTTATCAACCGTATTAATTGCTTTTGTTCCAGGTTATCAAAGCATTGGAATACTAGCGTCAATGCTGGTAGTGTGTTTAAGATTATTGCAGGGTATATCTCTTGGAGGAGAAGCAGGAAATGCACCATTTTTAATAGAACATGCTCCTAAAAACAAAAAAGGATTTTTTGGCAGCATTGAGGTATTAAGTGCAATTCTTGGTTCAATATTAAGCCTGATAGCGGTACTCATATGCAAAAAAGTATCTGATTTTGAATCTTGGGGGTGGAGATTACCTTTCATTTTCAGTTTAGCAATGGGATTAATTAGCATATATATGAGATATATACTTGATGAAAGCCCAGAGTATAAAAGACAAAAAAATCCGTCTAAATTGCCACTAAAAGAGTTATTAAACAATTACAAAAAGCCTGTTCTAATATCAATAGGTATTGACTTGGTTGAAAATGCGTCTCTATATATATATTTGGTATTTTTCAATGTGCTTACGAATAAAATATTAACAGTAAATACTCATTTTAATCATATAGTAGAAATACTGAGTCAAATTGCGCTCGGAGGATTGACAATATTATTTGCTATACTTTCTGATAAGGTAGGAAGAGAAAAAGTTATGAAATTTGCATTTATAGCTTTTGTAATAGTAAGTTATCCAGTTTTTTCAATGTTATGTAGTGGCAATTACTTGCTGGCACACATTCTTTTATAATTCCAATAGCTGCATCGCTTGGTCCTGTCAGTGCACTTATGTGCGAATTATTTCCAACAAAGGTTCGGTACAGTGGATTTGGTTTATCAAGAAATATAGCTGCTGGATTTTTTGGCGGCCTTGCACCATTTATATGCACAACAATTATCAAGGTTACAGGACAAGAGACTTCAGCTAGTTTTTACATGATTTTCTGTGCATTAATTGGGCTAGTTGCTATATCGCAAATTAAGGGTGAGCTTTCTTCAAAATCACCCAAAGTAAACCAAGTATAGTTGCAGTATAGCAGAATTTAAAAAAATCTAATTATAAGGTGGGAAATGCCAATTCTTAGGTGATAATGTGAATATTTCAGCACCATCTTTTGTCACTCCAAGTGTATGCTCAAATTGAGCAGAAAGTGAAAGATCGCGTGTTGTTACTGTCCAGTCATCGAGTTTACTGAGCAGAGTCTCATGTTTTCCAGCATTAATCATTGGCTCTATTGTAAAAAACATACCTTCCTTTAAGACAAGATCTTCATCTTGATCATAGAAATGCACTACATTTGGTGGAGCATGAAAGACTTTTCCTATACCATGTCCGCAGTAGCTGCGTACGATAGAATATCCAAAATCTCTAATATATTTCTCTATAGCAAGCCCTATTTCATTTAACTTATTGCCGGGCTTAACTTGTTTGATTGCTTCCATCAACGCATTATAAGTAGCATCACATAAACGTTTTGCTTTGATTGATGGTTTGCCAACCCAAAACATGCGACTTGTATCACCATGCCAACCATTTAAAATCACCGTGACATCAATATTTAAAATATCTCCATCTTTAAGCGGTTTATCATCGGGAACACCATGGCACACAACTGCATTTTTTGAAGTGCAAATTGATTTTGGATACCCCCTATAGTTTAGTGGTGCTGGAATTGCACCTGCATTAATTATAAAGTCATGGCATAGATCATTTAATTCATTGGTTGTCACCCCTACCTTTACGTACGGTGCAATGAAATCAAGAGTTTCAGCAGCAAGCCTGCCAGCCTTGCGCATAAATTCAAAATCTTCTTGTGAGTGTATAGTTATGTTCATATTTTCCATGTCTTATTGTAATTGGTACGCTTACTCGCAAGTACATAAACATAATAATTTTACATATTATAAAAATAAGTCCTATGGATCCTAGTGTCAAGTCATTTGTATGAAAGGTGGTAAAACAGAAATCTAGACTGTAACTTTTGATTTAACCCAATTATACAATTTACTCATTTTACCATCCTGACCTAAAATACCAGAATTATTTTTATAAAAAGTGTCAACTATTAGCTTTATAGAGCCTATAGCAGCAGAAAATACAGGATTTTTATCATATTCGCCATCAAGACCGCTACAAGACTCAGGGCACCCAATTCGAACTTGCTTATTGAATATATAGCCTGCAATTTCCTTCATGCTTGTGAGTTGACTAGTTCCACCTGTGATCACTACTTTATTAATTGGATCTTTCTGCTCTTGAAATTGCTCTCTTACCATTTCAAGTATTTCTTCAACTCTTGGTCTTATGATGTTAATAAGCTCAGATTTGAATACTTGAGTAGGTTCATCATTTTCGTTGTTTTGCATTGTAATGTACTCATTCTCATCTATTGAAGTTACGATAGTGCTGCCATACAGTATTTTTATATACTCTGCACGTTCTATGCTTGTGCATAGCCCGTAAGCAATATCTCGAGTGATATGAACACCACCAATTGGAACGCTGCTTGCATACACAAGTTTCCCTCTTTTGAAAATTCCAATTGCAGTGCACCCACCGCCTATATCAACAATAGCAGTCCCGAGCTCTTTTTCATCTCCACTCAGACAGGCAAGACCTGCAGAATATGCAGAAGCAATACAACCTGCCATATTTAATCCACCATTATTGGTAATACAGTTTTCAATATTGGTAAGCGCTGGACGCGAAGCAGTGACAACATTAACATCAGCAGATAGTCTTTTTCCGTACAATCCACCAACTTCTTTTATGTCAGTCATGTCATCTAAGTGATATTTTAGTGGTATATTGTGAATGATAACATTGTCTTCAATATATTTCTCAAATGTTTGAAAAACTACACGTCTTATATCACGCTCAGAAATCTCATGGTTAGCTGCAATAATTTCATTATGTACATTGAAAGATGAGATGCCACATCCAGCAATGTTCACATATATCTGATCTATGGTTTCTTCTGATACTTGCTCAGCTAAACCTATAGTTGATGAGATGGAGTAATTTGCGTGTTTTACATTAGTTATCGACCCACCGTTTACACCTTCTGCAATCTTATAGCCCGTTCCTGTTACTTTATAGCTGAAGTTGCCATTTATTTTAACGATTAGACAAATAATCTTTGTTGTACCTATGTCTAAAACAGCAAAAACGTTTCTCTTTGGTTTTGCTATTACTGCAGAGTACATTAGTTAACCTTATTACGCAATTTCATTTAAATTGTAGCTTCCTTTAATAATTTATATTTCTATTATAGATATAGCAACATTTTAATATACACTAAATTCTGGACAAAAGGAAAAGCAAAACATAGAATTATAATTTTTATGTCCATATTACCAATTGTAATTGCCCCTGATGAAAGACTAATCACACGTGCCAGTGAAGTAACAGATATAAACGATAAAATTAAAGAATTAGTAAACGACATGTTCGAAACTATGTATGATGCAGAAGGTCTTGGCCTTGCTGCAGTGCAAGTTGGAGTGTTAAAGAGAATTTTTGTTATGGATATTCAGCTAGAAACGATTGAAAATGAGCCAGCAGGATATGGCTCAACTGGCAAATTTTACATGATTAATCCTGAGATTACAGAATTATCCGATGAACAAGTAATTCTCAAGGAAGGATGCCTTTCAATTCCAGAGCAAAGTCATGAAATTAAGCGTCCAAAGTATCTAACTGTGAAATACAGAGACTTAAATAACGAAGAACAGACGCTAAAAGCTAGTGGTTGGCTTGCAAGGTGTATTCAGCATGAATTAGATCACTTAAACGGCATATCATATATTAGACATTTATCTAAATTAAAGTATGATATGGCCATGAAAAAAGCACAAAAGGTTAAAAAGCATTATGAGCAATAAAGACCTAGAATTATTAAAATTTTACCATGAAGTGGGCGTTGATTGCACACTAATGGAGGGTGAAGAGGAAAAAAAATTGGAGAGCAAAGAGAGTGTACAACCCTCTGTTATCCAAACTGGGACCAAGAAGAAAGATGCAGATATGCGCTGGAATGACACTAAAGATGGAAAAGACATGTTTCCAAGTGATTGGATAATTGAAGCAAGGAAACTTGCAGGTAAATGTGGTAGTGTGGATGAATTAAGAAGTGCAGTTGAATCATTTGAAGGTTGTGAGATAAAAAAAACTGCAACTAATACTGTCTTTTCCGATGGTAATCCAAATGCAAAAATTATGCTCGTTGGTGAAGCTCCAGGAGCAAATGAAGACCTTCAAGGCATACCATTTTGTGGTGCAAGTGGAATGTTGCTCGATAAAATGTTAAATGCAATCAATCTTGATCGCACTAAGGTATACATAAGCAATACTGTATTTTGGCGCCCACCTGGCAATAGAAAGCCAACCGACCTAGAGCTTGATATGTGCAGACCATTTGTTGAGAAGCATGTTGCACTGGTTTCACCGCAAATTCTAATTTTAGTCGGGGGAATCGCATGTTATAGCCTTCTTGACAGCACAAAAACTATATCGAATTTGCGTGGCAGATTTCATACGTACACTAACCAATATTTGTCCAATTCAATCACCACAGCCGCTATATTTCATCCAGCTTACCTACTTCGCCAACCGGCACAAAAACGTTTAGCCTGGGAGGACTTGAAGAAGATTAGGGAGTATCTTGATAACACCAATAACTGCACAAATACCTAATAAAGTGGTAGACCTCTTGCATAGTTTTTTGCAGCATGTTAACAATCGTTAGAAACGAAAAAACTTCCTTGACAAACTCCGCCAGCCCCCTTATCATAAAATTGAAGCTATTGTATTTGCTTTCGCCAATCTGCAGATTAAAAGGTAAGGATTACTTAATGTATCGGCGTCTTATGTTCAATTTTTTGCAGTATATAGATACTGTATGTCTTTACAAAACTTCATCTACATCTAGATTTTTATCTAAATAGGCTGAACGCGCTTATAAAGCGTTACAAGACATCAAAAAATGCCAATACTCGACAGAGATAGTAAAAGACTAGCTAACTCGGGGATTCTTTGTCTTTTTTTCTGCTTAGTAAATTTCTTAAACATTTGCAGCGTAAGTTAGTTGCAATTAAAAGCAGCTTAATCTTGCTTGTCAAGCGTTTAAAACATAAAAAACGCCAATATTTTAAAGCGGATAATAACCCCAGGGCTTCTTTTGCCTTTTTTTTCGTTTGGTAAATTTCTTAATGTTTATAGCTAAACGACAATCGTCATCCCGCAGCGGGATCTATGCTTTGAGATACCGCGAATAAATCGCGGTATGACGTAGAGCTCGCGTTAGCTATACTTTTATGCTTACCAACTCAGTATCCAATCAAAATCCTGGATTTCAGTGTCAAGCACTGAAATGACACCAAAAGGGCTACTGCTGTTTTGGATGGAAACCAGTGTCAGCTACTTGAATCTGCCACGCAAATTGCCTGCAAATTGCAATGTTCGTACAGCTGTGCGTCATGCGCTGGAATGGCATCAAGGGGTAACTTTTTATTTAAACAATGATTGTAAAATGATTATAATAAGAGATCTATTGAAATTTTAAAGTTATTAAATATTGACGCTATATACTTAAGTGTTAAAATAGAATGAAAAGTTTTTAGGAGTTTATATGGCAGCAGGTGGGAAAGCAAAGACAGCTAGTAAAAATAACCCTACTCAGCGTAAGAAAGCTGAGCAAAAAATGTATAAAGATAAACCGGTAAAACCTGTTAGATATATAGATCGTGATTCGCGCATGAATTATATGTCTGCTCAATATGACAACGGCAATCTGGTTGAAGATGAGGTAAGCGGCAATCCTATAAAGTGGGAAGCTGTATAATAGTTGTGGTTAAAGTTACTATTAATTCTAAGGAATGTGAAGTAGAGCATGGGCTCACTATAATTCAAGCTTGTGAAGTCGTGGGCGTTGAAATTCCACGTTTTTGTTATCATGAGCGTTTAGCAATTGCTGGTAACTGCAGAATGTGTTTGGTTGAAGTGGAGGGTGGACCTCCAAAACCAGTAGCCTCTTGTGCAATGCCAGTTGCAGAAGGGATGGTTATTCACACTGATACCCCTAAGGTTAAAAAAGCACGTGAAGGTGTGCTTGAGTTTTTGCTAATTAACCACCCGCTTGATTGCCCAATTTGCGATCAGGGTGGTGAATGCGATTTGCAAGATATCACGATGGCTTATGGGAAAGGAACCAGCAGACTTGATGAGCATAAGAGGGCTGTGCCAAAAAAACACTTCGGACCACTGATTGAGACCGCGATGAATCGATGCATTCATTGCACTCGGTGTGTTAGATTTTTGTCTGATGTTGCAGGTACAAATGAACTTGGAGGAATCGGAAGGGGAGAAAATGTAGAGATTAGCACTTACATAAAAAGGCATATTAGTTCTGAATTATCCGGAAATATCATAGATCTCTGCCCGGTAGGAGCTTTAACTTCAAAGCCTTACTCCTTTACAGCGCGTCCATGGGAGCTATCACATTGCGAAACTATAGATGTACTAGATGCTGTGGGAAGTAGTATTAGAGTTGATTATCGTGGCCCGGAAGTTATGCGAATATTGCCAAGGCTGAGCGAAGAAATAAATGAAGAATGGATATCAGATAAAACCCGCTTTGCCTATGATGGACTAAAAGTTCAGCGTCTTGATCGACCTTATATAAAAAAAGATGGTAAATTAGCCCCAGTTGATTGGAATGAGGCATTAACTGTTGCTGCAAAGAAATTAAAGAATACAAAATCAAATAAAATAGCTGCAATTGCAGGTGATTTAGCAGATTGTGAGTCTATGCTTCTACTTAAAGAAATGATGCAGAAGCTCGGCTCGGGAAATATAGATTGCAGGCAGGATGGTGCAAAACTTATACCAAATAATCGTGGATCGTATGTGTTCAATACCACTATTGAAGGTATAGAGAATGCGGATTTGTGTCTGCTTATAAATACAAACCCAAGGATAGAAGCACCGATCATTAACGTAAGATTGAGAAAGAGATATTTACAGGGCAACTTTCCTGTTGCAAGTGTTGGTCCTAACATTGAATATTTGTATCATGTTGAGAAATTGGGCGATAATCCTGATATTTTGAGTGAAATAGCAAATGGAAATCATAAGTTCTGTAAGCTGCTGAGTGCTGCTCAGAGCCCTATGCTGATTATCGGTCAAGATGCATTAGTAAGAGACGATTCTGAATCAATTCTAATTCTAGCTGGCAAAATTGCAGAAGAATTTAACATGGTCAGAGATGACTGGAATGGCTTTAATCTGCTGCATAAAGCTGCAGCAAGAGTTGGTGGGCTAGATATTGGGTTTGTTCCTAAAAAAGGCGAAAGGGATATTAATCAAATATTGGAACATGCAGAAAGTGGTGAAATAGAAGTTGTTTATCTTCTTGGTGCAGATGAAATTGACACATCAAAGTTAGAAAACACATTTGTAATTTATCAAGGTCATCACGGTGATAAGGGTGCACATGTGGCAGATGTTATCTTGCCTGGTGCTGCATATACAGAAAAATATGCAACTTATGTAAACACTGAAGGTCGAGTGCAAAGAACAAATTTAGCTGTATTTCCTCCAGGTGAAGCAAAGGAGGACTGGTTAATTATTAAAAATCTCTCGCAATATTTGGATCTCTCCTTACCATATGATAGTTTATTTGACGTGAGAAAAAAATTAGATACTATCGGTCCACAGTTTAGAAATGCTGATCAAGTGATAAAAAATACATGGGTACCAATCAGCAGTGGTGAAATAAGCTTAAGTAATACACCTTTTACTTTAAAGGAGTGTAATTTTTATATGACGGATTCAATAAGTCGCGCTTCAAAAATAATGGCGGATTGTACTAAGGCTTTTTATGATAACGCTAGTTAATGTTTTATTTATTTTAACGCCTTTTTTACTGCCAGTCTTGGTTTACTTTGAGCATAAAGCCAATTTAGTAATAATGAACAAGGATCCAATTTTAGAATGTAAGCCTTATACGTTGCTACAATTGCGCGCTGATATTGTAACATTATTTGTTCATGTACTGATATTGGCAGGTGGTATATTTCCTGGAGTTATTTTCCGTTAATAATAATCATGATTTTTTTACTTTCATTCATATTAGGTGATGATGTTAAAATTAAAGATACTAGTTCATGGAATATGTTTAACCTTTTTAGGCAAATTATTGTGGCAGCTGTATGTGGTGCTACAGCTGGTATAGTTTCACGCGGGGTGTATGATAGTTCTAGATTATCAATAATTATAATTGTTATTATTATGTCATTTATATTGTTCAGTTGGTACGTATCGCGCTACTACGCTAAATCGGAAAATGGTAGGTTGCGGAATATGGTTGCTGCTCTTACTCTAATAACATCATCTGCTTTATCTACTGCGCTTGCTATATTCTTCATTTTGGCGATTATGAATTACTTTTTTGGTTTAGAGTTGTATGCCTTTAATATTTAAAATTATTTTTCTTCTCATTCCACTTTTGCTTTCAGTAGCATATTTGGTGTACTTTGAACGTAAAGTTATTGGTGCAATTCAACTAAGGCACGGCCCGAGTGTAGTTGGACCTTTTGGGCTATTGCAGCCATTTGCAGATGCTATTAAGCTCCTGATTAAGGAGCCGATAATACCATTTAGAGCGAGCACCATACTGTTCATTATGGCTCCAATGCTTACCTTTATCTTGGCATTAATTGCCTGGGCAGTTATACCGTTTGGTGCTGAAGTAATTGTAGAAAATGGCCAGCAAGTAGTTATTCCTAAGGTTATAGCAAATATTAATGTTGGAGTGCTTTATGTGCTAGCTATATCGTCGCTGGGAGTATACGGCGTAATTATTGCAGGCTGGTCAAGCAATTCTAATTATGCATTTCTTGGCGCTATACGGTCGGCTGCTCAGATGATTTCATATGAAGTTTCAATAGGCTTAATAGTTGCTACAGTTGTTGTTACGACTGGCACGTTGAACCTCGGAGAGATGGTGGTAGCGAAACACAATATGCCATTTTGGGTTGATTTGCTACTAATGCCTATAGGAATAATATTTTTTATTTCTTTGCTTGCAGAAACTAATCGTCACCCATTTGATTTACCAGAAGCTGAAGCAGAGCTTGTCTCTGGATATAACGTTGAATATTCATCCATGCCTTTCGCTCTCTTTTTCTTGGGAGAATATGCAAACATGATTTTAGCAAGTGCTATGATGACAATATTCTTTCTAGGAGGGTGGTATCCTCCGTTAGAACTTGGTTTGCTTTATAAAATTCCAGGTTTAATTTGGTTCGTTTTGAAGATAATTATACTTTTATTCGTATTTATTTGGATTAGAGCAACAATACCTCGTTATCGATATGATCAGCTAATGCGCCTTGGTTGGAAAGTGTTTCTGCCAATATCGGTGCTTTGGGTGGTACTCATTTCAGGAGTGTTGCTCTTTACTGGGAATTTACCTGGATCCAATGTTTAATTTTCCAAATACAAGATTAAGACGCAGGCGCTCGAGCAAATGGGTTCGCAATTTAACAAGTGAAAATAGCTTATCAGTAAATGATTTAGTTTTTCCTCTATTTGTTCACGACAGAGAAGAAACAACTGAACCAATTTCTGGCTTACCAGGCGTAAAGTGTTATTCAATAGATGGATTAGTGTCTATAGTTAAGGAAGCTAAAGATTTAGGAATTAATGCTGTTGCAATTTTTCCTGTAGTTGATAGTAAACTAAAATCTGAAAACGCTGAAGAAGCATGTAATTCTGACAACTTAATCTGCAGAGCAATTTGTGCTGTAAAATTAAAGGTACCTGAAATTGGTATTATTGCAGACGTTGCACTGGATCCATACACTATTCATGGCCATGACGGCATTTTAAAAGATAATCAGATGGATGTAGAAAACGATGAAACTATATCAGTACTGTGTAAGCAAGCACTTGCTTTAGCGAAGGCAGGATGTGATATAGTTGCTCCTTCTGATATGATGGATGGTAGAGTAGGAAGAATCAGAAAATCATTAGATGATAACAACTTTCAAGACGTATTAATATTATCTTATGCAGTGAAATACTGCTCTAGCTTCTATGCTCCATTCAGGCAAGTCGTTGGTTCATGTGGGCTATCACATTCTATAGACAAAAGTGGTTATCAAATGGATTATAAAAGTGCGCGCGAAGCAATGTGCGAAATTGAAATGGATATAAATGAAGGTGCAGACTTTATTATGATTAAACCAGGTATGCCATATTTAGATATTATCAAAACAGCAAGTGATAAGTTTAATTTTTCGATTTTTGCTTACCAAGTAAGCGGTGAGTACGCAATGATAAAAGCTGCTGCAAATAATGGCTGGCTAGATTATGACAAGGTGATTTATGAATCTTTGATTGGTTTCAAACGTGCGGGTGCAAGTGCAATATTCACTTACGCTGCACTTGATATTGCAAAAAATTTAAGTGCATAAGCCCTATAAAATTATTAAATTTTTGGCGCACGTTCTTCTACTGTTGCTGCATATTACTTAAAGTTTTCCAATACATGTTTTAAGTTGTTGATAAGTCCGTTACAATACAGTATTATAAATAATATAAACCAAGTGTTACTTAGAACATGGGGATTTTTTTTAAATTTTTGGGAAAGATGCTAGGCAAGGTTTTTCCTGCTAAAACAGTAAGCTCTCTTTTAGGAATAGGATATTTACCAAGTTGGCAGAACTATTGGTCTTCTTTTTTAATATTATTTATTGTCGATGTTATATTAATTCTTACATATGGAGGCGAATACTTACTATATAAAATGCCAGACTCAGGAATAGTTGTAGCTGCTGTTTTTACAAAATTGGCAATAGTTATGTTAGTAATGCAATTAATTGGAATATTTATTTTTCATGCTCAAGACCCTTCAGCAAACAGTGGTGAAGAAATAGTAATACAAATAGCGTCAGGGCAAGTACTGACTGTAGCACTTTCAATGCCGGCAATGATGTCGATTTATTATGCTGTAAGTAAACTCTATGGGAATATATGTAAGCAGATGTTTCAATGCCCATTTTGGTTTAATGATTTTATGCACTTTTTCTTTTTTCTTATGATACCTTACGTATTTTTTAATGTCGTAGAAGTGATAAAACCATGGCCAATAAGTTCAATACAGCTCAGCTATAATAATGCAATGTCAATTACATTTGAGGGGATTTTTCACACATTTTATGCGGTGATTTTACTGTATTTAACAGCATTTATATTCTGCGATTTAACTATGCATGATGCAATTGTCCTAAATAAAAGCATAATTCAGTATGTGAGGGAAAGTTCAGCAGTTTTAGGTGATTATTTACATGATACTGTTAAAAAAATAGGTATTGAATAGTACTTATTTATTTATATATTTAGTATAAAAAGTGTACAATTTGTGTGAACTTACAAAGTATAATAAAAGAGTTACAAGATTTTTGGGCTAGTGAAGGATGTGTTATACTTCACCCATACACATCTGAAGTTGGTGCTGGCACATTACATCCTGCAACAATTATGTCTGCAATTGATACAAAACCGGCAAAAATTGCATATCTACAACCAGTAATTAGGCCAGCAGATGGGCGCTATAGTGATAATCCTAATCGTTTGTATCAACATCACCAATATCAAGTTATAATAAAGCCATCTGGTAATAATTTACAAGACGTCTATTTAGATAGCTTAAAAGTTCTTGGCATATCTACAGAAAAATATGATATTAAGTTTGTTGAAGATGATTGGGAAAATCCAAGTGTTGGTGCATCAGGACTTGGTTGGGAAGTTACATGCAATGGAATGGAAGTAACACAGCTTACTTATATACAGCAAGTTGGAGGGATTGACTGCAAGATGATTCCTGGTGAGGTGGCATATGGGTTGGAACGTTTAGCAATGTGCATACAAGGTGTAGATAATGTTTACGATATAATTTGGAACGATAACGGTGTAACTTACGGAAATATTTTTAAACAAAGAGAATATGAATTTTCTTATCTAGCGTTAGACTATTATGATACTAAAGTGGTACAGCAGCAATTCGAAGATACGGAAAAATTGTGTAAGTTCCTTATTGAAAAGGAGCTACCAATGGCAGCCTATGACCAATGTATTAAAACTAGTCACCTACTTAATCTGCTTGATGCAAGAGGTGTGCTTGGTGTGAATGAACGTACAGCTTATATTGGTAAAGTTAGAGAGCTAACAAAAAAATGTTGTGAATTGTACATGAGTAAATAGCGTATGTCGTTGCAGTTATTATTTGAGTGCCTTTCAGAAGAAATACCACCGAGAATGCAGAATGTAGCTGCAACTCAAGTTAAGAGCTGTATTGCCAATGTTTTTAACAAAAATAATGTAAAATTTACATCAATGGAGGTTTTTGTAACGGCACGTCGCATTACCCTATTTGTCGACAACATAAATGCTTTGGAGCTAAAGGATTCCAATAACGAAGTTAAGGGACCAAACATTAACGCACCAAAAAGTGCTATCGAAGGTTTTTTAAGAAAATATCAGAAAAATGAAGAAGATTTGCTCGTTCGAAAAGTAAATAATGAGGATTTTTACTTCATTAAAAGAGAAAGCTGCTCATTTAACATTCAAGAGTTTCTTAAAAATCAACTAGGAGAAATATTAAAAAATTTCTCTTGGCCAAAAAGTATGAGATGGGGCAAAGGAAAAGAAAGGTGGGTTAGGCCAATTAAAAACATTTTATGCATTTTAAATGATGAAATAATACCTGTATCTTTTGCAGGGATTACAGCATCTAACACAACATATGGCCATCGATTTCTCTCAAGTGGTACGGCGCTTACTGTTAAAACACCTAAAGACTATTTTGAATTGCTAGAAAAAAACAGTGTAATTCTCCAAATGGACAAAAGAAAGCAATTTATACTAGATCAGATTAATAAATTCACAAAAGAGCAGAATTTACAACTTGAGAAAAATGATTATTTACTAAATGAATTGACAGGGCTTATAGAGTGGCCAATCGTACTGTTTGGTGAAGTGAATCAAGAAAAGTCATTTGGATTACCGAAGGAAGTAATACTTAGTATAGTTAATACACAACAAAAATACCTTGCTTTAAGTAATGGAAAGAGAATTTCACACTTTGTCACTGTTGTCAACGTCAACAATGGTGAAGTTGTTAAAGGACACGAAAGAATATTAGAAGCACGTCTTGCTGATGCCCAATTTTTAATATCTCAAGATAAAAAGGAAAATCTAGATTATTATGTCAAAAGATTAGGTTCAATATTATTTCATGCTTCACTTGGCAGCGTGGGGGAAAAGGTGAAGCGTATTACGGCTTTGTCAAAGTATATGGCTATATTTATTCCACATGCTTCGCTGATAAAAGTTGAACGTGCTGCATATTTGGCAAAAGCTGATTTGGCAACATCGATAGTAAGAGAGTTTCCAGAATTACAAGGAGTAATGGGTGGATATTATGCTTCTTATTTTCAAGAAGATAGAGAAATAGTGGAAGCTATAACTGAGCATTATAAGCCAATCGGGCCAGAGCAGGAGTGTCCTAAATCTCCTTCTGCAATTGCTGTGTCAATTGCAGACAAAGTGGATAGCTTAGTTGGTTTAATTGCAGCAGGTGAGAAAATCTCTGGTTCGTATGATCAATTTGGTTTGCGGAGAATGACAATTGGTATAATTAGGACAATACTTGAAAATAATTTGCATGTTCCAATTAGGCTAATGATAGACAAGTCAGTATCTTTATATTCAAGGCTTCTATTTAATAAAAATACAGCTTCAGTTGATAAGCCGAATAGAAAACAAATTTCAGAACTAGTATTTAGATTTTGCTTAGAAAGATTCAAGGTTATTTTAAAAAATAGAGATATAAGGCAAGATGTTGTAGATTCAATACTATATAAAATCGATATTAATGATCTGCTGACAGCAGAAAAGCAAACTGTTATATTGGATCGTTATCTTAGTACTCCAGAAGGTGAACAAATTCTAAGCACTTACAAAAGAGTCAGTAACATGATGAGCAAAGCAAGGAAAAGTGATGGCACTACTTATAGTGCATCTTACGGTAAGAGGTTTTTGATTGAAAGTGAAGAAATTGCGCTATCAAATTGTGCTATAACTGCTTGTAAAAACATAAAACAAGCGATAAAAAATAACCACTTTAATGTAGCACTTGATGAACTTGCTGGTTTTGCTCCGTTTATCAATCAGTTTATGGACAGTATAAAGATTAACTGTGATTCTGATAAGCTGAGAAGAAACAGATTATCTTTGCTTGAAAATGTAGTTTCCATCTTTCATTTAGTAGCAGATTTTAACCTCATACAGGTTAAACAATGGATAAATGCTCAGGCAATATAAAGAACAAATCAAATCATCTCCACAATCCTGTGGCGTGTATAAGATGGTTGGAGATAAGAATAAAGTTTTATATGTTGGAAAAGCAAAAAACTTAAAGTCAAGGTTATCCGACTACCTTCAATTCGAAAACCTTTCTGAACGAATTAGAGTTATGCTCTTACAGGTTATTAAGGTTGAAATATTCATCACTGAGAATGAAATCGAAGCACTGCTTCTTGAAGCACAGCTAATAAAATCATTGAAACCACTTTATAATATTGTGCTCAAGGATGGAAAATTTTATCCTTATATAACAATTTCCAAGCACGATTATCCAAGAATAGCAAAATATAGAGGCAAATTTAAGAAAAATGAGTTTCATTATTATGGTCCCTTTACATCTGCCGCTGCTGTTAAGCAAACTATATTGTCATTGCAAAAAGCTTTTCTCCTAAGAGTATGTTCAGATCAATACTTTTCCTCAACAAAAAGACCATGTATTGAATATCAAATTAAGCGCTGCTCAGCACCATGCATAAACAAAATCACAAAAGACGACTACTGCCAATCAGTAAAACAGGCACGAAATACATTGCTTGGAAGAAATAAGGAAGTGAAAGAACAGTTACTTTTCACAATGAGAAAGTGCAGCAGTGAAGAAAACTATGAGCTTGCTGCTATATATAGAGATCGGGTAAAGTTTCTTGAGCAAATTCAAATACAGCACACGGATTTTTCTTTTGAAAAAGATGCAGATTTCTTCAGTATTGTACGTGAAGAGGATCTAGCATGTATTAGTGTGTTATCGTTCAGAAATAAAGACAACTACGGCAGCACTCCTTACTTTGCCGAGAACTGTGGTGATCACTCAAATGATGAAATTTTATCCACCTTTTTGGTCAATTTTTATAATTCAGCTAACATACCTCCAATACAAATTTACGTTCCAGATTCTATTGTGGATAAGGAAATTATAGAACAAGCACTATATAAGGTTGCTCAAAAGCCAGTAAAAGTTCTGCATGCAAAGAATAAAAAAGAGCGTGATTTATTGAAATTTGTTTATGATAACTCTCAGCATAGCTTAGAGCAGAAGCTTATCGATTATAGAAATAACCTAGAAAAGCTTGAGGAGCTTAGCAAAATCTTCTTGTTACCAAATATTCCAAAGCGTATTGAGGTTTATGACAATAGCCATATATTTGGAAACCAACAAATTGGTGTAATGGTTGTTGCAGGGCAGGAGGGTTTTTTAAAAAGTGAGTACAGAAAATTTACTATAAAGGAAAAATTTTCAGGCGATGACTATAAAATGATGAGGGAAGTGCTAACCAGACGTTTCTCCGGCAATATAAAAGGCATAATACCTGATTTTTTACTGATTGATGGTGGACCAGGACATGTTTCCATAGTACAGAATGTACTGGAAGTATTGAATATAAACGTTCCTTTTGCTTGTATGGCAAAAGGTCCTGATCGTAACGCAGGAAATGAAAGATTTTATATGCTGGGCAGGGAAGAATTCAGTCTGGCAAATGACAGCAAAGTCATGCTTTACTTACAATCGCTGCGTAATGAAGCCCACCGTTTTGCGATAACTTCACATAGAAAAAAACGCGATAAACAGTTTATAGTTTCACAATTAAGCAAAATACCCGGCATTGGCAACAAAAGAAAAAAAGCGTTGATGTCTTATTTTGGTTCAGTGAAAAATATAAGCAAAGCTTCTCTGGCTGAAATTCAAAACATACCTGGAATTAGTAAAGGTTTAGCAGAAGTTATTCTTAAACACGTAAATTATAAGAGAGGAGTACTGGAATGACACAAAACCCGTTTTATTATTAGGGAATTTATATCTTAAAACCGCAAAAAAAGGTGTGCGTATTTGTGAAAAAAAATCTCCATAAAATTTGTGAAGCAATGTGGTGGGACTAGTGCGATTCGAACGCACGACCTTCAGATTAGGAGTCCAACGCTCTATCCTGCTGAGCTATAGTCCCGTATTTCCTACCATTCATGTAAAGTTATAGCAAAAAATCCTTTCTTTTCTAGATTTCTTGCATAACCAATTTATGACGACAAAAAACATTTCTGTACTTCTTGAGTATAATGCTATTATATTTAATAACATGGTTTAAGTAAGATTAATGCTAGTTAACAATATTGGTTATTTCTATAACAATCAAAACGACTTTGCTTTAAGCAATATAAACATTAAAGTAAAGAAAGGAAATGTTGCATGTTTATTGGGGCATTCTGGCTGTGGCAAGTCAACAATTTTGAAATTAATTGCGGGGATAGAAAATCCAAAATCTGGAACTATTTTTATAAATGATAGGTTAGTTGCAAGTAATAAGGCATCAGTCGCTATAGAGCATAGAAATATCGGATTGATTTTTCAGCATTCTGCATTATTTCCTCATAAAACAGTAGTAGAAAATATAACCTTTGCTATCCGCAGCTCTTCCAAGAGAGAAAAGCACCTAATTGCATTGGAAATCTTGAAGTTACTCAATATAGAAAAATATGAAAATATGTACCCTAACGCCTTATCTGGAGGACAGCAACAATTAGTTGCAATAGCAAGAGTGATGGCACAAAACCCTGATGTTGTGTTGTTAGATGAACCATTTTCTAATTTAGATATACTGCTCAAGTGCCGAATAAGACAACATATATTGTCCCTTTTTAGAAGTAAAAATATCCCTGTGCTAATGGTAACTCATGACCCGCAAGAAGCATTGAAAGTTGCAGATTTTATCTACGTAATGAAAAATGGTAAAATTATTCAATCAGGAGTTTCTAGCGATATATACCATAAGCCTAAAGATGATACGCTAGCAAAGTTTTTTAGTGAGCTCTCTTCTACTCTACAGTTAAGCGAAAAGTTTCCACTTATTCGCTGCAAGAAAATAATCTAGTTTGGGATTGTTATAAAATAATTAAAAAACCTTGATTTATAATTAAATAAAGGTGATATAATCTATGTGTTACTTGACTTCAGTCAAGTTTTAATATTTAAAGGTCAATATTTTAAATGGAGGTGAAAATGAGTTTAGGACCATGGCAATTGTTTCTAGTCTTAATAATAATTTTAGTTCTGTTTGGTGCAGGCAGATTACCGCAAGTTATGGGTGATTTAGGAAAAGGCATCAAAAACCTTAAACAGGAGCTTAAGGACTCAGAAAAATTATCGTCTAATGAACCAGATCGTTAGCGTCCTCATACTTCGTGACATGCACCTTAGTGCATGTCATCTGTTTAAAAACTTAGTCAGGTTAAAGAATGAAAGAGATGAAGTGTTGGTATGAAATAAATAACAAATATTGAAATACAGCAACAACTATGTTAGCTTAAGAGGAATATTTTATTAAAGGATAATTGTGCAAAAAAGTGAGAAACTAACTAAAGGTAAAAAACTAGCTTCTGATATTCTAAAAGAGGTTGCAGATACCAATAACAATGATAGCAATAAAGTAACTTTGTTTGACATTAAAACAGCTTTGCATGAGCGCGGTTTTGGTATTTTAATAATCATCTTCTCCTTGCCGCTATCGGTGCCTATACCGGTTCCACCTGGTTATACAACTATTCTTTCTATACCTTTAATCTTATTCTCACTGCAGCTTCTATTTGGATTTGATTCTCCTTGGATGCCCAGTTGGCTAGAAAGAAGATCTTTTCAGCGTTCAACACTAGCTCTTGTGGTAGAGAAAACTTCCCCTGTATTAGAAAAAATAGAAAAATTCATGAAGCCAAGACTGTCTTTCATTTTCTATGGGCCTGGTGAGAAGATTCTGGCTTTTATGATGTTGCTTTGTGCAATAATAATAGCTCTTCCATTACCTTTTACTCACTTCCTTCCTGCAATTGGCACAACTCTTATTTCACTTAGCATTATGAGTAAAGACGGGTTTCTATCCATATTGGGAGTTTTAGTATCATTGTGCGCGTTGTTGCTTACTCTTGTTGTAATAGTCAAAGGACCACAACTTATAACCGGAGCACTTTCTCTTCTTAAAAGCTTTACAACACTTTAACAAAAGAACGAATTACTAGCGCAAAATGAATAATGCATATTGAAATAAAACAATAATTGTGTTAAGAATTATTTTTATCAAAGGTTTTTCGTGTCAAAAAATGATAAGTTGACTAAAAGTGATAAATTAGCTTCTGATATTCTAAAAGAAGTTGCAGATACCAATAACAATGATAGCGATAAAGTAACTTTGTTTGACATTAAAACAGCTTTGCATGAGCGTGGTTTTGGTATTTTAATAATCATCTTCTCCTTGCCGCTATCGGTGCCTATACCGGTTCCACCTGGTTATACAACTATTCTTTCTATACCTTTAATCTTATTCTCATTGCAGCTTTTATTTGGATTTGATTCTCCTTGGATGCCCAGTTGGCTAGAAAGAAGATCTTTTCAGCGTTCAACACTAGCTCTTGTGGTAGAGAAAACTTCTCCAGCATTAAAAAAAATAGAAAAGTTCATGAAACCAAGAATGTCTTTTATTTTCTATGGGCCCGGTGAAAAGATTTTAGCTTTTGTAATGTTGCTTTCTGCATTATCGATAGCTCTTCCATTGCCTCTTACTAACTTCATTCCTGCAATTGGTACGACTCTTATTTCGCTTGGCATTATGAGTAAAGATGGGTTTCTATCCATATTGGGAGTTTTAATATCATTGTGTGGGCTATTGCTTACTCTTGTTGTAGTAGTCAAAGGGCCACAACTTATCATTGGGGCATTTTCTTTTCTCAAAAGCTTCGTATATGGTTAGGCTTTACAACACCTTAACAAAAAAAAAGGAGCTTTTTACACCTATCGATAAAGATCATGTGAAAATGTATGTTTGCGGACCAACAGTATATGACACAGCACATATAGGCAATGCACGGTCTGTTGTTGTGTATGATGTGTTATTTCAGCTACTTAAGTTTTGTTATGGCAAAGTTACCTATGTGCGTAACATAACCGACATTGATGATAAGATAATTAATGCAGCAAGTGAGAAAAATAGCAACATAGAAAGTATAACCACATATTACATTAAAGCTTTTCATGATGATATGGAAAGCATAAATTGTAAAAAACCAACATACGAACCAAAAGCAACGGAAAACGTAGATTATATTATAAAATTAATTGAACATTTGCTGCAATCAGGCCACGCTTATGAATCTGACAAACACGTGTATTTTAATATAGAATCTTACCATGAATATGGTGCTTTATCAGGAAAAAAAACTGATGAATTGGTTCCAGGTAGCAGAGTTGAAGTTAATGAAAATAAAAAGCACCCGGGAGATTTTGTGCTGTGGAAGCCTGCAAGTGATATTGACTACAAACTTTCAAGTTATTGGGATAGCCCATGGGGAGAGGGCAGGCCTGGATGGCATATAGAATGCTCAGCAATGTCATATGCTTACCTTGGCAAAGATTTTGATATTCATGGTGGCGGCATAGATTTACAATTTCCTCACCATGAAAATGAAATTGCACAGAGTAAGTCTGCATTTGCTGGATCAATGTTTGCAAAATACTGGATACATAACGGCTTTCTTACAGTAAATGAAGAAAAAATGAGCAAGTCCTTATTTAATATAGTCAAAGTAAGAGATTTGCTAGATAGTGGAATAAAGGGTGAAGTAATACGCTATGCACTGCTCAAAACTCACTACAGAAAACCACTTGATTGGACAGAAAACGTTATTTCTGATGCACAGGAAACCTTAAACAAATTTTATCGGTTATTACGTGGTTTAGATATAACGAATATTGATGAAAGTAACGCAGAGATTTCTAAAGATTTTATAGACGCTTTAAAAAACGACTTAAACATTCCTGAAGCTCTAGCTATATTACATGAAATGGCTGCAAAAATTAACAAAATGAGTAATGAAAGTGAAAAGCTTAAATTAACTGAGAGTTTTGTTAAGAGTGCCAGATTTATTGGTCTTCTTGAGTCAAGTTATCAAGAGTGGTTTACTGCTGGTGTGAGTCATCAAGAAATAGAAAGATTGATAGATTTAAGAAGAGCAGCAAAACAAAATAAAGATTATAATACTGCAGACAAAATAAGGGATCAGTTGAAACAAATAGGGGTTACAATTTCTGACAATGAAGATGGTACAACAACCTGGTAAATTCATATGGAAAACTACTTCCTGTTATTCACAGATAGTCTAGTATCATCATTAGTCTTACCCATACATCAAGGTTTTGTGTTCAATACCATGCTTTATTTCAGGTCGTATCACACTCCACTACTGATGTTATTTTTTGGAGTACTAGGATCAAGTCTTGGTGGAATAGTTAATTGGTACTTAGGTAAAATAACAATCTCTATACGAAAATCATACCACAAATTAGAAAACGGATATACAATGCCAAAAGTTACAAAAAATTTGCTAATTTTTGCAACTTTATTACTTTCGTGGGTGCCAGCACTTGGAAGTGTGATTCAAATTTTATCAGGTTATTTCAAGTTAAACCTTTATATTCTTGCCCCTTTAATCATTCTATCTAATTTCTTCTATTTGTTATATCTAATACTTACTTTTGGAGTATAACAGCTATAGTACTACAGTTATTAAAGCCCACTTCTGTCATCTTATGCTCTGACAGAAGCGGAGCTATAAATTAAATGCAAAATTTCTAGTAGTCATAGGATGCACCATGAGCTAAAAGTAATTCCACAAGCTCTTGGTGATTATATTTAGCAGCATAATGTAATGCTGTTCTTCCTTCATTATTTTTGGTGTTAATGTCTGCGTTGTGTTTTAGTAGCACCTTAGCTATGTCAACATTTCCCGTCATAGCAGCTAAGCACAATGTAGTGCCTCCATACCTGCTTTTAGCATTAACCTCAGCACCTTTACCAACAAGACACTTTACCGCATCCAACACTCCGCTACATACGGCTAGGTGCAACGGAGTGTCATTAGACCAACTTTTAGCATTAATCTCAGCACCTTTATTGATTAAATATCTCACTATATCCAACTGGCCGTTATAAGCAGCCCAATGTAACAAAGTCCAGTCATATCTGTTTTTAGCATTAACATCAGCACCCTTGCCAACGAAGTATTCTATCACATTTAATTTCCCATTCTGGACGGCTTTATGTAACGGAATATTGCCATCTCCATCCTCAGTATTAAGGTCAGCACCTTTACTAATAAGGTACTCTACTACATCCAATTTTCCACTGTAAGCAGCTCTATGGACAGAAGTGCAGTTATTCCCATCCCTCGCATTAACATCAGCACCCTCACTAACTAGGCACTTTGTGATATTCAATTTTCCGTGGTATGCAGCTAAGTGTAATGGAGTTCCATAATAAAGTGGCTTTGTAGCATTAGCATTAACATCAGCACCTTTGTTAATTAGGCACTTCACCACATCTAGCTCTCCAATACAAGCAGCCAGGTGTAACGGAACCCAGTCATCTTTGCTTCTAGCATTAACATCGGCACCTTTACTAATAAGATGCTCCACTACAGCTAGTACTCCACTCCTAGAAGCATAGTGCAATGGAACCCAGTCATTTTCGCTTCTAACATTAATATCAGCACCTTTACTAATAAGATACTCTACTACTCTCAAATTTCCATTATAAGAAGCGTGGTGTAACGGAGTTTGACCGAGATTGTCCTTAACATTAACAGTTTTTACCAATTCACCTGGGTAATGTCTTTCTATATGTGTTATTATTGCACTAATTGCTTCATAATCACCACTTACAGCAAGGAAGTGTAAAGGTGCACTTTTCTTTATAAAAAGCGGTTCTCCATGTACATAAGATGAGCTGAAATAAAAGTCATCAATCAATTTACCATATTTACTTGCATATCCCCAAATAGATGCAACATGAATTGTACTATCTTTTACTATATTACCACTATTTATTAATTCTAGGGCTTTTCTGAGAACTTCTTCTTCTCGGCCTTCCTTTTGTAAATTTAATTCAGTTACTTCCTGTACTAACCTATGGACATTTAATACACTTTGGTTTTGTTCACCGCCCACCATGGAATATCTCACAAGTAAACGGATGGCTAGCTTTAACTGCTTTTTCTTATAATCACTTACCGAATTTAAGAATATTTCTCTAGCGATTTTATCAGGTGCAAAATAAGCCAAAACATCTAAAATCTCTGAAGCTAACGGTCCATATTGTTCATCACTTCTTACTTTATCCATCGTAACTTCCCAAGCTGTAAAAGTTGTTTTAGTATAGTCGTTATCAATTCCTTGAAATATTTTAGACTTAAGCAACTTCTTAGCTTTCTTTTCATACTCTTTTAGGTAATCACTAATTTTAAACTCCTCTATTATTCTCTGATCTTCAATATATGATATTGCTTGTTGTATAGCTAAAGGAAAGCATTGCAACCTTCTTACCAAATTTTCTATCTCCCGATCTTGCGATTTATCTTTTTTTAGTATATTAAATCCTTTTTTAACAAACTCTATAGCGTCTCTTTGTTCCAATTCTCCTAGCTTTATAACGTCTATTCCCTTTTCCAGTTCCTGATCATGCGAGGTAATCAAAATATGAGGCTTGTTAAGATCAGGAGATAAAGAAAATGGCAAAAATTTACTTATCTTTTTGTACTCTTGAACGTTATCGAAAATGAACAGGCTCCTCCTTCTTGCGAAGAAAGCATATACTTCTCTAACAATAGTTTCTATCGTTTTGTCGTTTCCATACTTATCTTTAGAAGAAATACCTAATCTATCTCTAGCTAACCTTAAGAAAGAATCTTTCATAGCTTCAAAGTTTTCAGCGTCTATCCATATAACATTGCCGTCATAATATCTTCTATATTTACAAGCATATTTTCTAGCTAACTGGCTTTTTCCCATCCCCCCAGGACCACTAATAGACGTTATGTATGAAATTACAGCACCTTTGGGATCGCGTTGTAGCGAATCATGTAGCATTCCCAATTCCTCATCTCTTCCTGTAAATAGTCTGACTGGACCTCTTACATCAAACCAAATCGCTCCTAAAATTTCCTCTCTTATTTTTTCAAAAAACTCCTTTATTTCTTCATGTGATAGAAACTTTCCCTCTCTTGCTTTCATCCAATCCAGAACTTCTACCAGAAAGCGACTATAAACGTTCTTTTTATCGAGATTATTAAATTCTTTTCCCAACTCATTCTCAATGATTTCCGCTAGTTTTATCTCGTTAGGTTGATCTACTGCAAATACTAATTTATCAAAAAATTCCCTTATATTCTCTTCTAACTTGCCTTCATTTGTCATTCGCTCAAACTCACGTTGCCATACCTGATTTCTTTCCAATTTTCTTTTTGAGTTTTGATCTGATTTACCTTGAAGTTCTTTTATCTCCTTTTCCAATTCTTCTATTGCTTCTTTTACAGCACTCTTAAATGCCGGTTGCACTATTGAAATCATGTTATCGTGAGTACAAGAGAACTTGTATCTCGTACCGCCGTATTTAAAAAAAATATCACTAGTGCTTATTACTTCAACTGCAATTTCTATTCCCTTGTTTGGTCCCGAAGTTTTTGCTTTCAACTTTTTTATTGTATTTTGTGTTGCACTTTGAGCTAGATCGAAACCGATATTAGTACAGATAGTAAAGTCCTTTAGGTCACCATCTGCAAAATCTGGATTAATTTTAATCTTTAGAGCCTGTCTTGAAAAGAAATGAGAAAGAGAATATGATGAGATAAGTAAAAAATAGTAGGTAAAAATGTATCCAAGTGATATAAGTGACAAAGAATGGGAAATTTTGGAGCCAAGTGTTGCACAAGGTGCAGTAGGACGGCCAAGAAAGCACAATATTAGAACAATTATTAATGCAATAAGATACATAATGAAAGGTGGTTGCCAGTGGAGAATGCTGCCAAAAGATTTTCCGCCATGGAAAACGGTGTATGATTATTTTCTCAGGTGGCGTAATAGTGGCAAATTGGAAGAAATACACGATATGTTAGTAAAAAAGGTAAGAAAAATGGTTGGCAAAAATGAAATACCTTCGGTAGGAATAATTGACAGTCAATCAGTGAAAACCACTCAAAAAGGGGATCCAGAGGATATGATGCTGGCAAGAAAATAAAGGGTAGAAAACGTCACATCATTGTGGATACAATAGGCCTAATTATTACAGCTGATGTTCATAGTGCAGGCATTCAAGATCGTGATGGTGCTCTAAATCTTTTTACTCAAGCTAAACGAAAAGCTTCAACGCTACAAAGGTTTCTCGCTGATCAGGGATATATTGGTAAATTGCAAAATTACTGTTTATTGAAAACAGGATGTTTATTGACGATTACTAAAAAAGCAGCTGATGCTGTAGGATTTCAAGTTATTCCTAAACGGTGGATTGTTGAAAGAACTTTTGCTTGGCTTTCCAATTTTAGACGTATGAGCAAGGATTATGAGCATTCTCCTCTTACTTCAAAAACTAATATCTCCTTTAATATGATTACTATTATGCTTGCTAAATTAGCTGCTTAGTTCCTTTCAAGACAGGTTCTTAGATGTATGGTCCCAGAGTGTGATGGTGTGGATTTAGTATAAATAATTCTGGAGACTGTGTCCACTGATAACATATAAATTCATAAGGAGTAAGACCCTTAAGAGTTTTGAGTCTCTTTGCATAATTATAAGCCATAACAAAGTTATAAAGGTGTTCTTTAAGTTGCTGGTGCGATTGATAGTAATACTTCTTAACTGTAGCATCCTTTAAAGTTTTATTCATACGCTCGACTTGCCCATTCGTCCAAGGATGGCTAACTTTTGTCAAACGATGTTCAATAACATTCCCTTCGCAAACTCTATCAAATATATGTTGGAAAGCATACTTATGACGCTTCTGGTTTGTAAATTGTATACCGTTATCTGTCAAAATAGTATGGATTTTATACGGTAAAATTCTAATCAAATTACGTAAGAACTCAGCAGCTATGGGTTTTGTAGCACTGTTACGCAACTCAACATAGGTAAATTTGGATGTCCTATCAATAGCAACAAACAAATGTAATTTGCCCTCCTCAGTTCTAACTTCAGCAATATCAATATGAAAGTAACCGATAGGATATTGTTTGAATTTCTTTTTTGACTTAACTTCTCCATCAACAGTTGGTAATCTGCTAATGTTGTGTCTTTGTAAACAACGATGCAAGCTAGAGCGAGTCAAATGCGGAATTGTAGACTGCAGAGCGTAAAGGCAATCATCTAGTGGCAGTAGTGTATACTTGCGAAATGTAACTATTATAGCTTCCTCTTCTAGCGTTAAAACAGTCGATCTTGGACGCTTTGGACCCATATCAGCATCTTTCGTAAATGAACGTTTTCTCCACTTAATAATAGTTTTTGGATTAAGGTTATAATGCTTGGAGAGTTTTGCTATGCTCTCTTTTCTATTTTGTATTGCTCTACGAATCGTCTGTGTTGTTTTGGCGCACCCATGCAATATTTGTCCCATAACTCCTCCTTTGATGGTATTTTTTTCTCATATTTTATCATACCATCACACTCTGGGACTGTACATCTTAGAGCCTGTCTTGAAAAGAAATGAGAAAGAGAATATGATGAGATAAGTAAAAAATAGTAGGTAAAAATGTATCCAAGTGATATAAGTGACAAAGAATGGGAAATTTTGGAGCCAAGTGTTGCACAAGGTGCAGTAGGACGGCCAAGAAAGCACAATATTAGAACAATTATTAATGCAATAAGATACATAATGAAAGGTGGTTGCCAGTGGAGAATGCTGCCAAAAGATTTTCCGCCATGGAAAACGGTGTATGATTATTTTCTCAGGTGGCGTAATAGTGGCAAATTGGAAGAAATACACGATATGTTAGTAAAAAAGGTAAGAAAAATGGTTGGCAAAAATGAAATACCTTCGGTAGGAATAATTGACAGTCAATCAGTGAAAACCACTCAAAAAGGGGATCCAGAGGATATGATGCTGGCAAGAAAATAAAGGGTAGAAAACGTCACATCATTGTGGATACAATAGGCCTAATTATTACAGCTGATGTTCATAGTGCAGGCATTCAAGATCGTGATGGTGCTCTAAATCTTTTTACTCAAGCTAAACGAAAAGCTTCAACGCTACAAAGGTTTCTCGCTGATCAGGGATATATTGGTAAATTGCAAAATTACTGTTTATTGAAAACAGGATGTTTATTGACGATTACTAAAAAAGCAGCTGATGCTGTAGGATTTCAAGTTATTCCTAAACGGTGGATTGTTGAAAGAACTTTTGCTTGGCTTTCCAATTTTAGACGTATGAGCAAGGATTATGAGCATTCTCCTCTTACTTCAAAAACTAATATCTCCTTTAATATGATTACTATTATGCTTGCTAAATTAGCTGCTTAGTTCCTTTCAAGACAGGTTCTTAGATATGAAACAAAATATTTTGGAACGCTAAATTCACCACTTTTATTTTTTGAAAGCAATTTACCTACACCGATTTTTTCGCATTCATTTTGCTTGTGTTTGTTTTGTATAAACCTATGTACTATTTTTTCATTTTTCCTATCCTGAAAAACAATATCATCAAAACCCGTAGCTGATTCCATTTCTGTAGCTAAACGGAAAGAATATCCAACATCTACTGCACGTTTGAGAAGCAGCATTACCCACTTTAGTTGGTAGATATCACCATGAAGAGACCGCTTTCTTCCCCAAGCAGGATAAGTTTGAGGCATCCTCAACCTCACATAATTTTAAAAATAGTACCAACAAATGGTAAAAAAGTTATATGTCATGATATACAGATATCGTAACAAAGACCTTGGAATATCTACGAGATGTGCTGTTATGTAAATAAAAAAATGTGACTAATTACTTAATCTCTCACTCAAAATTGAATTCACCACATCAGGGCTGGCTTTTCCTTTGGTAAGTTTCATAACTTCGCCGACAAAGAATCCGTATAACTTTGTTTTACCGCTTTTGTATTCTTGAACTTTATCTTGGTTGTTATTGACGATTGTGTCGATAACTCCTGATATTTGACCTCTATCGGTTATTTGTTTTAGGTCTTGCTCTTCTATAATTAAAGATGCAGGTTTGCCAGTTTCAAACATACTATCGAATACCTGCTTGCCAAGTTTAGCAGAGATTGTTCCATCAACGATAAAATCTAAGAGTTCGGACAAAGCATTTGCTTTGATTGGGGAGCTCACAATATCAATACCTGCTTTATTCAAACGACCAAAAAGCTCTACGGTTAACCAGGTAACGGCGAGCTTTGAATCATGTTTTTTTATCAATTCCTCAAAATAATCAGCAATTGCTTTATCGGAGGTAATGACGTTTGCATCGTATTCATTGATACCCAATTCCTCAATGTGTCGCAGCTTTTTTTGATCTGGCAACTCGGGCAAAGATGATTGAATTAAATCAATTTTATCCTGGCTTACCTCAACAGGTAATAAATCAGGCTCAGGGAAGTATCTATAATCGCTTGCATCCTCTTTGCTTCTCATCACTTTTGTTTTTCCCGAAGCAACGTCAAACAATAAGGTATCTTGACTTATTTCTTCTCCACTTTCTAAAATTTCAATTTGTCTTTGTATTTCATAGTCTATAGCTTGCACAATATAACGTATCGAGTTCAGATTTTTTATTTCACAACGAGTGCCAAATGTACTACTGCCTTTTAGGCGGACAGAAACATTTGCATCACAACGAAGTGATCCCTTTTCCATATCACCATCACATGAACCAATGTAACGCAAAATCTGCCTCAATTTTTTCATGCATTCTGCAGCTTCCGCAGATGAACGGAGATCTGGCTCTGAAACAATTTCCATTAAAGCAACCCCTGCACGATTTAACTCTACATAAGTTCTGCTTTCCTCATGAACGCTCTTTCCTGCATCTTGCTCTAAATGAATTCTCGCAATTCTTATTTCTTTTTCATTGTCGTTGATAAATACTCTACCGTTTTTAACTATTGGCTCAAAAAACTGAGTTATCTGGTAACCTTGTGGTAAATCAGGATAAAAATAATTTTTCCGATCAAAGTAAGAATACTTATTAATTTCTGCAGAAAGTGCAAGACCAGTGCGTATTGCTTGCTCTATGCAGTAATAATTTAGTATTGGCAGCGTACCTGGCATTGCCGCATCAACTAGAGAAACTTGAGTGTTATGCTCAGCACCAAATTCCGTTGATGAGCTAGAAAATAGCTTCGTATTAGAAGAAACTTGAGCATGCACCTCAAGCCCAATTACCGCTTCCCAATCCTCTTTCGTCATGTATTTTATTTAAATGATAATCTTAATATTCTGCAAAATTAGCACAAAAAGTCAAAACAAAACTCATGTTAGCTAAGTGGTATGCAGATTGTTTTACCCATAGAAACGGGTTAAATGCAAAAGATTACTTGACAAGCTTCGCCAGCCCTCTTATCATAAAATTGAAGCTATTTATTTATCTTCTCTGTACAGATTAAATGACAAAAAAACTCACGTATCTGGCGTCTCATGTTTAATTTTTTGCACTATGTGCACCTTATGTCTTTATAAAACTTCTACCTACATAAGCTGAAACGCGCTTATAAAGCGTTTAAAACATAAAAAAACGCCAACTTAAAAAATGGATAGTGAATAACTAGCTACCCTAGGGTTTCTTTTGCCTTTTTTTCTGTTTAGTAAATTTCTTAACGTTTATAATTTAGATTAGTTGCGGTTTAAAAGCAACTGAATCGCGGTTATTAAGTGTTTAGAATAAAAAAACGCCATACTTGAAAGTATAATGTAAGTAATTAGCCAACCACGGGGCTTCTTTTGCCTTTTTTTTCGTTTAGTAAATTTCTTAATGTCTGTAGCTAAACGATAACCGTCATCCCGCTACTTGTTAGCGGCCGAGATACCGCGAATGAATCGCGGTATGACGTAGGATTGCTGTCATTCCAGTGCCAAGCACTGGGATCCAGCCTTTATTATTTGGTTGAAATTAAGTCTTCTGGATCCCAGTGTCAGCTACTTGGATGACACCATTCTTTTTCCTGGATTCCAGTGTCTGGGCACTGGAATGACATCCTCCCTTGTGGAGATTGCTCTCAAATCACAATGTTCGTACAGCTATGCAAACACAAAGGTGTCATTCCAGCGCGTGACGCTGGAATCCAGTTGAGCTATTTCAACAAAAATACTGCATTTTGAGATGAACGTCTATTCTCACCAGACTTATTTACAAGTATAACAATTAAAGTCTGGATTCCAGTGGGCTTTGTTGCATAGCAACTGAAAAAATCTGGTGGCTACTGACAAAATTCATTATAAAATAGCCATTTAACCTTGAAAGAAAAAATATGCCACAAAAAATGAGGGTCAGTAACCATAGCGAATATAACAAATTTCTAGAAAAAAGAGGAAATATTTTTCATTATATCAACGAAGCCATAGAAAAGTGGTACGAGAATGGTCCAAAAATACCAGGTGGCAACAATATTTATAGCGATAAAGTTGTAATTTTGGTGCACATAATAACTTGTTTATTTAGAATAGGCCTGAGGCAAACAGTTGGGTTTATAGCAGGATACCTTGAGCAAATTGGGAAAAATTTGCAAGTTATCAGCTATTCACAATCATCAAGAAGGTTTAAGAAACTCAATATTAAGATCAATGATTGCAGAATTGATAAAAATAATATGGAAGATATCGAAATTGCTATAGACAGTACAGGAATTAGTATATACAACAACACTCCTGGTCATAGCAAAGAAAATAGCGAAGATAGAAAGTATCGCAGCTATGAACAGACAAGAAAATTGCATGTAATGTTGAATACAAACAGCAAAAAAGCCATAGCTGTAAAATACAGTAACGGTGTCTACTCTGATCACTATGGAGCTTGTGATTTGCTAAAAGAAGTCGATTTTCAGTATGTCATAAAAGTACTATATGCAGATAGGGCATATGACAGAGAAAAGCTCTATAAGCTGTGTAATCAATATGGTATAAAAACGAAAATTCCTCCGAAAAACAACGCAGCAGAGCATCCAAAGTTAGACTATATGGCTGAGAGAAATTCTGCAGTCAAGCTCATAAAGTCATATGATGAAGATAGTATAAAGAAGTGGAAAAAAGAGATGAGTTATGGAAAAAGATCTTATATAGAAAGTTTTTTCTCGCGACTGAAACAAACATTCGGGTTTAGTTTTAGGAATAAATCTGAGACAAATAGAGAGAAGGAACTACTTGTTAAATGCTATTTGCTCAATAAGTTCACTGATATTGGTATGGCTAAATTTGAGATAGCTTCATAAATTTATTGTGCGTTACCTACTATCCGAAGAGCAATGCAACAAAGCCATTCCAGTGTCAAGCACTGGAATGACATCATAGGGGCACTGCCCTTTTGGATGGAAACCAGTGTCAGCTACTTAGATGATACCTTTTTTCTACTTAGTTTGGGTTATGCAAGAAGTCTATTGCATTCCTGAGCAATTTGATTCATTATTCTTTTTGTAAAAAATTTTCTTAACTTTCTCTCCACTTTTTTGGTAAGGTCACTTTAAAGGAAGTCTAATAGATGCTACATAGAAATCCAGATGAGTTTCTAAAGTCTATTCCAAAAGATAAGCGCATAATGTGCCTTGACATGGGAGAAAAGCAAATAGGCATAGCATTTAGCGATAAAACACAGCTCATAGCCACAGCTCATAGCATATATCACAGAAAAAATATGAGCAAAGATTTAGAGCCTGTCTTGAAAAGAAATGAGAAAGAGAATATGATGAGATAAGTAAAAAATAGTAGGTAAAAATGTATCCAAGTGATATAAGTGACAAAGAATGGGAAATTTTGGAGCCAAGTGTTGCACAAGGTGCAGTAGGACGGCCAAGAAAGCACAATATTAGAACAATTATTAATGCAATAAGATACATAATGAAAGGTGGTTGCCAGTGGAGAATGCTGCCAAAAGATTTTCCGCCATGGAAAACGGTGTATGATTATTTTCTCAGGTGGCGTAATAGTGGCAAATTGGAAGAAATACACGATATGTTAGTAAAAAAGGTAAGAAAAATGGTTGGCAAAAATGAAATACCTTCGGTAGGAATAATTGACAGTCAATCAGTGAAAACCACTCAAAAAGGGGATCCAGAGGATATGATGCTGGCAAGAAAATAAAGGGTAGAAAACGTCACATCATTGTGGATACAATAGGCCTAATTATTACAGCTGATGTTCATAGTGCAGGCATTCAAGATCGTGATGGTGCTCTAAATCTTTTTACTCAAGCTAAACGAAAAGCTTCAACGCTACAAAGGTTTCTCGCTGATCAGGGATATATTGGTAAATTGCAAAATTACTGTTTATTGAAAACAGGATGTTTATTGACGATTACTAAAAAAGCAGCTGATGCTGTAGGATTTCAAGTTATTCCTAAACGGTGGATTGTTGAAAGAACTTTTGCTTGGCTTTCCAATTTTAGACGTATGAGCAAGGATTATGAGCATTCTCCTCTTACTTCAAAAACTAATATCTCCTTTAATATGATTACTATTATGCTTGCTAAATTAGCTGCTTAGTTCCTTTCAAGACAGGTTCTTAGGTTATCTGCATAGAATATTCAAAGAAAATGAATCTGGATCAATGGTAATAGGACTACCATTAAAAATGGACGAGCAAGAAACTAAATGGTGTAAAACTATAATCCAATTCGCAAATAAAATAATAAAAAAATATAAAGTAAATATATACTTACAAGACGAAAGCTTCTCAACATCTATCGCAACTCATACACTAAAAATTACTGGAGTATCAATCACAAAATCGAAAAAAATAGATGATAAAATCTCCGCATGTATTATTTTGCAACGAACGTTAGACAAGATAAATACAATCAAATAGTTTTTCCAGATCTGGAAATCTTCAAACTGAATCCCATATAAAAGTTACTCAACAAAACAAGAACCTTTCGTATAAGCATGACAAATTGCTACAGCAAGAGCGTCAGCAGCATGGTGGCATTTTATACTCAAATTTTTAACTATTTGCTTCACCATAAATATAATCTGATCCTTATCAGCATGGCCATTTCCGGTAATGCTTTTTTTTACATAGTTTGCATCATATTCATTCATAGTTAGCTTTGTTATTTTTAACGCTAAAATTACAACCCCTCTTGCATATCCCAAAGTTAGTGAAGATTTAGGATTTTTATTAACAAAAATTTTTTCTACCGCAGCTTCATTCGGAGAGTATAGGGAAATTACTTTCTTTAATTGTTCAAAAATTGTATGTAGGCGTTCACCTGTACCCAATTTACCATCAGTTGATATGGTACCGCCGCCCAAAAATTCAATATTATTTTTTTCGTTCAGGCTGATAATGGCCCACCCAGTCTTGCTTATTCCTGGATCTAGACCTATTATTTTAACCACTTAATAAACGCTTAACCAATAGACAAACAAAAATAAAAATATCCAGACTACATCTACAAAGTGCCAATACCAGGAGGCAAACTCAAAGCACAAATGGTCCTGAAGTGTAAATTGGCCTTTCCGTGCTCTAAATAAACACACTGATAAAAATATTATTCCTATTATAACGTGTGCGCAGTGAAAACCGGTAATCATATAAAAATTGGATGTATAAATAAGCTTTTCTCCTGTTTCTTGTAGAGAAAAACTCGCTTCATGATACTCTATTGCTTGCACTATTATAAAAAAAACTCCAAGCAATATAGTTATGGACAGCATTTTAATCATGCTCTTTTTATCATTTTTAAGTAAAGAGTGATTTGCCCAAGTAATTGTTGTACCAGAAAGCAATAATATTAATGTATTCATGAATGGTAGTGACCACGGATCAGGTGGCAAAATTCCCTCAGGGGGCCATTCAACTTTTTTTGCAGGAGAAAACGCCTCAAATAAAAAAACTGGATCAAGCCAGGCTTTAAAGAATGAACAAAAGAACACTATAAAAAATACGACCTCCGAGAGAATAAACAAGTACATTGCAAATTTGAGTCCATGTTTTACAATGGCAGTGTGACATTTGTCATAAATGGCCTCCCTTATTACATCTCTCCACCAATAAAACAGCACCCCTGATACTGCGGAGATTCCCAAAACTAAACAAAACATTCCGACAATTTGTTTATGAAGCGCGCCAACTAATCCAAGTGCAAGAATAAGAATTGCTGCTGATACAGCAATTGGCCAAGGGCTTGGATCCACTAAATGAAAATCATGTTCTTTACTTTTCATAGCATTTTAAAAAATACTTATTAAGGATACAAATTAGCTTAAAATTGTCAATGTTCCTTAGAACCTGTCTTGAAAGGAACTAAGCAGCTAATTTAGCAAGCATAATAGTAATCATATTAAAGGAGATATTAGTTTTTGAAGTAAGAGGAGAATGCTCATAATCCTTGCTCATACGTCTAAAATTGGAAAGCCAAGCAAAAGTTCTTTCAACAATCCACCGTTTAGGAATAACTTGAAATCCTACAGCATCAGCTGCTTTTTTAGTAATCGTCAATAAACATCCTGTTTTCAATAAACAGTAATTTTGCAATTTACCAATATATCCCTGATCAGCGAGAAACCTTTGTAGCGTTGAAGCTTTTCGTTTAGCTTGAGTAAAAAGATTTAGAGCACCATCACGATCTTGAATGCCTGCACTATGAACATCAGCTGTAATAATTAGGCCTATTGTATCCACAATGATGTGACGTTTTCTACCCTTTATTTTCTTGCCAGCATCATATCCTCTGGATCCCCTTTTTGAGTGGTTTTCACTGATTGACTGTCAATTATTCCTACCGAAGGTATTTCATTTTTGCCAACCATTTTTCTTACCTTTTTTACTAACATATCGTGTATTTCTTCCAATTTGCCACTATTACGCCACCTGAGAAAATAATCATACACCGTTTTCCATGGCGGAAAATCTTTTGGCAGCATTCTCCACTGGCAACCACCTTTCATTATGTATCTTATTGCATTAATAATTGTTCTAATATTGTACTTTCTTGGCCGTCCTACTGCACCTTGTGCAACACTTGGCTCCAAAATTTCCCATTCTTTGTCACTTATATCACTTGGATACATTTTTACCTACTATTTTTTACTTATCTCATCATATTCTCTTTCTCATTTCTTTTCAAGACAGGCTCTTAGATTTACCGACAATTTGAAAAACCGTCATTCCGCTAACTATAGTATTTTCAAAAGCGAATGATAAAGGTATAATATGTTTTTTTAAAGTAGGGAAAGCGATGGTATATAGTGTAGATTTAAGGGAAAAAGCAGTGTCTTTGGTAGAAAAAGGAAAGTCAAAGGTTGAAGTTGCAGAGGTTTTTGAGATAGGGATAGCAACACTATATAGATGGCTAAAAAAGAAAGCTACTGGCCAAGGTCTCAAAGCGGTAAAAAGTACTGGTTTTATTCGAAAAATAGATCCAGAAATACTCAAAGAATATGTCAAAAAACACCCAGATCACACACTAGCAGAAATGAAACAAAACCTTGGCTTTGGGATAAGTGCAATTTGGTATAGATTAAGACAGCTAAAAATAACCTTTAAAAAAAGTCACATTCTATCAAGAGCGCAATCAAGAAGATAGGCAGCAATTTATCGATAAAGTCTCAAAAATAGACCACTGTAGCATTTTATATATAGATGAAGCAGGAGTTGATAATAGACTATACCGAGAATATGCACGAGCTCCAAGAGGAGAAAAAATATATGCTGATGTTCCAGGAAAAAAGCGGGAAAGAGTGAGTATAATAGGTGGATGAGAAGTTTATTGCACCAATGACCTTCACAGGAGGGTGTAATAAAGATATATTTAATGTATGGTTAGAGCGAAGATTACTTCCACAATTACAGCGTGATACAACCATAGTTATGGATAATGCTACATTCCATAAAACTCCCAAAACAAAGTCATTAATAGAGTCTTTTGGCTGTCATTTGCTTTATCTTCCAACATATTCACCTGATCTAAATCCGATAGAGCATTGTTGGCACACCATCAAAAGTTGCCTCAGACCTCTAATGCATCAATGTACAGACTTACACCTTTTAGTTGGTAATACCATTTTAGACGTTTATCATTCTTTTTAGAAAATACTATAGTTGAAATAGCGCAGTTACTCACCCCATAAATTTGGTGCTCTCTTTCAATCAAAGGTGTCTTGCTGCTTGAAATGTTTTCTTTGTAAAAATTTGGCTTATCTTTATATCATCTCATTCAAACAGCATTAACATAACTTATGCCTTTTTTGGATGTAGAAATTTTCTAGGAATTGTCTTTTTGAATTCTATGGTATTTTGTTTAACATTGAAACAAGAGGCCAGTGTCACGCACTGGCATGACACCCATTTGTTCCTATAGTTGTCTTTTCTCGTCTACCTTATTTTGCCACTCTGCTGAACAGATACATAAAGAAAGTGGAAAATTGGACATTCTCAACTCGGCTCCTGCAGATTAAAAATTAAGTTGAATAAAAATTGGATTTGACGCAGTTTTTTCCCATAGTTTAAGAAATTAAAAGTTTAACGATTAGAATTATAATTACAAACCACAATAAAAAATAGACTTTTCCATTTGATTTATTTTTAATTTGGATGTTTTCTAATTTTTTATCAGCTATTAGGTTTAATTTTTCTATAAGGCTAAATATCCCTTGGATTGTTTTTACAGGATAAGAACTTCTAATTTTTTCCCTATACCCTATTTTATTTTCATGTTGACTGCTTATCCACGCTTCAACTACTTTCCACATATTGATTTCTGAGTAGATCTTTCTACATGTCCCTTCCAGTAAAATCATAGTTTTCTGCAGCAATAACAATTGTGTTTGAGCTTTCATATCAAAATCACCAGTTATTTTTAATAGCTGAGCAAGTAAACTAGCAAATGAAATCTTCTGTATAGGCTGCCCAATAATGGGTTCACCTATTGCTCTGCAAGCTGTGACAAAATTTCTATGCTGTGATGAAACATAACCAGCCCTAAAGTGCATTTTTGCAACGTGATCATAATCCCGATTTAAAAAGCCTTTGAGTATCTCTATAACGTAATAGCATGTCTCACGATCTATTCTACCCATGATTCCACAATCCAGGGCAATAATATTGTTATTACTATCAACCATTAGATTTCCAGGATGCATATCAGCATGAAAAAAACAATCCCTGTATACTTGATTGCAAAACGATTCTGTAAGATTGATAGCTATTTGCTTACGATTATTCAGTTTTTCAACTTCGTATATTGGCGTTGCTTCTATCCATTCTAATGTTAAAACCTTTTTCGAAGTTCTATTCCAATCTATTTCAGGTACGTAAAAACCTCTGTCATTTTTTGTGTTTTCCTTTAGTTCCGAAGAGTGAGCAGCTTCAAAACGTAGATCTAACTCTAATCGGCAAATTTCAGCAAAAGTTTTGACTAATTCAATTGGCCTCAGCCTTTTTGATTGTTCGCTAAATTTTTCTGCAATTTCTGCAAGCCAAGAAAGCATTTTTATATCCCTTGAGAATGTTTTCTCAATATTTGGCCTTAAAACCTTCACAGCAACTTCCTTACCCTCAGTTGTAACCGCTCTATGCACCTGAGAAATCGATGCTGCTGCAATTGGCTTTTCAGAAAAGCTTGAAAAAATGTCGCTCAATTTACAATTAAACTCACTTTCTATAGTTTTAACTGCTATTTTATGTGAAAATGATGGCAATCTATCACATATCAATAACAAGTTATTTGTTATATCCTCATTTAAAACATCAGTACGTGATGAGATAGACTGCCCAAACTTAATGAACACCGGACCTAATTTTTCAAGAGCACACTTTAGCTTGTGGCCTTGTATTTTATTTATTGATTTTTTTGATGGTGGAAGTAAATAAGGTAATATATTGTAACGCGTCAGCACCGTAGTTATGTGCAGAAGACGCAAAATATTTTGAATCATTTCGCTGCGTAACTGCTAAATATTTCATTTAGGGTTCTATTTTTCATAATCTCATCAGGCTTGCCTTGGCAATAGATAGTATTATTTATACAAATTATGTAATCTGAGGATGGTAGAGCAGAGTTAAGATCATGAGAAGTCATAAGAATCGATACCAATCGTTTTTTTGCTATTTTATTTATAATATCATAAAATTTAGCCCGCGCGTTAATATCCATTGCACTAACTGGTTCATCTAGAATGATCAAGTCATGCTCTGCAATTAAACAACGTGCAAGCAGTAATAATTGTGTTTGCCCTGCAGAAATTTCTAACACTTGATTTTTCAAAATGTTACCGATACCAGCCAACTCTATCGTTTCTGTAATAATGGATTGATTTTTCTTTAGTCTTTTCAAGGAGCTATTTAAAAGAAAATATTCAACTGTTATTGGCATCAAATTACTAATACTAAAATTTTGCGGCATGTAGCTAATTTTTGTGTTCTCAGCTAACACAATATTTCCAGTATAATTTTTATTTATACCAGCAATTGCTTTCACTAAAGAGGTTTTACCTCCACCATTTGGACCAAGTATTGTAATTATGTCTCCTCTTTCCATGAACATATTGATATTGTCAAGGATTCTTTTACCATCATATGCGAGAGCAAGATTTTCTATTTTTAGAACACGATTATTGACATTATTCAATTTATTGACAAAATTTAACTTCTTCTCAACGTTTATATGAGACATTTACTGGCTTTTTTTCTATTACTTTCACTTACACTATACTATAATATTGCCTTTTCATCCAATTTAAAAGTTGTAGCTACAATCAAACCTATCCACTCACTTGTAGCTTCTGTTACAGAAGGGATTTTAGAACCGGAATTGCTTGGCTATGCAACATCTGCACATAATTATATATTAAAGCCATCTGATGCGAGTAATTTAGAATCAAGTGACGTTATATTTTATGTTGACGATAACTTAGAGACGTTTGTTCAAACTTTCGCCAAAAATAATAAAGAACTAGTGCAATTGTCAAAGGCAATCAACCTACTTCCTACTCGGCCACATTCATTTTCTAGAAAAATCACTCACATTCAAGATGAAAAAGATTTACACATGTGGCTGAGTCCCGAAAATGCAAAGAGCATGATACTTTCTATAAGTGCAACATTGTCTGACATAGATAAAGGAAATTCCCATCGATACAGTTCTAATGCAACAAAAGCTATAAAAAAAATAGACCAAGAAGTAAAAGAAATCATGAAAGAACTGAATGATTTTAAAAATCAAAAATACATCGTTACTCATGATGCTTATCAATATTTTGAAAAATATTTCGGTCTAAATCATCCAAGCGCTATTCTTTCCATAGAAGAGGATTCTTACATAGGTATGAAGAGTTTAATGAAGCTAAAAAAGATAATGAAGGAAGAAAACGTTAAATGTATATTTGCTCATTCACAGGAAGATAGCATAAAGCCTAACGCCCTTTCTAATGACGCAAAAATGGTAGTTCTTGATCCTATTGGATCAGACATAGAGCCTGGAAAAGATGCATATCTAGCTATAATCAATAGCATTGCACAAAATTTTAAGTCTTGTTTTGTTGAGTAATAAGTTCCCTTTTAGCTTACTGTTTTATTGTTCTACAAATCAAGAAGAAGTGAGTTTACAACAAATGGTGTCATTCCAGTCTGGAATCCAGCTTTTTCATAATCATCAAAACGTTGTATTTTAACATAAAATGGCTGCTTTTATGCTTACTAACTTAATAAAATTCCTGGATCCCAGTGGGCTTTGTTGCATCACACTTTATGAGATGGTGATTTATGGTAAATTCATGTAACTATCTCAAATTTAGCCATACCAATATCAGTGAATTTATTAAGCAAATAGCATTTAGTTCTTTTTCTCGATTTATCTCAGATTTATTCCTAAAACTAAATCCGAATATTTGCTTTAATCTTGAGAAAAACCCTTCAATATAAGATCTTTTCCCATAATTTACTTCTTTTTTCCATTCTTTCATGCCATCTTCACCGTATAATTTTATTAACCTAATAGCAGCATTCCTGTCAGACATATAATCTATTTCTGGATGTTCTGCCGCATTGTTTATTGGTGGAATTTTTGTCTTTATATCATATTCGTTACACAACTTATAAAACTTGTGCCTATCACATGCTCTATCTGCATATAGTGCTTTTATGGCATGCTGAAAATCAACTTCTTTTAGCAAATCACAAGCTCCATAGTGATCAGAGTAGACACCGTTACTGTATTTTACAGCTATGGCTTTTTTGTTGTTTATATTCAACATTACGTGCAATTTTCTCGTTTGCTCATAGCCACGATATTTTCTGTCAGTGCTATTTTCCTTGCTGTGACCAGGAGTGTTGTTGTATATACTAATTCCTGTACTGTCTATAGCAATTTCGATATCTTCCATATTATTTTTATCAATTCTGCAATCATTTATCTTAATATTAAGTTTCTCAAACCTTCTTGATGCTTGTGAATAGCTGATAACTGCCAAATCTCTTCCTATTTGTTGCAAATACCCTTTTATAAACCCGACTGTTTGTCTTAAACCAATTCTAAAGAAACTGACGATTATATGCACCAAAATCACAACTTTATCACTATAAATATAGTTGCCGCCCTGCATTTTTGGACAATTCTCGTACCAATTTTCTATGGCGTCATTGATATAACAAAAAATGCTTCCTCTTTCTTGGAGAAATTTGTTATATTCATGGCAGTTACTGACTCTCATTTTTTGTGGCATATTTTTTCTTCAACAGTTAAATGGCTATTTATAATGAATTTTGTCAGTAACTGCCAGTTCTTTTCACTTGAGCGATGCAACAAAGCCACCCCAGTGTCAAGCACTGGGATGACATCGTAGGGGTGCTGGCCTGATAACCGTCATCCCGCTACTTGTTAGCGGGATCTAGAGATACCGCGAATGAATCGCGGTATGACGGTTCGCGGCGGCATGACGATAAGGTTTATACCTTGTCATCCCAGTGCTTGACACCGAGATTGATTTATCTTGTCTACCTTATTTTGCCACTCCGCTGAACGGATACCATATTATGCAGGTTTAGAATTATGCTTTATTCTTACGTTTATGTCTTGGCCCAATACAATCAATAAGTTAAGCAAGTATTCTAAGGAGAACCCTTCGATTTTTGACCTATTGATTTGAGATACTTTAGGTTGATCAATCTTTAGAGCGTTTGCTGCTTTTTTCTGTGTTGTGTACTTCTTACTTATTAATTGTGCAATGACCTTTATTAATTTCAGTTTTGTATCTTTCACATCCCCCAACTCTACTATTATAGGATAACTTAATTGTAAATTTTGCATAATAATAAAATTCCTTATAAAAAAATTACTTTAGTTTTTCTTCTTTAAATAACACATGCCTTCTGACTACTGGGTCATACTTCCTAAACTCCAGTTTTTTGGTGAGCTTTTTTGGATTACGCTTTTTTACATAAAAATAGCCAGTTGATTTTTCTTCACCAGTTTTTGTTATCTTGATTGCAGTGCTGACTAACTTAACGAGCAAAGAAGCATTTTTTTTCGCCATACTTATAATGATATAATAAATTCTATGCGAGTTTATTACGCAAAATACTAAAAGTCAATCGAATAATGCAGATTGCAAAATCCTTGACAATCAACAGTGCATTAAGTAGCATAAAGTTAACTTCAGAATAAAAAGCAAACGGTAAATAAGTGACAAATAGTGGTAAAAGGGTATTATTGATAGAAAATTCTATCTGTTCTAATGAGGTAAGAGTTGCCTTGTCAATTAATAACAAGGTTGTAGAATTTGAACAAGAATTCAAGGAAAAAAAACAATTAAGAGGTAATATATACGTTGCTTATATAAAGCGTATAGAGCCTTCTTTGCAAGCCGTATTTATTGAATATGGGAAAAATAAGCAAGGTTTTTTGTCTTTTTCCGAGATATCTCTAGATTACTTCAACATTCCAGAAAAAGAAAAGGAAACTATCTTTGAGGGCTACTCAAATGACGATTGTATAGAAGAAGCCTCAGCAAATGTTTCTTCAGATTCTGCAGCTAGTAAGAATGTCAACGGATCAGGTAGTGGTTTTGTAAGAGAGGTACCTTTATATAAAAAATACAAATTACAAGATGTTATTTCAGTAAATCAAAAAGTATTGGTCCAGCTAACTAAAGAGGAACGAGGCAATAAAGGAGCTTCATTTACAACATACATAACTTTAGTGGGTAGATACTGTGTTTTCATGCCAAATTCCATGAGCAAAGGTGGAGTGTCCCGCAGAATTGAAGATGCTAATGTCAGAAAGCAGTTAAAGGAGATACTGAGTTCAATAAACTTGCCAAAAAGATCAGGTTTAATAGTAAGAACTGTTGGTTCAGGAAAAAATAAGAAAGAAATTGAGCAGGATTACAATTACTTATCCTCATTATGGCAGAGCATTCAAAAAAATGCCTTCTCTGTAAACGTTCCATCATTAATTTACAATGAAGCAGATGTAATTATGAGATCTGTTCGTGATTTTTGTAGCGATGGTATAGAAGTTATAGTGTCTGGAAAGGAAGCTTTTGAGGCAGTTAGGCAATATGCTAACAATGCACTAAAAGGTAGTAAGTTGCGCTATAGATTGTATAGAGGTTATGCTCCGATCTTTACTTACTACGGAATCGAAGATCAAATTTCTGAGTTATATAGCAATAGAGTAGAATTGCCATCTGGTGGGTCTTTGATAATAACTTTAACTGAGGCGTTTGTTTCAATAGACGTAAATTCAGGAAAGATGACAGGAGAAGATAGCATAGAAGAAACAGCTTATAGAACCAACATGGAAGCAGTACCTGAAATATCAAGACAGGTGAATCTTAGGGGCCTATCAGGATTAATAGTAGTCGATTTTATTGATATGTTGAAATATCAGTATTGCAGAGCTGTTGAGTCTGCTATAAAGCAAGCGTTTAAAGATGATAAAGCTAAAGTTCAATTTAGCTACATAAATGACTTTGGTTTAATGGTATTTTCAAGACAAAGAATTAAACCAAACATACAAGAAATTAATACTACAGAGTGTTTACACTGCAAAGGTACTGGAAGAGTAAAATCAAACGAAGTAATTGTTTCATCAATACTAAGGGATTTACAACATATTGCTAACAAGAATCGAAATAAGTCTTTTGATTTAGTAGCACACAGTGCAGTTATAGCGCACATTTTTAATAACAAACGCAATACAGTTTCTACAATCGAAAAAGAGTTTAATATTACATTGAACGTTAGTATTGATAACAGTTTAGATGTAAATACATTTGTTTTAAAACAAGGAGATGATGTTAATTTAAACGGTTATAAGCCATTACAGAACTCTGGATACCAAATTGGGGATAGCAGCAATGAAGAAGCTGATAATTCAAATAAACTACGAGGCAATTTTTGGCTGACTAAGTGGCTTTCGCGCCTTTTAAGTTCTAATAACTAATTAGAAACCTAAATTGGGCTTGTAATTAATGAGCCCTATACTTATATATTCTTATATCAGATAATATTTACAATGGGGTACTCATTATGGGAAGAGTAATAGGCATAGATCTCGGAACAACAAATTCTTGTGTTGCAATAATGCAGGGCAAGGATACAAAGGTAATAGAAAATAAAGAAGGGGCAAGAACTACTCCATCTATAGTTGCATTGACTTCTTCAGGAGAAAGGTTGATTGGTGCTCCAGCAAAAAGGCAAGCAACCACCAATGCAAGTAATACCTTTTTTGCTACTAAGAGATTAATAGGCCGTCAATATAGTGATCCTGAGATGAAAAATCTAAGTGTACCATACAAAGTATTTGCAGCAAAAAGTGGTGATGCATGGGTTAAAACAACTGATAATAAAGAATATTCTCCTAGTCAAATTGGTGCATTTATACTACAAAACATGAAAGAGGCAGCAGAAGCTTATCTTGGAGAGGAAGTAAAAGATGCTGTGATAACAGTGCCAGCATACTTCAACGACTCTCAACGTCAAGCAACAAAAGATGCAGGAAAAATTGCCGGATTAAATGTACTCAGAATAGTAAATGAACCGACTGCTGCAGCACTTGCTTATGGTCTTGATAAGAAACATGGGCACACAATAGTAGTATATGACCTTGGTGGTGGTACATTTGACGTTTCAATACTTGAAATAGGTGATGGAGTTTTCGAAGTGAAAGCAACAAACGGTGATACCCATCTTGGAGGTGAAGACTTTGATAATGGAGTAGTGAGTTATTTACTAGATGAATTCAAGAAAAGTAATGGCATTGATTTGAAAAATGATCCAATGGCTATGCAAAGAATCAAAGAAGCTGCTGAAAAAGCGAAAATTGAATTATCAAGTGCAATGGAAACGGAAATAAATCTACCGTTTATTACAGCTGATGCAAGTGGTCCAAAACACTTAAATATGAAATTAACGAGAGCAAAACTTGAAAGCTTAGTGAATGATTTAATCGAAAGAACTATGGCTCCTTGTAAAAAAGCTCTTGAGGATGCTGGTTTATCTGCTAGTCAAATTGGCGAAGTGGTTCTTGTTGGTGGCATGACTCGTATGCCAAAAGTCATAGAGAAAGTTAAAGAATTCTTTGGCAAAGATCCACATAGAGGAGTTAACCCTGATGAAGTTGTAGCAATTGGAGCTGCAATACAGGCGGGGATCATTCAAGGTGATGTAAGAGATGTGTTACTACTTGATGTGACCCCACTTTCTCTTGGTATTGAAACTCTAGGAGGAGTATTCACTCCACTTATTGAGCGTAATACTACAATTCCTACTAAAAAATCTCAGGTGTTTTCAACTGCAGAAGATAACCAAACAGCTGTTACAATTAAGGTGCATCAGGGTGAAAGAAAACTGGCAGTTGATAATAAGCTACTCGGTCAGTTTAGTTTGGAAGGGATACCTCCTGCTCCGCGCGGAAGGCCACAAATTGAAGTGACATTTGATATAGATGCAAATGGAATAGCACACGTTTCTGCAAAAGATAAAGCTACTGGAAAAGAGCAAAAAATACGCATTCAATCTTCAGGTGGTTTATCTGATGATGAAATAAATCGCATGGTAAAAGAAGCTGAAGAAAAAGCGCAAGAAGATGAAAAGCGCAAAAAGTTTATTGAAGTGAAGAATCAAGCGGATAGCTTAGTCCATTCTACAGAAAAGTCTCTGACAGAGTATGGTGATAAAGTTTCACCAGAAGATAGATCTGCTATTGAAAATGCAGTTAACGAATTAAAAGAAGTTAGTAAATCTGATAACATTGATGACGCTGATTCAATACAGCAGAAAGTCACTAATCTTTCTCAATTATCTATGAAACTTGGAGAAGCTATGTATCAAGCATCTCAACAAAATAGTGCTGAAAATGGCTTTTCATCAGAAGGAAATCCAAATGATAAAGAGGAAAAAGTAGTAGATTCTGATTATCAAGACATAGATAATAAAGAAGAGAATAAGTAATTGCGATTGTCATCCAAGTAGCTGATACTGGGATGACAAGAGGAGCATATTGTTGCTTAAAGAAACCATTATGGATATTATTAAAACAATAGAAGAAAAGATACGCGATTCGATAGATGTAATTGATATCAACATTATCGATGAATCAGCAAAGCATGCTGATCATTATTTTGCTTCATCTTCAACATTACCTTCGCACATTAAATTAATATTAATATCTGACGGCTTTATTGGAATGAGCGTTCTAAAAAGACACAAGTTGATTTATGAGTTATTGAAGGGTGAGATAGAGCTAATACATGCAATTTCTCTTCACTTGTATACGCAAGATGAGTACAATTTAAAAAATAAATAATAAAAATGTGAAGGAAGAGTCTATATTAGTTAAAGCAGGAAGAAAATTTAATGACTATAAAGGTTCCATGAACCCGCCAGTTTATCATTCTTCTACCATATTATTCCCTACTTACAAGGACTACTTAAATGCAGCAAATGGAGAAAGTATATACGATGTAATCAATGATGGTGTTGCAAGGGATTATAGCTACAGTAATGTTGGTACTCCTACTGTTCATTATCTTTCAAATGCACTGGCTGAAATTGAAGGGAGTGGACAAGCGCTTATTTATCCTTCCGGACTATTTGCACTTACTTTTGCTATTCTAACTTTCGCTAAAGCAGGCTCGCACGTTTTAATTCAAGATAATAGTTATTATAGGCTTAGGAGGTTTGCAGAAAATGAGCTACCAAAAAGAGGAACAGAAGTAACTTTTTATGATCCAACACAGGATATAACTGATTTAATTCAGAGTAATACTTCATTGATAATGATCGAGACTCCTGGTTCTGTAACGTTTGAGATTTCGAATATAGAGCATATAGTAAAAGTTGCTAAGGAACATAAAATTGTGACCGTTTGTGACAATTCATGGGCCACTCCTTTGTTATTTAAGCCGCTTGATTATGGAGTTGATGTTGCACTATATGCGGTGACAAAGTATCTAGCCGGTCACTCAGATTTAGTGATGGGAGCTATGGTTGCTGAAGGTGAAACTTTTAAATTGCTTTATGAGAGCTATAAAAATTATGGAGTAACCATTCAATCGCACGACTGCTACCTTGCACATAGGGGACTAAGAACACTGCACACACGTATAAAAAGGCACCAAAATACAGCAATGGAAGTGGCAAAGTGGCTAGAAAAACATTTAAAAATCAAAAAAGTTTTGTACCCAGCACTTCCCTCCCATCCTCAACACGAATTATGGAAAAGTTACTTCAAAGGAGCAAGTAGCGTATTCAGTATAATACTGGATAGAGAATATTCATGTGAAGAACTAAGCTGCATGGTTGATCATATGAAAATTTTTAGTATTGGTGCTTCTTGGGGAGGGTGCGACAGTTTGATATTACCAATAGATCTTAGATCTATGTCAAGATCTGTAATGAATTCAGATTATGGTGGAAGTTTCATGCGGATATTTTGTGGACTAGAAGATTCTGAGGATTTGATCTCTGATTTAAATGCTGCACTAGCAAGACTGCCATGTTTGAATATCAAAGCTGGCAGATGAAACTGAGAGAATTACTGCATAACATTATTGATGTTAACTTTGATATTGAAATCAAGGGCGTTACATGTAATCCCAAGAGAGTCAAGGAAGGTTATCTTTTTGTTTGTGTGTCAGAAAGGAGTAAAGAATACGCAACATCCGATACTGGAATCCATATCCTTCCTACTGAATCACAGTGTTACGTACACAACTGTGTAGACGTTGTGATACAAGGGGCCAAGAAAGATGTCATCCCAGTGCTTGACTACTTGGATCCAGAAAATTTAATTGCAAATGAGCACACTAGGCAATTGTATAATAAAAACTGGATTCCAGTGTCACGCACTGGAATGACAGATACTTCGAGCTTTGCAGTGCTTGAACACCCAAACCCTCAAGAAATATACAGCGAAATAGTCAGCAGGTTTTATCAATTCAAACAGCCCAAATATGTTGCTGCTGTAACTGGTACAAATGGTAAAACTTCAGTAGTAGAATTTTGCCGCCAGATCTGGCAAAACTCTGGCTATAATGCTGCGTCTATTGGAACACTTGGAACATGCATCAATAATGGCAGAAAAGGTAATAGCAACAGCCTTACCACTCCAGGTGCAGAAGACCTTTACGCAACATTGCGTGGTATAAGTGTAGAACACTTAGTGTTGGAATCATCAAGTCATGGGATTGATCAATACAGAATCCATGGATTAAAGTTGAGTGCTGCAGCTTTTACTAATTTCTCGCAAGATCATTTAGATTACCATAAAAGTCTTGGTGGATATTTAGAAACTAAAAAAAGGTTATTTTACGAAGTATTACCAGAAGGAAAAACAGCGATTTTAAATGCGGATATAGATGAATACGGCGCATTGCTTAAAATAGCTGAAAAACGCAGTAATAAAGTTGTGACTTATGGAAAAAAAGGCTCTGATATTACTTTATTAGAGCAAACATCAACCCCTAATGGTCAACATCTTACAGTAAAAATTGATAACCAAATTTACAATACATTTTTCCCAGTTTTAGGAAAATTTCAAGCATATAATCTGCTATGTGCAATTGGTATATCTGGATTAAATTACAGAGAAATATGCGTAGAAAAACTCGTTTCTCCACCAGGAAGAATGGAAAAAGTGAAACCTTTTGCATTCGTGGATTACGCTCATACTCCAAGTGCGCTTAAACAAGCCCTATTGTCTTTAAAATGGCATATCAACAAAAAAATAATTCTAGTTTTTGGATGCGGTGGAAATCGCGATCAGACGAAACGTTCAGAAATGGGCAAAATAGCACAAATGTATGCAGATAAAGTAATAATTACAGATGATAATTCGCGTGATGAAGATCCGGCAAAAATTCGCCACGATATTTTGCTACATTGCCCTGATGCACTGGAGATAGGAGGTAGGAGAGAAGCTATAGAGAAAGGCGTAGATATTGCCTATAACGAGGGTATGATTCTGCTAGTTGCAGGAAAGGGAAATGAGAAATTTCAAATTATAGGCAACCAAACTTTTGAATTTAGCGATGTTGAGGTTATTAAAAATCATGCCTTAACATACTGATTTTCGCAATGGGCTTACCTCCGCTAATGTGCGAATATTGAAGCAAAAGTGATGTCATCCCAGTGCTTGACACTGGGATGGCTTTGTTGCATAGCAACTGAAAAAATCTGGTGGCTACTGACAAAATTCATTATAAAATAGCCATTTAACCTTGAAAGAAAAAATATGCCACAAAAAATGAGGGTCAGTAACCATAGCGAATATAACAAATTTCTAGAAAAAAGAGGAAATATTTTTCATTATATCAACGAAGCCATAGAAAAGTGGTACGAGAATGGTCCAAAAATACCAGGTGGCAACAATATTTATAGCGATAAAGTTGTAATTTTGGTGCACATAATAACTTGTTTATTTAGAATAGGCCTGAGGCAAACAGTTGGGTTTATAGCAGGATACCTTGAGCAAATTGGGAAAAATTTGCAAGTTATCAGCTATTCACAATCATCAAGAAGGTTTAAGAAACTCAATATTAAGATCAATGATTGCAGAATTGATAAAAATAATATGGAAGATATCGAAATTGCTATAGACAGTACAGGAATTAGTATATACAACAACACTCCTGGTCATAGCAAAGAAAATAGCGAAGATAGAAAGTATCGCAGCTATGAACAGACAAGAAAATTGCATGTAATGTTGAATACAAACAGCAAAAAAGCCATAGCTGTAAAATACAGTAACGGTGTCTACTCTGATCACTATGGAGCTTGTGATTTGCTAAAAGAAGTCGATTTTCAGTATGTCATAAAAGTACTATATGCAGATAGGGCATATGACAGAGAAAAGCTCTATAAGCTGTGTAATCAATATGGTATAAAAACGAAAATTCCTCCGAAAAACAACGCAGCAGAGCATCCAAAGTTAGACTATATGGCTGAGAGAAATTCTGCAGTCAAGCTCATAAAGTCATATGATGAAGATAGTATAAAGAAGTGGAAAAAAGAGATGAGTTATGGAAAAAGATCTTATATAGAAAGTTTTTTCTCGCGACTGAAACAAACATTCGGGTTTAGTTTTAGGAATAAATCTGAGACAAATAGAGAGAAGGAACTACTTGTTAAATGCTATTTGCTCAATAAGTTCACTGATATTGGTATGGCTAAATTTGAGATAGCTTCATAAATTTATTGTGCGTTACCTACTATCCGAAGAGCGATGCAACAAAGCCATCCCAGTGTCAAGCACTGGGATGACACCCTCCTTGGCAAACAATGTTCGTACAGCTATGTGCGTGACGCTGGCGCTGGAATCTAGAAAAAAATAGATCCAAGTAGTCAAGCTACTTGGATGATACTGACTGCTAATTTTTTATGCAAGAGGTCCAATCATTCACCGTTCTTGCAAGTGATAGCACTCTCACTTCTTTTGCACCGGAGTTTAAAATTTCCTGAGAGCAAGATCTTACAGTTGCTCCGGTTGTTACCACATCATCAACTAATATCACGATTTTATTTTCGATAATTTTCTTGTTGCTTGTTTTAAAAGCCTTCTTTAAATTTTTTTCACGCTGTTTAAGTGAAAGACCAGCTTGAGGCGCAGTATGGCGAAGGCGTTTTATTGCAAATGGCGTATAGGATAAATTGGACAACTTACTCAATTCTTTTGCAACCAGTGCTGCTTGATTATATTTACGTTTAAACAAGCGCATTTTATGTAACGGTATAGGGATTATGATCTCTGCGTTCTGAAATGTATCCTGATTAGCTTGGTGTATCCACTTTGCATAGATTTTTACGTAATTCAAATTATCAAAAAATTTGAAATTTATAATCATGTTTCTACTATGTTGATCATAAGCAAAAACTGATCTTAATACTTTAAACGGTGGAGGATTGATGATGCACTTACCACACGTATAAATATTGTCTAAGAACCTGTCTTGAAAGGAACTAAGCAGCTAATTTAGCAAGCATAATAGTAATCATATTAAAGGAGATATTAGTTTTTGAAGTAAGAGGAGAATGCTCATAATCCTTGCTCATACGTCTAAAATTGGAAAGCCAAGCAAAAGTTCTTTCAACAATCCACCGTTTAGGAATAACTTGAAATCCTACAGCATCAGCTGCTTTTTTAGTAATCGTCAATAAACATCCTGTTTTCAATAAACAGTAATTTTGCAATTTACCAATATATCCCTGATCAGCGAGAAACCTTTGTAGCGTTGAAGCTTTTCGTTTAGCTTGAGTAAAAAGATTTAGAGCACCATCACGATCTTGAATGCCTGCACTATGAACATCAGCTGTAATAATTAGGCCTATTGTATCCACAATGATGTGACGTTTTCTACCCTTTATTTTCTTGCCAGCATCATATCCTCTGGATCCCCTTTTTGAGTGGTTTTCACTGATTGACTGTCAATTATTCCTACCGAAGGTATTTCATTTTTGCCAACCATTTTTCTTACCTTTTTTACTAACATATCGTGTATTTCTTCCAATTTGCCACTATTACGCCACCTGAGAAAATAATCATACACCGTTTTCCATGGCGGAAAATCTTTTGGCAGCATTCTCCACTGGCAACCACCTTTCATTATGTATCTTATTGCATTAATAATTGTTCTAATATTGTGCTTTCTTGGCCGTCCTACTGCACCTTGTGCAACACTTGGCTCCAAAATTTCCCATTCTTTGTCACTTATATCACTTGGATACATTTTTACCTACTATTTTTTACTTATCTCATCATATTCTCTTTCTCATTTCTTTTCAAGACAGGCTCTAAGTGTACAGTCCCAGAGTGTGATGGTATGATAAAATATGAGAAAAAAATACCATCAAAGGAGGAGTTATGGGACAAATATTGCATGGGTGCGCCAAAACAACACAGACGATTCGTAGAGCAATACAAAATAGAAAAGAGAGCATAGCAAAACTCTCCAAGCATTATAACCTTAATCCAAAAACTATTATTAAGTGGAGAAAACGTTCATTTACGAAAGATGCTGATATGGGTCCAAAGCGTCCAAGATCGACTGTTTTAACGCTAGAAGAGGAAGCTATAATAGTTACATTTCGCAAGTATACACTACTGCCACTAGATGATTGCCTTTACGCTCTGCAGTCTACAATTCCGCATTTGACTCGCTCTAGCTTGCATCGTTGTTTACAAAGACACAACATTAGCAGATTACCAACTGTTGATGGAGAAGTTAAGTCAAAAAAGAAATTCAAACAATATCCTATCGGTTACTTTCATATTGATATTGCTGAAGTTAGAACTGAGGAGGGCAAATTACATTTGTTTGTTGCTATTGATAGGACATCCAAATTTACCTATGTTGAGTTGCGTAACAGTGCTACAAAACCCATAGCTGCTGAGTTCTTACGTAATTTGATTAGAATTTTACCGTATAAAATCCATACTATTTTGACAGATAACGGTATACAATTTACAAACCAGAAGCGTCATAAGTATGCTTTCCAACATATATTTGATAGAGTTTGCGAAGGGAATGTTATTGAACATCGTTTGACAAAAGTTAGCCATCCTTGGACGAATGGGCAAGTCGAGCGTATGAATAAAACTTTAAAGGATGCTACAGTTAAGAAGTATTACTATCAATCGCACCAGCAACTTAAAGAACACCTTTATAACTTTGTTATGGCTTATAATTATGCAAAGAGACTCAAAACTCTTAAGGGTCTTACTCCTTATGAATTTATATGTTATCAGTGGACACAGTCTCCAGAATTATTTATACTAAATCCACACCATCACACTCTGGGACCATACATCTAAGATTACTACGCCACAAACATTGCAGTAATGCTTAGTTAGAAAATTGATTTTTTTGTTACATTCACTACACAGATTAAGATTTTCATCAATGATACACTCGCAACTTACGCATACGTTTGGAAATATGAGATTTGTAGCTTTGTTTAGTAAGAGAAGGTTCACAATTCATTAAATATATTATAAAATTTATATAGTATAGCTAAAGTAACTTGTGCTTACACTCTTTCACTTTTTATTTCATCTCAATATAGTTCAAACTAAGCCACTGCTGAAAAAGCAGAACTTATAACTCAGTAGATAAACGCTGATATTTTTCTGGTTCCTGTATTTCACTCAACTTACTTTGCACTTTGTCACAAGCCCACACAAGTGGCGTTATGATTGACGCGGCAGCCCAAACGATAGCAGCGCAAGCATAACTTACAATCTTGTTAAATACTCTAGCTACTGCATTAGCACAATCTTGCCCAGCACTTAAAAATGCATTTGAATGATCAACTAATGACTTTGTACTTGCTTTTAAACAATAGTCCCCTGTTATTTTTGACAATCACTTGACTGGAAAGTATGACAAACATGCCACTATCAAAAATAAAGGTTGCAATATTATGTTGGCTGCTAAAACAGCACCCAGTGTACACAATGAATACACTCCCTCTGCTCTGTGGCCCACGTATTCACATTTATCATTATCTTGATAATACTTGTTATAATTGTCTTTACTCTCAACTCCACAAATTACATCTTTCACAGGTCCTAGCACATTATCAACGTAACGTACAGATTTATAGAAACTATTTTCTGGAACTAGTGTGTTATCTTCTGCTTTCTTAGCAGGTACAACTCCATATTCAACGTACCTTCTAAAGTATCGATATTCTTATCTCCAAATCATAAATATGCAACCTAGCCTAATATAATTAAGAAATAGTTTATAATAAATATGTTTTAAGATGCCTGCCTGTAACACTTTCTGGAATTTTTGCCACTTCTTCTGGAGTTCCAGTAGCAATCACTTCTCCGCCTTTTATTCCTCCCTCTGGTCCGATGTCTATTATATAATCTGCAGTTTTTATAACGTGCAAATTGTGCTCGATAACTATAACAGTGTTTCCCAGATTGACTAATCTATGGAGTATTTTTAGTAAGTTATTTATATCTTCAAAGTGTAATCCAGTTGTTGGCTCATCAAGAATATACAATGTTCTTCCGGTAAATCGTTTTGATAGCTCTTTGGACAGCTTTATTCGTTGTGCTTCACCCCCAGACAACGTTGTTGACGACTGTCCGAGTTTTATATAGCCAAGCCCTACTTCCTGCAAAGAAACCAACTTTTCTTTTACCATTGGAAGGTTTTCAAAAAAATCACAAGCCTGATCTATCGTCATATCAAGCACATCAGAGATTGATTTTTCTTTATAAGTAACTTCCAATGTTTCCCGATTATACCTTCGCCCTTTACATTGCTCACACTTCACATAAACGTCCGGTAGAAAATGCATCTCTATCTTTAAGTGCCCATCACCTTTACAAGCCTCACACCTTCCCCCTCTGGTATTAAATGAAAACCGGCCTATATTATATCCCCTTGCTTTTGACTCTGGAAGACCAGCAAACCAATTTCTTATATGAGTGAACATACCAACATATGTTGCTGGATTTGACGCTGGAGTTCTACCAATTGGCGACTGATCAACTTCTATAACTTTATCTATATATTCAAGGCCTTCTATTCTATCACACCGACCATACCGTGCAGACGAGTGATGTACCTTATGTGCTGAATATTTATATAACGTTTCTATGACTAAACTTGATTTTCCCCCTCCTGATATTCCAGTAACACAAATAAGATTCCCTATAGGAAATTTAACGTTCACATTTTTTAAGTTATTTTCACATGCATTTATTACTTTTATGAACTGAGTTGCTTTCTTTCTTCTCCTTGGAATTAAAATTTTTTTCTCTCCACTCAAATATTGCCCTGTTATGCTCCCTGAATTTCTTTGCACCTGGTCTGGTGTTCCTTCTGCAACAACTTTTCCACCATTTACGCCAGCTCCAGGACCAATATCAATCGCATAATCAGCAGCCATTATTGTATCTTCATCATGCTCAACAACGATTACAGTGTTACCCATGTTTCTTAAGTTTTTTAGTGTGGCAATTAACCGATCATTATCACATTGATGAAGGCCAATCGAGGGTTCATCAAGAACATATAAAACCCCCGTTAATCCTGAGCCAATTTGCGAAGCAAGTCTGATCCTCTGACTCTCACCGCCAGAGAGAGTGCTAGATTCTCGATCAAGCGTTAGGTAATTCAACCCTACATTCTTTAAAAATGTTAGCCTCTTGATTATTTCACTTAGTATTTTATTTGAGATTTGCTTCTGTTGTTCTGTGAGCTTGTCTGGCAAATTTTCAAACCACTTAAGGGATTCATCGATACTAAGCCCTGATATTTCACCTATATGTTTGCTATCAATTTTTACTGTAAGCGCTTCTTTTCTCAATCTATAGCCAGTGCATTCTCTGCAGTGAGTGACAGAGCAATATCGCTCAACAAGTGTTTCATCATAATCCATCTGGTTCTCCAAGATACTGATCAAACCTTGAAATTTATTAGAGCCAAAGAGTATCATATCTTTTACTTCTTGATCTATGTTCTTCCACGGAATATCAAGGTTAAATTTGTAGTTTTCAGCCAGTGATAGAATTGCACTTTTTAGAAATCCATAACCTGTGTGCACTTGGCGGAACATTGATCCCACTGGCTTTAAAGCACCCTCAGATATTGAAAGAGTTTCATCCGGTACTATTAGCTTTATATCAACACTTAGTTTTTTACCAAGCCCATTACACGAACCACATGCACCGTAAGGGCTGTTAAAAGAAAATAATCTTGGTTCTATTTCCTCAAGAGTGAAACCAGACTCGGGGCATGCAAAATTCTCTGAAAAAGTCAGAATTTGACCATTTTTATACTCGGAATTATGGTTGTCAGGTAGGTTTACTATTTCTACATACATTAGACCATTACCAAGTTTTAGTGCGGATTCTATACTACTTGGCAGTCGATTTCCTATATCGCCCAATATTGATATTCTATCTGCAACCACAAAAACGTCGTGTTTCTTGTTCTTATCGAGTTTAGGCAAGTCATCTACATTGTACACTTCACCATCTATTTTGAACCTTACGTAACCTTGTCTTTTAATTTCCAATATCTCTTTAAGATGTTCTCCCTTTCTACCACGCACAACAGGGGCAAGTATATATATCTTAGTTTCTAAAGGTAACGCAATTATAGTGTCTACAATTTGAGACACCGTTTGTTTTGTTATTGGTAATCCAGTTGCAGGTGAATAAGGAACTCCTATTCGTGCATATACTAAGCGCAAGTAATCGTAAATTTCGGTAACAGTTCCAACTGTTGACCTTGGATTTTTTGAGATCGATTTCTGGTTGATAGATATTGCAGGAGAGAGACCTGTAATCGACTCAACATCTGGTTTATCCTGAATGTTGAGAAATTGACGCGCGTAAGCTGACAGGCTTTCAACGTACCGGCGTTGGCCTTCTGCATAAATCGTATCAAATGCAAGGCTAGACTTGCCAGAACCACTTAGCCCAGTTATAACAACTAGCTTATTTTTCGGTATATTGACGTCTACACCTTGCAGATTATGTTCCCTTGCGCCCTTAACTCTGATAAAATCGTCCATATTATACCATATAACGTATTAACCATTATAGCCTCAAAATACGTGAATTTATAGTGATATATTGATTTTCTATTGATTTTTTCAACTGTTACGGAAAATTAGGCAGCGTTTGATAAATCGTCATTCCGCTACTTGTTAGCGGCTGAGATACCGCGACGGTATGACGGTTAAGTAGGCCAGTGCCCCTATGATGTCATCCCAGTGTCAAGCACATAGCTGTACGAACGTTGTAGTTTAGGAGCAATTCCCACCAGTGGGCCAGTGCCCAGACACTGGTTCTATGCAACTTAATTAAAAACGTTTGTTTTAGCGTAAGACAACTACCTTTAGCTCATCAGCTCAGTTATAAGCAAAATTTCTGGATTCCAGACTGGAATGACACCATTTGCTGTGCAATTTACCTTCAAAAATGAATGTTCGTACAGCTATGTGTCAAGCACTGGGATGACACCATTCTTTTTTCTGGATTCCAGACTGGAATGACACCCCCCTGATAGGCTCAAATCATAATGTTTGTACAGTTGTGGATTTAGGCTACCTATAAATTCTAAACTGTTGTTACGCACCAAATACACCCCTAGGACCCAAAGTCAGTTTAGCTATATCAGAAAACAGGTTATATGGAAATCTTAAAATACTTCTTGTTTGCCAAGCAAAATAAATACATTCCTACAAACAAACAGATGCTCAATACTGACGCATAAGAAAACTTAAAAATTAAGTCTCTAGTATATATTGATAGGCATTTACCTGCAGAAAATTTGTATAGTAATCCAACACATACAACGGCACTATCAACCACTGATGCTATAATTAAAGTAATGAAATTTGCCATATGAAAATTCAACTTGGACTTCAATTTTTCAAAAATAATTATGCTTGAGAGAAGAGATACTAAAATTGCAGTATATGAAATCAATATCATCAAATTAAAACTTTGCCATTTAAAAACACAACATAGCGCTGTACACACTATTAAGTTGTACGTAGCTTTGCTTCTGCCATAAAATTCAACCATTGAATTTACAACTAAAGCAGCTCCCACAAATAAGGCAGCACATATCATCAATTTATTTGAAGTGTTGAGTAAAGAAAGACTGATAAACAGGAGTATCGATAAAATAGACATAATTACCTACCCAAAATTAATAACATACATTCATTCTAAATAAACATTACATATAGTAAAAGAGTTATTTAGCATAATAAGAAAAATATTTTATATTAGCATGCCACATCTTTCAGATCTACTTTTAAAACATCCTTTATGTTTAGCACCTTTTTCTCTGTTACTTTGCCAATACATGAATAAACTGCACCTTCAAACAATTCTTCAAACCTCTTCTGATTTTGTGGTGCAATAGTAACCAAAATTCTACTTTGCGATTCAGAAAACATTATTATCTTGTTTATTATGTCTGTATTTTGTATTTTTCCTATTGGCACTAGTGAAAGATCGATTTCAGCACCAAGGTCTCCTGCAATTAGCGATTTTGCCAGAGCAATAACTAATCCGCCTAAGTTTGGTGCAATTGCAGAGGCAATTATGCCATCTTTTATTGCCTGGTTGTAACGCTCATACAACTTCCTAGCGCTCTTTGCATCAACTTTTGGTACGTTGTTATTACCTATTCCACTATATAACTGATATTCAGATCTACCAAGTTCATCAAGTGTTTCTCCAAGCACATATATCAAGTCCCCTGGCATTTTTACATCAAGCGATACCGCATTTTCAATATTTTCTATAATTCCAATTGCTGAGATGAGTAATGAAGGTGGTGCAGAGATTATCACTTTCTCGCCATTTTCATCATATCCCTTGAAGTCATTGAACATACTGTCTTTTCCGGATATGAATGGTGTTTTAAATGCAGTTGCGAAGTCGTAACAAGCCTCTGCAGCTTTCTTTAGTTGCCACAACCTTTCTGGATTATAAGCATCACACCAACAAAAATTGTCGAGCAACGCTAGATGATTTATATTCCCTCCTGCGGCTACATAGTTGCGTATCGCGGTGTCAATTGCACATGCTGCCATGTGGTAGGTGTCAATTTCTCCATAACTTGAGCCAAATCCTTGCGATTTTACAACACCTTTATTTGAAGAAAGGATTGGCCTTGAAACAATAGCTTCACTGCACACTCTTCCCTTGCCCTGCAGTGGTTTCAGCACTGACGACCCTTGAACCTCATGGTCATATTGCACCACTATGAACTCTTTGCTGCAAATGTTTGGTCTGCTCAGCATTTCTTTTAGTTCAATTGCTAAAGAAGGCGAACTTGTTGTCATTCCAGCGCATAGCGCTGGAAGCCCCTTAGACCACGGTTTCGTCTGTAAATGCACTTTGGGATTACCATCATGCAGAAATTCAGTTTCGATGTCCATTATTACTGTCCCTTCAGGACATTTAACAACAGCTTTACCACTCTCATTAAACTCTCCAATCACACAAACCTCCACATCATGTTTTTTCATGATTTGCTTAAACATAGGGAGATTTTCTTCTGGCACTGCTAAGGTCATTCTCTCTTGTGATTCTGATATCCATATTTCCCACTGAGCCATACCATCGTTTTTAAGGAGAACCTTGCTCAAATCAACTTCAAATCCGTCTTTTCCCATTTCACCAATAGACGACGACAGCCCACCTGCTCCGTTATCCGTTATTGCATTATAAAGATCAAGATCTCTTGCTTTTATGACGGCATTGGATAATTTTTTTTGTGTTATAGGGTCACCAATTTGCACAATTGTTGAAGGGCTATTTCCCGATAAAGCCTCTGAAGAGAACGTTGCACCGTGAATTCCATCTCTTCCAACTCTTCCGCCAATAATTACAATCTTATCGCCATTTTTTGGTCCTTTAATGTGTGAAGGTGCATTATTTATATTGCGTGGAATAATTCCAATGCTTCCGACAAAAACTAATGGCTTGCCACAAAATCTATCGTCGAAATATACCGATCCAAGTTGTGTTGGAATACCAGAGCAATTACCAGCAACATTAACACCGTGAATCACTTCTTTCATTATATATTTTGGCGGTAAGATCTCATCAGTGCGCTCTTTATCCCTATAAAATTTGCCTTTTGCTTCTTTGGCAAAGCAAAAGTAATAGGTATTCATTATAGGCTCTGCGCCTTTCCCGAAACCCACTATATCGCGATTAACTCCAAGCACTCCGGTCATTGCTCCACCAAATGGATCAAGAGCTGAAGGGCTATTGTGAGTTTCAACTTTATCTACAATCAAGTAATCATCATCAAAAATTATTCCTCCTGCGTTGTCGGAGAAAACTGACACGCATATATCAGAATTTATCTCACGCGTTGCACGCTTAATATAATGAGCATATAGACCGTCTTTTATTTCATCAATAGGGGAGCAAAAAATATTGTGTTTACAATGTTCAGACCAAGTCTGTGCCAGAGACTCAAGTTCAATATCATATGGATTTCTACCAAGTTTTTTAAAGTAATCCTTTATAGCTTTCATTGCTGCCAGCGAGAGCCCTAAAGTGCCATTACCATCGATTCCATCTCTGCTGATTTTCTCAAGTTCTTGGTCACTTACATTTAAATCAACAGATTTAGCCCCATTACTACTTGATATCACTCCAGTGCTCTCTTTTGTCATCCCAGCCTTTTTTTCTGTCATCCCAGTGCTTGACACTGGGATCCATTCTTTTTTTTCCTGGTCACGCGCTGGAATGACACCGGAGTGGGTATTTAATGACTTATATTTACCATAATATTTCCAGCTATAGTTATTATTTTCTTTACAGATAAGTGTGCAATACTCAGTGATGGGGTTGAACTCTTGTTTTATATCATCTTCGGTTGGTAAATCTCCTTGACTTAGAATCAATTTTGAACTTCTTGCTTTGATCTCAATTGGTGTCATTCCAGCGCGTGACGCTGGAATCTGCGTTTTCTCTTTCTGGATCCCAGTGTCAAGCACTGGGATGACAAAAGAAGGGGCTGGGATGACAGGCTGGTCGATATAGCCTTTGCTTATTAAATACTCTCTAACAATTTGTTTCACTGTGTTGCCTACATTATCGGTCATGCCAGGTAGGAAGCTTATTTCCAAGCCCCACTTTGCTTGTGGTTCTATGAAATCATACGGAACTTCTTCAAGGTTTTCATTGTAGGAATAATAACGGCAGTCTTGTATGACTTTATTATAAAATAGCCCGCAAATTTCTTCATATAATTTGGATGGTAATCCTTTGCGTATGTAAATCGAGTAAACGTTGACTAACCATCTGCGGCCAATTTGCTCGCATTTATTTAAAACTTCTATTCTAATGTTTGCCATGTAATGTTATAAAAAATTTTAATATATAATAGCATACAAGCACGTTTATATTTTGAATAATTTCTATACAATAAAATATTGTATTAATTGTTACTGTTAGTGGGAAGAGTTTTTACCGTTAATGTGGATGAATCTCTTTTTGATGTGCTGGTTCAGCACATATTTTCTGAATATGAAAGAGAAAAAATTCCTGAAGTAAAAATCATACTTCCTTGCAAGAGGGATGTGATAGCGCTGCTGAGTGCATTCAAGAATCATAACGCTAAAAAATGCATAATTTTGCCAGAGATAGTTTCGCTAGAGAATATTGATGAGGAAGATTTAATATTAAATCTTGATAGGGTTAAAGTTATCAAGCCAACAAAAAGGACACTGCTACTCATTCAATTCATATTAGAGTGGAATAGAAAAAATAATGATAATTTTCCAATTGATTTAGCTTATAACCTGCCATCACTGCTTGATAAAATTCAATCTACCCAAACAACGGATTGTTATCAATTTGATGAACATTCAAAAAAAATAGAGAATTTCATAAGCTTACTCACTGAGACTTGGAGTAAAACTTTAAAAGATTTAGAAGTAGTAGATATATTAAAACATAAGAGTGATTACATAAACAATATGATAATCTCTTTACAAAAAGACCAATATATAATCTTTGTTGGAATTGGAAAGGATAAGTCGTTAATTAGGGCTATATATGATCTGCCATTTGGAAAAATAATTTTGCCTAACTTGAATTTGAAAATTAAAGAGAAAGACTGGAAATCGCTTGATAAAAAACATTATCAATATTGCCTGAAAGATCTGCTCGATTATTTAAAAGTGGATAGAAGGGATGTTAGTTTTCTGCCAGAAGCGTGTTCTCCAGTGCCCAGACACTGGGATCCAGAAAACTTAACTTTAAATGAGCGCACCAGGTGGCTGTATAATGAAAACTGGATCCCAGTGTCAGCTACTTGGATGACAGAAGAAAGGGCTGGGATAACAGGAAGTCCTGAGGAATATCTAGATTACGTCTTTGATACAACTGCCGATCTAAGCAAAGTTAGTAGTGGACATGTTGGCAATATTGAAGTCATCACTTGTGATTCCAGAGAGGAAGAAGCACAAGTGACATCATTAATTATAGAAAATGAAGGTTATGAAAACATTTCTTTGGTCGTCTTTGATAAATTACTTGCAGCTCGTATAGCATGTTTATCAAGGCAACACAGTGCCATACCGGAAAATTACCCTTATATAACGCTTCTGCTTTATAGTATCGAAGTTTTGACCTCAAATTGGAGCAGTGTGTCATTACTTTCGCTCCTTAAACATAGGCTAGTGACTTTTGGTTACACTCAAGAAGAGTACACTCGGATTTTATCTGAATTTGAAATAGAGATATTACGCAACTTTAGTACAAATGGTCTGAGCGATATTATAAATGCTATCAATGCCCATAAAAAGCTAAAATACAAAGAAGATATATTACTTATTATCAGTAAGTTAGAGGTTATATTTAATCCTTTACTTCGTTCTATAAATTGCTCTATTTTCGATGTGGTAGCAACTCATTTGCAGTGTATTAATATATTATCTGGTATAAATTTTTCAGAGCTAAATAGTGAAATAGGTAATTTTACCTGTAATTTCTCAAATGCATGTGAGGGTGTAGGAATTAAATGCTCCTTAGAGTTATATAGCCAAATTCTGACCTTATTTTTAGAACCTGTCTTGAAAGGAACTAAGCAGCTAATTTAGCAAGCATAATAGTAATCATATTAAAGGAGATATTAGTTTTTGAAGTAAGAGGAGAATGCTCATAATCCTTGCTCATACGTCTAAAATTGGAAAGCCAAGCAAAAGTTCTTTCAACAATCCACCGTTTAGGAATAACTTGAAATCCTACAGCATCAGCTGCTTTTTTAGTAATCGTCAATAAACATCCTGTTTTCAATAAACAGTAATTTTGCAATTTACCAATATATCCCTGATCAGCGAGAAACCTTTGTAGCGTTGAAGCTTTTCGTTTAGCTTGAGTAAAAAGATTTAGAGCACCATCACGATCTTGAATGCCTGCACTATGAACATCAGCTGTAATAATTAGGCCTATTGTATCCACAATGATGTGACGTTTTCTACCCTTTATTTTCTTGCCAGCATCATATCCTCTGGATCCCCTTTTTGAGTGGTTTTCACTGATTGACTGTCAATTATTCCTACCGAAGGTATTTCATTTTTGCCAACCATTTTTCTTACCTTTTTTACTAACATATCGTGTATTTCTTCCAATTTGCCACTATTACGCCACCTGAGAAAATAATCATACACCGTTTTCCATGGCGGAAAATCTTTTGGCAGCATTCTCCACTGGCAACCACCTTTCATTATGTATCTTATTGCATTAATAATTGTTCTAATATTGTACTTTCTTGGCCGTCCTACTGCACCTTGTGCAACACTTGGCTCCAAAATTTCCCATTCTTTGTCACTTATATCACTTGGATACATTTTTACCTACTATTTTTTACTTATCTCATCATATTCTCTTTCTCATTTCTTTTCAAGACAGGCTCTGAGGCTCTATATTTAAATGAGCCTCAGTATATGCAATTATTTTAAACTTTATCACCAGCTATATACTACAATGTTGCTGAGCTTTGCTAACATTTACACTTGAAGCTTGGGGAGATTCTAACTCAGTGCTTTTTTCTTCCTGCAAAATAGAAAGCTTCAACAACTCCTTTAGAGTTGATTTTGCAAGTGTTGTATCATCTTTGTTTAAGATGTAGTCTAGCATGCCGTTTTTCTGTAAGAGATTAACAAAATATCTATCTCCCTCATTAAGAACCTCTATCTTGTTAATACAAGATAATACTAAATCCGAATTCTTTGTTGCTAAAATTCCATTCAAAAAGATATCTAATTTTGTTTTATCTTCAGTTAAGTCTTCAGCTAACCTATTTCTGATATTCTCATTGTCAAACACAATGTACTCGAGGTACGAGGAAGGCTCAATAAGTATAAAGTCCTCTAAAGGCACTAGTTCTGGATAGGTGCCAGCGTAATCAAGTATGCCACACTCAGTAATACACCCTCCTTTTCTTATAACACAGCAATTGAGACGACCATGATACATTGATAACAAAGAAAAAAGACGTATTATACTTGTACCTCTATCTTTCATTTCCTTGAAAAGCTTCCTATCATTTATTAATTTGTGCAAAATGTAATCCATAGCAGGACCTGGTTTGCGGAAATGAAACATATTATTCTCTTCAAAAATGGCCTCAGCTAATTCGATAGATTCTTTATCCTCATCTACAAAAGCTTTTTCATTTCTATTTAACTGTATGATCTCAGCTTTGCTATCTCTGCGTAGACCAGTTCTCCTTATTAACATCTCAAATATTTTTGTATTCATATATATCCTATATTAATTAAAGTAAATATTAATAATGTTTACTTTTTAAATAAAAATAAATGAAAATTTTAATAAAAATTAATTTTTTTTTAATAGAATAAAAATCTTTTATATTTGCTTGAGTACCAAAAGGGCTTTATTGGTGTAATGCGTTTTCTATTGCGCCTGGCTGCAGTGCCCAGCGTCAAGATCTGATGAACAATGTTCGCTTGCCAGCTTTCGCTTCAATATTTGCACAATTGTGCTAGATCCCCTGCATAACCTGCTTTAAAATCTCCTCCTGCTGCTGAGTGTGAACACTAACATAACCACATGCAGGAGATGCAGCAGCAGGTCTTGCGATACACTTAGGTCTTTTTGCTTGGATATCGAGATTAGATAACACTTCTTCTATCAATGGGTTGACAAAAAACCATCCTCCCATATTTTTTGGTTCTTCTTGACACCATATAATTTCAGCGTTTTTGTACTTTTCAAGTTCATTACTTAGTTTATCGGCAGGAAACGGATAGAATTGTTCTAAACGTATCACTGCTATATCGTTTATTTTTTGTGCTTCACATACTTCAATTATGTCGTAGTAAACTTTACCGCTGCATATTACAACTTTTCGTACTTTATCACTTGAAACTAAACCTTTTCTACATTCTGGAATCACCGTGAGGAATTTTCCTTCAAAGTCAGATAGGTTAGAAACTGCTCTTTTATGACGCAATAGTGATTTAGGTGTAAACACTACCAGAGGCTTACGAAAGTCTCTATGCATTTGTCTGCGTAAGACATGGAAGTAATTCGCCGGAGTGGAACAATTAACTACCTGCATATTATCCTCTGCGCAGAGTTGCAAAAATCTCTCTATACGTGCGGAGCTATGCTCAGGTCCCTGTCCTTCATAACCATGAGGCAGCAATAAAACTAGACCGCTTGATCGCAACCACTTTGTTTCTGCAGATGCGATAAACTGGTCGATCATAATTTGCGCACCGTTTGCAAAATCACCAAATTGTCCTTCCCAGAGCACCAGTGAATACGGAGAATCAAGACTATATCCATATTCAAAGCCCATTACAGCATACTCAGATAGTGCGCTATCTATGACCTCAAAGTGAGCTTGCTTTTCATTTATATTGTTTAGCGGAATAAATGCTTCTTCTGTTACCTGATCAACAAGCCTTGAATGACGGTGCGAGAAAGTTCCACGACCAGAGTCTTGTCCTGATAAACGCACTCCTATTCTTTCTGTGAGCAGTGATGCAAACGCAAGACTTTCGGCAGTTGCCCAGTCTATATTACTACCAAAATTTATGCTGTCTATTCTGCCATCGAGTATTTTTCTAACCTTATTGTTAATGTTAAAGTTACTTGGGATATTGCTATTTATACGCACACCTAATTTTTTCAGCTCATCTGGCGGAACACCAGAATCCGTGTAGTATTCGCTCAAATCGTTCAGCTTTGCTCTTCTTAATTTTGACCACACTCCACCGAACCAGTCAGCTTTTTTTGGAGTGTAAGCCGCTGATTCAGCAAGACTTTTATCTAATTTTGCCCTGAATTCACTGCGCAATTTATTTACTTCATCGCCATCTAATACTTTCTCTGCAGTCAATTTTTCTTCATACAATGTTCCAGGAGTTTTATGCTTTGATATCGCCTTATACATAAGTGGCTGAGTGAAATTCGGTTCATCACCTTCATTATGGCCATATTTGCGGTAGCACATTATGTCAATTACTACGTCCTTTTTAAATTTCTGCCTATATTCCATCGCCAGACTTGTAGCAAAACTCACAGCTTCCGGGTTATCTCCATTGACGTGAAACACTGGAGCTTCTATTGATTTTGCTATATCAGTGCAATAAAAAGAGGATCGTGCGCAACATGGGTTAGCAGTAAAACCAACTTGGTTATTAATGACAATGTGCACAATGCCATCCACTTTATAGCCTTCAATATTGCTTAAGGTTAAAGTTTCAGCAACCACTCCTTGACCGATGAAAGCCGCATCACCATGAATTGATATGCCAAGCACAGATCTTATATTCTGTTTTGCTCTTATTCTTCCAGCCAAAACCGGATTTACCGCTTCAAGGTGAGATGGATTAGGGCATAAACTTAAATGTATTTTTTTGCCACCTGAAAGTGCTCGATCAGAAGAGTAACCAAGGTGATATTTAACATCACCGGACACCTCAAGACCACTTGGGTATGCAAGATTGCCTTGAAATTCAGACAGCATTGCCGCATATTCTTTCCCCATCACTTTGGTTAGAACATTGAGTCGTCCGCGGTGAGCCATGCCAAGGACTATTTCTTCAATACCAAAAACCGTAGAATCACTAATGATTTTTTCAATTGCAACGATAGCTGACTCTCCACCTTCGATAGAGAAACGCTTATACCCAGGAAATTTCATATGGAGAAATTGTTCGAACATCTCAGATTCGATCAAGTGCCTCAGTATTTCTTTTTTGTCTTGTGAGCTCAGCGTATAGGTTTGATTTTCGATCTTTTCCTGCAGCCACATTTTCTCTTCATAAGAGGAGATATGCATAAATTCAAAACCGATATTCTTGCAGTAAATATCTCTATAGATTCCAGTGTCACTTGCCGGAGATAGATTCGAGTATTTTTGATAATCTACTTCCTTATTCACATTGGGTGATAACGGATTAAGATCCGCAAAAAAATGACCGTAAGATCTGAAAAAATTTGCTAAACTAGAAACTGAATCATCCACCTTAGTTACATGTTGTGCACCGCAGGTCTCCGCTTTATTAACTTCTAAATTGCTTGAAAAAATTCTATACCAATCCTCCCCGATTGATTTATCACCCTGCAAATAACGGCTATACATTTCTTCCACAAATTCTGCATTATCACCATAAAGGCAGCTTAAACTCGACATAATCACTATAAAAAGTATCAAATACTTATAAGTATAACTTAAGTTTTTTAAAAAAGAACTTTTTTAGTTTCTATACGTCATACCGCCGCGGTATCTCTTAACATAGATCCCGCTAACACGTAGCGGGATGACGATTGTCAGGGTGTCATCCCAGTGCGTGACACTGGTTCACTCTATAATGGCAGCGCCCCTATGGTGTCATCCCAGTGCCCAGACTACTTGGATCCAGAAAAAAGAATGGTGTCATCCGAGTAGCTGACACTGGGATCCAGAAGACTTAATTTCAACCAAGTGGCTGCATAATAAAGGCTAGATCCCAGTGTCACGCACTGGGATGACAAGGTATAAACCTTATCGTCACGCCGCCACGAACCGTCATACCGCGATTCATTCGCGGTATCTCAGCCGCTAACAAGAGATCCCGCTAACACGTAGCGGGATGACGATTGTCAGGCCAGCGCCCCTATAATGTCATCCGAGTAGCCGACACTGGGATCCAGATTGGATACTGAGTTGGTGAGTATAAAAGTATAGCTTCTACGTCATACCGCCGCGAACCATCATACCGTGATTTATTCACGGTATCTCACATAGATCCCGCTAACAAGCAGCGGGATGACAACAATCCTACGTCATGCCGCGGTATCTCTTAGCCGCTAACAAGCAGCGGGATGACGATTGTCGGTGAACTTAAGTTACTTTAGCCATAAATATTTAAGAAATTTACCAAACGAAAAAAAGGCAAAAGAAGCCCCGAGTAGCGAGTTTTGACTCTATATTACTGTAAGTGGCGCTGTAATAATGTGCTGACGCTTAGTTTAAGCGCGGTTTGGCTGAATGTAGAAAAAATTTAAAAGACATGCAGCCGCTATAATTTTATGTAATCCGCCAAAAAATACCCTGAGTTTTTTACTGAATTTTGTCATTGAGCCTGCAGGTCAAAAACAAGTTTTGAGTCATAAATACCCTTAATACTATAATAAGGGCGCTGGCGGAGTTTGTCAAGGAAGTTTTTTCGTTTCTATGAGCTACTTGGATGACGAGAAAGGAGCACTTACATATTTATGGCAACCTCTTACCTCCGCTCAAAAAGTTTTTCAATATCACTGAGTTTCATTTCTATATAAGTTGGTCTTCCGTGGTTGCATTGCCCGGAATATGGGGTTTTTTCCATTTGTCTCAGCAGCTCATTCATTTCATCTAACCTCATTTTTCTACCCGCTCTAATTGATCCATGACAAGCGATAGTGGCCAATATTTTGTTCACTTTATCTTCTACTGGCAATGTATCTTCTATTTCCGTTAATCTATCAATTATGTTAATTAGCATCTCTTTCACATCTATTGCTCCCAAAATTGCAGGGATTTCTTTTACTATCACTTTATTCTCTGATTTGATTTCAATATCAAAACCCATTTCAAATAACTTATCTTTATAGATTTCAATCATCTCCATTCCGGCTTGATTTTTGATTTCAACCGTTTCAGGAAGAAGTAGTTTTTGTCTTTTTATACTTGATTTTTGTTTTAAGCATTCATATACTAGCCTTTCGTGGGCTGCATGCTGGTCGACTATAATCAATTTGTCTCTTACCTCGGCAATAATGTAAGTATCATAGACCTGACAGCGTGCAAACCCGAGCGGGTGGCTCTCTATCAAATCAACTTGCTCTAACACCTTTTTTTCTAGAACCATAGTCTCCGCTTGTGATGGTAATTTCTGTATGCCGATATAATCAAACGATTTTGACTGTTCTGATAAGCTTTTTACTCTTTCATTTGGAGAAGCAAATTCTTTTATTAGTTGATTTTCAAAAGGACTTGGCCTTCTTTCATTTTGAACATTAGGTTTATCAAAAGGATCTGGCAATGTTGAATCCATTTTCTGGTCATGCGCTGGAAAGGTGCCTATCCTTCTTGACAACGCTTTAATTAATCCTCTTGTCACTATCTCATATATGAGCTTCTTATTCTGAAACCTTACTTCTGACTTATTTGGATGCACATTTACATCTACTTGATCATAAGGTATCTCTAAATGTAACGCTGCAAAAGGATACCTATCGCTTGGAATAAAATCATGATATGCATACCTAACTGCGCCAATAAGTAAATTATCTTTAATTGGCCTTCCATTAACAAACGTATAGATCTGAGTTGACTTACCACGATTGACGGTTGGCTTACAGATGTGTCCCGTAAGTTTGATGCCGTCTTCTTCTTCATTGACCTCCAAAGAATTGCCCTGAAATTCTTCTTCTACTTCACACAATCTATGAAATAACGAAGTCTGCTTAGCGTATTTTAAGAGCTTTTTATTACCTGAAGTGAGAGTAAACCCTATATGATAGTTAATCATTGCTAGGTTGTTTACAATATCAACAATGCTTTGAGTTTCTGCTCTTTCGGTTTTTAGAAATTTTAGTCTATTTGGAGTAGCGAAAAACAAATCTCGTACTTCAATATGTGTCCCTTGTGATAAAGGGTAAGGAGTTAGCTCCCCTATTTTCTCTCCACCCTCATAACTTATAGACCATGCTTCATTTGCTTCTCTTGCCTTAGACGATAATTTTATCCTACTTACTGCTGCTATTGAAGGCAGAGCTTCTCCTCTAAAGCCAAGATGCTTGATTTCTATTAATTCACTATCGCTCAATTTTGAAGTAGCATGGCGCATAAACGCAAGTTCTAAATCGTTTTTTTCTACTCCGTTACCATCATCTGTCACAATAATAAGGTTACGCCCACCACTTTCTATTTTGATCTCTATTTCTAAACTTCCAGCATCTATTGCATTTTCCACTAATTCCTTTACTACACTTGCTGGCCTTTCTATCACCTCCCCCGCTGCTATACGGTTTATGGTTTTTGTGTCTAAAAGAGTTATTGCCATAGATTTATTATGAAACTGGTTTTTCTTTTACTTCTTTGGTCTGTTTCTCTCTCCACTTTTTTAACCTACCTGCAATTTCACTGTTGGAAATTGACAATATAGATACGGCAGTAATGGCAGCATTATATGCTCCATTTTCTCCTATAGACATGGTTGCAACTGGAACACCCTTTGGCATTTGAACTATAGAGAGTAGACTGTCCAGCCCATTTAATTGTTTACTATGCACAGGAACGCCGATAACTGGTAAACAAGTTAGTGACGCAACCATACCAGGTAAATGAGCTGCACCTCCTGCACCAGCTATAATAACCTTAAAACCTTCTTCTTGTGCAGATTTAGCAAAATTGAAGAGCCTTTCTGGTGTTCTATGTGCAGATATTATGAATATATCATGTGAAACTTCTAATGCTTTTAACATATCAACAGTATGGACCATAGTGGTGTAATCTGATTCACTTCCCATAATAACAGCAACATCTTTTTTTATTTTTGTCATATTCAACACAATTTTACTTACTAACTAAATAATGTTCCAGCTAAAAGGCAACAAATATTTAAGTTATATTATAAATATAATATATAGAATTCTTGTTAAAATAGAAATTTTAAAAATTTAAATAAATATCTATGTTAAGATATAGAGATATAAACTTCTTATGTAAGATAAATTTATAAAATAATTATTTTTGTATTTCAAGCTTTGTAATCTTAGCTTGTTCTTTCTATAAATGGTTTTTTCAGATAGACTGATGGTAAAATGGTAATTTAAAATTACTAGAAATTTGATAAAAATATTAATATATAATCAACTTAAAGTTTTAAATATTGATATCATATAATTATTGACAAGTTACATGATATTAATATCTTGGTATATTAAATATTATGTTATAATATTTAATAAAGTTAATTGATATGTGAGTGTAAGAATTATGGAAATAATATCGTTAAATAACTTAGACAGTGCAGGAATAAAAACAAAGTTGCTTTATATAATAAATAAAATTATAGAAAAAAATGCTTGGACTCAGGCTTTTGCAGCTGAGAAACTTGGTATTGATCAGCCAAAGGTATCGCAAATTAAAAATGGTAAAATAGATGGTTTTTCTTTAGAGCGATTGTTAGGATTTCTAAAAAAACTTGATCATGAGATAACAATCACGATGACAGAAAGCCAAGAAATAAAATCTGAGGCAGAAAAAGTAAAACATGAAGTTGAATCGCAATAGATACAAAGTTGACAACTTGTTTTTTGTGATATAGTATAAAATTTATTAAGGTAGTATCTTATGGCTGAGTCTATTGTAGAAAAGTGTATAGAACGGGTAAGTAACCGTTTCAAATTGGTTCTGTTGGCAAGTCAAAGAACACATGATTTAAATACAGGGGCAAGTAATCCAATTCAAGCAGCTAAGTTTAAAGGTCATAAAAATACCATAGTTTCCTTACATGAAATAGCAGGAAAACAGGTGGATACTCATGAGCTGTTTAGCCTTTTGGTAGGTAGATGCAAGGAATACATGAAAGGAAATATGAATAATGTTTACAGCAGTAATACAAGTAAGCTAGCGAATTTATTAAATTTTTCTGATAACACAGATCTTGATGTAAGTCAAGAAAGCCAAGATTATGAAGTGGATGATGAAATAAATGATCAAGATGGCGATGAAGAAGTATCCGTTTAGAAATCTACTGAAGTTACATAGTCTTTAAATGGTTTGCATTGCTATCTATACACTGTTGTTCTGTATGAGTGTAATGTTGTGTTGCATAGTGTCTAAGTCAAATGATGTGTACAATAAGGTTTTAGCGTTCAATAATTTCTCAACGCAAGTAGTTGTACTTATAACAGCAATATCAATCATTCTGAATAATTTTTTTTTAATTGATATAGCATTGTTGTATGCTAGCGTTAGCTTTATATCAACTATAGCACTAATGAGATTAATGTTGTTTTGATAATTTATGATAGGATCCATTTTCATATTTTTAGGTATTTGTTTGATAATTATTTCAAATATAGGGGTGATCAGATTTCCTGATTTCTATACTAGGTTACATGCAGCAGGTATTACAGATTCTAGCAGTGCAACGTTATTGTTAATTGGTTTTGCTTTGCAGAATGGATTTTCAATCAATACTGTTAAAATAGTATTATTAATTTTTATAATATGGGTAGCTAACTCAACTAATAGCTATATTTTAGCGCGCACTCATTATAAAGTTAAGAAAAAAACTGTTAAAGAAGGCTAAGGTGTTAGAAATATTAAATGTAGTGTTACTTTTGTTGTTACTAACAGTTACGGTTTTTATAGTTTTCTCGCGACATTTAGTCGTAAGTGCTGTTCTAATGTGTGTATTTAGTTCACTGATTGCGCTTATATACTTAATTATGAATGCACCTGATGTTGCAATTACTGAAGCTTCTGTTGGTGCGGGGCTCAGTACAGTTTTTACGTTTGCAGCACTCTCCTTGATAAAGAATCATAAAGTAAATCTATCTCATAACCCTATAACGCTTTTTTTTATGTTATTTCTGGCTGTATGTTTGTCATATTTTATGATTCAATTGCCAGATTTTGGCAGCCACAATGCTCCGATCCACTTGCATGTTGCTCCTTATTATGTGGAAAATACCGAAAAAGCTACCGGTATTCCTAATATAGTGACAGCTATTTTGGCAAGTTTTCGTGGTTATGACACGTTTGGAGAAACTATAGTAGTTTTTACTGCTGCGCTTTGTATAACGTTGATATTAAAAGAAGAAAAAGAAAATGATTAAAGATCCGATATTAAATGCAGTAACATTTTTGATGATACCTTTTATCATTTTATTTGGTTTATACATACAATTTCACGGTGATTACACTCCGGGTGGAGGTTTTCAAGCAGGAATAATTATTGCCTCCGGGATAATATTATATTCAATGCTATTTGGTGTATCTACAACTCTAAAAGCAATACCTTATTCTGTGATTAGATTGACTAACGTGTTAGGTATTTTAATTTATGGAGGAACGGGCGTTGCAACAACTTTACTTGGCCAAAATTTTTTATCTTATGATATCTTGTTAACCAATAATAGAACCGGTCAAAAATTAGGTATTTTTTTGGTGGAATTAGGTGTAGCATTTACTGTCTGCTCCTCTATGTTAATTATATATATAAATTTTGCTCGTAGGAAAAAACAATGACTTTATATAATTATACGATTATTATTGTATTAATGGTGCTAGGTTTATATATTATTATAAACGATAAAAATTTAATCAAGAAAATGATAGGGGTAAGCGTCTTCCAAGCATCTGTTTTGTTATTTTACATATCTCTAGGATATATAAAAAGTTCCTTGCCTCCTATATTGGTTTCAAATTTTTATTCATATAGCAATCCTATACCCCATGTTTTAATGCTTACTGCTATAGTGGTTGGAATTGCAACATTTTCAGTTGGATTATCCATAGCAGTAAAAATGGAAGAAAAGTATGGAACAATTGATTAAGACAAGTGTACATAAATTAACAGTATCTTAAACTATATGAAGTAACAAATAGCCACAAGTTAAAAGTAAAATTATAGACTTGCTCGTTGTAAGTTTGTTTGTTAATAAGAAATAAAATTATAAACTATAAAGGTAATGATGTCAACTATTAATGATGCAGAAGATAAGAAAAAAATTATCAAAGATCTGGTAACTAAGAGTATAAAAAAGGGTGGTTTTATCACCTTTGATGATATAAATGATAAATTATCAGATGAAAATTTTTCGTCTGACTTTATAGATGATGCTATATCTTTATTGCAGGATTCCGGAATTAATGTGCTTGAAAGTAGCGAAGATGAAGAAGATATTCCTTCCAACAGTGATGATAGTAAACTTGATGATGATGACACATCGCCAAATGTTACTGCAACTTTAGTACAAAATGATGATCCAGTGAGGATTTATTTACAAGACATGAGCTCCGTAAAGCTTTTATCAAGGGCAGATGAAATCGAGATAGCAAAAAAAATTGAATCTGAAAAGCATAACATGTTACGTGCAATAATTGAAACATCAGTAACATTAAAGGTGATAAAAGTATGGCGTGATGATTTAAGTAATGGAGCTCTCTTACTGAGAGAAATTATAGATCTGGATGCAATTTATAACTCTGATTTTAATGTGGTACCCAAAGAAGAAAGTGAAGAGAGTGAAGAAAGTGCTGAAGATGTTGAGGATTCTGAGGATGTTTCTGAAGATGCTGAGTACTGTAGTGATGATGAGAAAGATAGTAAAAAAAGTGATGATGAGAAAGACGGTAATAATGAAGATATAAGTTCAGTCAATTTAAATGTTTCTATTCTTGAAATGGAAAGTGACTTATTGCCAAAGGTCATAGTTGCATTGGATGAGATAATTACTTTAACAAATGAAGCGTTGATATTAAGAAAAAATTCTAAAAATTTCTCTAATGAGCTAGAAAATTTGTATAATCAAATATGGTCTATAGCATTACAAATTAAGTTAAGTGATGCTGCTGTTGCCAGAATTACACAAGAACTTTATAAGATAAATAGATCCATTACGCTTGAAGAGGCTAATCTTATTGCTGAGGCTAGAAAATACGATATCGATAGAGAAAGTTTCTATAAAGTTTATGATGACGTGCTTTTAAAGCACGAATTGAAAAAGATAAGTCTTTTAAAGATCAATGAAAATCAGTCCTCTTTTACAGGTGAATTAAAAAACAAATTTTTAAGGTTTATAGACGATAACTCTGAACATATAGCTAGTACCTTGAACGGTATTAAGCAGCATATACAGGAAGATAACGTACAAGAATTTAAGGAGCTAATCAAGAGAATACAAAAACACGAACGAGAAGTCTCTGAAGCAAAGCAAGAAATGATTAAGGCTAACTTAAGGCTAGTAGTTTCCATTGCTAAGAAGTATTCAAAAAGAGGCCTTGATCTGCTTGATTTGGTACAAGAAGGCAATATTGGTCTTATGAAGGCCGTGGATAAGTTTGATTACAAACGTGGATATAAATTTTCAACTTATGGCACTTGGTGGGTAAGACAATCAATCACTAGAGCAATACCTGAGCAGTCTAAAGTAGTTAGAATACCAGTTCATATGGTGGAAATTATCAGTAAAATCAACAGAGCATTAAGAAAGATGACTCATGAGATGGGAAGAGAGCCGACGTTAGAGGAATTGAGTGTAGAACTGACAATGCCACTGGAAAGAATACGCAAAGTTATGAAAATAGCAAGGGATCCAGTAAGTCTTGAAGCTCCAACAGGAAAAGATGATAGTAGTACCTTTGGTGATTGTATAGAAGACAAGCGAGTCTCCAGGCCAGAGGATGCTGCAATACTTGCTGACTTGCGTGGCATTACAACCAATGTTCTTGCAACTTTAACACCAAAGGAAGAAAGAATTTTAAGAATGCGTTTTGGCCTTGGTAAAGATGGGAAGGAACATACCTTAGAAGAAGTAGGAAAAATTTTTAATGTAACACGTGAGAGAATTAGGCAAATAGAGGCAAAAGCACTGCGCAAGTTGAAACATCCAAGCCGTGCTAGAAAACTTAGAGGGTTCTTTTAAGTATACGTGTCAAGTTAAGAAGAAGCTGATTTTGCCCGGAAAAAGTGGAGAGCAAGTTAGGCCAAAGTTGTATAATTTCACCGCTATTTTTCTTTTTCTATGAATCTAATGAAACAACATGCTAATCTACGGTAAATATTATGACAAACAAAAATGACAATTCTAATTCAAAGTATAGAAATTTTTATGTTCTGGGTGATAGCTTATCCGATAATGGCGCAATCATTGGAATTTTAAATAATTTATCCTTTGCAAAAAGCGTAAAATTTGATGATCCTTTTTATCAAGGAAGATCTTTTAGCAATGGCCCTACTGCTGTTGAATATATAGCAAAATATTTAGATTTAGATGAATTTAAACCTGGGTGGAGTTATTCATTTTTTGGGAGATGCCACGAACAGCAAGGTCAGAATTACGCAGTTTCATATGCAACAGCATCTGAAATTTTTGACCCTATTTTTTCTTATTTCTTCAATAAATTTCGTTTAGCTAACCAGCTAGATGCGGTAATTAAACATCATCCAGATATAGGTAAAGAAGATTTATTTTGCATCATAATCGGCGGAAATGATGTTATGGTTGCCACTGCTTATGACGATACTAAAGCGGAAGAAGTGTTGGAACAAGCAGTGAGTGAAATATGTAATGCACTTAAGGTTCTAAATGAACATGGTGTTAAGCATGTAGTTGTTGCAAATGCACCTGAAGTTGGCTCAATACCAGCTTTTAATAGAGATGAAGAAGCAAGGGAACTAGCTACAAAGCTCACGGAGAGTTTCAATGCAAAACTGGCTAAAGGCTTAGGTTATATGAAGAAAAGTACAAATCTTGAAATAAAAGCATTTGATCTTAACTCTAAGAGCCTGTCTTGAAAAGAAATGAGAAAGAGAATATGATGAGATAAGTAAAAAATAGTAGGTAAAAATGTATCCAAGTGATATAAGTGACAAAGAATGGGAAATTTTGGAGCCAAGTGTTGCACAAGGTGCAGTAGGACGGCCAAGAAAGCACAATATTAGAACAATTATTAATGCAATAAGATACATAATGAAAGGTGGTTGCCAGTGGAGAATGCTGCCAAAAGATTTTCCGCCATGGAAAACGGTGTATGATTATTTTCTCAGGTGGCGTAATAGTGGCAAATTGGAAGAAATACACGATATGTTAGTAAAAAAGGTAAGAAAAATGGTTGGCAAAAATGAAATACCTTCGGTAGGAATAATTGACAGTCAATCAGTGAAAACCACTCAAAAAGGGGATCCAGAGGATATGATGCTGGCAAGAAAATAAAGGGTAGAAAACGTCACATCATTGTGGATACAATAGGCCTAATTATTACAGCTGATGTTCATAGTGCAGGCATTCAAGATCGTGATGGTGCTCTAAATCTTTTTACTCAAGCTAAACGAAAAGCTTCAACGCTACAAAGGTTTCTCGCTGATCAGGGATATATTGGTAAATTGCAAAATTACTGTTTATTGAAAACAGGATGTTTATTGACGATTACTAAAAAAGCAGCTGATGCTGTAGGATTTCAAGTTATTCCTAAACGGTGGATTGTTGAAAGAACTTTTGCTTGGCTTTCCAATTTTAGACGTATGAGCAAGGATTATGAGCATTCTCCTCTTACTTCAAAAACTAATATCTCCTTTAATATGATTACTATTATGCTTGCTAAATTAGCTGCTTAGTTCCTTTCAAGACAGGTTCTAAAATGAGAAGTATGTTTAGCGAATACAAGAGCAAAGGTTTAAATTGTCAAGATGCATGCACATCGAACATTGCAGACCAAGTTGGGAGATTTAAAGAAAATATAAAAATACTCTTAAAGTTGATATTTAAAGGGGAACTTGACGTTCACTATAACCCTGGGTGTAGCAAAGAAACACTAAGAACCTGTCTTGAAAGGAACTAAGCAGCTAATTTAGCAAGCATAATAGTAATCATATTAAAGGAGATATTAGTTTTTGAAGTAAGAGGAGAATGCTCATAATCCTTGCTCATACGTCTAAAATTGGAAAGCCAAGCAAAAGTTCTTTCAACAATCCACCGTTTAGGAATAACTTGAAATCCTACAGCATCAGCTGCTTTTTTAGTAATCGTCAATAAACATCCTGTTTTCAATAAACAGTAATTTTGCAATTTACCAATATATCCCTGATCAGCGAGAAACCTTTGTAGCGTTGAAGCTTTTCGTTTAGCTTGAGTAAAAAGATTTAGAGCACCATCACGATCTTGAATGCCTGCACTATGAACATCAGCTGTAATAATTAGGCCTATTGTATCCACAATGATGTGACGTTTTCTACCCTTTATTTTCTTGCCAGCATCATATCCTCTGGATCCCCTTTTTGAGTGGTTTTCACTGATTGACTGTCAATTATTCCTACCGAAGGTATTTCATTTTTGCCAACCATTTTTCTTACCTTTTTTACTAACATATCGTGTATTTCTTCCAATTTGCCACTATTACGCCACCTGAGAAAATAATCATACACCGTTTTCCATGGCGGAAAATCTTTTGGCAGCATTCTCCACTGGCAACCACCTTTCATTATGTATCTTATTGCATTAATAATTGTTCTAATATTGTGCTTTCTTGGCCGTCCTACTGCACCTTGTGCAACACTTGGCTCCAAAATTTCCCATTCTTTGTCACTTATATCACTTGGATACATTTTTACCTACTATTTTTTACTTATCTCATCATATTCTCTTTCTCATTTCTTTTCAAGACAGGCTCTAAAGGATTATTTCTTTTTTGATTATTTCCATCCAACTGCGGAACTTCATCATGAAGTTGGTAATGAAGTGTATGAGTTGATTTGACACAGTTTTTTGAACATATCCTTTTAAATAGTAACCAGACTGCATTCTGTGATTTTTAGCAAAACACGATCTTTCATTTGAGCTTTCTTCAATTTAAAATAAATACAGAAAATTGCTGCCTATAGCTAAACTGACTTAGATTTACCGATAATTTGAAAAACCGTCATCCCGCTACTATATAGTTATTGATATATATTTTCTTTTAAGCTCTTGGTTTTGATCGATAAATGTAATCATTTCATCTTCTAAAGTTTTAATTTGATTACGTAAAATTGCAAGAAGTTCCTCTATTTGTTTGATTATAGATGTATCAGTTACCTGTTGGATTTGGGTTTTTTGTATTTTTGCTATTTCTACAAGTTGGTTTCTACGAGATAATTTTTGTTTCAAGCAATCAATATTACCATTACTAACTGTTAAAGGAGTAACACGCATATCTGTATTATTAATATAACGTGAGATGATACTGCAGTCTATTTTATCAGTTTTTGTAGTAATACCAAGGCTTTTAGCATAGTCTCTCCCACCTTGGTTGAATGACGTACACCTCAAAACCATTGCTTAGTAAAGTATAGGCACATAATTTTTCGTATCCACCAGTTGCCTCAAGACCAATTTTGGTTACATTATGCAAACGTAAAAAGTCCAGCATTTCATCAATGGATTGTACATTGTTTTCAAATATTTTATAATGCTCAAGTGGGTGAATGTGGAGATCTAATTTACTTTTGCTAACATCAATGCCAGCAATAATGTTTGATGAATTCATAATTCCTCCGTAATAATAACATATACTGCATTTTCCAGCCTTATATACGAGCCTAAAAGCTCAATCAGTTGTTCGGAACTTTCAGTATAATAAACCAGAGAAGAGAACCTTGCTGAACAACGATTCTTATAATCAAGGGGCGTGACGATTCCTCTTCTCTGTGTGTCTTTAATCTCACTACTTTGATATTTATAAAGACTTGTTCTTAACATATAAGGGAAGTGTCCTCTAGGTGAGATTGTGGAGCATTCGTTGCAGCATTTGGCTGTTCAATTACGCTAGTTGATTCTTTAGGTATACTATTTCCTTCAAAATTTCCATCTTTTTATTATGTTCTCTTTAGCATTTTGAGAGTGAATTATTCTAGTTTTGATATTTAAACGTTTTGTATCTGCTGTAATGATTTCACTTCCAGTTTGCTATTCTTTACATATTGAATTGCAAGCACTAACGCTTTACTTCCGGAAGCTGTGGTGCTGTAAGCTATATTTTGCAAAATAGCAGTTCTCCTGATATCTTTGCTGTCTGAGACTGACTTTACACCTTTTGAAGTATTAATCACTAGATTTATTTTTCCATCTTTGAGCATATCAACTATGTGGGGTCTGCCTTCTCTTACTTTATTTACAGCTTGTGCAGCAATGCCGTTATTGTTCAGATACGAAGCTGTGCCTTTGGTGGCATATATTTCAAAACTCAGTTCTTTCAACATTCGTGCAACTGGCAATATATACTTTTTATCATCATCTTTTACTGAAACCAGAGCTGTTCCTTCTGTTGGTAACTTGTATCCTGCAGCCATGTGCGTTTTTGCAAGTGCAGCTTCAAATGATGAATCAATTCCCATCACTTCTCCTGTTGATTTCATTTCAGGACCAAGTAAAGTATCAACTCCTGCAAAGCGGGTAAATGGAAAAACAGCAGCTTTAACTGCAAAATGATTGAAAGGCTTGTTTTCCTGATTCAATTTTTTACCCAAAATAACCTGAGTGGCAAGCTTTGCAATAGGAATATTGATTACCTTGGAAATAAAAGGAACGGTTCGACTAGCCCTTAAATTCACTTCAAGTATGTATACATCACTAGACCTCTTGCATAACTCGATTTCTGAAGGCAATTTTGTCGTCAAAGCTTGTCTGCGCTCCTCAAATACATTCGAGTATTCTGTGGTGCTCATCTGCACTTTTCCTAAAGATTTCTCATCACAAACAGGTTCTGCAAGAGGTCTATTCTCTTGAACAGCAAACTGAATGTTTATCAGACCTTTCACTTTTAATGCTAATGCTATTCTCTCAGTTTGGAGCTCGATCTCTTTTATTACTTCGTCACTCAATGTATTTGTCGGTATTGAGCATGTTGAATCACCAGAGTGGATACCAGCTTCTTCAATATGCTCCATGACCGCTGCAATGAAAACTTTTTCCCCATCACATACAGCATCAACGTCAACCTCAACTGCATTGACTAAAAATTTATCAAGAAGCAGCGAACCATGCTCAAAGATTTTAGTTTGATCTAAGACGTACTCTTTAAAGCTCTGAGTATCGTGTCTAATCGACATAGACTGACCGCCGAGGACATATGATGGCCTGACTACTAGTGGAAACCCCACCTTTTCTGCGTTGGTTAACGCTTCTTCTACTGAATGGCAGATAGAATTTTCAGGTTGTTTTAAATTAAGTTGCAAAGCAAGGTTTTTAAACCTCATGCGATCTTCTGCAAGGTCAATAGAATCAAACGAAGTTCCCAGAATTTTGAAACCTCTCTCGTTAAGCACTTTGGCTAACTTTAAAGGTGTTTGACCGCCTATTTGAACTATTACACCAACCAGTGTGCCATTTTCTTGCTCTTTACTTAGTATTTCAAGCACATCCTCTGCAATGAGTGGTGCAAAATATAAACGATCAGCGGTATCGTAGTCAGTTGAGACAGTTTCGGGATTACAGTTGATCATTATTGTTTCATACCCCATTTCTTTGGCGGCAGAAGCTGCATGTACGCATGCATAATCAAACTCAATACCTTGACCAATGCGATTTGGACCACTTCCTAAAATGACAACCTTTTCTCGGTCAGAAATATTCGCCTCACATTCCGTTTTATTTTCAACATCACCCTCATAGCAGCCATACATATAAGCAGTGCTCGATTCAAATTCAGCTGCACAGGTGTCTACGCGTTTATAAACTTGTTTAATGCCAAATTTTTTTCTTATTTCTTCGATTTGTTTTACTCGATCTCCAGCGTGTAACGCTGGCTGGATCCCAGTGTCACGCACTGGGATGACATTAGAGGGTACTGGAATGACAGAGGTAGGTCTATTACTTAACTTTGCTAATCTTGCATCTGAAAATCCCATTTTTTTCAGCTCTAACATTTCGTACGCAGTTCCAGGAAATCCATTTTCCTTGATTTTTTGTTCAGTTAATATAATTTGCTGTATATTTTGCAGAAACCATAAGTCATATCCTGTAATCGAATTTATTTCTTCTATGCTAATTCCGTGGCGCATTGCGTCAGCAGCAATCAGTAATCTGTTTGGTAGCAATTTTGCTAATTGAGATTTTATGTGATCAATATCAATGTTCTCAGGAAATACTTCATCAAGTCCTGTAAAATCAGTTTCAAGTGAACGGAAAGCTTTCTGTAGTGACTCATTAAAAGTGCGGCCTATAGACATCACTTCTCCCACTGATTTCATGGAGGTTGATAATTCACAATTCGTCCCCTTAAATTTCTCAAACTCAAATCGAGGAATTTTAGTGACGATATAATCAATCACTGGTTCGAATGCTGCTGGTATTATTGGAGCACAGTCGTTACGTATTTCGTCGAGCGAATAGCCAATAGCAAGTTTAGTTACAACTTTTGCAATAGGATAGCCTGTTGCTTTCGAAGCAAGTGCAGAAGAGCGAGAAACCCTTGGATTCATCTCAATCACAACGAGGCTTCCATCTTCTTTAGGATTCACTGCAAATTGAACATTTGCACCACCGGCACTAACATCAATTTCTCTCAGCACTGCTATAGATGCATTTCTCATCTGTTGGTATTCTACGTCACGCAGAGTCAAAGCAGGAGCAACAGTTATGCTATCCCCAGTGTGCACTCCCATCGGATCAACATTTTCTATCGAACAGACTATTATGCAGTTATCTTTACAATCGCGGATAACTTCCATTTCATATTCTTTCCAGCCGATAATTGATTCATCTATCTGAACTTCATTTATTGGCGAAATTTTGAGAGCACTTTCTGCGATATTGAAAAACTCCTCTTTATTATATGCTATGCCGCTACCTGCACCACCAAGGGTGAATGACGAGCGGATGATTGCTGGTAATCCAATGTAATCCAAAGCCTTTTTTATTTGTTCTTGATTTTTTATAATGATACTTTTGGGGTATTTCAGTCCTATTCTATCCATGGACTGACGGAATAACTCTCTATCCTCTGCTTTTTTTATTGCTTCTCTATTTACCCCTATTAATTCTACGTTGTATTTGTCTAACACTCCATCATCTGCAAGTTTTATTGCACAATTGAGCGCTGTTTGCCCGCCCATTGTTGGCAATATTGCGTCTGGCCTCTCCTTAATTATAATTTTCTCTATGATTTCAGGCAGTACCGGCTCAATATACGTCGCATCAGAAAACTCAGGATCTGTCATTATAGTTGCGGGGTTGGAGTTAACCAAAATGACTTTATAACCTTCGCTTTTTAATACTTTACAGCTTTGCGTTCCGGAATAATCAAACTCGCATGCCTGACCTATAACTATTGGGCCTGCTCCTATTACTAATATAGATTCTATATCTGTGCGTTTCGGCATAATTACAATAACGGTCTCTATTCAAGTAATGTTACCAATCTTTCCTGTATATGTGAATTTTTATTAAACCTATTAGCTAATTACTTTTAGGCTTGACGCATAACTGTACGAACATTGCAATTTGCGTGGCAGATTCCAGTGCTTGACACACAGCTGTACAAACATTCATTTTTGAAGGTAAATTGCACAGCAAATGATGTCATTCAAGTAGCTGACACTGGTTCCTTTATGACGGCAGTGCCCAGAGGTGTCATCCCAGTCTGGGATCCAGAAAACTTAACTTTAAATAAGTGGCTGCATAATAAAGACTAGATTCCAGACTGGAATGACACCATAGAGGCACTGGGATGACATCCTTCCTAGTGGAGATTACTCTCAAATCACAATGTTCATACAATTGTGGGCTTAACGGTATCTTTGCAGATACTATGGTAATTTATTCGGGAGATTTGCTGAGCGGTAAGATTTTTCCTGATATGCTGCAGTCTTCAGAAGCTAATTCCACAAATTTATCTGTTAGTTTATCAGGTGACACCAATTCAGATCCAGGAAATGCCTGCTCACTACCCACAGGTCCTTCCGTGTATACAGCATTTACACATAATTTTGTATGTTTTGTCTCAGATGCATATATCTGCACCATTATTTCTAGTGCAACTTTACTTGCAGCATACGGCATCCAATATGGATAAGAGGAAGGAGAAAGTGTCACTTCTGAGGTCATGAATATCGCTCTTCCAGCATTAGACTTTTTTAGCATTGGATCTAAGTTTTTTAGTAAGTACCAATTGGCAGTAAAATTTGTATTCATTACGTTCTGTAGCTCTTCAATCTCACAGTCATGAATGGGGTTCAGTTTGCCTAAAATTCCAGCACACGCAACTAATATATCAAGTGCTCCAGATTCTGATAATTTCAGGCTTTCTATCATGTTTGTCAGTATCTTTACATTCTCAAAGTCTAAAAGATCAAGCTGAATTAGTTTCACAGAGCCTTCTTTAAATTCTTCAAGCTCTTCAATTTCATTATATAGTGGCTTGAGATTATCAAGAGATCTTGAAATCAGAATCACACATGCACCTTCTCTTATAAACCTTTTTGCAACAGCAGAGCCTACTCCACCTGAAGCTCCGGTGATTAAAGCTACTTTACCTTCTAACTTACCCATTTCTTTCTCCTTAGCGAGATCCATTGAAATATTTTAGCTGAAAATTGAATTTTGCTCCATATATAAAAATCAAACTTAGCATATAAAAAAATAGTAATGACACTACCACACCACCTAAACTTCCATATATCAAATCCAGTTGGTCAAAGGAAGCTTTTAAGTATTGCTTAAAAGCTGAAGCAGAAATCGTCCAAAGAATAACAGCTACACAAGATCCAGGAAATACGTCTGATAAATTTTGTTTTATGTTTGGTAACATAAAATATAGCCAAGAGACTACTGTGAAAAGTACAAATTCAATAAGTAAATACCTAGTATAACTTAGTCCCTGATAGGAAAAATCAATTAGCATTGGTACTAGTGTAGAAAACACTATAGTTAGAGTTATAATAAGCGTGATTACTAAAAATTGTAATATACTTAGTACTCTTCTTAATATATAAGGCGGCGAAACCGGAACTTTATAGGCCTTATTGAGTATTGTTCTAAGCCCTTCAATTGTCGATGAAGCGGTCCAAACAGCACCTACAATTGCTAAAGTTAGTAAGCTTTGCGGCGGGCCTGATATTATCTCTCTGATACGCGGCATCAAAGATGCCAAAATATCCTGTGGCATGTTATCAATGATAAATACCCAGCCAATGTTATACTGGTCTAAGAAATTTGCGAATGTTGATGCCACAGCCATTAAAACGATGAGAAAAGGAAATATTGATAACAGAATTAAAAATGATAGATACCCTGCATGCTCCACTCCATCATTATAAATTGTGTCAATCAAAGCACGATAAAGACAATAAACAATACCGTAAAATTTCTGTAGCATGTAATATAAACGAACCAAGAAAAGTATTCTAAATGAAATAAAGGATACTTTTAAGCAAAAAATCCTCACCATTTACTTAAATTTAATCAAAGGGATAGATAATTTAACATAGAACAGGAATTATAGGAGGCGTAATGAAAAAATTTCTTCTACTTGTGGCTTTAATTCTCTCCTTTGCGTTTGATGCAAATACTAATGAGCTAGATGCAACGTCAGCAGTGATATGCAAAATAATGAGCTATACTCACGGTATAGGTGGACCGATGATTACGATAGTGATAATAGGTGCAGCTTTGCTTGCGATATTCGGTAGAATGCCGTGGCCAGCACTTTTTGCACTCGGTGCATTTACTGCTGTGTTTTTTGGTGCTCCTGCCGTTGTTTCAAAAATAGCACCAACTACAGCAAGTAAGTGCGAGACGTGTGATGCTGGGAAAACATTGAAACCTGATGCAGATGGAAAATATACTTGTCAGTAAAAAGCATTGAGTAAATGGTACTTACTGCATCATTTACTCAAATTTAATCAAAATGATAGATAATCCAGCGTTAAATAGAAATTATCGGAGGCATAATGAAAAAATTTCTTCTACTTGTGGCTATAATTCTCTCCTTCGCATTTGATGCGCGTGCTGATGAAACGTCAACAGTGATATGCAAAATAGTACAATATACCCAAGGTATAGGCGGGCCGATGATTACGATAGTGATAATAGGTGCAGCATTGCTTGCGATATTTGGGAGAATGCCGTGGCCAGCGCTTTTTGCACTCGGTGCATTTACTGCCGTGTTCTTTGGTGCTCCTGCAGTTGTTTCAAAAATAACACCAGATGGTACGTTTTGTCAGAATGGTGCGATTGCTTGCCCTACTGGTAAAACGTTGACTAATGGTAAATGTACATAATAGGTATCACAGCCTCAAAGAAATTTTAAGTAAATGATACTTCTTGTATCATTTACTTAAATTTAATCAATGCGATAGACAATACAGCGTTAAATAGAAATTATCGGAGGCGTAATGAAAAATTTTCTTCTACTTGTAGCTTTAATTCTCTCCTTTGCGTTTGATGCGCGTGCTGATCTAGATGCAACATCAGCAGTGATATGCAAAATAATGGGTTATACTCACGGTATAGGTGGGCCGATGATCACAATAGTGATAATAGGTGCAGCTTTACTTGCAATATTTGGCAGAATGCCATGGCCTGCTCTTTTTGCACTCGGTGCATTTACTGCTGTGTTTTTTGGTGCTCCCGCAGTTGTTTCAAAAATAGCACCAGATACAGCAAGCAAGTGCATGACGTGTACTGGTAATCAAACATTAAAAGAGGATCCTGCGGGATCAGGAATTTATAAGTGTGGTTAAAAAGTATTAGGTAAATGATGCTTCTTGTATCATTTACTTAAATTTAATCAAAGTGAAGTAGCATAAAGTAAAAATTATAGGAGGCGTAATGAAAAATTTTCTTCTACTTGTAGCTTTAATTCTCTCCTTTGCGTTTGATGCGCGTGCTGATCTAGATGCAACATCAGCAGTGATATGCAAAATAATGGGTTATACTCACGGTATAGGTGGGCCGATGATCACAATAGTGATAATAGGTGCAGCTTTACTTGCAATATTTGGCAGAATGCCGTGGCCAGCACTTTTTGCACTCGGTGCATTTACTGCTGTGTTTTTTGGTGCTCCTGCCGTCGTTTCAAAAATAGCACCAGGCACAGCAAGTAGGTGCGAGACATGTACTGGTAATCAAACATTAAAAGAGGATCCTGCGGGATCAGGAATTTATAAGTGTGGTTAAAAAGTATTAGGTAAATGATGCTTCTTGTATCATTTACTTAAATTTAATCAAAGTGAAGTAGCATAAAGTAAAAATTATAGGAGGCGTAATAAAAAATTTTCTTCTACTTGTGACGTTAATTCTCTCCTTTGCGTTTGATGCAAATGCTGATGAAACGTCAACAGTGATATGCAAAATAGTACAATATACCCAAGGTATAGGTGGGCCGATGATCACGATAGTGATAATAGGTGCAGCTTTGCTTGCAATATTTGGCAGAATGCCGTGGCCAGCGCTTTTTGCACTCGGTGCATTTACTGCTGTGTTTTTTGGTGCTCCTGTAGTCGTTTCAAAAATAACACCAGGAGGTGTGATTTGTCAAAACGGTGCAGTAGTGAATAATCCATAGAAATTATAGAAGGCGTAAACGTAGTTTTCTTTACTTGAAAGTGGTAAGTTTTACCACTTTCAGTGTCTATAACTACCTAATAAATTCTCTTTCTGTAATCATATCAGTTAAAGTCTGGATTCCAGCGCCACGCGCTAGAATGACAAGGCTTATCGTCATGTCACCGCGAACCGTCATACCGCGATTCATTCGCGGTATCTCAGCCGCTAACAAGTAGCGGGATGACGGTTGTCGTTTAGCCATAAATATTTAAGAAATTTACCAAACGAAAAAAAAGGCAAAAGAAGCCCTGGTCATTGTCTATTTTCAGTATTGGCGTTTTTTAAGTTTAAACACTGCAATTTAGCTGCTTTTGAATGCAACTCACCTTAGTTTGAATGTTTAAGAAATTTACTAAGCAGAAAAAAAGGCAAAAGAAACCCCGTGTTAGCTAGTTGTCACTCTCTAATCCTGCAAAATCGGCGTACTATACTGTCTTAAACGACTTATAAGCGCGTTTCAGCTTATATAGGTAAAAACCCAGAAATGTTGTGAAGACATAAGGTGCACATAGTGTAAAAAATTAAAAATAAGACGCCAACTACGTTGTTTTCTTGCTGTTTAATCTGCACAGATGAAGATAACTGAATACCTTCAGTATCATGATAAGGGGGCTGGCGAGGTTTGTCAAGGAAGTTTTGCATTTAATTCATTTGATAATTCAAAAAACTTGAAAGAATAAAGATAGCTATTGAAATTATCTTGATTTACATCAGTTATCCAAGTTTGACATTGAATACTTAACACTTCCTCCATTAACGCCTTTCTGTAATGTTTATCCAGATGAGACATTATATCATCAAGTAGAAGAAGTGGTGCCTTATTGTAATGAATACACCTTGCTTTTACACTGGATAAAATAATAGAAAGCAGTAATAACTTTTGTTCTCCAGTGGAGCACAGATTTATTGGTACGTTTCTTTTTTGACAAAAAACCCGAAAATTATCGTTATGCACACCAAAGGTTACTCTACCAGTCAATGAATCTTTTTCTCTGTTTTCCTTTAGACGATTCTGAAAATATTCTGCAGTATCGTCCAAAGTTAGCTGGCTGCTGAATTTCAAACTTGCCTTCGGAAAAAACTCATTGGAATGGTTATCAATTGTGTCTTGTAGTGTCTTTAAAACAGACGATCGCATACGTAAAATACTAACTGCATTAACGGCCATTATGTTTTCAAGACTAGAGAGCCAATTTTCGTCCAAGGTGTTCTCTCTCAACAGTTTACTTCGCTCACGTTTAGCTTTTCTGTGTTTCATGTAGCAGCAAGTGTAATTTTCCTCAAACAGTGAGACTATACGGTCTAAAAATTTTAATCTGTCACTTGGAGAATTGAGAAGAACATAGTCCATTTGTGGAATCAGCCATATTACATTGGATATCTTATACAAAGATGAATAACTCGATTGCGTTTTTCCATCAATTTGTATTAGTTTCTTATCAAAACTCTTTGTGATACCAATTGAATTAAAATCCATTCCATTAAAAAAATCATAGTGCACTACCCAATCTTCATTACTGAATCTATTTTGTATCTCACTGGCTTTTGCTTTTTTCATTCCATTGCTTTTAGCAAGCAACGAGATTGCTTCAAGTATATTAGTTTTACCAATACCGTTTTTGCCAGTTATTACAACTGAGCTATCATCTGAATCCAGTTCAAAGTTTGAGTGGCTACGAAAATTATGTAATTTCAGCTTTTTTATGTAGCAATGGGTAGCCATTAACCTATTCTTTAGTTTATATTCTCTTTACTTCTTCCAGAACCTCATCAACATGTCCACTAACTTTTACATTTTTCCAGATCTTCACTATTTTACCTTTTTTATCTATTAAAAAAGTAGTGCGTTCTATTCCCATATACTTTTTGCCAAACATACTTTTCTCTACCCAAACACCATATTTTCCCAACATTTCAGCATTCTCATCAGAAACTAAAGAAAACGGCAGAGAATATTTTGCTTTGAAGTTAGTGTGGCACTTAACACTATCTTTTGATACACCAATTATCACTGTGTCAAGGAAAGAAAAATCATCTATTTTATCTCTAAAGCCTTTTGCCTCCATTGTACAACCCGGAGTATCGTCTTTAGGATAAAAATAAAGAACTACATTTTTTTTATCAAAAAATTCACTCAGTGATAAATTTTCACCAGAATCTGTTAGTAAGCTAAAATCGGGTGCATTATTTCCTACTGCTAATTCCATACCTTGCTCCATTAATAACACTTCTATCTATAGTAGTATATTGTAGTCAGAGTATCAAATTTTATATATAGCTAACAGATAAGATTCTTGATGGGGGCTTATTGATGAATTTCTGCCTACCTTCTCGGCTTGCCGCTTTTGATAAAGTGTGGTTTTCGTCTGATGTAAGGCCATATCAAATAGATCCTATTAAAAATCAATCGAATCTTCACATGTTTGTTCTTCATAAAAGAAGTTCAATGTTATCGTAGTACCAAGTTTTGCTTCACTTTTAATGTCAAAAGTTCCACCCATTAACTCTACTAATTTCTTGCTTAGCGGCAATCCGATGCCCGTACCTTCGTTTCTATACCCCGAATCTGCTTGGCCAAAAACAGACATAACTTTATATATATCCTGCTGCATTATTCCTATTCCATTGTCATGAAACTCAATAGTTAATAAGTTTTTTTCTATATTTTCTTTTATCACCATTCTTATTAAACCATCTTTGGGAGTAAACTTGATTGAGTTTGATAATAAATTTATTATAACTTGTTTCATTCTCTTGGGATCTGCAATGACTAATAATTGTTTATTAGTCATCTCTTTTTTTAAATTAATCCCGGCTTCTTTTAATTTAGGTAATAGCATATTTACGCATGAATCCATTATTTTGTTCAGGTTAAACTTCACTTTTTCTACTGTTAAACTACTTGATTCAGCTTTAGAAAAATCGAGCACATCATTAATTAAGGTAAGTAAGTGTGTTCCTGCATTATATATATCGTCTGCATACTCCTTGTATTGAGAATTATCCATTGAACCTAAAGTTTTATTTTTGATCAACTCCGCAAATCCAATAATAGCATTAAGAGGTGTGCGTAATTCATGTGTAACGCTTGCAAAAAACTTTAGCTTGTTTGCATTTTCTTGCTCTAATGTCTCTTTTATCTGCTGTAATTCAATGTTAGTTTTATGTTGCTTGGCTAGCATTTGGGTATTAGAAAAGTGCAAATAGAACATTATTAATATTAAGATTATTAATAATAGGCCCAAAAATGTTAAAAACAGGCCATATGCTATAACATAAGAATTATTGTAGTTTCGAAGAATCTTCAAAAAAAACGACGGTTTAACGCTATTTTCATGGAATATAGGGAAAATAGAAGTTAATGTATTTCCTGTAGTATAAAATATTTCTTGGTTACTTAATAGTTTATCAATTTCATCGTTTGTAAGTAACTGTTCATAATCATAATCTTGAGTGTTAAAATTACTGAATATTATTCTGCCGTTTTGATCATACAGTATTAAGCTGAAATCCTTTACTTTGCTCACTGATTGTAATAATTCAGCACGTAGTTTTACTAGTTGGTTTATGTAGTCAAAATTTTTGTATTTAATGTGATGCTTTTCTATTAGTAAATAATGGTATTTTTTTATTATGCCATTTTCCAGTACGCTTTTTAAGTTTACACTTGAATCACGGTAAGAAGAAAGGAAATTACTCCTTAGTAAATGATTACAATATATCACACTGAATAAAATCATAAAGATCGATGAGAGTAATACAATAACTTTTGTGTATTTGTTTTTCTTCAACGCAGAAAACATCAATTTACCTAGCTTATACATATCCTTCTTATTGTGAAACAACGGTTTTTATGTTATTCATAATAAAATTTAGCATATAATATTTTATGACAATTTCTCCTATTTTGCCAGTTTATTCTCCTGTTAATATAAATTTTTCTCATGGCAAAGGTATCTACCTATATGATGTTGATGGTGAGCGCTACGTAGATTTTCACTCCGGAATAGCCGTTAGTAGCTTAGGTCACACTAATTCGCGATTAATTAGTGCTCTTAAATTGCAAGGAGAAAAATTATGGCATATATCAAATACCTATAATATACCTGCTGCCAATAATTTTGCAGAAAAATTAATAAACAATAGTTTCGCTGACACTGTATTTTTCTCAAATTCTGGATCAGAGGCAGTAGAATGTGGACTTAAGATTGCTAGGATCTATCAAAATGGAAAAGGCAATAAAAATCGTCACAGAATTTTAACATTTCATGGTGCATTTCATGGAAGAACCTTTTTAACTTGTGCTACAAACGATAAACAGAAATTTTCTGAATTACTAAATCCCTACATTGATTGGTGTGATAACATCGAGCCCAATATTGAGAGCGTAAAGAAAGCAATTTCAAGTGGTATAGGCGTTATATTAATAGAACCAATACAAGGGCAAGGTGGTATCAAAGTAATGAATGAAGTCTTTATGAAAGAACTAAGAAGGCTGTGTGATGAAAATGACATATTGTTATTTTTTGATTGCGTACAATGCGGTGCTGGTAGGACAGGAAAATTATTCGCATACGAACATATAGGAGTGGAACCTGATATATGTGCTCTTGCAAAGGGAATAGGCGGGGGGTTTCCGCTGGGGGCTTGTCTTGCAACTGAAAAGGCTGCTAAATATATGGCAGTTGGTATGCACGGTTCCACTTTTGGTGGCAATCCGCTTGCAACCTCAGTAGGTAATGCTGTGCTCGAAGAATTGCTCAGCCCCGGCTTTTTGAAAAATGTTGAAATTAGAGGTAAATACTTAAAAAATAAACTAGAAGACTTAGCAAGTAAATTTCCAATAATAGAGGAAGTAAGAGGGAAAGGGTTAATGCTTGGAATAAAAGTGAAAGCAGACAATCAAAAGTTTGCAGAAGAGTTAAGTCATCGCGGCTTGCTTACTGTTGGGGTAACATCAGACAACGTTGTGAGAATTTTACCTCCACTCATTATCACTGAAAAAGAGATTGATGAAGGCATCGAGATTTTGACTCAATATTTATCTGAGAAATCTTCTGATTAGATACTTGCATTAATATGAACGACAATCTGGTATGCTTAGGAATTATTACCTCTCCTCACGGAATTAAAGGAGCTGTTAAAGTAAAAACCTTTACTGAAAAGCCTGAAAATATCTCCTTATATGGTAAGCTAATAAGTGGTGATGAGAATTATAAAATAGACTCAGTATCCGTCATAGGTGATAATTTAGTAATAGCTACAATAAGCGGAGTAAATTCCCGTAATGAAGCAGAGCTTTTAAGGAATAAGAAGCTATATATAGAAAGAAGCAAGTTACCAGAGCTAAATGATGAGGATGAATTTTACCAAAGTGACCTTGTAGATATGGAAGTAAGGCTGAAAAGTAATGAATTATATGGCTATGTAAAATCTGTGTATAATTTCGGCTCAGGGGATATATTAGAAATTTTAGTTATCAGCACAAAAAAACGTATTATGCTGTCTTTCACTAAAGAGATATTTCCACATATAAATATAAAGGGGAGGTATATAGTATTAAATATACCAGAATTTATTGACTAATAAAGACTTTGATATTTATATAAAGCTATTTATAATTATAAGATCAAATTGAAAATGTAATTATGGCAGAAAGAGCTAACGATATCAGACCAGGTCAGGTATTGGAACATAACGGCGGATTATTTTTGGTTGTAGGTATTATGCATACTCAACCTGGTAAAGGTGGTGCATACATACAAGCCGAAATGAAAAACATCAAAACCGGAGCAAAACACTATGAAAGATTTCGTTCTGATGCAACAATCAGAAGGGCAATTTTAGATGAAGAGGAATATGTTTACCTTTTCACTGAAGGAAACATTGTAAATCTTATGCATCCAAGTAATTACGAGCAAATCACTATAAATTTGGACTTATTGGGAGAAAAAAAAATTTATTTACAGGATAACATGAAAATTAAAGTTGTAGCTTATCAAGACAAAATAATTTCTGCGCATGTGCCTGATTATGTTACACTTGCTGTGAAAGAAACAGAGTCTGTTATTAAAGGACAAACTGCTACTGCTTCTTATAAGCCTGCAATTTTGGAAAACGGAATGCGCGTTAACGTGCCTCAATTTATAAAAGAAGAGGATAAAATTGTAGTATATACTCCAGGTGACAGCTATTATGAAAGAGTGAAAGAGTAAAAGGAAGAATGTCCCTCTCATCACCACGAATTAATGTGATGCTTGATTCTGTGCGTAATGCTTCCAAGCAGCTTATGCGCGATTTTAATGAATTGCAAATTTCTAATGTTAAATCAGCAGACTTTATTAATAAAACTTATTCAAAATCCAAGCAAACCATATACGATTGCTTGCACGACTACAAACGAGACTATGGTTTTATTTTTGAAGATGATACTGATCAAGAAGTAAAAGATAACACTTATACCTGGTTTATTATGCCTATAGAGGGCAGGGAGAACTTTTCTAGTTGCATGGTTTATTTTGCAGTATCAGTCTGTCTCATTCATAAAAATAAAGTTGTGGCAGCTGTAATTGATGCTCCGGCTCTTAGAGAAACTTTTTGGGCAGAAGAAAAGAAAGGTGCTTTTCTTGAGGATTTTAGATCTCGTCATGTAAAAATGCGAGTGAAAAGCCGTGAAGGGGGTCTAATAGATGTAAGTGGTAATTTGTTAAATAAATTGCTGCCTGGCAATAGTAATGTACGCTCCATAGGTTCAACAATTTTAGGCTTTGCATACCTTGCGGCAGGAAGGCACAGTGGAATAATTTACTCTGGAGTTAACAAATATAAAGCCTTGCTCGGTAGACTTTTTCTGCAAGAAAGCGGTGGAAGGCTAACGGAAGACAACGGGCTAATCATTGCTGGAGATATAAAACTATAGCTAAAGTAATTTATGTTTACCTACAATTTGATAAGCGTAAAACTCGTCATTCCGCTACTTGTTAGCGGAATCCATGCTGAGATACCGCGAATAAATCGCGGTATGACGTAGGGCTGTACTAGCTATAGCATAAACAGGCTACAGAGATAGACAACTTTTCGAAAACTTTTACAAGAGATTCTGTTAAATGCTCTATCATTTCATCGGTATGATAAGGTGTAGGGGTAATACGGAAACGCTCAGTTCCTCTTGGAACTGTCGGGTAATTTATATGTTGAACATATATTCCATACTCATCAAATAATAATTTTGATGCTTTTTTGGATAACTCTGAGTTGCCAATTATTATTGGAATTATATGAGTTTCTGTTGGAATGAAGTTAATTCCTGCATTTCTCAGTGAGTTTTTTACTTTTTCAACGACTTGCTTTTGCTTTTCCCTTTCAATGTTGCTCGATTTTAGGTGCTCAACGCTTGCCTTTGCTGCCGCTGCTAAAACAGGCGACATAGCAGTGGTAAAAATAAATCCTGGAGCGGAACTTCTTATTACATCTACCAAGCTCTTTGAAGACGCTATATACCCACCCATCACTCCAAAAGCCTTTGATAGTGTACCTTGAATAACGGTTATTCTATCCATCAGACCTTCTCTTTCTGCAATTCCGCCACCATGTGAACCATACATGCCAACTGCGTGCACCTCATCCAAATAGGTAATTGCATTATGTTGATCTGCAAGATCACATATCGCTTCAAGCGGCGCTATATCGCCATCCATTGAATATACGGATTCAAGTGCTATTATTTTTGGTGTCTTTTTGTCTATAGACTTGAGTAGCTGCTCTAGATGATTAACATCATTGTGTTTAAATATATGTTTTGGCCTTTTTCCTGATTTTATGCCTTCTATCATCGAAGAATGGTTCTTCTCGTCTGAAAAAATTACTACGCCCGGAATAACAGACGATAAAGTGCTAAGTGTTGTCTGGTTAGCGAGGTAGCCACAAGCAAAAGTTAAAGCAGCCTCTTTTTTATGCAAACAAGCTAAGGATTTTTCAAGTTCAACAACCTCTTTTGTTGTACCAGATATATTTCTTGTTCCTCCAGCACCAACAGATGAATTTTGGATAGCGGCAATTACACTCTCATTTTGTGACATCCCCAAATAGTTATTACTGCACCAGACTATTACTTCCCTATTTCTTTCATAGTCCATAATGTGGGGGAGCCTACCTGGTAATGACGCAAAGTGCGTAAATTCACGGTAGCGCCCCTCATCTTTTATATCTTTTATTTTATTCAAGAATATTTCTTCGTAGTTTACCAAGTCCTTATTTACCGATAATTAACATAATTATAATAAATTATTAAATGGTAAACTACTATATTTATTATACATGTACGGCAGTAGGTACTTTCCCCGTGTTGAAAGGTTTGTCAACCTTGTTGTTTTCAACTTGGCTTTTAGGTGTACAGCAGTATATAACTGCAGCAGCAACCAGACAACAAGCTCCAACTGCTATTCCTGCAGCTAGCATTTCCAAATAAACTGCAATAGCTACTCCTGAAACAACTCCAGCTACTGCTAACGTCCATGTAGCTATGGTAGGCCACTTACTCTTTTGCGTATTTTGTGTTGCAGTAATAGAGGTTGATTGATTGTTTATAGCACTAGTTTTTTCTACTGCTGCAGGCTTTTCCTTACTGTTAATAACACCTCCAATTGTAGACACATTGTCAGCATTCGAAGAAACTTCACTTACCCCCAACTTCTTTTCACAACCCGTAATTTCTGGAGTTGTGGTAAGTGTACTATTGCTTCCGGTATTATTAGAACTTGTAGATTGGTCTCCTGAATTTGGCAAATCGTTGTTCAGTGAAATATTAACATTACCTTGTTTTGTATTATGGTTTTTAATTTCTTTTTTAATTTCTTCTACTTTACCCTTAAAGGGACCTTCTTTATTTTTTACATATTGTAGTACAAGAGTAGGAGAGTTACTTTTTAGAATATTTTCGAGTTCTTCTCTTGAGTTAGTACTGGTTTTGCTTATAAGTCCATCAATCTTTTTCTTAACAGGACTGGCAAGTTGCTTAACACCTTTTTTTCCGCTGCCTTTTTTGATTTCACCCTCCTCAAAATTATTAATTAAAGGCTCCTGCGTTGAAACCCCTGTGTTATTTAAGATAGCATTTTCTTCCTCCCCTGCAAGAACATTTTTTTCTGTCTGTTGACTGCCAGCACTTTTGGATTTTGGGTTTCTTTGACTGCTTGGTTGATTGTTATTCTCTTCATTTACTACAGCCGTATCGCCTTTTATAACAGGTGATACTGCATTATCACTGCTTCTTTTATTAACTTGTGTATTCGCTTGTGTCTGTATATTTGCTTTACTGGAAGTATTGATTAATTTACTACTTTCTAACAAATTTCTAATTAGATATAGATGACTCAAAGTATCCCTATTTTTTTGATACTCATTACGAGTCATACTTGGAGAAAGTTCCATACTTATTTTTTCAAGCTGTTCTGCAACTACTGGTAAAGCTTTCTCAAATTCTTCCTTGCATATTGCCTGAAGAGCTGCGAATTTTAGGTCAACATGCTGACATAAGGGTACAACAACTCCATAACTAGCTTCTTTTATTGCATTTCTCAGTATATTTTGTATGGTTTGCCTGACTACTTGCTGTTTATTATTGAGTATGCTTTGATAAATTTGAACATGAGCTAGAACACTGACTATAATGTCTTGACTTTCAGTATTAGACAATGCAATCAGAATTGATTCATATATTTCATCAAACTCGTTGTTTTTAGATTTATGATCAAGATAATTAATAACATCATTGCTGCATTTAGCATATTTTTCACACAAGTGCTCGATAAATGCAATATTACCAGCATCCAATGCAGTTTTCAGAATTAAATCATAAATTTCTTTTCTGCCACGAGCTCCTATGTTTTTCAGGATTTGTTGCCCTAGTATTGTAATAACTTTATCATCCGCAAATGCTTGTTCATATACATCGTAAATGGCATGATCTGCACTATTAGTGTATCGTTTGCACAGGTATTCAATGACAGATGTGTGTTCCTGGCTTATCGCAGTTTCTAATAAAGTAACAAAACTCTTTTTTAATAACTCTTCTGTTGAGGCTTTTTTAGTTAGCTTATTAATATATCTTTCAAATGCACCCAGCACTATCGTGATGAATTCTTCATTTTTGATCAGAGACGCTGTTTCAAGCACACCATACAAAGAATCAGGATTACTTGTTTTTAACACCTGTCCAAAATCTCTTAAAACGTATTCGACAAAAACTGCATTTAATAATTCTTGCTCTTTTCTTAATGCTATAACTGAGAAAAAACCAATCTTATTAGGTTCGACAAGTTGTATAGTTTGATCTTTTAATCTTCCATAAACTCCATCGGTACCATGGAATTTTTCTATAAAAGCTTCAATATATTTTTGACCACCAACAAGGAGAGGTAAAAGACTTAAATTTCCTTCAGCAAAAAGAAAATCCTGATATTGCTCTACTAGCTTGTCATTAGCTGCAATTGCCAATAGTACCAATTCTTTTACTGAATAATCATACTTGAAACCCTCTTGATCAAATTTATATTGTGATAGTACATTTGAATATATATGTTGATGGTTGCTTCCGTTTTGTAACTCCAAATTAAGTTGATTTGAACAGAAATCTTTGAGATTTTCATTATCCAGCGTAATAGACCTGCCTTCATAATCTTCAATATTTTGTACAACCTTGTCTAATTCTTCACAATTATCTTCTTGTATAGCTTGATTTAAGATATTTATAATCTCAGCAAAAGTTAAGTTTTTAGGAATGATACCATATGAATCTTCATCTTTTAACTCTACAGTAAACGACCTATCACAACCATCAGGAAAGTTTGCAAGTATTGCATTCTCTAAACTTAGATCTTCAGGGGGTGTGCTACATGGAGTAGCTGGTATCTCTTGACTTTCGCTATCTAAAACTTCAAACTCTTCTTCAATACCTGAATCTTCAGAATCTGGTTTTTCAAAACCATGCCAACTTTTGATTAATCTTTCAGAATTTGATTGGCCCTGTGAAGTTGTATCTTGTGATACAAAGTCTCTAAAATTGGAACCAAACATGTTTTACCTCCTAACTAGCAGCTAAGCTAAGTATAGCATTAAACAGAAATCTTGCCAAGCAAATTATTCAGTCTCTTAGCAAAGCTGCTCGCGTCATCCATCTCTTCGCCTTCCACGATGCAAGCTTGGTAAAACAATAAGTGAACCATGTCCTCCAATGTTGGGTTTTCACCACTTTCAGCATAAGATTTCATTATACTCTTTATTACAGGATGCTTAGTGTTAATTTCAAGCACCTTTGGCGTGCGGTAATTTAGCTGCTTTTGTTCACGCAAAAAACGCTCCATGCGAAGATCCATAGCACCTTCAGCAACCGCTAGGCATACGGGACTATCAGTCAATTTTTTGGAAATTTTTACGCTTTTTACTGAATCTCCAAGCACTGTGGTAAAATATTGCAATATAGTTTCCTCAGTTTTTTCTTCATTCGATTTGTTTTCTTCATTTTTCTTATCTTCTTCTGAAGAGAATTTTTCCAAATCAACATCAGCGCGAGTCACAGACTTAAACTTTTGATCTTTATATTCATGAATTACACTAGTCCAGAAATCATCCACTGGATCAACGAACAGAAGAACCTCCAGCCCTTTACTGACGAACCCCTCAAGTTGCGGACTGTTTTTCACTGAATCGAGGCTATTTCCGGTGAGATAATAGATATGTTCCTGCTCAGGCTTCATTCTGCTTATATAGTCATCAATGCTGACTAATTTCTCATCACCAGTACTATGAAATCTGCAAATTGAGAGTAGTGCTTCTCTCTCATCAGTTGGCATAGCTTCGCAAAGACCTTCCTTTAAAACTGCACCAAAATTGGTCCAGAATTTTGTGTACTCTTCTAAATTCTCCTTTGCCTTTTTACCGAGCTCTGATATCGCGCGTTTAGTGAGGGATTTCCTGATTTGCCCAACAACACGATTATTCTGCAGCGTTTCTCTGCTGATATTAAGAGGTAAGTCCGGTGAATCAACAATACCTTTCAAGAAACGTAAATACTGCGGTATGATCTGTACATTATCTTCAGTGATAAATACTTTATTTACATATAACTTCACAGAGCAACGTCTATCTGGATGGAATAAATCAAAAGGTTTTATAGAAGGAACATAAAGCAAATTTGTATATTCTATTGCACCTTCATTTTTATTATGCAATATCATCCAGGGCTCCCCGCCAATGTGAGCAACACTGCGGAAAAAATCGTTGTGCTCCTCTTGAGTAACGTCATTTTTTGGCTTAGTCCAAATTGCAGCCTTACTGTTTAACTTTTCACTTTTTCCTTCTTCGTCTATAAATTCAACAGGAAAATTTATGTGATCAGAGTAAGTAGTGACAATATTTTCAACACGAAATTTATCTAAAAACTCGTTTTCTTCAGGATGCATAATGAGCGTAATTTTGGTTCCGCGAGGGACTTGATTATCTGACTTGCTGATTGAATATTCCCCATCTCCTTTGGATTGCCAGATCCAAGACTCCTCTTCTCCAGCTTTTCTCGATTCTACTATTACTTCTAATGCAACCATAAAGCTTGAGTAAAAACCAACACCAAACTTCCCAATCAGCTCCACAGTTTGGCTTGAATCCTTGCTATTCTTAATCGCATCCAAGAACTTTTGCGTACCAGAGCTTGCAATTGTACCAAGATTGTCTATTAAATCCTGTCTATTCATTCCAATGCCATTATCAGTGATATATAGCTCGTTCTTATCTTTATTGGAGCTGATAGTGATTTTTAATTCGTCACTCAAATCTAGCAAATTAGGGTTTAGTTGAGATTCATAGCGCAACTTATCACATGCATCTGATGCATTTGATATTAATTCACGCAGAAAAATGTCTTTATTGGTGTAAAGTGAATGAATCACTATATTCAGTACTTTCCCTACCTCAGCGTCAAATTTTAAATTTTCAGTTTCTTGTACATTATGCATTTTGAGCTCCATTATTTGCCTACTACCCTAATAATTTAAGTATTGAATCACGATCTTTCAAGGTCACGTACACCAAAATTAATGTGGGTGTAGTTATTATGACACCCAATTTATGGGATCTCTTGCATAACAAACTTTTGGCAGCGCATTGGATGAAACGAAAAACTTCCTTGACACCCTTCGCCAGCCCCCTTATCATGAAACTGAAGCTATCTATTTATCTTCGCAATCTCTGCAGTGGATTAATGACAAAAAAACTTAATGTATTTGGCGTAAATCATGCTTAATTTTTTGCGCTATGTGCACCTCATGTCTTTATCAAATTTCTAGCTACACAAGCTGAAATACGCTATTTAAAACATCAAAAAACGCCAACTTAAAAAATGGATAGTGAATAATTAGCTACCCTAGGGTTTCTTTGCCTTTTTTTCTGTTTAGTAAATTTCTTAACGTTTATAATTTAGATTAGTTGCGGCTTAAAAGCGGCTGAGTCACGGTTATTAAGCGTTTAGAATAAAAAAACGCCATACTTGAAAGTATAATGTAAGTAACTAGCCAACCATTGGGCTTTTTTTGCCTTTTTTTTCGCTTGGTAAATTTTTTAATACTTAGATTAGTTGCAATTTAAGAGACCAGAAATGGTCAGTGCTTGGCACTGGAATAACGTCCTCCTTTGTTATCCCAGTGCCCAGACACTGGGATCCAGGAAACTTAATTGCAAGTAATGCATTGGATTTGGTGAGTATGGGTTTTATGTTATAGAATGAAACACTTTTGGTGAATTTGTAAAGAAAACTGGATCCCAGTGTTTGGGCACTGGGATGACAAGGTATAAACCTTATCGTCATGCCGCCGCGAACCGTCATACCGCGATTCATTCGCGGTATCTCAGCCGCTAACAAGAGATCCCGCTAACAAGTAGCGGGATGACGGTTGTCGTTCAGCCACAAACATTAAGAAATTTACCAAACGAAAAAAAAGGCAAAAGAAGCCCTGGGGTTACTATCCGCTTTAAAATATTGGCGTTTTTTATGTTTTAAACGCTTGACAAGCGAAATTCAGCTGCTTTTAATTGCAACTAACTTACGCTGCAAATGTTTAAGAAATTTACTAAGCAGAAAAAAAGACAAAGAACCCCCGAGTTAGCTAGTCTTTTACTATCTCTGTCGAGTATTGGCATTTTTTGATGTCTTGTAACGCTTTATAAGCGCGTTCAGCTTATTTAGATAAAAATCTAGATGTAGATGAAGTTTTGCAAAGACATACAGTATCTATATACTGCAAAAAATTGAACATAAGACGCCGATACATTAAGTAATCCTTACCTTTTAATCTGCAGATTGGCGAAAGCAAATACAATAGCTTCAGTTTCATGATAAGAGGGCTGGCGGAGTTTGTCAAGCAAGTTTTTTCGTTTCTATTCCCAATAAAAGTTTGTTATATGGTTATGCAAGAAGTCTAATGAATCGCGGCATGACGTCTTAGCTATAGATGCTGGTTTGTGTGATTTCAAGAGAAGTTTAGTAGATAAGTTGTGTTTTAAACCAGATTCGGTATTTTAAACTGAACATTTTCAGTAATACCACCTGGCATAACTGAAATTTTTACACTCAGGTTTACTTTTAGGTAGTCTATTAATTCATCAACTAATATGTCAGGAGCGGAAGCACCTGCGGTGATTCCTATCTTTTCTACGCCCTGAAACCAGCTTTTATTCACACAGCTGTAATTATCAATCAAGTAGGCTCTTTTTCCTCTAGCAGTGCACAGATCTAATAAGCGGTTTGAATTTGAGCTATTTTTACTTCCTACAACTAATACCATGTCTACAATTTCAGCTAGCTTTTTAACAGCATTTTGTCTGTTTTGCGTTGCATAGCATATGTCCTTTAAATCTGGACCTGTTATGCCTGGAAACCTTAATTTCAGGGCAGCAATAATGTCGCGAGTATCGTCGATGCTTAACGTAGTTTGTGTAACATAAGACAAATTATCTGGATCTTTAACCTTTAAATCATATACATCCTGCAAAGTTTGCACTAAAATGATAGGATTGTTTACTCTTCCTCTAATTCCCTTAACTTCTGGATGGTTTTCATGCCCAATGAGAATTAATTCTTTACCACTGTTTTCATACCTTTTTGCTTCTTTATGCACTTTGCTGACTAAAGGACATGTTGCATCAATCACTTGAATACCCTTTCTTTTTGCCTCATCTTCTATATTTTTTGATACTCCGTGCGCGCTGAAGATCAGTATTCCTTCATTATCTTCAATTTCCTCGATACTGCTTACAAAAACCACTCCTTGTTTCTTAAAGTCCTCTACTATATATTTATTGTGAACAATTTCGTGTAGCACATAAACTTGGCGCTCGTTTTTGTATTTTTCTAAAGTAATAGCTAATATGTCCACAGCTCTTTTTACCCCGGCACAAAAACCTCGTGGTTCAGCTAAGATGATTTCCATTTTTGTCAAATCAAGTAAATATGCAAGCATTACTTAAAAATAAGCTCCGCTCACTGTGTTTTATAGTACCATTATTTATATTTTATATAATAATTATTTTTCGCATATTCTCTTTAACATTTGATCAACTTACTACTTCAGAAAATTTTAGAAAAGATAATATAGTACATAAACAACCTGATATTTTAGATAGAAATGGAGTGGTAATAGCAACAAATGTGCCCACAACATCACTATATATAGATGCAACCAAAGTAAAGAATCCGGAAAGTATAGCAGCACAACTGTGTTCTACTTTGCATGACCTCGAATACAAGAACTTATATAGAGTACTTACTTCAGAAAAGAAATTTGCTTGGATAAAGCGGCACTTGACTCCAAAAGAATTACTAGCGATCAAAAACGCTGGTGTACCAGGAGTAAATTTTTATGACGACATAAAGCGTATATATCCTCACAGTAATTTATTTTCACACGTGCTTGGTTACACTGACATAGATGGCAACGGTATTGCAGGAGTTGAGGCATATATAAGTAAAAATAATGAGCAAGAAAAGCCCATAATACTATCCTTAGATACACGAGTGCAAAGCATAGTGCATGAAGAGCTAACTAAAGCTGTAAGCAGATATCAGGCACTTGGCGGAGTAGGAATTGTTTTAAATGTGAGAAATAGTGAAGTTATCTCGATGGTCAGCCTACCTGATTTTAATCCCAACTTACAGAATAAGGCAGAAGACGTACAAAAGTTTAATCGCGCCAGTCTTGGGGTATATGAGATGGGGTCGGTATTAAAATACTTTACAATAGCCGCAGCGCTTGATGCGAACGCTACAAAAACTAGCGATTTATATGACGTATCAACACCAATCACCATCGGAAAGTATAAAATTCAGGATTTTCATAAATCTAAAATTCCAAAAATTACTGTGCAAGATATATTTGTAAAATCATCCAACATTGGTGCAGCAAAAATTGCAGTCAAACTAGGTATTGAAAAACAGGTAGAATACTTTAAAGCTATGAAGCTATTTTCTCCTTTGAAAATAGAAATACCAGAAAAATCCACACCGATAATCCCGGATAAATGGAGTGAAAACACTTTAATAACAGCATCTTATGGTTATGGCATAGCTGTAACTCCTATACATCTTGTACAAACTGCAGCAGCATTAATCAACAATGGGATATTTCATAACGCAACCTTGATGTTGAATAAAAGAAGTATAGGAGAGCAAATTATCTCAAGAAGAACTTCCAGGGAAATGAGAAAATTATTACGTGCAGCAGTAACAGATGGCACTGGCAGAAAAGCAAAAATAAAGGCATATTCAATAGGAGGAAAAACTGGATCGGCGGAAAAAGTTGTAGATGGTAAATATAGCAAAGATGCAAACATAGCATCATTTATAGGAGTGCTAACTATGCTTGACCCAAGGTACATAGTGCTAATTGCTATTGATGAGCCTCAAGGGATGCACCATACCGGGGGAATAATTGCTGCGCCTATAGTAAAGAACATTATAAATAGAATAGCGCCTATACTAAATGTTACACCTGAGATGTAAAATTATGATTGCTTTACTACAACTTCAAATTTATCATCACCAAAATCCTTATTAATATACCAAGAACCATCATCTTTAGTTACAAATTCAAGACCTTTAAGGTCTTTTTTTATTGTCTTTCCATTTTGACCATCAATAGCGATATTAATATCAAATGTAATAATGTCTAGATTTATCATAGCTTCTTTCCCGCTGCACGAATTTAGACTGAACTTGCCTAACATGACATCATTAAAACTCACTTCCCCTGTATAGACATCACACTGACCGTCCACACAACACGTAGTTTCAATATAGAAAAGATCTGACATACAAAATACCTTAAAAAAAAGAACTAAACATATATGGCCACTACACCACACCGCTAACAAGTAGTAAAGCGTCGATAAACCTAAGTTACTTTAGCTACGTAGCCATAATACAGCTAGAAATGTAAAATTCAACAGTTAATTGTGTGATTAATAGAGAAGTCTTATTTAGTACACCTTATAGGAATGGCTGTTTAGTTTTTTTGTTAATCTTTTTTACCATGCTGTCAATCATATGCTTTATCCCTTGATATACAGAGTATGTACTTTCGTCGCTACGCATATAAGCAGAACAGGAAAATACATTATGTTCTTCGTCTTCTATTGATAACTCTGTATCGCACTTTATGTGTTCGCCGCCAAGCTTTTCTATCAACTGTTCTTTGTCATCTCCTATAGTTACCTTAACCTTACTTTCTTCTTTACCTATCTTGCTACTTAAAATTGAAACAATGATGGCTGGAGATATGCATATCGCTCCTATTGGCTTTTTTGTAACAAAAAATTCTGAAACTAATCTTTCAAATTCAGGCATTACTGTCACCATGTCTTTACTTTCAGCTAAGTCAGATAAATTTTTCGCAACCCCGTATCCACCAGGTACAACTAGCATGTCAAAATTTTCAGCTTTGGCTTCTTTTAAGTCATATATTTCGCCTCTTGCGATTCTTGCTGCTTCCACAAGTACATTCCTTTTTTCTTTTGTTGCCTCTTTTGTTCTATGATTCATAACTTGTGTGATATTGATATCAGGTGCAAAGCATTTAACATCCACTTCCTGCTGATCAAGCACAAGCAAACTTAAAACCGCTTCTCTTACCTCTGCACCGTCAAGGTGACCACACCCTGATAAGACCACAGCAGCTTTTAATTTTTTTTCACCCATAAAGTACCTTGATTTCATATAATCTAGATATTTTAATACAAATTCTATATTTGGAAAGGGGTATGTTATATCAATTATAATATAATTAATGATTAGTATGTATAATTAGGCATATTTATAATCAACGAAGCTGAATATGGAATCTAGCAATAGTATGTTTTTTGACACTGACTATCCAGAACTAAGAAAAGCTATTTCAGATATAATAGAAAGTATTGCACAATCCTCACAAGAGGGGAAAAAAGAGTTATTTACAACCCTATCAGAACAAGTTAAAGGGATGAACCTCAAAGATTTAGGTTTAGCGATTAATGACCAAGGCTTGCAAAAGGAGGTCAACAAAGAATTATTTATAAAATTCATTGAAGAAGCGCTTGAAGGTTTAACTTCTGAAAATGTTGACTCAAAAATAATAGAAGAGGCGTTAAAATCTGTTAATCAGCAAGCAATAAGTAATGTTATAAATAATAATAAAGGTCCACTGGACAATCTAGTCAATTATTTTAAATCAGCATCTGCAAATAAAAAAATTGGAATAGCTTCTGCCGTAATGGTATTAGGAGCAGCATTTTCTCCACTTATTGTGCTTGCTACATTAATAGCACTTGTAGGTATTGGAGCACGTTATGCAGGAATAGGTATAGTAAAGGCAGGGGAAAAAATAAAAGAAGGTGCGATTGATGCAGGAAAAGCAGTGAAAAGTTTATCTAAAAATTTAGGGGATAAATTGCCTGAGGTTGGGCCAAAAAAAGATAACTTTAGTAAATTATACAACAGTTTGGCTCAAGAGATTATAGGCTATAATATGTCCGAAGAAGGTGAAAAAATAAAAAACGCCCAGAGTAAAGCAAAGGTCATAGGCATGCTTCAAAATGAAGGGCAGCGATCTGCTATACAAGAGTTAGTAAAGAATGGAACTATTCAAAATTTTTCAGAAGATGACATGAAAAAGCTTAGAGAAAAAGGTACTAGTACTTATGAAAGTGATAAGGAAGCACTTGAGGAACTTATGGAGAAATTTCAATCTAAAATTATGGCCATTGGTGAGGGTAAAATAGAGGAGGTAGAAAAAATGGTTAATGATAAAGTTAACCAAATGAAGTCACCAGTTCCTCAATTAGATAGTCCAAGTTCTGAACAAGCGAGTACAGGAGAAACCAAAACCCTCTGATGGCTTGGAGAGGGAGGGAATGGAAAAGGTAGAGATCTATTCTTTTTTATCCACTTTTTTGAGCAATCCACTTCCACATCTAACACACATCTCAGTGATTATAATATCCAATTTTTGATCATGTTTTTCTACAGGTAAATCTTTACAATATTGTTTCTCATAGGCTACACCTATAAATATTTTTCCAAGTGGCCGCAGTTTTTCTATCATTGTATCATACCAACCACCGCCAAAACCCAATCTATTAAAATGATCATCAAAAGCAATAACAGGAGTAATGATTGTGTCGGGAATTACGTCTTCATTTGTTTTGTTCCATTCCTCAAATTTTAGTAACTTATTTTTATTAGGAATTGCTACTTTATAATCTAAATCGAGTAAACTATGCATCAAAGGCACAACATCTATTTCCTCATCCATTGGAATGTAAGCTGCTATTGTTTTGCCTTTAACGTAGCTTAAGTTCTGATTAAAGAGATTAATAAGGGAATTTGCCGCATAACTGGAATAACTTTCATCAATATCTTTTCTTATAGCTCTATATTGCTCTCTTATTTCCTTTTTGTGCTGTTTAATATCTTTGAACATGATCTATCCATTTTGCAGTAAGTTTTTCTTGTAAACTATTTTGCTTCAAGCGCTCACTTAAAAAGTCAAAGTCAACACACCCCATATCCTGGTCTTGATTACTGCAACTATAAACAAAACTTCTTTCTCCTGTTTTCGCATTTATATGTTGCTGCACACACTGAGCGCAGATTTCTTTCATCATACACTGCATAGGAGAATTAACTGATGATATTGCTATGTGGCCTGATTTTAGATATGGCTTTAAAATTGTTTTTCTAGCTTCATTCACAGCTTTCATCATTTTATCAGAACCGATAGTGATAATTTTATCTATAGTGTTTAAATTAATACCTAATCTTCCTTGTTGATAAGAGACTATTGCATCAACTATATTACCATGAAAGGATTTATCTTGATCTCTGCTTGTTTCTATCAATCCTTCTTCACATGCCCAAACTACTGCATTTGATGCACGCTCTATCAGTGCTCGTTTAAATACATCACTTAACTTCTTATAGCCAGCGAAGTACAAAACCTTGTTATTATTTTCAAGACATGCCTTCCCTATCGAAAATAACACTGCATTTCCAACTCCACCACCAATTAGCATTATATTCTTCATGTGCTATTTTAACTGCATTTGTTCAAATTTTTTGAAATTTTATAGAACAAAGTAATTTATATAGTTCTATACACAAAGACAGAGACAAGGACACTCTCTGACTTCAACTATACCGATAACTGATAGCTGCATTTTTACGCATATCATCTAATAACAAGTTGCTTTGTATCATAATCTTTTGTTGGTACATTTTCTGTTTGATTGCTTCTATACCCGCTACATTACTCTTGATATCACACAACATCATCAACTTTGCAGTGCCATTTTCTCTCAATTCTACTATTTCATTCACACTTGTTTTACTAAATAAAATCTGTAAATCAGGATTTAAATCTCGCATTTTTATTTCAAATTCTTTTGCGTTTGGCAGCTTAAAATTATCTGCTAATTTATCAAAATTTAAACAATTAACTTTTTGCTCCTTGAGATTATCTAATAAACTTTCTGAACCTTCAACCACAATCTGTTTTAATTTTAAAGTGCTTTCCAGCAGTGCATGATTAAGTTGTACTTTATCTATTACTTTTATAACGGAGTAACCTTCACTGAAACTGAATGGACCTGCTATGTCGCTGGTTTCTAATCCTTCTAAAACGCTCTTGAGTTTTCCTTTTAGCTGACTTAAATTAACTGTTGCTTTACGCATCTTTATTGGAGATTCTGGGTTATTACTGTTGCGTAATTTTTTTACTAAATCTTCAGCTATACCATAAACGTCCTTGTCTTTTTGATCAGGAATTATAAACTCTTGGAACGTGATAAGATAATCCGGCTTTTCTGTTTGCCTTTTTACATCATCTACTTCTTTATCGCTTATATTAATAAATGGCACAATTCTTACTTCAATAATTTTGCTCCACAGTAACTGACATTTTATTTGTTTTCTTAAAATACCAAGATCTATATTATGCTTCTCTATGTATTGATCAACTTCATTAGCCTTAAGTTTAAAACTTTGGGTTAAAAATAACATAATAGCATTATCTAACTCCTCGTTGCTCAATTTTATATTCAGCCTCTGTGCTTCATTGATAATGATAATTTCGTCTATTAGCTCCCTAAGAATTTGAGGCTTTGCTTCTTTTTGATTAACACTTTGAGTGCCAAACAATGAATTTATAAAGTTGATGCGTTTTTCGATATCTAAATTTGAAATTGGTTCACCATTTACATCTGCAACAATTTCAATCTCGGTTGCAAGCAACCTAAGTGGCAACACTATTAACAGTAAAATTAGTATTCTATACATACAAGCAAAGTTGTTTAGTTAATGACCAATTCTATAATAAATACTGAGTCAATGCTAGCCAACTTTTTAATAGTTAAAGATGGAAATAAAAAAAACATTACAATAAGATCAGGTAAACAGGCTAATATAGCGAATTTAAACCGTGCTAAAACAGTATATGGAAGGAGAGGGATTCGAACCCTCGATACGACTTTTGGGTCGTATAACGGTTTAGCAAACCGCCGCCTTCAGCCGCTCGGCCACCCTTCCAAATTTAGAACCTAAAGATTATATAATACCAAGACCTCTACCACCTGTCTAATGCTTTTAATTGCAATATTTGTATCTGTTCAGATGCATGGCTAATGCTGAAACAAAAATTCCAGTGCTCCCTTTCTTGTCATCCCAGTGTCACGCACTGGGATGACATCGTTTACTATGTGCCATATTGCAATGTTCGTGCAGTTGTGCGCGGTATAGATTCCGCTAACGAGTAGCGGAATGACGAATTTGTTATTTTTCAAATCGTAGAGCCACTTTAGCTATAAATCAACAAAAACTAATTTCCGCTTTTAATAGAGCTTGCAACAATTTGTTTTGCTTCTTCTACACCAACCCATTCTCCAACTGCTACCGTTTTTCCCTTTTCTAGATCTTTATAATGAGAAAAGAAATGAGTAATTTTATCTAGTAGGCTTTTAGATAAGTCAGAATAGTCCTTTATATTGTCATAATAGCTATCAACACTGGAAACAGGCACTGCTAATATTTTCTCATCTTCTCCTTTTTCATCTTTAGTGAGTAATGCGCCTATTGGACGTACCGATATTAAAACACTAGATGCTAAGGGAAATTGAGTTAGCACCAAAACATCCACAGGGTCACCATCACCTGCACAGGTATTTGGTATAAACCCATAATTGCAAGGATAAGTCATTGAGGTAGACAAAAATCTGTCAACTTGTAACAACCCAAGCTCTTTATTAAATTCATACTTTACAGGCTCAGCATTTGCACTTATTTCAATTACCACATTCACCGCATTTGGTCCCGCTGTTATTTTACTTAAATCCATAAATCACCTCTTAACTTAAGAATAAGCATTATACAATATGTGCTTTTAAGTTGCCACATTTATGTAGTTCTAAGCTTGTTTTGCATGGAGCGGTCCTAAATTTTCATTCGTCATCTTATTGACTGTTGAAAGTGGTGATTCCTGTGATAATTGAAATAAAGCATATACTATTACGATAGTAAGCACTGCAGCAATTACTAGATTAGCAAAATTATCCTGTGGTAGGACACCTTTTATTGGATTAAATAATTTTTGCTCCATAAAGAAATAATCAGCAACATATAACCCAACAGATAATACAAACATACCTAAAATAAGTTTACAGACTGTGTTTTTATGGTCTTTTTCTTTTTTCTTGCTGGTGATAGGATTTGGCCTACATTCATTCTCTTCTTGCAGCACTGAGTAGTATATATTATCAGGGCTCGTTATTAATTGTTCAAATTCATCACTATTTTGGTTTTTTAACAGTTGCTCTAGGGTGTTTTTTGTATTTATAGGATATATTAATCCATCCATTTTCAATGCTTTCTCTTGCCGATCCACATTCTCATGGTCGATTGTATATTTATCTCTACTTGATAATCCGATCATGTGTAATTTGCCAGCTAAGAACATTATATAGCTCTCTATTAACTGATTCTCACATATCTCTAATACTTCTCTTTTTACTGTTTTGTTAGATGACGAAAGTTCTTTATAGTGACCACCCAAAGAAAAGAACAATGCTATATCTTTATCTGCTTTTATGTCATGAATGGAATAATAGCTGCTGATAACGCACTTATTTAATGCAAATTCTCTGTCATATTTGTTTAATGTATTTCCTTCACTTAGTAACTTTCTAAGACCAATGAGTACTTTATTTTCAAAATCTTCTTCTGTTTTAAATATTGGTTCTCTCTTTGGATTTGCTAAGATGTTAAGTAAATCTAATTTTCTTCCATCTACTACTTCATTTATATATTCATTTAACTCAGATCCTTTAATAACTTCATATATTTTATCTATGACATCTTTAGTATTCAGGTTATTGTTTTCACTTAGAATTTGATAAGCTTGAGCATAAATTAAAAACAGCCCTTGTAGACTAAATTTTAAGTTAAAATATTTATCTAATGGTTCCTCTTTTTTTCTAATGAATTCAGACAAACCAAAATGATTTCTGTGATCCATAAAACGACCTAAGTCAGCATGTTGAAAGCTACCTAAAAAAATAAATAACGTCTCTAATAAATTACCCTTACCAACAATTTTTATTAGTTCTTCAATTTCTTTTATCATTGCTGAAACCTATAATGTTCTACTTTATAGTATAAGGGATACATGGCAAAATAGCAATAAATGTTATTAGACTTCTTGCATAACCCAAACTAAGTAGAAAAAGGTATAGCTATACCGCCGCGGCACTAACAAGAGATCCCGCTAACACGCAGCGGGATGAGGAGACTTATCTTTATGCCGCCGCGAACCGTCATACCGCGATTCATTCGCGGTATCTCTCAACATAGATCCCGCTAACACGTAGCGGGATGACGAGACTTATCTTTATGCTGCCACGAACCGTCATACCGCCGCGGTATCTCTTAGCCGCTAACAAGTAGCGAAATGACAACAATCCTACGTCATACCGCCGCGGCGCTAACAAGAGATCCCGCTAGCGGGATGACGAGCTTATCTTCATGCTGCCACGAACTGTCATACCGCCGCGGTATCTCCAGATCCCGCTAACAAGCAGTGGGATGACGAGACTTATCTTTATGCCGCCGCGAACCGTCATACCGCCGCGGTATCTCCAGATCCCGCTAACAAGCAGTGGGATGACGAGACTTATCTTTATGCTGCCGCGAACCGTCATACCGCGATTCATTCGCGGTATCTCTCAGCCACTAACAAGAGATCCCGCTAGCGGGATGACGGTTGTCGTTTAGCCATAAATATTTAAGAAATTTACCAAACGAAAAAAAAGGCAAAAGAAGCCCCGTGGTTGGCTAATTACTTACATTATACTTTCAAGTATGGCGTTTTTTTATTCTAAACACTTAATAACCGCGATTTAGCTGCTTTTAAGCCGCAACTAATCTAAATTATAAACGTTAAGAAATTTACTAAACAGAAAAAAAGGCAAAAGAAACCCTAGGGTAGCTAGTTATTCACTATCCATTTTTTAAGTTGGCGTTTTTTAATGTTTTAAATGCTTTATAAGCGTATTTCAGCTTGTGTAGGTAAAAACCCAGAATTTGATAAAGACATAGAGTGCACATAGTGCAAAAAATTAAACATGAGACGCCAGATACGTGAGTTTTTTTGTCATTTAATCTGTACAGAGAAGATAAATAAATAGCTTCAGTTTCATGATAAGGGGGCTGGCGAGGTTTGTCAAGGAAGTTTTTTCGTTTCTGTTATATGGTTATGCAAGAAGTCTATTGTATGTTTACACTCTGCATTAAAGCTTTTAGTTAAGAGCATATCCATCCACCGCCGATAACTTGCTCATCTTTATACGCTACACAGGCTTGACCTGGACTGATGCCAAAGTAATCGTCGTTTAAAATGACACAGGCTTTATTTTTTTCGTCAGTTGAATGTATTGTTGCTAAACTTCCCGCATGTGATGATCTCAGCTTCACAGTTACTTCCATACCTTCCTTTGGTTGTTCTAACCAATTTAACTCCTTGATCAATATTTTTTTTTGCATTAATACGTTGATCGGACCTACTATAACCTCATTATTTTCTGTATTAATTTTTATCACATAAAGAGGTTCATTGTGTGCGATACCCAAGCCCTTTCTTTGCCCCACTGTAAAATTTACTATGCCACTGTGCTCGCCTAGCACTTTTCCATTTACATCCACAATTTTACCTTTCTGTACAGATTGTGGAGCTAATTTAGCTATTGTTTTACTATAGCTTTCGGAAACAAAGCATATATCTTGACTGTCCGGCTTTTCAGAAATTTGTAAGCTGAAATACTTTGCTAATTTTCTTATATCACTTTTATAGAATCCACCTAGTGGAAATCGCAAAAGCTTCAATTGCTCTTGAGTTGTAGCAAACAAAAAATAACTTTGATCTTTACTTTTATCAATGCTTCTGCACAACTTTACCTCACCATTTTTTTCTAACCTTCTCACGTAATGTCCTGTTACGAGCACATCCGCACCAAGATTTTTTGTAACTTGCAATAGATCACGAAATTTTACCGTTTGGTTACATCTCACGCATGGTATGGGAGTTTCCCCACGCATATAGGTACTCGCAAAATCCTCTATTACTTCCTTTTTGAATATTTCCTCATAGTTTAAAATATAGTGAGGAAAGCCAACACTTTCAGCTACACGCTTAGCGTCATAAATATCCTGTCCAGCGCAGCATGCGCCCTTTCTTGCGTTAGCATTACCGTCGGTGCCATAGAGTTGAAGAGTCACACCTACCACTTTGTACCCAAGGTTATGTAGCAGTGCTGCAGCAACGGAGCTATCAACTCCCCCGGACATTGCAACAACAGCCTTGGTCTGGTGCGGAGCTTTATCTTTTAGCAGAGGTTCTATTTCAAATTCTTTTAGCATAATCGCCTTAATTTATAAACACAAACTTGGTGTCATGCAAGTAGCTGACACTGGAATCTAGTTTCTATTACACAATTTCATCGAAACAGCATACTTGTTTATAGCCAATTTTTCTGGATCCCAGTGTTGGCTACTTGGATGACATCTTTATGCTTGAGGTAAAATTTGCTATAAAATTCGATGAACTACCTTTAAAAATAATTTAATCCTGCTTAAATAAAACATGGCCAAAATAATCCATGTTTTCAAGCACTTTTCCGCTACCCAGAGCAACACAACAAAGTGGGTCATCTGCAACACGAACTGGTAGTTTTGTTGTTTCACTGATAACTTTGCCCAAGTTACGCAATAATCCGCCGCCACCGGATAAAATTATTCCTTTATCGACTATATCAGAAGAAAGTTCAGGTGGAGTGCTCTCCAGTGCAGTCCTAATAGCAGAAATTATCTGATGTACAGGCTCTATTAAACTCTCTGCAACTTGGTATTCTGATAAAAGCATTTCTTTTGGCATGCCACTCACTAAATCCCTGCCTTTAATTATCATTCCCTCTTTGTTATTTTCACCTGGCAGACTGGCTGAACCTATGCTTTTCTTAATTTTCTCAGCGGTTGTTTCACCGATTAATAACTTATGATTTTCACGAATATATGATTTTATTGCTTCATCCATAATATCGCCACCTACTCTGGCAGAACGTGAATAAACAATTCCGCCTAAAGAAATAATTGCAACTTCAGTTGTACCGCCTCCTATATCAACAATCATAGAACCCTCAGGTTCAGTAACCGGGAGCCCAGCTCCGATTGCTGCAGCCATTGGTTCTTCAATTAAAAATACTTCATTTGCACCAGCACTTTCTGCTGCATCTTGTATAGCACGCCTTTCAACTGGCGTGGATCCAGATGGAACGCATATGATAATATTAGGTTTATTAACAGTGAATTTTGTGTTTGCACTGCGTATGAAATATTTTAGCATTTCTTCCGCACTTTTAAAATCAGCAATAACTCCATCCTTTAAGGGCCTTATCGCCTCTATTTCTCCAGGCGTTTTCCCAAGCATCATTTTAGCTTTTTTACCAAAAGCATAAGGAACGTAACTTCCTTTTTCTTTTATTCTTGCTACAACTGAAGGCTCATCAAGCACTATTCCCTGATTTTTCTGATAAACTAAAGTGTTTGCAGTACCAAGGTCTATAGCAATATCGCTAGCAAACAAACCTTTGAAAGTAAAAAGGCTATAAAACTTTCCGGTTAATTTTCGAACAAAATTCATACATAACTCAAGAAAACCATTTATTAAGACAAATTATACTTTTCAGATAAGTAGTAAGTAACACACTCAACGTCTAAACCCTTACCTGTTACTTTTTTTAGCAGTTCCAGGCCACACTTTGCACTGTATATATTTTGAGATAACCAACTGATAAGTAAACTAAAATCTCCTTTTATTATAGCACTTAATGATTCGTAATGATTCTTTTTAACGCAAGAGAAAATCTGCACAGCAGCAATTAAAGCAATAATTTTTATAGGAAAGTAGCCCATAACACCGCTTGCCCAATATTCATCTTGAAAATAAGTGTTTAGCTCATTTTCAGCTTTTACTGGAATTTTATAGTGCTTCATACCTTCCAGCCACGCATCATGCAGGTCTTTGACTTCCAATGTACCATTTATTATATCTTGTTCTAACCTAGTTCTCAACATAATATGAGCTAACAGACTAAATTCATCTGCATTTTTTAAAAAAGAAGAAAGGTTTATTTCATTGAAAATCAAGTACAAATTTTCAACACTGCTAACTTTCTCGTTAGTTTTGCCTTTTATAGCAAATTTCTCTTTTATGTGTGGTTGAATAAACTCAATAAATTCTCTGGATGTTCCAATCATCCTTTCCATGAATAACCCTTGAGTTTCATACATAACATGTCTCGTAATTGGACTACTTATAGAATTTTGCGCTAAACATTTTTGATAAATTGCATAACCACTATGCCGTAAAAGTGAAAATAAACCATAACAAAAATCAGATTCATCATAATCTATAGGGTAGTAATAAGAAGTACGAATCTCATTTAGTGCAATACCCATTTGCTGTAAACATAATGAGCCAAGTTCAATCTGTTTCTGAGTAGCAACTTTTTGTATATTAGTAACCTTATCCTTATCCTTTTCCTGCTTTTCAATTATTTTATCTACATTTTCGCTAAAAAATTTGCCTACCTTGGGGAATACTTCCCTTATATTCTTTTCTGTGATATCAGAGTCATAGTCAGCAAGCAGTGAGTCGTATTTTGAGCATTTTAATTGCTGCGATTTTATAGAAGCTACTTCGCGAATGAGTGTGATTAAATCAGTAAAACGTTCTTTTAGTTTTTCTAAGTTACTGGTTTCAGAATGAGATAGCTTCCATAAATTTTGGCATTCAACCTTAGCTTTGGATAAAGACTTTACTAAATCAATAGGAACAGCACTGTTGCTTTTATGTATTCTCTCTATTAACTTTAGCTGCTGAGTATTTGCACTTTTTTTGTTACCAAGAGCATCTGCTAATGATTCCTTTATTGCGTCATGAGAGATAATTTCATGTCTGATTTCTTCTAGAAGACTCATTTGTTCAACTTTGTCCTCTATATTCAATTGGCTTTGGTTTAGTACTTTTAGCGTATTTTCGATATTCTTTACCCTATATAATACTTCCTCTAAAAACTCATAAGATTGCATATTTGTTCATTATTTTAGAAAACATCTGTTTAATACCGTAATAGATTAATAATAAAGTTAAAAGTATATTTGCTTAAAGTACAATAAAAAATTGTACTTTTTATTCTTTTATTGGATTTTTCTATTCAGAGTCCAGCATATTATAGGAAAATTAATTGTAAGGTTGTAGAAAAAGTATTTAGTATTTTATTTCTCTTGACTATATTACAATATGGAGAGATATTAGCTACTGAAATTAAAGTTACGCACTATTTAAAATTTATGGAGGTTTAGTAATGTGGAGTAGACTGGTTATAATGTGCTGTTTTTGTTTATTACTTACTGGTGTAAGTTCTTGCCCAAAAAAAGGAGCAAATACAACAAATAAAATAAATTCTGTTGTTAAGCAGATAGGTGATAAAAGAGTTTTCTTTGGTTATGATGAATCTAGTATTGCTGAAGTAAGTGCAGATGCATTACTTGACGTAATGGAGGTGTTACAAGATAACCCTGACGCGAAGGTTACTTTAACTGGTCACACTGACAACCGTGGTTCTCATGAATATAATCTTGCGCTAGGCGCTAGAAGGGCTGATGCAGCTAAAAAATTTATGGTTAGTTGTACACCCTACATAGAAAACAGAATAAAAACTGCTTCTAAAGGTGAAACTGAGCCTTTGGTTAATGTAAAAGATGATTCTAGAAATTCTAAATATGAAAAAGAGCATGCTAAAAATCGTAGAGTGGAATTTTCATTTTCTGGAATAAAGAAATAGTTTCTTGCATTAAAACCTGGATCCCAGTGTCAAACACTGGGATGACATAAAGAAAGGGCACTGGGGTAGACAAAAAAGGACAAACTTGTCATATTTCGTTGCTTGTTAGCGGGATCTATATATACCACAAATAAGTCGCGGTATGACGTAAGAGATCTGACCTGTCTGGCCATCAAGAGACATAATGGAATTAGAGTTATTATTTCAAAATGTGGTTAATAGTTTTGCTTTCTATAACAATCAAGTTGCAGTTGCAGTATCAGGTGGTGTAGATAGTATAGTCTTACTGCACTTAATGACTAACTGGGCAAAAAAAAACAAGCTTTCACTTCCTATAGCATTAACAGTAAATCATGGATTACGTCCAGAGTCTCAAAAAGAAGCTGATTTTGTTGTAAGTTATGCAAAGGAACTTGGAGCAAAGGAATCGTTCATATTAAATTGGGAGAAGCAAAATATTAAAGGCAATATTCAGTTACAGGCACGAAAAGCACGGTATAAGTTACTAGCAGAGTGGTGTAAAAATAATAATGTTAAATATTTACTTGTTGCTCATCACAAAGATGATCAAGCAGAAACGTTCTTGTTAAGATTAGAGCGAGGTAGTGGCGTAGATGGATTATCATCAATGGACTACAAGTCTTTCCTAAATGGTATTTATATATTTAGGCCATTGTTAAATTTTAGTCGTAGTGAAATAGAAAAGTACGCTAAGCTTCATCGGTTAAAATGGATCGAAGATAGAAGCAATCATGACTTAAAATACAGACGAACTTTATACCGTAACTTACTTAAAGCAAGTGATAATCAAGAGATTTTAACAGAGCGAATATGCCTCACAGCCCTTCATATGAAAAGAGCTGCAAAAGCGTTGATGCACTACACACGCCTTGCGTTTAATGACTGCGTTAATGTGCATGATCTTGGTTATATTGAAATTAAACTAAGTGAATTTTATCAATTGCCAGAGGAAATAGCCTTGAGGCTTCTTCTTTACTCTATAATGGCAATTGCCAGTAAACATTATAAACCAAGGTACAGCAGCCTCATTGCAATATTTAATAGAATATTGCAAAAGGATAGTAATGTTAACTGTACACTTTCTTGGTGTAAAATAAGAAAGTATGGAGAAAATATCTTAATAATTAGAGAATCGTCAAGGATACAAGAAATTACCGTAAACCTACCTTTAAATGAACCTACCCAATGGGATAACAGATTTAGCTGCACAATACTCGGAAATCAAGGGTGTTCAGTTATCATCGCTCCATTAAAAAAAACACAAAAAGTTCCTGAATTTCTGAAGGATTACAACTGCTGCCCTGAAGTTTTCTACTCTTTGCCTACAGTACAAAAAGATAGCAAGGTGCTTGCTTATCCTGATGTAAATTATAACGGAAAAAATACCAATGACGATAAGGTTCAATGCATTATTAATAGCACGATAAAACAAAATTTGGTAAGCTTGATTAGTATTTAGTTAGAAATAGAAATGAAAAAATTTTTAGAAGGCTTATTGATCTGGTTAGTAATTATTGTTCTTATTTCAGTTGCTTATATTCAATTCAGCGGAAATGTAGGTAAAAGTAAAACAATTATACCTTTTTCGGAATTTTTAACTAGACTAGAAGACAATGATGTAGAAAATATTGTCATAAAAAACCAGAGCATTGAAGGCAAGTTCAGGGACGGTTCAAGTTTCAATTCAAGCGGTGTCATATATAGCGACCTAATAAAAAATTTACATGATAGAAAAGTGAGATTCTCCTTTTCAACTGGAGATTCTGCCATGAACGTAATTGGTGGATTACTTATCTCATGGGTCCCAACATTTATCTTTATTGGCTTTTTGCTATTCTTTCTTAAACAAACACAAGCGGGAGGCAACAGAACTATAAGCTTTGGCAAGTCAAGGGCTAGACTCATGACTAGTGGAAAAAAAGTAACATTTGATGATGTTGCTGGAATTGATGAAGCAAAAGAAGAGCTAGTAGAGATCGTTGATTTCCTTAAACAAAGGCAAAAATTTCAAATATTAGGTGGAAAAATACCAAAAGGGTGCCTTTTAATTGGCTCTCCTGGAACTGGTAAAACTTTACTTGCTCGTGCAATTGCAGGAGAAGCTAATGTGCCATTCTTTAGCATTTCTGGATCTGATTTTGTTGAAATGTTTGTTGGTGTTGGTGCGAGCCGTGTTCGTGATATGTTTGATCAAGGCAAGAAAAATGCTCCTTGTATAATTTTTATAGATGAGATAGATGCGGTGGGTAGACATCGTGGGATTGGTCTTGGTGGCGGCAATGATGAAAGAGAACAAACATTAAATCAGTTATTAGTTGAGATGGATGGCTTTGAGTCTAATGAAGGTGTAATAATAATTGCTGCGACTAACCGTCCGGATGTCTTAGATCCAGCACTGCTTAGACCTGGTCGTTTTGACCGACAGATTACTATTTCTTTACCCGATATAAATGGGCGTGAAAAGATATTAAATACTCATATAAAGAAAATATCAATAGCACCAGATGTAAACGTGAAAACAGTTGCAAGAGGAACACCAGGTTTTTCAGGGGCTGATCTAGCAAATTTGGTGAATGAATCTGCACTTATCGCTGCAAGAAGAAACAAGAAAATTGTTACCATGGATGATTTTGAATATGCACGTGATAAAGTAATGATGGGCGTAGAAAGACGATCCCTAATTATGACAGAAGAGGAAAAGAGACTGACTGCATACCATGAAGCTGGTCATGCGATAATTGCGGTTAATATGCCTGCTTCTGATCCTATACACAAGGCAACAATCATTCCAAGAGGTATGGCCTTAGGTTTAGTTATGAGACTACCGGAAACAGATAGAGTGTCCCACACAAGAGAAAAGCTGATAGCAGATATAACTGTTGCCATGGGTGGCAGGGCAGCAGAAGAGTTAATTTTTGGCTACGATAAAGTTACAAGTGGCGCGTCTTCTGATATACGACAAGCATCTAACATAGCACGTGCTATGGTAAAAAAATGTGGAATGAATGATGAGATAGGGCTAGTGTATCACAATCGTGAGCAGCAAGATCCACAACATCCTCATATGACATCTGAAGATACGCTAAAGCTCATAGATGAAGAAGTGAAAAAAATCATATCTTCTTGCTATGAAAAAGCAAAAGACATTTTGACCAAGCATAAGAAAGGCTTAGAGCTTATTGCTGAAAATCTACTGGAGTTTGAAACTTTAACAGGAGATGAAATAAAGGATATACTAAACGGAAAAAAAATTGTTAGAGAAGAAAATGAGAAGAATGAGAAAGTAAAAAAATCCTCTCTCTATGAGAGTTGACCTCATCTTAAAAATGCTAATCAGCTAACGCTGCAATAAAACATTCAGAATTGTAACTGTCAATATAAATTGTATTAAAATATTCATAATATTGCATTTTCATCACAATAATGCTATCATTAGACTTCTTTCGAAACTAGGATAAAGTAGTAAAAATAGTAATTTTGAGGTAAGGAGAAATGAAGTATGAAATAGTGAAAGAGCTCGATAAAGGGGAGTTTCGTCGACTAACAGGAGTAAAGAGATCAACATTTAACAAAATGGTAGGGATTTTATGTGAAGAGAATAAAAAAAAGAAAGCCAAAGGAGGAAGGAAAAATAAGCTAAACGAGGAGAATATGCTGCTCATGGTATTAGAATACTTACGAGAATACCGTACATATTTTCACATAAGTCAAAGTTATGGAGTAAGTGAAAGTACGGCATATAAAACTGTAAAATGGGTAGAGGATACTCTAATACAACACCCAGATTTCGCATTGCCAGGACGGAAAGAACTCCTAAAAAGCGACGTGGAATATAAGATTCTGGTGATTGATGCAACGGAAACACCTGTAGAGAGACCAAAAAAAAGCAGAAAAGATTTTATTCAGGAAAGAAGAAAAAACATACGCTAAAAACCCAAATAATTGCAGAAAAGAAGAGCAAGAAAATTATTTGTACGTCATTTTCAAACGGGAGAAAGCATGACTTTCGGCTTTTCAAGGAGTCAAAAGTGCATGTATCAGAAGGTATAAAAGTTTTAGCCGATGCTGGCTATAGAGGTTTTCAGAAAATTCACAAAAATGTCGAGTTGCCACACAGAAGGATGAAAAAGAGTCCCTTAATTAAGGAAAAAAAGGTAGAAAATCGGGAGCTAGCAAGCAAAAGAGTAGTAGTTGAGAATGTAATTGGTCTGTTAAAAAGATTCAAAATTATTGCAGACAGATACCGCAATCGGAGAAAACGTTTTGGCTTAAGATTCAATTTTATAGCAGGAATTCACAATTTTGAGCTGTCTATATGAGTTTCGAAAGAGGTCTATTCAGTTATTATTAATGTTTAATGAGGTGTGAGTAATGATTGATATAGCTTCTATTGGTGTAAGTACAGTTATTGATCAGAATTATAGAAGAAAAGCACAATTATGTTTATCAGGATTATTTGTAACTGTGTCAATAGCAACTGTTACCTGGTTTATTTTCCCTGCGTCACAAAATGTATTAGCTCCGTTTTTACTTCCGGCTATGTTCTTGCTCTTCACTTTATCGATGGGTTATTACATGTTCATATTTAGTTGTGAAGAAAAATCTTTGGTAAAGAATGTTCTTGGTATGGTTGAACCGGCTGAATCGGTAAAGAGAGTGCATTGCCAAGAAAATATTAAGTCCTTATTAGCAGAAGTGAGAAGTACTACGAAAGATAGGTTTCGTAACGTGCTTGTTAATCTTTGTTTTGAAGATCGTAGTAAAGCACACAAACTTGCATTATATGTGAAAGAAATTGACGATATTGTGTCTTCAATAAAAAATAAAGACCTCTTAGACCATTTTGATCAATTTTTTACTATTACTGAAGTAAGCAATAAAAAAAATAGAAGTGAATTAATGAACCTCGCAAGGGCATATAAGATGATAAGTGAAGAAGATCCAGACAAAATACAGGATTTTTTAGCTACTCAAACAAAAAGTTATTCATATGAAATAATGTTACCTGAAATTGATAATTTTCTATCACAAGCTAGGTGATTTTATCAATAATTTCATTGTGTACGTGATTATCATTTTTTGTTTCAATTCCAGTGATAACACTGCACCTAACGGGCTCTTTTATGGCTATTTCCTGAAATCCTTTTCTGACCTTATTGTAAAAATTAACATCCATTTCTTCATATTTATTCTTGTCTTTTGCTCTATTTAACCCAACTTTAACATCAATATCTAGAATGAATGTAATATCTGGATATTTAATTTCCACTAGCTTATGTAAGTCCCTTATTAGCCCTAAGTCAACTCCAAACCCATATCCTTGATATGCAATAGTTGAATCAATAAACCGATCACAAATCACTATTTTTCCTTCTGCAAGAGCTGGTAATATTAATTTTTTCATATGTTCGCGCCTCATCGAGATAAGTAGCAAGAGTTCAGAAATAGAATCAATATTATTCGTTAACAATACTCCTCTTACCTTCTCTGCAAAGTTAGTGCCACCTGGTTCTCGAGTCAATACCACATTATTTTCGCCGCGAATTTGCTTAAAATGATTTGCAAGTAGCTTAGATTGTGTTGTTTTACCAGAGCCGTCTATTCCTTCGAAAGTTATGAACATAAGTTTTATAATTATAATACTAAAAAAGAATATGCAAACAGTATACATAGAAACCGCTTGACATTTAAATAATAAGACCGTAAATTACATGTGGTATAATAATAGTCTATGGTTGCTCTGAATACTCCTAAAGTCGATTTTAGTTTTACTGCAAAAGATTTTAATCTTTTGGGAGTAGACAATAAATATTATGCATTAAGTGACTGTTGTGGAAAAAATGGTCTTATTATAATGTTTATATGCAATCACTGTCCTTACGTTCAGTCAATTATTAGCAATCTGGTAAGCGATGTTGATCAATTGAAAAAAGATTATCAGGTAAACACCATTGCAATAATGCCAAATGATGTAAATGAATATCCAGAAGATTCCTTTGAAAATATGATTAATTTTGCCAAGGAAAATAAGTTTATATTTCCATATTTAATTGATAGTACACAGAAAATAGCTAAAGAATACGGGGCTGTTTGCACTCCCGACTTTTTCGGCTTTAATTCCAATTTAAACCTTTGCTATCGTGGACGTTTTAACGACACAAAAAAAGAAAAGGTTCAAAGCTATGAAGTAGGAAGTAGTGACTTATTTCAAGCTATGAAATTTATTGCAGAAACTGGTAATTCTCCAATTGACCAAAAATCAAGTATTGGCTGCTCAATTAAATGGTCTAATTCTACAGGTTAAATATCATGCACAGTGGCTCTCAGCATTTGTTTGATATTATAATTTTGCTTTCTGCTGCTGTGTTTATAGTCATAGCATTTTGGAAAATGAATATTAGTCCAGTGCTTGGTTACTTCGTTGCAGGTGCAGTTATTGGTTCTCACGGATTTAATCTGATACACTCAGCTGAAGCAATGGATAATCTTGCAGAATTTGGTGTAGTTTTTCTATTATTCATTATAGGCCTTGAATTGACATTTGAACGCCTGATCGCTATGCGTATTCATGTATTTGGGTTCGGTTCTCTTCAAGTTATAGTTACCATGGTAGCAATATGGTGCATCGCTCTTGCTTTCGGAGTGAATACGAATATAGCAACAGTTATTGGTGGTGGGCTTGCGCTATCCTCAACAGCAATAGTGTTGCAGGTTCTGCAAGAAAAAGGTTCTCAAGCAAGTCAGGTTGGTAGGTTGTCGATAGCAGTGCTATTAATGCAAGATTTTGCAGTGGTACCATTAATAGTATTGGTACCTTTACTTACTGGCAATTCTGAGCACAGCCTGATAAGCTCATTGGCAGGTTCATTGGTGCAAGCAGCTATTGCATTAGTGCTGATATTTATAACTGGTAGATTATTGCTTAGACCTTTATTTTCGGTTATTGCTAAAATGGAAAGTAATGAGATCTTTATATCAACAACGCTTTTAATAGTATTAGGTGCAGCATTTATTACTGAGCAATTCCATTTATCGTTAGCATTAGGTGCATTTGTTGCTGGATTGTTAGTTGCAGAAACAGAATATAGACACTCAGTAGAACACGCAGTATTGCCATTTAAAGATTTGTTTCTTGGCTTATTTTTCATGACTGTTGGTATGTCCATCAATACCGAACTTTTACTCAATAAGTTACCACTAATTACTTTATTATCGATTATCCTTATCGTTTTAAAAACATCTATTATATATATATTGTGTAGATTTTTTGGGTTTAAGAGTGCACCTGCTATACAAGCTGGGTTACTGCTTTCACAAGGCAGTGAATTTGCGTTTATTTTGTTTCGCTTAGCAGATGAGCTAAATGTGCTACCAAGTGAAATCGCTCAAGTACTTATGATGGTAACTACAGTAACCATGGCTTTCACTCCTCTTTTATCGGGGCTTGGAGATTGGGTAGCAAACTCATTTAGCACTGAGAAAACAATATTAGATGATGAAGCTGTTGAAACAGATACACAAGATCTTTATAACCATGTGATAGTTGCTGGATTTGGTAGAGTGGGATATATGGTAACAAAAATGCTTACGGCAGAGCATTTAAGTTACGTTGTTGTAGATATTCAATCGAAAATAGTCAAAGAAGGAAAAAGTGATAGTTTTCCTATATATCTTGGAGATGTTACAAGATGTGAAATTTTAAAATCGGTAGGAATAGAAAGAGCTCAAGCTCTCGTTATTTCAATAAAGAATGAAGTTACTATAAAAAAAGTTGTTTCTTTAGTTGCAGCAAATTTTCCGCATGTAAATATTGTAATACGCTTACCAGATCTGAGTAATGTGGAGGTTTATAGAGATCTAGGAGCTAGTAAAATTATTCCTGAAACATCTGAGATAGGATTGCAGCTAGGTGGAGCTGCACTGAGCCTTAGTGGTATTAGCGAAAGTGGAGTTACGTCTTTAAAAAGTAGATTCAGAAAAGGCAATTACAGTATGTTAAAAGACCTTGGTAGTGATAAAGATGAATAACTACTTCTCTAATTTTATGTACAGAAAGCTTCAAGCTTTATTGAGGTTTTGCCTATAGTAAATTACGCACATAATCAACCAAATTAAGGAAAGTGCAAACCAAGTGGTTGCATATTCCAAATGCTTCATTGGCTGTATAGCTACTTTGCTGCCAAAATTGTTCGGCCACAATACACACTTCTCTAGCTTAATACCTAACTCATTGGAAATTTCTTCTGTACTCAGGGTAAACCATGTATTCGAAGCAGTATCGTTCTTGATAAACCAATTTTTACTTTTATTGCTATCGCAATATAAAATTCCATCTGCAACTACTTTTTCAATTTTTACTTTTTTCTCCTTTTTTTCTCCGACTATTCCTTTATTCACCAACATGTAACGTCCAGTAGTGAGCAACATAGGAGACAGCACGTGATAGCCGTGTTGCCCTGCAAAAACATATAGTTCTATGTCACTTAGAATCCCATCAATCTTGACATGCCTATAGTTAAATTTTTCAAGGTCGTTATTGGGCAACAGATGAACAACAGGAAGACTCATATTTTTGATAATATTATTCTTCCAGTTCAATCTGAATACTTGCCATAATCCTAATAAAAAAAGGAGCAAGCAAGGTACAATTAAAATAAATACTATTTTTTTTAACACTCTATATTTGTGTTCTTAAATAGTTTTCAACACCCATTAGTTCAATAAGGTCAATCTGTTTTTCAATCCAATGGAAGTGCTCTTCTTCATTTTTTAACATCTCTTCTAATAACATTACACTAACAAAATCTTTTTCTTTCTCAGCGATAGAAATCGTTTCTTTGATATCCTTAATACCTTTTCCCTCTAATTTCAAATTAGCTTCTAAGATTTTCCGTATTGTGTCTTTTGTAAACTTTCCATCATGCTTTGATATTTCGTTTGTATCCTGAAAATTTGGAACTCCTTTGAATAACAAAATTCTTTCTGCCAACTTGTTTGCATGTTCAAGTTCTTCGTTAAGCTCATTTTTTACCTTTTCTGCAAATCTATTAATTCCATTGTTTTTGAGAATCGCAAAATGCAAAAGATACTGGCGTACAGAAGTTAGCTCATTGGTCAATAATTTGTTCAAATGTTTTACTATCTCTTCATTCATAATCTTCCCTTAGTTCAATTCATCAGCATAATTTATATGATAACGATAGTTATAGCAACTCATTTAATATTTCCTTTGATAACAACCGTATTAAATAGCATGTCGTGGTATATCTGTTTTTTCTTAGATGTATGGTCCCAGAGTGTGATGGTGTGGATTTAGTATAAATAATTCTGGAGACTGTGTCCACTGATAACATATAAATTCATAAGGAGTAAGACCCTTAAGAGTTTTGAGTCTCTTTGCATAATTATAAGCCATAACAAAGTTATAAAGGTGTTCTTTAAGTTGCTGGTGCGATTGATAGTAATACTTCTTAACTGTAGCATCCTTTAAAGTTTTATTCATACGCTCGACTTGCCCATTCGTCCAAGGATGGCTAACTTTTGTCAAACGATGTTCAATAACATTCCCTTCGCAAACTCTATCAAATATATGTTGGAAAGCATACTTATGACGCTTCTGGTTTGTAAATTGTATACCGTTATCTGTCAAAATAGTATGGATTTTATACGGTAAAATTCTAATCAAATTACGTAAGAACTCAGCAGCTATGGGTTTTGTAGCACTGTTACGCAACTCAACATAGGTAAATTTGGATGTCCTATCAATAGCAACAAACAAATGTAATTTGCCCTCCTCAGTTCTAACTTCAGCAATATCAATATGAAAGTAACCGATAGGATATTGTTTGAATTTCTTTTTTGACTTAACTTCTCCATCAACAGTTGGTAATCTGCTAATGTTGTGTCTTTGTAAACAACGATGCAAGCTAGAGCGAGTCAAATGCGGAATTGTAGACTGCAGAGCGTAAAGGCAATCATCTAGTGGCAGTAGTGTATACTTGCGAAATGTAACTATTATAGCTTCCTCTTCTAGCGTTAAAACAGTCGATCTTGGACGCTTTGGACCCATATCAGCATCTTTCGTAAATGAACGTTTTCTCCACTTAATAATAGTTTTTGGATTAAGGTTATAATGCTTGGAGAGTTTTGCTATGCTCTCTTTTCTATTTTGTATTGCTCTACGAATCGTCTGTGTTGTTTTGGCGCACCCATGCAATATTTGTCCCATAACTCCTCCTTTGATGGTATTTTTTTCTCATATTTTATCATACCATCACACTCTGGGACTGTACATCTAACGGTTGTTGCCAAAAACTATGCAAGAAGTCTATTGACAGGTGATTAAATTATAATGTAGCCTATCGCCGTATATCCGGGGGTGGGTTGTTGTGAGGCTTTTTCACTTTTTATTCTTGTTAATGTGTTTTTCTCTGTATTACTATGCGGGTTTTATATTTTCGCCCTGCCCAAAAGCTACGGTTTGCTTTTCACCTGGAGAAGATTGTGCTGTACCGATAATCAACGTAATAGATCAGTCTAAAAAATCTATCTTAGTTCAAGAATATACATTTACTCTTGGAACAGTTGCAAAATCTTTGATTAATGCTAAAGAACGCGGTGTTGATGTTAAAGTCATCTTAGATAAATCGCAACTCTACTCAAAATATAGTGTTATAAATGAATTATTTTCAGGTGGAGTACCAATTTGGATCGATGATAAGCCAAAGATTGCTCATAATAAGATAATAGACTTCTTTCGAAACTAGGATAAAGTAGTAAAAATAGTAATTTTGAGGTAAGGAGAAATGAAGTATGAAATAGTGAAAGAGCTCGATAAAGGGGAGTTTCGTCGACTAACAGGAGTAAAGAGATCAACATTTAACAAAATGGTAGGGATTTTATGTGAAGAGAATAAAAAAAAGAAAGCCAAAGGAGGAAGGAAAAATAAGCTAAACGAGGAGAATATGCTGCTCATGGTATTAGAATACTTACGAGAATACCGTACATATTTTCACATAAGTCAAAGTTATGGAGTAAGTGAAAGTACGGCATATAAAACTGTAAAATGGGTAGAGGATACTCTAATACAACACCCAGATTTCGCATTGCCAGGACGAAAAGAACTCCTAAAAAGCGACGTGGAATATAAGATTCTGGTGATTGATGCAACGGAAACACCTGTAGAGAGACCAAAAAAAAGCAGAAAAGATTTTATTCAGGAAAGAAGAAAAAACATACGCTAAAAACCCAAATAATTGCAGAAAAGAAGAGCAAGAAAATTATTTGTACGTCATTTTCAAACGGGAGAAAGCATGACTTTCGGCTTTTCAAGGAGTCAAAAGTGCATGTATCAGAAGGTATAAAAGTTTTAGCCGATGCTGGCTATAGAGGTTTTCAGAAAATTCACAAAAATGTCGAGTTGCCACACAGAAGGATGAAAAAGAGTCCCTTAATTAAGGAAAAAAAGGTAGAAAATCGGGAGCTAGCAAGCAAAAGAGTAGTAGTTGAGAATGTAATTGGTCTGTTAAAAAGATTCAAAATTATTGCAGACAGATACCGCAATCGGAGAAAACGTTTTGGCTTAAGATTCAATTTTATAGCAGGAATTCACAATTTTGAGCTGTCTATATGAGTTTCGAAAGAGGTCTAATGATTGCTGACAATCAAAAAGTCATCACAGGGTCATTTAACCTTAGTAAGACAGCTAAAAAAGGAAATGCTGAAAATTTATTAATTATTACAGATTATCCTGAATTGATTCAGCAGTATGTGAAAAACTGGGAGGCACGAATGTCACAATCTTACAAATACGCTCCCAACTAATCGAGAGCGCTTGCTCAAAATCAGTTTTAAAAACAGCAAGGGAGAGCTTTTTTGATTGATTGGCATAATGATTATGATATAATGAACTAAAAATTTAAGGAATAAAGTAATGGATTATATAAATGATGCTGCCGGTAGCTACACTGCTATTCATGATTTTTTTCAAAACAACAGTGTTGGAGATTACAAAGTTCAATGCAATTATGGTGGGGTGCCGTATGCTACTGATGAGTACGTGCATTCTGGCGATAAATTTTGGAGTAATAATTTCATAGACTCACATTTTGGCAGGGAAATAAAAATGTATCCTCAAAGTGAACTTTTAGCTAAAGAATATGCTGGAAATACGTTGCCAGTTTCAATATCACTAGATAAGGATTTAATAAAAATGAAGGAATGTCAGAAAAAAACGAAATTTGTGGAACTAGAAAGGGAGTCAGGTGATTTAGTGCATGATAAGCAAAAGTATGTAAAGTGTTACACAACAAAGCTATCATATGATGATGTACATATTTACAATAACGATAAAGTTTCAACATTTAGCATAAAATACGACGTGCCAAATGATCCGAAATACAGTTTAAATATAACATTTACAAAGGTTAATGATAATAAACCAGGATTTTGGCAGAAATTTAAAAATATGTTTTAACGTGACCATTCACTGGTTTTTACTCAATCAACCAACAACAGTTAATATCAAATTTTTATAATTAAAAAATATGCTATTTTTTAAAACTTTCATTCTCCTTGACTCTGTCAACTTCACAAAACAACTCTTGGACCAAATGTATCTGGCATAACACCTTTTGGTAACTTGCTACTTCTTTTTTTCCGCATCTCCGACAACAGCCATTGATATTCCACTACATAAGGCTTGATTTTTGGTAAATCAACTTTTTTATGAATAATACTATGCTTCTCCTTAAATTGACCATTTACCCTAAACGCTATTAGCTTCCTTAAAATTTACATTAATGCCTATTTTGCCTAAACTGAAGCGTCTTTTCCAATTTTTTCTAGCATCAACTCAGCAGCTTTTTGTTCAGCAATCTTTTTACTAGAAGCGCATGCAGAAACTTTACCATAATCTTCTATGCAAACTGATATAGTAAATTCAGGATTGTGCGCTGGTCCAGTTTGTTTTACAAGCTCATACTCTGGTAAAGGCAATTTGTTTTTCTGAGTCCACTCTTGCAGTGAGGTTTTAGGATCTTGAGGGGGGTCAAGCATGCCTTTAGCTAGCTTTTCCCAATATTGGATAATAAATTTTTCAACATTTTCAAGCCCGCCATCAATATAAATTGCACCTATTAGTGCTTCAAGCGAGTTTTCTAAATTTTTTAAGTTACATCTCCCTCCATTGCAGCGTTCACTATTATTCATGATGATAAAGCTGCCTAATTTTATTTCTTTAGCAACATTAGCAATGGTGTTGCCACAAACTAAATCCGTCTTTCTTTTTGCCAATGCTCCTTCTTTTTCTTCAGGAAATAGTTTAAACAGTGTGGCAGATACAACCATATTCAAAACACTATCGCCCAAAAACTCTAGTCTTTCGTAGCTTACAATCTGGTTTTTGCTATTCCTTTTATTTACGCTTGGGTGAGTTAGTGCCTCTTCTAATATTGCATAATTTGTAAATTTATAATCAATGATCTTAGATATTGCATCATTCAAACTCTTCATACCAATTATTTAAAAGAAAAGCACTTTCTACCACCTTTATACCAGAGAATTAGTTTTATTTTATTAAAATAATACCACCAACTTCCAAAATTAATGTATACAACCCACCACCTCACTAATGTTACTAAATCCATCTCTCCTTATTAGTTCTGCAAGTTCTAGATTAATTTTGTTTACAACTTGAGGTCCGTGGTATATGAGAGCAGTGTACAACTGCACCAAAGAAGCTCCTGCCTTTATTTTTTTATATGCATCAGCACCACTTGAGATTCCTCCGCACCCTATCAATAATATTTTGCCCTTAGTAAATTTGTACATATCGCCCAATAACTCGGTTGAAAGTTTAAACAGCGGTTTGCCACTCAACCCACCACTCTCATTATGGTGAGAATGCAGATTATCTCTACTTACCGTAGTGTTGCTTACTGTTAATCCGTCAATCTTATATTCCAACGCAAGCTCAGCGATATTTTCTTTCGTTTGCTGATCTACATCTGGTGAGATTTTTAATATTATTGGTATGGATTTAGAATTATCAATTGATTTTCGGGTTAGAGTTACGGATTTCAACAATTCCGATAATTCTTGCTTATTGTGCAGATTGCGTAAATTAGGCGTGTTTGGGGATGAGATGTTCAGCACTATATAATTGCTCTTTCCATATACTATCTTTATTAAGTCAACATAATCGCTGATTTGGTCCTTTGATGTACTGTTTTTTCCTATGTTGATGCCAAAAATGCAGTCATCAAGCTTGGTTTCACCTATTTGTTTAAGAAAATAGTCTATTCCTTTATTGTTAAATCCCAATCTGTTAATTACCCCTTGATCTTTAATTAACCGAAAAATTCTTGGCTTTTTGTTTCCATATTGTGGATTACGAGTTACAGTACCAGTTTCAATAAACCCAAAACCAAATGAGAGCATAGGCCTTATAACTTCTGCATTCTTGTCAAAACCTGCAGCCAGACCTATGGGGCTTCTGAGCTTATTACCAAAAAAATTCACACTCAAAGATTCTGGTAGCTCTATAGGATTCTTATAAGGCATTTTCTTTAATGCCATAATTGCCAAAGAGTGAGCAACTTCGGGCGGTAGTAAAAATAGTAAATTACGTTTGTAAAACACTTTGCTTATTTTTAGTTTATTTTTTACCATGAAACGCTATAAGAGTATAACCATAACTTGAAAAGAAATTGATTTTACTATGGACAAGCTTTCTCTATAGGTTACACACTTAAAGCTACTGTTAACTTTTACAAGATATAGAGAATGAAAGAGGCCGGGACCGGAATTGAACCGGTATAAAAGGATTTGCAGTCCTCCGCATAAGCCATTCTGCCACCCAGCCGTTTTTTATGTGTAGATATCCATTATATCTTTTAGCATAGATAAAGCCTCCTCCCTTTTGCGTTGAAAAGTGTTACGTCCAATGATTGAACCATTACCGCCACCCTGCTTAATTTCTTTCGCTTCATTGTATATGTTATCTACTTCCTTCGATTCACCACCAGAAAAAACTACTATTCTTTTCCCTGCAAAACAAGACCTTTTAACATATTCAATTCTTTTAGATAATGATTCAATATTTTCTGTTTCTATTTTCTCCCTTTCCAAATATTTAGTTGGAAGTTTTACTTTTATTATATTAGCGCCAAGCAAAGCTGCTATGTGTGCAGCATAGGCAATAACATCAACTGCTGTTTCACCTTCTTTGGAAATCCCTTCACCGCGTGGATAAGACCATAGCACTACTGCAAGCCCGTAAGATTTGGCTTCAGCTATGATTCCACGGGCTTCCTCCATCATATCGAAACACTTAGCAGAACCAGGATATATAGTAAATCCGACAGCTAAGCAGCCCAAACGCAGCGCATCTTTCACAGAAGAGGTTATTGCCTGATCAGAGGTTAGATCCTTTGAATGTAAAGAGTTGGAACTATTAAGTTTCAAAATAAGTGGGAGCATTCCAGCATAAGTTGCAGCACCAGCTTCAATCATACCAAGTGGAGCAGCATATGCACTTACTCCCGAATCAACCGCAAGCTGAAAATGATAATGTGGGTCATAAGCATCAGGGTTAACTTCAAAACTTTTAATTGGACCATGCTCAAATCCTTGATCTACTGGCAGAATCACTAACTTGCCAGTGCCGCCAAGCTTTCCATGCATGAGAATACGAGTAAGATTTGCTTTTACCCCAGGGTTTTCACTTTCGTAGTAGCTTAGGACTTGTTTTACTTTATCACTTATCACTATAATTCAAATTGAATTTAAGTTATAGATTGTAACAAAGATGAAGTTCAATACAAGGATTTTAAACTATATCAAAAGCAATTTTATTTTCTACTTTATTCATATAGATTCTTAATTTCTTTCCTTTTATTAATTTACGATTCAGTATTTCTTCCGCTAAGTAACTTTTTATCTCTTTTTCAATAAGTCTCTCTATCGGACGTGCTCCCATTTCCTTACTATAACCTGTTTGTGCAAGATAAGATTTCACTTCATCTTCTACCAAGCAGTTTATGCCTTTTTGCGTCAGCTGCTTTTTCAGTTCCTGAATAAATTTATCTACAATATGCAGAATTATATCCGCATTTAAGTCAGAAAAAGAAATAATCGCATCAAGACGATTACGAAATTCAGGGCTAAAAACCTGTTCTATCGCTTTTTCACTATCACCAGTGTTAAATTTTTTATGCCCAAAGCCAACAAAACTTTTGCTGCGTTCAGCTGCTCCTGCATTAGTTGTCATAATTAAGATTATATTGGAAAAGTTAACTTTACGTCCGTAAGTGTCTGTAACGCAACCATAATCCATAATTTGTAGCAATATATTATAGATATCGCTATGAGCCTTTTCAATTTCATCAAGCAGCACAACACTATATTGATTATTAGATACAGACTCTGTGAGTAATCCACCCTGATCATAACCTACATATCCAGGAGGAGAACCAATCATCCTTGATATCGTATGAGACTCAATATATTCGGACATATCAAAGCGTATAAGATTCATGCCCATGCTTTCTGCTAATTGTTTTGCTAGCTCGGTTTTACCAACACCGGTTGGCCCTGCAAAAAGATAATTTGCTAAAGGCTTATTGTAATTTCTCAACCCAGATTTAGCAATTTTAATAGAATTAACAAGAGATTCTATTGCCTGCTCTTGGCCAAAAATCACCTTCTCTAGATTAGCTTTTAAAGACTTTACTTTCTGCAAATCATCAGATTCAGATCCGCAAGGCACATTTGTAATTCTAGTAATGGTATTCTTAATATCTCTACTATTTACAATTTTACCCCTGTTTCTTAGCAATTTACAATATGCCCCTGCCTCATCAATAACATCAACCGCTTTATCAGGTAATATTCGCCCAGTAATATACTTATGCGAAAGTTCAGCCGCAGACCTAATGGCATTCTTTGTATAATATACTCCATGATACCCTTCATAGTAGTGCTTTATACCATCTAGTATCTTTATCGTTTCGTTAACAGAAGATTCCTTAACATTAATTTTTTGAAACCTCCTCGCTAATGCTTTATCTTTTTCAAAACTATTGCTGTATTCTCTATATGTAGTTGCACCTATACAACGCAGTGTACCTCTTGCAAGCGCAGGTTTGAGTAGGTTACCTGCATCAAGAAAGCTACCACTTGTAGAACCTGCTCCAATGATAGTGTGTATTTCGTCAATAAAAAGGATAGCACCTGGTTTTGCCTCAATCGCTTTTATTATAGATTTTATTCTCTCTTCAAAATCACCTCTATAGCGTGTCCCTGCAAGGAGTGACCCTAAATCCAAAGCATAAATTATACTGGACCTGAGCGCACTTGGAACACTGTTTTCAATGATTTTGAGTACCAAACCCTCAACTATTGTGGTTTTGCCAACACCTGGATCTCCAACATATAAAGGGTTGTTTTTTCTACGCCTCAATAATATTTCTATAGTGCGATTTAATTCATAATCACGACCAATAACATAATCTATTTTTTTGCTTCTTGCATAGTCATTTAAATTTTTACAATAACTTTGTAGAATTTCCTCATCTTTTAGTAGCTCACCTTTATTTACTGTAGTAGGAGCATCATTATTTTTATCAAGTTTTACTTTATGATTAGTGGTGTATTCATCTATATCGTTAGAGTATTTCATGTTAGATATGTGGTAAATCAAATTGGAATCTTTCGCACTTTGTTTCTGCAATAGATCTTCAACGTATAAATCTTGCCCAGACAAAATTTCTACTAGAACACTTGCTCCATTTATTTCTTTTTTCCCCAAGCTATGAGCCCGTATTATTGCTCTGTGTATTATGCATTGAAACATTGAGCTAGGTTTAACTCCACTGATAATCAATTCAGAACTGCTTTGTAAAAACCCTTTTATATTATTATTATAATCATTAGCCTTAATATTGCATCTTGATAGAATGTTATCCATACTGATGATTTCATCGGCTCTGATATTACATCTTGATAAAACGTAATTTACATCCACGTCTTTAGTTAACGCCAGCAATAAATGTTCTACTTTCGCATATTTAAGATTAAAATTAGAAGCAATGAATAGTGCTCTATTCAAACTTGCCTCTAAGTTTTTGGAAATCATCTCCTATTCTCTTTAAAAGTGGGAACTCATATATAATGAATAGCACACAATTATTAAAAAAATTGAAATCCAGCAGTTCGCTGTAGCCAATTTGAATCCCACTCTGGATCTACGTCATAGCACCGCAATATCTCAGCATAGATTCCGCTAATGAGTAGCGGAATGACGAGTTTTACGCTTATCAAATTGTAGGTAAATCCTATTTAATACGCTTTTTCTAGTACTCTGCTTTTCTTCTTAAATGCATTGATCTTTTTTCTACCGTATTTAGTCTTTAACGTACTTGGCCTTTTAAAGACCTTTTTGCTGTTACGTTTTTTAAATTGCACACTACAATCAAAATTTAGCTCTCCTTCTTTGTCTGCCAGTGCAGGCAGTCTTCTCTTATCTTGAGGTGTAACAAAAGATAGCGCATACCCTTCAGCTCCAGCGCGTGCAGTTCTACCTATACGATGAATATAGTCAGCTTGCGATTGTGGTGCATCATAATTGATAACATGTTGAATGTGGGGAATATCAAGGCCGCGAGAAGCAACATCTGTTGCAACCATGATTTGATTACGGCCACGACGAAAAGAATTAATGACCCTTTCGCGCTTGTGCTGCCTTAAATCACCATGAATTGCTAAAGCGCTATAGTCATCTTTGTGCAATCTGTTAGCTAGCTGATCCGCTCCTCGCTTTGTTTTGACAAAGATAATGATTGATCCTTCGCGCTGACATAGTTGTGTAACAAGCTTTTCATATTTTTCTGATTCTGATGCATAAACAATTTCTTGCTTAATTTTTACAGAAGTTGTAACCTCACAATCAACAGAAATACGTTCTGGTCGATTAAGGTACTTCTCAGCAAGTTTTACTATATCTCCAGGAAGAGTTGCAGAAAACATAAGAGTTTGCCTTATTTTAGGCAAATGCTTCATAATTTCTTCAATCTGAACTCCAAAGCCCATATCAAACATACGATCCGTTTCATCAAGCACAAGAACGCTAACATTGCGAGTAATCAAAGTTTTACGCTCAATATGGTCTACAATACGACCAGGAGTACCTATTACAATTTGTGGTTTTTTCTGAAGCTGATTTAGCTGCCTAAAAATAGGCTCACCACCAATCAACAAAGCGACCCTTAGTGCAGAATTTTGAGATAAGAGTTTTCTTATCTCATTTGTTACCTGATGCGCAAGCTCTCTGGTTGGCACGATGACTAAAGCTGAACCAGTGTTAGGCTCATTCAGCAACTTAGCAACCAACGGAATAGCAAATGCTAAAGTTTTTCCAGTCCCCGTTTGAGCAGATCCGAGAATATCTTTACCTTGTAGCGCTAAGGGAATCGCTTGTATTTGAATCGGAGTTGGGACGAAAAGATTATTTTTATCTAGAGCTTGTCTAAGCGAAGCTGGGAGACCCATCTCATGAAAATTATTCACAATACGTTAATCCTGTTAAAAGACTTCATAATAGATTAATCTTCCAATCTTAAATTTATTGCAGATTTTTTATCTTCTCCGTTTCTACCGCGCTCCTCTTTAACCTCATAACTCACCCTTTCTCCTTTTATTCCCTTCTCTTTATTCTCTCCTTTAAGTGCCTCAGGTCTTATTCCCGAACGTTCCAATGTGCTAATATGTACAAAAACGTCACCCCCTTTACCTTCTGGCTTGATGAAACCATAGCCTTTTTCGGCATTAAACCATTTTACATTACCAAATTCCATTTAAACAACTCCTAAATTATTAACTAACATTACTAATGTGATGAAAAACTTTAAAATTACGATTGAGAATGCTTTAAGCTTAGCTATTGAAACTAAACCTTTATACTCCATAGTCTATTCTTAACATTACATGACAATAATACACAATTGTTGTACTTGATGCAAATAAATTTTTTAATCGTTAAGCGAACCTGCAACCGTCATTTCGCTAACTTTAATCGTTGGTGAATTAAATTGCCCACAAAAAGTTAGATCATCTGCAACGACTAAATTGCTAAACATATCCTTCAAATTGCTAGCAATGGTAATCTCATGTATTGGATACGTTATTTTTCCATTTTCTATAAAAAATCCGGAAGCGCCTTGGCTGTAATCGCCATTGATTAAATTGACACCAAAACCAAATAAATCAGTTACATATATTCCCTCTTTCACTTCCTGAATTAATTCTTCAAACGATACATCACCATTCTCAATGTAGAGGTTACTAGCTGCAGGAATAACTGCAGCATTACTTGCACGAGTTGCGCTTCCGGTTGTTTCTGAGTCTAATTTTCTAGCCGAGTATAAGTCTAAAATCCAATTTTGTAATATTCCGTTTTTTACAAATATATTTTTCTTGCTAGTTATCCCTTCTCCATCAAATGGTCTCGATGCTATGCCTCTTGGCAACAATGGATCATCGATAATATTAATTCTATCGTTGAAAATCTGAGCGTTTAAACTACCCCTCAAGAAAGAACTGTTGCTTATAATACTGCTCCCATTTATAGCAGAAGCAAAACTTTTTACTAGCCCTTTTGCTGCTCTTTTTTCAAAAATAACTGGAAATTTACCAGTTTTCATTGTACGTGAATTCAATTGATCAACTGCTCTTTTTGCTGCTTCTTTTCCCATTAACTCTGGCAACTTTAAATCACTAAAATTACATGCTATATCATAATCGTAACCAACCTTCATTTCACTTTCTCTTCCAGCAACAACAGAGACCTGATTAGCAAAGGTTGATTTACTAAACGAGCCAATAAAACCAGAAACAGTCGATAATACTGTATTCACTAAAGCGTATGAAGAAGAGGCTCCTTCAGAATTAGTGATACTCTTATGTGCAAGGGCTGAATTTTCTGCAGCTTCAGCAATTTCTTTTAGGTTATCAACGGTTACAACATTATTATCTGAGATACTTAAATCTGCAGAAGAGATATAATTACTACCATTTACAGCAAAATTAATGCAAGGATCTTCTGGCGCATTCTTTGCCATTTCTACCACTTGGCTTACTGTATCACTCAGATTATTCAAATCGTTTGTAGAAATATACGCAGCTTTGTTTTTACCTGCTATAGCTCTGATTCCTACAGTGCAATTTTTAGATTGTGATATTTGCTCAATTTTTGATAGACGCTGAGAAACTGAAGTCTTATTAGTTTCATATATTGTAACTTCCGCATCTTGATTTTTCTTTTTTATTAGTTTAGTAATATCTGCTGCAATATTTAATATATTCATTTTCTATTCCTTAGATTTCTATAAAGATTCTGCACCACCTATAACTTCAATTAAATCAGTCGTAATCGCTGCTTGACGAGAACGATTATAAAGCAATGCTAATTTGTTCAGTATCTCTTTAGTGTTTCTGTTTGCTGATTCCATAGCAACCATTCTAGCACTATTCTCACTCGTTGCACTTTCAAGTAAAGCAGAGTAAAGAGCAATTACAACGTAATCTTGAACCAAAGATTTTAAAATAAATTCAATATTTTGTGGTTCATACTCATAGCCGTAATCTGTTGTTGGACCAGCCAGAGAGCTATCAATCAAGGATGAGTCTTTACTCCATGGTTTTATTGTTTCCAACATTGGTTTTTGCGTGAAGGTATTATAGAATTTACTATAAAAAACTTTAACTTTATCGTATTTACTTAAATCTATACCATCAACCAAAGCTTCTACGTGCTTTAACGTGATTCCCTTACTATTTTCAATTTTTAAGATACTTTTAGAGTCAAATCTATTTTTACCTACATCAAAAGCTTTTTTACCAAGAAATACAATATCTACTTTTTTGCCATTTGCGATTGACTTATTTACACGCTCTTGACTAAATTTGACAATAGAAGAGTTAAAGTTGCCGCACAAGCCACGATCAGACGCAATAATGAATACTAGGTAAGAACCGTCGTTACTGACATTTAGAATTTTTGCCAGTAATTCTTGATCAACTGATAGCATTAATGAAAAAATAATGTTATGCAGCTTAGATACATATAATTTTGAATTTAATAACTTCTTTTGGCTTTGTAACAACTTTGCTGCAGAAACCATTTGCATTATTTTCGTGGTTTTCTGTACAGACCTAATATTCTTAATTCTTAAGGATAATTCCTTTAAGCTCTTCATTTTGTATACAACCCTGATTTATTAAAATATATAACTGTTAGTGTCTAAAAGCAAGTTTTTTTGACATTAAAACCAAGTCTAGCTAAGAAACTTGCAGGTTTATTGTTTGGAGATAAGGATTATATTAAGAAAGTGCTCTAACTTCAGCAATATCAATGTGAAAGTAGCCTAATGGTAATTTCTACACTTTGTGGAATTTTATAATATATAATAAACACAATTAAAACTATTACAACTTGAACACTTATGATCCCATTGTTCTAGTTCCCTGTTACAATTTTTACATTTCCAGCCTGGATCAGGCAAAGCTTCTGAGCCCATCTTGTTTAGCCAATAAATTACCTTGTCGTGTTCTTGCAATGTAACCTTGAGTTGTATTACAATAAAGTAGATTGACATGTAATTAGCTTTTTTCATAGCAGTGTCTAAATATTGACTTGCAAGATCATATTTACCTGAACTCATTGAGGACAAAGCAAGTAAACAGTAACTAAAATAATAATCAGGGCGTAAGTTGTATAGTCTTTCAGCACCTTTACTATTTAAATTGATGTACATTTTAGCTGACTGAGGAGTAGGATTTACTGTATACTCTGCCTCTAGCACTGCAGAAGCTTTTCTGATTTTTCCAAGTTTAATATATAATTCTGCCTTTAAATAATTGATGGGCTGAAAAATTGCACTATAACGTTGTGCTCTAAATAAAGACTTTATAGCCTCCTTAAAATTTCCTTTACTTTCATATTGCTTTGCTAAAGCGCAATAAAACACTGCAAACATTTCTTTATGATCAAAGGGGAGAAAAATATTGGACTTAACTGCTTCCTTCAACCTCAAAATTGCATTAATCCAATCTTCTTTCAATATGCAATGCTCTATTTGAAAGGGAATAGATAGCATTTTATCGTTAATTGAACTAGAGCAATATTCTATAAATTTTTGAAAGACTACTTTTTCTTGTTTGAGGTGGACAATCAGCTTATTGGCTAGAAGTAGAGCTAAGTTACGATTTTTATTTGCAATATTTGTTAAACCGTTACTGAAAAAGCTGTAATTTCCCGTCTTACCTGAGTTAAAGAGCTTTATTAAAGACAACCTATCGCTCTCCTCACTCAGACTTTTAACTAGCTTTTGGGCATTCTCTATATTGTTTAAGTCTATGCTAAAGAAAGCTTCAAAGAGAAGCAATTCTTCCCTATCCCTTCTTCTATTTCTTATGTTGGCAAATGTTGATGAAATGGAGGAAAAAAAGCGTACAAGTGTAATTAATAAAAATAATAAAACTACACAAGTAAAAATAATGAAATATAGATCAATACTTATAGTGTAATTGCCTAATTCCAATTTTATTACTTCACCACTTACCTTGACCCATATACCAAATAAAAACGAAAAAGCGAAAATTATAAAATAAATCATGAGATATATTGTAATAAGTGATGATATATTGTTGAAATATTCTTAGAAGCTACAATAAAACCATTCAATTTATTCAGCCATGGCTTGAATTCTGAATGCGTTAAATTGCTTACTGTAACAGTTATATTTTGCCAATCATTATCATTTATTGACTCCTCAATTTCTGCGAATTTTACTCTTAATGGATCATTTCGGTCGTCTACCTTTATCCAGTTTGAAATGATTTTTTTAGACAATGTACTTTTGTTGTAATCGATAGTATCAATAGTTTTTTCAAAAGATAACTTCAATTCGTGTAAGGTATTTATCTCTTTCAAATTTTCTAATTCATCTACTGCATTTTCTATCTCTGGATCGTCAAGCTCTGATATCAAAGGCTTTATTGAATTTATATGGTTATCAAATTTTGCTTCTCGCAATAACGAATTCTTCATTTTAACCACAAGTAATAGCAATTTTGCAAGGTTCTTACATCTTGAGTTATTATCACCTTGCTCACATTGAGTATGCTGTCTTCTCTTGAGGTCAAATATCTTTTTTTCTATTCTAGATTGATTAACTTCAAGCAACATTCTAAATTCATCCATGTTTTCCGTTAAAGCTTTCACATTGTTTTCACTCTCTTGCTGATTTATTTTTAAAAAGATTATGTTATTTATTGTGATGTAACCGGTAAATAACAATACAATTAAGAACCAACCTATGTACTTTTGCTGAGTATCATTCATAACGTAGTATCTCCGCAGGATCTTGTGCAGCTGCCTGCAACGCAGGAGCAATTGTCGCTAAAAATGATAAGAGTAACGCAAGTGCAGAAATATTTACTACGTCTTGGGGTACTAATATTACTGGCAAACTTGAAAAAAAGTATATCATAGGATCAAACAGCTTGACGTTAGTAATGTTTTCTAAAAACACTCTAATGCTTTCGATATTGAGAGAAAAAACGACACCTATAATACAGCCAAGACAAGTTCCCGTAAAACCGATTAATAGACCACAAGCGCAAAATATACGCATAATGCTTCCACTTGTTGCACCAAATGTACGCATAATTGCAATCGCGGATTTCTTTTCTTGCACTATCATCATTAAATTTGAGATAATATTAAACGCTGCTACAACTATAATCAAAGTGAGAATTAAAAACATCACATTTCTTTCAGTTTTTAAAGCACTAAAATAATGGCTTTGCTGTGATTGCCAACTTTCAGCTTCCATTCCTATTTCTTTTTCTATAGCATCTGCCAGCTTATCAGCTCTAGTAACGTCGTCTACAAGTACTTCTATATTTTTTATGCTATTTTTATAATTAAAAAAGGCTTGTGCTGATTTTAGAGGCATATATATCAAGGTATTATCATACTCAAACATACCCATATCAAATATTGCTATAACTTTATATTTTTTCATTCGCGGCATTTCACCAAGTAATGCATCAAATTCTTCAGATGATATAAACGTAATTTCGTCGCCATAGTCAATGTTCAAAACTTCTGCTAAGCGTGCTCCTATTATTATCCCTTCATCAAATTTTTTTACATCACCTATAATTACATTATTTGTAACGGCAGTACTATCAAGCAAATCTTTAGTTGACACACCTCGCACTACGCTACCTGCAATTTTACCATTTGCTACAATAATAACTTGATCATTGGTCATAGGAGTAGCTTTTAATATACCAGGAATTCTCTCAATAGATTTTGAAACTGCGTAGTAATCTGAATTTATGTTCCTATCAAAATAAACGTTAATATGGCCATCAATGCCAAGTATTGAGTCAAGCAACTTTGCTCTGAATCCGTTCATCACAGACATCACCACTATTAGTGTTGCAACTCCAAGGGCAATGCCGATAATAGAGAACAAAGTCATTATAGAGCAAAATCTGGCATTTCTTGCTCGCAAATAGCAAGCAGCCATAGTAATTTCAAAGGCAATGGACATTACAAAATATTTTTAGGTTAGACATTATATTTTTGAAACTTCGTATAATTGTAGACTTTTCTTTATTTAAAAACTAGAGATTTTTGCTTCCTTAAATTTAGCAGACTTATAGAGTATCTTTAACATTAGAATTTCAAAATCTTCCATATACATCATCCAACCTCACTATATCATTATCAGATAAATGCTCTCCTATCTGAAATTCAACTATTTCAAGTGGAGAGCTTGTGCTTTTATAACATAGAAAAAATCAAGAATATTATTGGGTTTATTCAATAAGTTATAATTCTTTCCTTCCATAATTTTCAAATTGTACAACTAGTTGCTTTACATTTACATCTGTGAGAAGAGCATTTTTGCTAACATGAGGTCTCGGATCAGATTTTGCTGATAAGGGATTCATCTGAGATATTTCATCCCTCATTGGAAATAAGCGAGATTGGGAAGCAACTTTTGGTGATGGCCTAGTTTTTTTCTCCACATCTATATTCACTTGTGCAACAGGAGGGGTCCTGCTTTCAATAGTTTGCGCATTAGGACTTTCTTTTGCTTGATTTTGTTTGAATTTTTTTCTTATCTCTTGTACTTTAATATCGATATTATAATTAATTTCTTTTTCCATAGAAGATACTACCATTTCTAGCTTTGTGCTTGATTTTTGATCAGTATGACCTAACTTTTTAAGTTTTAGTGGTAATTCAGGTTTATCTTTAGTTGATTTAGGAACAGTTCCTACTACTTTTGGTTTTTGTCTAACTTCTTGACCAGCAGTAAACATTTTTTTTGGCAATGGGGGTGCTATTGATGGTTTTGGCAATATTGGAGGTTTAGATTGTTGTTTTTGTTTAAGTTCTCTTTTTGCTTCCATATGTTCTTTAGGAACTGTTACATAAATTAGCTCTTCTCTAGGCGATTTTGAACTTTGTGAATTTTCTGTTAAAATTTTACTCTTCTTCTCTTGATAATTTGATATCTCTTTGTATCCAGGCTTTTCATCTAATGAATTTCCATGGCCTGAATCATTATAATTAACTTCTACTTGTCTATCTTCTTTTAGAAAACTGCGTTCTGGCTTTTCTGGAGCTATTGCAATATTTCCTCTTTCAACTTGCTCCAAACCTGAAATTTTACGATAAGCCTCTAGATATTCAAAGATTGTCATTGAAGTAGGAGGAGGTAATTTATCAATAAAACTACTTATATTCTTAACTGGAACATTTCTTCCCGAGATTCTATTCAATATTTCCTTTAATATCTTAAGACCTGATGGCTTTCCATTCATCGATTTTACATAATCAATTGAGTCACTACGTATAACAAACTTAGCTACATCTTCTGCCTTATCTGTAAAACGCTTTAATGCCTGAGATAAATCCCTTACCGTTTTATTATAATGTCTAATAGTTACTAACTCATCTCTTGCTTTTATAGCTTCTTTAAGAGCCTGTCTTGAAAAGAAATGAGAAAGAGAATATGATGAGATAAGTAAAAAATAGTAGGTAAAAATGTATCCAAGTGATATAAGTGACAAAGAATGGGAAATTTTGGAGCCAAGTGTTGCACAAGGTGCAGTAGGACGGCCAAGAAAGTACAATATTAGAACAATTATTAATGCAATAAGATACATAATGAAAGGTGGTTGCCAGTGGAGAATGCTGCCAAAAGATTTTCCGCCATGGAAAACGGTGTATGATTATTTTCTCAGGTGGCGTAATAGTGGCAAATTGGAAGAAATACACGATATGTTAGTAAAAAAGGTAAGAAAAATGGTTGGCAAAAATGAAATACCTTCGGTAGGAATAATTGACAGTCAATCAGTGAAAACCACTCAAAAAGGGGATCCAGAGGATATGATGCTGGCAAGAAAATAAAGGGTAGAAAACGTCACATCATTGTGGATACAATAGGCCTAATTATTACAGCTGATGTTCATAGTGCAGGCATTCAAGATCGTGATGGTGCTCTAAATCTTTTTACTCAAGCTAAACGAAAAGCTTCAACGCTACAAAGGTTTCTCGCTGATCAGGGATATATTGGTAAATTGCAAAATTACTGTTTATTGAAAACAGGATGTTTATTGACGATTACTAAAAAAGCAGCTGATGCTGTAGGATTTCAAGTTATTCCTAAACGGTGGATTGTTGAAAGAACTTTTGCTTGGCTTTCCAATTTTAGACGTATGAGCAAGGATTATGAGCATTCTCCTCTTACTTCAAAAACTAATATCTCCTTTAATATGATTACTATTATGCTTGCTAAATTAGCTGCTTAGTTCCTTTCAAGACAGGTTCTAAGGAAACTGAGATTTTCTCTATAATTGTCACTTTTAAATGGATCCTTCATATTAATTACAACTCATTATTTATTAAAATATGGGTATAGGTTTAAAATATTAAGATTTAGTAAATATTATTTTTTACATAAAGCAGCTATACCCATATTATAAATTGCCAACAAATGCATTTATGGCGTTACCATATTCTTCCATATACATCATCCAATCTCACTATATCATTATCAGATAAATGCTCTCCTATCTGAAATTCAACTATTTCAAGTGGAAAGCTTGTGCTTCTATTTTCAATCCTATGGGAAACTTCCCTTGGGATTTCTATCATATGGTCCTTTGCTATAGCATATTCTTTGTCTTCTAAACTAACATATCCAACTCCTGATAGCACTATATGGTATTCATCTCTATAGTGATGGAATTGCTTAGAAGTGCAGCTTAATGGATTGATAAAAAGATATTTTATAAGAAAATTTTCGCTCATTAAAATTATACTACAAAATCCCCATGGTTTAACTTCTTTCCTTATCACCTTTACTTTCTTAACTTTATGAATAAATGAAATTAGACTTTTGTTTGGTTGCTTACAAGCTCCACTCAATAAATTTTTATTACTTTCTGTCGTTGAAACTGGTTCTTTTTCTCTAATCACATGCTGAAATGATGCCGGTTCTTTACTAAACTTCTCACTCAATTCTAAAACTGAATTCCAAGTTCCAACATCCAACCAATCGAAATTAGCTTCTATCATTGCAACGTTTTTTGCTTTCTCCATCACCAAGTAATCAATGGATATGCCTTCAATTCCTGCAAAATCTCGTTGTTTTAAATACAGAAATCTCTCTTGCGGTGTGAAATATTTAAAACATAAATTGTAAAGATTCGGGGCAGATTTTTTAATCTCATCTATGTAGCGTTTTGCTTTAAACACAAATATTCCAGAGTTCCAATAATGATCGTTACTTAACTTACGCTCGGGCTTTTCTGTAAAATCTTTCACTATATGACATTTTTCTTTCTGATCATATACTGCATTTATATAGCCGTATTCAGAATTGAATTCATGAGGCTTAACCCCAAAAGTGACTATAGAGTTAGTTTCAGAGGCTAACTTAGACGCTTTTTGAGTAGAAGCATAAAAACTATTCAAATCACCTATAAAATGGTCTGAAGGCAGAATTAACATTGTCTCGTTTTCATTGCAGAGAAGTGCAGCAATTAATATTGCCGCTGCTGTTCCAATTTTCACTGGTTCGAAAATCACTTTATATTCTTGCAGTGCATGCAATTCCTCCATCACTAATGACTCGTACTGTATATTTGTAGCAATTATGGGCGGCATACAATCGCTTTTTAGCCTCAACAAAGTGTTGTGAAACATAGTGTTCTGACTAAATATTTTCTGAAATTGCTTTGGCTTAGAACCTGTCTTGAAAGGAACTAAGCAGCTAATTTAGCAAGCATAATAGTAATCATATTAAAGGAGATATTAGTTTTTGAAGTAAGAGGAGAATGCTCATAATCCTTGCTCATACGTCTAAAATTGGAAAGCCAAGCAAAAGTTCTTTCAACAATCCACCGTTTAGGAATAACTTGAAATCCTACAGCATCAGCTGCTTTTTTAGTAATCGTCAATAAACATCCTGTTTTCAATAAACAGTAATTTTGCAATTTACCAATATATCCCTGATCAGCGAGAAACCTTTGTAGCGTTGAAGCTTTTCGTTTAGCTTGAGTAAAAAGATTTAGAGCACCATCACGATCTTGAATGCCTGCACTATGAACATCAGCTGTAATAATTAGGCCTATTGTATCCACAATGATGTGACGTTTTCTACCCTTTATTTTCTTGCCAGCATCATATCCTCTGGATCCCCTTTTTGAGTGGTTTTCACTGATTGACTGTCAATTATTCCTACCGAAGGTATTTCATTTTTGCCAACCATTTTTCTTACCTTTTTTACTAACATATCGTGTATTTCTTCCAATTTGCCACTATTACGCCACCTGAGAAAATAATCATACACCGTTTTCCATGGCGGAAAATCTTTTGGCAGCATTCTCCACTGGCAACCACCTTTCATTATGTATCTTATTGCATTAATAATTGTTCTAATATTGTACTTTCTTGGCCGTCCTACTGCACCTTGTGCAACACTTGGCTCCAAAATTTCCCATTCTTTGTCACTTATATCACTTGGATACATTTTTACCTACTATTTTTTACTTATCTCATCATATTCTCTTTCTCATTTCTTTTCAAGACAGGCTCTTAGATAAAGGCCAAAGTCTGCTACCACTACCACCACACAATATTACAGGGCGCATTTAGTTAAGATATTAATTAAATAATTAATATCTTATACTGAGGGCAAAATACATGCAAGTTTTTGTTGTGGAATAGTTAATAAAGAAAGTAAATGTTGATTTAAAGTAATTGCTAATGAGAGTGATCATGTGTAGCGCCTTGCCCTTGCTGTGAATTTCTTCTATTTTGTAATTCCTCAACATGACCTTTTCTTTTATCACTTAATATTTCATTACCCTTATTTTGTTCTTCCTCAGGACTCTTTAGTATTTCATTACTCTTGCTAACTTCTTTATCATCCCCTTGTTTCTTTGGCCTTCTAGCGTTAAGCTCATCCCATGTGCCCACTAGTGAATCACGATTCCCATGATCCGGCTTTAGCCTTTCTTCACCTTTAATAACATTAAAGTCACTTTTTGCTTCTTCCAAACATCCTTTCAGTTGGTGTTTCCACATGGTGTAGTAAGCATCACCATATTTTTTCTCATTTGCTACAAACAATAAAATTGGAGCCTTAAGTATGGTAGCTCCCATATCCACTAAATTTTTTACTGCCATTGCAGGAGTAAATAAAAGATAACCAAAAGACTTTGCAATTGGGTTTTGTTCGCTTATTAAATGCTCCCCTAACTTTATAGGAAGAGAAGTCAACAATTTAGTACAAACTTTAGCTAAACTTGTAGCAAAAACGATAGGAACAGATATAAGACTTTTATCTAGCTCTAGATTACCATTCTGATCTCTAATTTCTGAAAAATGGGTGCTTAGCTTCTTGTAATCACTAGTGTATAATAATTCTCCATTTCTTCCTTTTTCATCAACAACTTCCTGAACTTTACCTCCTTTATTTTTTACCTCTTTAGTTAGCACAGAAGAATTAGTTAATTCAAATGGATATTGAGGATCCTTAGTTTTTTCAGCTTCAAAAATTGACACGTGTTTTTTCAAATCCATTCTCGAAAAGCCTAATGGCTCAAAATATGACTTATGCAACTCATTTATCGGAATTTGCTTACCCTGATTGTCTATATAATTGATAGTAAAATAAGATCTATCATTATCTTTATCTTTGGTAACTAAAGATAATCTGAAACTTGGTTGTTCTCCATTCTCATCTTTTTGACCATACAAAAGTTTATAGGTTGGATTTTTATCTTTATCTAGTATAGCATTTCCATGCATATCCCTGTTTTCTATGATTTTAGCAGACTGTACAATTTGATCATAATTTTTTGGATACTGGCATTTCCTTCCATCATACATCATTACCTTTCTAAGGTCTTCGACGTAAACTTGAGATTCAGGTGAAGTAAGCAGACCTTTTGCTTTAAGTGTAAGATCTATTGCTCCCTTTTTTAATGCTTCAAACATATTGTCAAACCAAAATCGCTATAATGCTATAGTTCAATAATAAAACTAGTACACTAATAATATATTAACACAGCACCGGTGATTTTACAAGAAAATATGCCTGTAGAAGATAAAGATTGTAAAAGCGAGGGTTATATAAGTAATGCTTGATAAGTACTTTATGCATGTAATTGTAAAAATCCTCAAAGGTACGCTGTGTATATAATCTTCGCATACTACCTGCATTCCAAGAACTGCGTGCCAAAAAATGCAAAACAACAATACAACAAAAAATAAAAGCTCTAGAGGGTGATTAATAAATTTTTCACTAAAAGACAAAGAGCTATCAGTATAAAATGTGCAAGAAAATGAATAGATAAACCAAGGAAACAGGAACAGTAAAATTACCGCAGAAACACGCTGAACCCACCAATGATGTACTGAATTTCCAGACTGACTCATATAAACATAAATAAAAAAGCCATAGTAGAAAGAAGTAGCGTTACTGTCAGCAGTATAGCACTCCTTGAAACGCCAGTAATTTCTAAATTAAGCCCAACATCCCACAATAAATGACGAATACCATTAAGAAAATGATATACAAAACTTATAAAACATAAGACATAAGCTAATTTAGCAACAGGAGTGAATAATAATGCATTTAAGTACCTTACTATAAGTAACTCAGGAAAGTAAACATGTAATATGAAATACCAAGAAAGTATCATTAATAAAAGGAATAGCAAGATACCAGTCAATCTATGCATAATAGAGAAAAAACTAGTAACTTGTACTTTATATATTTGTAAATGTGGAGAAAGAGGTCTATCACTCATAAAATTCCGTTATCGGGAAATTAAAATAAAGTAGAAGCAAAGACAGCAGTATAGCACATAACAACACCATCATTAAAAATGGTAAATTATGTGCAAAGCCTAAGGAGGTAATCCAGCTGCAGATTCCCCTACTGCTACCTTGTTACGACTTCACCCCAGTCACCGATCCCACTTTAAATAACTCCCTCCTTGCGGTTAGGTCGTTAGCTTCGAGTGAAACCAATTCCCATGGCGTGACGGGCAGTGTGTACAAGACCCGAGAACGTATTCACCGTGGCGTGCTGATCCACGATTACTAGCGATTCCAACTTCATGCACTCGAGTTGCAGAGTACAATCCGAACTGAGATGGCTTTTAAGGGATTAGCTTAGCCTCGCGACTTTGCAGCCCATTGTAGCCACCATTGTAGCACGTGTGTAGCCCACTCCATAAGGGCCATGATGACTTGACATCATCCCCACCTTCCTCCAGTTTATCACTGGCAGTTTCCTTAAAGTCCCCAGCATTACCTGATGGTAACTAAGGATGAGGGTTGCGCTCGTTGCGGGACTTAACCCAACATCTCACGACACGAGCTGACGACAGCCATGCAACACCTGTGTGAAACCCGGCCGAACCGACCCTATCCCTTCGAATAGGTATAATTTCCATGTCAAGGAGTGGTAAGGTTTTTCGCGTTGCATCGAATTAAACCACATGCTCCACCGCTTGTGCGGGTCCCCGTCAATTCCTTTGAGTTTTAATCTTGCGACCGTAGTCCCCAGGCGGAATGTTTAACGCGTTAGCTGTAATACAGAAAGTAAAACTTCCCATATTTAACATTCATCGTTTACAGCGTGGACTACCAGGGTATCTAATCCTGTTTGCTCCCCACGCCTTCGCGCCTCAGCGTCAGATTTGAACCAGATAGACGCCTTCGCCACTGGTGTTCCTCCTAATATTTACGAATTTCACCTCTACACTAGGAATTCCTCTATCCTCTTTCAATCTCTAGATTAGCAGTTTTAAAAGCAATTCCAAGGTTGAGCCTTGGGATTTCACTTTTAACTTACTAACCCGCCTACGCGCCCTTTACGCCCAATAATTCCGAATAACGCTAGCCCTCTCCGTATTACCGCGGCTGCTGGCACGGAGTTAGCCAGGACTTCTTCTGTGAGTACCGTCATTATCTTCCTCACTAAAAGAGCTTTACAACCCAAAGGCCTTCTTCACTCATGCGGCATGGCTGGATCAGGCTTTCGCCCATTGTCCAATATTCCCCACTGCTGCCTCCCGTAGGAGTCTGGACCGTATCTCAGTTCCAGTGTGGCTGATCATCCTCTCAGATCAGCTATAGATCATTGCCTTGGTAGGCTATTACTCCACCAACTAGCTAATCTAATATAGGCTCATCTAATAGCAATAAATTTTTCCCCCGTAGGGCGTATACGGTATTAGTTGCCGTTTCCAACAATTATTCCGTACTACTAGGTAGATTCCTATACATTACTCACCCGTCTGCCACTAAGTTATACCATAGCAAGCTACAATATAACTCCGTTCGACTTGCATGTGTTAGGCCTGCCGCCAGCGTTCATTCTGAGCCAGGATCAAACTCTCAAATTTAGACTTCAACCTATAAAAGGTTGAGGGTACATCGGATAAATCCGACAAAAAATAATTTAGCTTAATACTGCTGTCTTTATTTCTACTTTAGAAATATTTTAATCTCCAACTATTCAAACAACTTTAAGAATATTATTATGTGATATAATCACTATGTCAATATGTTTTTGCAAATCAAAAGCATTAATGTATAAATATATAACTATTTGGAATATTACCATGAAAAAATACATCTTTCTGCTTGCACTCGCGCCAATGTTAGTTGGCATCACATTATACTTATTGCACAACATTGATAACACAAAACAATCTATAACTGCAGGTGACAAGTTTTACGAAGTATTATTCTTAAAAAAAGATAATAAGCCGCTGCTAGAAGAAATAGATTCAAATTGGGAGTATTTAGCAAATTTTGAACGCGCATTCAATCATATCTCAGATTCAATGCCAACAGACACAGCATCTATTTATAATGATTTGGCAGATGATAAAGATGCTCCTAATGTTTTGCGTGAGTTAGCACAATATTTAGAAGTAATGAGCTTACTTCACTCCAACGGTGAAAAAATAAATAAAGATAAAATTGATAATTTAGAATCAAGTACAGTGTATCCTTATTCAAGCCAAGAAGCTATCGCTGTAGTAAAGATACACAATAACGACATTAAAGGTGCAACTGAAGTATTGCGTTCCCTATTAAATGACAGAAAATGCCCTACTCTAATAAAGGCTAATGCACAAGAACTACTCCGGATATATGGGAGTTAACTCATTGGACTTTTTGCATAGCTTTTGGCAGCGCATTGGATGAAACGAAAAACTTCCTTGACAAGCCTCGCCAGCTCCCTTATCATAAAACTGAAGCTATTTATTTATCTTCGCAATCTGTGCAGGTTAATGACAAAAAACTTAGGGTATTTGGCGTCTCATGTTTAATTTTTCGCACTACGTGCATCGCATGTCTTTAAAAATTTCTGGGTTTTTACCTATATAAGCCGAAACGCGCTTACAAAGCGTTTAAGACAGCAAAAAACGTCAAATTGACAAGGGAGAATTTGAATGCTAGCTACTACGGGGTTTCTTTGCCTTTTTTCCTGCTTAGTAAATTTCTTAAACACTTGCGGTGTAGGTTAGTTGCAAGTTAAAAGCAGCTAAATCGCTCTTAATCAAGCGTTTTAGAATAAAAAAAACGCCGATATTTTAGTACATGGTAAATAGCCAACCACCACGGGGTTTCTTTTGCCTTTTTTTTCATTTGGTAAATTTTTTAAATATTTATGGCTAAAGATTGCACGAATGTTGCAATTACAAAAACGATTTCTACTAGGGTATCACGCACTGGGATGACACCATTCTTTTTCCTGGATCCAAGTAGTCAGGGCACTGGGATGACAGCTACCCTGACAATCGTCACCCCGCTGCTTGTTAGCGGATACCGCGGCGGTATGACGTAGAAGTTATACTTTTATGCTTACCAACTTAATAAAATTCCTGGATTCCAGTGTCAGCTACTTTCATGACACCAACAGTTGATATTGGTTTGTTGCTTTGCTAGCCAACTACTAGCTATGCCTCAAGTTTCCTATTCAAAATTTTCAATATCAAATCCAATTCATTTGGATTATCATACCGTATCATAACTTTACCCTTAGAATTGTTGTCATTAATTTTGATCTTTAAACCAAGTTGAGAAGATATAGCGCCTTCTATTACTGTCATATCTTGATTTCTAGTATATCTCTGCTCTTTTTGATTGTTGTTTTGATGTAGGTCCTTTATCAGTTTTTCAGTTTGTCTAACGCTTAAGCCCTGAGAAACTATTTTTTCTGCAATACTTTCCGCATTTTCAACATTAATCAACGCTCTTGCATGACCCATAGACAATTTTTTCTCATTGATCATTGTTTTCACCCTATCAGGGAGCAACAACATCCGAATCATATTGGTTATGTAGCTGCGGCTTTTGCCTATAGCTGAAGCTAATTCCTCATGTGTATAGAAAAACTCATCTATCAGTTTTCTGTAAGCTTCACCTTCCTCTATTGGATTAATATCTTGCCTTTGTATGTTTTCAATAATGGATACTTCCAAGCATTCCTTGTCGCTCAGATCTTTTATGATAACCGGTGCACTATCAAGATTTGCAATCTTGCTTGCTCGCCAACGACGTTCTCCAGCTATTATTTCATAACCATCATCATTTGAATCTTTGCGTACCACGATAGGCTGTATAATGCCACTTTTCTTTATCGAATTTGCAAGTTCTCTTAATGACTCCTCGTCAAAATGTTTCCTCGGTTGAAATTTGCTTGGGTGCAGTAATGAAACAGGCAAATGCTCTTGTCGATCTTCTTTATTATCATAATTATCGCCTATGAGGCCGGCAAGACCTCTGCCGAGGCGTCTATCATCCTTCATACTACGCCCTCGCTTACTAGTTTCTTCTCCTTACAACTGCTCGCGTGCTTTTTTAAAATTTCCCTTGCCAAACTTATATATGCTTGTGCACCAGGACACTTAAGATCATACACAATAGCGGGTTTTCCATGAGAAGGCGCTTCTGATAACCGTACGTTACGTGGAATAACAGTCTCATACAATGGGATGATAGTTTTGTATACTTTATCATTTAAATACTGGCAAATATCGTTTTTAATCTGTTCACTGAGTTTGTTGCGCCTGTCATACATTGTTAACACTATCCCTTCTATTGCCAAAAAAGGGTTTAGGTTATTCCTTTTTATTAGCTCCACAGTTTTAACTAAATGGCTTAATCCTTCCAGAGCAAAAAATTCACACTGAAGAGGAACAATAATAGAATTAGCAGCAGTCAAAGCATTTATGGTCAGAAGCCCAAGTGATGGAGGGCAATCGATGATTATATACTCATAATTATCGCGTATCTTCTCCAATGCGCTTTTTAGTACGAATTTTCCTCGCTCAAGTTGCGATAATTCAATTTCTGCAGCTGACAAATCAACTACTGACGAAATTAGCGATAAATTCGGAATTTCCTTTATATTGAAAATTGCCGATTCTATCAATTTATTTTCGCTGCTTAGTAGTATTTTGTATATGTTTTTTTCTTCCCTACTACGATAAGAAATCCCGAGTCCGGTGCTAGCATTTCCTTGAGGATCAAGATCTACCAATAAAGTGCTTTTTCCCACAGCAGCAAAGGCTGTCGACAAATTTATACTAGTTGTGGTTTTGCCAACTCCACCCTTTTGATTTACTATTGCAATAATCTTGCTCACGCCTTTTATCTTATGTATAAAATAATTCTATTGTATATATGCAAGAAACTTTTGCATTAGAAAATTTTTTTGTTGCTAACCACACTAAAATTAGACTGTCTTTTTTGCTTTGTGTAACACACTTTGAACCTTGTTTCCTAATTCATTCAGAGTGAATGGTTTTGGCAAAAAGTGAAAATCTTCTATATTGATGTCATCACTCTTTAAAAAAGCATCTTCTGCATACCCAGAAATAAAAATAACGTTGATATTTGGCCTATGGATCAATGCTTCTTTAACTATTTCTGGGCCGCTCACCTCTGGCATGATTACATCAGTGATTATAAGATCTATATGTTGACTTTTTTTACTGATTATTTCTAGCGCCTCGCTGCCTATGCTTGCTTCTATTACATCAAATCCTTTTCTTTTGAGTGCTTTAGAGATGAATTCCCTTACTGAATCTTCATCTTCGATTAATAAAATTATACCATTACCTTTAATTTCACTTACTACCGGTTTTTCTGTTTCTTCACTATCTTCCTCTCTATCATTTTCATCTGATATGTAAACCATGGGCAAAAATATGCTAAATTTAGTTCCATGATTTACTTTGCTAGCAACATAGATGTATCCTTCAGTTTGTTTAATAATGCCATATACAGTAGAGAGGCCAAGACCTGTACCAGAGGTAATATCTTTGGTAGAAAAAAATGGATCAAAGATCTTTTCAGTTGTATCACTCGTCATTCCACATCCAGTATCAATTACTTCAATCACAACATAATTTCCATGTTCAATCGCTTCCTTGTCTGGAGAAAACATATCCTGAGGTGTAGAATTTAATGAGTCAATCTTTTGATTAAAGGTTCGTATAGTTAATTCTCCGCCCTTTTCCATAGCAGCACTAGCATTGACTGCTAAGTTAAGTATAACTTGCTCTAATTGCCCTTGATCAGCCCTAACAGCACCCAAGTCTCTACCATAATAAATATTAAATTTTATATTTTCACCTATTAATCTTTTTATCATTTCATAAAGATTAGCTATAGTATTATTTACATCAATAATTTTTGGCTGCAAGGTCTGTCTTCTTGAGAAAGCAAGCAATTGTCTTACTAAATTTGATCCACGCTTTGCATTTTGCTGTATCTGTATTATATCTCCAAAAGATGGGTCACCAGCTGAGTGTTGGAGTAAAAGCAAATCGCAAAATCCTATTATCCCAGTCAATATATTGTTGAAATCATGCGCAATACCACCTGCTAACTGCCCTATAGCTTGCATCTTTTGATAATGCTCAAGCTTTATCTCTAGGTTTTTGTGTTCAGTATTGTCAATAAAATAACAAAGTATGAAGATCATTTTATTATGAAGAAACTTATTGAAATATATTTTTATGTTATTACCGCCGTTGAGCTGTACATCAAAAGACGCATTATTTATTCTATTACTCGAAAAATATTCACGTATTTTCACATGATAACTATCCAATATCAACGTAAAGATTGAATTATTATCTGACCCTGCAAGCTTTATTAGTGCCGTATTTTTCTTTACAAAGTTGCCGTTTATGTCACATTGTGCAATAGCAATTGATGAATTTGCAAAACAAGGGTGTAATTGATAATCAACAATATTTGATTCGGTTGGTGTTATAAAGCCATATATATAGCTATGGTTGTATTTATCACAAAATATAGCAGTGCTCATATAAGCCTTGAATGGAATACCACTTATAGTAAAAAACAAAATTTCATTATCGGTTGTTGTATTGTTATATTTAGATTGAGATATAAAATCACTGATTGAGCTACCTTTTTCCAGTTTTTTTAGTTCAAATATGTCTAAAAATCTTTTATTTACAGATAAAATCACCCCTTTGGCATTTGCAATGTAAGTTCCTATGCTGTGTTTTTCTATTAACTCTTCATATATCTGCTCCTTGTTTATCTGTGTTGCTTTTAATACAAAATACCCATCTGGCCTTGCTATTGGCACTAATGATAAATTTAAAATCTTATTACTATTTATAGCAATTTGGGGATTATCTGGTATCGGCTCAAAGAGCAAAAGAAAGTTAGATACTCTATTCTTCTTGTTTAAGGAAATGCATACCTGTACAGAAGAGTTATTTTTTAGTGCATGATAGAGTACTTTTTTGTCTGCTTCTGAAACATCTCCTATTTCAAGAATCTTGTCTAACGTAATGTCATCATCTATATGATCTTTAAACCTTTCGTAGAACCTTGCATCAGCATAAATAATACCTTCATCTTTATGTAAAATAAGGCAAAATTCTGTATTATGATTTAGTGCATTTGCAAATATTGCATTTTGAAATTCTATAGTATTAAGTAGGTATCTGTAGCGTTTTACATTATACATCATAAAGAGAGTTGTTAGAATGCTAACTAATAAATTAATCTCTATATTAATATGCTGACTATATATATCAAAAAAGTAGAGTATCGATATTGCTACTGGAGGTAAGAGCATAATAACTGCCATCACAACAATTGACATTCCATAATTTCTTAGTATGAAGTCAACCCTGTTCTCTTTTTTGTTATCTATGTATCTTTTATTCATTATTGTTACTTGGCATTGTTGTACATACGAAAATGTTCTATTATATTGATTTAATTATTATAGATTTATTAACGTCTTTGATAGATAATTATCATCCAAATCTAATTAAGTTCCTTAAATATCAGATATAACAATGTTAATAAGCTAGCAAGAGGATATTATGGAAAAACAAAAAACACAAGCATTTAAATGGTTCTGTGCACTAAGAGATAAGATTATAGAATCTTTCTTATTAATTGAAAAACAATCATCCGCAGAGCCAAAAATCGAAAAGAGAAAGTGGGATCGCCCAGGTGGTGGAGGTGGTGAATCTACAATTATTTTTGGTAATGTTTTTGAAAAAGTTGGAGTAAACGTTTCAAAAGTACACGGAAAATTTGCAGATTCAGCCATTAATGAAATTCCTGGTGCAAGTGAAAGTAACGGAGAGTTCTGGGCAAGCGGTATATCTTTAGTGTCTCATATGCAATCGCCCCTTATCCCTGCAGCACATATGAACACAAGGCTGATATATACTTCAAAACAATGGTTTGGTGGAGGAATGGATTTTACGCCAATATATAAAAATGAAGAAGATTGCAAGTATATCCATGAATCAATCAAAATGACATGTGATAGATTTGACACCGGATATTATCCAAAATTTAAAGAGCAATGTGACAATTATTTTTTCTTACAACACAGAAAAGAGCCACGTGGTATTGGTGGCATTTTCTATGATAATCTGAGTTCTGGCAACTGGGAAAACGATTTTGAGTTCACAAAAGCAGTAGGTGAAGCCTTTTTGGAAATTTATTTGCACATCATACGTAAACATATACAAAAATCTTGGACAAAAGAACAACGAGAAAATCAATTAATAAAACGTGGCAGATATGTAGAATTCAATCTGTTATACGATCGTGGCACAAGGTTTGGTTTAATGACTGACGGCAATCCAGATGCAATTATGATGTCAATGCCACCACTTGTTAAGTGGTTATAGAGAGCTGCTATTAGTAGAAAATAAATCATCATAGTTTAAAATTGTACCATGGTAGTGAGCTTTTATATAGGGGGTATAATCATGGGCATAATAGATAATTTTTTAATTAAATCTGTCAAAAACAATGACATAAAAGGTGTTAAACTGACTCTAATTCTCTATGATGCATTAAATAGTTTTAGAAAATTCTTTTCAAAGACTATGTCTCTCAAGAATACAGGATCATTTGATATAAATAATAATCAAGCTTTAAATCAGGCTTTAGGACATGCTACAGATCACAAAATAATGGAATTGCTGATTAATCGTGGAGCTGATATCCACTCAATAGATGAGAATGGAAAGAATGTTATAATTCGTGTTATTGAGAGTTTAGCAGAATCAAAAAATCTAAAATTGGATAGTGAGAAAAACTTACCAGCAGAGATAATTCTTCACCCCACAGTTTCCTTTTTACTAGGAAAAGGCGCAGAGTATTATTCTACAGATGATTTGAATGTTGAAGCTATACAACAAAAACCTCCTAGAACCTCTGAATATGAGCCAATAACTATGTACGCTGAGGTGAACAACAATGTAATACCACCTCAAAAACCTTCTAGAACTTTTGAGTATAAGCCAAAGAGCACTAATTATGATGCTTTGCCTTCAAAAGAGCCAATTTACGCTGAGGTGTATGATGCTAAGGTTAGTAACTCATTAGGGGAGAATGGTTATTTGAGTGTATCAGAAGAATCTATTTATGCTGAAATATATGATTCACATAAAAAATCCACTGAAAATTTATCATTGGAAGATAGTGGTTATTTGAGTATATCAGAAGAACCTATTTATTGCACTATAGATGATCTTTCAGAACAAAAAAGCCTACTAGCCTAAAACAGAAAGAGCCAGAACAGTCGTCAGAACCTATTTATGCTAGGGTAGATTTGTCCAAGAAAAGAGCAGAAAGAAAAGCAAAAGACATAAAAGCTAATTCTGGAACTTGCCATGGGTTAGTGCAAGATAAAGTGAATGATTGGCAAGTGAAGCTAAATGAGCTAAGTGCTAATAAGTCGATAAGTCAGCAACAGACTAATGATCAAAAAATTAAGACCAAGGCTGGCTTTAGTGTAGAAGAAATAAGGCAGAAATATGAGCGTAGAGATTCTGGCTACGATTCTGGCTATGATTCCGATACAAAAGTTGAACAACAATTAGAATTAGCTCCTAAATCTGAGATAGGTTCAGTGAGTATTGAGCATGGAGTAATAGGAGGCTGTCGATATAAGATTACTGATATATCCCTCTAACTATGTGATTCAAAATAATTGAATTGACTTTATATATGTAATCGATATAACCTAGTTAGATTCAAGTTGACTCTTTCGTCTAGTGGTTAGGACACCACCCTTTCACGGTGGTAACACGGGTTCAAATCCCGTAAGAGTCACTCAAGTAGAATATAATTAAAGTTTTGAATGGGAAAAATTAGGCTCTATGTTGAAGAAGCTTTATCACAAGGCGTGAGTTTAGCACTTAATCCACAACAAAGTCACTATATTTGCAATGTAATGCGGCTTAAGAAGTATGATAATCTCTCTCTTTTTAATGGAAAAGATGGAGAATGGTTAGGAGAAGTAGTTAATATATCGCGTAAATTGACAGAAGTTACACCCAAAGAATGCACTAAACAACAGCAATATGAGGAAAATTTATACCTGTATTGTGCCATGGTAAAAAGTGCTGCTTTGAACAACATAGTAAGACAGGCAACTGAAATGGGAGTAATCTGCATTCAATTTATTTCAACGGAACGTACAGTGGTAAAAAATATTAACCTAAGTAGAGCAAAATTACAAGCAATCGAAGCAGCGGAACAATCAGGTAGGATAAGTATACCAGAGATTTTGCCTCCTATTAACTTTTGTGAATTACCTGATTCCCAGAGTAAAAATTTTGTTTTGTGTGATGAAACAGGTAAAGCTGACAAAGTGCTGAAAGGCAAAAAAAATGTTGCTATTATTGTTGGCCCTGAAGGTGGTTTTTCATCTTATGAACTTGATCTTGCCGATAAGTTTTGTCAAAAATTGAGTCTAGGAAAAAGAATTTTAAGGGTCGATACTGCTGTAGTTGCTGCACTCACTTTCACCAATTGGTGTAGCTAGATTTTTAAATATGACTAAGGTTTGGGTCATAAAGAAATCTGGTTCAGTGTTGCGCGCACAAAAACCCTGTAGACTTTCTACGAAGCAGTCTGTTGTTAAAGAGGAGCTAATAAAAAACATATTCTAAGATAATATTAAATCTCATATTATATTTTTTCTAAAGTAAACAAATGAATCTTGCATTTTGCCTGAGTTATTGATACTCTGAGTAAAGAAGTCGGGGCGTAGCGCAGCCTGGTAGCGCATTTGGTTTGGGACCAAAGGGTCGGGAGTTCAAATCTCTCCGCCCCGATGTTAGTATAATTGTAAGAACGCTGTAACATAAGAGCAATCTCCATCAGTAAGCAAGTAGCTGACACTGGAATGACATTATTTACCATGTAAATTATGGCATATTACATTTTAACGCTCAAGTTTATAAAATAATTGACAATGTTAATTTTCTAATTTATAAATAGATTTTGAAATGATTACCGAAGGAGGTATAGAGTTTGATAGAAGTATCAGTCCATTATGGTGATGTAGACAGAGCTCTTCCAGTATTGAAAAAAACAATTCAAAAGGAAGGAAGAGGGTTGAAAATGAAAAAACAATATCATGAAAAAAAATCAGAAAAAAGAGCTAAAAAGAAAGCTGAAGCTAAAAAAAAGAGGTACCAACAAGAGTGCAGAAGGCAACGTTATGGTTGGTAGTTTGTACTCAAGTTAATAGTTTATCATTGGTTATTTTATGAATATTCACGAATATCAAGCGAAAGAAGTTTTGCATAAATTTAATGTCCCAGTGCCAAAAGGTTTTGTTGCTACATCTGCAGAAGAAGTAAAGACTCAAGTAAGTCAATTAAAATCTGACGTGTTTGTAGTTAAAGCTCAAATTCATGCAGGTGGTAGGGGTAAAGCCGGTGGCGTAAAGCTAGCAAAGTCAGTTGAAGAAGCTCAACAGTTTGTAAAGGACATGATTGGTATGACTTTAGTTACTCATCAAACAGGGCCAAGCGGGCAGCAAGTAAGAAAAGTGTACGTTGAAGAAGGCTCAAGCATTAAGAAAGAGTATTATTTAAGCCTGGTAATCGACCCGAAGCTCAGTAGGCCAATATTTATATTTTCCTCAGAAGGTGGAATGGACATCGAAGAAGTGGCAAAAAATTCTCCTGCAAAAATTGTGAAATTTGATATTGATCCTGCTACAAGTTTTGATAGCAGCAAGTTAAGCAGCAGTTTTCATTTGAGTCCAGAACAAATAGAAAAGATATCGAACATTGCAAAAAAAATATATGATGCGTTTATTGCAACTGATGCGAGCCAAATTGAAATTAATCCACTGGTTGAAACAAATTCTGGAGATTTTATTGCGCTCGATGCAAAAATTAATTTCGATGATAATGCTTTATATCGTCACCCAGAAATTATGGAACTTCGTGATTATGATGAGGAAGTGAAAGAAGAGATAGAGGCTTCAAAGTATGGGCTCAGTTACATCAAAATGGATGGCAGTATTGGTTGCATGGTAAATGGTGCAGGTCTTGCTATGGCAACAATGGATATAATAAAATACTACGGAGCAGAGCCTGCTAACTTTTTGGATGTTGGTGGTGGAGCGAGTAAAGAAACTGTAACTGAAGCATTTAAAATCATATTGTCTGATAGCAACGTAAAAGGAATTCTGGTTAACATATTTGGTGGTATAATGCGTTGCGATATTATCGCAAGTGGAATTGTTGCGGCTGCAAAAGAAATGAGCATTAAAGTTCCTCTAGTGGTTAGATTATCAGGTACTAATTTTGAAGAAGGAAAAAAAATTTTAGAAGAGTCAGGATTAAATATTATTGCTGCAGATGAGCTAGATGAAGCTGCGCAAAAGATAGTAAAAGAGGTAAAATAAAGCATGTCCGTTTTAGTAAACAAAGATACAAGATTAATATGCCAGGGTTTTACTGGTGCACAAGGCACATTTCATTCAGAGCAAGCAATTGATTACGGAACGAAAATGGTGGGAGGTGTAACTCCTGGAAAGGGTGGGAGCACTCACCTTAATTTACCGGTTTTTAATACTGTAGCAGAAGCCAAAGAAAAAACCGGTGCAAATGCTACAGTTATATATGTACCTGCTAAATTTGCTGCTGCTGCAATACTTGAAGCAATAGATGCAAAAATAGAATTGATAATTTGTATTACAGAGGGCATTCCTATACTTGATATGGTGAAAGTTAAGCGTGCGCTTATCGGCTCAAAAAGTCGATTGATTGGTCCCAACTGCCCGGGAATTATTACCCCTGAAGAATGCAAAATAGGAATTATGCCTGGCCATATCCATAAGCGTGGACACATAGGAATTATGTCTCGCTCCGGAACTTTAACTTACGAGGCAGTAGCACAAACAACCGCTGTTGGTCTTGGTCAATCCACGTGTATCGGAATTGGGGGGGATCCAGTTCATGGTATAACATTTGTCGACTGTATGGAGCTCTTTTTAAAAGATAACGATACTCATGGTATTGTAGTTATTGGTGAAATAGGTGGAAACGAAGAAGAAGATGTATCACATTTTGTGAAAACAGAAAAAACTAAAAAGCCAATCGTTGGTTTTGTAGCAGGCCAAACGGCACCTCCAGGAAGACGTATGGGACACGCTGGAGCAATCATCTCTTCCAGCGGTGGAAGTGCTGGTGCAAAACTAGAAGTTATGCGGAGCGCTGGAATTGCAATTGCTGAAACCCCTGCAGTAATTGGTAAGAAGGTATTGGAAGTAATGCATCACTAGAATTAGGGTCACAAAAACCCTATATCACCAGTCATGAATACGTTATTTGCCCATTCGATTAATAACTTGCCTCCTGGTAAATTTACTGAAGTCTGTTGGGCAACCAGATATCCACGTAGTGTGGATGCAACAAGTGCTGCACAGGCTGCACTACCGCATGATGCAGTAATGCCTGTACCTCTTTCCCAAACTCTTAAAGCTATTTCTCCAGACTTTTCAACTTGTGCAATACTAACATTAATTTTCCGAGGAAATAATGCGTGATTTTCTAGCTTTGGTCCTAAATTTCGCAATGGTATTTCACTTATGTTATCAACAAAAAAAACTATGTGAGGATTGCCAATATTTACTGCAACAGGATCTTTTAGCATTTCAAGCTCTATAGGTAAGTGAAGAGTGTCACACTCAGTAGATAAGGGAATTTCATGCCATTTTAGCAAAGGTTTACCCATGTTAACCTTTATGGATTTATCACCCACTTTAAAACACTCTAAAATGCGTTTGCTTGTTAGCTCAATAATGGAGTATTCAGCACCTTTTTCTGACATTATCAAATATCCAACACAGCGTGCTGCGTTTCCGCACATTTCAGCTCGACTGCCATCAGCATTATAGATATGCATAAAACAGTCTGCAGCATTAGACATTGTTATAATTATCACTTGATCACAACTGCTTTGATCAGCAATTTGTCTATGGTTCCAGTCTAAATTGTTTGTTGAACGTGAGTCTATGATAACGAAATTGTTACCAGTGCCGTGCATTTTGATAAAATTTTCAGAATTTTGGCCACTCATCATAAAAAAATATTTCTTCTATTGGTCTTCTTTTCTTCTTACTTGTTTCAGCACCCTCTTCTTCGTAACCAACCGCTATCACTGACATTACGTTAAAGTCATTGGGTATATTGAACTCTTTCACTATTTTATCTCTATCAAATCCACCCATTTGATGGGCCATTAAGTTCATAACTGCAGCTTGTAACATAAGTCCATAATTCGCTGCACCAGTATCGTGATTAGCCCAAAAATTTTCACCTTTATCAGATTTGCGGAAATTCTTAGCGCTTAAAGATATGATTAACACTTGTGCATCTTTTGCCCATTTTTGATTAGATTCATCAAGGCAATTTAGCAGCTTTTCCCATGCGCTTTGATTGTTCTGTTTGTTGCATATTACGTATCTCCAGGGTTCATCACCAAAACATGAGGGAGTCAGCCTTACAGCTTCCATTAAAATATCCATGTCTTCCTGAGATATTGCTCTTGTAGGATCGTATGAACGTCCGCTGTGTCTTGCTTTCATCAACGATAATAGATCTTGTTTACTCATCATTTTTAATTTAATAGTGCATAAATAATTCATTGTAGCACAATATAAGCAAAATTTAAATTGCAAAACCTCTCATACACATATATTACATTTAATAAGTTATTTTTATTGGGAAGGTATGTTTATAACACAATCTAGCAGCAGATCAACACTGGCTGAAATATTGTCTTGCGTTTTACTTTTATTCTTGATGGCTCAAATAAGTATACCATTGCAGCCTGTGCCTATCACATTGCAAACTTTAGGAGTAATGCTTATTGGGCTTAAATTTAACCGCAGAACAGCATTCTATTCTGTGCTTACATATCTATCACTTGGTGCAGCAGGATTGCCTGTTCTTGCAAATTTTTCTGGTGGTTATCACGCTCTCCTTGGACCAACAGGTGGATATTTAATTGGCTGTTTAGCTGCTGTTATGGTAATGAGCAAAGTAAATGAATTACTGAACTCTAAGTATAAATCATTTGTATGTAATTCTTTAAGTTGTCTGGCTGGTACAGTTGTAATCTTTATTTGTGGTGTTAGTTGGCTTGCTGTTTACTTGGGTCTGGAACAAGCAATAATGGTGGGTGTTTTACCATTTATCCTTCCTGGTTTGATAAAAATTTTTCTACTTGTAGCAGCTTTGCAATATTTGAAAAAATGATAAAATTTCGCCCTCATCATTTTATGTGCACCCTCGCGTTTCGGGGATATGGGTATTCTCAGGGTTTTGTAGAAAATTATAAAAGGATAGCAAGCAAAGTAATTAGTACTCAAATCGAAGTAGTTGGTAACCTTGATAATATCTGTAGTGCTTGTCCAAATCAGACTAAACAAGGTAAATGCACCACACAAGCTAAAGTTTTAGAGCTAGATAGAAGGCATATGGAAATTTTAGGAATTAAAATTGGCGAGACTTTGACCTGGAGTGAAGCGGTAGAAAAGATTAGGGAGAAAATGTCTTTAGAGAAATTCGAGTACGCATGTGAGGGGTGCAACTGGCAGCCATATGGAATATGTAAAAATGCCCTTTTAAATCTACAAAGGTAGTTGACAAAATGTGTGCGCCAAGAAGTGCGTAAGGAACAGTTGGTGAAAATCCAACACGGGTAAAGCTTAGCCGGCAACCTGGAACAAACCATTATGCTGCGTAAGGTAACGAGCGTAGTAAAGCTAATGGAATGGACAACATAGGGTGCAACGAAAGTGAAGGTATTGAGTCCCGTAATTCACGCGTCATGGGGGCTGACACTTTACATTTGGTGGAAGGCAACATGGGTAATAACGCTAAGGCAAGATATTACTCACCTCATCGGGATCGAAGGCCGCGTCATGTGTTGAGATGGACCTTACGTGAACTTGGGAGATCCTTTGTATTCCTGTAAGGGTACTCTGGAACAAGTCAATAAAGGCGAGGACTGGAGGAAGATGCAAAGGAAGTCGGACTAACTGATAGTACTCGGAGTGTGGGAAAGCCACATACAAGGGGAAGCGGTTAGCAATATAGTGACTGGTATAGGGATTGCTATACCAATACAACAGAGATTGGAGGAGTATGCAAGGAAAACTAAACCAGATAGCAGTAAGGGCTAAGCAAGATAAGCGAGTAAAATTTACATCATTAGTTCATTTGATTAATGAAGAGAATCTTGCAGAGTGTTATAAGGAACTAAAACGCAACAAGGCTTGTGGTATAGATCGTGTGACAGTGGAAGCTTATGGAGAAAATCTAGAAGAGAAACTTAAAACACTAGTGGATAGTATGAAGAGAAAACAATATCAACCGCTACCAGTGAAAAGGGTATACATACCCAAAGCCGGGAGCAAAGAGAAGCGCGGTCTCGGAATACCATCAACGGAAGATAAGTTGGTACAGGTAATGCTAAAGAAGATATTAGAAAATATTTATGAAGCAAACTTTATGGACAGCTCGTATGGATTTCGACCAGGAAGAAATTGTCATCAGGCGATAAACGCTCTAGATAAAGCAGTTATGCACAAACCAATTAACTATATTGTAGAAGTGGATATCAAGAAGTTCTTTGATAATGTTCAACATAAATGGCTAATGAATTGTCTAAGGGAACGAATAGCTGACCCAAATTTATTGTGGTTAATAAAACGATTTCTAAGATGTACAGTCCCAGAGTGTGATGGTATGATAAAATATGAGAAAAAAATACCATCAAAGGAGGAGTTATGGGACAAATATTGCATGGGTGCGCCAAAACAACACAGACGATTCGTAGAGCAATACAAAATAGAAAAGAGAGCATAGCAAAACTCTCCAAGCATTATAACCTTAATCCAAAAACTATTATTAAGTGGAGAAAACGTTCATTTACGAAAGATGCTGATATGGGTCCAAAGCGTCCAAGATCGACTGTTTTAACGCTAGAAGAGGAAGCTATAATAGTTACATTTCGCAAGTATACACTACTGCCACTAGATGATTGCCTTTACGCTCTGCAGTCTACAATTCCGCATTTGACTCGCTCTAGCTTGCATCGTTGTTTACAAAGACACAACATTAGCAGATTACCAACTGTTGATGGAGAAGTTAAGTCAAAAAAGAAATTCAAACAATATCCTATCGGTTACTTTCATATTGATATTGCTGAAGTTAGAACTGAGGAGGGCAAATTACATTTGTTTGTTGCTATTGATAGGACATCCAAATTTACCTATGTTGAGTTGCGTAACAGTGCTACAAAACCCATAGCTGCTGAGTTCTTACGTAATTTGATTAGAATTTTACCGTATAAAATCCATACTATTTTGACAGATAACGGTATACAATTTACAAACCAGAAGCGTCATAAGTATGCTTTCCAACATATATTTGATAGAGTTTGCGAAGGGAATGTTATTGAACATCGTTTGACAAAAGTTAGCCATCCTTGGACGAATGGGCAAGTCGAGCGTATGAATAAAACTTTAAAGGATGCTACAGTTAAGAAGTATTACTATCAATCGCACCAGCAACTTAAAGAACACCTTTATAACTTTGTTATGGCTTATAATTATGCAAAGAGACTCAAAACTCTTAAGGGTCTTACTCCTTATGAATTTATATGTTATCAGTGGACACAGTCTCCAGAATTATTTATACTAAATCCACACCATCACACTCTGGGACCATACATAGCTACTTCGGAGTTAGCGGAAATTATCGGTGTTTGATTCAATTCTATCGACCGGTAACAAAGTTAGCATTTAAGTGGATAAACCGACGTAGTCAAAAGAAAAGTATGGATTGGGAACAATTTATACACTATTTAAAAGTAAATCCATTACCAAAACCAAAGGTATATGTTTCTTTATACACAGGAGCACTAGTGTGAACGCTGTATTGTGGAGCCGTGTGCGGGAAATCCGCAAGCACGGTTCTTTTGGGGAGACTATGGTTATGAGACCAAATCGCTGGTTTCAAGGTCATGAGTCTCTACCAGACTAAGATAAATTGAAGCATTTTTGTGGAAATAAAGCGAAATATGGAAGACAAAAGATAAATGCATTCTGAAAGGCTACACAGCATGTTCGTCCCGCTAATTAATAATATCTTTATTATTGTATGAGATAGGTAATTTAGCATTTATGAATTTGTAATGTGTTGCATATAGCTCAAAGAAATAAGGTTTACTGGTTACACGCTGCAGCCAATGCCACAACACTAGGACCTATGTTTATCTGCATGTTAATTTGCGTTGTGATTTTATGGAGGTCTTCTGTTACCTATGCTAGTGAAAATTTGGAGATACAGAAGGCCTTTGATAGTGTTGTCAAGCATATAAAAGCTGATAAAAAATATAAAGATCTTGATGTTATTGAGAGAAAAAGTGATAAATTTAACATCAAAATTGCGCAGAATTCTGGCAAGAGTTTTGACATATACTCTACTTTAAAAAAAGCAAAAGATTCCTTTGAATCAGGAGATAATGAAACAGCTATTTCTCTCCTTAATCAGATCATTGCAAAGTTTCCTTATCATAAAAATGCTTTAATTGGATTGGGAAATATTTATTACGCTAATAAAGAATACAAAAAAGCTGTAGAGATTTACACAAGACTGTTAAAAGAACACCCTAGTAACCCTTACATATTAAAAAATTTTCTGACGATAATCTCACAATATAATCCTGATCTGGCGTTGAGTGAAATGTTAAAATTGTATGATATACATAAAAATTATGCTCCTTTATTAGCAAATTTAGGTATGATCTATATGAAAAAGGAGGATTATGTAAAAGGTAAAGAGTATATGATAACTGCTATTTCCCTCGATGAAAACAATATTTTTTATACTTATAATTTAGCTGTTATTCTAGATAAACTTTCAGATTTTCAAAATGCTACAATATTCTACTTAAAATTGTTGAACATGGCTACAACTTCGAAAGATGTGAGTGAAAAAATACCTTTATACAAAGTGACAGCAAGACTAAAATTTATAAAACTTCACAGCACGCACTCAAAGATTTCATAAAAGCTTATAGCTCACCTAAATCTAATTTATCGTATCTGTTCAAGGGAGTGGCTAATGTGCAAATATTGAAGCAAAGTGTGTGAAACACAGATGTACGAACATTTGTTTGCAAAGGTAATTTACACAACAAATGCATAACTGTACGAACATTGTGATTTTGGCCCATCAGGAGGGTGTCATCCCAGTGCTTGACACTGGGATCCAGGAATTTTATTAAGTTGGCGAGCATAAAAATAGCTGTTTTATGTAAAAATACAACGTTTTAATGATTATGAAAAAGCTGGATTCCAGTGGGCTTTGTTGCATAGCAACTGAAAAAATCTGGTGGCTACTGACAAAATTCATTATAAAATAGCCATTTAACCTTGAAAGAAAAAATATGCCACAAAAAATGAGGGTCAGTAACCATAGCGAATATAACAAATTTCTAGAAAAAAGAGGAAATATTTTTCATTATATCAACGAAGCCATAGAAAAGTGGTACGAGAATGGTCCAAAAATACCAGGTGGCAACAATATTTATAGCGATAAAGTTGTAATTTTGGTGCACATAATAACTTGTTTATTTAGAATAGGCCTGAGGCAAACAGTTGGGTTTATAGCAGGATACCTTGAGCAAATTGGGAAAAATTTGCAAGTTATCAGCTATTCACAATCATCAAGAAGGTTTAAGAAACTCAATATTAAGATCAATGATTGCAGAATTGATAAAAATAATATGGAAGATATCGAAATTGCTATAGACAGTACAGGAATTAGTATATACAACAACACTCCTGGTCATAGCAAAGAAAATAGCGAAGATAGAAAGTATCGCAGCTATGAACAGACAAGAAAATTGCATGTAATGTTGAATACAAACAGCAAAAAAGCCATAGCTGTAAAATACAGTAACGGTGTCTACTCTGATCACTATGGAGCTTGTGATTTGCTAAAAGAAGTCGATTTTCAGTATGTCATAAAAGTACTATATGCAGATAGGGCATATGACAGAGAAAAGCTCTATAAGCTGTGTAATCAATATGGTATAAAAACGAAAATTCCTCCGAAAAACAACGCAGCAGAGCATCCAAAGTTAGACTATATGGCTGAGAGAAATTCTGCAGTCAAGCTCATAAAGTCATATGATGAAGATAGTATAAAGAAGTGGAAAAAAGAGATGAGTTATGGAAAAAGATCTTATATAGAAAGTTTTTTCTCGCGACTGAAACAAACATTCGGGTTTAGTTTTAGGAATAAATCTGAGACAAATAGAGAGAAGGAACTACTTGTTAAATGCTATTTGCTCAATAAGTTCACTGATATTGGTATGGCTAAATTTGAGATAGCTTCATAAATTTATTGTGCGTTACCTACTATCCGAAGAGCAATGCAACAAAGCCATTCCAGTGTCAAGCACTGGAATGACACCATTCTTTTTTCTGGATCCCAGTGTCGGCTACTTGGATGACACCATTTATTGTAAGGACTTACCTCACATTTACTCTATGATTATCTTTTTAGATCACCTTGTCTACCTATTTTGCCACTCTGCTGAACGGATACAATTTATTGCTATTTTTGTTTACAATAATAATATTGAGGTATAGAATTAGATCTAAAGGGGCAATTAGCTCAGCTGGTAGAGCATCTCGTTTACACCGAGGAGGTCGGCAGTTCAAGTCTGTCATTGCCCATTTGCTTAACTGAATGTTAGTATTATTAATTACTTCAATTAAAGTATAGAAAATGCAGGATAATATAGTACCAATCTCAATAGTAAAAGAGCTGGAAGATTCTTATCTTTCCTACGCAATGAGCGTTATCATAAGCCGGGCTATACCTGACGTGCGGGATGGATTTAAACCTGTTCACAGGCGCATATTATATGCAATGTCAAGAGCTGGATTCGATGCCGGTAAGCCATATAAAAAGGCAGCTCGTATAGTTGGGGATGTAATGGGGAAATATCACCCACATGGTGATGCAGCTATTTACGATTCCTTGGTTAGAATGGCCCAAGATTTCTCTCTTCTTTTACCACTTGTTGATGGGCAAGGTAACTTTGGTTCGATAGATGGAGATCCACCAGCTTCAATGCGATACACAGAAGCAAGACTTCAAAAAGTGTCGCACTTTTTACTGAATGATATTGATGAAGATACAGTTAATTTTAGGCCAAACTACGATGGAAATGAAACAGAACCAGTTGTGCTGCCTGCAGAGTTTCCGAATCTATTGGTAAACGGTGCAAGTGGTGTTGCAGTTGGTATGGCAACCAATATTCCTTCTCATAATCTTGGAGAAATAATAGATGCTTGTATATTATATGTAAATAATCCTGAAGTTACTTTGGATGAGTTACTTGAAGTGATGCCAGGGCCGGATTTTCCAACTGGGGGAACAATTCTTGGAAGGTCTGGAATAAGATCAGCATTTGCAACTGGTCGTGGATCAATTGTTGTGCAAGGCAAGACTCATATAGAAGATCTGCCACAAGATAGGCAAGCAATAGTGATTGATGAAATACCTTACCAGGTAAATAAAGTAAAATTAATTGAGAAGATAGGTGAGCTTGTAAAAGAAAAAAGAATTGATGGTATAACAGAAATTAGGGATGAGTCCGATAAGTCTGGTATTAGAGTAGTAATTGACCTCAAAAGAAATGCTGAAGCAAGTTTTATACTTAATCAAATATTGGGGCTAACTCCACTAAGAAGTAGTTTTAGTGTTAACACTTTAGTGCTCAATAACAACAGGCCTGCTTTGATGTCATTGAAAGAAATCATAACTGCTTTTGTTGATTTTAGAAAAGAAGTATTAATCAGGAGAACAGAATTTCGTCTAAGAAAAACGAGGGAAAAAGCTCATATATATATAGGGCTCTACATTGCGGTCCTCAGCATAGATGAAGTGATAAAAATCATCCGCGGTGCAAAAGATCCTGCGGAAGCAAGTAGAGAACTTTTAAATAAAGAATGGAAAACTTCGAATGAAATCAATACTATTATCGAGTTGATTTCAGATAGCGCAAGCTTTTTGAAAGATGGAGTGTATAGATTAACTGAACTACAAATTAAAGCTATCCTTGATATGAAACTGCAGCGTTTAACAGGCCTTGAAAAAGACAAATTAGAAGCTGAGCTAAGTTCAATGATCAACCTGATAAAAGAATATATCGCTTTTCTTGGCTCAGGAGAGAAGTTGATGAAAGAAATAAAAAACAATCTACAAGAAATAAAGAACAGATTTGCTGTGCCGCGAAAAACTTCAATAGAAGAGTCAGACGCGGACATTGAAGCTGAAGATCTAATTCCACAAGAGGATATGGTGATAACCGTAACTATGAATGGTTATATCAAGCGTGTAAAACTTTCTCACTACAGAACTCAGCGTCGTGGTGGAAAAGGAAAGCTAGGACAGGGATTAAAAGAAGAGGATGTAATCACAGAATTATTTGTTGGAAATACCCATACTAGCTTTTTATTCTTTTCTAACATTGGTCGAGTTTATAGATTAAAAGTTTATAAGTTACCTCTTGCAGAGCCAACCGCACGTGGAAGAGCACTTGTTAACATATTTCCGCTTAGCGATGGTGAAACTATAACTAATATCATGCCATTGCCAAGTGAAAATGACGAAAATCAAAACATAGTTTTTGCTACTGCCTATGGAAACATAAGGCGTAACTCCTTAGCGGACTTTCACTATATTCCAAGCAATGGAAAAATAGCAATAAAGCTCGATGAAGGAGACAAATTAGTATCGGTTAAGGTATGTAATGAAATTGACCATGTTTTACTTTCAACAACGCTTGGAAAAAGTATCAGATTTGTTGTAAGTGATGTGCGTCAATTTAAGAGTCGCAATTCAGATGGCGTAAGAGGTATCAAACTTGTAAAGAATGACAGCGTGATATCCATGACCATATTAAATGGGATAGGTGTAGCAACAGAAACAAAAGAACTTTACTTAAAAGTTCCACTTGCAAAAAGACTGGGGACTGCAATTAATAACTCCATTGATTCTAAATTGGAAAAGACTTTGAATGATTTAGGAATAGATAACGAATTATTCTTAAAACTTGCAGTGAATGAGGAGTTTATATTAACTATTACTGAAAATGGCTTTGGTAAAAGAACTTCTGCGTATGAGTATAGAGTAACTAACAGGGGTGGTGTTGGTATCACCAATATTCTTACTACTAGCAGAAACGGTAATGTTGTTGCTAGTTTTCCAGTTGAGCAGGGTGATAATATAATGCTTATTACAGATAAAGGAAAGTTAATTCGCATTTCGGTCAATGAGATTAGAATTGCAGGACGCAGCACTCAAGGAGTCACTCTGTTTAAAACAGAAAGTAGAGAAAAAGTGGTGTCAGTAGCAAAAATTGAAGATCCTGATTCCACTGAAGATAGTATTTTTGAAGTTGAAAACTCTATCGCTTCTTAACCGTAGTATAGGTTAAACAAAAAGCGCAAGTTTTTGTTGATTAATACGCAGTATTTAAATTAAAATATATACTTATGGCTAAGTAAAGATCAATGGACAAAAAATTAACTAAAAATAAAAAACCACCTCCTGTTAAAGATCTTACTAAAAATAAGAGTAGGAGAGATTTTATAACATTAACTACATGCGCTATGGCAGGTATAGGAGCTGCAAGCGGACTTTGGCCACTGGTTAAATCTATGAATCCTTCTGCTGAAGTTCTAGCAACTTCCACAGTGGAGGTGAATTTGTCTGGAATTCAGGAAGGACACGGAGTAAAAGTAAAGTGGCAAGGTAAACCAGTATTCATTCGTAGACGCACAAAGCAAGAAATTGAGGCTGCAAGAGCTGTGAATGTGAAGAGCTTGAGGGATCCTCAATTAGATGAGCAGAGAGTATACGAAGGAAAAGACGAATGGTTAATTATGCTTGGAATATGTACACATCTTGGGTGTGTACCGGTTGACCACGCTACAAGAGATGGTAATGGTTGGTTCTGTCCTTGCCACGGTTCATATTATGATACATCAGGTCGAGTAATTGGGGGTCCTGCACCGAAAAATATGGCTGTACCTGATTATTTTTTTCCCAGTGAGAATGTTGTGGTAATTGGCAAGAAGGCTTAACGAATATAAATAAACTCGTTAAAAAAAACTCACAGGATCAACATCTATTATCACTGCAATACTCGAATTCAAGTTACAATTTTTAATCCAATATTTCAGCTTTTTTTGTATGGATAGACTATGCTTATTGTGTATTTTTAATAATACCCTATACCGATACTTATTATTTAAAAAATTTATCGCTGCTGGTGATGGGCCAAGAATTTCAAATTCCTTTTTGTCTACACCTACATTTTTTTCCTGGATACAAATAGTTGAGCTACTTGAATGACAGAGAAGAGATTTTACTATTTCATTCGCTGCTTTTTGTGTTGCAATCTGATTCTTACCACAGATTATAAGCGCTATTAATCTGCTAAATGGTGGCATTTTGGCTTCGCGTCTTGACTTAAGTTCGATTTCATAAAATGAGTCTCTTTTTTGATGCAGCAATGCTTTTATTATTGAACTTTCAGGATTATTGGTTTGCACTATTACCATTCCTTTTTCATTAAACCTTCCTGATCTGCCTGCAACTTGGTGCAATAATTGATACGTCTTTTCCGCTGCTCTCAAATCAGAATTTTCGAGACTCAAATCTGCATTCATTACTCCAACCAAAGTTAATTTGGGAAAATTGTGCCCTTTAGCAATTATTTGTGTGCCGATTATAATGTTCACCTCTTCTTTCAATATCAAGTCAATTACGTTACTAACCGACTTCTGATCGCTGCTTATCATCGCAGTTTTTGCGTTTGGTATTAATTTCACCATTTCTTCAAGCAACCTTTCAATTCCTATGCCGTAGAGGGACAATGGCTGTTCACTTTGGCAATTAGAGCATTTCTCTGGAAGTTTTAATTGATAAGAGCAATGATGGCACAAAAGAGCATTTTTTTTCTTGTGATATGTAAGCCAAACAGCACAATTTAAGCAGGAAATTTTATATCCACACTTTTTACAAATTGCCAGTTGTGCATACCCTCTGCGGTTTAGAAAAAGCATAACCTGCTGTTTTTTCTCTATGGTTTGTTTGATGCTTTCAAAAAGCTCAGAGGAGATCCATTGCTTGTTGTTCCTCATATCTACTACTTTAATGAGTGGCAATTCTGCACCACCAAATCGTTTAGTTAGCTTTACATGATTGTAATTCCCGTTTTTAACATGATGAATCGTTTCAAGCAGTGGAGTAGCTGATGATAAAATAATCGGAATATTTTCAAATTTGGCTAAGATTATCGCCATATCTCGAGCATTATATATAATTCCCTGTTCTTGTTTAAAAGATGAGTCGTGCTCTTCATCAACGATAATCAATTTTAGGTTTTTATAAGGCAAAAAAAGCGCTGACCGTGCACCAATAATTATCTGCGCATTTCCATTTGCTATATTGAGCCAATTATTCCGGCGAGTTTTTGGAGTGAGCCCTGAGTGCCATTCAACTAAGTTTTTTGATATCTGACCGCGAACACGATTTACCAATTGTGAAGTTAAAACAATTTCAGGTAGGAGGATTAAAATTTGTGTATTACCTTCTCCTGATGTCATTTCAACATATTCTGGTGTCATACTAGTACGTGGCAAAGACGGTATGCTAAATGTTACAGTGGGTTTTGCCTTGAGTATAAAGGTGTCATTCCAGTGCTTGACACTGGAATCCAGGAATTTTGATTGTAAATTAGGTATTGGTTTTAAGTTAAAATAAACATTTGTAATGAGGTTATATGAAAAACTGGATCCCAGTGTCAGGCTACTCGGATGACACCCTCTTGGTAGACCCAAATCACAATGTTCGTACAGTTGTGTCTCTGGGCACTGGGATGGTAAAGTCTGAGCAGCATTTGGAACGGCAGTGTAATTCTTAATCAATTGTGCAATCACAGAGAGATAAACTTCCGTTTTTCCAGATCCTGTCTCACCGTCAAGCAAAGTCACTGAATACTCGTTCAAATTGCTGATTATTTTATCACTAGCTATCTGCTGTTCAGGGCTTAATTGGCAACTTATTTCACTTGTTTCCTGCTTTTGTTCAACACAAACCAATTTATCTATGTGATTTACTTTTAACACTCCTCCCATTATCACTTTGGCAAGCATACCAATAGGTATTAAATTGTATTGTGCAACCCACTCTGCAAATGCAATCAATTTTGGTCTAATATTTGGTAAATCGATTTTTTGCTCAATAAATTTTAATTCTCGGTTACTTTTATCACTGTATTTCCAAACTATTCCGATTAAGCGTTTTTTGCCAAATGGCACCACTACGTAATCTCCAAGTAAAATCTCAGTATTTTCCTCAATTGCATATGAAAATAACTGATCAATTGGAAGTGGTAGTAATACGTCAACTGTTTTTGCCATAGTGATTGAGTTTAACATTGTTTTAAAGAGCTTGTAACTTTATTAAGCTTGGCAATATAGATGAATCGGTACAGAGAAAATCTTAACGTTTAACACATTTTTCATAGTACAGACCGTATGATTGATAAATAAAATGATTTATAGAATTTGTGGAGGCTACCAATGGTCAACGACAAGATTACTTTGAACTTTGAAATAGAAAAAGGCAAACCTATAGATCGATACTACTTTTCTGCACATATAAAGCTTACAGATGAAAGCAAAAATCTTTTGCGCGAGAAGCTTGGCAGTACAATTCAATTCGATAATCTAGATGATCACTTCAATCTTAACCATGAGAATTTTTATATCTACTACAACAAATATAGTGAGCACAATGGTAGAAGTGAGCTACACGTTAGGGATGATAACGGTAAATATTTAACCTCCAATCTTCCACTTAATTACTATGGATTCTCAATGGAACTATCACCTGACGGAGCGTCAATTGCAGATTATGGTTTTTATCCTCTGTATGCAATCTATAACCCAAATCACTATGATAAAGCAAAGGAAAAAGTATTTGATGATCACGGTGAATTGTCACCAATTGCATCAAATGTGTTAGATAATTTTTTAAGCAACACAAATAGCTTAACCACACAAGATATATTACAAAATGTATTCTCACAACTGCAGAAGAAAGCTGATGAAGAAGCAGAAAGATTGGCAAGAGAGAGAGAAGCAGAAAGACAAAGGGAGGAAGAGTTAAATGAAAAGAACGAGGAGTTAAAAGAACTTGTAGAAAAGGATGAGATTAAAATATTCAAAGTGGTAAAAGGTAATGATTTAGGTAATGGGCATTCAGCAGTAGTTTTACAACTTGATGGGGAAGAAGGTGACAAGATACCTCTCGACTCTAGTAAATACTACATAGCAGAGTATAGACACCACCCAGAATGGGAAGGCGATGAATATTTAAATTTTGTTAGCCCTGATAGTGATATGCTGGTTAATTATGAAAACTTATTTTTTGTGCTCAATCAAAGCTCCTACTCAGACTTTGAAAGTGGGTTTTATTCAGAAAACAGAACCGATCCCCATAATTATGCTAAATATTCAAAGGAACCATATTTGAGTGGTGACCAGCTATCTGAAAAATTATCTAATGAATTGGAGGAAGATAGCAATCAGATAGGTACTGAATTTACAATTGATGATGAGCAAGTAGACGAAGAAGTTGTGGTAGAGAGTGAAGCCAAGTCTGGGGAGAAAGGAACGGTTGGTGAGGATAACGCAAAAAATACTATACAGGAAGAAGAATCTAACTATATAGATCAAATGCAAGCGGATGATAGCAGCAGTTATAAACCAGCTTTGCAAAGCAATCGTGATGATTATGCTGATACGAAAAAAGCTCTGCAGGAAAAATTGCATGGAGATGAAATACACAAGCAAAGTAATGAGAAAGCTCAAAAAGATATAGAAGTAAAAAAAGTAACTGTGGAAACTGACAGTAGCAGTAATAAGACTGAAAAACAAACAAAACCAACAGAAGATGAACAAGAAACTGCTATGGCAAGTGTGATAGAAAATATGGATAAAAATTCTGATATTGAAGCAGAAACTTCTAACAGTGTTGCAAATTCACAACATCCCTTAAAAATAAAGACAGGAAGTCCTCTTGAAGTGGGAAAGTATAAGGTGGAGCTGCAAGTGACATATGATGATGTAAAGAATTTTTATGATACCGTACGTGGTAAATATCATGCTGGCGATGGATATAACTACGAACAAGTAATGGTTTTATATAATGAAATTGTTAGGCCCGCTCACAATCATCATTACGAGCTGTTTACTCTTGATGAAGCACATGTTGCTAATGATCACCTGTTTATCAAGGGTCAGGATTTTGGAACTCTAAATGATTTTAATGAGATGTTCTATAAAAGTGATGAGTTAATGTGATGTAAAAAGCAAGATTCAATCTGGTGAACGAGAGTTAACTGACAGAGGAGATTGACACGTATGCCTTTATCTTTAAGATTGTTTATCAAGTATAGACATCAGCTCGCCCCATTCTCTTTTACCAATATTACTTTCTTCTCTAGTAACGTTTTCCCCTTTAATTAATTTGCGAATTATTTCTAGACCAGTTCTTGAAATACAGGCTGATTCTAGGCAATATTCAACAAAGGCATTGTAGACCAGTGGAACCCATTTTTTTATTATATCCAGCATAACTTCTGCATAAACTCTGATTTCATATTGGGCATGCTTATCAGCTCTAAGCTTCAAAAAATGAAGGAGATTATGCAGATCTATTTTCCAATAAAATTGCGTGTAGTAATTAAGCATTAGGTTAGTTCTGGCAATTTCTCTTGCAAGCCCCTGCTCAATAAATTTTTCATAATGAGAATATACTAAATTAGAGTCATTTATTAGAGAATCTATTATTTCCTTTGAGGTATCTGGATCAAAAGCTTCCCCGCTACCTTGTTTATTATTGTCAGATTGTTTTGCAACTTGTTCTGGTTTAGGTGTATAAAATTCATTATCAAGTATTGAATACCTTGCTGAATATTCATTCACATTTGCAGTTCTATGCCTTATCCATTGCCTTGCAACAAAAATTGGAAGTTTCACGTGAAACTTAATTTCACACATTTCAAATGGAGTTGTATGATGATGTCTCATTAAATACTTTATAAGTGCTTCATCCTGACTTATCTGTTTTGTTCCCTTGCCATAAGAAACACGAGCAGCTTGAACTATAGCGCTATCAGAGCCCATATAATCCACTACTCGAATAAATCCATGGTCTAATACCTTATGTTCTTCATATAAGATTGCATCTATTTCTTTTACTATAGTTCGTTTGGTTGCTTCATTCATAAAATATCCTCAAGACGAAATGGAGATATCAGCTCCACATGAATTGAGTTTTTCATGCATTGCTTCATATCCTCTCCATAAATGATGTGAATTGTTTATTATAGTTTCTCCACCGGCTACCAAAGAAGCAAGCACCAAAGCTGCTGTTGATCTTAAGTCAGTAGCATATAGATTAGCTCCAGATAAGCTTTTTATTCCACTTATAGTAGCTTTGCTTTTCTCGATGCTGATATTAGCACCTAACTTTCTCAATTCATCTGCATGTGTAAATCTGTTTTCAAAAATGTTCTCTTCAATTACTGATATCCCATCAGCGATGCACATTGCAGACATCAGTTGTGGTTGCATATCACTGGGAAAATTGGGATATGGATCTGTCGCAACGTTAGCAGACTTAATAGAGCCATTTTTTCTGGAAATAACAATGCCTCCATCATACAGTTCAACCATAGCTCCTATAGTCTCCAACTCATTTGTAATACACCTTATATCAGATAGATTTATTCCTTCCAACTCCAACTTACCACCGGTTATTATAGCAGCTAGTGCATAGGTGCCTGCTTCTATGCGATCTGGTATTATTTTATGAACACATCCATTTAGTGCTTCAACTCCTGTTATTATGACCTTTGTATTATCAATTTCAATATCAGCACCCATTTTCTTCAGAAAATCTATTAAATCAAGAACTTCCGGCTCAGTTGCAGCATTGTTTATTGTTGTCACTCCTTCTGCAAATGTTGCTGCCATTATTACATTTTCTGTTGCGCCAACACTTATTTTCTCAAATGTGATTTCTTTTCCTTGTAGCTTTCCTTTCACTGTTGCAATTATATTATAGCCGTCAATTTCAATTTTAGCTCCCATTTCTTCTAATGCTTTAATATGCATATCAACGGGACGCTTTCCAATGTTGCATCCACCAGGAAATGCTGTTCTCGCTTTGCCAAATCTGCTAAGCATTGGACCCAATATTAGAAAAGAAGTTCTTAGCTTACTTGCGGTTTTATATGGCATCACGTGATTGTTGATATTGCTGCAGTCAATTTTCAAAGTATGGTTCGCTTTATAATTTTTATTGTGCATAAAGTTCACTTCTGCTCCAAGACTTTCAAGCAACTTAGACATTAGATGCACATCAATTAAATCAGGTACATTATGCAAAATTACCGGAGAGCTACTTAATAGACTTGCTGCCATTATTGGTAAAACAGCATTTTTTGAGCCATTAATCTTGATTTTTCCGACCAAAGGTTTGTAGTTATTTCTTATTAATATCTTGTGCATTTAATTAGATATAAAGTATAATTCATTAGTTTATTGAAGTCTTACTAAGTATAATAGATTGACCGTAAAAGGCAAAATTTGCTTTTTCTTCCTCATCATCCCAGTGTCATGCTACCTGCATGACACCTGATGCGAATTGCCCCCGAAATTTTATACTATGAATTACTCAAATGACGCTCTCGAGCTTTATCAAACCAAATAACACCAATTGCAACAATGAAATAACCAGCTGCTCCTAATGTAAGGCGAATTACTGCATCGAAAGTTGACAGAGGAGGAGACGGCATTAGAATGCTCAAAACACTATACACAAGATTATTTGTTGCATGAGCAATAGTTACTGGCCAAATCGAGTTGTCTTTTTCAAACAACCAGGTAAACATTATAGACATTGCACAAATATAAAGGGTATAAGCACAAATAGTCGGGAATGTAAAGCCATCCTTCCACAAAGCTGAGCCAGCAACCACATAAGTTGGTATGTGCCATACTGACCAAATAATACCGACAATAATTGCTCTGATATAAAAATTTGATATTTTGCTTTTAAGATTTTTCAAAAGATAGCCACGCCAACCGATCTCTTCACCAAGAGACATAATGATCCACATCACAAAGGTTGATAATAAAACAAATAACATCACTAATGGACTCAAAACTGCACTCAAATCCTTTACACGGTCTAACGTAAAAGACTCTCGGAAAAATGAAAAACCGCAATAAATTGACAAAAGACCATTGGAAATTAGCATACTTACCAGAATAAGTATAAACCCTGATAGACAGTTTTTTGGCGAACTAAGTTTAAAAAGATCCCTTACCTTCTGTTTATTATAAATGGTTAGCAAAATTGCAACTGAAGCCGGAACAAATGTTGTTAATAATGTTATGTCTTTGAAAGGTAAGCACCAAGCTATAATGCACGTCAAAAAATATGTAATTACAACAAATAATGTACAATTAATAGTGGTTAAATTCATGCATACGCCCATCAATTCCTTTTCTGCATTATTGATCTTTATTCATAAATTGTCAATAAAATACTTCTTCAGGGATGAATAGAATATTTTTTCTTTTTGAATTGCTATTGATAGTTTAATTTTTATATGTATTCCCTTTCACAACCGTTTGTCATTCCAGTGTCACGTGCTGGGATGACAGTAGGAGAGCTGCTTGCATGACAAGAGGAGGGTACTGGAATGACAAGAGGAAGACACTGGGGTGACATCAACTAAACTTGTCCAAATATGAGCGATGCATTAGTGCCACCAAAACCAAACGAATTAGAAAGTGCATATTGAATTTTATGCTCCTGAGCTTTAAACGGTACAAAATTTAAATCACATCCTTCTGAAGGCTTGTGTAAATTTAAGGTTGGCGGAATAATTCCATTATTTAACGCAAGAATACTGAATATTGCTTCAACGCTCCCTGCAGCACCAAGTAAATGTCCTATAGAAGATTTAGTTGAAGAAACAGGTATTTTATAAACGTAGTCACCGAATAACTGTTTCATTGCTATTACTTCAATTTTATCTCCAAGTGGCGTTGAAGTTCCATGTGCATTGATATACCCTACTTGATTGGGATTAATTTGTGCGCTCTTTAAAGCAAGCTGCATTGCCTTAAATGCGCCTCTTCCTTCTGGATGTGGTGCTGTAATGTGGTGCGCATCTCCTGTGAGTCCGTACCCAACCAGTTCAGCATGTATTTTTGCCCCCCTTTTTTTCGCATGTTCGTATTCCTCCAGCACCAATATACCTGCTCCTTCACCCATAACAAAACCATCGCGTTCTTCATCCCATGGCCTTGAAGCTTCTTCCGGTTTATCGTTAAATTTAGTTGATAACGCCTTCATAGATGCAAAACCTGCAATTCCAACTCTACACAGTGCACTTTCTGCTCCACCTGCAATCATAACATCCGCTTCACCAAGTTTTATAGTTCTTGCTGAGTTTATGATTGCATGCGCACCTGTTGCACATGCGGTTACTGCTGAATCGTTTGGACCTGTAAATTCGTATTTAATAGAAATATGGCCAGATATCAAATTTATTAGACTTGCAGGGACAAAAAATGGACTGACACGTCTGGGCCCTTTTTCCTGCATGGTAATAACATTTTCCTGAATTGACGGAAGACCACCTATACCAGAGCCAATAGTCACACCAACACGTTCCCGATTGATATTTTGGCTTTCCAAAATTAATGAATCATCTACTGCCTGAATAGCTGCTGCAATACCGTAATGGATAAAACGATCTGTCCTTTTTGAGTCTTTCTCAGAAATATAATCTAGTGGATTGAAATGGTGCTCAATGTTGTCTGATTGCAACGGCACCTGCCCTGCAATTTTGCAAGCAAGATCAGAAGAGTCAAATCTATCCGTATTGATTGCTTTTATACCAGACTCACTTTTTATTAGCCTTGACCAAGTGTTGTCAACATCTGCCGCTAGTGGAGTGATTAAACCAACACCAGTGACTACTACTCTTCTGCTCATTTAACACTAACTATTAGCCTTTTTTATTATTAATGTACTCAACTATTTGCTCCATAGTTTCCATTTTTTGTGCGTCTTCATCTGGAATTTCTATTCCAAACTCTTCTTCTGCTGCCATGATGATTTCAACTGCATCTAAGCTGTCTGTACCATGCTCCGAAAGCTTTGAAGAGCTGTTGAATTTCTCTACATCCTTACTAATATGCTCTAGTATAATCTTTTTCACTTTTTCTTCTATGTCTTCTCTAGTGCTCTTTGCTAGTTCGCTATTCACATTTCTTACCAAAAAAATAACCTATTCTTTGATGTTATAAAAAATTTTTATGTTTGCAATATCTTTTATAACTGGTAAACTACAGTAAAGTTTTCTACTGCCCTAGCTGGCTAGCGTTACGTGCTAAACAATTAACAATTCAAAAATGCTAGACGAAACAACAAAAAATTTGCTTATTGTAGAAGTAAATAAACTCTTACCCGAAAATAGCGAGAATAAGCTTATATCAGCTATGCGTTATATACTCCTTGCTCCTGCAAAACATATACGCTCCTTTTTAGTCGTAGCTTCATCGCGAGTGTTTAACGCGGAAGCTAAAAAAGTAATATCAGTTGCTGCAGCAATTGAATTTGTTCATGCTTACTCTCTAATTCACGATGATTTACCGTGCATGGACAACAGTGATACTCGCAGAAGCCAGCTAAGCTGCCATAAAAAATTTGATGAAGCAACAGCAGTGCTTGCCGGAGATGCACTACTTACTCTGGCTTTTGAGGTATTATCTTCGTTAAATGAGAAACGCTGTGAGATCATAAAAGTTCTTTCTCAGGCAATAGGAATTAGGGGAATGGTGGGAGGACAGGCTTTAGATATTAACAGTGAGCATATAGATTTTAGCCCCCAACCCTCTGTCATTCAAGTAGCGGACACTGGGATCCAGAAGGCTTTGCCTACAAGCATTTCGTGCAAAAAGCCATGCGATAGTGGAGCTGAACATGAAATGGATTCCAGTGTCAGCTACTTGCATGACACCCTTTCTACCTTAAAACTACAACATTCGTACGGCTGTATGTATGACGCTGGAATGACGTCGGGCCAAGCTGATAAAATAAAAGAAATTCATTTGATGAAAACCGCAAAACTATTTGCAGCTTCATGTGAAATAGGTGCTATAATAGGGGGTGCTACAGACAAGCAACGTAAAGCGTTATATAACTATGGAATAAATCTAGGGCTTATCTTTCAAGCTAAGGATGATATTGAAGACTACGAACAAGATAAAACAAATAATCTTATGTCTGTGCTTGGTAAAAGTGAAGTAGAGGACTATATAGACGGCCTCTTTAAACAAGGCTTGGATAATTTGAGTGCGCTTTCAGGGGATACTAATTATTTATATGATTTATTGAATCAAGTAAAGAAAGATGGTTAGAAAAATTATATTACAAATGCTTATTTCCGTAGTAATGATTCTCACTTTAACTTCTGCTTTTGTGTTTACTATTGTCTATATAAACAAAGGTAAACCGGAAAAAAAGGACAAGCTTTATGAGATAAATGCCACGCATGGTGGTTTGATACAGACGATAGCACATTACCTAGTGAAGCCAATACTTGAATCAGCACTTGACCGCTATATTGAAAAGCATGGGCTGACAGAATATTTAGAAGAAATAACGCAGCAAAAGGAAGAAGATTCAATAAATTTTTATGAAATTACTGAAGGCAGTGGCAGCAAGGCTTTTTGTGGCCTGGAAGTCCTATTGCAAATATATAAAATTTCTAATAATAACTCAGCAACACTCCCTAGCAAAGTTTCTGATGTTACTTTGAAAATAGGTCAAGATGACCTAAAAGAAGTGAGTTTAGGGGTAATAGGTATGAAAGAAGGCGGAGAGCGTGTAGTTACTATTGCCAATGAGAACAAAATGAATTTTAATTCTTATTACGTCAAACTGATCGAAGTAAAGGATAAATATCCCGACTCAGTAAATAATCTGATGGTTTTTAATGACTTAATTAACAAGACTGGAAAACAAGTAAGGTGCGGTGATGAGATATCGGTTAAATATAGCGTAAAGGAGCATAATGAGGAATATATAGTCAAAGATCAAACAGTGCAATTTAGGGTTGGCGATAAAAAAATACCACTTGCTATAGAGCTTGGAGTTGTGGGAATGAGAGCTGGTAATAAAAGAACTATTCTTTCTCCGCCTGACCTTTTGACTATTACTGACGATATGTTAATAAAAGACATAGATTATGATGAAGAAAATATCTCAATAATTGACTTAAGCTTAGATGTTAAGCAAGAGGTCGCAGCACACCATTCTACTGTTGAAAAACAGCCTAAAGAATATAGCTGAAATTTTAGGTCTACTGGCTAATCTTCTGAACACTCTCTATACTACTTAAAGTAGGCTTTTCGTTTTTCCTAAAGTATAAACTTAGATAAATCAAGCTGCTTCGAAATTGACTCAAGTTTATCTTTTACATACTTGCTGTCTATAATGAATTTTTCGCTATTTTTCTCAGAAGCAATGAAACTTATTTCATCTAAAAGCTTCTCCATGACAGTGTGAAGCCTTCTTGCGCCTATATTTTCCACTTGCCTATTAACTGTAAACGCTATTTCAGCTATGGTTTTTATACCATCATCAGTGAACTCAAGTGTCACATTTTCTGTTTTCATTAAAGCTATGTACTGCTTTAACAAACTAGATTCTGGTTCCTTTAATATTCTTATTAAATCCTCTTGAGTAAGTGCCTTAAGTTCTACCCTGATCGGTAATCTGCCCTGCAATTCCGGTAAGAGGTCAGATGGTTTAGACTGATGAAAAGCACCAGATGCAATAAATAATATATAGTCTGTTTTTACATGGCCATACTTAGTTGTAACAGTTGTTCCTTCAAGTAATGGTAACAGATCGCGTTGCACTCCTTCTCTGTTTACTTCACCTTTTACTTCTGTACGCGCTGCAATTTTGTCTATTTCATCCAAAAATACTATACCGTCATTACTAACAAGATCAATGGCTTCTTTGATTATCTTATCTTCACCCATTAGCCTTTCACTTTCTTCATTAATTAATATTTCACGCGCTTCTTTTACCTTCACCGTAATAGTTTTTGTTTTTTTGCTCCCGTTAAACATCTTGCCCATTATTTCTGTTACATTCATCACACCAACTTGCCCACCTGGCATGCCTGGTATATCGAAAGTAGGTAACATACTCTTGCTCTCTCTGACGTTAATAGAAACTTCTCCGTCCTCAAACTCTTTATTCCTCAACCTTTCTCTAAAATTTTTTTTACTCTCTTCGGTTGCATTTTCGCCTACCATAGAGTTTACTATTGTTTTCTCAGCTAAAATTAAAGCCTTTTTAGCTAAGGCTTTACGGGCTTTCTCTTTAACTAAAACTATTGCTGCATCAACTAAATCGCGTATTATCGAATCAACGTCACGTCCAACGTACCCTATTTCAGTAAACTTCGTTGCCTCAATTTTTATGAACGGTGCACCGGCAAGTTTTGCTAAGCGACGAGCTATTTCAGTTTTACCAACCCCTGTATGACCGATCATCAATATATTCTTAGGTATGATTTCATCACGCAATGGAAATGGAACCTGATTGCGACGCCAACGATTTCTGAGCGCAATAGCAACAGCACGCTTTGCATCATCCTGTCCGATTATGAATCTGTCCAATTCTTTAACTATCTTCTGTGGTGGCAGGTCATCTAACAAAACTTGAGTGCTGTCATTAACTTGAACATCGCTGTCATTTGAATCAAAACCACTCTTAGTATCTTTATAGAGGTTATCTTTTTCATCGTAGGTGTCACTACTACAAGACCGCCCTTCTGAAAGGGTTATGGGCTGATTGGAAAAATTGGTGCATAAAGTTTTTTGCTTGGAAGACATATCACTCCTCTATCTTTTCAATAACTACATTATGATTTGTATAAACACATATATCGCCAGCTATCTTCATAGCCTTTTTCGCAATTTCCTCTATTGATATTCCTTTAATGTCAATTAAAGCTCTTGCTGCAGATAGAGCAAAATTTCCCCCAGAGCCAATAGCTGCGACTCCATCTTCAGGTTCAAGAACATCACCTGTTCCCGTAATTACTAATGAAATAGATTTATCTGCAACGATCATCATAGCTTCTAATTTCCTCAGATATTTATCCATTCTCCAGTCTTTTGCAAGTTCAACACATGCTCTCATTAATTGCCCTGGGTGCTTGTCAAGTTTAGATTCTAATCTTTCAAAAAGAGTAAATGCGTCGGCTGTTGCCCCGGCAAATCCAGCAATTACGGAATCACCAGAAAGACGCCTAACTTTTTTTGCTCCAGATTTTATAACAGTGTGGCCCAGTGAAACTTGTCCGTCACCTATTACTACTACACTTTTATCTTTTCTAATTGATAATATAGTAGTGCCATACATTTTATTGTTATCGTGTTGAATCATTTTTCTATCACTTTAAATAAGAATCTCATTATACTTTAATCTTTAGTCAAATTTACTAAATATGTTCAACTATAGCTTATAATATAATACCTTCCTTATAACATTTAAAGTGCAGATGCAAAACATAATTCACCCAGATTTGGAAAAAAGTATAAATAATTGGTTCGAAGCAAAATTTAATGGCCTTACATCGCCATTTTATAGCTCTATAGATCTTAGAAACTCTGGCTATAAAATCGTTCCAGTAGACGCTAATTTATTTCCTGCGGGGTTCAATAACTTAAGTGAAGAATCAAGAACGATGGCAGCAAGATTGATAAAAAGCTATTTTAAAAGACATCAATACAAAAAGGTTCTTATAATACCGGAAAATTATACACGCAATAAAATGTATATAGAAAACGTATTTGTTATAGAGAAAATACTACAACTCGCAGGTTTTGAGACTAGAATTGGCCTTTTATATAATGAAGTATACAATTTAATAGAACAGTATGAAACTGTTGTGAAAGAAAACTCTCTGCTAAAGACAACTTCAGGATTTGTGCCTGATGTTATTATACTGAACCGTGATATGACGAGCCACATTCCAGACACGCTGAAAGACGTAAAGCAAGATATAGTACCAAGCCCACTATACGGTTGGCATAGCAGGCAGAAATTTAAGTATTTTGAAATCTATCAAGAATTAGCATCTGAGTTTTGTGGCAAATTTAAAATAGACCCATGGCTAATTTCTGTGCTTACAGAGAGCTGTGATGGAGTTGATTTTGATGATGATTTGTCACTAGGAGCAGTAGCAACTAAAGTTGACCAAATATTATCTCTAGTGCAAAAAAAATACGAAGAATATAAAATAAAAACACAACCTTACGTTTTTATCAAAGCAAGCAATGGCACATATGGGATGGGCATTATAACAGCAACAAGTGGAGAGGAAATATTAAACCTCAATAAAAAAAAGCGTCATAAAATGAAAAAGATAAAAGAAGGAATAGCAATCAATAGCGTTATTATACAAGAAGGTGTACCAACCATTGACATGTTTAAAAGCAGTTCTGCAGAACCGCTAATATACTATATAGGAGATACTTCAACATGTTACTTATACCGATGTAATAGCAGAAAAGATGTATATTCTAGCTTGAATGCCACTGACTGTGAGTTTCATGATGTTAGCCAGGTTGTAGAAGGTAAAATTCTATCACTTTGGAGTATTGTTAGCAAATTAGCAGTACTAGCGTTGGCAGTAGAAATAAAATCTTTTCATCCCTAATTCTTATACCTCTACAGTGCTGTCATTAGAATGACCGTTTATATTATGAACATCATCAAGTTCAGTGGAAGGATCATCATTGACAGGTTGATTAAACAACTTATCAAGTTGAACTGCAAGAAATACTGCACTATATATTATGCTGACTGTTACGCTTAAGTTGAAATTATAGATTATACCACTACCCAAGTTTATTGGTATAGTTGGAGTTTCTATCCTTCTTAATATGAAGTTTAATAAACCTAACGACAAAGTTAATGTGCTGATAATAAGGTCCTTCTTACACTTAGCAGACTTTTCAGGATCCTTATTATCCAGATATTTCTTGCATGTATAATAATAGCTTATAGGTTCTGAAATGAACAAAAATAGGATCGTTGATGTTGAACTAATATAACTTGTTACATCTGCATTACCTCTAGCCAAAAAATGGATGACTTTCAACATCATCAATGCTTCTATGGTGCTGCTTGCAAGGTTAGCCGATTTACCCAAAATTTTTGCTAATTCTTTTTTACCCTTAGGGTCTTTATAATCTTTTACCAAATCCCGTAAGATAAATGCAGAATGGGCAATGTATAGGGTAGATGTCGGAAATTTCACCCATCGGGCAACATTCTTTATAAAGGAGATATTGGATCTATTATTGTCAATGAACTCGCAGCAAAATTGCAGTGAAATCTTACACAATAGGGCTGTTAAACCTGTTGTGATGCAGATTACCTTTCTGATATCATGATTATAAGCATCATGTACCTTTTGTGCGGGCGTGTTAGATTTCTTTTTTAGCTTGTTTAGCATAAAATAGTTAATAAAATAATAACTTTCTGTTATTCTATCACATAAAATCCTAAAAGAAAAGCCCTATGAATCAGGACTTTAAGGGAGATTTATGCACAAATCGGCTAAGCATTTTATAAACAAGGGATCGGTACTGAGAGTTGGCACACGAAAGTAATATCCATCCTTGATAATTGCTTTATATTCTATATCAAGTTCAACTAGAGTTTCTGAATGCTCAGAAACAAAAGATATAGGTGATAGAACTACAGGTACACCATCAGCTTTTGCGCGTAATAGCTCACTTTCAGTGCTTGGCTCTAGCCATTTTACAGGACCAATCTTACTCTGATAACATATTGACCAATCTAAGTTATTGATAGCTAACTTTTCTACTATTAACTCTACGCTTCTTTCTACCTGTGAAGCGTAAGGGTCGCCCTTTTTAATGATACTAAGAGGTAAGCTATGAGCTGAAAATAGGACTCTTGGTTTACCGATTTTGCTAGCCAATTTATAGTACTTAGCTATCAGATTAGCGTGAGCTTCAATAAAATCTTGGTTATCATAATAACGGTGAATCATTTTTGTATTGCATTTTAGGCCATACCGTTTAGCATTTTTTTGCCAATTCTCGATGGATGACAGAGTTGTGGTAGTTGAATATTGTGGATACAGTGGCAACAGAATTACTTCGTCAGGATCAAATTGTTTTACACTTTTAACAACTTCGTCGGCAAAAGGGTGCCAGTAGCGCATGCAGATGAATACCTTGTATACATGGTTTCTATCTTCATTTAATTTTAGTTCTAAAGCATTAACTTGTGCTTTCGTATTATCCAAAATCGGCGATTTACCTCCGATTTGCTCATATATTTCTCGTGCAGTATTTTCTCGTTTCGCAGATATAAACTTTGCTAAAAGAAACCGAAAGGGATTCGGTAGATTGATTATTCTCCTGTCATAAAAAAGGTTGAATAAAAAAGGACGAACCGCATTCAATGAATTAGGTCCGCCAAGGTTAAATAAGATAACTGCCTTTTTCACCTACGCACTACTACAACAAGTTACTTTTGGGGTGCCTATAAAATTAGCTACACACTCATCAAATTTAGTTATGGGCACTAAATTTCTTACACTTGCATACAATAAATGACCTGATCTCTGCAGGTTACTCTTGGTAGATGTGAAGCTCCAATCGAAAAATGTATCGACAAAAAGACTTGGTACCGTTTCAAGAAGTTCAACAGCAGCTAAAGATAGCATTATACAACTTTGCAGGACATTCAGAAGAACCTTGAGGGGAAAAAGTAAAACTTTAACGAAAAGAGAGGTGCTATTTGTTTCATCCAGTAGTCGCCCTGAGTTAGGCGAATTATACTCGGTGTGTTTTCTATTTTGATCAAAGATAGGAAATTTTATAGTATCTTTCTTAAATTCCGCGTCTATTTCTTTTCTACTATGGTTAGTGATTTTTTCCATTAACTTCTCACGCAGATGAAAAGTTCTGACAATAAAACATGTGGCAATCATTAAGGAAGCACATAAAAGTGCGCATTGCATGAGGCTCATACTGCCTAGCATAGCTGGCAGTGCAAAACAAACAAGCGGTGCTATGATTGTCATTTCAAGAAATGGAATAGTGTTTCTTTTCATTGCAAAAGCAGCACCTTTTTTTAATTCTGTATTATGATGTAAGCTATATTCCAAAAAGCTTAAAAAGGCCAAATTAAAAGTTAAAAATCCTTTTGTTCCACAAAAAAGTGATGACTTAAAGTTACTTACTAATTTTTTAGTAGTAGATTTAGCTTGTTTTTTAGTGGTAGGCTCAGCTTGTTTAGTAGTGTTATTTTTACAACATTCACCCATACAATACCTCCTTGATGGTTTATTCTTAACTATAAATAAAAAACTGCTTTTATCAAATCAAAATTTACAATAAAATAAATCTATAAATATACTATTTTATATAAGGAAATAATATGGCAATTGAGAGAACACTTTCGATATTAAAACCTGATGCAGTAAAAAATAATATTACAGGCAATATAAATTCCTACATCGAACAATCTGGGCTGAAAATCACAGCACAAAAAATGATGTTACTAACAAAAAAACAAGCAGAGCTGTTTTATGAAATTCATAAAGATAGGCCTTTTTTTGGGGAATTAGTAGAGTTTATGACCTCTGGTTCTGTGGTAGTTCAAGTTTTAGTTGGTGAAAATGCAGTAAGTAAATACAGACAAATCATGGGAGCTACCAATCCAAAGCAGGCAGATAAAGGCACAATCAGGGGTGATTTTGCTGATGATATTAGTGAAAATAGAGTCCACGGCTCGGATAGTCTAGAAAATGCTCGTAAGGAGATAGCTTTCTTTTTTGCTGAATGTGAGTTGGTGTAGTTAACTCAGATTGGCGTCATCCAAGTAGCTGACAACATAGAAACGAAAAAACTTGCTTGACACCCTCCGCCAGCCCCCTTATCATGAAACTGAAGCTATTGTATTTGCTTTCGCCAATCTGCAGATTAAAAGGTAAGGATTACTTAATGTATCGGCGTCTTATGTTCAATTTTTTGCAGTATATAGATACTGTATGTCTTTACAAAACTTCATCTACATCTAGGTTTTTATCTAAATAAGCTGAACGCGCTTATAAAGCGTTACAAGACATCAAAAAATGCCAATACTCGACAGAGATAGTAAAAGACTAGCTAACTCGGGGATTCTTTGTCTTTTTTTCTGCTTAGTAAATTTCTTAAACATTTGCAGCGTAAGTTAGTTGCAATTAAAAGCGGCTGAATCTCGCTTGTCAAGCGTTTAAAACATAAAAAACGCCAATATTTTAAAGCGGATAATAACCCCAGGGCTTCTTTTGCCTTTTTTTTCATTTGGTAAATTTCTTAATATTTATAGCTAAAGTAATTTAAAAGTCCGTGAAGGGCGTCATGCCAGTGCTTGACACTGGCATCCAGTTTTCCATATAATCTCATCAAAAATGTTTATTTTCTAGCTACTTTTATACTTATCAACCCAGTATGCTTACTTACAATTAAAATTTCTGGATCCCAGTGTCTGGGCACTGGGATGACAGCTAGCCTGACAACCGTCATCCCGCTACTTGTTAGCGGGATCTAGAGATACCGAGAATGAATCGCGGTATGACGTAGGACTGCTGTCATTCCAGTCTGGAATCTAGTTCTTATTGTACATTTACTTGGTAGAGTTAAATTTCCTGGATCCAAGTAGTCGGCTACTCGGATGACAGGAGAAGGTACTGCCGTCATAAAGGAACCAGTGTCAGCTACTTGGATGATACCTTTTTTCTACTTAGTTTGGGTTATGCAAGAAGTCTATTATAATCAGGCTTTAAGTGTGCGGAAGTAATTTTTTTCGTTAAAGTAAAAAATTTTTTCTATAGCTGATCAAAGTGGGATCAAGAGAAACTTACCACTTTCTTTACAAAGGGTTTGATGTTACCATTTGACTGCCTATTCTGAATTTATTGAATGAACGTTAACATAAAAAATCTAGTTCATGCTTTCTCTAAATTGCCAAGTTTAGGGCCATCATCATCACGCAGGTTAGTTATACATTTACTCCAAAACAAAGAAAAAGTTATGCTACCACTTGCATCTTTGATTAAAGAGCTAGCAGATCTTATAATAGAGTGTGAAGTTTGCGGAAATCTAGATACTAAGTCACCTTGTTCTATTTGTACTAACCCAAAACGTGACACTAAGTTACTGTGTGTAGTAGAAGAATTAGGCGATCTATGGGCGTTTGAAAAAGGAAATATATATTCAGGTTTATACCATGTTTTGGGTGGCAGATTGTCTGCAATAAATGGCATAGGTCCAAAAGAACTCAACCTTGACACTATTCTGAAAAGAGTGACAGAGTCTAAAATTGAAGAGATAATTATCGCAATTAATCCGACATTAGAGGGTCAAGTTACTGCACAATATATAATTGAATTGCTAAAAAATTTGGATGTGAAAATATCACGTCTTGCTTGCGGCATACCAATGGGCGGAGAAATTGACTATCTTGATGAAGGAACGCTGAGGATAGCACTTACTTCAAGACAAGAATATGAGTTAAATATAAAATAAGACATGTGCTTAAAAAAACTTATATCGCTAATAACATTCAAAAAGAAAGAAATAGCGCCACCACTTAAAGTGGTGGCTTGGGAAAATGACCGTCTAAACTATAAGCAATTTTCAGGTAAATTTAACAATATAATTAAAACAATTGATCAGTCTTTTACAATAATATCTTTGGAAGGATATGATGGATGGGGCAAGACGTTTTTTTTGAAAGAATGGGTAAAAGAGTTAAAACAGCAAAATGAAATTGCAGCTTATTATAGTGCATGGGATATCAATGCATTGGACCAACCACTGCCTTCTTTTTTAAATTTCCTATTTGAAGATTTATTTGTATCGTATAAAGTAAAAAGAAGTGTTATACAACAGTTCAAGAACATAAACCAAGAGCTATTTTCTCTAAACACACTAGGAAAGCTGATCAGTAAATCTCCACTTGCTATGCTTTCAGTATTTCTTGATGCTGCAAAAGAGGCTGATAAAAAAGACATAGGTTTTGTCTTGAGTGAATTAAGTCTTCTCCAAAGAAGAAAAGAGAGTACTAGAGATTTTAAAACACAGTTAGCGGATGTGGTTCATAAAATCAGAAAAGACAAAAACATTTATATAATGGTGGATAATCTTGATGTGTGCCGTCCTAAATTCGTTGTCGATTTTTTGGAATCTATAAAGTATATGCTTGATGTGGAGGGGCTGGTTTTCATTATTTCTGTAAGTAAAGATAAGAGTAATGTACAAAGAGCAATCAGCACAATACTTGGACCAAATTTTGACCTAAAATCTTTTACTGATCTCTCTTTACATTTGCCAAAACAACCGATAGAAAAATTTACAAAAGAACTATTTGAAAATATTAAATTACCGAAAAAGTCAAAAAATTTGATTGTAGATAGTTTTATATTTTATGCAGAAAGCCTGTCACTATCGTTAAAAACAATAGAATACTGCGTAAAAAAAATAAAGCTGTGTCTTCTGAATCACACAAGAGAAGAATTACCTGATCCGAATTTGTTTTCATTTTTGGTAATACTGCAATCGATAAATATTGATATATATGAGGAATTAGGTTTTTCATATCAAAGAGCATTGGAAAAAATTGAAAATGAATATAAATCTTTAGTTCTAAATGGTCAAGAAGAATGGGAAAAACTTAAAACCTCTCTAGAAACTGCTTTTGCAGAGAGGGAGTCAAAAATTAACAAAGCTATAAAGGATATACTATTTTGAAAAGATACCCTACCTTTACATATACAAAGATAGGGTAACATTTGATTAACGCCCTTTTACTATGTCATTACCTTGTTCAAACTTTCTGATTAATTCGCTTACATTGACATTAGATAATTTTTTACCTGCAGATTTGTCATTATGTGAAGCATCAGGTTTACGAAGGTCTTCCTTACTGTTACTCCTAGTAATATTACATCTAACAATGTTTGAATTATTAGACTTATCGCTTACATCTGAAATATTGCTTTTTTCACTACATGAAGACGAATTACTCGACATATTGCCTAAGCTAAAGAGCTTTTTACCTTGATAGATTGGATTCCAATCAAGTGGATTATAAGTTTTTTTGCTAGTCTCAACCTTTTGGTTATTTTGCTGTTTAGGAGAAAAACCAAGTTTTTCTCTTTCTTTCTTGCTTAGCGTTTTGAGAAATTTTACGGTTTCTAATTCATCAGTTGCTTGTACTTTATGTAAATCAAAGCTTTTTTGATGGTTATCCTGCTTAACATTTTCCATCATTTTATCTTTTATTGTTCTATCCTCATCATCAGAAGTGCTGCTACTAATATCACTGATACCACTATCCCCTGAATTGCGGCGTTGTTTGTTAGGAGTGCTATGAATGTTGTCTTCCATGAGTTTTTGCATTGTTGGGCCAAATGTTCTTCCAAGATTGCTACTCACTGTTTTATTACTATCATTTGCTTGAGAATGAGGTACATTTCGCTCAAAAATTGCTTTTATTCCAGTAAATTTAGCTTGGGAAGATTTCGGAGGAACAGGTGGGGCAACCATGCCTTTTGAGTTAATCTTTCCTTCATTTTGAGGAAAAATTTTTGGATTATTTTTTTCTACTGTAGTATTCATTTTTTTACCTCTAAACCTATTAACTAATAAAAGTATAAACTTAGAGGTATTAATTTTGTAATAACAATGCTAATAGATTACCGCAGTTTCAATAAGCATCACCAGAGGATTCTCTATATAATGCTTAAAGGCATTTAAAAACTTTGCTCCGAGTGCCCCATCAACTGCTCTATGGTCAACAGAGAGCGTTACTGTCATTATTTCTGCTATTTCTATTTTCTCATTCATAACAATTGGTTGTTTTTTAGATGCACCAACTGCCATAATGCAAGATTGCGGCGGATTGATTATAGCACTGAAGGCTTTTATACCAAACATCCCTAAGTTGGAGATAGTAAACCCTCCTCCTTGAAACTCTTCAGGTTTCAATTTTCCAGATCTTGCTCTGCTTACTAAATCTTTCACTTCTTTTGATATAGATAAAATACCCTTTTTATCAGCATTTTTTACTATAGGAGTAATTAGCCCATCTTCAAGTGCCACAGCGATTGAAATATCTATATTTGAATATCTCAGTATTTTATTATCTATCCACGAAGAATTTATATCAGGAAATTTTTTCATGCTGAAAGCTGCAGCTTTTATGATTAGATCATTAATTGTTACTTTATTGTTTTCATCTGCTGAGTTAATCTCGTTTTTTAACGATATTAACTTATCAACCTGGCAATCTACAGTTAAATAAAAATGTGGAACATTCTGTTTTGATTCAGTCAGGCGCTGTGCTATCACTTGGCGCATGTTGCTTACTTCAACTATGGTATCTTTCTCAGGACTTTCAGTATGTATACCACTGCCTAAAAACTCCAACACATCAGCCTTAATTATGCGACCATATGGTCCTGTACCTTTTAATTGCTGCACATTAACCCCTTCATTTTGAGCTATTTTCTTAGCTAATGGGCTTATTTTTGTTCTACCTTCTGCATAACCCTCTGTCATCTGAGTAGCTGACACTGGGATCCATTCTTCTTTTCTAGATCCCAGTGTCAAGCACTGGGATGACATTGAGGGGTTGGATTCCAGCGTCACGCGCTGGAATGACACCGAAGAATTACTTATTGGCTTTCCGTTTAAATCTTGGTGTTCTGATTTTTGATTATCAACAGCACTTTTTGTCACTTCCTTTTTAACTGCACTATTGATGGAAGTTGAAGTATAGTTGTTAAGTGCACTTTCATCTTCTCCTTCTTCCAGCATTAAAGCTATTGGTTGATTTACAGACACGCCACTTGTTCCTCCTGTTACTAAAATTTTTGCTATGACTCCTTCATCTATAGATTCAAACTCCATTATGGCTTTATCAGTCTCTATCTCAGCAATTACGTCGCCTACTTCAACTTTGTCTTGTTCTTTTTTATGCCACTTTACAATTTTTCCTCCAGTTTTGCTCATTGTCGGTGAAAGAGCAGGCATTAATATTTCTATAGGCATTGATTTTGCATTTAAAGATCTATTCAATTTTTAATTTACTCTTTATCTTATGTCAACCTAATCGTGAATTATGATGAATAAGTCTGTTACACTATCCCTCACGTTATCCCAGTGCGTGACACTGGGATCTTGGTTCAGTACTATTATCCTATTGTTTTTATTATTTAGCCATAGCTTGTTTGCTAACAACTTTGTTTCAACCAAATCAAATAAGATCAACATGAGAACGGGGCCAGGGTTTCACTATCCTGTAAAATGGATATACACTTGCAAAAATCTGCCCCTGAAAGTGATAGAAGAGTTTGAGAGTTGGAAAAAGGTCTGCGATATAGATGAAGACTGCGGATGGATAAAAGGCAATCTTCTTAGTGATAAGCGCTACGCGATTGTAAAAGAAGATACTTATGGATATCAAAAACAGAGTGTAGACAGCAAGATTACTATGAAAATAGACAAGTTTGTTGTGATGAAGATAGAAAAATGCAACGAAGAATGGTGCTTTCTTTCCACCCCAAAACGCAAAGCATGGGTACAAAAAAAACATATATATGGGGTTGATTAGGTTGACAAAAGATCTGAATTAACACTAGTTTCTGGGCCTTCTGTAGCATGCTCTTCAGATGAAGCAGAGGGTTCTTGAGGCTCTGGAGACTGTACAGGGCTATCACAGAAACTCCTTAACATCTCCTCAGCGGATGAATCTAAAATTTGTACAATAGACTTTTCACTCTGCTCTTTTAGCGATTGATCCACTCTAGAAATCAACTCAGAAAACTCGCTACCTGATTTTTCAGCTTCACTTTTTATTTTACTTTCTATGCTTGCAATATTACCTTGGTCAATTTCTTCTTTTGTTATGTTGAATGACTTTGCAACATCTTGATATCCAATCTTGCAATTTCCACAACCAATTATGCAAAAAGTAATAGAATCAGATATTTCGCTTGCAGCCCAATTATGTATAGTGTAAGCCAAATAATTGTCATGGTATTTAATGCTAAATTGTTGTTCTATTAACTCAGAAATTTTATTCTTTAGAGACATAAAGCACCCTCCTACATTCGTTATACCTTTTTGTTAAGATACAGCAATTACACCATTTACTACATGCTTTACTTTAATTAATTATTAAAACAAGAGCATCATTTCCAGAGCTATATCTTTTTACCTTGATAATTCTTTTTTGACTTCCTCTTTAATTATCCCACTTATATTCACGTTAAGATCCCCTACCCAAAAATCAGTCATAGTTTCAAGATCGTATAGATCCTCTATTACTTTTTTAATAGCAGCATTTATTTCTTCTTCGTCAAATTCCTTTATAATAGGTCTAATCTTCACATACCCTGGAGAGCCTTTACCATAAATTCCTTTGCTTTTATTAATGCAGCCACCTGCACCAGATCTACTGCTTCTCAAACCACTTCCACACTCTACTGTTTCATACTTGATTTCACCATTTTCTATATATGCTATTTGATTGTCTTGTGTAGACTTCAGTTTATCTGCCTTTACAATTTTCTCCTCTAGCTTTAAATCTTGCTTATGAATTACTGTTTCCTCATAACCCTTACCACCGTATGTTCTATACTCACCTCCACCTGCAACAGTAATCAGTTGCTGGCAATGTTGCTTCTGCGAATTGCACATTTCTATGAAAACAGGTCCCCCGTCCTTATCTGAGAAGTTACTTTCCTGGTTACCCCCTCCCTCTGTGACTTGCACCTTAATTATAGGATAATTAGGATCGATTTTCAGTTTAGCTTTAATATAATCTCCTGGCATCCCTACTCTGCTTTCAGTAGAATGGCATTTTTGATTGTCACAGCCACTACCTTGTATATGACCTGCTTCACCACTTCCCCACGCTTCTATTTTAATACGATCAAATTTTATTGATAAGTCATCTGTATAAACATCTTTATTTTTATGATCATAGGATTTTTCATTATTTTTTTCAAGATCTGGTTTCTTATTTTTCAGATGTTCCTTGATTATCTCTTTTAATTTTTCTTTTAATTTCTTTTTGAGACCTTCTAAATCGAACCTACACAATTTATCAGCGTAAAAAACCTCTGTTCTGTTTGCTTTAATCAGTTGATCTTTTAATTGTGTACACTTTCGTACTTCATTTTTTTCATCTCTTAATACTTTACCATCCTTATCTTTACAATCCACTTCCTCATACCTTAAGTAGAATGGCTTATCATCTTCATTTTTATTCAAATATTGTTTTGAACGGCTACACTTTCCATCAAAGCAGATGCAACCATCATCACCTTGCTCACATCCTTCTTTATGCTCTACATCCGTCAATTTGTATACTACTTTCAGTCCTTCACCAGATTTTAATTTTTCGTCTATTTTGCTATCTTTCTTCACACAATAACTGCATTCTTCCTTCTTCTGCTCATTTTCATCAGGGAAGAAAACATACTCTTGCTTATTAAATATTATTTTATCCAACCTCTCTTGAGTTTCTTTCAAAGGGTAAACTATTTCCTTGCTTGGAAGATAATAGAACTGATTTGATTCCTTGGAGTAAACAGCATTGTATTTAGTATATCTTGTTCCCATTAATTTTAGTGGTATTATTTTATTTTCTCTTTTAAGAACAAACTCCTCTGGTTCTGGCTGCCATCCAGAAAGACAAAGCATTTTACTGTTAGAATTTCCTTTATACTTTACTTCTATTTCCGGCTGCCCAGAGTTATTAAATTCACATTGAATAGATTTGTCTTTTAACTTTTTCTCAAAATCATTAAAACTATAAAAACTTCCGCCTTTAGAACATTTAATTTGCACATCAGGAACATAGCCATATTCTTTCAGAACTTTAAATTGTTGCGGATTACTTTCTAATATACCTTCTATAATATTATCAATATTACTATCAGTTGTTTTTGCTACTATTGCTGGTTTTACTACTTTTAAAGATAGGGGGCCAATGTTTATAGGATGGTTGAGGTCAGTATTAACATTAAAAGTACAGGAACCATTACTATAGGTTCCATGTGCTTTAGCACAAGTGCTCTCACTCATCTTCATTTCTACTTTCAATGTATTTGCATTTACTATCTCCACTATCTCAGGTTCTGGAGCAGGTGGTGCAGGAAAACAGCGGATGAACTGTGGATTGTTTTCATCTATACTTTGAGTTCCAAGGTATTCAGCGCAGAGCTTATCTTTTTCTCTATAAGTTTTGAAGTAGTACGTGATGCCATCTTTGTCTAAAATAGAGCGCCACTCAGCTTTATTTTCTCCATACCCTTTAGGGAAATCTAATTTTTCTCCAATCTCTCCGTCTCTTCCTTTCAGATCACCAATGATTACCTTAACCTTAGGATTAAAGTAATCATTGTCTTTATCTGTTATAGGAACAATTCTAACTTGTGGAAGCGACATTGCAAGTTGTTCACAAAATGGAGGGGGGCCAGGTGCAAGTGGAACAGGAGCACATTTTACTGCCGTTTGGTAGCAGGTATCACAGACTTTTTCCATCTCCCCAGGACGGAAAATATTCTCACCCAAAAATACTCTAGAACCCCATGAAGAAATTCCTGACATACAAGCCCCTTTTTGACTGCAAGCACATATTTTAGGAGAGTTAGCGAATCTTCTTTTTTCCTCATCAGTAACACCGTCTGCCCATTCCCATTTAAGACCCCGAGCAATTTCTCCTCCAGCTTTTGTTTTATCTCCTTCCCAGTCGATAAAAGCTGCAGCAGAAACTCCAGCTCCTGTACCTTGCGTTCCATATATCTGGCGGCAGGATTCCCCACTTTGTAAGTCATAACAATAACTTTGTCCATCATAAGCACATACTCTAATTTTGGGATTAAAGTAACCATCAACTCCTTGATCTTTTATTGCTTGCACCTTAATTTCCTTTACCCAATCTCCACCAACTATTGCTTCCCACCAAGTATTACTTTCTACAAATGTTGGACAATCAGCATATCCTTGATACGAAAGACCAAGTATCAAAAAAAATATCAATAAGAAATTAAGCCTTACACTTCTCATAAAATACCGGTAACCACTCATTAACTTCTTCTCCTTTTTCTTTTATTGCCTCATACATATACTTTATAGTCTCTTTGTTAGCTGAAAGTACATGTATTTCTTGCATATCCTTCAAATCCAGATTTAAGGTTACTAATCCTTTGTACTGTTTTATCAAAAATAAACCTTCCTGTGTTGGCGTCTGCAGAATTATATTCAGCTCCTCTTTCGATAGAGAAAATGCCTTCATGTATAATCTATTTGCATTGACGTTCGGCATCAAGATTCTTGTATCAACATGTTTATCTAAATATTGAGTAAATTTGCTAGCAAATGCGAGATTTAAATTCTCAGTACTTAGGATTACTACAACATTTAGTTCCGTCATTCTTTGCATCCAGTTATCAAACTCTTTCTCTGTAGGAAAAATATTACTTATCTCCCATGCTTCATCCAAAACAAGTATTGCAGCCGAGCCATCACATTTTGCCTCAAAAGAATATAAAAAATAGTAAAGTATCACGGACATACATTCCTTTTGTTTTGTAAGGTTTGCGGTGTTGAGAGATATAATTTTTGTTTCCCAGTCAATATCTGATTCATCACCATCTTGAAATAAGTAAGCAAAGTCACCATCGTCACACCATCTACTTATCTTACCCCCAAGGAGCAAGAGCACCTCAGAAATTTGTGAAATAGAACGTGATTCCTTGGGTATAGCAAATATAGAATCCACAATTTTTCTTATCTTTTCTTCTACGTACACCAAGCTCGTATCGGCTACCATTCTTCTGATCAGTTCAACCAACATATTGCGATTGGAAGCACTATCTTCAATGTTTAGTGGATTAAATTTTAGGCTTTTGTCCTTATATTTTGGATCGATTATGTAATATTTACCACTCACTGCTTTAGTAAAAATTATTGATTTTCCAGTGTTATCCAATATGACAATTCTTGGGTTAAACTTTCTTGATTCTGATAATAGAAAATTAATGAGTGAAGTTCTGCCTGAATTTGGAGCTCCGAGTATCGTAGTATGGCCATTATTTCTTTTTCCATGAAAATTAAAGAAGTAAGGATTTCCTTTTTTTGAAAAAAAAATCATTACCGCTTCTTTCCACCTTCTTCCTTTTAATGTACCTGACGTAAAATCGTGCAGCATAGCAAAGCTGCAAGCGTATTTTGTTAAGATATTTTTCGGTTGCGTAATAAAAGCAAAATTGCCTGGAAGTTGTGCCCAAAAATGACTTTCCATATGTAAATCAGTTCTAAACATCATGAAGCCAACTAATGACATTATAGAAGATAAATCACTAATACTTTCAGCTAACTTATTCCTATCATCTGCAAATATTGTAAAAATAATTTTCTGTTGGCAGAAGTCTATACTAGAGGTCTTTTCAAGCTCTATTATTTCTTCAATTCCTGAGCTTTTAAGTAAGGTATTATCCTCACTAATTTGCAGCATGTTGATTTGTTTTTTAAATTCTTTTATTGCTTTGTTATTACTAGTAAATATCATTATTTCTGTAATGATAAATTCAGATTCAAGCTGCAAGCATCTATCTATATTACCTAAAGAGATTTCCCGGTATTCTTTTATGCTGAAAATAGAGCCAAATTTCTGTTGATTTTCAAATATTGTTTGAAACGTATTGAAACCAAAAGCTATTTTAAAATTTCTAATATATTGCGACAGGTCCCTTTCATGTATTGGATAATCTTTGTGCGTTAATGTAACAATATAGTGGAGAAATTCTATCATTTCAGAATATATTTTACCTTCACTAAACCTTAGACTCAGTTTTTTAGCTCCAAAAGGTCCTAAATCATTTTGAATTACGTCAGTTATCTTTTGCAACTCCTGATGGCTTTCTTGTAAAGACAACTTATGCTTATTCTTTATTCTATTGAAAAAAAACGAATTATTAGTATGCTTGCCAAAATCGCTAAACAATATTACAATGTATAGTTCATTTATATACTGTAATTTACTATCAGTTAGTTTATTAAACCACGTTGAATGTAGGTTGTCAGAGAAGTCTTCAGTTTTATTCCATTTCAAGCTCAGTTTATTGCTCTTTCTAACGGTATGAATCCAAACGGTAAAACACAGGCTATTAATATTTTTTGATATGCTTTTTCTAATTTCAGTTCTGAGGTCGCTGTAGTTATCAACAGAAGAATAATCTTCTAACTTGATTATTTTTAACAATTCTCCCTGTTTTGTTAGTATGGTTTCTTCATCGTAATGACAAGCATAAGGAACAAAATCTAAATCAATGCTTTCTAGTAATGCTAAGTTGTTCTTTTTTTTAAGCTTAGAGTTAACTGTTGGTACTTTTAACTGCATATGCGTATTCAATAAAGATAATTAAAAAAGATAAAAATACTATCTTAATTTTTATCTTTTTTTTCGCTATCGGATTGTAATTTTATATCTTTTGCAAAGTTAAATTTTTCTTTTAAGTAGTCTGTTGCCTTTTCTGTACTACCGAACATCAGGACCAGTACACCAAACATTATCATAAAAAAGATTAGACCTCTGAACACTACTGCAAGTATCACTGCAGCTATACACAACCCTATGATTGTTGAAGGACTCATATTTTCTACAGTATCTTTAACTGAAAATGAAGAAATAAAATTTTTTACCGTTTCTTGTATACCCTTTAATTCATCACTCGCCGAACTTGCTTCGCTAGAATATGATGCAAAAATGAAACTTAATAAGGCTATAAAAACCAAAACTTTATTCAATTGAATGCGCATCAACTAAATACCTTTTAAACATTTCTTAAATATAACAACTTTTATATCAATAGGCAAGAACTGAATTCACTTATCCACTACAAGTAACACATATTTAATTTTTACAGACGTGAACATGCTGTAAGCTCTTTATCATCAACAAGAGGACTCACATTAATGGATGTTAATTTACTTGATAGGAAGTTTGAATGCAATTCAGCTACTGCTGCTATAGCAAACACTGCAGCCATAGCAAGTAGTCCTGCTCCTATCAATCCTGATGTCATTGCTCCTGCAACAATGCACCCTATTGTGGAGAGAGCACAACCTGCTACAAGTGCAACGTGAAGATTTCTGTTATTGGGTTGGTTTTTAAGTAGGATATCTTTCTTAACTTGATCTGGATTTGCTTGACCATCTGAGTTTTCATTTTCTTGCATTTTTGGCTCTTTTTTTACAGTCTGCTCTGGCTGCACTTGAGTCTCGTTTTCTTTTGGGGATTCCAAATTTGATTCTAATAACTCAGTTTTTTCTCCACCCTCTGGTTGTAAGCCATTATCTTCTTCAACAGAGCTCAATGTTGAGTTTAAACTTTCCTCAGATGAAGTGCTTGCTATTGATGTTAAACTGTTTTTTCTACTATTTATTGGTGATATCGAGTTTTTTTCACTCAGTCCAGGTGAGTTTATTCCACTATCTGAACCACTACCGTTACCAAGCTTAGGAGTTTTTATATTCTTCTTTAATTGCTCCATAACTTTACTATATTTTCTAGATACCTCTTTCGGAATATCTAATTGGCCAAGTATTTTAGTATCACCACTTTTTTTCTCAGCTACATTCAAGGGTGTTTCTTGTGTGTTGTTTTGCTCTTCAATATGTCCTAGCTGCATTTGATCTTCAATATTTTCTTCAACAGCATTTGGTATTGAGCTTACACTGCTGCTCCTTTTAGTAATCCCTGAAATTATTTCTAATATTTTCCCTCTTCTTGTTGGTGATCTTTGTAATTGTTCTCTTTCATTGTTAGATACTGAAAGCTCGACCTCTAATTTCATTACTTCTGTTTCCAACACTGGAAGAAATTTTTTGGTGTAATAATTATAAGATTCTTCTTGCTCTTTCAGTGATTTTTCTAATTTAATTAATACATTAGGATTAGCCTCTTTCTTGAACAACTCTATGCATTTTTTGATAGTTCCATCTCCATTTTTTTTTGGGCTTTCATGATTATGTGTTTTTTTTGTTACCTTTTTGTATATAGTGTTGTGCAATTGTTGGTTAATATCTCCTGTATTATTCTGAGATTTTTTTAAAGGACTTAGCATAACATTCCTCCATACATAATAAAATGTATAGATACCTTTTTAGCGTTAATTTTACATTAAAACTGGGCAATTATGCCATATATGGATAATTTGCTTATTGTGAGGTCGCTTAACTATTTGCTTTCTGGGCTTTCTACTTCTACAGATTTGCTCTCAATATAATTGTTTGCCTGTTGAACTAACATATTCACTACTTCTTTTACAGGCTTTTCCCTATCAACCATGCCAACACTTTGGCCAGCCATTAAAGATCCTGTTTCAACATCTCCTTCAATCACTGCCCTTCTTAAAGCTCCAGCCCAGAACTTTTCTATTTCAAGCTGCCCATCTTCTTTTGAGATCTGTCCCTTTTGGTATTCATCAATAACTTCTTTTTGACGCTTCATGAAGTCATCGCTTGCTTTGTTGGCTATAGCTCTTACAGGAATTACAGGAAAATCAGCACTTATCTGTACAGAAGGTATTGCATTACGTGCGGCCGATTTAATAAACACTTCCTTGAAATTTTTGTGGGCAATTGACTCATTAGTGCAGACAAATAATGTACCTATTTGACAGCCACTTGCTCCCATTTCCAGGTAATTAACTATCATTTCACCTCTTCCTATTCCACCTGCAACAAACACTGGTATTTGTTCATTTTTAAAATGAGGCAATATCTCTTGTGCAAGAACAGAAGTGCTAACTGGACCTATATGCCCACCTGCTTCCATTCCTTCTATTATTAATGCATCTACTCCCATTTTTACTAACCTTTTCGCAAGGCTTAATGCTGGTGCAAAGCACATAACTTTAATGCCTGCACCCTTGATTTTTTCTATATTAGGCTTTGTTGGCAGTCCACCGGCAAGCACTATATGGCTCACTTTCGTTTCAATACACACATCTATCAACTCACTCAACTTTGGGTGCATAGTAATTAGATTTACACCAAATGGCTTGTTAGTTAATTGCTGCGTCTCTATGATTTCTTTTTTTAGCAAGTCTGGAAACATTGCACCACATGCAATCACACCAAAACCACCAGCGTTTGAGATTGCTGAGACCAAGTTTCTCTCTGAAACCCAGCTCATAGCACCACCCATTATAGCAAACTCACTGCCAAGAAAATCTGTCCCTTTTTTCCAGAGGCTACTTAACATATAACCTATATCATACGTTTAAAAATGTTTTGTTTATCTATAAATGTGTGTTTTAAGGCGCCAAGTATATGTAAGATTATAAAGAGTACCATAAAATATGCAAGCATCGAATGTAGCTCGTTAGCCGTGTTAGCTAGGTCTTTGTTTTGATTAATCAACAAAGGGATATGAAAAAAATATTTGATCTGTTTGCCAGAAGCAGAAGACATGACATAGCCAGATAGTGGCATTAGCACCATCAAAGAATATAAACCAAAGTGTACTGCTTTACTTATATTGATTACAAACCGAGAAAAATTTGCTGGAAGTGGTGGAACATAAGTAAAGACACGAAAAAATATGCGTACTATGATTAATCCAAGAATAGTGATACCGCAAGCCTTATGAATAGCGTATATGTTGAACTTAATTTCATTGCTAAGTGGTAAGCTTTTCATATAAAGTCCAGAGCAAAGCATACCGATAATAAAAACAGCCATCAACCAATGGATAACCCTTAAACCTAGGCTATATTTATCGTCTTCCATTTTGATTACCCTAAAGTAGCATTTATATAATAGAAAAACTATTTTTCAATCAAAATCATTAAAGCAATTTAGATTTACCGACAATGTAGCTATACAAATTCGACCCAGCCGGAAGTCAAGGGCACCTAAATCAAGAAACGGATTAAACGAAAAACTTACTTGACAAACTCCGCCAGCCTCCTTATCATGAAACTGAAGCTATTTATTTATCTTCTCTGTACAGATTAAATGACAAAAAAACTCAACGTATCTGGCGTCTCATGTTTAATTTTTTGCACTATGTGCACTCTATGTCTTTATCAAATTTCTAGGTTTTTACCTATACAAGTTGAAATACGCTTATAAAGCATTTAAAACATCAAAAAACGCCAACTTAAAAAATGGATAGTGAATAATTAGCTACCCTAGGGTTTCTTTTGCCTTTTTTTCTGTTTAGTAAATTTCTTAAACATTTATGACTAAAGGTTAGTTGCATTAAAAAGCAGCTAAATCGCGGTTATTAAGCGTTTAGAATAAAAAAACGCCATACTTGAAAGTATAATGTAAGTAATTAGCCAACCACGGGGCTTCTTTTGCCTTTTTTTCTGTTTAGTAAATTTCTTAAATATTTATGGCTAAACGACAATCGTCATCCCTGTAAAGGTCAAGTATCCCGCTACGTGTTAGCGGCTAAGAGATACCCGGCGGTATGACGGTTCGTGATGGCATGACGATAAGGTTCCAGTGTCAAGCGTTTGGCATGCAAATTTCCTTAAACGTTCGTAAGCTTAAAACTTTACTTTAGATCAAACTGCTGTATAGTGACTTTATAGCTTCAATTTTGTAATGAATATACCTAGTATAGAAAATTGTGATCTTCACAATAAAACCGTCTTACTCAGAGTTGACTTCAATGTTCCTATAAAAGATGGAGAAATTCGTGACGTCACTCGTATTTTGAGAGCATTGCCTACTATTCAGTATTTAGTGAATGCGAGTGCAAAGATTATTATTATATCACATTTTGGACGCCCAAAGGCCAGAGACAATAATCTGTCGCTAAAAAATGTAATTGACACTTTATCGCAGTTACTAAATAAAAAAGTGAAATTCATTGACGATTGCTTTGGTGAAAAAGTACAAAGAGCAGTAAGTGTTATGGATGCAGGAGATATAATATTACTAGAGAATCTAAGATTTTATAAAGAGGAAGAGCAAAGTGACTCAAATTTTGCCAAACAACTAGCATCTCTAGCGGATATATATGTAAATGATGCATTTTCTTGCTCTCACAGAGCTCACGCTTCTATTTCACGCATTACAGAATTTTTACCCTCTTATGCAGGGTTTTGCTTGCAAGATGAGCTAAAGTATCTTGAAAAAGCTGTATCGTTTAAAGCTAAACCTATTACTGCGATAGTCGGGGGAGCTAAAATATCAACTAAAATAAAAGTGCTTATGAAGCTAACAGAAAAGGTTAATTACCTAGTTCTAGGTGGTGCAATAGCCAATAATTTTTTGTCATTTAGCAAAGTAAATATAGGGAAATCTTTCTTTCAAAATGGTGTTGACGACCTTCTGCATAATATTCTTGAAACAGCAAATAAAAACAATTGCAAAATAGTTGTGCCAGAAGACGTTCTGGTTGCAGTAAACTCTGATTACAGCACTAGTATTTCAAGAAGAACTGAGTCCATTTTGGACGGTGATATAATTTTGGATATCGGACCACAAACTTTGAGTACAATAAGCAGTATAATAGCAAGCAGTAAGACTCTGCTGTGGAATGGACCTATTGGTGTTTTTGAACATTCAGCTTTTGCAAGCGGTACAATAGGGGTAATGAAAATCGTAAGTGACTTAACGCACAAAGGAAAGTTAACCAGCATAATAGGGGGAGGCGATAGTCTATCTGCAATAAGCGCTGCAGGCCTTGCCGATAAGGATTTTACATATGTTTCCACTGGTGGAGGAGCATTTTTAGATTGGTTAAGTGGCGATGAAATGCCGGGAGTTGCTGCTCTGCAAAAACGATTAGATTAAAACTTTTTTAAATTATTTCTTATAGGCTAGCTTTTTTGTGAACGTGATTATGTCGAAGACAGTTAAACTAATTTTGTGTTTAATAATACCAATAATAGGATTTATTTTTTATATTAAGGATCATTATTTTCACACCGGCTATGTAGAAGAAAATGTTGAAGTCAATTTTGAACCATTTTTCAGTTCACAACCAGCCACCGTTTCAGAATTAACTGACTTCGATAGAGGAGTGTTGAAAGTTTGTGGAGATTGGGGAGCACATCCAGATAAAGAAGATTTCAAAATTTTACTTAGTTGTCCGCAGCATCAAGAAGTAGTGAAAGGAATATATAAGTGATTACGCCAGATGCGGATTTGGAGTTACTTAAAGATGAACTGGCTAACATTTGGTTTACAAATAGTGGAAGTGAAAAAGAAACTATAGGGTTTGGACATATTTTTTGTGGTGAGCCAAACGATAAATTAGGTGGTATGCATTTTGTAGGTAGATATGTTGAAGCTCAAGAGGATAAATGGGCAGTTGGAATCCTGTGCAATGAATCAGATATTAAGCCGCCGGTTTATACATTTGGAATGAAATATTTGGGTAAGGATGGGGAAGTGAAAGTTAAATGCCCAAATGGATACGCATATAACCTTCATGCCGATAATTTCTGCAACTAAGGCGTTTAAGGAATTAGGAAAAGATGGAATGTGTCTATATGAAATGGAAGATGACAATTATCAATCAGTGTTTGTAAGAAAGAATGATGCTATACTCACGTTCTATCCTGACTTAACACCAAAATGTGATGATAAGAGTACTTATTGTAGTTGCGGTAAATCTTAATTTCAAAACCAATAGGGTGAACAAATGATAAAAATGCTATAGGGTGTAGCAAATCTAAATGAGTTAAAATTTTGATTAAAGGGTTTTGTGAATAATAATGAAGAAGGGCATTATTCGTCTAATAAAAGCAATTCAATACTCTTGTGAAGGAATAAAATCAGCTTTTATATCAGAAATTGCGTTCAGACAGGAGTTACTGCTTTTTATAGTATGTGTCTCAATTTTGTTTGTTTTGGATGTATAGCCTTTCTTATAATAGTCCGAATGCGATAAGATATGTGTTTATGGCTATAGCAGGCCAGTAGCATATTACGGTCTGTTCGGATTATTGTAAAAAGAGCTATAAGAACCTGTCTTGAAAGGAACTAAGCAGCTAATTTAGCAAGCATAATAGTAATCATATTAAAGGAGATATTAGTTTTTGAAGTAAGAGGAGAATGCTCATAATCCTTGCTCATACGTCTAAAATTGGAAAGCCAAGCAAAAGTTCTTTCAACAATCCACCGTTTAGGAATAACTTGAAATCCTACAGCATCAGCTGCTTTTTTAGTAATCGTCAATAAACATCCTGTTTTCAATAAACAGTAATTTTGCAATTTACCAATATATCCCTGATCAGCGAGAAACCTTTGTAGCGTTGAAGCTTTTCGTTTAGCTTGAGTAAAAAGATTTAGAGCACCATCACGATCTTGAATGCCTGCACTATGAACATCAGCTGTAATAATTAGGCCTATTGTATCCACAATGATGTGACGTTTTCTACCCTTTATTTTCTTGCCAGCATCATATCCTCTGGATCCCCTTTTTGAGTGGTTTTCACTGATTGACTGTCAATTATTCCTACCGAAGGTATTTCATTTTTGCCAACCATTTTTCTTACCTTTTTTACTAACATATCGTGTATTTCTTCCAATTTGCCACTATTACGCCACCTGAGAAAATAATCATACACCGTTTTCCATGGCGGAAAATCTTTTGGCAGCATTCTCCACTGGCAACCACCTTTCATTATGTATCTTATTGCATTAATAATTGTTCTAATATTGTACTTTCTTGGCCGTCCTACTGCACCTTGTGCAACACTTGGCTCCAAAATTTCCCATTCTTTGTCACTTATATCACTTGGATACATTTTTACCTACTATTTTTTACTTATCTCATCATATTCTCTTTCTCATTTCTTTTCAAGACAGGCTCTCAGTGGTGCTTAATTTTTTCAATTGATGGTGACTAGTAGCCCTACTATGATGTGGATCTATGCTCGCTTATAACTAAAATTTCACTTCCACCAAGGGGATATTATTCCAGCTATTGCTTCCATAGTCATCAATAGAAGCATTTAAGTAATCTGTATCAAAGCGCACGGGCACATCAAATTCAAAGCTCGCAGTGATTATCACATCTTTTACTGGTGGCTTCATAAATGTTATTTCTCCAGTTGAATAATTTACTGAATATTCACTCTCTTCTTTACCATTTAAATAAATCTTTACTGTCCCATGTACTGGCTTTTTGATCATACGTATATGCTTATCTTCCCCACTTACATAAGTTTTGATTAGCTGAAAAGTCGTTTTTTTGTTATCTCCTATACCAATCTCTTGATTAATGGCTATAAAATCCGACCAATCCTTAAAACGAAACCCTGTTGCTTTACCTTTTCGTGCATGAAAAAATGTTATTAGTTCCAGTAGTTGCTCGTTTGATCTGACCCCGTAAGCTATGTTGTATCTAGTGCGTGCATGAGACCAATTGATGTTGCGCTGTTCACAACCATTGTGAGTTGTTACAACGTCAGTGGAAAATTCCGGTCCTCCAGTGGAACCATAAGATATATTTTCTGGAAATCTAATTTCTGTGAATGACATATACCCTCCTGTGAAAGTAAAATAGTTTGGTTGAAGAAAATGTTGTAATTTGAAAGCGTTTCACATAGTAAATGACGCTATGGAAAGTGGATGAGACTACTGAGTTAAACTGCTGTCACACCCACAGTTACTATACTCAGGTTCATTTGAGTTGTCAAGCAAAAAAATAAAATTTTATGGCAAACTGTAACTAGCCTTGCTTGTGACTTAATTCATCTACTTTTTTGCGTAATACATTCAAATCAGTTGCTCCTACAAACAGGCTATCTCCAATTATTAAAAAAGGTGTACCACCTACTCCCAAATCTCTTACTAGAAGCCTACTGTTGTTTATCATTTGCTCAATTTTGTCCGCGTTATCTTTTATGGAATCATTAAAATCGTCCTCATCAATCCCTATGTTTTTCACTATATCCAATATGCTTTCGTCTGAAAATTCTCCTTTGTGACTTAAAGCAGCATGGTGAAAATCGAAATATTTTTCTTTATCGAGAAAATAGACAGCTAAAGCACTTTTTGCTGCCTTTAAAGAAGCGTTACCAAGTATTGGAGCATCCCTAAAGATATACTTAATTTTGCCGTCGTTAATTAACTGCTTTATATCATTCTTTATAGCTTTGCAATGTCCACAAGAATAGTCAAGGAAGCCTACAGCTATAACACTACTATTTTCATTTCCGGAGTAAGGATAAGTAAGGTCAAATATTTGATCCTTGTATTGTGAAATTTTACTTTTGGTTACATTATCTCGAGCAGCGTAACTACTTTTAATCGACTCCTCTTTGAGAGTTTTTACGATCTTATCAAAATTTCTGCTTATATAATTATCTAATTTCTCACCTATATAATCATCGTTTAGCATTTGGCTGCGATTTGAAAGCCAATTGTTTATTATCGGCAAGCTTGCTATTGCTATTATTAAAATTAATAAAAACGATATTCTAGACATACAATTTATTTAAAAACCTACAACATAAAACTTTTAGTACACATTTATCTGTATATTAAAAGAAGCATCTAATGTTAATATATAAAAACATTTGTATCAAGTGTATTTTATAACCAGTTTTGCCTCAAATGCAAACTTTACACAATAAAACTCAAGCACATTACCACAAAGTTCATCAGAAGAATTGGTGATGCAAGTGACAAAACTACCTCCAGAATAGCCAATTATGAGATGCTCTATCTTTTACCGCCACGCTGTAAATACGGCGGTAAAACAAAGTTGATAATTTTATTCCGCTGTGTATAATTTTCCGCGGAATAAACATATGAGTGAACCAATAATTGGCAGAGAAAAAGAAATAGCTATTCTACAAGACAAACTTCTTTCTCAATCAGCCGAATTTATTGCTGTTTATGGTCGGCGTCGTGTAAATGTTGTATTATCTGCATTTTATCAGCATAATATAGAAGTAATGTAATGCAGATATTATGCCGATGCCGAATTATACGATTACTTCTAAAATTGCTAGTTGTCTTATAAGGATTGAAGCAGCAAAAGAAAAAGTGTTACATTTGCCGCTCACTGTATCAATGCTTTTGTCTCTTCGTGAAACTGCACGGCTTTATACCACACACTATTCTACTATGATTGAAGGAAATCGACTTGAACCTAAACAGATTGAAGAGGTTTTAAGTGGTAAAAGCCACTTTCCAAAATATAGGAGAGATGAAAATGAGGTTAAAGGATATTATGCAGCTTTAACTCAAGTTGAACAATGGGCAGCAAGGAGAATACCCATTACTGAGAAAGCTGTTCAAACACTACATGCTCTAGTAATAGCAAGTGGAAAATCTAAAATAAAATCAACACCTTATCGTGATGGTCAAAATGTTATCCGCGATAGTCTTACACGTGCAATAATTTATATGCCACCTGAAGCAAAGGATGTACCAAAGCTCATGAGCAGTATGATTGATTGGATTCGTAACAGTGAGCAAGTGCCTTGCCCAATTATTGCAGGTATTGCGCATTATCAATTTGTAACAATTCACCCTTACTATGACGGTAATGGTCGTACTGCAAGATTGTTGACTACATTAATTTTACACCTTGGTGGGTATGACCTAAAAGGACTTTATTCATTGGAAGAATATTATGCTAAGAATCTAGGAGCGTATTATGAAGCAATCAGTATAGGTCCATCGCACAACTATTACATGGGACGAGCTGAAGCAGATATTACTAAGTGGGTGGAGTATTTTGTAGAAGGTATGGCAAATTCATTTGAGAACGTTTTACAACGTATAAATAAAGAAGAATACCACGCTGATCAGACTGATCTTATACGTAAGCTTGATCCTAAACAACGCAAAGCTCTTGAGCTCTTCCAGGAGTTTTCCGCTATTACAGCTAGTCAGGTTGGCGAACTATTTAATTTTAAGCCTCGTACCAGTGCGCAACTTTGTAAAAAGTGGGTGGAAATGGGGTTTATCAAGATTGTAGATTTTTCCAATAGAGGAAGGAAATACAAACTTAGTAAGCAATATGAGGATTTGATCTCAAATTAACTGAAAGCTCGCTAGGCAGGAAAGTAGTGCATAGGTCAAATTTCAATAAAGTGCTTGAAAACTAAATGTAAACTTAAAATTTTAAAAACTGGAATATGTACAACAACTTACGCGACTTCATCAAAGCCTTAGAAGAAAAAAAGAATCTGATTAGAATTAAGGAGAAAGTTTCAACAGTTCTTGAAATGACAGAAATTCACCGTAGGGTTTTGTCAAACAAAGGGCCAGCGATCATTTTTGAAAATGTTGTCACAGAAAATGGTAAAAATTCGATTCCTGTTTTGGTGAATTTATTTGGTACTATTAAGAGGATTGCATTGGGGTTGAACATAAATCCTGATGAACTAAGAGATCTTGGTAAACTTTTAGCATTTTTGCAATCACCTGAGCCGCCAAAAAACTTTAAGGATGCTATAAAAATGTTTCCTTTGTTGAAAGTCGTGTTATCGATGCGAAGTAAAGTCGTGAGCAAGGCTCCATGTCAAGAGGTAGTGCTAACCGGAGATGAAGTGGACCTAAGTCTACTGCCCATTCAAACATGCTGGCCAAATGAACCTGCACCACTTATCACCTGGCCAATTGTGGTGACAAAAGGACCTACGAAAGACAAACAAGATAATTTCAATCTTGGAATATATCGTATGCAGGTCATAGATAAAAAAACGACTCTAATGCGTTGGCTTGCACATCGTGGTGGTGCAGGTCACCACAAACGATGGAAAGAGAAGGAACAAAATATGAAATTTCCTGCTGCTGCTGTGATCGGTAGTGATCCTGCAACGATTATTGCTGCAGTAACTCCAGTGCCAGAAACATTGTCAGAATACCAATTTGCTGGACTACTGCGAAAGAAGCCGCTTGAGCTTGTAAATTGTAAGACTATTCCACTTCAAGTGCCAGCTCACGCGGAAATCGTTCTGGAAGGCTATGTGAGTTTGGATAGATATCAAGACGAAGGGCCATACGGAGATCACACCGGCTACTATAATTCTGTTGAGCAATTTCCTGAATTTAATATTACTGCAATTACTATGCGTAAAAACCCGATATATCTTAGCACTTTCACTGGCAAGCCACCTGATGAACCATCGATTCTTGGTGAAGCACTCAATGAAATTTTTGTGCCCATTCTTATCAATCAATTTCCAGAGATAGTGGACTTTTATCTGCCACCGGAAGGTTGCTCATATAGAATAGCGATAGTGTCGATAAAAAAATCCTATCCAGGGCAGGCAAAAAGAATTGTTATGGGCATACTTTCTTTTCTAAAGCAGTTTTTATACACGAAGTTTATTATCGTTGTTGATAATGATATAAATGTACGTGATTGGAAGGAAGTAATGTGGGCAATGTCAACTAGGATGGACCCTGTGCGTGATACAATCATGATAGAAAGTGTACCTATTGATTATTTAGACTTTGCTTCCCCTGAAAGTGGACTTGGAGGTAAAATGGGATTTGATGCGACAAATAAAATCCCGCCTGAAACCAAACGAGAGTGGGGAAAGAAAATTGAGATGAGTGAGGAAATAGTAAGGAAAGTCGCGGAGAAGTGGGAGGAATATATGGACTAGACTTCTTGCATAAAAGCAGAAAAAAGTTTGGCGTTTTTTATAATGCCGCGATTTGCATTAACTGATAATTGTGATTTAAGTTCGTCACAGTGCCCTTTTTTTGTCATCCTATAGCTATACCGCCGCGGTATCTCTTAGCCGCTAACAAGTAGTGGGATGACGAGCTTATCGTCATCCTGCCGCGAACCGTCATACCGCGATTCATTCGCGGTATCTCAGCCGCTAACAAGCAGCGGGATACTTAGGGATGACGGTTGTTGTTTAGCTGTAAATATTAAGAAATTTACCAAATGAAAAAAAAGGCAAAAGAAGCCCTGGGGTTATTATCCGCTTTAAAATATTGGCGTTTTTTATGTTTTAAACGCTTGACAAGCGAGATTCAGCCGCTTTTAATTGCAACTAACTTACGCTGCAAATGTTTAAGAAATTTACTAAGCAGAAAAAAAGACAAAGAATCCCCGAGTTAGCTAGTCTTTTACTATCTCTGTCGAGTATTGGCATTTTTTGATGTCTTGTAACGCTTTATAAGCGCGTTCAGCTTATTTAGATAAAAATCTAGATGTAGATGAAGTTTTGTAAAGACATACAGTATCTATATACTGCAAAAAATTGAACATAAGACGCCGATACATTAAGTAATCCTTACCTTTTAATCTGCAGATTGGCGAAAGCAAATACAATAGCTTCAGTTTCATGATAAGAGGGCTGGCGAAGGGTGTCAAGCAATTTTCGTTTCTGCGAGTACCTGAGTTTATTGACTTCATTAGAGCCAAAACTCTTGAGACCTAGGTGATAATTCTATCTAAAAGGATGCCAAAAAAGAGAAGCAACCCTACGTAGGAATTATTTTTAAATATGGACATGCATTGACTGGGATCGTCAGGATTGAAATTTTTGTATTGGCGGTGAAATATGAACCCTACAGCAAGTAGAGCAATATAAAAAATGTTATTTAATGATGATAAGATACCAGCATATAGCCACGTCATAAGAGATATTAAATAAAATCTTTTCAACCAAGATTTTGTTGTATCACCAAAATATAATGCGGTAGATTTCATCCCGAGTTTTTCATCATCTTTTTTATCTTGATGGGCGTATATGGTGTCATAGCTAAGTGTCCAAAAGACGCATCCTATATAAAACAGCAAGGATTCTATACTGATCTGGTTTGTTATTGCTGCTGAGCCCATGAGCGATCCCATATTGAAGGTAAACCCTAAGAACAATTGTGGCCACCAAACATACCGCTTTAATAAAGGGTAAGTAGCTATCATACACATTGAGATTATTCCAAGTATGAGTGTAGTTTTATTAGTTAATAATAAGATTACCAGGGCAATAGACAGTAGCAGTGAAAGTAAAGCCAAAGCCTGCTTTATGTTTAATGCACCACTTGCAAGTGGCCTATATTTTGTTCGTTCAACGTGCGCATCTATTTTTCTATCGAAGATATCATTGATTATGCACCCTGCGGGTCTCATTAAAAATGCACCTATAGTAAACAAAACAAGGAGAAAAAGAACCTGATACGATAGAGAAGTTGAGGCTAAAAGAATACCGCTCAAACTGGGAAATAGCACAAGCCACAAACCCGTTAAACTGTGCAACCTCATTAATGAAAAGTAACGATTGAAATGCATTAATTAAGTGTGATTATGTAATATTTTGCTTACATTAACAAAATTATCGAACGCTAAGTCAGGCTTGAAAACTAGTTCAGGTATAAATCGCAAATCAACATAACACAGTATAGATTTACGTATTGACCATGCAGATTGGTTCATTTCATTAACAACGGTGTTAAGATCACAATTATTCTCAGAAGGATCTCCAGTGCGTCTTTTTTCTGGATCTAAGTAGTCAGCTACTTGAATATTCAATGAAGATAACACAATATATACATCTGCTTTTTTCAAATCTTTACTTAATTTTACGTCAGATACCGCTACATTTTTATTGAACACCTTACCTTCCATTAGAACTCTTGATATTGCTCTATGCAATACCGATGCTATCTTTAGGTTTCTAATTTCCTTTTTCATATCCAGCTACTATAACACCCTTTCTTCTTGCACTAATTGATAAGCTTCCAAAATATCTCCAACTTTAATATCGACATTACCCTCTAGTGATACTCCGCATTCAAAGTTTACACCTACTTCTTTAACATCATCTTTAAATCTACGTAGTGCTTTTAACTTTCCTTCATGCACCAATTTGCCACCACGCATTACCTTAATTAAAGAATCTTTTTTTATGACTCCATCACTTACATAACATCCAATGATATTACCAGCTTTAGATACATTAAATATTTGCCTTACAGATGCAGAACCAACACGAACCTCTCGTGTAACAGGCTTTAACATTTTAGTTAAATACATTCTCATGTCGTCAATGAGCTCGTATATTATGTTATAAGTATGTATTTCTATACCTTTTTGTTTTGCCAAGTCCCTTATTTTTGAGTCCACTTTTACATTAAAAGCTAAAATTACTGCACTTGATGCTTCTGCAAGCAGCACATCTGAATCTGTTATCCCTCCTACTGCTTTGTGTAGGATATTTAATTTCACTTGGTCTTTACCGAGTTTATCAATTGAACTTGATATTGCTTCAATAGAACCAGTTACATCGCACTTTAAAACTACAGATAGTTCTTCTGTTTCGCTGTTATTACGACTGAATATATCTAAATTATTGTCGCCCAAATCTTCTTTCTTTTTCTTGATTAACTCTAGCCTGTATTCAACAATTTCACGCGCCTGCTTTTCAGAATTTACAACAACAAATTTATCTCCAGCATTTGGTACACCATTTAGACCAGTAATTTCAATTGGAGCAGAGGGTAGTGCTGCTTTTTCTCTTTGACCAAGGTGATTAACCATACTACGTACTTTACTGTATGTTGTACCAACTACCAATATATCACCAACCTTTAACGTTCCTTCCTCAACTATCAATGTAGCTGATATTCCTTTCGCTTTATCTATTTTGGATTCTATTACCCATCCAAGTGCTCGACAATCTTCTATTGCTTCTAGCTTCATTAATTCAGCGATTAACAAAATCGTCTCTTCTAGTTTATCTAAATTAGTTTTCTTTTTTGCTGATACTGGCACAATCATAACATCACCACCAAGCTCTTCAGGAATGAGATCATATTGAGGTAAGCTACTCATTACTTTCTCCACATCACCAGGCTCAGATTTATCAATTTTATTAATAGCAACTATAATAGAAACATTTGCTGCTTTTGCATGATTTATTGCTTCAACTGTTTGTTTCATGATTCCATCGTCAGCTGCAACTACTATTACAACTATATTAGTAATATTGGCACCACGTGCACGCATCGCAGTGAACGCTTCATGTCCTGGTGTATCAATAAAGGTAATTTTTTGCTTATCTTTTGTCGTTATTTGATAAGCACCTATGTGTTGAGTTATGCCACCTGACTCTCTTCCTGCAACATTAGATTCACGAAATGCATCGAGCAATGAGGTTTTACCATGATCGACGTGTCCCATAAAAGTGACGATTGGTGGTTTAGGTTTTTTAGGCAGGCTTTCTCTGCCTTCTATAAAAAATAAATCTTTTTCTCTGTTGGTATCGCTCACTCGTTTAGCCGTATGATTAAATTTTTCCACTATTTCACATGCTATATCTGGATCCACCAGATCATCTACTCTATAACTCTCACCGACTTCTTCTTTGAACATTTTTAGCACACTCTTGCTATCTTCTGCCATGCGAATAGATAACTCCCTGATAGTTATTTTGTCTGGTATAATAACTTCTCTTGATATATTTTTACCCTTAGTAAACTTTGACTTTCTACCTCTTATACCAAACCTTTGCTTAAATACAGGGGGTTGTTCAGTTTTTTCATCTATTGCCTGTGCAATTACCAGTTTAGAATGCTTAGAATATATATCTTTGTTGACTTTAAAAGACTTTTTATCGTTGTCCTCATGGTCAATACTATCTTCTTTTGGTTCAACTAAGTGGGTATTACTTAAAACTTGCTTATTTATTTCCTTAGATAAGGCGTCCGCTTCATTTTTCTCGTCAATCTCTTTATTGCTATCTTCTTTTGCTGTTTTCTCTTTTTCTTCTCTCTGATTTCTTTCTTTCAGCAAAGCAGCATTCTGCACAGCATTAATGCGAAAAATTTGTTCTTTCTCTGTTAAAGAACATAATTTACTCTCGTCAAATAAATTATGTTCTTCTGCATCATGAGATTTTTTTCTTCTTTTTTTTACTACTGTAGCTCCAGTACTTGGGCTAGCTGAAGAGTTTAAATTGAGGTCTAATTTAAGCTTGCTTAAACCTTGGAGCGTTAATTTTTTATCACTGATATCTTCATTATTCATATTATTTTATTATATTAATCCAAGCTTTTTACGTGCTTCTATGATTATTGAATCTACTGTATCTTTTAGATCTTCTTTGCTATCGGATGAGGAAGAGAGTATGCTGCAAAACTCATAACTTGATAAATCTGCTATGTCCTCTAAAGTCTTAATATCATGCTTACTAAGAGCAATTTTATTGTCTATTGATAAAGTTAAATTGATTACATCATCCTCCATACCTAAACTTTTTAGCTCTTCTATTTTTCTATCATTTTCTGCTTTCAGGTACTTATTTGCTCTATTGTGAAGTTCGTTTGCAATATCTTCATTAAAGCCCTCTATTGAAGCAAGCTCTTTAATTGAAGCGCTAGATATGTCTTCTACACTTGAAAAACCTTCTGTTACCAATAGCTGACCCATAATCTCTTCTAAGTTTAAAGCTTCAGCAAATAAAGCTGAACATTGACTAAGTTCTTTACTTCGCCTTTCTGATTCTTGCTGAGTGCTTAATATCTCAATTTTCCATCCAACAAGCTCTGAAGCTAATCTTACATTCTGGCCCTTTTTTCCTATCGCTAAACTCAATTGATCTTCAGCAACTATTAACTCTATGCAATTTTCATTTTCATCAATAATAACCTTCGATACTTCTGCAGGAGTAATGGCTTTAATAACGAATTGACCCAAATCTGAGGAGTAATTTATAACGTCAATTTTTTCACCATTTAATTCGTGTATAATAGTTTTTATTCTATCTCCCTTAACTCCAACACAAGCACCTACTGGATCAATGTTCTTGTCGGGAGAGAAAACGGCAACCTTAGACCTTGAACCAGCATCTCTAGCTATACCTTTAATTGTCACTAATCCGTCAGCAATTTCTGGTATTTCTTGATTTAATAATGCCTCCAAAAAGCCTTCATGAGTCCTAGAAAGAATAATTTGACGTCCATCATCAGAGCGCTTAACAGTCTGTATGTAAGCTTTAACCTTATCACCTTCACGAAATGATTCACCACCAGTTAAATTTCGCAATGGAAGATATGCCCTAGTGCCATTTATGTCTATAATAAGATCTGAATATTCTACTTGTTTAACAATACCATACCTTATTTCTCCCACTTTATCTTTAAACTCCTCATATTGCTTTTTTGACTCTTCATCTTTAATTACTTGAGCAATCTTTTGCTGGGCAATTCTTGCTGAAGCAAGATCAGTGTTAAGAGAGAGCAATTCACTAACAGTATCTCCAACTTTTGCATCTCCTTTTATTAATTTAGCTTGTGTAAGCGTAATTGATTCACACTCAGTATTCTCTTTTTCATTTGATTCATCATCAATAACTTTTAGTTTTCTATATGAAGTAACTTTGCCTGTGTTTCTATCTATATCAACTACAATTTTACTTTTGCTACCATATTTTTGATGAGCCACTGCTTCTATAGCACTTTCTAGTGCCTTTATTACAACATCAAAATCTAAACCTTTTTGAAGTGAAAGCTCTCCTGCTGTTTTTATTACATCAAGGCTTCCAACTATGTTATTCTTGTTACTTTTCTGCTTAACACTGCTTTTACGATTAGCAATCATAATAAATAAATCCAATGTAATTAGTTATAATTATAGCTCCAACGGGCAAAGAACACTATCTTAAATGTTAAATGATTGCTAATTTAAGTCAAGTTTTTTCATGTTTTTGTATAACAAGCAACGCAGGAGTAAAGAATAAAGTTAAAACCGTTGCAGCCAATATTCCACTTGCTATGGTTGTTGAAATGTCAACCCACCACTGGCTTGATGGAGCATCATATGTGATTTGTAGCGTAAAAAAATTGATATTTAACCTGGTAATCATCGGTATTAAACCAAGAACTGTGGTTGCAACGGTAAGCAATATTGGCCTAACGCGAGAAATTGCAGCGTTTATTACACATCGCTTGATGTCATTTTTGTGTACCTTAATTTGATGATGAAAGGCATCAAGCAATAGTATGTTATTATTCACTATAATTCCTGCCAAAGCAATTATCCCCACTCCACACATAACAACTACGAAAACTTGTTGGATAAGAAAGAAAACAAAAAACACACATGTTGTGGATAAAAACACTGCTGTCATTACGATAAATATATGGTATACATTATTAAACTGTGTCACTAATACCAATATCATTAGTGTAATCGCTAATATAAAAGCCTTTAACAAAAATGCTCCTGATTTTTGTTGATCTTCTTTGTCGCCTTTAAAATCAATTTTTACTCCCTTGTCCCAATCCTGGGCAATAGAATTCTGAATGAACTTTACTCTTTCATCAACAAGATAGCCAGTATCAACGTCAGCAGAGATTGTCACTGTGCGTAATCCATCAATCCTGTTTAGTTTGTTTACCTTTTTTTCGGGAGCATATTTTACTATGTTGCTCATAGGATACGGGCCATTAACTGTATTGATAAAAAGATTGTCTATAGTCTTCATATTGCGGTCCTTTCTGGGGAAACGGAGTACAATATCGATTTCTTCATCCGTGTTATTTGGTCTATATTTTCCAATCAATACTCCATTTGTAACCATCTTTATAAAATCGCCAATGGTTGCAACACTTACTTCAGAGCTTGTAGCCTTACTCTTATCAACACTCATATTCCACTCTATTTCAGGTGCTGATCTGCTATCTTGAATATTTATAAACCCGGATGAAGGTTGGTTCATAATTTCTAGAATTTTCTCTGCTGCTAAATTCAAACTGGATACACTCCCGCTGAGGTTAATTTGTATTGGCTTGTCAGCCGACGGTCCTGGCTTTTCCTCTTGAACATTAATTATTATTCCTTTCATGTCTTGCACACTGCTCCTTATATCATTTAGTATGTGCTTAGCTTTGCGCCTGAAGCGCCAATCCATAAGTTCTAGTTGTATTCTGGCGATAACGTTGTCTGAAAATGCTCCTGATCTAGCATAAGAAACATGAATTTCTTTTTCAATGCTCAAAATGCGTTCTTCCACTTCTTTGAGTATCAGATCTCGTTCTTTGGCTGATAAGCTTTCTTTTGCTTTAACACTGATTAAAATATTATCTGAATCCACTTTCGGAAAAAACTTTACTCCAGGACCAAAAGTAAAGTACAGCACACTAAATGAAAACAAAACGAATACAGTAGCACATACGAATTTTTTAGGATGATCCAAAACCTTCTCTAGCATGCGTACGTAAGCTCTTATTATAGGCCCAGCATTTTTTATTTCACCACTTTCTATAGCACTCATTTTTTTTATTTCTTTTTTTGAAGTTATCGAAGGCTTACCAAATATTGCACCAAGTGTTGGTATAAAAACCAAAGCCATAATGAGCGATCCAGTCAAAGTTAGGATTATTGTAATTGGTATGTACTGCATGAATTTACCAACAGTATCAGGCCAGAATAATAGAGGAAAAAACACTGCTAATTTAGTTAACGTTGATGATAGAACCGGATAAAACATATCACGAACTGAAGTGTAAAAAGCTTCTACTTTGTCCATTCCGCAGATCATCTTTCTATCGGCATATTCGCTGATCACAATTGCATCATCAACCAGCATGCCAACAGCCATAATTAAACTGAAGAGCACAACGATATTTAAGGTTATACCCATAAAGTAAAGAGCTATTATCCCAATGAGAAAGGAACCGGGTATCGAGAGTGCCACAAGAATAGCAATCCTTGTTCCCATAGAAAGCATCATTATGATCAATATTAACAACACAGCAAATATTATGCCGTTTTCCAAGTCATCAAGCACATCGCGGACGTTTTTTGACTGGTCGTTTAAGTACACCACTTTTAAATTTTCAGGTAATTGATCTTTTGCCTTATCCATTAAGTATTTTACTTGATTTACTGTGTCTATTATGTTTTTTCCGTTACGTTTTGAAATTCCTAGCACGACACTAGGTAATCCATTAATGCGAGCAAATCCTTGGTGATCCTCAAACCTAGGGTATACTTTTGCTATATCTTTGATTCTCAAAACTGCATCGCCTTGAGATCTAATAGGAATATTCATAATATCTTCTATATCTTTTAATAACCCTGATATTTTAATCGAATATTTACCGGTATCATTTTCCAGTGACCCAGCTCCCACTAGTCTGTTATTGCTTGATATAGCTTGGAATATTTCGTTTGATTGAATGTTATATTTTGTTAGAACTGTGGGCTCAACTATCACTTCCACTGTTTCTTTACGCATACCTGCCACTTCAACTTTGAGAACATTTGGCAGAGATTCTATTTCTTTCTTTAGCTTGCGTGCTATTTCAGTTAAGGCTCTTTCTGGCAAATTACCAATTAAGCCGACATTGAGTATCGGAAATAAGCTCAAGTTTATTTCATTTATTATCGGAGATTCCGCTTCAACAGGTAACTTCGATTTTATGTTTGAAAGCTTTGAACGGACATTATCGAGCACTTCTTTATTATCATACTCTGTTCCAAATTCGAGTATCATGTGAGCACCATCATTAGTTGCAAAAGCTCTCAATTCTCTTACACCTTCGATGGATCTTAGTTCATTTTCTATAGGAAGCACTAATAGCTTTTCACTATCTTGAGCAGAAATCCCAGGAAGTCCAACAAACACGCTGATTATAGGAATCTGTATACCAGGATTGCTTTCCCTTGGCATTTTTACATAAACGTATGAACCGAAGATAAAAATTACTATAAGTAATAATACCACCGCCCTGTTTCGCTCTATGAGTAAGCTCTGCATGTTGAATGTTAGCTGAATATGTGCGTTTGTACAATATTATAGTCGAGATACATTGCATATTAATTAATCCTTGTGTAGCTTTAAAACTTTACGCAAATAATTAAAATTTTTGCAAAATTGCAAGTATAAGAAAATTTCTGTATAATAATTCTAGAGCAGTATTTGAGAGGTTATTATGGTGGCAATTCTAAATATAACAAAAGGCAAAAATAAAGTTATTGTGTCTGGATTAGCTGGAGCTTTATCAGCTTTAATATTTTTAACAGCAATCCACATTGCCGCAAAGATAGCCATTATCGTTTCTGCTGCTGCAGTTACTTACTTATTACTTTCGCTGATTCATAAAATAAGAACTAAAAAAGAACAGCCTGCTGAAATTACTGGTGTTTCAGGAGATGAAGGTGAAGAAAAAGGTACCGTAAAAGAACCAAAAAGAACTGAAACTGAGCTAGCAGAAGAAATAATAAGGAAAAGAGCAGAAGAGCGCATGGAGAAAGGATCACTTGGTGGCCCTATAAATGCGTTTGGCGAACCAATTCTTGATGAATTTAAGAACACTGAAGGCAGTCATTCTGCTGATTATACAAAAACTATGGTAGTACCTGAGAAAATTATTCTTGACATGTCAGATGATAGAAATCCTGCACAAAATAACTCTAGCTCTATAAAGAATCAGATGAAATCTCTCCCTGAACACATGGATGTATCTGGTAATCCACTTCCTGAGCAGCCACCGAGCAACCTTACCAATATAGGGCTTGGATCATCTAAAAGTACGCAGAAACTATCTGCTGCAGACTTGCTATTACAGTATGGGAATGTAAATAATGATGTGAGGAAAGTGCTAGAATGGCCAATTACCTCAAAGGAGTTTAATGGGTTAGGGTTTAACAGGTAGTTGCTATATCAAACTCTCCATCTTATATTGAGGATCAGATGCAATGCCATACACTCTATTTGGCGGAGCAATTTTGTTCTCTATACCACAAACTATACCTTCAATTATTGCTGTGAGTACTTTTTCAAGGTTACAATCTGTTCCAGGAACACGGTGCTCTAGGCGGCATCTTTTGGAATCGTTGCCAAAATAGGGAATTCTTATCGCAGCAGTTCTGTTATTTACTCCCCAACTAATCGTAGTTGGAGTGTGAATATCCGGATACTGAAATCTTAAATATGAATCATCATTTGGAGCAAAAAACAACATATGTTTTTTCATCATTGCACATAATCCACCAATACTATGAATCAGATAGTCACTGTACTTTTGCTCATTGATATAAAATAAGTTACCGTTATTTGAATTCACGAGATTAACATGCACATTTAATGCACTGCCTGCTCTATCCAAATAAGGCTTTGCTTTAAAAGAAACATTCCCACCTAGTTTTTGTGCTGTTTCAGTAAGTGATTGTTTTGCTAACTCAAAATGCTTAATTAAATTGTAGGAGTTCGTATAACAACCACTTTTTATCTCATACTGATGTGTAGAATTCTCCTTCTCGCAAGAAAATTCAAGAGATGCTATTTTATTTTTGATGCTATTCAGAAATAAGTATTCTTTTTCTATTCCTTCAATGTAAAACTCTAGTTCAATACCGAATACAGCATAACAACTCAAATTACTTAATATAATCATAAATTTGCTTCAGTAAATCTATATTAGGTTAGCTATATTTATATGAATACTTTACTTATTTGCCAGTAAATTTAACATCTTATTTATACATAATGTATTACTGTTTTTAATAGCATGCTTCTAATCCTCGATACAAGCGACATTTACAAATTGATCATTTTTTTGAAATAAAAATGATCAATTTTAATGTTTTTATACCCTTTACAACCCATCAAAAAATTACCATAATTTTTAGTATGTATTAAGTAGTATTAGCTTTTCATTTTGCAGTAAGCTATTGATTATCTTATATTTTTCTAATTATTGCTTTTTTCTTGGTGTGGTATATGAACTTAACTAGCCCTAAGGTTTCTACTATGTTTTTTGATCAGATTATTACAGTAACGGATCACAATGTTACTTGGGAAAAAATCCAAAATTGTCTTTATAATCTTTATGGAGAAGCAACATATAATAGCTGGCTGAGTTCACTAAAATTTGTCAATAGCAGAAATGGGGAAGTTCTTTTATCCGTGTCAACAAGGTTTATAAAAGAGTGGATTACAGTTCATTACATGAAAAAAATATTATCATTATGGCAAAGCGAAGATAAAAGTATACGTTCTATTGATATTCAAGTAATTGAGGAGAGGAATTCAAATTTTAATGTTATACTAAAAAACAGAGAGGAAAGTAATCATAATCTTGGTTCGCCGCTGGATCCAAGGTTCACCTTTGATAATTTTGTAGTGGGAAAGCCAAATGAATTAGCATTTACGGCGGCAAAGCGTGTGGCAGAATCTATAGATCCAATATTAGGCAGCAATCCTTTGTTTCTATATGGTGGAGTGGGACTTGGTAAAACACATCTAATGCATGCTATAGCTTGGCACATAGTCAATTCCCCATCAGCAAAAAGAAAAGTGGTGTATTTATCAGCAGAGAAATTCATGTACCAATATATTACAGCGCTGCGAAGCAAAGATATTATGTTATTTAAAGAGCAATTTAGATCAGTAGATGTATTGATGGTAGATGATGTGCAATTTATCAGTGGTAAAGATAGTACACAAGAAGAATTTTTTCACACTTTCAATGCATTGATAGACCAAAATAAACAATTGGTTATATCAGCTGATAGGTCTCCTAGTGATCTTGATGGAGTGGAAGAAAGAATAAAATCACGACTCGGTTGGGGGTTGGTGGCAGATATTAATGAAACAACTTTTGAATTAAGGCTTGGTATATTGCAGGCAAAAGTGGAGCAGATGAATATGTATGTTCCGAAAGATGTCCTAGAGTTTTTAGCAAGGAACATAAAATCTAATATAAGAGAATTAGAAGGAGCATTAAATAAGGTTACCCATACCTCATTAATTGGAAGAAGTATGACGGTAGAATCAGCTAGTGAAACCCTAATCGATCTTCTTAGGTCAAATCATAGGTCAGTCACAATAGAAGAAATACAAAAGAAAGTAGCTGAATTTTTCAATATAAAGGTTGCAGATATGCAATCCAATAGAAGGCTTCGCAGTCTTGCAAGGCCAAGACAAATAGCTATGTATTTTGCCAAAAAATTTACGCAAAAAAGCCTACCAGATATTGGGAGAAACTTTGGTGGCAGAGACCATGCTACTGTTATACATGCAGTAAAACAAGTAGAAAATTTTATAAAGACCGACTCAAAATTTGCTGATGAAATCAATCGATTAAAAAAAATGTTTAAGAGGTTGTCCGGAAACAAGTAAAAGGCTATAATATCTGAAATTTTAGTACGGGGTAAAGATGAGAAAAAAGTATCCAACAGATCTAAGCGAAAGGGAATGGGCAAGAATAGAAAAACACTTCAGAGTATCATACAAGAAAGGAGGAAGGCCGCCAAAGTATAGCAAAAAAGAAATATTAGAAGCAATTTTCTATGTATTGCGTACAGGGTGTCAATGGCGGTATTTACCAAATGATTTTCCGCTATGGAAGACTGTGTATGAGCAGTTCAGGCAATGGAAGAAGCAGGGAATTTTTGAGAAAATGAATTATGAAATTACAAAATATAGTAGAAGAAAAATAGGAAGGAATGAGCAGCCGAGTGCCTGTATAGTAGATAGTCAATCTGTAAAGACTACAGAAAAGGGGGGATCAAAGGCTATGATGGAAGTAAAAAAGTAAAGGGTAGAAAAAGGCATATAATTACAGACACTCAGGGTTTTATACTAGGTTGTTACGTAGGCGCTGCTAACGAAAATGATAGAGATGGTATTAAAATAGCATTAAACAATATGAGAACAAAATATACTAAAGTTAAAAAAATGTGGGCTGACATGGGATACCAAGGAAGAAATTTAAAGAATCACATAAAGGAAGAATATGACATAGATATTGAAATTGTTAAAAGGCCTCCATGTAGATTTTGGGTGCACAAAGATACGCCACCTGAGCTACTACCAACAAGAGAACAAGGGTTTAAAGTACAGCCAAGAAGATGGGTTGTAGAAAGGACTTTTGCTTGGGTTAATAGGAATAGAAGGCTATCGAAGGAGTATGATTTACTCACAACATCCACTGAGAATTTCATATACCTAGCTATGAGTAGGGTTATGTTAAAGAGGGAATATGCTTGAATTTACTAGTTTCCGGACAACCTCTAAGAATTGCGAGAATTCATTTAGAGCAAGATGCAGGAAAGAGCGTTCATGAGGAAAGCAGAACTTATGTAGAGTTAAATCGTGCAGGGGTTGCTTTAATGGAAATTGTTTCAGAGCCAGATCTCCGTTCATCTGCGGAAGCTGCAGAATGCATGAAAAAATTGAGGCAGATTTTGCGTTACATTGGTTCATGTGATGGTGATATGGAAAAGGGATCACTTCGTTGTGATGCAAATGTTTCTGTCCGCCTAAAAGGCAGTAGTACATTTGGCACTCGTTGTGAAATAAAAAATCTGAACTCGATACGTTATATTGTGCAAGCTATAGACTATGAAATACAAAGACAAATTGAAATTTTAGAAAGTGGAGAAGAAATAAGTCAAGATACCTTATTGTTTGACGTTGCTTCGGGAAAAACAAAAGTGATGAGAAGCAAAGAGGATGCAAGCGATTATAGATACTTCCCTGAGCCTGATTTATTACCTGTTGAGGTAAGCCAGGATAAAATTGATTTAATTCAATCATCTTTGCCCGAGTTGCCAGATCAAAAAAAGCTGCGATACATTGAGGAATTGGGTATCAATGAATACGATGCAAACGTCATTACCTCCGATAAAGCAATTGCTGATTATTTTGAGGAATTGATAAAAAAACATGATTCAAAGCTCGCCGTTACCTGGTTAACCGTAGAGCTTTTTGGTCGTTTGAATAAAGCAGGTATTGATATTGTGAGCTCCCCAATCAAAGCAAATGCTTTGTCCGAACTCTTAGATTTTATCGTTGATGGAACAATCTCTGCTAAACTTGGCAAGCAGGTATTCGATAGTATGTTTGAAACTGGCAAACCTGCATCTTTAATTATAGAAGAGCAAGACCTAAAACAAATAACCGATAGAGGTCAAATATCAGGAGTTATCGACACAATCGTCAATAACAACCAAGATAAAGTTCAAGAATACAAAAGCGGTAAAACAAAGTTATACGGATTCTTTGTCGGCGAAGTTATGAAACTTACCAAAGGAAAAGCCAGCCCTGATGTGGTGAATTCAATTTTGAGTGAGAGATTAAGTAATTAGTCACATTTTTTTATTTACATAACAGCACATCTCGTAGATATTCCAAGGTCTTTGTTACGATATCTGTATATCATGACATATAACTTTTTTACCATTTGTTGGTACTATTTTTAAAATTATGTGAGGTTGAGGATGCCTCAAACTTATCCTGCTTGGGGAAGAAAGCGGTCTCTTCATGGTGATATCTACCAACTAAAGTGGGTAATGCTGCTTCTCAAACGTGCAGTAGATGTTGGATATTCTTTCCGTTTAGCTACAGAAATGGAATCAGCTACGGGTTTTGATGATATTGTTTTTCAGGATAGGAAAAATGAAAAAATAGTACATAGGTTTATACAAAACAAACACAAGCAAAATGAATGCGAAAAAATCGGTGTAGGTAAATTGCTTTCAAAAAATAAAAGTGGTGAATTTAGCGTTCCAAAATATTTTGTTTCATATCTAAGAACCTGTCTTGAAAGGAACTAAGCAGCTAATTTAGCAAGCATAATAGTAATCATATTAAAGGAGATATTAGTTTTTGAAGTAAGAGGAGAATGCTCATAATCCTTGCTCATACGTCTAAAATTGGAAAGCCAAGCAAAAGTTCTTTCAACAATCCACCGTTTAGGAATAACTTGAAATCCTACAGCATCAGCTGCTTTTTTAGTAATCGTCAATAAACATCCTGTTTTCAATAAACAGTAATTTTGCAATTTACCAATATATCCCTGATCAGCGAGAAACCTTTGTAGCGTTGAAGCTTTTCGTTTAGCTTGAGTAAAAAGATTTAGAGCACCATCACGATCTTGAATGCCTGCACTATGAACATCAGCTGTAATAATTAGGCCTATTGTATCCACAATGATGTGACGTTTTCTACCCTTTATTTTCTTGCCAGCATCATATCCTCTGGATCCCCTTTTTGAGTGGTTTTCACTGATTGACTGTCAATTATTCCTACCGAAGGTATTTCATTTTTGCCAACCATTTTTCTTACCTTTTTTACTAACATATCGTGTATTTCTTCCAATTTGCCACTATTACGCCACCTGAGAAAATAATCATACACCGTTTTCCATGGCGGAAAATCTTTTGGCAGCATTCTCCACTGGCAACCACCTTTCATTATGTATCTTATTGCATTAATAATTGTTCTAATATTGTGCTTTCTTGGCCGTCCTACTGCACCTTGTGCAACACTTGGCTCCAAAATTTCCCATTCTTTGTCACTTATATCACTTGGATACATTTTTACCTACTATTTTTTACTTATCTCATCATATTCTCTTTCTCATTTCTTTTCAAGACAGGCTCTAAGTCAGTTTAGCTATAATTTCCTAAATTTGCTCACAATCTCTTGACTTGACACATATGTTTTTTTCCCAAATGTTACTATCTTCCTCCTTTTCCTTTCTCAATTTGTGCAACCATTTCCTTTACATTTGCATGCGTGAGAAGGGAATTTTTGCTGACATGAGATTTTGGATCAGATTTTGCTGTTACGTGTTTCGTTGCAGATCTTTTATTCTCTGTTAGAAATGAATGAGATTGTTTTTTCTTCACACCGATATCCGCTTGTGCTGCTGGAGTGGTTTTGCTTTCAGCAAGCTGTACATTAGCATTTCCTTTTGCTTGATTTTGCTCAAATTTTTCTTTTAATGCCTTTACTTTACTGCCCATCTCGCGATTAGCTCCTCCTTTCATAGTAGCTGCTGCTACTTTTGGTATCGCCTTACCAGCAGCTTTTTGTGCTGATTTCCTATTGTCTTGATTTTCAGATTTTAGTGGTACTCTTTCAGCTGATTTTTTAAGAATTACTCCTACTACTTTTGGCTCTGTGCTTACTTTTTGATTAGCACGGCTTAGATTTTTAGGCTTTGGCGGTACTGCAGGTTTATCTTTGATTACCACTTTCGATTCTTGTCTAACTTCTTGACCAGTAGTAAACATTTTTTTTGGCACTTGCGGTGGTTTTGGTGGTACGAGGGATTGAGGTTGTTGTTTCTGCTTACGTTCTCTTTTTGCTTCTATATGTTCTTTAGGAACTGTTGCATAAATTGGCTCTTCTTTGGGCGATTTTGAACTCTGCGAATTTTCTATTAAAATTTTACTCTTCTTCTCTTGATAATTTGATATCTCTTTGTATACAGACTCTTCATTTAATGAACTTCCATAGCCTGAATCTTCTCTCTGCTCATATAAAGGATTTTCCTTTTGCTTTTTCTCTTGATAATTTGATATGTCTTCATATTCAGACCCCTGATCTAATGAACTTTCATAGCCTGAATCCTCAGAAGGATTTTCCTTAGCATCAGGCATACTAAAACTATTAGCTCCTTTTAGTAAAGAAGATGTAGACTTTGCCTTGCTTTCTCCATCTGAGGATATTTCTGATTTAAAGCGTACCTTCCTCGAATCTGGAGCAGCCGGAGGTGCTGTTGTTGGTCGCTTTATTTGCCTCATGCGATTACCACCTAATTTTTCTTTCGGCTGTTCTTCTTTTCGCAGCTCAAAAGTACCTTCCTTTTGCTTTCTACCTTCCAAACTCACTTCGTGTGATCTATCTTTTCCTTGACTCTTTTCACTTTGTTCTAAATTTAAAGAATCTTTTAAAATATTATTTTTTCTGAGATGTACAGTCCCAGAGTGTGATGGTATGATAAAATATGAGAAAAAAATACCATCAAAGGAGGAGTTATGGGACAAATATTGCATGGGTGCGCCAAAACAACACAGACGATTCGTAGAGCAATACAAAATAGAAAAGAGAGCATAGCAAAACTCTCCAAGCATTATAACCTTAATCCAAAAACTATTATTAAGTGGAGAAAACGTTCATTTACGAAAGATGCTGATATGGGTCCAAAGCGTCCAAGATCGACTGTTTTAACGCTAGAAGAGGAAGCTATAATAGTTACATTTCGCAAGTATACACTACTGCCACTAGATGATTGCCTTTACGCTCTGCAGTCTACAATTCCGCATTTGACTCGCTCTAGCTTGCATCGTTGTTTACAAAGACACAACATTAGCAGATTACCAACTGTTGATGGAGAAGTTAAGTCAAAAAAGAAATTCAAACAATATCCTATCGGTTACTTTCATATTGATATTGCTGAAGTTAGAACTGAGGAGGGCAAATTACATTTGTTTGTTGCTATTGATAGGACATCCAAATTTACCTATGTTGAGTTGCGTAACAGTGCTACAAAACCCATAGCTGCTGAGTTCTTACGTAATTTGATTAGAATTTTACCGTATAAAATCCATACTATTTTGACAGATAACGGTATACAATTTACAAACCAGAAGCGTCATAAGTATGCTTTCCAACATATATTTGATAGAGTTTGCGAAGGGAATGTTATTGAACATCGTTTGACAAAAGTTAGCCATCCTTGGACGAATGGGCAAGTCGAGCGTATGAATAAAACTTTAAAGGATGCTACAGTTAAGAAGTATTACTATCAATCGCACCAGCAACTTAAAGAACACCTTTATAACTTTGTTATGGCTTATAATTATGCAAAGAGACTCAAAACTCTTAAGGGTCTTACTCCTTATGAATTTATATGTTATCAGTGGACACAGTCTCCAGAATTATTTATACTAAATCCACACCATCACACTCTGGGACCATACATCTAAGCAACTTTGAGTTCATGCTCCTGGTACTCTTGCTTTACCTTCCTGCATAATCGCTTTTGGAGGAAATATATTACTGGATGAAGAACTCACTATATCACCACACTTTAAACCTTTTACCGCTGCTTTGACTCCTTCTGAGACTTTTTTAGATAGACTAATTGTTTCAAAAGATTGACAAAGTTTTCCAGACCTTTCAAAATATCCCTGTTTAATAGCATCGTAGACCCAATATCCACCAAGCGAGCAATTCTCACCTAATTCTTCTTTACAATTTTTGAACTTTTCCAGTATTTCCTTTTTGTTACTAACTTCTACTATTATTTTATCTTGCTTGTCAGGGTACAAATTAACTTCTAATTCTCCTAAACTAGTAGAGAAAGTTAACACTATATTACTATTGTCTGCAAGATTAGTGTAATGCCTTATGCCATTTTCCGTTATAATTTCTACCTCACTTTTACCGATCTTTACTATATCTCTTCCGTATTCTATTTTTCCTTGAGTTAACCCTAAGCTCCTTGCCCCATCTGTTATCTTTGCGACATCTATTATGCTATCCTCTGAATACTCTAAGTAGAAAGTAGAGTTGTCCATTTTTGCATCTTTTAACTTACCATTAGTTGCACCTCTAAGAGCCTGTCTTGAAAAGAAATGAGAAAGAGAATATGATGAGATAAGTAAAAAATAGTAGGTAAAAATGTATCCAAGTGATATAAGTGACAAAGAATGGGAAATTTTGGAGCCAAGTGTTGCACAAGGTGCAGTAGGACGGCCAAGAAAGTACAATATTAGAACAATTATTAATGCAATAAGATACATAATGAAAGGTGGTTGCCAGTGGAGAATGCTGCCAAAAGATTTTCCGCCATGGAAAACGGTGTATGATTATTTTCTCAGGTGGCGTAATAGTGGCAAATTGGAAGAAATACACGATATGTTAGTAAAAAAGGTAAGAAAAATGGTTGGCAAAAATGAAATACCTTCGGTAGGAATAATTGACAGTCAATCAGTGAAAACCACTCAAAAAGGGGATCCAGAGGATATGATGCTGGCAAGAAAATAAAGGGTAGAAAACGTCACATCATTGTGGATACAATAGGCCTAATTATTACAGCTGATGTTCATAGTGCAGGCATTCAAGATCGTGATGGTGCTCTAAATCTTTTTACTCAAGCTAAACGAAAAGCTTCAACGCTACAAAGGTTTCTCGCTGATCAGGGATATATTGGTAAATTGCAAAATTACTGTTTATTGAAAACAGGATGTTTATTGACGATTACTAAAAAAGCAGCTGATGCTGTAGGATTTCAAGTTATTCCTAAACGGTGGATTGTTGAAAGAACTTTTGCTTGGCTTTCCAATTTTAGACGTATGAGCAAGGATTATGAGCATTCTCCTCTTACTTCAAAAACTAATATCTCCTTTAATATGATTACTATTATGCTTGCTAAATTAGCTGCTTAGTTCCTTTCAAGACAGGTTCTTAGAAAGCGCTCTGTATAATAATTTAAAATGGAGCTGGAGCTTTGTAGTACAATGTTTTCAAACGTTTAATATAATATTGACTTTACAACGATAGTCACTTTAAATTAGTAACTATTGTTGCAGTTAAAGTATCAATGCCTTTTTTCTTTTATTTTTTTGCAATTCTTAGCATTTTATCTGCTGTATGCGTAATTAGTGTAAGAAATCCTGTGCATGCAATATTATTTTTAATTTTCACCTTCGTTAACTCTGCAGTGCTTTTCATTCTCCTTGGAGCTGAATTCATCGCTATGATGGTACTGATAGTATACATCGGTGCAGTTGCAGTGTTGTTCCTCTTTGTAGTTATGATGCTCGATATTGACTACATAAGATTGCGCCAGGGTTTTGCGAAGCATTTCACTCTTGGTGCTATATTGTGTGGTGTGTTTTTTTTGATTATCAGTTTTGTAATCCGCAGCTCAACGCTGAATATAAGTAATGTTATAAACTATAATGCCAATAACGTGAAAGCTATCGGTAATTTGCTCTACACTGACTACATGTACGCTTTTCATCTTTCTGGAATTTTGCTACTTGTTGCAATTGTCGGTGCAATTGCTCTTACTTTGCAGGACAAGAAAAAAGGAGTTAAAAAACAGAATGTATTAAAGCAATTGACGCAATCTTCATCTGTAAAATTGGTTAAGGCTAAATTTGGAAAAGGAGTGGAATGGAAATAGGATTAAATCATTTTTTGATAGTTGCTGCTATTTTGTTCACTGTTGGGGTGTGCGGTATTTTCATCAACCGTAAGAGCATAATCAATATATTGTTATCAATAGAAATATTATTGTTGGCGATTAACATCAATCTAGTTGCTTTTTCTGCCTTTATGAATGATATAGTTGGGCAAATTTTTGTGATGTTTGTGTTGACTGTTGCGGCAGCAGAGTCAGGAGTTGGGCTTGCAATATTGGTTGTATATTATAGAAGCCGTGGCAATATAGATGTTGAACAAGCAAATTTAATGAAAGAATGAAAGTATGATGGATATACTGAAATTAATAGTATTTTTGCCACTTTTTGGTTCGCTATTTGCAGCACTTTTTAGAAAAAGTCAGTTAGTTACAACGGCAGGGATTGGAATATCTGCAGTTTTATCTTGGTATGTTTTTCTCACCTTCTCTGAAAATTATCACTTGAGTTTATTTCCTTTGTTTTCATTGAGCATCTTAAAAGTAAATTGGGCAATTAGTGTGGATGCTCTCTCATCCTTAATGCTTATTGTTATTACCACCGTTTCACTGGTAGTACATCTCTACTCTATCGGTTATATGGAGCATGATAAGGGGAAGTCGAGGTTTTTTTCTTACCTATCGCTATTTACGTTTTGCATGATTGTGCTGGTTGTAAGCGATAATTTCGTGCAGCTTTTTTTTGGCTGGGAAGGGGTTGGCCTATGTTCTTATTTACTCATAGGATTTTGGTTCCAAAAATATTCTGCAAATAATGCAGCAATTAAAGCATTTGTTGTGAATAGGGTAGGAGACTTTGCACTATTGATTGGAATCTTTCTTATTTATTATACATTTCACTCTTTGAATTTTACTGAAGTTTTTGACACAACTGATCTTCTTGGCACGCAGAACATTAGGGCATTCTGCTGTGAATTCAAAGTAACTCATATAATATGCATATTACTTTTTATTGGCTGTATGGGTAAATCTGCACAGCTTGGTTTACATGTTTGGTTGCCAGATGCAATGGAAGGGCCAACTCCTGTTTCTGCACTTATTCACGCAGCAACGATGGTAACAGCAGGTATATTTTTAGTAGCAAAGTGTTCTCCATTGTTTGAGTTATCAAATGTGGCACGAGAATTAATAGTTATCGTTGGAGCACTCACTGCTTTTTTTGCAGCCACCGTTGCAATTACTCAGAACGATATAAAGAAAATAATTGCTTATTCAACCTGCAGTCAACTTGGTTATATGTTCATGGCATGTGGGCTTTCTGCTTACAATGTTGCTATTTTTCATTTAATGACACACGCTTTTTTTAAAGCTCTACTATTTCTTGGTGCTGGCAATGTAATTCATGCAATGCATCATGAGCAAAACATTCAGAAAATGGGAAATTGCTGGAAGAAAATCCCTTGCACTTACGCTCTCATGTGGATTGGATCTCTTGCGCTTTCTGGGATATTCCCATTTGCAGGTTTTTATTCAAAGGATTTGATAATTGAACATGCTTATAGCACGGATAGCTTTGCTTTTGTAATAAGCTTAGTTGTTGCATTCTTCACAGCATTTTACTCTTGGAGGTTATTGCTTCTTGTGTTCCACAGCCAAAAACAAAGTAAAATTAATATACATGAGGCACCAAAGATTATGCTTATACCATTACTGATACTCGCTTTTGGATCAGTATTTTCTGGAATATGGGGAGCAAATATTTTGAACATAACTAGTAATGCGTTTTGGAAATCAAGTTTAGTGATGATTGATGAGCATGGAGTTCATAATTTCTTTATAAAACTACTGCCAACCTTAGCAAGCCTAAGTGGAATAGCACTTGCGTACCTAATTTACCAATATCAAGTAATTAGGCAAATTAAGAGTAAATTTTTACTTAAGTTTTTGCAGAATAAATGGTACTTTGATGAGGTGTATGAGTTTGTTATAATTGCACCGATAAGGTTTATATCTAGGCTTCTATGGAAGTTTGATGTTAAGGCTATTGATTCATTTGGACCAAATGGTGTTGTAAGGTTGGTTAATGAATGTTCAAAAAGTTCTATAAAGTTACAAACTGGTTATATATTTGATTATGCATTTATTATGTTTGTTACTCTAATAATCGGTGCTTTATATATTATTGGAATTAAATAGAAGGTGTTGTTACTTAGTATATTCTTGCTTCCACTGATAGGAGCGTTGATTTTATCCTTAATCAGGATTAATCATCAATCTATACACTTAAGATTCCTTGCTCTATTTTTTGCTGTACTTCCATTTTTGCTTAGCATTGTAGCTTGTATAGAATTTGATTATAACAATGCGGACTTTCAGTTTGTCAGCTACCCAATTAGAAATGTTGGAATAGGGATAGATGGTATATCGTTGCTTTTCCTTCTGCTTACAACTTTCTTGTTTGTAATTTGTACACTCTACAACTGCAAAATGAGTTATACGACCCTAAAAGCCTATATGGCATTGTTTCTACTGCTTGAGAGTTTTGTAGTCGGTTTTTTCGTTTCACTGAATGCTATAAGCTTTTATGTGTTTTTTGAAGCTGTTTTAATACCAATGTTCTTTATTATTGGCATCTGGGGAGGAAAACACAGGGTATATGCAACGTTTAAGTTGTTTCTTTATACATTAACTGGCTCATTATTATTTCTACTTGGATTGGTTTACATCTATAACATTTTTGGAACGTTTAATATACAAAAATTAGCTACATTAGTGCCAAGCCTTGATCTTGAAGTGCAGTCATTGCTGTGGATTGCATTTTTTATTTCTTTTGCAATAAAAGTACCGATGTTTCCATTTCACACTTGGCTTCCTGATGCACATGTGCAATCACCAACTTCTGGATCTGTGATTTTAGCTGGCTTGCTTATTAAAATGGGGGGATATGGATTTTTAAGGTTTTCTATTCCAATGCTTCCTCAGGCAAGTTTGTATTTTTCAAATTTCGTTGTTGTGCTGAGCATTATTGCGGTGATATATGCTTCTCTAGTTGCGTTTGCTCAAGATGATATAAAGAAGTTAATAGCTTATTCTTCAATAGCACATATGGGGATCGTTACTGCTGGCCTCTTTTCATTTTGTGAGGAAGGAGTACTGGGTAGCATATTTCAAATGATTAGTCATGGCCTTATTTCTGCTGCTTTATTTTTATGTGTTGGAATGCTATATACTCGAACTGGAACTTTGGAGATTGCAAAATATTTTGGCATAGTAAACACAATGCCAAAATTTGGTTTTATGTTCATTTTATTTTCAATGGCTTCAATAGGGCTACCTGGAACATCTGGGTTCGCAGGTGAGTTTTTGGCTATGGTTGGAATGTTTAAGAGCATAGGGTTTTTTACAGGATTTATCACACTTGGCACTATTTTAAGCGCAGTTTATATGCTGAATTTATGTAAGCAAATAATATGGGGGGTTAGCTATTCTAAATTATTAAATAACCGTTTGGATAGCATAGAATTTTCTGTCTTAATTCTGCTTGCAGTGTTTGTTATTTTGCTTGGATTTTACCCAACCCTTGCACTGAATTATTTGAAGCCATGTATGGCAAATTTGTTAGTCAAATATAATGCGCTATGAATTATATACAGATATTGCCGGAAACGTTCTCTATTATCTCCTCGTTAGTGTTGCTGCTGCTTGGGATTATATTTAACCGCAGAACTATCAACTTATTAGCACTTGGCTGCACAGTGGTAACTTTGATTATTTTAATTCTTTCGGCAGAAAACAATGAAATTTTTCTCTTTAATTCGTTGTTAAAACTCAATTTATACATCAGGTCAGCCCAAGGGTTAATTCTCAGCACAGGAATTTTAATACTTTTGATGCTGAATTTATCAAAATATGACTATAAGTATGAATTTTCAATGCTGATTCTTTTTGCGCTATTTGGCATGATAACTTTGGTTTCAGCAAATAGTCTGATTTCTTTTTATTTAGCTTTTGAGTTGATGAGTATATCTTTGTATGTTCTTGCGAGCTTTAATAAAGATTCGATTTATTCATGTGAAGCAGGAGTGAAATATTTTACACTCAGTGCATTATCTTCCTGCATTATGCTATATGGAATGTCGCTGCTTTATGGATATACAGGACAAGTCAATTTCTCTGAGCTCGGTTCATTCTTGCAAAACCATCAGATAACTTATGGAATAGTTTTTGGGTTAGTCTTTGTCCTAATTGGTTTGTGTTTCAAGCTTGCTATTGCTCCTTTTCATATGTGGGCTCCAGATGTCTATCAAGGTGCACCTACCATAGTAACTGCGTTTTTTTCTACGGCCCCAAAAGCTGCACTTGTAACATTTTTAATTCGATTGATGAATGAAGAGTTAGTAAATGTAAAAAGTTATGTTCAGCCTATTTTCTTATACGTTTCAGCATTGTCTGTGCTTATCTCAGCTTTTGGGGCCTTACGTCAGCAAAACTTAAAAAGGCTGCTTGCTTACAGTTCAATTGGTCACATTGGTTTTATATTTGCTTCACTTTCTATTTTTACACAAGCAGGAACAGATAGTGCCTTAATGTATCTGGTGATATATATCATCACAAGCATAGGGCTATTCTCATATCTCGTACAAATTGACGATGACGATTGTGATATTGCAAATTTATCTGGTATAGGGAAGAAACGCCCAATTGTAGCATTTCATCTTTCTGTGCTGTTACTCTCAATGTCGGGAATACCTCCACTTGCTGGGTTTTTCGCTAAATTTTTTATATTCAAAAGTTTAATAAATTCTGGCTTTATCAGCCTGTCCTTGATCCTTGTAATAGCGAGTGTGATATCATGCTACTATTATTTAAATATCATGAAAGTTATGTATTTTGATAAAGCTAGTGGTAATAAGGTTGCTTATTCTAAGGGTCTATTCATTATCACTTCAGTGGCTTCACTGATCAACCTCGTTCTTTTCTTGTATGTAGAAGATCTTTACTCACTCATTGAACTAAAGGGCTGACAAGGTGATCCCTGAGGGCTTTCATATTCATCATTACAAAGAAGTTTCAAGCACTAATAAAGAAGCGTTGGATTTAATTGATAAAGGAATATCAAATGAAACCGTTATTATTGCCGATAAACAAACAGAAGGCAGGGGGCGCACCGGAAAAAGTTGGGTTTCTCCAGAGGGTAATTTTTATGCGAGTTTGGTGATAAACCTCTTTAACGATTATCTGAATGAAAGCCAGCTTTCGGTGTCATTCCAGCGCGTGACGCTGGAATCTAGAAAAAAAGAAGAATGGATCCCAGTGTCAAGCACTGGGATGACATCAGAGGGCATTGGGATGACAGAGAAGGGTTTGGTGAATAAAATTGCGGATGTTAGCAAATTAACAGAATTGACTTTTGTTACTGCTCTTGCTGTTGGAAATACTATACTGTCATTTATAAATGGTCTAAATCTCCAGTATAAGTGGCCAAATGATGCCCTTATTGATGGCAAGAAAATAAGCGGAATATTGCTTGAAAAAAGATCCAATTCGAATTGGCTCATTATAGGAATTGGAATTAATGTCAGTCATGCACCACTTCCAGGAACAACGTGCATTAGCAATTACGGTGAGTCTGTGTCTAACATAGATCTGTTAAAGGAATTAATAATAAATTTTAATAAGCTAAGAAAGCAATGGCTATTTGATGGGTTTTATGCTATAAGAGAAATGTGGTTAAAAAAAGCATTCAAAATGAATGAGCAAATCAGTGTAAAGTTAGCTGACAAATTGTATGAAGGAATTTTTGCTGATATAGATAAAAGTGGTAAATTGGTGTTGCAGCAAAAGGATGGAAGCTTAATTTATTTTGATGCAGGTGAGTTATTTATTGGCAGTGCATTATGAATACATATGTAATTTTTGCTTACCTTATTAGTTTCACGCTGATTGTTGGAGAGCTAATTTTTACCATTTCTTGCTATACTAAAAGTAAAAAAATTCTAGAAAGCCTGAAAGATAATAATGAAGAAGAAACATAAGCGATTACTTATAACTTCAGGAATTTTCTGCTTTTTAAGCTGCATAGTCTTTTTTATTTTAACAACGCTCAAAGAAAATATCTCATTTTTCTATACAGTAAGTGAGGCAATAGTTTTACCAAATAGTCAAAAGCCAATCCGTGTTGGTGGAATGGTTGTTGAAGATAGTGTGATACGGAGCGAAAGTGAAGTAGTTTTTCAAATGACAGATTTTAACAAAAGCGTTGTGGTAAAATACCAGGGAATACTTCCACCGATGTTTTCAGAAAAAAGTGGTGTTGTTGTGCAAGGTAAAATGTCTGATAATAATACCTTTCTTGCAGATACGGTGTTTGCAAAACATGATGAGAACTATATGCCGAAAGTTTTAAAATAGATTCCTTAATCTGGCTATATTGAAATAGTATGTAGAGAGAGTAACAGCCTGCTAGCAAGCTGTGACTTTCCTAACTACTACAATATATCAGAGTGAGTTGGTGCTTCCCATTCATCATATTATCACCACCAATTGTTCCTGTTTTTAATTTTTCAACCTCTTCTTTTAGGTTGTTAAGGTTTCCTTCCAAAATTTTATAATCCTTCTCAGCCTCTATAGCTATCATCTCAAGCCTATCTAAATCTTTATACAATAGATCCACTTCATCTTGACGATCCTTCAGCTCATTATTCAATTTAGGAACAAATGTGTCGTTTAAATCTGCGATTAGTTTATCTAGAATTTTGTGAACGTAATTGACCGATGCATTCTTTTCTTTATCGCTCTCAAAAGATTTAGGCTTAATTTTGACCTCTATGTCGTCTATTACTCTAGGGTTATCTCCGCCTATTTCGCTTATTAATTCAAAGTTGCTTTCGCTTTCTTTTACACTGTAATTACTCATATTAACTTCTATAAAAAATTATACTTTTAAAATCAACTCAGCTACATTGAAATGGTATGTGGAGAAAGTAATAGCCTAGAGACTATTACTCTTTCCAGTTTAACCCCAATCTGGTTCACTAGTGGTATTGTCTTCTAATTCTTTTACTCTTGTCTGTAAGTTATTCAGGCTCTGTACTAAACCACTATCTACATTACCAACGTCTTCAATCAGTTGATTGACTTCTTCTTGTTCTCCATGCAAGTTAGTATTTACTTGCACAACAAGTCCGTCATTCATACTTTCAATCAGTTTATCAATAACACTATGAGTATAACTAACTTTCGCATTTTTATCTTTATTCGTTTCGTAATTTGTCGGTTTTGCAAGGGTAACTTTACTTATAATTTTTGGTTCATTGGCCATATAAACTACCTCATTAAAATTTAAAATTTCAAATAAAATCAACTATAGAAATATAAAAAGCTCTTTTCAAACCCATAAATATTTAGCTCAACAATACTTCGTATCCAGTCTGAAAGTACTCTTCCATTACCATTAGTTCAGCATTGGCGTTTTGAAGAGGGCCCTCCCATTTAGGTTCATCAGCAGAATCTCCAAGTTTCTTAATCAGCTCAAGGATTTCCTTTTGTTTTTCATTTTGTTCATCAAGTTTCCCTTTTAATGCATCAATAATAGCTTTAGACTGATCTTGATTGCTGAGATCACCAATCACAGCTGTCACTTTCTCATAAGGCAGTTTGTGAATAATCTCTTTAAGCTCTTCTGCACCTACGTTATCCAAAAGTTCTTTAAACTGCTCATTAGACATATTGCAAGCAAAAGCTTGAAGTTTGTCTGGGTTATCAACTAAAGACTTAATGATAATCTGGATCCTATTAGAATCAGTTAAATCCTGAGCAATTGCTTCGAGTTTCTCAGATGTATGGTCCCAGAGTGTGATGGTGTGGATTTAGTATAAATAATTCTGGAGACTGTGTCCACTGATAACATATAAATTCATAAGGAGTAAGACCCTTAAGAGTTTTGAGTCTCTTTGCATAATTATAAGCCATAACAAAGTTATAAAGGTGTTCTTTAAGTTGCTGGTGCGATTGATAGTAATACTTCTTAACTGTAGCATCCTTTAAAGTTTTATTCATACGCTCGACTTGCCCATTCGTCCAAGGATGGCTAACTTTTGTCAAACGATGTTCAATAACATTCCCTTCGCAAACTCTATCAAATATATGTTGGAAAGCATACTTATGACGCTTCTGGTTTGTAAATTGTATACCGTTATCTGTCAAAATAGTATGGATTTTATACGGTAAAATTCTAATCAAATTACGTAAGAACTCAGCAGCTATGGGTTTTGTAGCACTGTTACGCAACTCAACATAGGTAAATTTGGATGTCCTATCAATAGCAACAAACAAATGTAATTTGCCCTCCTCAGTTCTAACTTCAGCAATATCAATATGAAAGTAACCGATAGGATATTGTTTGAATTTCTTTTTTGACTTAACTTCTCCATCAACAGTTGGTAATCTGCTAATGTTGTGTCTTTGTAAACAACGATGCAAGCTAGAGCGAGTCAAATGCGGAATTGTAGACTGCAGAGCGTAAAGGCAATCATCTAGTGGCAGTAGTGTATACTTGCGAAATGTAACTATTATAGCTTCCTCTTCTAGCGTTAAAACAGTCGATCTTGGACGCTTTGGACCCATATCAGCATCTTTCGTAAATGAACGTTTTCTCCACTTAATAATAGTTTTTGGATTAAGGTTATAATGCTTGGAGAGTTTTGCTATGCTCTCTTTTCTATTTTGTATTGCTCTACGAATCGTCTGTGTTGTTTTGGCGCACCCATGCAATATTTGTCCCATAACTCCTCCTTTGATGGTATTTTTTTCTCATATTTTATCATACCATCACACTCTGGGACTGTACATCTAAGTTAGAATCACTTTTATAATCTTTGGCTACCAGATTTCCTTCATTTTCTTCCTCCAGACATATGTAACTGTCTAGGCAAGAACTGCTGCAAAGTTTTATAGGCAATAAGCCTAGTACTACATCGTTTTTATCATCCAGCGATACAAGCTCAACTTTTTTAATAGGCATTGTAGGATCATTACCTTCAGGCCACTTTATCCTTGTAGTCGGGGTTTTTCTAAACACCTCTTTTCCAGGTATCATCTTAAAAACATGCTTTTTTCCACTCATAGGCGTTACCAATAAATTAATTGTTAGTATTCTAACATTTATTGATTAATTTATTGTTAAGTTAGTATATATTACAATTGTAATAACCAACATTACTTGTGTAGAGAAAAGTTACGAAAAGAAATAGAGATTTTCAGGGAAATAGTATAAAATCCTCATAGATTAAAATAAGCTGCTTTGACAGGTTTTGTGGCGGCTAGAGCTGTATAGACTGGTGGAGGCAAGCGGGATCGAACCGCTGACCTTCTGCGTGCAAAACAGATGCTCTACCAGCTGAGCTATACCCCCAGGTAATTCTTGCTTAAAGCATAAATCACTCAGGCTGAAATGCAAGAAATATTTATCTATTAGGCTATTGCTAAATAGTGTACAAATTCTGCAGGGTGTACACACTTCTCTATTTTTTTGTCTCCTTAGCGTTATACGTCACACCATCCAAATAAATCTGTGAACTGAAAATTAACAAGAAGTTTTCCTTTGGAAATTTTTTTAAATTATTCATAGATTTTTTAACTAAATTATCACTAACGCAGTATATTATATAATTTATTTAACCACACATGAAAATTTTAGTTTGATTAAAACGGATAAAAACTGTATTGATGTTTAGTATAGCTGAAAAATGAAATGATCCCGTAGCTCAGCCGGTAGAGCAACTGACTTTTAATCAGTGGGTCACGCGTTCGAATCGCGTCGGGATCACTCACAAATTTTGAAAAACATGCTAAAAGAACAAGACAAAATATTCACCAACCTAAATGGTAAAGGAACTCCACTACTTGAGGGTGCAAAAAAACGTGGTAGCTGGCAAAAAACAAAGGAATTACTGGATTTAGGATCAGAAAAGATCATTGATGAAGTAAAGAAATCTGGTTTGAGAGGTCGAGGGGGTGCAGGATTTTCCACCGGCCTTAAGTGGAGCTTTATGCCCAAAAATCTCCCAAAAGCATATTTAGTAGTCAATGCAGATGAGTCAGAACCTGGTACATGTAAAGATAGAGATATATTGCGATATGAGCCACATAAGTTACTTGAGGGAATTCTCCTGGCCGGCAAAGCGATCAGCGCATCAGTTGCATATATTTATATCAGGGGTGAATTTTATAATGAATATTTAGTTCTAAAAAAAGCACTTGAGGAAGCCTATAAAGAAGGTTTAATTGGAAAAAATGCCTGCAAATCAGGTTATGATCTTGATGTGTTTATCCATAGGGGCGCAGGAGCTTACATATGTGGGGAAGAAACAGCTCAACTCGAATCAATTGAAGGAAAAAAGGGCTTTCCTCGCATGAAGCCTCCATTTCCCGCAGGTGTTGGACTTTTTGGCTGCCCAACCACAATAAACAACGTTGAAACTATAGCCATGGTTCCAGATATTCTGAATCGCAGAGGAGAATGGTTTGCATCTCTTGGTAAACCAAATAATACTGGTACCAAGGTCTTTTGTATTTCAGGGCACGTAAACAACCCGTGTAATGTTGAAGAAGAGCTCGGAATTCCATTACGTGAATTAATTGAAAAATACGCAGGTGGAGTGCGAGGAGGTTGGGATAATTTACTTGCTGTAATACCTGGTGGGTCTTCAGTGCCATTAATTCCAAAATCTATATGTGATACTATTGAAATGGATTTTGATTCATTAAGAACTGCACAATCAGGGCTTGGTACTGCTGCTGTAATAGTGATGAATAAATCAACTGATATAATAGCTGCAATAGAGAGGTTATCACACTTTTATATGCATGAGTCCTGTGGACAATGCACACCATGCCGTGAAGGTACTGGATGGATGTGGAGGATTATGAAGAGGATGGTGGCAGGAGATATTAAGCCTGATGAAATAGATAAGCTGCTTGACCTTACAACTCAAATAGAAGGACATACAATTTGCGCACTTGGCGATGCTGCAGCTTGGCCGATTCAAGGATTAATAAGACATTTTCGCCATGTTATCAAAGAGAGAGCGATAATTTAACTTTACTTATACTTCTTAAGCCGTTTTGCTACTTAGCAACCAGAGCTAAAAAATATTGATTCCCTTCTCTTTTAGGTGCCAATTCTACCTTTGCGATATCTTCAGTGTCTCGAATTAGCCGTTCTAATTTTTCCAGTCCAACTTCAGTGTTTATAAGCTCTCTCCCTCTAAATCTCATTGTGACTTTAATTTTATGTCCGTGGGCAAGTAAGTCTCTTGCTTGACGCAATTTTGTTCCGTAATCGTGATCACCAATATTGGGACCCAGTTTAATTTCTTTTATAGTTAATGTTTTTTGTTTCTTTTTTGCTTCACTTGCTTTCTTTTTTATATCATACTTTTGCTTGCTATAATCCAGAATTTTACATACTGGAGGGGTTGAATCAGGTGCAATTTCCACCAAGTCTAAACCAACACCCTGTGCAAATTCCAAAGCTCGTTCTATTGGCACGATTCCGACCATTTCACCACTATGATCAACTAAGCGTACCTCCTTAGCTGTGATAAATCCATTAATTCTGTTTTTATTGTTCTTTTTAACTTGCAAACTTTAACTCCCTTAATTCAAATTAATACTTTTTAACAGCGATTCATTAGCCTTTTCCAAAGAAAAAGACTCCTGTCTTTCCGATCCTAAATTTCTTACTGACACAGTTTTACTTGTAACTTCATTTTTGCCTACAATCCACAATATAGGAACCTTGTTTGAACTATGCAAACGTATCTTATAACTAATTTTTTCATTGGTCAAATCAGTCTTGACTCTCACACCTTGTTCTTTTAAAATATTGCTAATTTCTGTGGCGTAACCGTCAGCTTCATTTGTAATGGTCAGAATAGCAAGTTGCGTTGGAGCAAGCCAAACTGGAAATTTTCCTGCATAATTTTCTATCAAAATTCCGATAAAACGCTCAAAAGTCCCAAGAATTGCCCTATGTAACATGACAGGGTGATGCTTGTGCCCATCTGCCCCTATATAAAAAGCTCCCAGACGTTCTGGTAAAATGAAATCAACTTGTAATGTTCCACATTGCCAATTTCTGCCTATTGCGTCTTTCAAAACGAACTCTAACTTTGGACCATAAAATGCACCTTCACCAGGGTTAAGTTTATAACTCAAGCCCGCTTCTTTAACGGCTTCAAGCAGCGCTTTTTCAGCTCTATCCCACACTTCATCATTACCTGCTCTAATATCTGGACGGTCTGAAAATTTCACAGAAATTTCATTAAATCCAAGCTCTGAATATACTTCTTTTAAAAGGTCACAAAACTTTATAGTCTCAGAATTCACTTGTTCTTCCATACAAAAAATGTGTGCATCGTCTTGCGTAAAACCACGCACTCGCATCAGTCCGTGCAATGAGCCTGAGCTTTCATTTCTATGGCATGTGCCAAACTCTGCCATACGTATTGGTAAATCACGGTAGCTCCTGGTGTGAGAATTAAAAATCTGCACATGACAAGGACAATTCATGGGTTTTATTGCTAACTTTTTATTCTCAGATTCGTCAACAATAAACATATTTTCACGAAACTTATCCCAATGTCCAGATCTTTCCCACAGCTCTTTACTTACTAAAATAGGAGTTTTTACCTCAAAATAGCCATTATTTATTAGCTTCTTTCTGATGTAAGACTCAAGAACATTATATAGAATATATCCTTGTTCATGCCAAAAAACCTGCCCAACAGCTTCCTCTTGAATGTGAAATAAATCCATATCCTTAGCAATTTTGCGGTGATCACGTTTTTCTGCTTCTTTGAGGCACTCAAGGTAAGCGTTTAATTCATCCTTATTTCCCCATGCTGTGCCATATATTCGCTGCAACATTGGGCCCTTAGAATCACCACGCCAGTATGCACCCGCTACTTTCATAAGTTTAAACGCTTTAACTCTACCGGTTGATGGTGAGTGCGGACCACGGCATAGGTCAACAAAATCACCTTGCCTATAAACAGTTAGGTTTTCACCCTCTGGTATGGATGAGATAATATCAACCTTATATTTTTCGCCTATACCACTAAAGAAATCAACTGACTGCTTGCGAGTCCAAACTTCTCGAACAAATCTGTGGTTACTTTTTACAATCTCTTTCATTTTCTTTTCTATTGCGGTAAGATCGTCCGTAGTGAAGGTACGATCTGTAGCAAAATCATAGTAAAAACCGTCCTGAATTGTTGGGCCGATAGTAATCTGAGTATTAGGAAATAGCTCTTTCACTGCCTGCGCCATTATATGAGCAGCATCATGCCTTATTATATCTAAACCCACTTCGTCACTCAGTTGTATCACCTCTATCTCTGCATCAGCTTCAATTTCACGTGAGAGGTCATATAGCTCACCATTTACTTTCAATGCAACTACTTCTTTCAAAGCATCCGGTTGTAATATATCAAAGCCAGTGACTTTACCACTGTATTCTTTTACTTTTTGTTCGGTTGAAAAAGTAACCCTAACCATAAATAAACCTATACGGACATGTAGCTTGAAGGCGGTTTGCTTCTTCCAACGGTGTCATCCCAGTGTCACGCACATAGCCATACGAACATTCATTTTCGAAGGTAAATTGCACAGCAAATGGTGTCATCCCAGTGCTTGACACTGGAATCCAGCTTTTTTGTAATTTCATTGAAAATGTTGCATAGTGTGCTTGTTCACAATCAATTTTACTGGATCCCAGTGTCAAGCACTGGGATGACACCTTTGTGTTTGAGGCAAAACAGGCTATAACATTTAACATACTGCCCTCGCAAACAAATGTTCGTACAGTTGTGTATCAGCTACTGGGATGACACCACCCCTAGTGGGCACTGCCCCTAAATCATAATGGATAACAGGGTTATAAGCTCTGAACATTAATAATAAGGCCTATTCTTTTTTAACCTGAGTGCAATTGCGTCTTCCCAAACTTCACCATTACGCAATAACTTTTCTTTATTGTACATTAGCTCCTCTCTTGTTTCAGTAGCAAACTCAAAGTTAGGACCTTCAACAATTGCATCAACTGGACATGCCTCTTGGCAAAGTCCGCAGTATATGCATTTTGTCATATCAATATCATAGCGCGTGGTGCGGCGACTACCGTCTTCTCTTTCCTCTGCTTCAATAACTATTGCTTGAGCAGGGCAGATAACTTCACATAATTTACAAGCTATGCATCGTTCTTCACCGTTTGGATACCTACGCAACGCATGCTCACCATGAAACCTTGGACTTAAAGGGCCCTTCTCCATAGGATACCTCAAAGTAACCTTTGGCTTAAACATATATTTTAATGTAATAACAAACCCTTTAATTAACTCTACAAAAGACCAGTACCAAGCTAATTTCTTGAGCATAAAATATTTAAAACTTGTGTCAGTCATTATAAATCATATTATCAGTTTTCAAAATAAATATTTTCACCTGGGTGACTTTTTAGGTATTTTGGTTTCTTAAGTGTAATATTGCTAAGTAGTTTATATAAATAATGACAAACACAAATGAAACTATTTTCGCTTTATCGACCGTATTTGGTAAGTCAGGAGTTGCAGTAATCAGAATTTCAGGCAACTACGCGCTTAAAGCTTTAAATCATTTTCATATTAAGAAAGAAATTAAACCAAGATTTGCTACTTTAGTTGATCTATATGATGATTCCAGTCAATTGATAGATAATGGAATAATCATCTATTTCCCTGCTCCAAACAGTTTCACTGGCGAGGACGTTATAGAGTTACAAGTGCATGGAAGCAAGGCAGTTATAAAAATCATCTTGGAGGAATTATCAAAAGTTTTCGTTATGGCCAAGCCTGGAGAATTCTCACTTAGGGCTTTTCTAAATGGTAAATTTGACTTAACGCAAATAGAAGGGATTGCAGACTTAATTGATGCTGAGACGAAAATGCAAGCTAAACAAGCGATTAAGCAGATATCAGGAGAATTGGAGAGACTATACAGCAATTGGAGGCAAAGATTAATAACGATACAATCCAAAATCGAAGCATATATAGACTTTCCAGAGGACATTTGGGCAGAAAAAAGTGAATTGGAAAAAATTAATAATGAAGTGCAATCTCTCGTGCAGTTGATACAAGAGCATTTAAATGATAATAGACGGGGCGAAAGGTTGCGTGAGGGTTTACATATTGTAATAACTGGTGAACCAAATGTCGGTAAATCAACTCTGTTTAATTTCTTAGCCAAGCGTGATATTGCTATTGTTTCTGAATATGCAGGCACAACAAGAGATATACTTGAAGCTCATATTGACATTGGCGGATACCCAATCATTCTCTCTGATACTGCTGGAATTCGTGAAAGTTCAGATCCAATAGAATTAGAAGGTATAAGTCGAGCGAAAAAGAGGTCTTTTGAAGCTGATTTAAGAATAGAGCTATTTCCTTTTGAACAACGACACGATGTCAATTATCAAGCCACAGGCAATATACCATCTGTCGTTGACACACAACTATGCAAATATTGTAATCAACAAACGGTGTCATCCCAGTGCTTGACACTGGGATCCAGATATAAAAATACTTGCAAATTATGCAATAGACAATGGATTCTAGAAACATGTGCTGAAAACAATGTTCATAGCTGGATTCCAGTGTCAGCTACTTGCATGACATCAGACCAAAATGACACCATTTATGTATTGAGCAAAGCTGACGATGTTATCAATAATCACAATATAAAAATTAATGGCATAGATCTTTTACCCATTTCTATTCTAAAGGAAATAGGTACAAACAAATTGATCTCTCTCATAAAAGAGAAGGCAGAGGAAAAATTTGGGCATGATAGAGACACTCCTGTAATCACTCGGCAAAGACATAGGAATCACATGAAGAAAGCACTGGAACATTTACAACGTTTTAATATCGATAATCCAATTGAGTTGATATCTGAAGATTTGAGGCTTGCTGCATTTGAACTTGGTGCGGTGATTGGAATTATTGATGTTGAGGAAATATTGAGTAGTGTGTTTAGCAACTTTTGCGTGGGCAAGTAAAGCTTTTATAGATTGCTTAAAATCAAATGTTGTGATAGAAAAGAAATGGACGGATGGCCGAGCGGTTTAAGGCACCAGTCTTGAAAACTGACGTACGTGATGAGCGTACCATGGGTTCGAATCCCATTCCGTCCGCACAGCATCTCGCTATGCTAGCTGATTTTTAGAGCTTATTTGGACTATGTGGTTCATAACGCTGGAAATCTTGTCTAATCTAGCCACATCTTTTAAAAATACATCCCTTTGTAAATTGACCTTGTTAGCAAAGAAAGCTAATATCTATAAATAGATCACCATCTGAATATGAAAACCGATATAGTAATAATAGGTGCAGGACCTGTTGGAATATTCACTGCTTTTCAAGCGGGAATGCTTGATATGAGATGTCATATAATAGATGTTTTGGATCAAGCAGGAGGACAATGCACAGCTCTTTACCCAGAAAAGCCAATATATGATATACCTGGTTATCCTGTAATCACTGCCCAAAAATTAATTGAGCAACTAATGGAGCAATCTTCGCCATTTAAGCCTGTTTACCATTTAAGTCAAAAAGTGGAAAAGATTTCAAATAACGAAGGTGAAAGCTTTACTGTCATAACGAACATAGGTACAGAGGTAAAATGCAAAGCCGTTATTGTTGCTGCAGGTAACGGAATGTTTGAACCTAACCGTCCACCCTTAAGTGGTATATTAGAATATGAAAATAAATCTGTATTTTACAGTGTAAATAAAATTTCTGATTTTCAGGACAAAACTATAGTCATTGCAGGTGGGGGTGATTCTGCGGCTGATTGGACTGTAGAACTTTCTAAAGTTGCGAAGAAAATTTATGTGATACATAGGAGAAAGGAATTTCGCTGCACTCCTGAAACTAGAAATAAATTAGAATCACTTGAAATTGATGGAAAAATAGAACTGGTAGTGCCATATCAATTACACGAACTAGCAGGAGGTAATGGGCAGTTGAGCGCAGTGATAGTAAAAAACATTGCCTCTAAGGAAGAAAAAGAAATATCCGCTGATTTTTTGCTGCCATTTTTTGGACTGTCAATGAATCTTGGTCCAATAAACAATTGGGGTATACAGTTAGAACATAGCCGCATAGTTGTCGACCCAGCTACACTTAAAACCAGTAGAGATAGGATATATGCAATCGGAGATATAGCTATTTATTCAGGCAAACTAAAATTAATACTAAATGGTTTTGCTGAGAGCGCCATGGCTTGTTATGACATATACAAAGTAATCCACAACTCTCCGGTTAATTTTCAATATTCAACCTCAAAGGGAATTCACGGGAAAGAAAAACTTCCTTGACAAACCTCGCCAGCTCCCTTATCATGAAACTGAAGCTATTGTATTTGCTTTCGCCAATCTGCAGATTAAAAGGTAAGGATTACTTAATGTATCGGCGTCTTATGTTCAATTTTTTGCAGTATATAGATACTGTATGTCTTTACAAAACTTCATCTACATCTAGATTTTTATCTAAATAAGCTGGACGCGCTTACAAAGCGTTACAAGACATCAAAAAATGCCAATACTCGACAGAGATAGTAAAAGACTAGCTAACTCGGGGATTCTTTGTCTTTTTTTCTGCTTAGTAAATTTCTTAAACGTTTGCAGCGTAAGTTAGTTGCAATTAAAAGCAGCTTAATCTCGCTTGTCAAGCGTTTAAAACATAAAAAACGCCAATATTTTAAAGCGGATAATAACCCCAGGGTTTCTTTTGCCTTTTTTTTCATTTGGTAAATTTCTTAAATATTTGTGGCTAAACGACAACCGTCATCCCGCTGCTTGTTAGCGGGATCTAGAGATACCGCGAATGAATCGCGGTATGACGTAGGACTGCTGTCATTCCAGTGCTCCTTTTTTTGTCATCCGAGTAGCTGACACTGGGATCCAGGAAACTTAACTTTACACCAGGTGAATGTACAATAAGAACTGGATTCCAGACTGGAATGACACCGAAGGGGCTACTGGGATGACAAAAGGGGGCACTGGGATGACAGGAGAAAGAGGCACTGGAATGACAAAGAGGGTACTTGGATGACAGGAGGTAATGCAGGAAGTCTAATAGTGCAGCAACACAGAACCCCAGGTTAGGCCTGCACCTATTGAAATCAGCAGTGCCAGGTTTCCTAATTTTATTTTTGATTTTTGTATTGCATAATCAAGTGCTAGTGGAATTGATGCCGCTGAGGTATTTGCATGCTTATCAACAGTATTAATCACTTTCTCTATAGGGAAATCTAACTTCTTTACTACTGCTTCAATAATACGAATATTTGCTTGATGGGGAATTAGCCAGTCAATATCAGTAATTTTCAAATTATTGCATTTCAGAGTTTCCTCTATTAAGGCTGTTAACTTATCCACTGCATGTTTAAACACTTCTCTTCCATTCATGTATATTTTTCCAGAATCACCAGTAGAGGATACCCCTCCGTTCGTACATAGTATGTCCACATTGCCGTCAGAGTATAAGTTTGTTGATATGATGCCGCTTCTACCCATTTCTGATTTCATCACCACTGCACCAGCACCATCACCAAAGAGTACACAAGTTGACCTATCTTCCCAATCAACAATCCTAGACATTATTTCAGCACCTATAACCAATGCATATTTAATTCTATTGTTAGATTTTATGAGCGAATCAGCAACTGTAACTGCATATATAAAACCAGAGCATGCTGCTTGTACATCAAAAGCAAATGCGTTTTTACATTTTAACTTACTTTGTACAATCGTTGCACAGCTAGGAAAAGTTTTATCAGGAGTTGTTGTAGCAACTATAATCAAGTCAATTTCATCTACTGAAATTTTAGCTTTTTCTATAGCACTTTTTGCTGCATTTACAGCTAGATCTGACGTTAGTTCTCCTTCATCTGCTATATGCCTTTGAACTATTCCTGTTCTCTGCCTTATCCATTCATCGCTCGTCTCAACTATCGATGCAATTTCGTTGTTACTCAACATTTTTCTTGGTAGGTAAGATCCAGTGCTTAATATGAAACTTTTATTCAATATGACTTACCCCGTTAATTATCTTTTGATTTAAATTTTCACTAATTGCATTTACTGCAAATTTTATGGCATGGGCAAAAGAAATAGCATCAGAATTTCCATGACTTTTAATGATGATACCATTCAGCCCTAAAAACATAGCTCCACTTCTAATTTTGGGATTAAAACGCGTTAAAGCTTTATTTAGTTTGGATTTTAACAATATACCAACAAGCATTTTCGCTATCCACGAATTGAATACTTCCTGCTTTATTAGATTGATAAAGGTACTAGCGGTTGCCTCAGCCGTTTTGAGCATTACATTGCCAACAAAACCATCAGCAACAATCACATCTATATTACCCTCTAAAAATTCACTTGCCTCTATATACCCTTTGAAATTAATGCCTGGAGCGTTTTTAAGCAACTCAAAAGCGCCGCGCACTGAGTCATTACCTTTAACTTCTTCTGTGCCGATATTTAGCAAAGCAACTTCAGGATTGTCAATTTTTAATGCTATTTTTGCAAATATACTACCCATTAACGCAAATTGAAATAATGAGTCGGCATTACAATCAACATTTGCACCAAGGTCAAGCAAAGCGAAGCTTTTTGTCTTAGTTGGACAGATAGAGGCAATAGCAGGACGATAAATGTTTGGTAATGTTCCTAAAATAAATCTGGAAATTGCCATCAATGCTCCGGTGTTGCCTGAAGACACCACTCCGAAAGCTTTACCTTTTTTTACTGCCTCAATGGCAGCTTTCATACTTGAGTCTTTACGATGCCTCAGTGCAAAAGATGGCTTATCATTTGCAAGGACATTGTCAGAACAATGAGTAAATTCAGAATTGTTACTTACTTTTTTATATTTCAAAAGCAAAGGAGATACTTCTTCCTTATCTCCATAAATATGAAAAAAAACTTTAATGCCTGGGTCAACAAGGTTGTCTAAAAAAAAACCAGCACCCTGAATTACGGAAAGAGGCGCAAAATCGCCCCCCATAGCGTCAAGTGCAATAACTATATTATTATTGACCGTAGGTAACATATCATAATAGTCACTCTGCCTGTTGCTTGATGAAAACCCGTTTTCCTTTGTAACTGCCATCAACTGCTACGTTATGAGGCAACATGAATTCCCCAGTTGTTGAACATACCACAACATTCTTAGGCTCAATAGCATGATGAGAACGATGCATATTACGCCTTGACTTTGACTTTTTTCTTTTTGGAACTGCCAAAATTTCCTCCATTCTACTACAAAATACAATACATTAGTAACATGTTTTTTACAGGAAGTAAACAGGGATAGTAAAATAAGTAAGGTTTGCTTATGTAATTGAGTTCTATAGCTAAAGTGGCTCTACAATTTGAAAAACCGTCATTCCGCTACTCGTTAGCGGAATCTATACCGCGAATGAATCCATAGCTGTACAAACATTCATTTTTGAAGGTAAATTGCACAACAGATGATGTCATTCCAGTCTGGAATCCAGAAATTTTGCTTATAACTGAGCTGATGAGCTAAAGGTAGTTGTCTTACGCTAAAACAAACGTTTTTAATTAAGTTGCATAGAAGCTGGATCCCAGTGTCTGGGCACTGGCCCACTGGTGGGAATTGCTCCCAAACTACAACGTTCGTACAGTTGTGGATACCGTGGCGGTATGACGTAGGGAAACCTTTCTTGGGTTAGCTATATGAGCTTTAAATTAAAACATCAAGTATGTTGAACTTAAAACATATCTCAGCTATACTTTACGATAAAGTTAATAAAAATTTTAATAAAATCAGTAAGACTAACCTCTAGCTAAAATGAATACAAAGTGAGCTTTTTTGATATAAATAGTGTTAGAATAATTGGTAGGTACTTTATCAATTTTTTGTTAAGGCTTGGTAGTGCATTCATATTTTTTATTCAATCTCTATACCACTGCCTTGTGCCACCATATTATTTTAGCAACATAGCAAGACAAATTATAGAGATAGGCTTTTTCTCTCTGCCAATTGTTGGGCTCACTGGAGTTTTTATAGGAGCGGCAATAGTTTTACAAAGTAGCTTGAGTGACCCATTAATTAACCAAGAACAGATAATACCCAAACTTGTTACGATCACTATCATTAAAGAGTTAGGACCAGTTTTGATCAGCTTAATAATGGTAGGAAAGGTTGGATCATCAGTTGCAGCAGAAATTGGTACAATGCGCATCACCGAGCAAATAGATGCACTTACAACCTTGAACATCAACCCTTTTAAATATTTAATTGCACCAAGGATTTTAGCGTCAATCATAGTATTTCCCATACTTACAGTATGTGCAGATTTAATAGGAATATTTGGAGGATGTATCACTGCAGTCTTCGAATTTAACCACAATTTAAATATATACATTAAACACACAGCTCAGTTCTTTAATACGTATGATTTTATAACTGGGCTAATAAAAGCAACTGTATTTGGCGCCATAATTTCTGTCTCAAGCTGCTATTACGGTTACCATTGCAAAGAAGGTGCACGAGGAGTAGGTGTTGCTACAACATCAACTGTTGTTTTATCGTCCATACTGATCATTTTAGCAAACTACATGATTACTTTGATACATGCGTAACCCCATAATATCAATATTGAACTTAAGCTTATCTTTTGATGATAGGACAGTACTAAAAGATCTAAATTTTGATATATTAAAAGGGGAATCATTAGTCATACTTGGTGGCTCAGGAAGCGGCAAATCTGTATTAACAAAAACAATTATCGGCTTGCTTGCTCCAGACTCAGGGTCTGTTAAAATAAATAGTAAAAGCAAAAATAAATTTGGGGTTTTATTTCAAAATTCCGCTTTATTTGACTACGTTACAGTGTGGGAAAATATATCTTTTAATTATAAAAAGCGCTTTAATATCAGCAAAAAAGAGGCAAAACAGCTAGCAATCGAGAAGTTAAATGATGTTGGACTGGAGGAAAGCATAGCAGATATGTTTCCAATAGAGCTATCAGGTGGAATGAAAAAAAGAGTGGCACTTGCAAGGGCGATTGCACACAATCCAGAAATCATTATTTTGGATGAACCAACTTCAGGATTGGACCCAATTATGTCAGATATAGTAAACGAGATAATAATAAAATTATCTAGAGATCTTAACCCTACAATTATCACGATTACACATGATATTCATAGCGCATTTAAAATAGCTGATAAAATAGCAGTATTATATGAAGGGGAGATCATTTCCCATGGAACTGTTCAGGAAATACAAAATACTAATAACGAATATATAAAAAAATTCATTCATTATATATAGCTAAAGATATATACACTATTGCTAACAGTCATATTTTTAAGTTTTAACTTTGTAAAAGGTAGTGAACATTGGAATTCAGATTTTTTTCAAACTGGATCCTATAGCTAACACGTCATACCGCGATTCATTCGCGGTATCTCGGCATAGATTCCGCTAACTAGTAGCGGAATGACGAATTTGTCGTTTTTCAAATTGTCGTAAGTCAGTTTAGCTATATATAGGATGACAGAAATTGTTTGTATTAGCTATATTCAAAAGCTCTATTGATATTTTGCAATATTTGTGATAAAATAATAGCTTAAGGTTGAGAGTAAAAATTTATGAGTGAAGCTCAAGGTCCAAACATTGCAGAATGGCAAGCGCAGCAGCAACACCAAGAGGCTGCTGGTGAGAAAAGTGGTTTTGGTCTTGGTCATAGTGACTCTGTTTCAACAGTTGTCGATGGAATGAAATGGTTGTTCAACTTTCATGAAGGAGCAATTGCTGCTTATAGTAACGTGTTTGAAGGTTTGGTGAGTGGCAGTAGTCTAGTAACATTGTTTGGAAAGTCAGGTAATATGTTTGGCATAAAACTTCTTGAAGGCCTTGCAGAATATTTTTCAGGTGGAGGTGGGGAAGATATGCCATCAGAAGAAATGGATATGGCTCATGGTGATGATGGACATCACTCAGATGATTACCCTCATGCCAATAACGAAATAGCTCATAATGCTGATGGTTTGCAAGACATGCATGATGCAGGTGATCACCATGGTCAATCTTTTTCACCTGGTCCTTCACCATCTGTTGGCGATGACCACGGACATGAACTTGGTTAAACACTTAAAAACTATTGAATAGTTGGAAGAAGGCCTAATAAGAAAAGTTGCTGTTGTTATGAGTTTGTCTTAGTGAAAAAGGTTTCAGTTTTGGGATCAACAGGAAGTGTTGGAAAAAAGACTGTAGATTTGCTCTCAAAGAGAAAAGAAGAATACCAAGTGGAAGCACTAAGTGCCCATTCGAACTTTGCTCTACTGGCACACCAAGCAAAACTGCTAAATGCAAAATATGTTGCTATCTCCGATGAAAGGCTTTACAAAGATTTGAAAGAAAGTTTACTTGGTACAGATGTAAAAATAGCAATTGGTGCTACAAATATTGCTACCATACCTGTTGATCTCTCAGTTGTTGCAATAGTTGGCATTGCAGGCCTTGGGCCAGTTATGGAAGTTATAGAAAGCGGTACCAAAGTCATTGCATTGGCAAACAAAGAAAGCATTGTTTGCGGTGGAAAGTTATTACTCAAAAAAGCTAAAGAAAAAAATGTACAAATAATCCCTATTGACTCTGAGCACAATGCAATTTTTCAAATTTTGCAAAATGACGACAAATGCGTAGAAAAGATCATACTTACTGCTTCTGGTGGACCATTCTTAAATTATAGCCTTGAGCAATTAAGAAATGTTATGGTAGATAAGGCGCTTAGTCACCCCACTTGGAATATGGGAAAGAAAATCTCGGTTGATAGCGCAACAATGATGAATAAGGCACTAGAGATAATAGAAGCACATAACTTGTTTAATATCAGCCCGGATAAAATTGAAGCAATAGTGCATCCTGAGTCAATAGTACATGGAATTGTAACTTATAAGGATGGGTTCAACTTTGCTGTGCTTGCAGAAACTGACATGGCAATTCCTATTTCATATGCTCTATCTTGGCCGGAAAGATCAGCTTTAAATCGTAAATTAGATTTAACAAAGCAAGGAAAATTGACCTTTCAAGAACCAGACCATAAGCGTTTTCCTGCGCTAAAGCTTAGCATGGCAGTGTTAAACTCTTCTGCTCCACAAACAAACAGTATTGTGCTCAATGCTGCAAATGAAATAGCTGTTAATGAATTTTTGAAGTCACGAATCGGCTTTTTAAAAATAGTAGAGGTAGTGGAATCAACAATGGAAAGTTTTGGTAGTTATACTGATATTAATTCACTATCTGATATAATAAATATTGATTATGAAAGTCGTATTATTGCTCACAAAATTGTTGAAAGTAAAGTTGTTGCGTATAGCTAGAGTAATGTAACCAGACTGCATTCTGTGATTTTTAGCAAAACACGATACACAATCGTCATTCCGCTACTTGTTAGCGGAATCTATGCCGAGATACCGCGGCGGTATGACGGTTCGCGGTGGTATGACGGTTAAGTAATTCGTCATCCCGCTGCTTGTTAGCGGGATCTAGAGATACCGCGGCGGTATGACGGTTCGCGGCGGCATAGCTATCTTCAAAAATATGGTTGAATAATTGTTAATAATAGTGTATAATTATTAATATTTTTAAGCACTTTGGCTATGGCTTTATCTAAGTTTCTCGACCCTAAGCTGGATTTAACCTTCAAAAAAATATTTGGCACTGAAAAAAATAAGAATATTCTCATACATTTTTTGAATGATATTTTAGGGTTTACCGAGATAAATACTATACAAGAAGTGGAATTCCTCAGTACTATAATGGATCCTGAAATTGCCTCTGATAAGCAAAGTATAGTTGATGTTCTTTGCAGGGACTCTAGTGGGGCTAGGTATGTGATTGAAATGCAGCTCACTCGCGATAAAGGCTTCGAAAAACGAGCTCAACTATATGCTGCTAAGGCTTACTCAAGGCAAGCTGATAAATCTGGTAAGTACATTGATTTAAAGAAGGTTTTCTTTATTGCTATCTCTAATTGTAATTTATTTCCTGATAAGCTTGATTATATATCCAGCCACACTATAAGAGATGAGAAAACCAATGAGCATGACTTAAAAGATTTTCAATTTGTATTTATTGAACTACCTAAATTTCCTAAGAATAAGGAAGAACAGCTAGAAAGCATAGTGGATCGTTGGTTATTTTTCTTCAAATATGCAGATGAAACTACGGAAGAAGACTTAAGGAAAATAGCAGAAAAAGCACCAATAATAAAGTTAGCCTACGATGAATTAGACAGGTTTAGCTGGAATGAAAAAGATTTAGTAGCTTATGAAGAAAGAATAATGGATCTACGGAAAGAAGAAGCCATTCTTGAATACAGACTTGACCTTGCTACTGAAAAAGGCATCCAAATTGGCGAAGAAAGAGGCATCAAAATCGGTAAAGAGGAAGGGAAAATTGAAGGAAAAATCGAAGGAAAAATCGAAGGAAAAATCGAAGTCGCAAAAGCAATGCTGGCTAACAATGTTGATGTCAACACTATTGTCAAATTTACTGGCCTTTCTATTAGTGAGATTGAAGAATTAAGTGTGAACGGTACAGAGTAATTTCAAAGTGCATTTGCAGTTGGAACGGATACATTTAATGAGAGTCCCATTTCACGGTGTTCAAATCTACTCCTTCTTGTACCATCTCCCAAAGTGGGCTCATTTCTCTCAGTCGGCCAACATTTTTAGCAACAAGATCTGCTGCATACAAAACTTCTTCTCTAGTTGTAAATCGGCCTAGGCCAAATCTAATTGATGAATGCTCAAGGTCATGGCCATTATTTAGCGACCGTACTACATAGGAAGGCTCAAGAGACGCAGACGTGCACGCAGAACCAGAACTTACTGCTAAATCCTTGATTGCCATGATGAGAGACTCACCCTCAACATAGGGAAAGCTCAAGTTTAGGTTGCCAGGAATTCTATTTTCATAATCACCATTTAAAACGATATCAGGAAACGCTTCTTTTATCTTGTTATACAAAATATCCCTTAATTCTTCCACTCTAGTTGTTTCTTTTTTCATTTCTTCTCTAGCAATACGTGCCGCTTCACCAAAACCAACTGCAAGAGGTGTTGGAACTGTTCCAGAACGCATGCCTCTTTCCTGTCCACCACCACTAATTAGTGGTATCAGCCTAACACGAGGATTCTTTCTACGTACATATAATGCGCCTATTCCCATAGGTCCATAAATTTTGTGGCTAGAGAGACTCATAAGATCAATGCACATCTCATTAACATCAATTGGAACTTTTCCAAAGCTTTGAGCTGCATCTGTATGGAAAAATATATTATGCTTTCTGCATATTTTACCAATCTCCTTTACAGGCTGAATTACTCCGATTTCATTATTTACCATCATTACTGAAATCAAAATTGTTTTATCAGTAATTGCTTCCTCAAGCTTTGATAAATCTATAATTCCGTTTTGCTTAACAGGCAAATATGTAACTTTAAAGCCTTCATTTTCCAGATGCCGACAAGAATCCAGAACACACTTATGCTCCGTGCAGACAGTGATTATATGATTTCCTTTATTTTTATAAAAGTGAGCAACGCCCTTGATTGCCGTATTATTTGACTCAGTTGCACCTGAGGTAAAGATAATTTCTTTGCTATCTGCGTTCACCAGATCAGCGATGTGTTTCCTTGCTTTTTCCACTGCTTCTTCAGCAGTCCAACCAAATGAATGGCTGCGAGAGTGTGCATTGCTGAACTCACCAAAGTAAGGTATCATCACCTCTAAAACACGGGGATCTACTTTAGTAGTAGATTGATAATCAAGAAATATTGGTAATTTTATTTTAGCATCGTGTATTTTTTTACTTTCAACATTCATAAAGCTACCACGGAGACAAAATTTACAATTATTTTATAGCATTAAAACTTAATTTTTTCAAGATATAATCTTGCATCAAGTACAAAAGTGTCATCCAAGTAGCTGACACATAACTGTACGAACATTTATTTGCGAAAGCAGTGTGTTAAATGTTATAGCCAGTTTTGCCTCAAACACAAAGGCAGTGCCCAGACACTGGGATGACACCCTATTGGTGGCAATTGCTTCCAAATCATAATGTTTGTACAGCTGTGCGCCGTGCGCTGGAATCCGTTTTAGCCCTTATCTATATCTCAGTTCCACCAACAGTTATTGCGTCGACTTTGAGTGTCGGCTGACCAACTCCAACGGGCACATTTTGTCCATCTTTCGAGCATGTGCCAACACCAGGATCTAACTTTAAGTCATTACCAACCATAGATACTTTTTTCAACACTGTTGGACCGTCACCAATTAGTGTTGCTCCTTTTACTGGCTGTGTAATTTTGCCATTTTCTATTAGGTAAGCTTCCGAAGATGAAAAAACAAATTTTCCTGACGTTATATCAACCTGCCCACCACCGAAATTTACTGCATATAGACCTTTCTTTACGCTAGATATTATTTCCTTCGGTGTATACTTTCCGGGCAACATATAGGTGTTTGTCATGCGCGGCATAATAACTTCTTTATAACTTTCTCTTCTACCATTACCAGTTGGGCTTACACCCATGAGTTTAGCGTTCATATGATCCTGCATGTATCCTTTTAGGATCCCATCCTCTATCAATATATTATAACTGGGTGGAGTGCCTTCATCGTCTACGCTGATAGAGCCGCGCAAATTGGGCAGAGTTCCGTCATCAACTACTGTGATGTCACTAGCTGCTACTTGTTTACCCACAGAATTTGAAAATGCTGAGACTTTTTTGCGATTGAAGTCGCCCTCAAGTCCATGACCCACGGCTTCGTGTAACAATATTCCTGGCCAGCCTGGACCTAAAACGACTGTCATTTCTCCGGCTGGAGTTGGAATTGCTTCAAGATTTACCAGTGCTTGTTCTAACGCTTGGTTTGCAACTTCTTTCCACTTTTTCTCAGAAATAAACTTACTATAAGAGTCCCTTCCACCATGCCCTGCAGAACCTCTTTCGGTACGGCCATCTTTTTCTACAATGACTAGCACATTAAAACGTACCAGAGGCCTGATATCGCTTAATCTGTGATCACCCTTTATTATTTGTACAACTTGCCATTCTCCACTTAGAGTTATTTTTACTTGCTTCACGCAGTTATTTTTGGACCTTACATACTCATTAACCTCATTGAGTAGCTTAATCTTTGAATTCAGATCCATTTCATTTATAGGGTTAATCCTCGAATATAGGCTTTTTGTCTCTTCGTTTAAATTTATTGAATTTGTCTTGTTTAAAGACACTGAGCTTTTTACCATAGAAGCAGCATTACTAATTTCTTTTTCGCTGATCTCAGAAGAACAAACGAAAGATGTACTATCTTCACAAAAAGACCTTAAACCAAATCCCCTTCTAGTATTCAAGTCCATGTGTTTTAATATGTTATCCTCAAAAACCAGGGACTCCGACTGGCAAAATTCTAGAAACAGCTCACCACCATCGCTATTGCTCAAAGCGTTATTGACTATTTTATATACGTTATTAATATTAACATTGTTTTGAGCAAAAAATATTTGATCTAGATTTGGCATTACCTTTGAACTAAAAATTGTTTAAGTATATTATTTAACTTTAACATAGTAAACTATAAAAAGCCCGGGTGGCGGAATTGGTAGACGCGCTAGCTTCAGGTGCTAGTAACTTTTTAAGTTGTGGAAGTTCAAGTCTTCTCTCGGGCACTCTTAGCTTCCATATTGCTTATTGAATTAATTAATGTTATAATATAACATATTAGGTAATATTTATGCTATGTATGGTGAAAAAGATAAGTTAGCCTACAGAAAGAAGGTACGAACTTACTCGAAACGCTTAGTTACTACACTATCTACTATCTCTTTCATTGGATACATAGCGGCATTGGTCTTGAATATTCCTGTCTTAAGTCTGTATTTTAGTATTGCCGGCACTATATTCAGTGCACTTTCGTTTGCTTTAAATATATGGTCACTAAATGATCATTCCCGACAACAGAATCTTAATAAGAAATCTGGCATAAAAAACACTCCAGGACAAAAAAAGTTAACAAAGATCTATCTTGATATAGCATCCAGTGCTTCATTTCTAATAGGAGGTATTGCATCTATGTCGCTTTTTGAGTCTTCTGTTATTTATTTTGTTTCTACGCCTTTTTTTATTCTAGGCTGTGTTATTATGGCAGCTAATATCGTTCAAACTATGATTAGTGAACCACAGACAAAAAACGTCCTTGAGAATCTCTCTTCAAATACTGCAAGAGTACAAGCTTAAGTATTAACTTATTTAACTTATACAGGAATATTAGCTATATAATTCCACTGAAGGAAGCCATTCAAAAGAGTTCGATGTAATTAGCGTCAAAAAAGTGTAAGCAGAAATTGTGGGCTTATTGGGGTAGGAGCGCTTAGTACTCCTACTTCCACATCAATTACTTGAATAATTGCTCAAGCTATCAAAATAAAAGTTTTTATTCAGTAATTTGTGTATAAAGGGTACTATTTTACTAGTAGTGAAATAAATCAGAATGAAGTCTATTTTATTAACGAGGCCTTTATTGGACTCGTTCAATACAAGAAATATATTGAGAAAGTATGGATACAAAGTTTTTATAGAACCAGTATTCACAATAAAGTACTTAAATCCTGATATATCTGCGTACGAATTTGACGTTGTGATATCTACAAGTAAAAACAGTGTAAAGGCTCTTAGTCAAATATGCAAAGAGGATGACTTTCCGATTATTACAGTTGGTAATTCAACCATGCAGGCTGCAAAAAATTTGGGATTTTCTGATATAATCTCAGCAGACAGCAACGTTGATGGTCTGATATCATTCATAAAAGCTCATTATTCAAACGCAATAAAGTTCTTGTATATAAGGGGACAAGAAGTATCATGTAACCTAAAAAAGAGATTATCTGAAGAAGATTTTAACGTAAGAGAAGTTGTACTCTATAAAACAATTATAAAAAGGAATCTAACTTATAGGTGTAAAAATTTACTATTGGATGGTAAAATTGATAGTGTTGCTTTTTTTTCCTCACAGACAGCAAGGATATTTTGTTCATTAGTTCTAAAAAGTGGGTTATCTCATGTGATGAATAATGCAGTTGCATATACCATGAGTAAAAACATTGCTGATAGTTTAAAGTTAATCAAATGGAAAAAAATTATAACATCGAGGTTGCCTACTGGGGAGAGTTTAATTGATATAATTAATAAGGATTGTTGATGCTAAAGATTGCAACTTGGAATGTAAACTCCATACGTAAAAGAGTTAACCAACTTTGTAGTTTTATAGTTGATAGTCAGATAGATATAATTTTGCTGCAAGAGATAAAATGTATGGAAGAGCAATTTCCTTATGCAGAGATAGAGAAGCTGGGATATGAATGTGCTGTCTATGGACAAGTTGCAAGAAATGGCGTTTGTGTTTTATCTAAATATCCGATACTGGAGAAGTTTAAGATTGATATCGTAGAAGGTTATCAAGAAGCGCGTTATATAGAGTGCATAATAAAGCACAATAATCAGAAGGTAAGGGTGGGAAGTGTATACGTTCCAAACGGTCAAAGCCCGGACTCTCAAGCATTTGAATATAAACTCAAGTTTTTTGATAATCTATATGAAAGGATGAGCACTTTGTTAAAGAATGAAGAGTTAACTATTATAGCTGGCGATTATAATGTTGCACCGGATGAAATTGATGTCTTTGATTCAAACTTATTGAATGGCCAAGTGTGCTTTCATATAAGAGAACGTGAGAAGTTAAGAGCGATCTTGAATCTTGGGTTTAAAGATGCGTTTAGAATATCTCACCCAAATTTGCAACAATTCACTTGGTGGCATTATCAAGGCAATTCACTCAGAAATAATCAAGGAATGCGAATAGATTATATGCTGTTATCACCACAAGCTGTAGATAAATTGGAAACATGCTACATAGATGATAGATTGCGTAAGCTAGAAAATCCGTCTGACCATACTCCTGTTGTATGTGCTATAGAATAATAGCAGATCTCTTACACAATTCACTTTTAGCAAACCTGAGTAGTCTTACCTTTGCTGCTCTGTGGTTTTTCCCTTCGTTTGTTTTCCTTTCCTGTCCAAGATTGATCGTGCTGCTCACTTTTTTCGTTTCCTACCTGGGAAATTTGCTCAGGAACAGGCTGTTGTTCACTCTTTTCTTTTCCTTGGGAAATTTGTTCAGAAACAGAGGTGCCTTTCTCAACTTCTGTAACTGGGGTTTTTAAAATATCATCAATGCCCTCGAGAATTTTTCCATTCAGTTTTGCTCTCTTTTCTGTATCATCTTTATCTTGTGAGCTAGGGTCATACAAAGTACCTTTTTTGTTATTTGAAAAAAGAACCTCCACTCCTCCTTTTATGGCAAATATTGTGCCGATAGCAGTAAGAACTACTCCGAGTGTAGTAGGACCAAAAATTAACATTGGAATAGTGGAAAGAAGGACAGGAAAAAAGATCTTGCTTAAGAACGTTGTTACCATCTCTTCATCACTGAGTGGTGGTTCATCCTCTTCTTTCTTGTCTTTACCTAAGAATGGTATTTTTTCTTTCATCCCATCCATAAAGGAGCCAGAAATATTTTTCGGGTCTATTTTGATCCCTCCAATTAGCAGCAGCATTTCCAATACAAACTTTATGGATGAATCTTTAGCTTCTGTACCCCGTATATCAGCTACACACTTGGTTATTATTTGTTGTATTTTATCATTATTTAATTTCTCTTCTCTAGCTAAGCCTTGCTCTCTAATTTCTTTAAACATAGAAAGTAAAAACTGAGAAAAATTCTCTTCACTGAGTGGTTTTATATCTTTTGGATTGACATTATTAAGTAGTATGTCCTTATAAGCTGATATAAAATAATCAGTTATTTCTTTGTTCTCCTTTAATTCGGCTTTACCTTCTAATACTTTTACAAAGTAATCATAGATTACCTGATGTTCCTCTTTTTCAAAAATTTTCTCATCTTTGTTAGTTACCTGATTTGAAGGTTCCAAATTCTTTGTTTGTGGAGTTAATATTTTTGTCATAACTGAGTTACTCACATTTACTATACTTCAATTGTAGCATATTTTTCATATTAATTCAAATAATCTATACTCCTAGAATTCACGATGTTTAAGTCATAATTAAGGGAATTTAGACCCCAGTTGTCGCCAACTTTTATTTCTACTTCAAGTGGTACAGAAATTTCTATTGCATTTTCCATTATATCTTTCATAAGTTTTGCTGTTTCTTGTACCTTTTCGTCCTCTACTTCAACCAGTAGTTCATCGTGAACCTGGAGGATTATTTTACCTACTTTCAATTGGTCAAAAAGCTGAATTGTCGCACGTTTTATTATATCAGCAGCGGTTCCTTGCAGTGGTGCGTTTATTGCTGCCCTTTCTGCAAATTGTCTTATATAAGGAATTGTATTGTTTATGTCTCTTACAAAGCATCTCCTGCCAAACAAAGTTTCTACATAACCATGCAATCTTGCGATAGACACTGTTTTTTCCATATAGGCCTTTATTTCTGGGTAACAGGAAAAATAGTAATTAATGTATTCAGCAGCTTCCGCAATGGTAATTCCAAGCCGCTTTGCAAGACCAAATGGGCTAATGCCATATATAATTCCAAAATTGATGGATTTTGCTTTGCGTCTTAATTGCTCATCTATTTCTTGCACTCCAAAAACTTGCCTTGCGGTGATCTCATGAATATCTTGTCCGTTTGCAAAAGCTTCTTTAAATGCTGCAACGTTTGCAACGTGTGCCAGGAGTCTTAATTCTATTTGCGAATAGTCAGCAGAAATTATCTTATGCCCTTTTGGCGCAATAAATGCTTGTCTGATAAGATTTCCCTCTTCGCTTCTGATAGGAATATTCTGTAAATTAGGATTGCTGGAGCTCAGCCTTCCAGTTGCAGTTGCAGTCGTTGAAAAGCTTGTGTGTATTCTACCATCAAGTGGATCAACTTGCTTTATTAATGCATCAGTGTAGGTGCCTTTTAATTTACTTAAATGTCGCCAATTTAAGATTTTACTTGCAATTTCTACCCCTTCTTCTTCGAGTGCCTCTAGAACTTCATAATTGGTGCTATACGATCCAGATTTTTTTGACTTTTTCTTTTTATTAAGCCCCATTTTGTTGAATAAAACATCACTTAATTGTTTTGGCGAAGCAATATTAAATCTTTCTCCTGCCAAATTATATATCTCATCTTCAAGCACGGCAATTACCTGCTGAAATTTATCGGACAGCTCCTGTAATTTTTGTATGTTCAGTAATATCCCATTTTTCTCCATATCAAATATTACTTTCATAAGTGGCTTATCGAAGCGCTCGTAAATTGTGAGCAATTTTTCCTGAAATAACCTTTGCTTTAGCTTTTCATGAATTGCTATTAAAGTTTTTGCCGAGAAAATTTCTGCATTTTCACTCAAATTATGCGCAACTATGTTTGGAATACTGTGATCATGCTTTCCTGTATCCAAGCTATACGACATTATCATCAAATCATCAACTGAATCTAGCATCTTCTCTACTGTAGGGAAGATTTTCCTGATCTCTTTGATGTTATGTATTATTTTAAGCACTCCATTTGAGAGCAAAGTTAAGTTAATTATAATGAGTGCATCTTGTATGCTGTCTTGCTCTATATAAAAAATATTACTTTCGCTATAAGATAGACTTAATACATTGTTTTCAAGGTGGTAATGAATTGCAATTTTGCCTTCATATCTACAATGCTCCAAAAATTTCTCTAACTCTTCACTACTATATTCTATTTTCTCTTTTGTGCTAGACCCATTATAGGAAAAAAGCTTTTCCACTTTCCCTATTAAGGAATTGAATTCATACTTCTTTAAAAAGGATAATAGTTTTTCCATATTTGGAGAATGGACTTCATATTTTGCAATATCATGTTGAAGGTCTACTTTTTCGCATAGTGATAAAAGTTCTCTTGAAATTAGAGCTTTTTCCTTATGTTCGGTGAGAATATTACGAATCCTCGTTTGCTCGATATTATCAATGTTCTCTATAATATTATTCAATGAATCAAATTCATCCAGTAATTTAGCTGCAGTTTTCGGACCTATTCCCGGAACGCCTGGAATGTTGTCAGATGCATCACCAGTTAGAGAAAATAAATCAAGAAGCTTGTGTGAGTTTACACCAAATTTTTCTATTACTTGTTTTTCATCTATATATATATTTTTAATGGGGTCGAATATTAAAATATTGTGGTTCAAGAGTTGAAATAAGTCTTTATCTGATGAAACGACTACCACTTTAAAGTCTTGGTGGTTGGCGTATTTTGCAGCTAGTGTTGCAATTATATCATCTGCTTCATAACCTTCAATCTCTTCATAGCTGAGGTTAAAAGCTTCTACCGCTTCCCTCAGTATGGTAAACTGTGGAGTTAGATCCTCAGGAGGCGTTACTCTGTTCGCTTTGTACTCAGGATATAAATTGTGCCTAAAATTCTTTTTCCCTGCATCAAGTGCTATAGTTAAGTAGTCCGAATGGGCAATGTACTTAAGAACCATATTCAGAAAGCCATATACACCACCTATTGGCATTCCTGTTGTGGTAATTAAGTGAGGTAGTACATAGTAAGCTCTGAAAAGAAAACCATAGCCATCGATGATTGTGAAAGTTTTTTCTTTCATTGTAGATATTTATGCGTGCTTTTGATGGTCCACTATTTAGCTGAGAAAATCAAGTTTTTGTTTTTCTGCTTTTGAGCGTTGTAAGAGATTTTACCGAAAATAGCATTCATGATGGGGATGTACACATATGACCTTACCCAGAAAAAGTGGAGAGAAAGTGTGGAATGTTTTTTACAAAAAGAATGATGCATCAAATTGTTCTGGAATGCAATAGTTAATAGTGACGTTGTTTGTTATAAAAAATTTCTATGTATTCAAATATTGCAGTTCTAGTGTGTTGAGCAGAGTGTTGTGAAGTATCAATAAGTATTTCTCTTTTCAATGAGCTAAAGAAGCTTTCTGCAACAGAATTGTCGTAACAACAGCCTTTATTACTCATCTATATTCTTTACAGCTAAGAGATATTGATACCCTTGCGCAGTATATTGTGAACCTTGGTCACTGTGCAGCAGTAGATTTTTAACAGGTTTACGCCTATTAATGGCCATTAATAAAGAGTTCATAACCAATTGTTTATTTATTGCACTACTCATTAACTACCATACGTGAGAATTATTGCTGCCAAATATAGCCATCCCTCCTTGGTTTTGATGTAAGTAATCCCATACTTTATTTGGTTGATCAACAATAAAGTTTTGATCTAGTATATTGGGAGCTACAGCTCTATTATCTGTTTGTTGTTTTTTAATTTTAAACTTTCTTCTCAGTATAGCCCTGATGTCATTTTTCTGCATAATACTTTGCACCGTTTTCAAATTGCAACTTTTACCCAAAGCCTTCAATTCAGCATGAATTTTAGGAGCTCCATATCTACATTTAGAAACTTGATATATTTTTTGAATAGCTTCGAGTAGCTCTTTATTTGCTGATTCTCTACTGCTTATTTTTCTTGTGGTCCACTTATAGTAGCCACTAGCAGAAAATCCTACATAATTCCTGTACTTTATAGCAGTTACTATATAAAAAAATATTTTACTCTTTTTGACTGGCCAGGGCTTTTTTTTAAATGTCTCTTTCCCTTGTTACTCTTGCTTTGTAAATCAAACCTCTCTTTGTCGTAAGGAGCCATGTTACCTCTACCTGGAAATGCATTTGCCGCTGACTTTTTTTCGTTATATTTCTTCATCCATTTTCCTAATACACTATCCCTTATTCCTAGATCTCTTGCTACTTTTGCAACTGGTTGACCTACCTTTCTTTGTTCATTTGCCAGCTTAACAGCTTCCAATTTGAATTCTGCCGTATATTCTCTTACCATTTCTAATCCTCCAAAATTTTATTTTACCCAAAAAAACTCTTTTCTTTCTCTCCACTTTTTCTGGGTAAGGTCACTATTTCTTAAGTAATTTACACTTCAGAGTTTATCTGCTTTAAAGTTTACTCTATTCTGTTTCAGCATTTGTCATAAATCCTTAATTATTTCTGACTTTTTAGTTCAGTTTTTAACCATTCTTTCCTTAACTTAATGGCAGTGACAATAAGCCTATCTATCATTCTGATGTGATTTCAGTTTTTTTTACATGCAAACTCTCTAATCCCACCTTGTAGTTAGGATAAATTAGAGAGACATTAAGATCTTTTTTAATTTTAACATTACTTACTCTTTTTGATCCTAAATAAAAACTCTGTGCATAATCTGGTAACTCAATTGGCTCTGGAGGGCTAACATTGAGAAGTTTGGCTGCATACATTATCACTTCAGATTGTGTAGTGGGTAAATCGTCTGCACAATTGTATATTTCACCAGGTTTTATGTTTTGCATGGAAGAAAATAAAATATTCGATATATCTTCAACGTGAATACGAGAAAAAAAATGCCCTTCTTTTTTCACATTTCTTGCTTTGCTAAGCTGCAAGTCAATTAACACGTTCCTACCAGGACCGTATATTCCAGCTAAACGAAAAATATGTACAGGCAATCTGCTATTCAGCCACTTCCTTTCAGATCTAAGGCGCTTTTCTCCTCTGATTTCTATAGGTTTTGTTTCAGATTCCTCATTCACCCAATTACCAGAGTGATCACCATAGACGCTAGTTGCAGACAAATAACCAAACCATTTAACATTTTGCAGGCAATCACCGTATCTCTCCACAACATCATCACCATCTGGAGGAATAGAAATTAAAACGTGCGTTGCGCTTTTAAGCAGATCTTGGCTAACCTTCTCATAATTAAAGAGGATTACATTTTGTATATCTTTACTTCTTGATGTGCCACTGACTTTCCAACCTAAGTTCAGTAATTTTTTCGATAAAAATTTAGCTACATATCCATAACCAAAGCAAAACAAGTGCATGAAAATTAATTTTTAAAATTCTTCTTGATAAATTCTACTCCTAATTTTATTCCCTCTTCATTAATAATATGCCCTAATGCATGAATTGGGTGTCCTTCAACATTTACTCCATTTTCTTTCAGAGCTTTAACCGCTAAGTCGAGGGACGAAAAAGGTACCACGTCGTCAGCATCACCATGGATAACACATATGTTAGGTTTTGACTTGATCTCTGGTGCAGTTTTTGAAGGTGAAAGAAATCTACCAGAGTATGCAACAACTGATGCACAGGATTGAGAGCGGGTGAGAGCTGTATGTATTGCAAGCATTGCTCCTTGAGAAAATCCAACTAAAGAAAGTTGCGTATCTTTTAAATTAAGCTCCTTTAATTTTGTATCAATGAAATGATTTACAATTGATGTAGCATTTTTTACTCCATTATATAGCGCTTCCTCACTACGATCTTCCAAGCTGAACCACTGATAACCATCACCTATTTCTCTTTCAAACGGAGCATTGGGTACTGCAAAATATGAACCCAGTAAAAACTTGCTCATAACTTTAGCAAGGTGAATGAAATTATCGCCACTTGAGCCCCAACCATGTAAAAAAATAATCAAATTTTTCTTATTTCCGCCTGCACAAATTTCTGGGCCTTTAAGTTCAATCATTTCTTTTCCTTTTGCATTTATATTTTTATTTAACACTAATTTTCAAATTTGTAAAAACCCATGTGCAATTATGTACACTAGCTCATAACTGTATGAACATTGCAATTTGCAGGCAATTCGCGTGGCAGATGAAAGTAGCTGACACTGGAATCCAGCTTTTGATCGAAAATGTTGCATAGTGCACAATCAATTTTTCTAGATCCCAGTGTCAAGCACTGGGATGACACCCTCCTGCTAGACAATGTTCGTACAGCTATGGAATGAATCGCGGTATGACGTAGGATTGCTGTCATTCCAGTGCTTGACACTGGGATCCAGTTCTTATTACCTGGTGTAAAGTTAAGTTTCCTGGATTCCAGTGTCAAGCACTGGAATGACACCTCTGGGCACTGCCGTCATAAAGGAACCAGTGTCAGCTACTTTCATGGCATCAATAATTGACCTCGACTTACCGTCCAACTAGAAAGTTGTATATAGAATGACAGAAATCCAGATGTTATTTACTTACTTTCGATCTTTTCTATCAATTTTTTAACTAAGCCTCTTAGCTTTTTACTGGATTCATCAAGCTCTTGAATCTGCGAGCTGTGCTCTTTCATTAGTTCCTTATAGTTACCTCTTATGTAGTCAATCATTTCCTTCATCTGAGCAATCATCTTGTTAACATCCATACTGCCCAAATCAGGTATCATGCCAGGCATAGCCCCTTCTAACATACCGCCAGCCATAAGCTGCTGAGACATTTGCATAAATGGTTTTAAAGTCTGATTAAGCAATCCAGGATCCTTAGCTAATTTTTCTATTTGCTCTTTGCAAGTATCCATATACTGCTTCATAAATTCATCTTCTTGCCCTTTGTCTATCATAATTATAACCTACCTAAAAATACGTGTTCTTTATTATATATTATTTTAAAATTAAAAACAATACAAAATACCTGTCACAATTGCATTAATACTTTTTAAATAATAAAAAATGCTCCTTTGCTTATAAAGGGTCACATACCTTCTTTAACCATTCCTTATCTTTTACGCTATTTTCTAAGTTTTTATAGACAAATTGATGGTAGCCATTTATCCATTCAATTTCATCCTTAGTAAGCATTTGCACATTTATTAGTCTTCTATCATATGGAATAGAGGTCAGTTGTTTAAAGTTTAAGAAGCCGTTTTCTTGCCTGTCAACATATATCAGATTTTCAATTCTTATTCCATACTCTCCCGGAATGTAATAGCCAGGTTCGTTGGAAAGTATCATCCCTGGCGTGAGTTTCACTTTATTACTTTTTGATATTGCTTGTGGTCCTTCGTGTACTGATAGGTAACTTCCTACTCCATGCCCTGTACCATGCATATAGTCCATTCCAAATTTCCATAAATGCGTACGTGCTAATATATCCAATTCTCCACCAGTAGTGCCAGGAGGAAAGATGACACTTGCTATAGCAATGTGAGCTTTGAGTACTATTGTATAGTGGGTTATTTGTTCATCAGTTGGATTGCCAATTGCTACAGTTCTTGTCACATCAGTTGTGCCGTCAAGGTACTGGCCACCAGAGTCAATCAAATACAGTCCATCTTTCTGAATTACTTTATTCGTCTTACTGCTTGCACGATAGTGAATTATTGCCCCATTCTCATTAAATGCTGAAATTATTGGAAAACTTAGTTGCTTAAACAAATTCTGCTCTTTTCTGTATTCTAAAATCTTTTCTTCAGCTTCAAGTTCTGTACCAACATTATTTTCAAGCCAATATAGAAAATTTGTAACTGCCACTCCATCTCTGATATGCGCATTTATAGCCCCAGCTATTTCAGTTTGGTTTTTTGCTGCTTTATAAATTAGACAAGGATCTTCTCTCTCAGCTACCTGTTTATCTTTTATTACAGCCATGATACTCATTGGAGTTGTGCTTGGATCCATGACTATTGAATTTAGCTTGTGCAGCGAATTTTCTAGCTCACTAATATCAAAAATATTTATATGATTGCCTAAATTTGCTTCTATAGTTGAATGTTCTTTATCTTGAATAAACAAACCAACATTACCGCTTTTATACAATATAGCACGGCCCAATATACATGGAGTATATTTAGCATTTTCATTTCTTAAATTTAATAACCACGAAATTGAATTTGGATCAGTTAAAAGCACTACTTCAGCTTCTTTATCTATGCTTTTAGCTATTTTTTCACATTTGTCCTTACTACTTTCACCAGCATATTCAATAGAATGTAAAACCACTGCTTGTTTTCGACAGTCACTTTTTTTTCCAGCTAAACAGGGTATTAATTTACAGATATTCTCATACTTTCTTATATCTTCTATGGTAAAATATTGCAAATAATAACCTAGTGAGGCAGTCGATGTTAAGTTTGCTTTTATCCATTCGCGTGGATCCTCTTCTTGTATATTATATACTTGAAAATTGCCCCGATCGAGCTGATTGCGAGCTTGTGTGATATAGCGTCCATCCGTAAAAAATGGGCACTTGTTGTCTTTTGTAACGATAAGTAGCCCATTTGTTCCTGTAAAGCCACACAGCTTTGTTAGCTCCTCTGAATACTCATTTAAATATTCATCTTTAGTATGCAACATAAATGCATCAACGTTTATCTCGTGCATAAAAGAACGAAATTCTTCGATTTTTGACATAGAACACCTCATACAAAATTAGCAGCCACTTTCGTTTTCCTGTTTCTCAAATACACTAATATGCTCACTATCGCTGCAGGAGTGATGCCTTGTATTTGCTTTGCAATGCCAATCGTCGCTGGTTTTATCGTCTGCAACTTTTCTATTACTTCACTTGACAGGCCTTTAACTTGTGAATAGTTAAAATCAATTGGAATTTGAGTGTTAATTTCCTCTCGTAAAAACTTCATATCCGCTTCTTGTCTTATTAGATAAGGTTTGTATTTTGCTTCAATTTCAACCGCTTCGCATATTTCATTCTTAGTTATGCTACCCATTGCGGTGCCATCCCAGCGCGTGATGCTGCTTAACTCCGGCCATATTTCTTGTAATTTATTCCAGTCGATGTTTGGATAGCTAAGTAAATCTAGTGCCGTTTTTCTTATCCCATCATAAGATATTTTGATACCATAAGACCTAAGCTGCTCAGGAGTAATCGTCAGACTCCCTAACTCCTCTTCAAGCTGCTTAATGGATTCAAGTTTATTCTGTAAAACGGAGTATCTCTCATGCGAAACAAGGGAAATATCATAACCTTTTTGTGTTAATCTTCTATCTGCATTGTCTGACCTGATAGCTAGCCTATATTCTGCACGTGAGGTAAATAATCTATAAGGTTCGATCACCCCTTTGGTGACTAGATCATCTATCATTACGCCGATATATGAGTCTGTGCGATGAAGAACAAAGCTTTCTTTTTTTTCAGATGCAGAGAGTGCTGCATTAATTCCGGCAATAATTCCTTGCCCTGCTGCTTCTTCATATCCAGTAGTGCCATTAATTTGGCCAGCAAAATATAGGCCTTTAATTTTCTTAGTTTCAAGAGTATGGCTTAGTTCTCGTGGATCAATATAGTCATACTCAACTGCATATCCAGGTCTTAGTATTTCTGCATTTTCAAGTCCCTTGATACTCTTTATCATTTCACACTGCACTTCAATAGGCAATGAATTTGAAATTCCGTTCGGGTATATAGTATCATCATTCAAGCCCTCTGGTTCTAAAAATATTTGATGACTACTTTTTTCTGCGAATTTTTTAACCTTAGTTTCAATGGATGGGCAGTATCTTGGTGCTATAATATCATCCAAATACGAAGAAGCTGACCTGTGCAGATTCTCTCTAATTATTTTATGCGTGTTTTCATTAGTATGGGTAATAAAGCATGATACCTGAGGTTGATTAATTTTTTCTGTTAAGTAAGAAAACGGCACAGGTGGATTATCACCCACTTGTTCTTGCAATATTGACCAGTTTATAGTGCCACGATCAAGCCTTGGCGGAGTTCCGGTACGCAATCTACCTAATTTAAAATTATATTTCTTCAACGTATTTGCAAGTTCTACGGCAGGCTTATCTCCCATTCTCCCTGAAGGAGTTACCTGCTCTCCTATATGAATCACACCCCGCAGAAAAGTCCCTGTAGTTAGAACGACTTTACTTGTCAGTATATGCTCCCCTGAGCTTGTTATTACAGCTTTAATGCACAATTCTCCATTGTTATTACTCTCTATAAGAAAATCGTCAACCGACTCTTCTTTTACCGTCAAATTATTATAATTTAGAATAATTTCCTGTATTGCTTGCTTGTATAATTTTCGGTCTGCCTGTGCACGCGGGCCCCATACTGCTGCACCTCTGCTGCTATTTAAAATGACTGAGTGTATACTTGCTTGATCGATTGCTCTTCCCATTATTCCATCAAGAGCGTCAACTTCCCTGACTACAACGCCCTTTGCAACTCCTCCGATTGCTGGATTGCAGGACATTTCCCCTATAGTTGAAATTTTATGAGTTATAAGCAGCGTGTTTGCACCAAGGCGAGCTGCAGCAGCAGCTTCGCACCCTGCATGACCACCACCTACTACTACTACATCATATTTATGCATGCCTTCTTGAGTAATTCTTACTCTACTAATATTCTAACTATTAGCAGTTAATGTCAAATTTTACAGTAATTAACTATTTCAATCATCAGTGGCCAATGTATAGCTAACTCACGTCATACCGTCACGGTATCTCTAGATCCCGCTAACAAGCAGCGGGATGACGGTTTTTCAAATTATCGGGTTTTAGTGGGGCGAGCGACCAGGATCGAACTGGCGACATTCAGTACCACAAACTGACGCTCTACCAACTGAGCTACGCCCGCCAAGATATAAAATTTCTAACATAAGAGCGCAAATAGTCAATTGATTATTTAACTCTCCTTTTGCAGAGGGTTTTAAGTTTAGCCAATAAATATTTTCATTGATACTTTTACCATTATAGTTAATTGTATTGACACTAATGAAGTAGTGGTATGTTTAAAAGTATTTTCACATTTAGTTTTTTTACGGCTATTTCAAGGATCTCAGGGTTAATAAGAGATGTATTGATTGCTACGGTTATTGGTGCGAACTCTCTTGCAGACATATTTTTTTCTTCGTTTCGTTTTGCCAATCTATTTCGAGCATTTTTTGCAGAAGGAGCGTTCACTACCTCATTCATACCATTATATTCGACAGAATCATATGATAATAAAAAGGCATTTAATTTTGCAAGTAGTGTAATATCCATTACGTTTATTATCTTAGTAATTTTTTGCCTTATCATGCAAACTTTCTCCCCTTATATGATTCAAATTTTTGCTCCTGGATTTGACCAAAGTAAGTTTACCCTTACTGTTACTTTATCAAGAATTATGATGCCCTACATAATCTTTGTTTCAATTGCATCACTTATTGGTGGAATGCTGCAAGTAAAGCAGCATTTTGCTTCAACAGCTATTGCACCAATCGTTTTGAATCTCTGTTTAATCATCAGTTTGTTTGTGCCTTACGTAAAAACTCCAGCGCACAACCTTTCTATAGCTGTCCTTATAGGAGGAATTTTCCAGCTACTTTTGATACTATTTAGTGCATACAAGTTAAAGGCAGCTTTTTCTTTTAGCCTTGAATTAAGCAATGAAGTAAGGTTATTTTTTAAGCGTGTGATACCTGCAATTATCAACAATTGTGTAACTCAAATAAGCTTATGGATTGATACAATCATGGCGAGTTTTATACCAAATGCGGTGTCCTATATATATTATGCCGATAGACTAAATCAACTACCGCAGGGAATAATCGGTACTGCAATTGGTACAGTGCTTCTTCCTTTAATTTCAAAACAGGTGGATAATACTGAAAATATAGTCAAAATACAGAACAAGGCTCTCAACATAGGATTAATGTTAATTATGCCAACAACTGCTGCCTTTATCATTATTCCCGACATAATTTTACTTACGCTTTTTTCTTACGGCCGGTTTGATCATTATGCAGTGCAGCAAACTGTTCCCACTTTAATAGCATTTTCTCTTTCTTTACCTGCATTTATTATAAATAAAGTATTGCTACCTACATTTTTTGCTAAAGGCAATCTGAAAATACCAACCATATTTTCGCTAATGTGTCTTGGAATTAATGTAGTGCTAAACCTTTTGTTAATGAACGAGTATCAGCATACGGGGATTGCTATTGCTACTTCCGTTTCCACTTGGATAAACTCTATTCTATTAATTAGTTATTTAACAATAAATAAAATGTATAAGGTTAGCCAAGCGTTATTGTTAAATGTCATGAAAATTTTTGTAGCAACGGCAGTCATGTCAATAGCCCTTTATATTTTTAATTCTTTGTTGGCAGGATTATTTTTTGATAAAATGTTGGCTCGTATTGTTTATTTAACGACTTTAATAGCTTTGAGTGTTATTGTTTATTTTGGTATTCTCTATTTAATATTTAAGGGAAACTTTAAGCATGTGTAAATTATGAGACTTTCTTTATATGCTATATTATCAATCTCACTGCTATTAATTCTCATGCATGTTGCTGCAACTTTTAAGGATTGGAGTGGCTACAGGAAATATATCATAAAAGAGTTAGAGAAGACGTATGATGCTAAAGTGCATATTGGGGGAAAAATTAAAGTTTCGTTGATTACCCCAAAGCTCACTATTTATAATGTATACGTACAATACAACGAAAATAAAGAGCAAAAGTTGTCAGATTTAATTAGTGTAAGAAAAATTGAAATAAGGCCATCGTTCCTATCGTTGTTTTTATTTTCGTTGCAACCAAAGTCAATCACATTGTTTGGCATGAAAAGCAACAAAGAAAATTTACTTAATATTATAAATACAAACGCCAGTGGTAACACAGTCGATATAGTAATAAAAGACAGCCAAGTAAGTTTCAAGAATGATTTCGCTGATATTGTTAACATAAAGGAAGTTGCTGTAAAAAAAAATAAGCAGTTTTTTGGTAAAGTAAAGGTAGGTGATAATAATTACGATTTTTCAGGAAAGGTTAATATCACAAAAAGGAATGTACACATTAGTGTTGAATCAAATTTTGTAAATTTGCTATTTACAGGTAATAGAAATCAAGAAGAACTCCAGGGTAATTTAACATTAACAATTAATAACAGTTCCGGTTCTGTGAGTGATTTAGCAAAAATCATTAATCTTAGCTTTCTCTCTTGTGTTATTCCTAGCGAAAATATCAAGATATCATCCAATATAAGTCTTAATGAAAGTGAGTTTACGGCAACTGACTTAAAAATTGATTCCAAAAGCATGCAAGCCAGCGGTACAATACAAAATGATAGAAAAGGCAATCACACTAATTTCAATATTAGCTTCAGTAAAGTTGATTTAGATTCCATACAAAATGATTCACAAAGAACAATGAATATGAAGGATCTTCTGGAATGTTTTAGAGCAGTTGTGCCAAAGAACTTGAGCTTAAATTTTAATATGGAAGCTTCTAACATTCAATATCAAAACAAAATATTGGACAATTTCCGTGCTGTACTAAAATCCACTGATGGCAAAGTAAAAGTTAATACGCTTCTTAAATTTCCTGGAATCAATAATATATCTTACTTATCAGGAGAGATCTCAAACAATAATGTCCTATCTGAATTCAACGGTGATTTATTAGTCGAAGGAAATGATTTTGAGTCATTCATTTCATGTTTTTTCCCTTCTATAAAGATGAAAGAAAACCAGAAAAATCAATTTACACTAAGTTCTAAACTGCACCTTGCACCAAGAATATTATCTATCTCAGACATTAGACTGCTAAATAATAAGGAATCCTTGCAAGGATCAATTAGAGTAAGCCACACAAAAAAACGCAGTGTGATCGATGGTGAATTTAGCATGCATAATCTTGATGCAGATAAATATGATCATTCATTATTTAGCAGTTTACCTAAAATGCAATGGCTGAAAAATTTTCAGTATGATACAAATATAAAGGCCCGTGTTAATAACCTTACATTGAATGATACGAAAATTAAAAATTTGGATTTTTTGCTGAAAATGGAAAAAGGTAAGCTAGTTGCAGATAAAATAAAACTATCTGGAGAAGATTTCGATATTACCGGTAATGCAAAAATATTAGCAGATCAAAAATACGCCAAACCTTTATTAGATGTTAACCTTACGGGCAGTAAATTTAATGGAAAAATTATTACATTACCAAATTTAGTAGAGACGAAAAGAAATTCAAGAAATGAGATAGATCAAATTCAATGGTCAACAAAGCAGCTTGATTTTTTGGATGATAAAGAAGGCTTTGATGCAAATGTGCAAATCAATACTGCAGAATTTAAAACCGAGCAGAATGTTTTAAAAGATTTTAATTTGGATGCGGTAATGAGAAACAACACTATCACTATCAGGCAGGCAAGTTACGTATTAGAACGCGGGCAAGTGTTTTTTCAGGGTTATTTAAGATCAGACTCAATAAATACAAGATTTTCTATTGTAAATTTGGACACTAAAAAGATTGGTAAGGTTATAGGAATTGACAATGTAAATGGTCAGGTAAGCTTAAATGGTGAAATCAAAACTCAAGGAAAAAGTTTTCATGATTGGGCTAGTAACTTATCAGGAGATGTAAACTTACAAGCGCAAGGAATAGAAGTTACTAATGTAGATTTCAATTCATTTATCACTAATTTGTTAAGCAGTAAGAATAAATCTGAAATTTCCACACTTGCTTATGTTGATATATATAATGGCAAGACATTTTTTGAAAATATTAGCGGAAAAGCAAGTATTAAGAGTGGTATATGTTCAACTAGTTTACAGTTCGGGATTGATCAAGCATCAGGATCGATCTCTTCTAATTTAACCTTATCTAACTTCGCTTTAGCTTCTATATTCAGGTTCTTTTTCATACCACCAAATTATAGTAATCCAATCTATATCGATATGCATTTGGATGGCCCTATTTGGCGTCCTAAGATGAGTTTTGATGTAGACCAAATCTTCATCGCTCTGGTTGGCAAGAAAAATAGTTAATTTACTTAGGTGTACGGTTTAGGGGACAATAAACTCATCTGAACGGATACAAACTTAACCTAACTCATCACCACCTGGCAGTGGTGGCAAGCCAAATGCTTCTCTCTTTTCGTTGAGCGTCATGAAGCTTGCGTTTTCTACGTATTTCCACAACTTTTGTCTTTTTTCCATGAGAATTTCTATTGCATCTTTGTCATACGACAAGCACAGATCTTCACCAAATCTTGGTGTCAGCCAAGAATTCAGGTGACAGATAATATTTTCTAGCGTTGGTAAAACCGTCTGCTCCCAGAGGGATAAGCGTGCTTCGACTAAATTGCTATAAGTGTTATCACCCGGTATGCCAAGCAATTGCGGTGGAACGCCAAAAGCTAGCGCAATATCACGAGCTGAGCTGTGTTTGGACTCAATAAAATCCATATCCCTTGGCGATAAGCTCATTTCTTTCCACTCCAAGCCTCCTTCAAGCAATATCGGTCTTCCAGCGTTTATAGAACCTGAATAATGATCATTTATCTGCGCTTTTAAGCGTTGGTACTGCTCTTGACTTAAACTTCCACCACTTCCATCTTTTGCTGATTTTACAACTATTGCACCACTTGGTCTTGCCCCATTTTGCAACATCGCTTGATTCCAAGCACCCGCCTGATTATGTTGATCTATGCTATATGCAGCTGCCTCAATTGGTGATAACCCATACCAATCATTCAAAGGATTAAAGGTCTTTAAGTGCAACACTGCTGAACATCCAGTTAGTTTATCAACTTTAAAGTCATAACTGTTGTTATTTATGGTATAACGATAGATATAAGGAACGTTATTTCTCCCTGGAACAATTTCAACCCTATCTGGGCGCAGAAGATAAAGCTCTGTTGGTGGTTTTCTACTATTCTGTGACTCAATCATCAATATATAAGAATTGCCATTAACTAACCGATAAGTTACAATCCCCTCAATAAATTCCGATTTTGATGTCATTGGGTTAGGAGAATAAAGTAATTTCAGTAATGGATGGGCTTTTAGTTGCGATTTTCCCTGGTCAGTAAGCTGGCAGAGAGTAAGAGGTACCGAAGATGCAGCATTTGCAATCATATTGATTGCTCGAAAGGCAATAACATTTTTTATGTAACCTTCCTCAGCAAAACTTACATAATCACGCTTACTCCAACTTGGCTCCATCATTAGCTGCAAAGCAGAATATTTAGTAAATACTGCGCTTTTTTTTCTTTGAAAGATGTTGAAATTCATATGTGCCTCATGAAAGATGTTTAAAAGTTAAAAGTGTTTTAGAGCCTGTCTTGAAAAGAAATGAGAAAGAGAATATGATGAGATAAGTAAAAAATAGTAGGTAAAAATGTATCCAAGTGATATAAGTGACAAAGAATGGGAAATTTTGGAGCCAAGTGTTGCACAAGGTGCAGTAGGACGGCCAAGAAAGTACAATATTAGAACAATTATTAATGCAATAAGATACATAATGAAAGGTGGTTGCCAGTGGAGAATGCTGCCAAAAGATTTTCCGCCATGGAAAACGGTGTATGATTATTTTCTCAGGTGGCGTAATAGTGGCAAATTGGAAGAAATACACGATATGTTAGTAAAAAAGGTAAGAAAAATGGTTGGCAAAAATGAAATACCTTCGGTAGGAATAATTGACAGTCAATCAGTGAAAACCACTCAAAAAGGGGATCCAGAGGATATGATGCTGGCAAGAAAATAAAGGGTAGAAAACGTCACATCATTGTGGATACAATAGGCCTAATTATTACAGCTGATGTTCATAGTGCAGGCATTCAAGATCGTGATGGTGCTCTAAATCTTTTTACTCAAGCTAAACGAAAAGCTTCAACGCTACAAAGGTTTCTCGCTGATCAGGGATATATTGGTAAATTGCAAAATTACTGTTTATTGAAAACAGGATGTTTATTGACGATTACTAAAAAAGCAGCTGATGCTGTAGGATTTCAAGTTATTCCTAAACGGTGGATTGTTGAAAGAACTTTTGCTTGGCTTTCCAATTTTAGACGTATGAGCAAGGATTATGAGCATTCTCCTCTTACTTCAAAAACTAATATCTCCTTTAATATGATTACTATTATGCTTGCTAAATTAGCTGCTTAGTTCCTTTCAAGACAGGTTCTTAGATTCTGTAGTTAAACTAAGACATAGATCCCAGTGTCACGCACTGGGATGACGGAAGGAAAGCACTTGGGTGACAGGAAAAGAACGAACTGCTATACTAAAAAAAAAGAAATAGAATATGACAGAATGGCTAATATCTAATCAGCTTATTGATTATAACTGTGCTGTAAAATCCATGGAAGAGAAAATTCAACAAATTCACAATAATTCAGCAGACGAATTGGTATGGCTACTCCAGCACCCTCCACTTTATACTGCAGGAATCAGTGCAACAGCTGATGATATTGTTGAAAAACTATTTCCCATATATAAAACAGGAAGGGGTGGTAAACACACATATCATGGTCCAGGACAGCGCATTATATATTTAATGTTAAACCTTAAAAAAAGAAACAAATGCGATATAAAGCTATATATTAGAGATCTAAGTAAGTGGATCATAAATGTTTTAAAGCAATTTAATATACTTGGAGAGTTTAGAGAAGATAGAATAGGCATTTGGGTAAACCATAACGGAGTAGAAAAAAAAATTGCAGCTTTTGGTATTCGCTTAAGAAAATGGGTAACTTATCATGGCATAGCGCTTAACGTCTTTCCAGACCTCTCTCACTATAAGGGTATTATTCCTTGTGGGTTGCAAGGTTATGGCGTCACGTCAATGGAAGAACTAGGAGTGAAAGTTCCACTCTCTGAATTGGATGATATACTAAAAAAAGAGTTTTATAAGATATTTTAATGATTGTTTACCTTTTATATTTCATTCTCACTTTATGTGCTAACACAGGTATTCATGCAATCGACCAAGTTGATATTATTGCTCCTTCTTCGAAGGGAAAAGAATTAGATCTGACTACTATAAAAGAATATGTAGAAGCTTTGGATTTTAATCCCCATATTTCGGAGAAAATATATAGTAATGATAATCCATTTTATTCCAACTCTGATGAATTCAGAGCAAATGATTTGGTTAGTGCACTAACCGGTGATAGTAAAATAATCTGGTGTATCAGAGGAGGAGAAGGGGCTTCTCGGTTAATTCCCTATCTAGAAAAGTTACCCAATTATAAAAAAGAAAGGATTGCTCAAAACAAAAAGATCCTCATAGGCTATAGCGATATAACTGCCTTGCACATCCATCTACAAGCTAAATATGATTGGCAAACTCTTCACGGCACCATGTTGGAAATGATAGTAAATAACTCCGTTTCTGAAAGCTCTGTTGAAAAATTGAAAGAGTTAATTCTTAACAAGCGGGATTCTATCAGATTTGATAACCTAAAGACGATAAATAATGGCATTAGACTAAAAGATGGCAGATTAAAGTCTAAAATCATCGGTGGTAATATGACTTTAGTTGAAAACAGTATAGGAACTGTTTGGCAAATAAATGCGAAAGGTAAAATTCTATTTTTAGAGGACATAAGAGTCTACCCATACGCAATAGAGCGCAGTTTAGATCACCTAAAACAAGCTCACATCTTTGATGGAGTACATGCAGTAATCTTTGGGGATTTCGTTAACTGCTATAACGATAACCTTGTTGAAGTTGTAAAAGAAAGGTTTGCAAAAAGTGTTAACTTTCCTGTATTTACAATGAAAGGGGTAGGCCATGGACATACAAATGATCCTTTACCTTTTAACACTCACGCTATTATTAGCGTTCAAGACGAAAAAGAAGGTTTGTTTTTTATGGACGTGCAGAATGTTAGCTAATCTTATAGCTAACGCGAGCTCTACGTCATACCGCCGCAGTATCTCTTAGCCGCTAACACGTACTTAACCGTCATACCGCGATTCATTCGCGGTATCTCATCCGCTAACAAGAGATCCCGCTAACATGTAGCGGGATGACGAATTGCTTAACCGTCATTCCGCCGCAGACCGTCATTCCGCCGCGGTATCTCTTAGCCGCTAACACATAGCGGGATGACGAGCTTATCGTCATGCTGCCGCGAACCGTCATACCGCCACGAACTGTCATACCACCACGAACCGTCATACCGCGATTCATTCGCGGTATCTCTAGATCCCGCTAACACGTAGCGGGATGACGGTTGTCAGGGTGTCATGCAAGTAGCTGACTACTTGGATCTGGTAGGCTTAAATCACAATGCCCGTAAAGCTGCGACCCTAGAGCTACTATCTCTCACCCACTGCAAATATTGCACGGTACTATCCACTTGATCATCGTGTCGAGTTTCAGGAAACATTAAAATCTCATACTTAAAATCGTTCAGCCATACTGCTTGGTGCGGCAGAAAAACCTTGCCAGACTCTATAATCGGAACAATTTGATAAAATCGAGTGAGTTTGTCATCATGTGGTACTATTTCGATAATTGGTAAATCACTGTTTGTCTTTAGCTCTTGCACCAATTGCTGACCACTTGTTTTTGCTTCGATTAAAATTGCGTGCGGTGTCCATCTTGCAGCTAGTGACAGAACTTGCTCTTTAAGCTTTGGATACTCAAGCTTTGCGCGATATACATCGAGTAAATAGAATTTATTGCCCACTTTTGTCCAGGTGGTGCAGACGCTAAAGTTGCTCATGCTGCTTGTTGAAACTGCAGTGTCCCAGCTCTGAGTGACATATGAGAGACTATCAGAAAAATTTCTATAGCGCTTCAGCCACTCTCGTTTAATTATACCACTTGAAAGTGGCAGAGGGTTCTGTTGATATTGTGCAGCAAAAGCGTAACTCCCAAGTTCGACTTTTATCATCTTAACTTCTTTTTTTCCTCCATAGAGGGGATATAATAGCTGGCCTTCTTCTCTTGAGTATAACATCTTTGCAGGTCTAGCACGCGATGCTGTTTTATTACTGGTTGTAGTTACTTGGATGACAGAAACAGGATGCGCTGGCTTTTTGATTGAATAGATAATCTTCTTATTTTCAGAAATCATCGGTAAGCAAATATGATGCCATATATTTTTTGGCTTGGAGAGAAGGTGTCCGGTTAAGTCCTCCTGGTGTAGCCTGTGCATTACAAGAACGATGACTCCTTTTTTTCTATCGTTCAGCCTGGTTACTAAAGTCTGATCAAACCAGTTTGTGGCACGCTTTCTAAGCGTTTCACTCAAAGCTTGAGCAGAACTGAGCGGATCGTCCACAATGATAAAATCACCACCTTCACCAGTTAGTGTTCCTCCAACTGATGTTGCGATTCTGTATCCTCTCTGCACTGTTTGAAATTTGTATTTGGTATTCTGATCTTTGGATAGTTCTACCTCTGGAAATAGCTCTCTATACCAACTAGACTGCATTATACACCTTGTATCGAGCGAGTGTTTTTCGCTAAGCAGCCGGGAGTAACTTGCAACTATTATTCTTGCAGTGGGCTGATTTCCCAGTATCCATGCGGGCCACGCAACGCTTATGCACAGGGACTTCATTGAACGCGGAGGCATATTGAATATTATTCGCCTCATTTTGCCAACATTTGCCGCTTCAAGTCTGTCTGCTATGACTTTTATATACTGATAATCATTATACTCACACCCCGGCACTACCGTTTGAAAGCATAACTCAATGAATTTTAGAAAGTTCATGATATAATGTTGAAACCAGCGCGTGACGCTGGGATGACAAAAAAAGGAGCACTGGGATGACACCCTACTTAACCGTCATACCGCCGCGGTATCTCTTAACATAGATCCCTTACTTAACCGTCATACCTTAACATAGATCCCGCTAACACGTAGCGGGATACTATCTACACCGTCATACCGCCGCGGTATCTCTAGATCCCGCTAACAAGCAGCGGGATGACGAGGTTATCGTCATGCCACCGCGAACCGTCATACCGCGATTCATTCGCGGTATCTCTTAACATAGATCCCGCTAACACGTAGCGGGATGACGATTGTCGTTTAGCCATAAATATTTAAGAAATTTACCAAATGAAAAAAAAGGCAAAAGAAGCCCCGGTCACTCTCTATTGTCAATTTGGCGTTTTTTAAGTCTTAAACGCTGCAATTTAGCTGCTTTTAAATGCAACTAACCTTAGCTATAAATGTTTAAGAAATTTACTACGCAGAAAAAAAAGGCAAAGAATCCCCAGGGTAGCCAGTATTCAAATTCTCCCTTGTTCTATTTGACGTCTTTTGATGTCTTGAACGCTTTATAAGCGCGTTTCTGCTTGTATAGGTAGAAACCTAAAAGTTTTATAAAGACATGAGGTGCACATAGTGCAAAAAATTAAGCATGATTTACGCCAAATACAAAGTTCCCTTTGTCGTTTTAATCTGCAGATTGCGAAGATAAATAAATAGCTTCATTTTCATGATAAGGGCGCTGGCGGAGTTTATCAAGCAAGTTTTTTGCAATATCAGGGGATAATTTCGACCATAAATCCCTATCAATAAATTTTAACAAAAATACTTTAGTGCATTTTCAAATATAAGCATTCCATCGCCATATTTTGGCACAGCAACACCTAAACGCTTGCTCTTTTCTTTTTCAAGGGGCCAATTATCTTGCTGGGTAAAAAATATTCCCCTTTCTGGATGGGGCATTAAAGCTAGCACTCTTCCACTTTTATCTGATAAAGCTGCTAGGTCGTATGTAGATCCATTCGGATTGTAAGGAAATTGTAGGTTAGCATAGTTGCCATTTTTATCAATGTAACGTAATGCGGTGGAATTGCTCTCAATCAATTGGTTCAAAATATCTTGATCCATAAAAAATTTGCCTTCCCCATGAGCAATAGGGAGATATAGTTCACTCAGATCCCGTAGCCAAACAGAATTACTCTTTGAATTAACTCTCACTCTAATCCAGCGGCATTGGTAATTGCCTATATCATTATGGATTAAAGCTAGATTAGAGAACTCTGGAATTAATTTTACTAATATCTGACAACCATTACATATTCCTATAATCAGCTTGTCCTGAGATAAAAACTCTTGAAACTCATCCAACAAGTTGTTTTTAATACGTAAAGCAAACGCATTACCAGCACCAGTGTCATCACCATAGGAAAAACCCCCTGGAATTGCAAGTATATTGCTTAATTTTAGTTCACCTGGATTATCTATGATATCGTTAATGTGAACGATTTTTACTTCAATATTACCAATACCAAGTTTTCTGCTGCATTCCATAAATGCAAATGCAGTTTCTTTTTCGCAATTTAAGCCATAACCAGATAGGACTGTGATTTTCATGAATTGCTAAAAATTAAAAAATTCGAATTTCCTTTTTACAAAATTTGCTACTAAATTTAACGCAAATAACACCAATAATAAAGCTATAATTGCGATAGCAGCAAGTTCAACAAATGCAATTTCAGGATTGCTTGACCATATGTATATTTGCACAGGTAGAACAGTCGCCGGATCGAAAAAGGACGTAGGTGTATCAGCAATAAATGCCACCATACCCATCATAAGTAAAGGAGAAGATTCACCTAAAATCCTTGCAATTGCAAGCACAGTACCATGTATTATTCTTGGTAACGCAATCGGTAAAGAGTGATCTAATATCACCTTGATGTGAGGTGCACCGAGCGCAAACGCTGCATCTTTTATCGTAATAGGAACATTCGCAAAGGCATTTTTTGTTGCAATTATAATATTAGGTAACATCATAAATGAAAGAGTCATTCCACCAACAAGTGGTGAAGAGCGTGGTAGCCCAAATATGCCAAGATAGAGAGTTAAGCCCACTACACCAAATATTATTGAAGGCACTGCAGCAAGATTATTTATGCTAATTTCTACAATATTAGTCATTAGCCTATTTTTAGGCATAAATTCGTAAAGACAGATGCCCGACATAATTCCTATTGGTAATGCTAATGCTAGGCACACTATAATTGTCATTAATGAACCGATAAACGCTCCTAAAATCCCTGCATTTTCAGGTTCACGAGAGTCAGATTTAAGGAATAAAGACTTATTAAAAAATTTTTTCACTCTCCTCTTTTCTTTTAGCCAATCAAGTAATTTAGCATAACGATCATTCAAATATTTATCTTTATTTATTGAATTAATTATACTTGACGCGGTAAACCAGATCTCATATTCACCACTATCTTTTACTTTCTTACGAAAAAATTTCTCTAGTTCTTTGTAAGAATTACGACTTAAAATTTCGTCACCGTCTTTAAAATCAGTTCCTCCAAACACCTTACGTAAAGAATCGTTGAGTAAGCCAATGGACTTATACCGCAAATCACTAGGATTACTCGCCAAAGTAAGATCAGCATTTATTTCAACTGGCAATAAAATTTTCGTTACTGTTAAGGCACTGTAAGAGTTAACTAATATACTCAACAATATGCACACAGGACAGCCAAGTGAGATAACTAGTGCCGTGAAAGAACAAAAGCGTAACGCTCTGTTCTTTTTATTTTTCCTTTTTATACGAGCATGTACACGCCTTGACTGAAGTAATTTAAGGAATTTTTTCTTTATACTCATTTATTTTTCTTTACACGAGGATTTGAAAAAACTTTCCCCTTTTTTGTCATGCAAGTAGCTGACACTGGGATCCAGCAGGCTTTGCCTGCAAATAATTTTTACATTTTCCATGAAAGCACAAACCAAAAGGAGAATAATGAATGCTGGATCCCAGTGTCGGAGCACTGGGATGACACCACAGCGGGAGGCAAACACAATGTTCGTACAGTTGTGTGTCACGCACTGGGATGACAAGAGAGAGTTCTGAGATGACACAATTGACATCACTCCCTATTGTATCTACTTAGATTTCTTTTTAACATAAGTAGTACGCTCTTTGATCCTTGCAGCTTTTCCAAATAGTTTGCACAGATAATACAGTTTTGCTCTACGAACCTTTCCTTTTCTTGTCACTTGCACTGAAACCAGTGCAGGAGAATAAACAAAAAACTGAGACACTATACTTTCTCCATGGCTCACTTTTCTGACTGCAAAAGAAGAATGTAACCCGCGGTTCCTTTTTGATATACATACACCTTCAAATATCTGTATACGTTCACTTGTACCGTCAACTACTTTAAAAGTGACCTTCAAATCATCGCCAGGACGAAATTCTGGTATTTCTTTAGCTAACACTTGCATTTGCTGTTCGTTAAATTTTTTAAGTAAATTTGTCATTTATCTCTCCACTCAATAATTCAGGCCTACGCTTTTTTGTTATAACATGAGACTGCTTCTGCCTCCAATCACTTATTTTTTTGTGATTGCCAGATAACAAAACCTCAGGTACTTTATATCCCTTCCACTGCTCAGGTCTAGTATATTGAGGATATTCAAGTACACCACCACCATAATTAAAACTTTCTTCAGTAATACTATCGGTATTATTTACTACACCTGGAAGAAGTCTAATGCATGCATCAAGAACCACCATTGCAGCTGGCTCACCTCCTGAAAGTATATAATCTCCAATACTTAACTCATAAGGAGTATACGCATCAATTATCCTTTGGTCAATACCTTCAAATCGACCACACAATATTGTTATATGAGGAAACTCTAATAATTCTCTGGCAATATTCTGATTAAACTTAGTTCCAGATGGAGTCATGTAAATAAACTTAGTGTTTTTATGAACAGAGAGCATACTATCTACTGCATCACCAACTACATCAGAACGCATAACCATTCCTGCTCCACCTCCATATGGAACATCATCCACAGTTGAATGTTTATCTTTCGCAAAAGAACGAATATTTATTACTTCAAGGTTCCATATTTTTTTTTCTAACGCTTTTCCGGCAAGAGAATAGTTCAAAAACCCCGGGAACATTTCTGGGAATATGGTTAATATTGTAACATTGAATGCCATTAAGGTTTATTTTAAGTTATTTGGGGCTATACTCTAAGAATAGTAAATTGATATAATATATAGTTAAATTAAACATGTCACTGAATAAAACGATATACGAAGGTAAAGCGAAAGCCATTATTGAAACTGAAGACTTATCAATTGTCATACAGCACTTTAAAGATGATGTTACAGCATTCAATAAGGAAAAATATGAAATAATCGATGGTAAAGGAATAATTAATAATCATATTAGTGCTTTTATCATGGAAAAGCTTGAGAAAGCAGAAATTAGCACACACTTTATAAAAACTCTAAACGAAAGAGAACAGCTAGTCAAAAAACTCAAGATAATACCTCTTGAGGTAGTAGTTAGAAATGTCGCAGCTGGCAGCTTTTGCAAACGTTTTAATATCAAAGAAGGTGAGAGGCTTGCATCTCCTATAATCGATTTTTTTTACAAAAATGATGACCTAGCCGACCCAATGGTAAGTGAAAATCACATACTGTATTTTGATTGGCTATCTAGCAAAGAAATGGATGAAGTTAAAACTACAACTTTAAAAATCAACGAAATATTAGTTCACCTATTTTCAAATGCAAGTATATATTTAGTTGATCTCAAGTTAGAATTTGGCAGATTAATAAATGACAGTACTAAAATCGTTTTAGCTGATGAAATTAGCCCTGATAACTGCAGATTATGGGATAAAAATACTTATAAAAAGCTAGATAAAGATGTCTTTCGTTTGAATTTAGGAGATTTAAAGGAAGCATACCTAGAAGTTGCAAAAAGACTGTCAGTAAAGTTAGGTTAACTAAATACTACTCTATCAAGTGGAGGGTTACATGCCTCATCAAGTTTTCCAATAATTTCAATTTTTTCTCCACGTTTTTGGAAATGATTTTTCACGTTTTGCATATTCTCAGAACTTACGATCAATACCATACCAATACCACAATTAAATGTTTTTAGCATTTCTTTCTTCTCTATTTTACCCTCCTTTGTTAGCCATAAAAATATATCTGGCCATTTCCAGGAATTAATGTCTATGTTTGCAAATAAGTTTTTTGGAAGAATTCGCGGAATATTGTCTACCAAACCACCACCCGTGATGTGCGCAATACCTTTTACTTGTGACATGATAGGCAGCAAAGAATCAACATATATTTTTGTTGGTTCAAGTAGTATTTCACTCCAAGATTTATTATTCCATAGAGATGTATCGTTATAATTTATACCTAAGCTTTTGAAAACATGGCGCACTAAAGAAAACCCATTTGAGTGAATTCCACTTGACTCTAAGCCAACTATATAATCACCTGCTTTCATCATACTACAGTTTGGAAGAATTTGCTTTCGATCAACTACACCAACCACAAACCCTGCAAGGTCATAGTGATTATTACCATACATTCCAGGCATTTCTGCAGTTTCCCCACCAACCAATGCTATTTTAGCTTGCTTGCACCCCTCTGCAATGCCCTTAACCACAGATAATAAAACATCTTTGGTCAAAACGCCTGTTGCAAAGTAATCAAGGAAAAACAAAGGCGTTGCTCCTTGTGCAAGTAAGTCATTTACACACATTGCAACTAAATCTATACCTATAGTATCATGTTTATTCACTTCTTGAGCTATCAACAGTTTCGTACCTACTCCATCAGTTGAGGAAACGAGTACTGGATGGTCATACTTCTTACTTAGTGCAGCAAAATCAAATAACGCAGAAAATGAACCTATTTCGCTGATTACTTCTTCTCTAGTAGTTTCTTGAGCAATAGGCTTGACTTCTTTTATTAACTTATTATATAGTTCAATATCTATTCCTGATCTGGTATAAGTATTCATAATCCTTTTATAAATTTTAAAATTGTTAATACTATATTAATGCCTTGATATAAAAAGTGCAACGAAACTTTCTCTTAATTGACTATTATATACTTACCAATATAGGGTAACTTAAATCATTTATAATTATCCAATGAACGAAAATACCAAAAACATACTGTTAATAACGGAACTGCTATCAGGACGGCTGCTTCATGACTTTGCTAACTCTATGAATGGAATAACGTTTGGCGTAGAAGAGCTTGAAGTAATAGATAAGAATGATGCTGATGCGCAGAAGGAAGCGTTGTTGTTTCTTAAAGAAAGCTCCGATGATTTAATATATAAACATAAAGTTATGAAGCAGGCATATTCTTCTTCAATGGATAATTATAGCTTTGATAAGACCAAATCTAATATCGAAAATTATTTATTAAAAAAAAAGTAAAGCTTACGTGGAAAATAGACGCATACTCTGCAAAAAATAAGGAAGATTTAATTGAAAAGATAAATAAGATAATTTCTAATATGGTGCTAACTATAGCCAGTGCAGTGGAGGAAGTTGAACTAGTATCTGTTTTACTGAGTCAAACAGAAGATAAAATGCTATTAACTATAAAAATTCTAAATGAACACAAACCAATAAGCAAATCATTAGTAGACAAATTAATCAAAAAAAATGACACTAATTTAAATACAAAAGATATTAATATCTATATGACCTCTTTATTATTAGAGTACTATAACACTGAAATGCATTATACTTGCGAAAATAATTTGCTGGAAATAGGTTTAACTATAACTTGAGTTGCATATTTGGTTATTACAACTTTTTCTTCGTGTCAAGGCATTCCCCGACAAGGGGTACCAAATCTAATTTTTGTAATCACTTAAGTCTAGTACTATTTTATTAATGTAGCGCTCATTTGCATCTTTGATGATAAACTTCATACCATTTTTATATTTAATGACTTCATCTACAGAAGGCACTTTACCAGCAATCGAAAGAATCAAACCACCAAGTGTAACATAGTCTTCTTCAGGGTCACGTAATTCTATTTTTAGATCCTCTTCTATATCTTTTATAAGAGCCCTTGCTGATACTTCAAACTTATTTTGAGACAATTCAGTAATGGTATATTCTGAATTTATTTCGTTTTCACTATCAATGTTTGGTATTAGTTCCTCTATAAGATCAGTCATTGAAATTAAACCATCAGTTCCACCATATTCATCCAATACGATAGCTAAGCATGATTTAGAAGAGTTCATCCTAACAAAAAGATTAGTTGTCTTCATCGAGGGTGGAACAAATATTACGCTTTGTATAATATGTTTCAGATTAAAATTTTTATCCCTATTAAAAATAACATCTTTTACATAAAAAAAGCCTATTACGTTATCAAAGTTATTTTTATAAATTGGTATTTTAGTGTGGCAAGTGTTTTTTATCTTCTTTATTATTTCACGCTCGCTTGACTCAATGTCTACTGCGCATATCTCTGTACGTGGAGTCATTATATCCATTATACCACAATCGTGGAATTTTAATAGACCATCAAATATATTAAGGTCTGGCAGATCTTTCATTAATGCCTCAGTCGCACACTTTTTCAACACAGAAGCTTTTTTGAAAAGGAAGAGAAAAATTCTATATGCTATTTTTTCTACTAAGGTTCTTTTTTTACTCAATTTATTCCCTGTAATGGCAAAAACGTTTTCAGATTAGATTTATCAAGAAAACTGTTATTAAATGTTTAATAAGCATGTGAATAATGTCAAATTAATTTGTGAATTATTTGTTGATATAAAATACCAACAATTGATCAACAACTTTTTCAACAACATATACATAGTTGTGTAACAATGCATGATGGTAAAGTATTTTCCATAAAAGAAAATTACTAACACTCTAAACACCTTACTTATACACATAAATCATAACAGAAAATCAATAATATACGAAAGTTACTCACATATTTATCCACAAGTTGAACAACGCCAATTTTTACTGAATTTTAAGTTAGTAACAAGTTATTGATAGAACTATTATTATTACTATGCTTTAATATAAAAAAGAATAAATAGAATAGATTGGAAAGCGGCAAAACAACAATAACGAAAATTATTAAGAGAAATGAGCCGGGTAGAAGAGTGCCTATCTGGCTAATGCGTCAGGCTGGCAGGTCTCTTCCTGAGTACCGCAAAGCAGTAGAAAATATGAATAATTTTATGGAGATATGCTACAACACAGATTTAGTGACAGAATTGACGTTACAGCCGGTGACAAGATTTGACATGGATGCGGCGATAATTTTTTCAGACATTTTAATAATAGCTGATGTTTTGGGTTGTGACGTGAATTTCGTACGCGGTGTAGGTCCAATAATAAAACCCGTGGAAAGTCCTAAGGAATTGAAGGGTCCACAAGAAATTGAAACTAAAACCTTACCAATTCTAAATGCTATAAAAAAAGTCAGAAGCCAATTACCAAAAGAAAAATCTCTCATAGGATTTGCTGGTGGACCATGGACAGTAGCCTCATACATCATAGAAGGTAGGAGCAGCAAAACTTTTTCCAAAGTATTAAATTTTTATCCTTCGTGTTTGAAGGAAATAATTGAACGAATAACGGAAGTAACGATTATTTATCTAATTAAACAGATAGAATTTGGAGCAGATGTTATTCAGCTATTTGACAGTAATGCTGGTGCGTTATCGGAACCATTGTTTAAAGAATATGTTATCGAACCAACAAAGAGAATTATCTTGGCAATAAAGGATAGATTTTCTGATTTTCCAATAATAGGTTTTCCAAGGTCTGCTGGAAATCTTTATAAAGATTACTGCGAACAAACAGGTGTATCTGCAGTAAGTATAGATTATAATGTTCCAATAAAATGGGCGAAAGCAAATCTAAACATCCCTCTACAAGGAAACCTTGATCCTAATCTTTTAGCCTATAATAAAACGGAAGCAATCAAAGAAGCAAAACGTATAATAGATTGCTTTAGAGATTTACCCTTCATATTTAATCTCGGACATGGAGTACTCCCTGATACTCCAGTTGAAAATATTGCTGCATTGGTAAACCTGGTAAAAAGCTACTAATACAATACACAAAATTCTAGCTTTTTTGTTGTACGGGGTTTATCATTTGAATTTAGCTTCAGTAAGATATGTCAGACCTTGCAAAAAAAATGTCCCTAATAAAACCATCACCTACGATTGCTGTAACTGATAAGGCAAATAAGTTGAAAAATGAAGGAAAAAAGATCTGTGTTTTAGCTGCAGGAGAACCGGATTTTGATACTCCAGATCATATAAAAAAAGCAGCTATTCAAGCAATAAGTGAAGGTAAGACTAAATATACTGCTGTTGATGGAACGCGTGAGCTGAAAGAAGCAATAATTAATAAGTTAAGAAAGGATAATAACCTCGAGTACACGCTTAACCAAATCTGTGTTGGTACAGGTGCTAAGCAGGTGTTATTCAATTTGTTCATGGCAACAATTAACTCTGGAGATGAAGTTATTATTCCAGCTCCTTATTGGGTTTCATATGTTGATATGGTAAGTCTTTTTGGCGGCTTGCCAGTTGTAGTAGAATGCAAACAAAATTTTAAACTGACAGCGGAATTATTGAAAAGCAGGATAACTAAAAAAACTAAATGGTTAATTCTTAACTCACCGAACAACCCTGCAGGAGCTGTGTACACATGTGATGAATTGAAAGACATAGCACAAATATTGCTTGAATATCCACATATGAATGTCGTTACAGATGATATTTATGAGCATATAATATACGACGAAAAGTTTTTTACTATCGCTCAGGTTGAGCCGAAGCTTTATGATAGAGTTTTTGTAGTCAATGGAGTATCAAAAGCCTATGCAATGACAGGCTGGAGAATAGGGTATATTGCAGGTAGAAGTGATGTGGTAAAAGCTATCTCTACGCTGCAGTCTCAAAGCACTTCTAATCCAAATTCGATAGCACAAGCAGCAGCAGCAGCAGCATTAAAAGGTGATCATAGTTTTTTGAAAGAAAGAACAAGGATTTTTAAGAGTCGTAGAGATTTTATGGTGAAAGAGCTAAATTCTGCCCCGGGATTATCAGCGTCTGTTCCACAAGGTGCGTTTTATTTATTTGTCTCATGTGAAGGATTGCTCAGTAAAAGCACAAAAAGTGGTAAGATAATAAATAATGATTTAGATTTTACTGAATACTTACTGGGAGATCATTTGGTTGCTGTGGTTCCAGGAATTGCATTTGGTCTAGAAAATTTTATCAGAATTTCTTATGCAACCTCTCAGGAACAATTAGAAATTGGATGTGATAGTATTACTAAAGCGTGCCAGGAGTTAAAATGAAATAGACTATCCATAAGTTGTATATTTTGCCATACTTCGCCAAGGTTATTTTGAATGTTCTAACTTGTGTTTTTCTATGGAAGGCATTTTTATTGATTGAGCAAGTGTCTTTCTAATATTGAATTCCTCATTTTTTTCATTTTGTTGCAGTAAGTTAATGTTATTTATTTTATTTACTAAATCTTTCCCCTTTTCCAGAGTCTTTAAATCACTTTCGTTAATGTGATGTTCATTGTAAAATTCTGCAACAATTTCTTTTCTTTTCGGATAAGTATTTAAAAATTCCGACACCTGATGTTTAGCAACAGCTTGAATAAATTTCTTATTAAATCTTGAATCGTTATATAGATCTTCTAAATTTTCATCGTAGTGTTTTGCTTCATTTACAGCAAGCTTTATTATCTCTTCTATACCACTTAGAAGTTTCCTATACAATTTGTCGTATCTATTGCCTAGCACGTGTGTAGCGAATGTTTGTTCAATGTATTTTGTTATGTAATTTTGCAGCGTATTATCTATCGTGCTTATATTCATCAGCCTGCTTTAATATTATATTAACTATTTTACACATAAAAAGGTTAATATTGAATTAATAGAATACTTCTGAAGTCAAATTTTACTGAAAATTATGGTATTTAAGATATAATTGTCAGCATGAAATAAAAACATAAATAAAATGGATCTTGTAACAAAAGTGAAGCTCAAGATAAAGATGAATAAGGGTAAAATCATAAATATACTTATCATTTGTGGTGTAATTTTTTTCATATACCTTATTCATGAGCCAGTTGTAGATATGGTAGAAAAAATTATAAGTAAAATAAAAGGTCTCTTTTAAAAATAGAAAAAGTGAACTTTTTCCATCATCCAAACTTGAACCTGGAAAATTTAGTTAATGCATAAACTACTTATGTTGGCTATGAGTTCAACTGTGTAAAATTCCGGTAAATTAAAATAAGTATTCATAAAAATATTGTTTTCTATAAACAGAGTATCTATAATGCTAGCTTTGGGGTAAAGTATTGCAGAGGAATTTTTTAATCTGGTTGTTGGCGTCACTGTTTTATGCATACCAATATATATTACGCGTAATTCCAAATATTATAATTCCTGAATTGGTAGTAAGGTTTAATATAGGAACAACAGAAATAGGACAATTTTGTGGACTGTATTATGTAGGTTATGTGTTAGCACATATTCCTGTAGGTATTCTTTTAGATAGATTTGGTTCTAAAGTTGTTATACCGATTTGTATTGCATTAACATCTTTAGGTGCTTTACCTTTAGTCAGTTCTAATGATTGGAGTTATTCTATTATTGGAAGAATAATTACTGGTATTGGATCCTCTGCTTCAGTACTTGGACTCTTTAAAATAATAAGAATCTATTACCATAGAGAAAAATTTGCCATGATGTTCAGCATATCGGTTATTATTGGCATTTCAGGTGGTGTATTTGCCACCAAACCATTACATGTCTTACTTGATAAGTTTGGGTGGGATTATTTATTTACTGTGTGTATAATGCTTGGATTATTGCTTGCTTTAACTACCTTTATATCTATACCTAAAGTTGGCACCTCAGACGAAGAATTAAATATTAAAAATTTAAGCAAAGTTATATTTAATAAAGATATTTTATTGATAGGTTTGTTTGGCGGTTTTATGGTTGGACCATTAGAAGGCTTTGCAGATGCGTGGTCCGCAACATTCTTGCATGAGATGTACGCTATAGATAGACACATTGCATATAGCATTTCAAAATGGATACTAAGAGCCTGTCTTGAAAAGAAATGAGAAAGAGAATATGATGAGATAAGTAAAAAATAGTAGGTAAAAATGTATCCAAGTGATATAAGTGACAAAGAATGGGAAATTTTGGAGCCAAGTGTTGCACAAGGTGCAGTAGGACGGCCAAGAAAGCACAATATTAGAACAATTATTAATGCAATAAGATACATAATGAAAGGTGGTTGCCAGTGGAGAATGCTGCCAAAAGATTTTCCGCCATGGAAAACGGTGTATGATTATTTTCTCAGGTGGCGTAATAGTGGCAAATTGGAAGAAATACACGATATGTTAGTAAAAAAGGTAAGAAAAATGGTTGGCAAAAATGAAATACCTTCGGTAGGAATAATTGACAGTCAATCAGTGAAAACCACTCAAAAAGGGGATCCAGAGGATATGATGCTGGCAAGAAAATAAAGGGTAGAAAACGTCACATCATTGTGGATACAATAGGCCTAATTATTACAGCTGATGTTCATAGTGCAGGCATTCAAGATCGTGATGGTGCTCTAAATCTTTTTACTCAAGCTAAACGAAAAGCTTCAACGCTACAAAGGTTTCTCGCTGATCAGGGATATATTGGTAAATTGCAAAATTACTGTTTATTGAAAACAGGATGTTTATTGACGATTACTAAAAAAGCAGCTGATGCTGTAGGATTTCAAGTTATTCCTAAACGGTGGATTGTTGAAAGAACTTTTGCTTGGCTTTCCAATTTTAGACGTATGAGCAAGGATTATGAGCATTCTCCTCTTACTTCAAAAACTAATATCTCCTTTAATATGATTACTATTATGCTTGCTAAATTAGCTGCTTAGTTCCTTTCAAGACAGGTTCTAATAGGCTTTGGCTTTGGGCATTTATTACTTCCTTACATATTAGCAAAAAATCCAACCAAGCACTATGAAATAATAATTTCTTGTGCTATGGCCATGATAATTGTGTTCTTATTACTTTTTATATGCAATATTAGTGAACTCCTGGCATGTATATTACTATTCATTATTGGTCTTGCTTCTGCATACCAAATTGTTTTTACTGCTAAAGTTGTAAGTTGTGTAAAAAACGAAGCAGTAGCAAGTGCAGGATCTGTAGGTAATTCCATAGTTATGAGTTTTGGTTATTTTTTTCACGTCATTATTGCAAATATAATGAATTTTTATTGGAACGGTGAAATTATCGATGGAAAGCCATTTTATGGAACTGATGTAATGGTTAAGTCTATGTTAATAATACCTATATGCCTACTAATAGGAATGATAGGCTTTTGGTTACTTAAAGTTATAAGCTGTAAAAAGAGCTAAGCAGATTTAGATGATTAATATAGTATTGTTTTTTATAACTAAAGTATCTATAATCCTAAATTTTAGCTGAGATTCATGTTGCAGAGGAATTTTTTAATCTGGTTGTTGACGTCACTGTTTTATGCATACCAATATATATTACGCGTAATTCCAAACATAATTGCGCCTGAATTAATAACAAAATTTAACATAAGTATTGCAGATGTTGGCCAGTTTGGTGGGTTATACTATGTAGGCTATACGCTAGCTCATATACCTATTGGTCTTTTCCTTGATAGATTTGGACCAAAGTTTGTTTTACCTGCTTGTACCGTTTTGACATTTACCGGAACACTACCGCTTATATGCTTTGATGAGTGGAGTTATTCAATAATTGGAAGAATAATTGTGGGAATTGGGTCATCCGCTTCGGCAATTGGAATCTTTAAAGTTGCAAGCATGTATTTTGCGCAAGAAAAATCAGCAAGAATGGCCAGCTTATCTATAATTATAGGAATTTTGGGAGGGATATGTGGCGGGTTACCTTTAGACTTCTTACTCGATAAATTTGGCTGGAATTATGTTATCTATACATTCTCAGCATTTGGGTGTTTACTTGCTCTGTTGCTGTTCTTAGTAACGCCTGAAAGCAATGCTCAACAGGAAAAAGTTAGCATTAGAGACTTAAAAAACATACTTTTCAACAAGCATATTATTCTAATTAGCTTTTTTGGTGGACTCATGGTCGGTCCAATGCAAGGTTTTGCCGATGGTTGGGTGAAAGCATTCTTTTTTGAAGTATATAAAATGAATGAAGACTTGGCATCTTCTCTCTCTTCCGTAATATTGATAGGAATGTTAACAGGATCATTCTCTTTGGCTTATTTATTGGAAAAATATAAAAATAAGCATTATGAAGTAATAATTGCATGCTCATTTGCAATGATCGCTAGTTTTCTTTTGCTTTTTACTCAGATTGGTGGCTTGTATGTTGTATTACCTACGCTTTTTATTATTGGCTTCACATCTGGATATCAGGTGGTTACCATTTACAAAGCGATAAGTTATGTAAATAATAACTTAGTAGGCCTGGCTACAGCTGTGTCAAACATGATAGTTATGGTTTTTGGCTATTTTTTTCACACTGGGATCGCAAAAATAGTAGATTTGTGTTGGGATAGAACAATAATACAAGGAAATCCTGTGTATGGTGCTGAATTGCTGATAAAAGCAACATCAGTTATTCCTGTATGTTTGCTGGTGGCTGTTTTTGGGCTCTTATGGTTAAAAAATAAAGATTTTAGAGAAGTTGATTGTAATAAGTAGATAATTTATCGAAGGCTCGTATGATAAAATCGTTAGATGTACTAATTTAAGGCTCTTGTTATTATGAAATATAATACTTTATTTTACTTTGATATTTTTGTTTTAATTGTAATTGGGTTTTATTAGGTGGTAGGTATGTCGAAAAGTAATTTTTTTGTATGGTTGATAGTATCTCTTCTCTATGCATACCAGTATGTGTTACGTGTCATGCCAAACATAATTGCGCCTGTATTAATAACAAAATTTAATATAAGCATTGCAGATTTAGGGCAATTTAATGGTCTCTACTATGTGGGATTTACACTAGTTCATATCCCTGTTGGTCTTTGTTTTGATAGATTCGGTCCAAAAATTGTTTTACCTATTTGTGCTGTCTTGGTATCTATTGGAACATTACCTCTTGTGTGCTTTGATGAGTGGTATTATTCAGTATTAGGTAGAATAATTGTTGGGATTGGCTCGTCTGCGTCAGTAATAGGAGTATTTAAAGTTGCCAGTATGTATTTTCCGCGAGAAAAATCAGCAAAAATGGCAAGCATATCTGTTATTATAGGGCTATTAGGGGCAATATATGGTGGTCTACCAATAGAACTTTTGCTTGATGAGTTTGGTTGGAATTACGTAATTTATATTCTTTCAGGGTTTGGTTTCTTACTCGCTTTATCTTTATTTTTAGTTATTCCTTACAATGCTTACGACTTTCGAAAAGAAAAAATTAGCATGAAGGATCTAAAAACTGTGCTTTTCAATAAATATATCATTCTAATTAGTTTTTTTGGTGGCTTAATGGTAGGTCCACTAGAAGGTTTTGCTGATGCTTGGACAAAAGCTTTTTTATGTGAGGTGTATCAAATGGCCGGTGATCTAGCGTCTTCAATTTCTTCTGTTATATATGTAGGATTTGCAGCTGGATTGCTCTCTTTTGCTCACATATTAGAAAAATATCCAACTAATTAGTTTTTTTGGTGGCTTAATGGTAGGTCCACTAGAAGGTTTTGCTGATGCTTGGACAAAAGCTTTTTTATGTGAGGTATATCAAATGGCCGGTGATCTAGCGTCTTCAATTTCTTCTGTTATATATGTAGGATTTGCAGCTGGATTGCTCTCTTTTGCTCACATATTAGAAAAATATCCAAATAGACATTATGAAGTTATTATTGTCTGTTCCTTTGCAATGATTGCTAGTTTCCTTTTACTTTTTACACAGGCTGGCGGATTGTATATTGTATTGCCTGCACTTCTTGTTATAGGTTTCGCTTCTGGATATCAAATAGTAACACTGTACAAAGCATTAAGTTATGTAAATAATAACTTAATAGGATTAACTACAGCTGTGTCAAATATGATAGTCATGGTTTTTGGCTATTTTTTTCACACTGGGATCGCAAAAATAATAGATTTGTGTTGGGATAGGACAGTGATACAAGGAAATCCTGTGTATAGTGCTGAATTGCTGATAAAAGCAACATCTATTATTCCTGTATGTTTGCTGATAGCTGTTTTTGGGCTCTTATGGTTAAAAAAGCAGGATAAGCAGTCTTAAAATTGCTTGTGCATCTTAAAATTAAAGCGAGGTTTGATCTATGATGAGTGTTTTAAAAAAAATCTGTGGCTCTAAAAATAGTTTAAAGTCTTTTGATAACGAGGTTTATCAGTCTATAGAAAAAGAATTACAACGCCAAAAATCACAATTGCAATTAATTGCATCAGAAAATTTTGCAAGCAAAGCGGTAATGGAGGCACAAGGCTCTTTTCTGACTAATAAATACGCAGAAGGTTATCCAGGTAAAAGATATTACTGTGGTTGTGAGCATGTGGACAAAATTGAAAGTCTGGCTATAGAAAGACTTTGTAAGTTGTTTGGTGTTAAATTTGCAAACGTTCAACCTCATTCTGGTTCTCAGGCAAACCAGGCGGTATTTGCTTCACTGCTTACTCCAGGCGATACAATACTTGGATTATCACTGAGTTGCGGTGGGCATCTAACTCATGGTGCGGCACCAAGCCTTTCTGGTAAATGGTTTAAGTCAATTCAATATACAGTGAATAAAGACACTTACTTGCTGGATATGGATGAGATAGAAAAGCTGGCGCTGGAGCATAAACCTAAATTGATCATAGCTGGTGCTTCTGCTTATCCAAGAAAAATGGACTTCAAACGCTTTCGCGAGATTGCAGATAAAGTTGGTGCTTATTTGCTTGCAGACATTGCTCACTATGCAGGGCTTATTGCAGCGGGCGAATATCCATCCCCTGCTGAATATGCACATGTTATGACTTCCACGACTCACAAAACTTTGCGTGGTCCTCGTGGTGGAATAGTGATGACCAATGATGAAGCATTACACAAAAAAATTCAATCCGCAGTTTTTCCAGGATTGCAGGGCGGGCCACTTATGCATGTGATAGCTGCAAAAGCTGTTGCATTTAAAGAAGCATTAGCACCAGAGTTTAAGACTTATAGCAAGAAAGTCGTGGAAAATGCGAAAGTGCTGGCTCAAGAATTGCAAAAGCATGGACTTGACATTATAACCGGTGGCACTGACTCTCATATAGTGCTAGTTGACTTAAGATCGCAGAAATTAACTGGAAAAGACGTTGTAGATAGCCTTGAGAGAGCCGGTATTACCTGTAATAAAAACTCTGTACCATTTGATACAGCAAAGCCGACCATCACTTCAGGGCTCCGTTTTGGCACCGCTGCTGAGACAACACGCGGACTTGAGGCAGAAAATTTTAAAGAGATAGCTGGTCTAATAAATGAAGTAATTCAAGGATTAATCAGCGGAAATAGCTCAAGTGTCGAAAAAGCAGTAAAAGCTAAAGTTGAAAGGATTTGTAGTAATTTTCCTATTTATTAATTTATGTGGTGTCATCCAAGTAGCTGGTAGAAACGAAAAAACTTACTTGACACCCTTCGCCAGCCCTCTTATCATGAAACTGAAGGTATGTACAGTCCCAGAGTGTGATGGTATGATAAAATATGAGAAAAAAATACCATCAAAGGAGGAGTTATGGGACAAATATTGCATGGGTGCGCCAAAACAACACAGACGATTCGTAGAGCAATACAAAATAGAAAAGAGAGCATAGCAAAACTCTCCAAGCATTATAACCTTAATCCAAAAACTATTATTAAGTGGAGAAAACGTTCATTTACGAAAGATGCTGATATGGGTCCAAAGCGTCCAAGATCGACTGTTTTAACGCTAGAAGAGGAAGCTATAATAGTTACATTTCGCAAGTATACACTACTGCCACTAGATGATTGCCTTTACGCTCTGCAGTCTACAATTCCGCATTTGACTCGCTCTAGCTTGCATCGTTGTTTACAAAGACACAACATTAGCAGATTACCAACTGTTGATGGAGAAGTTAAGTCAAAAAAGAAATTCAAACAATATCCTATCGGTTACTTTCATATTGATATTGCTGAAGTTAGAACTGAGGAGGGCAAATTACATTTGTTTGTTGCTATTGATAGGACATCCAAATTTACCTATGTTGAGTTGCGTAACAGTGCTACAAAACCCATAGCTGCTGAGTTCTTACGTAATTTGATTAGAATTTTACCGTATAAAATCCATACTATTTTGACAGATAACGGTATACAATTTACAAACCAGAAGCGTCATAAGTATGCTTTCCAACATATATTTGATAGAGTTTGCGAAGGGAATGTTATTGAACATCGTTTGACAAAAGTTAGCCATCCTTGGACGAATGGGCAAGTCGAGCGTATGAATAAAACTTTAAAGGATGCTACAGTTAAGAAGTATTACTATCAATCGCACCAGCAACTTAAAGAACACCTTTATAACTTTGTTATGGCTTATAATTATGCAAAGAGACTCAAAACTCTTAAGGGTCTTACTCCTTATGAATTTATATGTTATCAGTGGACACAGTCTCCAGAATTATTTATACTAAATCCACACCATCACACTCTGGGACCATACATCTAAGGAGCAGAGAATCTAAATCTTTTTGGATGTGTCCAGTGCTAGGATGCAACAATTCATTTTCATGTAAATGCGCCTCATCAAAGTATTCATCACGTTCAACTGTTCTGCCATCTATTAGGGAAGCTTTATAATGACCGTTTTCTTTTGTAACTGCCATGTAAGCACCACCTTCGTATGAAACATTTAAGTTGTGTAATATATCCTCAAAAACGAAAGTTTCTTTAGTTTGGCCTTCAACTTGCTTAAAAAATCCTGATTCGCTCAATAATTCTCCAAGCTTTGTATTTCCGTCATATATAGACAGTGCACCCATATCTCCTTGACCATGAGCTTGCATAGAAAAAATCTTACCTTCTTGTAGATCAATATGAGTACCTCTGATTAAGTTTGGATCGATATTGACCAGCCCATCTAATATTTTTGCTGCTTGGGAATTATTTTCAATCTTATCAACAGCTTTGTTTTTTAGTTGATCAAACTTTAAAAATGCTGGTCTGTATTTTGTATTTTCCTCATTACGTAACTCTTCAATAGTAATCTCTCCTTTATGATATTTTTGATACATTTCACCACGTTCTTTATTCAAATTATCAAATTCATCTACCTGATTCTTAATTTCTGTATCATATTTTGATAATATCCTTAAAGCCTGATTTTTATACTCTTGACTGTTTCGATATTCATTACCTTGTTGGTCAGAGTAAGTTAGTTTATCCTGTCCATCGGAAGTTTTTACTACCTTGAGGAAATGATATTCCTTTGATATATCAAGTGTATCATTTGTTGCCCTATTTATAGCACGAGCAACATCATAAAATGCAACGTGTTCTACAGGAGAAAAACTTCCAACGTTTTCTCCATCCATTTTTTCTATATTTGCTTTATAGTAGGATACGTTTTTAATTTCTCCACCCACTATTTCTTGACCAATTGCTATGAAATCTCCTTTTGTAACTTGCAAAGCGTTGAGATGTTCCATTGCAGTTTCTGTATCATTCTCAGCAAGCCAACTTTTGAAGTCAGTATCGTGTCCTTTTATGTCTTTCAAGAAACTTTTTGACTCATCTGAGTTACCTTGACGTAAAGCATCTAGGTAGTCTCTTAATAAACTAGGATCTTTTTCCTGTAAGTACATTATCAACGCATGACCTGTTTTATAAACCAAGCTATTTGCTTCGCTGTCCTTTGAGTATTCTAAACTTAAAATTTTATCTAAATCCAAATTTGCAGCTTCAGTTTTGTCGATACTTGATCCTTGAGAATTGAATTTATGATCTGAATGATGCTCAAAGTAGTCTGCAATTCCTTCCATTAATACTGTAGGTAAAGATTTGCCTCCTGTAGCCAAGTAAGTTAAACCATGTGCAAATTCATGCTGAAGGTTATGAATGCCACCTTGCTGGTAGACGTACATTTCAGCAAAAACGTCAGCTTTCCCTTTGTAGTAACATTTACCACCTTCGTCTCCAAGGTAAGAACCGAAACGCTCGCTTCCGCCAAGGTGAGTGTAATCATCCTTGTCATCAAACATGTAAATTTTAAATGTTTGTTCTGAACTGCCGCGTTCTAACTCGAATGCGTTTTTAAAATTAGTAGCTGTTTCTCTTATCTCACTTTCAATGTTAGCAACTTTACTTGCTCTTAAATTGTGAGAATAAACCTCTACTTTAATATTTAAATCTTCAACTTCTATAACATGTGGCGAATTAAACCCTTTGCCGTTATTGTTGAAATATTCTGCTTTAGTTATATTTTTATTTACTTGTTGACTAATTGTCATAATTTTAACCTCTAATTTGCTGATCTTTCAATATCAAGCATAAAGTAATTTCCCTAAAAAAAACGTAAATCCCTGTATTAATATAATTTATATCTTAATAAATAAAGTATAGATAGTTAACTTAATATGTAAAATTTAGAATATGGCTGAAATTCTATACAGCTATATTCCGGAATCACATTGGACAAGGACAAAAGCAAAGTGGTTTATTGACTTTCATTCCACCAAAGCACTATACTAAAACCACGATGGGTAATTAGCTCAGTTGGTAGAGCACTTGCTTGACGTGCAAGCGGTCGCTGGTTCGAACCCAGTGTTACCCACGTTTTTGTTTATGAAAAGATTTTATATGACAGCAGTGCATAACGGTAAACACTCAGCAGCGCAGTCCAAGCGCTTAATCTATTCCATAATAATAGTTGCGATAACAATGTTTATGGAAATAGTAGGTGGAATAATTTCACATTCGCTTGCTCTATTATCAGATGCAGGGCATATGCTCACTGACCTCTTTGCCTTGGTTTTAAGCTGGTTAGCACATAGGTTTTCAGCTAAGAAATCCGATTTGCAGAGATCATACGGATATCATCGGTTGCAGATAATTGCAGCATTTGTTAATGGTTTAACTCTATTCCTCATTGCAGTAATCATTATAATTGAGTCAATAAAGAGGTTTATTTTTCCAGTCAATGTTGAGTGGAAAGTAATGTTAATAATTGCTACACTCGGTCTTGTCTCTAACATAATAGTCTTTTTTATATTACATAGTAAATGCGAGAGCAATATAAACATAAAAAGTGCTGTACTACACGTTATAGGAGATATTTTAGGTTCTGTAGCTGCTATACTTGCATCTATAATTATCATGCTTACTGGATGGCAAATAGTAGATCCAATCTTATCAGTATTTGTTAGTGTGATAATTCTAAATAGCGGCTATAAAATTCTCAAAAATTCTTGCCATATACTCCTTGAAGGTACGCCTGAGGGTATATCTGCTGAAGAGATAAAAAGTAAGATCACATCAGAATTACCTGAAGTGATAGATGTGCACCACATACATACATGGTCGCTGTCTGATAATTATTTTATAATTACCATGCATGCTAAAATAAAGCAAAATGTGCAGCACACCAATGTTTTATATGAAATAAAAAAAATATTGCTAGATAAGTTCGAGATAGCACACTCTACAGTCGAGATCGAATACGATGAGTGTGCGGATAATAAGATACTTAAACATTGACGTTTTAAATTATTATGCTATTACTAGAGTGTAATGATGTTGAAGGTAAGCTATGATAGGTATTTCTCAAATACAATTTCCTTCAAAGGATTCTAGTAAGCTAAAATTTGTTAGCTACTTTGGAGCTTTTGTCTCGTTAAGCATTATCACTAATCCTGTTAATGTTCTTTTTTCTCTTGGTACTATGTTCTTCAGGTCTGAAATTAAAACTCTTTATATCTACAAAGAAATAAAAACGGCAAAACAGCAAAAAATGAGCAAAAGGGAATATTGGGAAATATTTTTTAAAAACAATACAATCAAGGTAGCAGCCTTCCTCTTGTTTTCTGCTTTCATAACATATCTAACTTTCACTACCACTTTCTTGCTTATTTCGTTACTGGGAACTATACCACTTACAATGCTATTAATTTTATTGCAGAGTGAACTAAGGCCAAAAGATTTTAACCCATTTACGCTGCTTAAAGCTTCTATAAATTTCTTTTTGGAAGGTATAAAAGAGAATTTACGTGGTATGGTTAATAGTTTTGATGTTAAGCTTGAACATTTACTGCCCCATCAATTAAATGATGATATCATTAAAAATATTGATAAATTAAAAGGTAAGTATAGTGAACAAGTACCTGAAGACGTAATCAAAAATGATGAATATATTCAATTCATTGGATATATAAACAATTCATATGAGTTTAGTGATGAGGATAAAGGAAGAGTAATTGCATTTTTAGATGACTTTTGCAAAGATGATCAAAAGCATAGCTCCGGCTTTACAGGTGGGCAGGTTCTGCTTTTAGTTTTAAGGGCTTGCAATGATGGAGACGGAGAAGCCGTTAAGAGTAAAAAGGATGCATTGATTTCTAATTTAATTGATAGCCAAACTTTCTCTAGAAAAGAGCGAATTCCTAACACTTGCTTCACCGGTATTATCTATAGAATGTTAAGCACGCTAGAGGGTATTCATCCTGATCCAGAAATTAGATTTACTCCCCCAAGGGAAATGTTGCTCTCAGAAGCACAAAATAAAGCACGTGAGTTTATGTTAGACAGGTTAAAAAACAAGAAAAACAATAAAGAAATTCTTAAGGCTTGGTATGACGTTCAAAATGGTTATGAAGACGATGAAAGTCAAAAAATAGTTGATGATTTTATTTCAGAAGTAAGTATTCCTTTAATGAGAAAATTATTGAGTATTACTTCTCAATATAGTGAACAAATTGTGCTGACGTTAATGAAAAATATTAGCTCTATAAAGTTAAATAAATTACAATGTTGTGAGCTGGTTCAGCACATGAGAAATAAACTGCAGGAGCATGATTTAGATGACCAAGAAAGTTTACTCGAAAACATCGGAAAAAAAGTATTCTTAGAGCCTGTCTTGAAAAGAAATGAGAAAGAGAATATGATGAGATAAGTAAAAAATAGTAGGTAAAAATGTATCCAAGTGATATAAGTGACAAAGAATGGGAAATTTTGGAGCCAAGTGTTGCACAAGGTGCAGTAGGACGGCCAAGAAAGCACAATATTAGAACAATTATTAATGCAATAAGATACATAATGAAAGGTGGTTGCCAGTGGAGAATGCTGCCAAAAGATTTTCCGCCATGGAAAACGGTGTATGATTATTTTCTCAGGTGGCGTAATAGTGGCAAATTGGAAGAAATACACGATATGTTAGTAAAAAAGGTAAGAAAAATGGTTGGCAAAAATGAAATACCTTCGGTAGGAATAATTGACAGTCAATCAGTGAAAACCACTCAAAAAGGGGATCCAGAGGATATGATGCTGGCAAGAAAATAAAGGGTAGAAAACGTCACATCATTGTGGATACAATAGGCCTAATTATTACAGCTGATGTTCATAGTGCAGGCATTCAAGATCGTGATGGTGCTCTAAATCTTTTTACTCAAGCTAAACGAAAAGCTTCAACGCTACAAAGGTTTCTCGCTGATCAGGGATATATTGGTAAATTGCAAAATTACTGTTTATTGAAAACAGGATGTTTATTGACGATTACTAAAAAAGCAGCTGATGCTGTAGGATTTCAAGTTATTCCTAAACGGTGGATTGTTGAAAGAACTTTTGCTTGGCTTTCCAATTTTAGACGTATGAGCAAGGATTATGAGCATTCTCCTCTTACTTCAAAAACTAATATCTCCTTTAATATGATTACTATTATGCTTGCTAAATTAGCTGCTTAGTTCCTTTCAAGACAGGTTCTTAGAGCTATTAAATCGAGATCTACTCGAGACAGATTTTTCTCTCAAGGATTCATCTTTGGATGGAGCTAAGAGAATAGCTAATAAGATAATAGAAGAAGTAGCAGAATTTAAATTAAAGGCTGAGAAGACTATTGAAGGTCAGATAATTAGCATGTTAGATGGGTTAAGAATGCTCCCAAGAGAAAAAAGATGTTATAGGGTATATGTAGAACTCAGTAAAAATAACGAAAATTTTGCAAGAAAGGTTAAAAGTAACAAAAGCAGCAATGGATGAAATGTTAAAAAAAGGAGCTTCACATAAGCTAGAGTTAGAAATTGAAAGTGTATATGAAGGAAATAAAGATCACGTTACTCAACTTTATGAAAAAATAAGAGAAACAAAAAAGGAATTCATTGAAGATGGTCTTTTAACACCTCAAGAAGTAGAGAATATAACAAAAGCAAAAATCATAGACTTAAACAAAGAGGACAAAATCATACCGTCAAGCAATTTGTCTCGTAGTTTAAGTGTCAATAATTTGGCAGTACATTATCTATAAAATTTATACTCTTTACCTTGCAGAAGATTCACAATATTTCTGTGGTGTTTTAGGAAGACCAGTGCTCCTATAATTAGTAATGTTAAGAACAAATTCCTCTGAAAAAAAAAGGACCATGCTACAGCCGTTGAAGTAGCACTGAGTGAAGCAAGGGAAGAGTATCTAAAGGCAAGAAAGACTATTATCCAAATTATTACGAATACTAAAGTAATATCGATGTTAAATGCTATCAGTATCCCTAGAGTGGTTGCAACGCCCTTTCCTCCACTGAATTTTAGCCAAATAGGAAACATGTGTCCTAAAACTGCTAAAATTGCAGATACATATATATAAAAATCGTTATTATCACAAAATTGTTGTGCTATATAAACGGCAATAAATCCCTTAAAGGAATCCAGAAATAATGCCAAAGCAGCAAGAAATTTATTTCCCGTCCTTGCAACGTTTGTAGCACCAATGTTTCCTGAACCTACTTCTCTTAAGTTTATCCCTTTTATTCTTGTAATGATTAAGCTAAACGGTATTGAACCGAGTATGTAGGACAGTATAAGGACTACATACTTTTCCATTATACCAAGAACCTAATTAATTTTATTATTCCTCAGCCTTTTTAGGTAGCACTGAACTTCATCGTTAATCTGATTACTAAACAGTATAAGCGCTGTCATGTTGATGAGAGCTAAACAAGAGAATAAAGTTCCACCGATATTGGCAATAGCCATTATATCTTTAGAAAGACCAGAGAAAAACGCCACAATTATTACCGCTATGCGGTATATCACTATACTTTTTGCACCGAATAAATATAGCCACCCCATTTCACAACAATATACAAACGAAATTACTGAAGAAAATGCAAACAAAGGAGCAGCTACTGTTAGAAGGATAGGAAACCATGGAGAAACTGTCTCAAATGCTTTGTGAGTAATTAATATTCCCTCACCAACACCTGTTTGGTATGCACCTGTTATTACTATTGTTATTCCTGTTAAACAGCAAATTAACATTGTGTCAAAGCATGGTTCTATCATAGCGACTAGTCCAGTTCTTACTGGTTCTTCATCTTTAGTTGTTGCATGAGTAATTGAAGCAGAACCAACACCTGCTTCGCTGGCAAAGATTGCCCTTTGAATTCCAGCAACAAATGCTCCTACCATCCCTCCGCCAACAGCATTGAAATCTATCATAGTGGAAAATAATATTTTCAACGTATAACCAAGGTTATGAATATTAAATGCAATAATAATAATACAACTAAAGATATATATAAGTGACATAATAGGCACTAGTGCAGAAGATACTCTAGCTATCCTTTTAATTCCGCCAATAATCACTAGAGCAAGCAGCGCAGAAATTATGGAAGAAAGAAACCAAGAGTGACCATCTACCCAACTTGAATAGCCAGATAATATTGAAACCATTTGGTTGGTTTGAAACGCTACACTTCCACCAAGACCTGATAATACAAAGAATACTGCATACATGGCAGCCAGCACAATACCAAGTTTTTTAAATCCAAATTCCTCCAGACCATTCCTTATATACTGAAAGGGACCACTAAACAATTGGTCCTGATCTTCTGTTCTATGTCTAAACGCCAACGTTACCTCAGCAAATTTTGCTGACATACCAAAAAAACCTGTAATCATCATCCAAGGCACCGCTCCTGGTCCACCCATTGAAACTGCAATTGCGACTCCAGCAACAGTTCCAAGGCCTACTGTGCTTGAAAGTGCAGTCATAAATGCCTGAAAATGCGTAATATGACCATCATGGTGATTCGTGTCATATTTTCCACATAAAATAGCAAACGCATGCTTAAACATTCTTATGTTGAGAAATCCAAAACGTAATGTTAGAAACACATAACCAAAAACTAGTAGAAGGATTATAAATGGCACGTAAAGGATCTTGAAAAACAGTACTTCATTCATGAAGTTATTTATTCCATTCAACACAGCGTCATAACTTTCGTAAAAACCTGAAGCAGCGTACACATCATTAAACAATAGGCAAAATAACACCATACAAAGCAATCTATAAATCATGTTAATACCCTTTAGAATTGTAATAAGAATCTATTGTATTCAAAACTTCCCTTCTTAGTAGATATATTGCAACAGCATTTGGAATCATAAGGCATATAAACAAACTGTCACCTAGATAAGATATAAATTCTATATTCTTTGACATACAGCTGATATACACTGAAACCACTATAAGAATTTGGAACGGTATCAGTATTTTTTTACTACCAAATAAATACAGCAAAGCAACTTCACAGTAGTAACAATAAGCTATTATTGTGGAAAATGCAAAGGAAAACATCATTAGCGGAAAAACTAACTTGCTGAACAAGGGCAAAGCTGTTGAAAATATCGAACTAATTAGTGTAATATCACCCACGTTATCAGTGCTATGCATACCAGTGATAATTATCACAATACCAGTCAAAAATGAGATTAATATTGTGTCTATAAGTGGTGCAATCATTGCAACGCACCCAACTTTAATTGGATCTTCTTCTTTTACAGCTGAATGTGCTATAGCTGCTGTTCCGGTACCTGCTTCTTTAGCAAACACTGATCTTCTCACTCCGGCTATTAATCCGCTCAATACTCCGCTTCCTATAGCTGATTTATTGAAGATATCTTGGAATATTATGGATAGAGCATTCAGCAAATTACTTCCGTTTACATAAATTAAATATATACACATACCCACATATAGCACTATCATAATTGGTGCTAAGCTCGTTGAAACGAAAGCAATGCGCTTTATTCCTCCCAATATTACAATAAAGACAAGCAGGGATATAATAATGGATGCGTTGTATTCTAGGAGGTTATTTGATAGTGCTGCTATTTGATTTGCTTGAAATGGTATACCGCCCAAAATCATTGCAATAAGTAGCATAATCGCATAAGTGAAGGCAAGAAATCTACCAGTTTTTGCAAATCCAATTTTTGCAAGCCCGTACTTCATGTAATAAAAAGCCCCGCCAGTTGTATTTTCAGAGCGATAAGTAAATGCAAGCACCACCTCGGCAAACTTTATCGACATACCAAGTATTCCGGTAATTACCATCCAAAAAACTGCACTTGGGCCCCCTATTGTGATAGCTATTGCAACTCCTGATATTGTTCCAAGACCAACTGTTCCTGAAATTACTGTTGCAAACGCTTGAATATGAGTGATTATGCCATTGTTGCTGTTATTACACTTTAGATTGAATAGCGTCTGTATTCCATATTTAAGTAACCTAAAGTTAATGAATTTGAACTGGGCAGTACAAAAGATTCCAGTTGCAATTACCCAAATAATTATAAATGGAATGTTGAATATCTTTATATACAGAAATGAATTTAATAGTTCACTTATCTTCAAAATCATGCAGTTTTCTATTTTTTGTTAGCTAACGAGTTTTATATGTAAAATATATGTAAAACCCGATGCTTATTGGAATAGTAAGTGTATACACTATACCTAAAATTGGTAGAGTCATCCAGGGCTTACTGATGAAAAATACAATAAGTACTCCAAAAAATGACACAAATATATAGGATAGGCTTTTGGGAATATAAATATATTTTGCAGAGAAAGTTGGAATGTGACTTATCGAAAAAAATGAAATGGCCAGAAAGTAATAAGCTACGTTTCTTGTGTTAAAAAATCGCTCTATGAGAAGTAAGTATTCACTCTCATGAGATTGAAAGGTAATAATTATTGGTAACAAAGAAAGTAAAGCACACACTGGAGCTGGAACACCAGAAAAGAAAAATTTTTCCCAGTATGGTTGTTCTGAGTGTAGCGAAACATTAAATCTTGCAAGTCTTATTGATATGCAGATTACGTATATCATTACTAAAATCCAACCTATGACTTTGATTTCGTTTAGCTTCCAAAAATACAAAAGAAATGCAGGCGCTGCACCAAAATTTAGAAAATCTGCAAAAGAATCAAGCTGGGCTCCAAAATCGCTAGTTGATTTTAGAATTCTAGCTATTCTGCCATCCATTCCATCTATTATTGCTGCAATGATGATAAAAATTACTGAGAATTCCCATTGTTCATTAAATGTAAATTTAAGTGAAGTGAGACCAGAACATAAACCCAATAAAGTTATAAAGTTTGGGAATAATTTAGTAATAGGTAAGAATCTACTGTTACTTCCATCGTTATTCATATAACGTCAAAAGTAAGCTTCTCTTGAACGTTTTCCTTATTTAAGTTTGCTATAATTGTTTCACCACCAATAACAGTTTGCCCTTCTGAAACTCTGACTTCTGTATCAGCAGGAACATAGATATTCACTCTACTGCCAAACCTTATAATTCCAAACCTTTCACCTGCTTTTACGTTCTGGGATATTCCTAAATTACAAACGATACGACGTGCAATTAATCCAGCTATTTGCTCCACAATAATTTCTTTCCCCTTTTCGTATTCAATTACAATAACCTGCTTTTCATTTTCATTACTAGACCTATTGCTCATTGCGGATACAAACTTGCCTTTTTTATAACTCATTTCCTTTATCGTACCAGATATTGGTATACGGTTCACATGGACGTTCAAAACACTTAAAAATATGCTAACAAGCGTAAACTTCTTCTCCTCTCCGTTTTCTGCTGATAAAGGATAATTAACTTCTTCAATTTTTGAAATCACACCATCAGCAGGACTTAATATAAGATTCTTATTGTTTGGCACAGCTCTTGCTGGATCACGAAAGAAATAAGTACACAATAATGTCGGAAACAAGCACGTAACGCCAAACCCCCAAGATATAGAGAATGCTATACACGTTACTATAAAGGAAACTACTATAAATGAATAACCTTCCCTGTTTATATTAGGTAAACCAAAACACATAATCTTATTAACAATAACCTATTGTTAACAATTTATCATTTATAATTTCTCATGAAAAGCTTTTTTTAACTGCTTCAGCAAAGTCTTTTTGATACAAGGTAACATTACAGATTGTTATATTAGCACATAGAATTACCGTCATACTGTAACAACCCGTCCAACACAAAATCTAATGCCTAAGTTTAGATCAGAAAACTGATTCTTCTAAAAGTTGCTCACTATCCTCGTCTATTATGATAGAATTATCATGATTTCTGAGTAAATCTCTGATTTTCGTTTCTATTTCATTTGCGACTTCTTTGTTTGTTTTTAGGTAAGTTTTTACATTCTCTCTTCCTTGCCCAAGACGTGTGTTGTTATATGAATAGTAAGCGCCTGCTTTTTCAAGCACACCAAGCTTTGCTCCCATATCTATTATTTCTCCGAGTTTTGATATACCTTCATTGTACATTATATCAAATTTCGCTTCTCTAAATGGAGGAGCAACTTTATTTTTTACAACTTTAACTCTTGTTTCATTACCTGTAATATTTTCTTTGTCTTTTATTACACCAACTTTTCTTATATCAAGCCTTACAGAAGTATAGAATTTTAATGCATTTCCACCCGTGGTAGTTTCAGGATTTCCATACACTACTCCTATTTTCATACGAATTTGATTAATAAATATCAATATACAGTTCGCTTTTGAAACGGCAGAGGTTAGTTTCCGTAGCCCATGACTTAGAAGCCTTGCTTGCAGCCCCATATGTTGATCACCCATATCACCTTCAATTTCAGCTCTTGGAGTTAATGCTGCGACAGAGTCAATAACTATCACATCAACCGCACCAGAACACACTAAATACTCAACAATATGCAACGCCTGCTCTCCAGTGTCTGGTTGTGAAATCACTAAATCATCAGTGCTTACCCCAAGTTTACGAGCATATAAGACATCCAATGCATGTTCTGCATCGATAAATGCGCATGATCCTCCTTTTTTTTGTGCTTCAGCAATCACGTGCAAGGCAAGAGTGGTTTTACCAGAACTCTCGGGGCCAAATATTTCAATTATACGCCCTTTTGGCAGACCTCCAACACCTAGAGCCGAATCAAGCGCAATTGATCCTGTGGATATTGTGTCTATTTTTTCTACAGGGTTTTGCTTCAACTTCATTATTGCACCTTTACCGAATGCTTTTTCAATCTGGCTTATTGCGTTATCTAGCGCTTTTTGTTTATCACTATTTCTTTCTTCTGGGTTACTTGCCATAGATCATTTATTAATTTATATAATTCTCTATGATAATCAAACGCGAATAACCTGCCAAGGTTTTTCTAGTATTTATGTATTATTTCAATGAAAAATATTAACGTTTTCATAAAGCAGATATTTGTTTGCCTTCGTTAGTAACACACTATACTTTAGTGTACGAACGTTGCAATTTGCAGCATAGCAGGTGGTGTCATCCAAGTAGCCAACACTGAAATGACTAAATTCGAAATGGCTACATGAATTTATTGTAAATTACTACCGTATAAGGTGCGATGCAACAAAGCCATTCCAGTGTCAGCTACTTGAATGACACCTCTTAGATGGGTCAGCTACTCAGATCTGCCATGAAAACTGCAACCCTAAATGTTGGAGCACTGTCGTACACTAAGCGCTGTAATGACAATTTTAGTCGCTTCATACACTTATCATGCTAGTCATAACAGAAATAATTTTTACCAAAGATATTTATGAAATAATTGACATAGTTTGGAAATATGTATATTATAGAACATTAATAGTTAGTTAATTTGTAGGTGTAATGTGGCTAGAAATGTTTTGAATGAAAATGAGTACCACGCTTTAAAGCAGTTGTTTTTAACATTTAATATTCAAAAGGAGGATGTGGTAAATTCTGACATTAAGAATATTAAGAAAAAGCTTAGTCAACAATACCGTAAATTATCGTTAAAATATCACTCAGATAAAAACCCAAACAATAAAGAAGTGGAGGAGAAATTTAAGGTTATTGCATTAAATAAGCCATTTTTTGAAGAATTTATAATAGAGCCATTGGAGAAAGGTCTCAATAAAAGAAATAATTTAATAAAAGAATTACGCGGTAAGTTGTGGAGTCGCAGTTATGAAGAATTGCAAAAATACTTAGATGATAAGTGCAGAAATAAACTCTATAATAAGCAGCAGTCAATTAACAATAATGTAACTGCTTATGTAAAATATTCTTCTTATTCAAATCTCTTAGGAGTTCTTTTAGTATCCTTCACATCAATTGCATTTTTAATAATTAATGGTATTTCTTCTAATGTACCAATAGCAGTAGGTTTTCTTGCTCCCTTGTTAGCAGGATCTATTTTAAATCTAGCTGTTAAGAGCATTTATACTAGAAATGGGAAAGAGTTTAATCATCAGACTAATATTTTATTATTGTTTAACTTTGACCAAGAATGCGAAAATTTTTCAAAGAGTGATAGGACTAAATTAAAGTGGCTAAAAAATTCAGTTATTTTGAGCAACACAATCTGTACATCTTTAATGTTTTTCGGTATGGGATTAGATTTAGTTGCCAACGGCTTTGGTATAACTAACTCTATGATGTTATCCGGCTTATTACTTTCATTACCATTCACGCTTTTAATTGTTACTTCACCTATTTTAAATGCTGCAAGTAATTATATTCTCAAAAAGACAGCTATAAATTCAATTGAGGAGCAATTTAAAGGTGATGATCAGTTTATAGAAGTCGATAACGAAAAGCCAAGCAGTACTATGAGCAATCAAAGTTATTTCCCCATCGGTCAGTTAATATCATCAAAGTTAGCTATTCTCCATAGCGAAGTCTCTAGCTAGGAACAATGAGCCACAGATTAGTATGGTTTTGACGTTTTGGGTAGAGGCTTTTAATATGTGATTTGATATTGCATCGCCAATTGATTCACATTCAACTGCTTTTATTCCTATGTTATTGGCTTTTTCCCTAATCAAATTTGTATTTGTTGCTTTAGGTTCAGACTTAACACAAACCGCACATAGTAGCTTGATATATGGCTTTAAGTGCTCTAAGAACTCTTCCACATTTCTGTTACTAGTAACACCAAAAACCATATAAATACCTTCAGCAAAATTATCTTTTACCCACTGAGATAGTACTCTAGCACCATCATTATTGTGTGCACCATCTAAAAATAATTGCCAATCTTTCGGTAGTAGGAAAATTAAATTACCTTCTTTTATAGACTCTAGCCGTGCAGGCCAATAAGTGCACTGTAAACCTGAAGTGATATCCTCTTCTCCAATATCAAATTCATACTTTCCACTTAAAATACTACATGCTGCAATAGCATTGCCTGCATTAATCACCTGATGATCACCCTTTAAAGATGGCAAAGGAAATTCTATTGATTGAATAGCTGATTGAAAAACCATTTTGTTGTTCTTTTTTTTGCAATTCCATTCAAGACCTCCTCTATACAAGGGAGATTTCTTATTTATTGCGTGGTGTTCTAGCGTGTTCACTATAGATTTTTCTTGCGGTGCTATTACGCAAGGAACATTAGGTTTCATTATTCCAGCCTTTTCACCTGCTATAATTTCTACAGTAGGGCCAAGATATTCCGTATGATCAAGTGCAATGGAAGTAATTATTGTTAAAATCGGATTATCTATAACATTTGTTGCATCAAGCCTTCCACCCATACCCACTTCAACTAAAGTTATATCGGCTTTATGACGAGAAAAAGCTAAAAAAGCTGCAATAGTTGCAGCTTCAAACAGAGTGATAGGTTGTTCTGCAATTACTGCACGACATTCTTCTAATAAGCTATATAATTCATTATCGTCGATATAGCTGCCGGCTATCACTATCCTCTCATTAAAACTCACTAAATGTGGAGAAGTGTATGCGTGTACCTTATACCCTGCTGCTTGCATTATATATCTTATAAATGCTAGTGTTGAGCCTTTCCCATTAGTTCCAGCTATATGAATTACGGGAGGCACTTTTTTCTCGGGGTTATCTAGTTTGCTAAGAAAGCCTTTTATGCGATCAAGAGAAAAATCATTCGGCCTGCTACCAAGTGGCTTAGGCCAATGAGGCATATATATCATGGATTGTTATTGCATTTTAATTCAGCTATAACGCTTGCTATGCCATGCGTGTCGATTTTTTCACTAAATTGATAACGTTGATTAATAGCAATACTTATTCCACTCATTACAACATCACTTATCAAGAAAGAACTGTTATTTTTAGTAACTTTAAAATCAATATTTGTAAATTCTTCATCACCGTAAGAAAATCTTGTACCAATTAAGCAAGTTTCATCGTCAACTGCTTTTGTACTCATTATGATCATTTCACTATCATGCATGTATTTATATAAAATTTTAACGCACAAACGCGTAAGATACACTTCATACTCTCTTAAAAAATCTTCTTTTTCTTTTTGTTTAACTAAAGCCCAATGTTTTCCTATGACGAATTGCGATATTCCTTTGAGGTTAACATTGTTTTGAATGACCTCCTGAAGCTTTTTTTGCACACATTCCCGGTTTTTTTTATTCTCCTTTGTAGATATACCATCCACTTGTTGCTTCATAGTATGCACAAAAATTTTGTGATCTGTACAATTAGTGTAAGCACTTGAAAAAATTACAATAAAAACAATGATAGTTAAAACTTTAGTAATGTTCATAAGATATATTTATTAGCTATGATACTTAGAATGCAAAGTTTAATAAAGATTAAATAATAATCGCTAGCTTTAATATATCTATAGACACACCTTGTATAAATCATCTACAATTAATTAAGGGTCTGTTCTATGCGTTATGAGTTAAGTTAAATTTCCCGAGCGGTAATTTCTAGTCAAGGGAATTGCCTCTGTTAATTTCGTTGAAATTGATACGCGATGCCCACCTTAACTTTAGTCTCAGGAATCTACTAAGGCTGACGGTAGATACGGATCCTATTTTGATTGGTTTAACATTTATGCTTCATCAATACAAAGAACAGGGTGTTTTCCTATGTTTGCCTAATGAAGTATTCCAAATTGTAATTGATGTTGAAAGGTATCCTGATTTTGTTCCTTGGTGCAAAGCCGTTTATATAAAAGAAAAAATTAACAACCAAATGGTTGTGGATCTCCTCGCAGCTTTTCATGGAATTAAAGGTAGATATACATCAGAAGTTACTTCTCTTTCTCCAAGTGGAACAAATGAAGGTTGGATAAAAGCTGTATCATCAAATGGAATATTTAAACATCTATACAATGAATGGCAATTCATTCCCATAGATGAAAATAAAACTATGGTAAAGTTTTATATAGAGTTTAAGTTTAAGTCCAACTCATTTTCCACTTTATTAAACTCAGTATATAAGTATACACAAAGTAAAATAATTGCTGCATTTAAAGATAGGGCTGAAAGCCTTGCTAAACAAAAGTTATCTTGACATTATTAATATAAATGTATAATTTTTTTTAGTAAGTTAAGTGTTTATATTGTAATGATTTTTAGACTATTGTTTTTATTAATTTTCATAAGTGTTAATTCTTATGCAGTTGTTAAGCAAGATTTATCCGATAACCAATACATTCAAAAAAAACCCAATGAAATAACATCAAATGAGCTATTATCGCCATTACCTAATGATAAATTATTAGGAGATCCAAAAGCACCAATTCTAATGATAGAATATGCTTCATTAACTTGTTATCACTGCTCTCTTTTTCATAGGAATGTTTTTCCTAAAATTAAAGAGAAATATATAGACACAGGTAAGATGTTATATATATTTCGTCATTTTCCTTTGGATTACAGAGGGCTAAAGGCTGCAATGCTAAGTCATTGCTACGAAAAACAAGAAGACTACTTTAATTTTAACAAAGCTGTTTTTAACTCAATAGATTCGTGGAATTACTACAATTTAAGTGATTTAACTTTACTACAAAGAATTGCTGCACTAAGCAACTTAAAGCAAGATGCATTTAACCAATGCATTAATGATAAGAAAATAATGGATAAAATCGTAAATGATAAATCACTGGCAATTAATAAACTTGGTATCACAGCCACTCCAATATTTTTCATCAAGCTTAACGATGATAAATCATATATAGAGCATAATAAAGTTAAACATGGAGGGTATAAAGAGCTGAAATATTTCACTAATGTGATAGATAAATTATATGGAAAAGCTATAGTGAAGTAATACCACTGTAGCTTACCATATAAAAGACTCTATGCTGAGTCATTGTTTTTCACTACTGTTTGTTGTTTTTTACGCTCAAACTCTCTTTTTTTACTGTGCCAAGTGTAGTAATACATAGCGATTTTATTCTCTATTAATACTATTGTCCCATCATAAAACTGAACCATATCCATAACTTTTCTCTGAGCTTCATCAAAACGTTCTTTATACTTTTCACGATAAGCTGGATTATGTAGTAACATAACCCCTTCATTCTTGTTAGATTTTTTGTTTAACGTTTCAACTTCACCAGCAATAGTATAAGACATATAACCCCCTCTAATTGATTATAAAAATTATATTTTAAAAAGAGAAATGCGCATAAACAATCCCTTTAATTCTAGCATAATAATCGACTGTTTATTATACTAGTTAACTATAGTACGATATATAATAATTTTTGTCACTTAAAATTTTATACTATGAAATAATAACTTAAAATAAATGTTTTTATTATTTTAAACTATATTATTATATTTATAAATTGTGTATGAATTAAGTCTCCCTAATTTATAATATATGCGTAATAATTTTAGTATAAAATTGTCATACATAAGAAATCTATTTGCAAAAGAATATAAAAAAATAGAAGAATATTGTATTCTTGAAAAAAAGCAACATATTCAAATTGGCCCTGAAGAAGGAAAGCTATTAAGTTTATTTATAAAAATCCAAAAAATCAAAAGTATTGTTGAGATTGGCACGTTATACGGTTACTCGTCGATTTGCATGGCAAAAGCTCTACTAAAAGACGGTCATATATATACAATAGAAAATAATCCTCAACACTCAAGAATAGCAAAAAAAAATTTTAGTGCTTTTAATCTAAGTGATAAAATTACTCTAATAGAAGGCGATGCACTGGAAAAAATTAATGAATTATCAGCAAAAGCACCATTTGACATGATATTTATTGATGCTGACAAAAGTAGTTATCCTAAGTATTTAGATTGGGCAGAGTCATACATTAAACAAGATGGGCTAATCGTTGCAGATAACACTCTACTGTTTAACACAGTATTTTAAGAATCGCCTCCAAAAGAAGTATCAGAAAAATCATGGCATGCCATGAGGGAGTTTAATAATAGATTATCAGATGAAAAAAAATATTTCTCTATATTGATTCCAACTGATGAAGGAATGACTGTAGCTTTAAAGCTAACATAAGTTAAAAATCAAGGTCAGCATAATGTTTAGGAGGGATTAAACCAGAAATCCTCTCTAATAATATCTCACGAAAACAAGGCTTTGATTTAACAATGGAGTACCATTCTTTTAAAATTTTACTTTTTTCCCATGGAAAACTACTTACATAATCCATTACGGAAATATGCGATGCTAAAGTAATATCAGCTAAAGTGAACTTATCAGTTGCAAGCCAAACGTTCTTGTTAATTAAGTGTTCGGTGTATTCCATATGGCAAGGCAGGTTATGCTGAGCTGCATGAAGAAATCTAGAGTCAGGGCTGCGGTTAGTAATTACTTTTTCATTCATAATATACTTAGTAACTTCATTGTAAAATTTGTTATCGAACCAATTGATTAGAGCGCGTATTTTAGACTTAATAATAGTGGATGAACCAAGTAATTTGACGTCGCTATTGTAAGTCTCTTCTATATATTCACAAATGGCATTACTATCCGCTATTACAAAGTTATTATCTATTAACACTGGTACTTGCCCGGTTGGATTGATCTCCATAAATTCATTCCGCTTTTCCCACGGATTTTCATACACTAGATCACAGCCTAATTTTTTTTCTTTTAGAAAAGCTCTAACTTTTCGTGAAAATGGACAAAGAGGAAAATGATATAAAATCATAATGTTCCTCTTTTGTTATACCAATATCCTTTTTTTGTTACTCTATGGCTTGACCTACAACTGTACGAACTTTCTTTGTAGTCCACAGAAGTTTGCGTAGCAGGTAGTGTCATGCAAGTAGCTGACACTGGAATCCAGTTCTTGTTATACAATTGCCTAGTGCGCTCATTTACAGTTAAGTTTTCTGGATCCAAGTAGTCAAGCACTGGGATGACATCCTTTTCGGTAAAAATTGCTCTTATATCACAACATTCATACAGCTGTATGCCTAGGCACTGGGATGACATAAATAAGCGCTGAAATGACATAAATAAACATTGGAGTGACAATCTTGTAGTGACTTGCATGACAACTAACTTTTTGTTTACTTCAAAATAGCACTGTAAAAAATTTAACATATCAAATTATAGAGCTAATATAGGATATACCTTGCTAAATAAAAAAAAAAGTATAATATTTTATAAGGTATGCAGGCAAAAACTCTGTAATTTGGTCAGATCAGAAATGAAGCAGCCATATCAGAACCTTTTTGGGTTGCATACCTATTTCATTATTTGTTTTATCCGAGGCTATGAATATAGCATTAAAACATCGTCCTAGTAGCTTCAAAGATCTAGTAGGTCAAGATATATTAGTGCGTGTATTAGAAAATGCTTTTATTTTAAACAAAATCCCACAATCTATACTGCTCTCTGGTAGTAGTGGAGTTGGTAAAACCACCACTGCAAGGATAATAGCTTTATGTTTGAATTGTTCCCTGGGGCCAATTTTTGAACCTTGCGGATCATGTGAAAATTGTCTAGCAATAAAAAATTCAAGCCATCCAGATGTAATTGAAATCGATGCAGCAAGTCACACTAGCATTGACGATATTAAAGTAATCCTGGGAGATATTTGCTATTCACCTATAAGCTCTAAATTCAAAGTCTACATTATAGATGAAGTACACATGCTATCTAGCAGTGCATTTAACGCATTACTTAAAACCCTAGAAGAGCCACCATCTAGTGTAAAGTTCATTTTAGCAACTACGGAAATAAAAAAGATACCAATAACTATTATTGCACGTTGTCAAAGATTTGATTTACACAACATTCCTGTAGCTAAAATAGTGGAACGTTTAAATGATGTTGCACAAAAAGAGAGTTATTCCATTGAAAAGGGAGCATTAGAATTAATTGCACGACACTCTGGAAATTCAATGCGTAACGCCTTGTTTTTGATGAATCAAGCAGTGCTATATAGCAAAGATGGTGCAATATCCACTAAAAATGTGACAGACATACTTGGCCTAGTGGATAAAGATATTATATTCGATCTATTAGGGGCAATATTAGAAGGTGATTTACAGAAAGCTCTATCAGTGTTTGACAAGGCGGTAAAAACAGCAAACCCACTTAGTATTTTTGAAGGTCTATTGCAAACAATTCAGTTAGTATGCCGTTTTTTGATTACAAAAGAGATTGATAATGCAGTTACAGAGCATGAAAAGAATAGGATAAAAGATTTAAGTATAAAGAGATCTTTAATATTTTTTTCGAGATTGTGGAAGATGTTGCTTAAAGGTATTCAAGATATAAAAACTTCAACATGCAACGATGTTGCTGCTGAAATGATGTTAATTAGCCTCTGTTATCTTTCTGATCTGCCTTCTCCGGAACAGGTGATCAAAAAAGTTCTTTCGCAGAATGTAGAGCAAGGAAATAGACAGGGCAGACCTGTTGCACCTTCCCCCTCTGTCATCCAAGTAGCTGACTACTCGGATCCAAAAAAATATGTGGAAAGTAAACAACAACCCCACTCTGTCATCCCAGTGCGTGACACTGGGATCCATGTGGAAAATAAACAACAAAATTACGATTTTGATAAGATTTTGCAACTATTAAGGCGAAGTAACCAAATTTATCTTTACAAACAACTGTGTAATAATCTACAATTAATAGATTGTAAACCTGGATATTTAAAATTAAAAGCTGTATCTAAGTTGGATAGTAATTTTTGCAATGATTTAAAAAATTACTTAAACCAGGTGACTCAGCAAGAGTGGGTTGTTGCAGTTGATACAGGTTATATAAACAGGGAAGTGAGTAATTTAAATTATGCACCTGCAGTTAAGGATATCCTTGACACGTTTAAAGGTGCAAAAGTAGTTAATATAGAAAATAAGGAGTAAGTTGTGGATTTTAGTCAAATAATGAAACAAGCGCAAGAGATGCAAAAAAAGCTTGCAGAAGCTCAAGAAAAATATGTTGGAAAAGAGTTTCAAGGTATTTCTGGTGGTGGCAAAGTTTCTGTATTAGTGGAAGTCATAAAAATAGGTAGCTATAAAGCTAAAAAGGTGAACATAGACTTAGAACTTATGAGAAATGAGGAAAAAGATATAGTAGAGGATTTAGTAACAGCAGCGTTTAATGATGCCGTTAAAAAAGCAGAAGAAGATATGGCGAATGCAACTTCTGATCTTGCAGGTATGATGGGTTTACCATCTGGGTTTAAACTTCCTTTTTGAATTTACTACTGAAGTTTCTTTTAGTGTAAGTATTTTTTTTCTAATATTCCCAACGCTAGTACTTCTTCATATAATGTACCTATACTAGCATAGCCCTACGTCATACCGTGATTCATTCCACAACTGTACAAACATTGCAATATGGCACATAGTAAACGATGTCATTCCAGTCTGGAATCCAGCCTTGCTGTAATCTCATCAAGAACATTGTGTTTTAACATAAAACGGCTACTTTTATGCTTACCAACTTAATAAAATTCCTGGATCCCAGACTGGGATGACAAGAAGATGGTACTTGGATAAGAGGCATTGCCCTCCTGGTAGGCCCAAATTGCAATGTTCGTGCAGTTGTGGATTTCTCATCCGCTAACAAGCAGCGGAATGACGAGGTCTTTCGATAGTAAATCTTACCTGTGTTAGCTATACCAAAAAATCAAGAGTAAAAAAGTCGTATTTATTCATTAATAAAATCTTTGTCTTCTCCTAAAAATTAGTTAAAATGTAGAATATTTTGTGTTATTAAGTTAGCACTTGACTTAACTTTAGTTGTTACTTAGACTGCTAAAGTGGAATTTTAATTTTTTTACGAGGACAATTATGCATTATAAAAAGTTTTTTTCAGCAGCCGCTTTAGCAACGTTGCTAAGTTTATCAAACTCTGCTTTTTCAGATCCTGTTGGTCCAATAAGTGATGAAGAAACTAGCTACTACGTTCGTTTGCAATACAACGGTGAATTTTTACCTCTTTTCACAAAAGTTGATGGTATTACCTATAAGAAAGACAAGAGTGATTACAGTCCATTAAAACCATCTTTTATAGCTGGTGGTGGTGCATTTGGTTACAAAATGGACGACATCAGGGTTGATGTTGAAGGAGTTTATTCATACCTAAACAAAAATGATGTTAAAGATGTAACATTTGACCCAGCAAATACTATTGCAGACAGTGTAACAGCAATTTCAGGATTAGTGAACGTGTATTACGATATAGCAATTGAAGATATGCCTATCACTCCATACATTGGTGTTGGTGTTGGTGCAGCGTATATTAGCACTCCTTTGGAACCCGCTGTGAATGATCAAAAAAGTAAATTTGGTTTTGCTGGTCAAGTAAAAGCTGGTGTTAGTTATGATGTAACTCCAGAAGTCAAACTTTATGCTGGAGCTCGTTATTTCGGTTCTTATGGTGCTAATTTTGATGGAAAAAAAACAGATCCTAAAGATTCAACCAGACAGGTTACTGATGCAGGCGCATACAAAGTTCTTTACAGCACTGTTGGTGCAGAAGCTGGAGTAGCGTTTAATTTCTAGTCTATCTCAGTCTTGTTATCCCAGTGAGTTTTTTCTTGCCATCTAAGTGGCATGGCACTGGGATCTAGAAAAAAGAAATGTGGATTCCAGTGTCAAGGCACTGGAATAACACTATTTGCTATGTGTTTAAGCTATAACGTTTACCATTGTACTGGTAGAATATCATCTAAGGTTACATAATGTTATCCAATTAGCTAACACTGCGGCCTACTGTCTCCAAGAAATTAGATGGAAAATTTGTACTTTTTTCAAATCAAAGCTTGAATTTTTGCTGGAAAATCAATATATTATATGCATGAAGTTTTGATTTAAGTTGTTATGTTGACCTCAATGGCAAACTTATGTGTCGATAGCAGAACCAATCTCATGCAATATATTGCTAGGGTGCAAAAATTTCCTATGCTGTCTCAAGAGGAAGAGGTACGATTAGCAAAAAATTGGAACCAATATAAGGATGTTTCTTCTGCTCATAAATTGATTACCAGCCATTTGAATTTGGTAGTGAAAATTGCAATGAAATTCAAAAATTATGGGCTATTGTTGATGGACCTGGTTATGGAAGGAAATATGGGTTTAATGCACGCAGTGAAAAAGTTTAATCCTGATTTAGGGTTTCGTTTTTCAACTTATGCAGTGTGGTGGATTGAAGCTTCAATAAAAGACTTTATATTGAAATCTTGGTCGTTTGTGAAAATAGGCACAACGCAAGCACAAAGAAGATTGTTTTTTAGTTTACGTAAAATAAAAAAAAGAATTTTACAGTATACAAACAGGGAAACTTTAAATAATGAAGAAATAAAAGCAATATCTAATGAGCTTTCTGTATCCGAAGGAGACGTTCTGCAGATGAATTACCGTATGGCTTGTAAGGATCAGTCGCTAAACGATTGCATAAAAATAGGTGATGACTCTAAAAGGGAGTTGCAAGATATGATCCCATGTAACTTGGTCAGTCAAGAAGTAACCTATCAGAATCATGAAGAAAAAGAATTAAAAGAAACAATTTTAAACAATGCACTAGCGAGTCTCAACGAAAGGGCAAGAGACATTTTTATCAGTAGATATTTGTCTGAAAACATTCAAACTCTGGATGAACTTAGTAAAAAATATTGTGTTTCAAGAGAAAGAATAAGGCAGTTGGCTGAGCAGGCGATGGCTAAGGTAAAACAATATATACAATCTGAAAGTTTGAAATTTGGTTTGCATGCGTAGTTTTTTTATATTTCTAATATTTTTTTCGATAGGCGCTTTTGCATCGGTTAGTGATGTACAATTGAAGGAAAAATATAAAGATTGGCTCGTGTATACTGCATTGGAAGATGGAGAGAAAGTATGTTATATTGTATCCTATCCTAAAAAAAAAAGCGAATATTATACAACCAATCGCAAGCCGTATGTAATGGTTAGTTATGTTGATAAAAAAGCAGATGAGGTAAGCGTTACCTCTGGTTTTCAGTATGATAAGGAGCCTGTAGCTCTCAATATCGACAAAAAAATTAAATATACACTGCCCATAATACAGGGAAGTTTTGCGTGGGCAGAGCATACAAAAATAGATCAAGATCTCATTCTAAAAATGAAGCAGGGATTATCAATGGTAGTTAATGGAAAAACAAAAACAGTGACCATTGATGATACTTATTCCCTACTTGGTTTTCAAAAAGCGTATCAAAAAATGCATGATTTATGCCATACAAAGTAAATTATTGTAACAGAATACCCAGCTATAGTATAAACTAGACTACTCTTTCAATGGAAATATAAATAGCACTTTACTTTATATGGGATGTGGATATCATTTAAAATATATTTTTGAGAGTTAGCAATGTCAGAGGTTGCAGGTGTAGATACAGAAATCAAAAAGCAAAATTCTGTGTGCGAGCAGATGCGTTTTAGCGTGAGCCGCACAAGTCTTTTAAATACATTATCCAGAGTAAGTGGAGTGGTTGAAAGGCGTAATGCAATAGATGTTTTGGCGTGTATAAATATCAAAGCACAACACGGCAGCATAAAATTAATGGCAACTGATCTTGACATTTCAATGTTTGCCTCACTTGCTGCAACCGTATTAACAGAAGGAGAAGTAAAAATTTCAGCGCATACTTTACATGACATAGTGAAGAAGTTACCCGCTGATTTGGATGTCAATTTTGAAGTAAACAACCAAGGAAAATTATTGATGTCTTGCGGAAATGCAAACTTTTCTTTACCGAATGTAGTTTCAAGCAGCTTTCCTGCTCTTGAAGAAGACAATTATAAACATGATTTTACTCTACTAAATACAGACCTGATAGACTTATTAACTAAAACAAAATTTGCTGTATCACTAGATGATACAAGGTATAATTTAAATGGAATATATCTACATACAGATGAGCAATTTCTGTACTGCGTTGCAACTGATGGCCATCGTTTATCATGTATAAAGAGGCCAAAGCCTGGGAACATCAATGGCGAATTTGGTGTGATCATTCCACGTAAAACTGTTATGGAGCTGTTAAAAATATTGGACGATTGTAATGAAATTAAAGTAAAACTCTCAGACAGAAAAATCAAGTTTACATGCGGTGAATATATTCTAATATCAAAATTAATAGATGGAACTTTTCCAAATTATAAAGCAGTTATTCCAGCATCTCAAGATAAGCATATGATTATTGAAAGTAAAAAACTTTCAGACGTTATAGATCGAGTTTCCGTTGTTGTATCTGATAAAGTAAAATCTATTAAATTCTCACTACAAGAAAAGCTGCTAACTCTGCATTCAAACTCCCAAGAGTGCAGTGATGCAACTGAATCCATAGAAGTGGACTACAATGAAGCCCCTATAGAAATAGGGTTCAACTCGCGTTATTTACTTGATGTTCTATCCTGCATAAAAAATAAATGTAAGTTTAGCTTAGCCGATGGTAATAGTGCTACAATTATCACTGATGAAGACGATTCAAGTGCATTATATGTAGTAATGCCAATGAGAACTTAAACTCGTCATCTCGCTGCTTGTTAGCGGAATCTGGAGATACCGTGGCGGTATGGCACTTATTTCACTAGCTTTTATTAAATTAGTAATCTATCTTTACCAAATATAAGCCAAAAGGTGGTGCAGTAACTCCAGCGGCACTTCTTTTGCATTGGTTTAATATATTTAGCATTTCTTGCGGATTGGTTCTATTTTTTCCAAATTCAACTAAAGTACCCACAATAATCCTCACTTGGTTATGTAAAAAGGAAATAGCAGATATTTTGATGTGTATATGATTCCCATTTTGTATTATATCGATATCATCAATTGTTCTTATCGGATTTGCGGCTTGACAATCTTTTGAACGGAAACTTGAAAGGTCATGTTTTCCAAGTAGATGTTTAGCAGCTTCACGCATAATATTTACATCAAGTGGGCTAAACACTTGCCATACATAACCCGTCTCCAGAGCGGCAGGAGCATAGCGATTAACTATTCTATATTCGTAATATCTTTTTTTTGCTGAAAAACGTGCGTGAAACGCATCATCTACAACTTCTGCATTAAGCACGACTATAGGAATTGATTTTAAATGATAGTTTATTGCATTCCTTATTCTATAAAGCTCAAATTCCTTTTCCATATCAAAATGAGCAACTTGTCCTAAAGCATGAACTCCTGCATCAGTCCTGCCACCACAGTACAAAGTAACTTTCTCACCACTAAAATTAAATATAGCATTTTCTATCTTCTCCTGGATTGAGTTAGCAGAGTGTTGCTGTTTTTGCCAACCAGAGAAATTACTACCATTATATTCTACCGTTATTTTGTATCGCACTGCATTACATCAAGCTCTATCTAAAATAGTCATTTTCTATCTTAACATAATTTATGGTCAAGCCTACAGTGCTGCCACTCCCATAAAGTAGTTCGTCCAATCTTAAATCTTGCTGCCACTGCTTCTCTGCTTTCTCCTTCGTCTAGCGCCTCCATTGCTTTTTTTCTTAAATCATAACTATATGCTGCTGGCATTCAACCTCCTTATCATTATCTATCCTTATCACATCCGGACTTCTATGAAAAGAGCTATAAATCGTGAAAAAGAACTGCTCATTAAGTGCTGTTTGCTTAATAGATTTACTGACATTGGTATGGCTAAATTCGAAATGGCTACATGAATTTATCGTAAATTATTACCGTATAAGGTACGATGCGACAAAGCCATCCCAGTGTCAGCTACTCGGATGACACCGTCATAAAGGAACCAGTGTTAGCTACTTGGATGACAACCATTGTGCTTGAGGCAAAATTGACTATCACTTCTTTTTATAGAGCTTGCTCCAAACTTTGTTGTTAGTTAATACAAAAAACACTGTTAAAATTATAAAATACGCCACTACTTTTAATCCAAGTTTATGCCGGCGCTCTAATTCTGGCTCTGCTGCCCATTGTAAAAAATTTATCACATCATACGCCATATTTTCAACTGTGGCTTGCCTTGCACCATCATATTCCACCATTCCTTCAGAAAGTGGTGGCGCCATAGCTAATCTGCCTGTTGGAAAATACGAATTAAAATATAAATCATTTTCATCGTGTTCGCCGTTTTGATAGCCTGTTAACAATGAATAGACATAATTTGCACCATCATGCCTTGCTTTAATAATTAATGATAAGTCTGGTGGGACTGCACCATTGTTGCTTGCTGCAGCTGCTTCTTTTGTATCAAAAGGCGCAATAAAATAATCCGAAGGTACTCCAGGTCTGTCAAACATTTCACCCAAATCATTCGGACCATCTTTAACTTGATAAGAAGCTGCTATTTGTTTTACATCTTCTTCAGAAAAACCGACATCTTGCAAATTACGAAATGCTACCCTATTCATTGAATGACAAGCAGCACAGACTTCTTTATACACTTTATAGCCACGCTGAATTGACTCTCTATCGAAAGATCCGACAATTCCATCAAATTTCCAGTCTATTTTCTTATTTGGTGATGATTTAAATTCTTCTGCAGATATAAGACTAGATAGAAATAACATGCAGAAGATTGCAAATACATTAGATCCCATGCATAACCACTGTTTTAGTAAATTTCGAATTGATGTCATGCAAGTAGCTGACACTGGAATCCAGCTTATTTCATCACTGACATTATGGTTATCATGCACTCCTAGAATCTGTTGTCCATTGCATGATTTGTAAGTATTTTTATACCTGGATCCCAGTGTCAAGCACTGGGATGACAACGGAAGATAGTGGAATGACACTGTGTGTTGTATACAACGTTCATACAATTGTGTACATGATGCTGGAATCCATTTATTTTTTTTCTGGATCCCAGTGTCAAGCACTGGGATGACAGAAGAGAGCTCTGGGATGACAGAGAATTTTGTAAGAGATCTGCTTTGAATTGACATCACCTCATCTCCGGCACAGAATCACTTAAGGTTTTTGGTGGTTCTTTTGGCTTTTCATACTTACTAAGCAGTGGTAAAACTATCACAAAGTATGCAAAGTAATAAAGAGTAGATAGCCTACTCATAGTGATGTAAGGCTCTTTTACCTCTTGTCCTCCAAGCCAGGCAAGAAGTACAAAATTTATTGCAAAAACCCAAAAAAATTTCTTAAACACCGGGCGATAAGCACCACTTTTAACTTTTGATTTATCAAGCCAAGGTAACAAAAACCACACTAAAATAGACGCAAACATGGTAAGCACACCAGTAAGTTTATCTGGAATTGAACGTAGCATTGCATAAAAAGGTAAAAAATACCACTCTGGCACTATATGTACCGGAGTGACCATAGAATCAGCTTCTATATAATTGTCTGGATGCCCAAGATAATTGGGAGCATAGAAAACAAATGCGAACAAAACTACAAAAAACAGACCAAAAGTTATGCAATCCTTGACTATATAATAAGGATAGAGAGGGATGGTATCCTTATCTGATTTTACCTCCACTCCACTTGGGTTACCAGAGCCAAACCTATGCAGAGCTATCACATGAAGCATAGCTAAAGCAATAATAACAAAAGGCAGAAGATAATGCAGAGCGAAAAAACGGTTAAGTGTTGGGTTATCCACTGAAAAACCACCCCATAACCATATAACTATTTTATTGCCAATTAAAGGTATAGCAGAAAATAAGTTGGTTATAACTGTTGCACCCCAGAAACTCATTTGTCCCCAAGGCAATACATATCCCATAAAGGCAGTTGCCATCATTGCAAAAAATATAAATATTCCAATAAACCACACCATCTCTCTTGGTCTTTTATAAGATCCGTAATATAATCCACGCATTATATGAACATAGACTACCATAAAGAAGAGCGATGCTCCAACAGCGTGAGTGTAGCGTATTAACCACCCGTAATTCACATCTCGCATTATGCGCTCTACACTATTAAACGCATAATCAACATGCGGAGTGTAGTGCATAGCAAGAAATATACCTGTTATTATTTGTAAAATCAGCGCTATACCAGCCAAAGAGCCAAAGTTCCAAGCATAATTTAAGTTTTTTGGCACTTGGTAAGAAGCAGTGTGTCTTAGAAAAGAAAATATAGGCAATCTATATTCTATCCATCCTAATATGCCTTTTTCTTCTTTTATTGTTTCTTTTTTGTTATCTTCCTGCATAACTTAAACCTTTCTGAACACATGTCCATTGCTACTTTTATCTTATTTTTTTATTGTAGCAACTTATCCTTTACGCACAAATAAAAACTTTAAAGCAATATTAATTACCTCTTCAGCAACCTGTCACGTGCTGCGTTTAATTTTTGTGCAAAATATTCCGAGCCTCCTTTATCTGGGTGAACTAATTTCATTAAATTTTGATATGCTTTATTGATTTCATTTTGGTTCGCTCCAGAATCTATTCCTAGCACTTTAAATGCTCCATCTCTGAACATGTTACTACTACCAGACTAGTATGATTTTGTCTTGTAAATTTATTCAACAACCCTATTCTAACTATATAATGAAAAATTATCTACAAAGTGTTTATGAAGATGGTATGAAAATCCAACTATCTAAAGTCAACAAATATTTATTAGTTTTACTGATTACTGTCTCAGCATTTCTCATATCTGGGCAAGTATCCAGTTCAAGCAATATCGAGAATGATTTTCAAGATTTACAAGAAAAATTACCATTATTGAAAGATCAGGATTTGTTATTTTTAGATCCAGCTTCAGCTTTAAATTATGGTGATAGGGCAGGTAAAAAAGTGTTAATGGTTATAGTTCACCATACTGAAACATCAACACTAAAAGGTACAAAAGATACGCTGAATGCTAGAGGATTGTCAGTTCATTTTATTGTCGATAGGGATGGCAGCATCACCTTAATGGTTCCATTAGAGAAAGAAGCATGGCATGCTGGTATTAGTTATGCAAGAGTTAAGGTAGATAGTAAGCTTGAAGAGTTACGGAAGCTTAACAACTATTCTGTAGGTATTGAAATTGTAAACACAGGACTTGAGCCTTTTCCGGAAGAGCAAATGAGATCTGTTAAAGAGCTGATTTTATACCTTATGGAGCGTTTTAAAATTAAAAGGGATATGATATTTAGTCATTCTGAAATAGGAACTATAGTGTATGATCCAGAGCTTGGCTATACAATGCGTAAACCAGATCCACACAAATTGTTTGATTGGGAGTTATTAGAGAAAAATGAAATTGGATTGCACATAAGTGACAGAATAAACCCTAAAGATGCTAAACACAAAATGGGCAAAACATTGTATAAAGCAGGTGATAGAAATGAAGGTATTTTGAAATTAAAACAAAGGCTGAACAGATTTTTCTATAAGATAGAACCTTGGAATGATAAGAAAGGTAATGTAATTTTTCCTGATAATAATGCTGATTACTCAGATGAGTTTGATGAGAATTTTGTATGGGTTATTTATCAGTTTTCAATACATAATTTACCAAGAGAAATTAGAAAAGATCTACCTCTTAAACTAGAACAAGCAGATATATTTCCTGAATTCTTTGGTGAATATAGTCATGGCATTTCTTCTAGTTATCTAACCTTTAGTGAAAAAATTAAATCGACTCTACAACCATGTTTAAGCAAAGTAGATTATGAGAATTTATTATCTTCTCTTGCACAATATGAGAATAACATTTCTCCTGATGCATCTACCACTTTAATGTACAAAATTAAGTTATACTATGATTCTTATTTAAGATATCGCATATGGTCTTCACTCTATAAACCATTTAAGCTTAATGTATTGGAAGAGTTAGAGATTTTAAAGAGTGGAGTGTTATCTTTAAAATCACTAGATAGCTCTAAAGCTGCAGAAGTTTCCAGTTTAATTGATAGCTTTAAAGTAGATATTTCTTTAGAATTTCAGGGTTTTGAAAAACAGTGGTTTCAGGAGTTTAAGAATGCTTGGAGACAAGAATTTATACCTTCCCTGGAAGAACAGATAACATGGACTGCACTACATGAAGCAATATTGGAGTATTTAGAAAAAGCAAAGGAAGAAATTCGTTAAACGAAAACTTTTTTTAAGATCACTTTTTTAACAATTTATCACGTGCCGCATTTAGCTTTTGCGCAAAATATTCCGAGCCTCCCTTATCTGGGTGAACTAATTTCATTAAATTTTGATATGCTTTATTGATTTCATTTTGACTTGCCTCAGGATTCAGCCCCAGTATCTTTAATGCTTCATCCTTGGACATGTTATCACCAGTGTAATTTTCAGTATAACTTCTACTGCTACTAAATTCGTTCAAAAACTTACTCAATATAGAGTTCATCATGAAACTCATATTATTTTTTTTTGTCAGGAAAAGAAAAAATATAACAACGCTAGGCAAGACAAATGTAATTACTATGAATACTAAAAAAAGAAAAAAGATGAATGACATGTATATTTTTTTATCATTTTATGATTAAATAGTAACAATTATAATTGTCATGGTAAATAACATGTTCATCCAGATTGAAGAAACACCAAACCCAAATACGCTAAAATTCCTTCCTGGATTTGAAATTTTAAATGAAGGAGAAACTGCTGATTTTTCAAATGCGAATGAGATAAAAAATTCTAAACTAGCAGCAAATCTTTTTCAAATAGAGCATGTGGTAAGAGTATTTTTCGGTCATGATTTTATTTCAGTAACAAAATTGGATGGAATTAATTGGGATATATTAAAAGTAGAAGTTTTAACTACAATCATGAATCACTTTACTTCTGGTGGAAAAGCACTAGATAAAGAAGAAGTGAATGATCCAGATGAAGAATTTTTTGATAAAAATGATATAGAAATTGTAAATAGAATAAAAGAATTGATGGAAAGTCATATCAAACCTGCAGTTGCTCAAGATGGTGGCGATATCAAATTTCGTGGCTATAAAGATGGAATAGTTTATGTTGAGTTGCAAGGAGCTTGCTCTGGATGCCCAAGTGCTGCAATTACTTTAAAGCAAGGAGTGCAAAATATGCTGAGCTACCACATACCAGAGATTGCAGGTATAGAGACCACACTATGACTAATCAAACGGTTAGAGGAACAAAAGATCTCCTGTTTGATGAATGGTACAAGTTTAAATACATAGAGCAAACAGCAAACAGAATCTCAAGTTTATACGGCTTTTTGCCCGCCCAAACTCCAATATTTGAGTGCACGGAGGTTTTTACAAAAACCTTAGGTGATAGCTCAGACATCATCACTAAAGAGATGTATAGCTTCAATGATAAAGGGGGAAAGAGCATAACTTTACGTCCTGAGTTCACTGCAGCGATTGTCAGGCTACTCATTGAAAAAAAACTGCAAACACCGATAAAATTATTCTCAACAGGACCTGCATTTCGCTATGAAAGACCGCAAAAGGGAAGACAAAGGCAATTTCATCAGATAAATTTTGAGGTTTTTGGCATAGAAGATCCAAAAGCTGATATTGAATTGATATCACTCGCTCAGCACTTACTAACTGAATTTGGCATCAATAAAAATGTAAAGCTGGAAATCAACTCTTTAGGTGATGGTGAAACAATAACTAAATATAGAGAAGCTTTGATCTTATACTTTACAAAGTATCAAAATGATCTATCAGAAGATAGCAAAAATAGGTTGATCAAAAATCCACTCAGAATACTGGATTCCAAGGATGAGAAAGATAAATCAATAATTTCTGATGCGCCTAAAATCAGCAATTATTATACGAAAGAGTCCTCAGATTTCTTTGAACAAATACTAAATGGATTAACAATTCTTGATATACCTTATACCGTAAACAATAAACTAGTTCGAGGTTTGGATTATTATTGCCACACAGTGTTTGAGTTTGTTACAGAGGATTTAGGTGCACAAGGGGCAGTTTTTGCCGGTGGAAGATACGATAATTTAGTATCTTCAGTAGGTGGAAAACACACTCCAGCAATAGGATTTGCAGGGGGTATTGAGCGCATAATGGAGTTAATCAATTATTCTCCGAAAGAAGAGCGACCTATTTACCTAATTCCAATCGGTAGAGAGGCTGAAAAACATGCTTTAACACTTGCAAATGAATTGCGCAGAAATGGTTTATATGTAATCTATGAATATAGCGGAACGCTCAGAACCCGAATGAAAAAAGCAAATCAAGCAAATGCTAAAGCTGCTTTAATCTTTGGCGATGAAGAATTGAGTAGTAAAACTTTAAAGATTAAAAACATGGATACAGGTGAAGAAAAAATAATTGCTCGCGATAACACAATAGAAAATATCTATTAGGAGCAATGCAAATGTTTTTCTCAGTCAGCTATAGAAGAAAATTCGTCTGCACAAGAATTTTTCATAGTATTCAAAGTATCATAATCTGTAAAATCTAATTTTACCGGTGTAATAGTAATAAATCCTTCTTTTATTTTATTTATACTACCACTGCCTGAGTGCTCTCGAGACCAATTTAAGCTAAAAGAGCCATTCGAATTTTCAGTAAAAGTTAAATCCCCATCAATGTTATATTCACCTTGTTCAGCAAATTCTACTCCTTTTACTTTTTCCGTAGCAGGAAAATTTACACTCATCACTATGTTTTTAGGCCAACCAACCTTAACTAGCTTGGCAATAACCTTTGGTGCAAAAACCTTTGTATTGTGCCAGTCTATTTTATCATGATAAACTTGGCTTAGCGCAATAGAAGGTATAGACCTTGCAGCACCTTCCATTACAGCACCAATTGTTCCTGAATAACAAATATCGTCCCCGACATTTGATCCAATATTTACTCCGGACAATATTAAGTCTGGTTTTTTATTCATAACTTTATTTAGCGCAATAATGACACAATCTGCAGGAGTACCAGACACACTAAATTCCCTTTCACTATGTTGTTTTATTCCAATAGATTGTTTCACTGGATAATCAAGAGATCTTGCAGCTCCGCTTCTATCAGTATCTGGTGCCACTATCCATATTTCTGACGCAAAATTCCGTGCAACCTCTTTGAGTAATTTTATTCCTTCACTTCCAAAGCCATCATCGTTTGTTATCAATATTATCATATACAATACTCAGCTATACAGCTCCAAATTATGTAAACCACTGGCTGTAAATAAACTCATGAGGCTTTAAGTTTCTTTGCATAACTGTGGACTGTAACAAAGAACCTGCTGTAAATCAATAGATTTCTTGCACAGGCCATAACTGTCATTACAATAGAAACGAAAAAACTTACTTGACAAACTCCGCCAGCCCCCTTATCATGAAACTGAAGCTATTTATTTATCTTCTCTGTACAGATTAAATGACAAAAAAACTCACGTATCTGGCGTCTCATGTTTAATTTTTTGCACTATGTGCACCTTATGTCTTTATCAAACTTCTACCTACATAAGCTGAAACGCGCTTATAAAGCGTTTAAAACATAAAAAAACGCCAACTTAAAAAATGGATAGTGAATAACTAGCTACCCTAGGGTTTCTTTTGCCTTTTTTTCTGTTTAGTAAATTTCTTAAATATTTATAGCTAAACGACAACCGTCATCCCGCTGCTTGTTAGCGGGATCTAGAGATACCGCGAATGAATCGCGGTATGACGTAGGACTGCTGTCATTCCAGTCTGGAATCCAAAAAAAAGGATGATGTCATCCCAGTGCCCTGACTACTTGGATCCAGTTTTCTTTACAAATTCACAAAAAGTGCTTCATTCTATAACGCAAAACCCATACTCACCAAACCCAATGCATTACTTGCAATTAAGTTTCCTGGATCCAAGTAGTCAAGCTACTCGGATGACACCCTTTTGGATGGAGACCAGTGTCAGCTACTTTCATGACACCATTCTTTTTCCTGGATCCAAGTAGTCAGGGCACTAGGATGACAAGAGAAAGAGGCTACTGGGATGACAGCTACCCTGACAATCGTCATCCCACTACGTGTTAGCGGGATCTAGAGATACCACGGCGGTATGACGGTTCGCAGCGGTATAGTAACTCGTCATCCCGCTGCTTGTTAGCGGATGAGATACCGCGAATGAATCGCGGTATGACGGTGTAGATAGTATCCCGCTGCTTGTTAGCGGATGAGATACCGCGAATGAATTGCGGTATGACGTGTTGCTTGGGTCAGCTATAGTATTTCTTAAAATTAATAATAAATTTCTTGGCTAGCAAGAAGCTGTAAATTTTTTTGCGAGACCTAAGCCGCTTTTGATATAGCTAAAGGTTTACTGATGATTTGTCTCATTCCACTACCTGCTGACTTACTTTCTGCTTAGCATATCCATCAAATCAGATTCTTTGAGTTTACTATGGTCAACTTTACTGAACTTATTTACCATAGAGCTCATTTGATTATACTGCTTAATTAGAAGATTAATGTCAGTTACAGTTGTTCCGGACCCCTTAGAAATTCTAAGTCTTCTTTTGCCATTTAAAATATCTGGATTTTGCCTTTCTTTTTCAGTCATTGAGTTTATGATGGCTATATATTTTTTCACTTTATTGTCATCTGGCACACTGCTACTTAGCTTTTTTGTAAATGAACTAGGAATGAATTTCATTATGTTGCTAATGCCATCCATTTTACTCAGAGTTTTTAACATTCCCACTAGGTCGTTTAGGTCGAATTTACCTTTTTTCACTTTCTTTTGTAACTTATCAATTTCTTCCTGACCAACAATCTCAGCAGCTTTTTCAACCAATGAGACAACATCACCCATGCTAAGTATCCTTTTTGCAATTCTATCGGGATAAAAATCATCGAGGTCACTTAATTTTTCACCACAAGCAATAAATTTAATTGGACAATCGGCGATCATTTTCATAGAAAGAGCAGCACCACCACGTGCATCACCATCAACACGGGTGAGAATAATGCCGGTTACACCTATTACCTCATTGAATGATTTGGCAATGTTGACCGCATCCTGGCCTATCATTGCGTCGGCTACTAAAATAACTTCTGCAGGTGAAGCTATTTCCTTTACGGCTTTCAACTCATTCATCATATTATTGTCAATATGAAGCCTGCCTGCAGTGTCTAGTATTAATACATCATAATTATCGTTCTTTGCTATTGCTATTGCCCTTTTTGTAATTGTAATGGGCTTCTCATCTATTACTACAGGTAAAGTTTGCACATCTATTTGTTTACCTAGCACTTCAAGTTGTTTCTGGGCAGCAGGCCTATAAATGTCTAAAGAGGCAAGCATCACTTTTTTCTTTTGCTTTTTTAGTTTTAAAGCAAGCTTTCCTGAGGTAGTTGTTTTACCTGCACCTTGTAAGCCCACCATCATAATCACAGCAGGGGGTTTAACTGCTAGATTTAAGTCACTTTTCTCTGATCCGAGAACTGCAACTAAATTATCCTGTACAATTTTAATTATCATTTGTGCTGGAGAAACACTTTTTATGACTTTTTCCCCAATCACTTTATCTTTAATGTCGTTGATGAATTTTTTTGCAACTTCAAGTGAAACGTCAGCTTCAATTAAGGCTATGCGTATTTCACGCATGGCAAGATTAAAATCATCTTCAGAAATGATTGACTTTCCTCTCAGTTTACTAAATACAGAATTTAAACTTTCAGTTAACGATTTAAACATAATAGCATTAGTAGAATACTCATTAAAAAGAGAGAAGAAGCTGAAACAAAACTCACTGAGTTATAACTCAGCACTTCTTTAAGTTTAGTAATATTATTAAAGTATAAACCAACAAGTGGATTAGTCAAGTTTTGCACTACGCTGGCAAACATTTCTCTAGTTTTAGAGACTAACTGATTGAACAGCAAGATAATATAGGGTATGAAAGCTCTAAAAATCCAATCAACATCCATTTTAAAATTTACTCTCGGGTAAAATAACTTGCGTAAAGGAATAAACAATAAAGTGGTACATAGTAATAAATTAAATTGCGACCAAATATTTTTTGTGTTGTACACAAAATCGAAAATCGAAGGTTTATTGTAAATAGGTAAGTAAGGATTGCCAGCGATTACGCATATAAATGCTAAAATAATCATAGTCATTTTGCTTCCTCTCTCTGCTAAAGGTTTTGACTTACTTTTTGCAATAAATAAGTAATAAAGAAACTTTAGCCCCACGCTTAAATGAAGCAGCAAATTTAGAAGCTTATATAAATTTTTATACCCTTTTAAGGCAACAGTGTTCATTTCAATTTCAGCTGTGATATATGATTTACTGATAAATCCAACGGTTCCAGGAAATGCAGCCATTGTAAGTATTGCGATTATAGCACACATGCCTTCCACTGACATCAGTTTACCCACTCCATTAAAACTAATTGTTTTTGTTTGTGAAATAATCGAATTACTGACCACAAACAATAATGATTGATAAACAAGAGAGAAGATTATATGCAGTATCAAAATTGGTATTGCTTTTTCCGAAGGACTGAGCAAACTTCCTGCAATAATCAGCAAGCCCATTTGTCCTACAACGTTATAGCATAAAAATCTGCGAATATTTTGCTCAAGAGAAGCAAATATAATGCTGTAAATTGCAGTGATGGCGCCTACAAGCGCTAATATTTCAGTACAATCTTGCCATAGGTTATAAGTGTGTAAAAGCATCACTAAAAAAGAGACTTTAGTGGTAAATAAAGAGAGATATGTGGTGCCATGTAGCGATGCAGCAGGATATGCATCAACAACCCAAAATGAAAAAGGAAAACAAGCGCAGTTTATCAATAAACCCAAAATTATCAGGTTAGTGCTTTGAAGTGCCAATCCTGCTATTAATATAACTCCAACGAAAAAGTGTACACAAGCGTACCTTATTGCAGGTCCACTATCTCTACAGCTAGCTGCGATAATAAAAAATGCACTGATGGTCATTAATTCACAGAATATTATAACCAATATCATATGTTCAGATAAAACTGCATAAAGTGAACTAATAGTGTAAGCAGCAAAAGATAGCATCTCTGAAAAAGTCAAATTTTGTGCTGGTAGAACAGCTAAAAATGCAACTGATAAAAAAGATATTAGTATGGTACGAAAAGATAAATCAAAATCTAGAATTGGGAGAGACCAATTTACTGCAATGCTCAAATTTTCAGGTAATTTTAGGACTATAACTATTAATACAGTCAGTAGAAGTAACAGTGACGATTTATAAAGTTGCACAATAATTAAAACCAATATGGTTTATGCTATCTCAATATATGAATAAAATCAATTTGCATATTAACCACTAATTAAACTAATTATCATATAATTATATCAGAGTTTAGAGGGTTATAGAGAAACCGGTCAGATTAGGTTTTTAATCTAATCTGACCGATAGCTTTAATAGTGAGGTAAGCTTTAATATAGCACTCCTAATTCATAACGCTACACTCGTGCATAATTTATTTTTAATTTGTGCACGAGCGTTAGTAAATTATTTACTTTTTGAAATAAAATTTGGCATCACTTTAATATTGAGACTTAGTAAACCTCAGTAGGTCTGCCAGTTGGGCCCATAAGAATTATTTGCTCGCCTTCTCTTAAGTGTCTGCATAAATTAGTGGAGCCGCCGATTTCCAGCACAATAGTGGAAATAATTCCTTTTTTTTTGTCTACTTCAGTGCCGGTTACGGCTATACCTTCCATAGCAAGGTTTGTATTATTGGCTTTTCTGCCATTGGTTTCAAAATTTTGCAATCTAAAGAATTGCCCAGGCTTAAAATTCTTTGCCGCAAGTGGTGCTTTGATCACTATTTCCACAACTTTGTCTGTTAAATATTGAACTTTTATAACCTTTGCAGTGAATTGCTCTTTGATTCTATTAAATAATTCTTTATTAGCCAGGTCTTCAACACTTGACCACGCATTTTTTTTCTGGCCCACAACATCACACACTGGAATGACAGAAACGAAGCTATTAACTCCACTCAAAAGCTGAGAAATAATAGGGTAGCCGTTTTTAGCACTTGCCATAGCTTTCACGACGCTGCCACTATACGAAGGGTGAAGATCACCAAAAAAGCTGATTGTTTTATTGCCTTGCTTATACACTAATATTCTATCTTTATTTTGCATTTTAGGAGAAAATATTGGGTCTATTTCTTTTCCTGATGAATTCAAATGAGTAAAATACCCATTACTTAATTTAAAATGCTTTTTATCTTCTGTTGCAATAACTGTATTTGGCTCAGTACCTGCTGCTATAAAAATAGAACGTGCTTTTATACGTTTGATTTCGCCGGATTTTGTGTCTATCAGTTTTATTGACTCAGCATGGTTATATTTATCCGTCACAACTTCAACTGGCTCTAAGTTTTCAATAAAGTAAATTCCTTCTGACAGTGCATTTTGCACCTCTTCGCTATTTAATCGATAACTCGGTGAATCTTTTAGCTCTTTTCTATATATAACTTTCACTCCCCCGAGGCTCTGCATTAACTCTAATATTTTTATTTCTCTATTCTCTTTTTTTGTTAACTTTTGCTTTTCTCGGATCAATTGTGCGTGCGATATAAACTCATTCGCAATTTCGCGCTCTTCTTCTGTCCAATCTTTTTCAACACAGTCCTTTCCATACTTATCAACTAATATCTCATAACGAAGAAGAAATTTTTCTACTTGAATTGGATAATACGCTAAAGCTTCAGTGGCAGTGTCAATCGCAGTAAGCCCCGCCCCTATGACAACTATCGGCATACGAACTTGCAGATTTGCTATAGAATCAAATTTAAGAGCGCCAGTCAGTTGTAACGACATCAGAAAATCAGATGCCATGCGTACTCCACGAGCTAGTATGTTTTTTATTTTGATCATTCGTGGCTTACCAGAGCCAAGTGCTAGGGCGATGTGATCAAAACCCAAGTTGAACGCGTCATCAGCATTAATCGTGCCACCAAAACGAATGCCTCCATAAAGTACGAAATTCTCACGTCTTTCCAGCAGTAATCTAATAATCTTTAAGTAATTCTTATCCCACCGAGAAGTAATGCCATATTCTGCCACCCCACCAAACCCTCCTGCCGTGCGTTCACTCAATTTTTCGTGTTTGAAATCTTTAATTAGCTGGAAATTATCGATCAAAGGCTCAATTTTTAGTCCATCAATGGCAATAACGTTATGCCCATCATTCAACAAATGATGAGCTAAATTAAAACCAGCAGGACCAAGGCCTACAACTAGAACGTTTTTTCCAGTGTTTCCTCTTGGCAATGAACGCTGAAAATTTAAAGGATTCCAACGGCTGAGCAGAGAATATATTTCAAATCCGTACGGTAAACTGAGCACATCATCCAGAATCCTTGTTTCAATTGCTGGCACATTTACGGGTTCTTGTTTTTGATATATGCACGAATTCATGCAGTCATTGCATATTCTGTGTCCAGTAGCCGCGCATAATGGGTTATCTATCATCACAATTGCAAGACTTGCTATGCTGTACCCTTCGCTTTTCACCAGATTCATTTCTGATATTTTCTGCTCTAGTGGGCAGCCGTGCAGTTCAACTCTAAGTGGAGACTTTTTGAAAGTATTGTCATCATTAATTAGCCCCTTTGAGCAGCTATCCTTACTTTGCTTATGACAAAATATGCAGTAGTGAGCATTATCCAATGCTTTATCTAAACTAGCCTTTTCACTTGTTAGGTCAAAACCGTATCGTCTTTTTACTTCATTTGAATACAGCACTTCAACTTTGTCTACTTCTTTTTTAGAAAATGGTATGAGGTTTTCGTGGTCAATTTTTTTATGTATGCTAAATAATATGCTCTGTTTATTTTTCACTCTCCACGCTGCATATTGTACCGCAAGTTCTATTTCCTCTTTGTGATTTTCTTTATCTTCAAACCAATGCATCACCTGCTCAGCGAAATTTTTTTCTGTTGTTGGCAAAGTGAGAAAAGGACTTAGTTTGTTAGTAATATTTATATTCGCCACATTAGTGTATTTCTTCAATGCATAGCGTTGGACAAATAACCTTTTGCATTTATATATTACAGCAAAGTCGTTGTGCTTTTTCTTTAGCTCCTCTATTTCTTTTTCAATATTGAAAAGTTTTGCAATAAATCCATCAAGTAAGTACGAAAGGTCTATAATGAGCTGGCTATCTGTCATCCAAGTAGCTGACCGTTCTTCTTGTTTTCTAGATCCCAGTGTCAAGCACTGGGATGACGGGGGGTGACACTGGGATGACATCGAAGAAGAAGCTGCTTTTTCTCTTGCTTCAATTAATGAACAAAACAAGCTCTCATCACATGATTTAATATAATTCAAAAATGTCTCATCTAATTTTGTTAATCCATTGCGAGTATATAGATTCGAAAATGAGATTTTGAAATTCAGCTTCATTGCTATACTATAAAGTGTACATGCTGTTTCTTACAGATGAAGATTTTATTTATTTTGCAATACTGCTGAGATTGTTGCTTCTGCAACTTTTTCTTCGCTAACAGATGCAATACACCTAAATTTGTATACACCTAAACACACACTTTGAATGTTAGCTTGAAGAATCAATGTGTCCCCTGGAGTAACTAGCTTTCTGAATTTTGCATTTTCAATGGATCTCAAGTAAACAACTTTATTTTCTATTGTTTCTTTACCTAGAACACATATAGCAGATGCCTGAGCTAGAGATTCAATTATCAAGACTCCTGGCATTATCGGATGACCAGGGAAGTGGCCAATAAAAAATGGCTCATTGAAAGTCACATTTTTGATTGCTTTTATACTTTTACCAGGATCACACTCTATAACTCTATCTACTAAGAGAAACGGATAAGAATGTGGTAGTGTTTTTATAATATCACTGATATTAAATTGCATAAGTCTATTCAATGCCTTTTAAAGCAAATTCAGGTATTTCCTTGTTTATATTGTTTAATACCACATCTGATAAATCAACTTCATCCATGGAGTATAAAACTTGGTTCTTTTTTGAAATAAATAGTACCAAATCTATGTTGTTTTTTTCTGCCGTTTTTTTAGCGACTTCTTTTATCTTGTTAAAAACACTCTCTACTGCTTCTCTATAGCTTTCTTCTAAATGTAACATTTTTTTAGCATAATTATCTCTAACATTTACAGTGTGCTTATTAAATTGTCCTGTCTTTTCCTTTTTTGCTTCTTCTGACAAAAGGTCAAATTCTTCTTTTGATGGCTTAAGTTTTTCTAACTCATTTTCAAATTCTTGTTGTAATCTAGAATTCTGCTCCTTTATTTGTTGTTGTATATTTTGCAGAGCAAGAGATTCATTGATGACTTTGTCACTATCGATAATTGCAGCCTTTGTGTTCTGAGGTTGATATCCTACAAACTTATACCCCACAAATAAGGAAATAATTAAGGCAATAACTGATATAAATAACTGTATATATTTCATTCAAATCCCCGCTTCAATAGAAAATTTAACATTTGGTGATGGTATTATATCATAAGATTCCTTTACTAAAGGAAACCCGAAATCCAATCTAAGTCTACCAAAAGGAGAAAGCATTGAAAAGCCAAAACCTGGTGACACTCTCACAAGCTTGCTATCATAGTATTTCCCTTCATACTTCTTATTTTTATCATCTAAGCCAAAAAGTGTTGCATAGTCAACAAATAGTGAGCCTTTGATACCAGCATAGTCATATAGTTTTGGTAGAGGAAAATCCACTTGCTGTGTTAGATTAAAATAAGTTTTGCCTCCTAATGAGCTTTTATTTTTGTCTTCTGCTCTTGGTCCAATACCGGAAAGGTCAAACCCTCTAATCTCATTACCCCCTTTAAAAAAGTGCTGGCCAATGTTTAGATTTTCATCAGTATAAGAAAAAATATGACCTGCCGCCATCTTAAAGCGTAGCGTTATATCATCGTCAATTTTGCTTAATATAGGGTGCGTATAAAAAGATAAGAATTCAGATTTCAGGAAATTCACGTTTCCTCCCAATCCTGAAATATCCTGACTTAAGCGCAGTAAATACCCTTCTTTTGGAGTATAGAGGTTATCCAGTTTATTATATGCCAACGTGTATCCCACTGATGAAATCTGATGTTTACCTTTTCGGTCCAGTATTATTTCAGAGATATCGGTGTCTTGTCCACCCTTATTATCCATGTGTATATGATTATACTTATAAGAATAGCGAAGGGAATTAGTTAAGTTCTCTGTGACTTTATATGATAACTTTGTAAAAAATCCCATATCGCAACTATCAAAAGTAGTGTTTGGTTTATCTTGTTTTTCATAAAATACACCAATGCCTAGTGACGTATCAGAATCGTTAAAATTATTTTCAACAAACTCTAAATCAGTAGAAAATACGTATTGACTTTTTTCAAGAGCAAAAGAGAGCTCTTTTCCAGTACCAAATAAATTACGGTCTTTGAGGTCAATTTTAATCAATGCTCCACCAGGAAGAGACACACCTCCTCCCAAATACAACGAAGTAGTGTTTTTTTCTTTAACACTTAAGTCAAGATTTACTGTATTATCATTAACTGCATAACTATTTACTTTCACTGTTTCAAAAAAATCACTACTCATTAGTTTTTTACGTGACTTTTGAATCTCAGATATATTGTACGCATCACCTTCTGCTACACTTAGCTTACTTCTGATCACTTTATCTAAAGTGCGATCGTTACCATCAATTGTAATTTGATTTATATAAATCTTTTTACCCGGCAGCACTCTGTAGGTTACATCTACAACATTGTCACGTTGTGCATACTCTGGATTAACTTTTGCAAATATATATCCTTTCTCATTTAAATATTTGTTTATTTTTTCTACTGTATTATTAATTTTAACTCTATTAAATATCTTATCGTTTTCCTCTGTTATAAAATCCAATATTTCTTCTTTTAGGCTCAAATCCTGAATTTCAGTTTCAATATTAACCTCATTATTTCCAAATAAATACTGCTGTCCTTCGTCAATCAAAAAAGTTAACTCTGTTTGATTGTTATTATCAACCTCAACAATTGGTTGAATATTATTTTGAATATATCCTTTAGATGAATAAAAATGATCGAGCAATTCTGTGTTAATCAATAGATATTGCGGTGAATAATGATTTCCGCCTTTAAAAATAGCTCTAAATAACTTACTAAATATGTCATTACTATGTCTTTTGATAACTTGCTCTAGCTCATTTTCAGAAAAGTTTTTGTTGCCTATAAATCTTATATCCTTAATTTTAGAGGTTTTGCCTTCTTTTATTTTAAAAATTAGATTGACTCTATTGCCATCAAGCTTATTCAGGTCATATTCAATTTTAACACCAATCTTACCGTTATTTCTATAAGTAGTGACTAAATTCACTAAATCGTTTTGCAATTTTGTTTCAGTTAAAATAGTTAGCGACTTTGATTGAATCACATTACTTAGCAGCTCTTTGCTGTTAAATAACTTATTGCCTTTTAACACTACCTTGTTAATCAGTGGATTTTCTTGAATTTTTATTACTAAATTTTTTTTATCATCTATGTAAGCATTAACACTAGCAAATAACTTTGTTTTATATAGATCTTTTATAATTGAGTCTATATCATCGTCGTTTATATAATCACCAGATTTTAGTTTTATATAGAACCCTATTGTCTGGTTGCTTACCCTCTCATTACCAATACATTTGACATCTTTCACCTGCACTTTTTCCGCAGTTCCTAAAGCAACAAGCAGGGCAGGAAAAGAAATAAAAACCACTACCAGTATATAAAATAGCTTTTTCATATTTTATTTCAAAAAAGATCCCTAATATCATTTGACATTCCAGTTGCCATAAGCAAAAACAACACTAAAGCACCAAAAATAGCTGCATATTTTTGACATTTCAAGCTTAAATCCCTACGTATAACCGCTTCTATGATATAATGAAATAAATGCCCACCATCTAGCAGTGGTATTGGCAGCAAGTTAATTGCAGCTAAATTAGCTGAAATGATTGCCATAAAATATAGAACCATAATAAATCCCTTTTTAGCTGATTGTCCTGAATATTTTGCGATTTTTATTGGTCCACCTATTTCACTTGCACTCCTCTTACCAACAATAATTTGAAAGATAGCTTTAATCGTTAAGCACATAGTGTGGTAAGTTTCACTTACTGATAAGCTCACAGCCCCAAGAAAAGACGACTGCTTTAATGTATTGACTGAAATAATCCCTATAGTTTCTCTTTCTATTGTGTTGCCAAAAACGTCTTTGTCCTTGATTATTAATGGAGTTAAACTGGTCCTGTGCTTCTCATTATTTCTGCTATACTCAATCTCCATTCTTGTTTTAGGATTCGACATTATCACACGTGAAATATCTTCAAAGTATTTTATTTTATGCTCATTGATTTGTGTAATAGTGTCACCTGGCAACAAACCAGCTTGCTTAGCTGCACTACCTTCGATTACATTTTCAATCACCGGTGGAGTGCGATAATAACCTGCTATGCTAAAAAATATTGTAAAAGCTATAACAGCAAATACCATGTTTGCAAAAGGCCCTGCAAAAACTACTGCTGCTTTTTTATGACGCGGTTTTGTATGAAATGAATACAATTTTTCTTCTTCCGTTAATTCTTGTTGATCAGCTGGGACACTCGCTGCATTAGTATCTCCTAGCATTTTAACATAACCACCCAATGGAACAACGCTTAATTTCCATCTAGTTCCAGACTTATCGTTAAAACCAAAAATTTCAGGACCAAAACCTATGGAAAAAGATTCAACTTTAACTTTGCATGCTTTGGCAACAACATAATGCCCATATTCATGCACGAATACTATGACAGAAATTATTAAAGAAAATGATAAAAAATAATATATTCCATCGCTAAATTGATGGATAAGATTAGAAATTAATTCCACCTGTATATTTAGATCTTAACAAAATGTTAAGTATATTAAAATGCGCCTCGCTTGACAAGTATTTAGTTTAACTTTTAAATTAAAAAAAGTTTAATTGTAATGACAGATACCTCACTACTCAGAAGAAAATTAATATATAGAAGCTGGCATAGGGGTTGCAAAGAAACCGATATACTTTTAGGGCATTTCGCATTGAAATATCTTGATAAATTTTCCTTAAGCGAACTAATCGAATACGAAAAAATAGTTGATCTTGATGATTACGAATTATATTGTTACATAACTCGTAAGACAAACCTCCCTCCTGGCTTGAATAGTCAGATAGTCAATTTAATTGCTTGCTTTATTGAAGCTAATCCTTTATGCACTCAAGATTAGTGATAATCTTATTTACCTTATCTAGTACCTCAGTATATTCTATTCTTTTCTCGTTTCTATACTTTTCGCGCTCTTGATTTACTTCATCTAATCGCTTTGTTAATTCTAAAATTTTATCTTCAAGAATTAGTGCTGCAAGTAAGAAATTTAATGCATCCGAACCCTTACCTCCAGTTTTTTGAGATACAGAACTAACTAACTTGTCAAAACTATTAGCAAGGCGTAATAAATGATTCCCCTTCCCACTTTCGCAAGATATTTTATATGTGTTATTACGTATAACTATTTCTACTACTTGCATATGGTGCTAAAAATTTCTATCGTACAGTATAAACTCAAACCCCTACTTTCATCTTATTTATGGTATAAATTTTTATTCATTTATCAAATCAGATAATTTTTTACTGCTACGAAAATATGTTTTAAAGTATTGATTCTTTGTAAACTTCTGTAACATTAAATGGCTTGTTTCTTTCAAGTTATAACTTCTAACTGAAAAAGAACCAAACCCCCTAATTTCAACTCTATTATGATGTTTCAATGTGCTTGAAAGTATCCCAAAAAATCTATCAACTATAGCTGCTATAACAATCTTATCTAAAAAAGGATGTCTTTTTGCTACCCTCGCTATTATATCAGACTTTGTTGCCATTTATATGAAGCCAAAATAAGTAAACCTTATCACTTAGCAGATAATGCTATGTTATATTCTTCAACACCCAATACTTCAACTTCTATTTTTTCTGATATAGAGAATTTTTTATTCTCTGGTAAATGCTCTTGATCTATTAGAAGGGTTACATCGTTCTCAACTTCAACGACTAGTCCATTATCTTCTCTCTTACCTACAATAACCTGTATTTTATCACCTACCTTAACTTTCTTTATCAGTTCTTCAAGAGGATCATACTCTATTTGTTTTATTCCAAGATAAATTCTTGCCCGATTCACGTTAGCCCTTATTACTTTTGCTTCTATTTTATCACCTACATTATACTTCTTTATCTCATCTGAACCATTTTTAGACCAACTAAAATCTTTCACATATATTGTCCCTTCTACGTTCTCATCTATTTCAGAATCACCGAAAGCAACAGATACATATGAGCCGGTATTATTCTTCACTTCACCAGAAACAATAGAACCAGGAGGATATTTATTGATAAATACTTGCCAAGGGTTGTCTACACACCTTTTCATGCTTAAACTCATCCTACTCTTAGCAATGTCAATACTGAGAATTTTTACATATACTTCTTGTCCCCTTGTTACGAGACTACTAACTGGTAAATTACTCTTAACCCAAGTTATTTCTGACGAGTGCACTAAACCTTCAATTCCAGGTCTAAGCTCAACAAATAATCCATAATCTTCTATGCTTGTTACATAACCCTTATGCACACTATCAACTGGATATTTTGACTCTGCATCTTGCCAAGGGCTATCTTCTAGCTGCTTCACACCCAAGGAAATTTTAGCATTTTCCTTATCTATTTTTATAATTTTAACTTTTATAGTCTGACCACAAGTAAAAACTGCAGACGGATGACTTACCCTACTCCAAGAGATATCTGTAATATGTAACAATCCATCTATAACTCCCACTACATCTGATTCATGAATACCGACAAATACACCGTAATGAGTGATACTTTTTATTTTCCCTTCTATTATATCGCCTTCATTTAAAGATTCTAAAAATTTAATTTTTTCACCAGCGTGCAATTTTTCTAACACCAGCTTTCTTGATACTACAATATTGCCCTGCTTCTTATCCATTTTAAGCACGATGAACTTTTGTTCAGTTTCAATAAGGTGCTTCGCATCTTTTGCTTGCTTCAAATCCACATGACTCAGCGGTAAAAAAGCGCTTATTCCGTCACCAAGATCAACAATAAAGCCACATTTAATTGAGCGTTTAATAACTCCGCTTACTTCAGCCCTTGTAACTGTATCTTCTTCCAACTTATTCCATTTTTCGTCCCTAATTGCTTTTTCACGACTAAGAACAACATTACCATGATAATCTTCAATTCTTTCCACATAAACTCTGATTTTCGAGCCAATAATGACCTCATCATTACAACCGAGTTCCTTGATCAGAATTCTCCCGTCAGATTTTAAACCAATATCAACCACAACGTCGTTAGGGTTTATTCTTGTAATTACACCTTCTACCACATCTCCTTCTTTAATTTTGTTAACAAAAGAATCTTCAAACAAGGTATTATCTTGATCCTCAAATTGGCCTTGACATATCTCTTCTATAAATTTGTTTGATGATAGCTTTCTGATAGTAACCGGTAGATTTACGACTGGATTATTATTATTCATACCTTTAACTTAAACTTTATTAGAACTCATATATTATATAATATTAACAATTATTGACAAGTAATTTTTCATTAACTCATTTCGAGAATTGTTTAAGCTATATAAAATATAGTGAGAAAATTATATATGTATCAAGAATATGCTATTTAAGAATAGCAAGTGGATTAGATCGTTCTCCAGAAGGTCCAGGCTAAAACCTGATGTTGATGAAATATTGGAAAAATATTCTATTCAAAACAGCAAGGAATCTATAGAGAAAATTGTAAATTCACAAAAAAGAATATGGGTAGAAATAGGCTTTGGCAACGGTGAAAATATGCTTTACCAGGTGCTCAATGAACCTGATCTATTATTTATAGGATGTGAGCCCTACTTAAAGGGGGTTTCTCGCTTGCTAACAAACATAGAAATACAGAACATAAAAAATATTTTAATGTGGACAGAAGATGCAAGAGAATTGATTGCAAATTTTCCTGATAACAGTGTTGAAAGATTCTTTATTCTCTTTCCAGATCCATGGCCAAAAAGAAGTCACAATAAAAGACGATTAATTAATACGGAATTTTTAAATTTATTAGCAAAAAAAATACTTATAACAGGGGAAATATTCATTGCAACCGATCATCAGGACTATGCAGAGTGGATAGCATCACATATAAAGCAGTGTAACTCTTTAATCTATAGGGAAGACGATTTCACAAGTTATACTCTTACAAAATACCACAGAAGAGCGCTCAAAGATCAGCGTAAAGTGAGGTTCTTTAAAGTAAGTGTTATTAATAATTTGCAGACTATGGATCAATAGAGTTTTTGCATATCTCTTTTACGTTAACTATAGATTAAAAATAATAAAAAAAGAGGGAGAAATAGAGTAAATTCCTTTAACTACTTCTCCTTATGAAGGAATAGACTTCTTGCATAACCCAAACTAAGTAGAAAAAAGGTATCATCCAAGTAGCCCCTTTCTCGTCATGCCGCTGCGAATCGTCATACCGCCGCGGCGCTAACACGTAGCGGGATGATGAGGCTTATCGTCATGCCACCGCGAACCGTCATACCGTCACGGTATCTCTTAGCCGCTAACAAGTAGCGGGATGACGGTTGTCAGGTTAGCTGTTATCCCAGTTTTTGACACTGGGATGACAACGAAGGGCTACTTGGATGACAGGGAAGGATGCTGGAATGAAGGTTTTTCAAATTGTCGATAAACCTAAATCTATAATAACTATTTGCCTTTTTTCTAGGTTATGCAAGAAGTCTACTGAATAACAGTAAGATTTTTCAATCCTGTTCCACAGCAAATTTTAGTGCCATGTGAGTAGTTATGGTGCTGTTAACAATCAAAATAACAAAAACTAAGATGGTGATTAGTAGTGTATAAATATTCAAGGATAAATTTTCAAATTGAGTTAGCATTTTAAAATACACAAAGGTTGGCATTATCATTGGCAAAACAAGAATTTGCGATACTCCTGATGCTAAGTTGTTTTGACCAATCATCAATGCATTTCCAGTAGCTGAAATATTAGTGATTATCAGCGTATTAAATAATAAAGACACTCCAACTGCTATTGAGTGTTCAATACTATTGCCTAGAATTGCAAAGCTGAATATGGAAGAAATTACTGAAATCGGTAACCCAAATAATAACCAGTGAGCGAAAATTTTATAAGCAACTATAAGCCTAGAAGAGAGTGGCTGTACAAAGATTTGCTCTAATATTCCATCATGATAATCAGATGTAAACAAATTATTTGTAGAAATCTGCAAAACAAATGTAGCACATATCCATGTTAATGTTAACATAACTTCTTGTTTATTGTTGTTTTTAAGTGTAAATGAAGATAAACTTAACATTATGATAAAAATACATACTATATAGGTAAAGTTCTTATCATCTATTACTAATTTTTTTACTGAGTCGATCATACTAGGCTTTTAAATGTTTATTATAAATTATAGTGTTTACTTTGAGGTAGTATAATTTTTTGTTCATGAATTATATAGGTTTTATTATTTTTTTGATAATGCAATTATGGAAAAGTTACCAAAAATAAAGTCACCAGAAGATTACACTCCTTCAGAAGATGAAGAATATATGAGCGTAAAACAACTGGAATACTTCAGCTTAAAGTTACAATCAATACTCGCTGAGTTAGAGAAACAAGAACTAGAAGATAATAGTATTGATACATACTATTCTGATGAAGATAGTGGAAACGAGGAATTAATCAAGCGTCGAAAAGATAGAAAAGAAAAAATTAAGGAGGCGTTAGAAAAAATAAAATTAGGCACTTATGGTTACTGCGATGGAACAGGAGAAGAAATAGGAGTCGAAAGACTTAAAGCTAATCCGCTTGCTATATATTGTATTGAAGAGCAAGAGAGAGTAGAAAAAGAAAAGAACGTGTACAACATTAACGATTAATTTACACATAAGTGGTGAGCCCATTGGACTTCAAGAGGAGCAAGAGGCGCTGAAGTATGTTATGCTATAAAGAAAGTGGAAAATTGGACATTCTCAACTTGACTCCTGCAGATTAAAAATTAAGTTGTATCCGTTCAGGCAATGGCGTCAACTTAAGGAAAAATATCAGCGATAGTGTATAAAATTTCTCTCCAAATTTTTTATCATTAAATTATCCAAAGAGTGCAAGGGACAGCACTTTTGTTTCTGTTTTATTTCAACAAAGAAGTCTAAAATGTGTCCTTTTTAGGTGAAATATGCAAAAAGGAAAAAACCTTATTCTACAAATTAAAAATATAATATACTCGAAAACTTTTCAGAAAATCCATTGTGTTGAGTTTTACACGAACAAGAAAACTTCCTTTTTCGACAGTATTTTCTATGATTTTAAAGTTAGTTAAAAAAAGTTTGGGAATAGAATGTGAACTTATGGAGCCATTGACATGTACCCTCAAAGCAAGCTTTTTCTAAAGCAAGATATAAGATTTGCCATACAGGCTTTCAAGAATTTAAGCATCCAAACAGCCTATCAGGATGAACCTGAGTTGGAGAGGCTATAGACTTATTGCAGCAGATGGTTCTGGTATGAGATTACCCAGCTCTGGGGAAATTGTATCCGAGTTTGAACCAAATGGAACAACAGGCACCATTGGCAATTTGTTTGTTGATTTGTGTACTTCATTGATTTGCAGTGCTCGTCTTGCAGCTTGGAATATAGGTGAACAAACGTTGGCGGCAGAGCAATTACCCGAAGTTATCACTCAAATGCGTTTATTAAATCAAGAGAAATTATTATTTATCTATGATCGTCTTCAGTAAAATTCATTCAGCAGCATTATAATTTGGAAGTAGATTTTATTTTTCGCTTGCAAAAAAGAAATTATAGTAAGCTATGGGAACGCTGGCGAATTAGATTTTGATTTTATATTAGAAAATGAAAAGCTAAAAAATAAAATGAAAGGACAGAAAGTAAGAGTTATAGTGCTGACATTAGCCAACTGAGAAACAGAGTTTTTGACCGAGACTTTGGAGCAAAGCTTATGTGTTAAGGTGGCACATAGAGGAGTGCTATAAACGACTCAAAGTAGGAGAAGAGTTAGAGAATTTTTCTGGAGAGGCTGTATTACAAGAATTTTGGGCAAACTTGGTCATGTGCAATATATTATCGCTTCATATATGTGATGCACAAGGGCCTTGGAACCCAGATCAAATTACTGAGTATCGTTTAAATTTTTCAGTTTTATTTAGTGTAATGAGACAGAAACTCTATCAGGTACTTATTGCGCCAAAAAACTTTCAAGCCCTTTTTAAGTATACGCGCTAAAGTTAAAATCCGACCGGGACAGCCGCAATAAAGTAGATAAGCCTAAACGCCATCATGTCTTTAGGAGAGTTTGCTAATGAAAGTTCTTAAGTTGACGCCATTGGCTGTTCCGATTCGTTATATGACATAAGAGCATCATATATTTCATGCAATGTATTTGAGATGTTTTTTTCCATATGTTGATTAATATGCCCATATATTGTCGTCTCTTCCGAATACTCTGTATCTTTATGTATATGATTTTGTTGCTTTAATTCTTCTCTATCTACACTCTCTATTTGCTCTGACACTAGCATAACTACCCCATATTTTACATAACGAAATAAAAAAATTCTAACTGTAGTATGCTTATATAATCTACGAAGTCAATAGTTAAATTGAAAAGTTTCGGTTATAATTTACTTCATATAGAACATGCCCTTGAATTATGCTAAAAATCGCCATAGTAGGCCTACCAAATGCTGGAAAATCGACCCTATTCAACAGATTAGTAGGAAGAAAAGCAGCAGTAGTGAGTAACATTCCAGGAGTGACAAGGGATAGGCGAGAGGGAATGGGGAGAATTAGCGATTTGGAGTTTAAAGTTATAGATACAGGAGGATGGAACGACCAAACTAATTTTTCACTACAAGTTATTGAACAAATCGAATTTTCTTTATCCAATTCAAACATAATTTTCTTTCTTGTTGATGCAAAAGTGCAAAATGAGCGAAATGAAGAGTTTGCAAAGTGGCTGAAGAGAAAAATAAATAAACCTGTAATACTAGTAGCAAATAAATGCGAGAGTCATAAATCCGAAAATGTTGATTATTTGCAGTTTTTTGATTTTCTTGGCCCGGTGTATATCTCTGCCGAGCATAATCTTGGCATGGTTGATCTTTATGATGCATTAGCTGGTGTTATTGAAAATTTTAACGAGAACACTGAGTTACCTAACAATGAACTGAGTAGGCTGAGGATCGCGATCATCGGCCGTCCGAATGTTGGAAAATCAACTTTTTTAAATGGTTTACTTGCAGAAAACAGACTAATAACAAGTTCAGAGCCAGGTACCACACGTGATTCTGTGGATATTACATATGATCATGATGGAGAGTTAATTACTCTAATTGACACTGCCGGAATCCGCAGAAAGGCGAATGTTGTAGATGGCTTAGAATCAAGATTTGTTGAGAAAAGCATGGAATCAATCAAGCGCTCTCATGTGGTAGTTTTAATGCTAGACTCCCTAGTTGGTATTGAGCAGCAGGATTTATCAATTGGTGAAGCTGCAATTAAGGGAGGGAAAGGGATTATTGTTGTTTTAAATAAGTGGGATTTAATAGGTAAGGATGACAGAAGCAGGTTAATAAAATTTGTCAAACAACAGGAAGTAACCAGGTTATTCTTGGAAGTGCCAACTATAACAATTTCTGCGTTAAAAGGCATGCGCTGCGGTGATGTGATAGATAAGTGTCTTGAAGTGAGTGAATCCTTGAACAAGAAGATCAGCACTGCAAAACTGAATAAGTGGCTCATAGATGCTGTAGGAAAACATTCTCACCCTCTTGTAAAAGGCAAAGCAGTTAAAATGAAGTATATCGCTCAAATTGGTACTAAACCTCCAGCTTTTTCTTTGATATGTAACATACCTGAAAGTGTTGATGAAAGTTACAAACGCTATTTAATTAACGATCTCAGAAAAAATTTCTTTGCAGACGGTGTGCCAGTTAGATTGCTTTTGAAAAAAAATAAAAATCCCTATGTAAAATGAATACTCTGCTTTATACTTTCAGGGATAATTTACTTAAAGTTATGTGTAATAATTCCAGAATTCCTGCAATCTTTCTGCTGTCGAGTGCCGCTGCTCTAATTTTTGCATATGTGCTAGAATATTTTTTCAACATGCTGCCATGCAAGTTATGTACATACGAGCGAATAGTTTACTATATCGCTGGATTACTTGCAGTAGCGTGCATGCTTAAAGACAACAAAATTCTAATCTATGCAATGTTTTGCAGCTACCTCATAGGTGCAGTAATATCTTTTTATCATATAGGTCTTGAACTCCACTTATTTCATGATGTTTTAGGTTGTACAGAGCAAGCAAGTAGTAACGTTAGTATAGAAGAGCTCAGAAATAATCTACTAAATCCTAATTACTCTCCATCTTGTGACAGACCTCATTACGTTCTAGGTGTTTCCTTAGCAACATGGAATCTAATTTATCTCATAGTAGCTCTGTTCGTATCAGGTAAGGTGTATTGTGGAGAAAGAAAGAAATCTAAATAATTTAAGGTACAGCAACAATCAGTTCTTGCAACAGGCAATTAGAGTAGATCACGCTGGAGAATATGGAGCTATTTGCATTTATTCTGGTCAAAAATTTATTCTTAAGAAATCTTCTATAATCAATGAAATAATTGAAATGGAAGAGCAGGAAAAAAAGCATTTTCACTATTTTAATGAGAAAATCAAAGAGCAAAAAGTTCGTCCTACTGTTTTGTTGCCTGTTTGGCGTGTTTTAGGAGTGTCGCTTGGCGTTGCAACTGCCATTATGGGCAAAAAAGCTGCTATGGCTTGCACTGCTGCAGTTGAAGAAGTTATCGGGGAGCACTACAAAGAGCAAGTTTCACATTTAGAAGATGGGGAATTAAGAGAAACTATAAGTAAATTTCGCGACGAGGAGTTAGAGCACAAAGATATTGCAATTCAGCACAATGCTGAAAGCGCATTTGGCTACAACATTTTATCATCATTCATAAAAACAGGCTGCAAAATTGCTATTTACTTGTCTAAGTTAATTTAACTAAGCAGCTTTCTTAAAGTGTTTTAAATGTTCTGATAACAACAGAAACCAGGAAGGAATTCAAGTGTAACAATTATTTTATAACTATATTTACATATCACCATTATTAATAAATAATTAGTATTTGTAAATTAAATACATCTAAAGTATAGACTGCAAAGGAGGCAAAAGTGCGTTTTAATTTAGAAGAGGGAAATGCTCTTATGTAATACCTGCCACAGGTTCACAACTGTACGAACATTCATTTTTGAAGGTAAATTGCACAGCAAATGGTGTCATTCCAGTCTGGAATCCAGAAATTTTGCTTATAACTGAGCTGATAAGCTAAAGGTAATTGTCTTACACTAAAACAAACGTTTTTAATTAAGTTGCATAGAACCAGTGTCTGGGCACTGGGATGACACCCCACTGGTGGTCCAAACTACAACGTTCGTACAGTTGTGGATTCCAGACTGGGATGACACCCTACTGATGGGCCCAAATCACAATGTTCGTACAGTTGTGGGTCAGGCTATAGGATGACAGAAGTTGACTTTATTAGCTATAGGTGGTATGACACTTAGTCAATTTAAGTAAGTAGATGATCTTAGCTACAAAAGTATTTTTTACCTCATTTGTTTTTGGGTTTATTCTTTTTCCCTATTTTATAAAGCTTCTAAAAAAAATAAGCAAAGATGGGCAACCAATTAGATCATGTGGACCAGAAAGTCATTTAATAACAAAAAAGAATGTACCACCTATGGGCGGAATAATAATACTGATTTCTTCTTTATTACCAATTTTACTCTGGGCTCAGTTAACACCAGAAATTTTGCTGCTGATATTGATAACTCTATTTTTTGCTCTACTTGGATTTATTGATGATTATTTAAAATTGAAGACAAATCACTATCGAGGTTTAAGTGCAAAAACCAAAATACTTATTCAGTTTATTGTTGCTCTGGTTGGTGTGTTTATACTTAAGCTATACTCTGCTGAATGTTTTACAAAAACGTCCCTATTTAAAGGAGTAATAATAGATTTTGGCTATCTATATGTTCCGTTTGCTGCGTTTGTAATTGTCGGCTCTTCTAATGCTGTGAATCTCACAGATGGTTTGGATGGCCTTGCTGCAACTCAAGTTATCACTTCCTTTGCTTTTTTGGGGCTAATTGCATATATAACTCAGGCAGATATGAATATTACTTTATTCTGCATTGCATTTATAGGAGCTATTCTAAGTTTCTTGTGGTTTAACACACATCCAGCAAAAATATTTATGGGTGATGTTGGTAGCTTGTCGGTAGGTGCGGCTTTAGGGTTAACTAGTGTCCTAATTAAAAGAGAAATGCTTTTTGCCATTATTGGAATAATCTTTGTAATAGAGACTCTATCTGTTATTATTCAGATATCATATTTTAAATATACAAAGTTTAAATATGGAGAAGGAAAAAGAGTTTTTCTTATGGCACCAATACATCATCACTTTGAGAAGAAGGGATGGTCAGAAAATGTAATCGTTATGAAATTTTGGATAATTTCTATTATCTGTTCAGTTTTTACTATAACTTTCTTATTATAAAAACCTATGAAATACCCAGACTTTACATTAGAAAATAAATTATCAGGAGTGATAGCAGGAGTGGATGAAGTTGGAAGAGGTCCGCTAGCTGGTCCAGTAATATCCGCAGCCGTAGTGTTTATTGATAGAAATACAATTATTGATGGAATCAACGACTCGAAAAAGTTGACTCCTCAATGTAGGCAAGTCCTATATGAAAAAATAACATCCGTTGCAAAATTTGGTATAGGAATGGCAAGCGTAGAAGAAATAAATTCATACAATATCTTGCAAGCAACAAAGCTTTCAATGAAACGTGCGTTGATAGACTTGGACCTAGAATTAGATTATGTACTAGTTGATGGTAATCAACCACCTGAAGTGAAATGGCAAGTGAAATCCATAGTAAATGGTGATAATTTGAGTACATCAATTGCAGCAGCTTCAATCGTTGCAAAAGTTACGAGAGATCGGCTTATGCAAGAATTGCATAATAAGCATCCTGAATATAATTGGTATAAAAATAAAGGATATGGGACAAAAGAGCACCTTAACGCTATTGGCCTTTATGGAATTACAGAACATCATAGAAAAAATTTTGCACCCATATCTCGGGCATTATAGCCTTTACCCTTTTTTGAAAGGTATGGTTTCATTAAATAGGCAAACTGTACTCGATCCATTCCTTAAGGTAAACACTGAACTTACCCTTTCGATTATCAGGTAGTTATCAACTGTACGGAAATTTACTAAAGACTCATATCCTGCAGAATCAACCATAAAAACTGCCGGAAAATCAGAGTTTATTTTATTGAATTGTAGATATGTAAATTTTCCGTCATCAAAAACCTTAATTGGTATTATTGACTGACTACCTTTGACGTGCGAGATGGAATAATTAAAATTTAATCCCTTCTTTACAACTTCAATATCATTGATATCAGGAATAATGGTATGACTAGCTTGTTCGAAGATATCACCGTTATTTGTTGTGTAAATCTCATCACTGCTAAATAGTGGATAAAGAAACCTTACTTCATATGCTAATCTTGGATCATCTAGTCCAGTTGCTTCTTCAGCATGAAGTTCAAAGTAATAAACTCTTTTATTGGTAATTATAGTTGCATTAGTATCGGCAATATCATCTATAGGCTTAATAAACAATCTATTACCTTGAGGAAGGAGTTGCCAACCAGTTGAATCACCCATTGAAAGGTTTTGTATTACCTCCCCTGGTTCAAACAATATACTGGACTGATAACCATAAAAACCCGTATACTTATGTATAGCTTGTGGGTTATAATTTATCACCTTTATGTGATTATCTCCAGCTATTGAACGTGGCTCCTGTTTTGCAAGTGCATCACTACCACAGAGGAACAACAGTACGGCAAACAGTAAACCAATCATAATATCAAAATAAATTAATTTTCATTTTATCATTGATAGACATGCACTGCAACTATTAAGGCACTTTCTATACTATAAACCCCAAAGCAAGCGGTAGAAAAGGCAAGAAATAAGGCAAACTCCTTAAATACTTTAGAACTACAGGAGGCTTTACCTGAACGGATATACTTGGAATCCTGCCATTTTCACTTTGTAAACATACCAAGAATTCTGTCCATTATTCCACCCATATTTGCTTCAGCTTGAGTATACTCTATTTTACCACCATGCAAGATTAGTTTAATATCTGATCCAGGTGATATATTAACAAATTTACTGCCAACAACTCCACTGCTAGTGATCAGAGCTGAACTATCAATTGGCAATTTTATGTCTTTGCTTATACACATATCGATTCGTGCTACGTAGGTAGCTTTGTCAAGTGATACACCAGTTATGCTTCCAACATCTACACCAGAGATCTTGACACTATCACCAACTCCTATACCGTTAGCGTTAGCAAAAAGACCATATATTTTATTGCAATCCTTATAGTTTTTCTTTATGTAAGATAGCTTATCAATAGCAAAGAAAATCAGAAAAATAGTGAAAATTAATACAAATAATCCAGCGGTTATTTCAAGTATATTTGACCTTCGCATCTTTAGTTATCAGGACTCCAGCTTTTATAGTAATTTTTCACTTTTTGGTTTGGATAGTATGCATCTTTTGTACCCGTTAAATTAGGAGTATGTTTTACTTTTCTTTTTTTATTATTAACTGGTACTACATTATCAGTATAGTGAAGCCATATATGCCATTCCGGAGGCACTGTTGTAGGCTCAGAGACACTGCTATACATAACCCACCTTTTTCCTTTACTTGATTCATAGTAAGAATTTCCATTTTCATCTCTTCCTACAAATTTATCTTCTCTTCGTAATAGGCGTTTTATTGCGTTATAAATTTTAGATAACATAAGGGTATTAAAACAAAAAGTATTATATATACTAATACTTTAACGATATATTAACAACAATTTAATGCAATTACCAATTTTACAAGTTATTATCCCAATAATTGCATCAATGTTTTGCTTTCTTGCCAAGAAACACAAGGTATCTTGGTTTATTTCTTTTATTGCAACAACAATCACTCTTGTCATTTCATCAATACTACTCATTAAAACATATAAAGGCGAAATTATAACTTATCACCTTGGGGATTGGGCTCCCCCGTACGGCATAGAGTTAAGAATCGACGTGTTGAACTCCTTGATTCTAACTTTGGTGAATTTTATAGCGCTGATTAGCGTGCTTTATAGCTTTTATATTAACGAAAAAGAAATTAGCAAAAACAAAATCACTGGTTTTTACTCTCTATTTCTACTGTGCTTAAGCGGACTGTTCGGGATTCTAGTAACAAACGACATATTTAACCTTTACGTTTTCTTGGAAATTTCATCTCTTTCTTCTTATGTATTAGTTTCAATGGGAAGGGATAAAAAAGCCTTGGTTGCAGCATTTGAATATCTAATTAGTGGAACAATAGGCGCAACATTTTATTTATTTGGCATCGGGCTCTTGTATTCAATGACTGGAACGCTCAATATGTCTGACATGGCTGAAAGAATAGTTCCATTACACGATAACAACATCATAAAACTTGGCACGTTGTTCATTTTTATTGGTCTCTCAATCAAAATGGCACTGTTTCCATTAAGCAGGTGGCTGGTTAATGCATATAGTGAGGCGCCAAGTTTCATTAGCATATTCTTTTCAGGCACAGTGACAAAAGTGATGATATATGTTTTCATCAGAATCTTTTATACTGTTTTTCATCAAAATTTCTTCTTATTTAAACCATCACTAAGCAACGTGATAATTATCCTCGCACTTTGCGCTGTTATATTTGGGTCGATATTTGCAATAACCGCAAAAGACATAAAAAGACTGCTTGCTCACTCTAGTATTAGCCAAATTGGTTATATAATTTTAGCACTGAGTTTTAACTCAAAAACAGGTGTATTTGCAGCAATTCTTCACATAGTAAACCACAGCATAATAAAAACATCTTTATTTATGGCTGCAGGATGTATTTCTTACAAATTTGATACAACAAAAATAGAGAATTTATCGGGACTCAAGAAATCAATGCCTTATACAGCACTTGCGTTCACTCTACTCAGTTTAGCATTAATCGGTGTGCCTTTAACAAATGGCTTTGTAAGCAAGTGGTATATAATGAAAGCAATTATCGAATCTCATGCGTGGATTTCCCTTGTAACATTTGCTGCTGGCTCTTTCCTTGCATTGATATATATGTGGAAGATGGTAGAGAAAATGTATTTTGAAAATGATGCAACGTCACGCACTGGAATGACACCGGACAAAATTAATGATGTGCCATTTCCTATGCTTTTCTGTCTATTGTTTATGGCAGTTTTAACAGTAGTAACTGGAATATATAGCACTCCAATTCGGTTAGTAGTTGAGAAGTTGGTTTTTTGATTTTTATCTTTGTTTCATATTTTACTATACTTTAAGGTTATAAGGTCTTTATTGTGGATAGACTGAAGAAGATTCATTGGTTGTTAGTCATTAACGTGATAGCGCTGTTTTGCGTTGGCATTGTTGTTCAATACTCTTCTGCTGGAGGAAAGTGGCTGCCATTTGCGATTCACCAACTGGTCATATTCTCCTTCTTTTTCCTACTTGCTATAGCTATGTCATTCATAGAGCTAGATTTTTATTTGAAGCACGCCTACTTTTTTTATGTAGCAGCAGTGATTTCGCTATTAGTAGTGAATTTTTTTGGCTCACACATAATGGGTGCAACAAGGTGGATAAGAATTGGATCAATTAGTTTGCAACCATCAGAATTTGCAAAAGTAGGCTTAATACTTGCGCTTGCTCGCTATTTTGATAAGCAGAGTGTATATAAAATGATGGAATTTAAAAGATTGCTTAAGGCACTTATAATTATTTTCTTACCCGTGTTCTTGGTGTTAAAGCAACCTAATTTAGGCACAGCTGTGATAATGTTATTTATAGGGATATCAATTATATTCACAGCAATAATAAAAAGATCTCATTCGGTAATATGTGGAACGCTTGGCATTTTTGCAGTACCGGCTATTTCGCCTTTTTTACGTCCTTATCACAAGCAAAGGATATTGTCGTTTTTGGATTCATCAGTGGATCCACTTGGAATAGGTTATAATGCGCAGCAATCTCAGATAGCTATTGGTTCAGGAGGTTTGCTTGGTAAGGGCTTTGTTAACGGAAGTCAAACTCAACTTGGATTTTTGCCGGAGAAACGTACAGATTTTGCTTTTGCAGTGCTGAGTGAGGAATGGGGATTTTTAGGTAGCATGGCTTTAATTTTGCTTTATACCTCATTACTTGGCATAATTTTCTCTATCGCTTATAGGTCGAAAAATTATTTTTCTAAGTCGGTATCTATCGGCATTTTCGCCTTTTTTAGTGCTCATTTCTTTATAAACATCGGAATGACAATGGGCCTCTTACCTGTGATAGGCGACCCATTGCCATTTCTGTCCTATGGAGGAAGTACAACTGCTGCAAGCTTAATATGCATAGGATTATTGCTGGCAATAAAAGCAGATGAACAACAAAATGCTTGTATTTTACCTATGCTAAAGTAAAATTAAATTTTACTTAATAGTTTTTATGCTAGATGAAATGCGTGAGGAATGTGGGGTATTTGGCATAAGTTGCAACCAAAGTGCTGCTTTTAACTCTATACTTGCTCTCCACGCTTTGCAGCATAGAGGTCAAGAGTCTTTTGGCGTAGTAACCAGTAACAACGATAAGCTGCACTCTTATCACTTTCAAGGTCAAGTGAGCAGCGTATTTGATGATATAGATGAAATAAAGAAATCCTTACCTGGAGATTGTGCAATAGGTCATGTTCGATACTCAACAAGTGGTAATAAATTTGGAGTGCAGCCCATGTTTAGCAAAAGTGGCAAATTTGGGGATTTCGCCATAGCACATAATGGTAATTTAATTAATATTTCTCCGATACGCGAACAATTGATTAAACAAGAGTGCGTTTTTCAGTCAGATATTGATACAGAAGTAGTAGTGCATCTGACAGCAAGCGGTGAAAAAGATAGCTTTTTAGAGAGTTTTATATATGCATTAAAGCAAATACAAGGTGCTTATTCTTTTGTTGCAATCAATCAAGAAGTAGTTATTGGAGTACGTGATTCATCTGGAATCAGGCCTCTTGTTTTAGGAAAGTTAAACGGTTCTTACGTTCTTGCATCTGAAACTTGTGCTCTTGATATAATAAATGCAGAGTTTGTTAGAGAAATAGAACCAGGCGAATTAGTTACCATCAGTTCGGGTAGTAAGCTAGCCTCAATGTTTCCTTTCCCACAGCAAAAATCAAGTTTTTGTATTTTTGAATACGTTTATTTTTCAAGACCAGACAGCATAATGGAGAATAGGTCTATATACGATACAAGAAAAGAAATAGGAAGAATACTTGCAGAAGAGAGCCCACCAAAAAACAATGTAGATATGGTTGTACCAATACCTGATTCTGGAATACCTGCAGCTATTGGATATGCAAAGCATTCAGGATTACCTATGGAACTGGGAATAATTCGTAATCATTACATAGGAAGAACTTTTATACAACCAACCGCTGAAGTACGTAAAGTTAGAATAAAATTAAAATTCAATGCTAATAAGCACACTTTGAAAGGTAAAAACATAATTTTAATAGATGATAGTATAGTGCGTGGTAGTACGTTAACAAATATAATAGTTATGCTAAAGGATGCAGGAGTAAAAGAGATTCACCTCAAAATTTCAAGCCCACCAATTAAGCATTCTTGTTTTTATGGAATAGATACGCCAGAGTGCAAAGATTTAATTGCTGCAAATAAATCTGTAGAGGAAATTAAGGAAGTTATAGGAGTAGATAGCCTAGCCTTCTTGAGTATTGATGGATTATATCAGGCTGTTAAAGGAGAAGTGCGTAACAATGCTACACCACAATATTGTGATGCTTGTTTCACTGGTGATTATCCAATTGGCAAATAGTCTACGCAAGATCTTAAGTTTTTAAACCGCCAAAATTTCTCTTGGCCTTTACTAATTCCGATTCTCGGAGTGCACACATAATCTGGTTTGAGGTGAGATTCATAAACACAAAATTCGTGGCTTATAGTAAGGTCCTGTTTGTTATGTTCTTTTGTAATATTTAATCTTTTACACAATATTCCTGGCCCACCTAAATTTGCCTCAAGCGGTTCAATGAGCTTTAATCCCCGTATTAACACTGCTGCTGGGAACCCTTCTGCTTCTGTTACAATATTTAAACAGTAATACATTCCATATATAAAGTACACATATGAAAACCCCGGCATACCAAACATTACTGAGGTTCGGTTAGTATAACCCTTAGCTGCATGACAAGCTGGGTCACTCATTCCTATATAGGCTTCAACTTCGGTTATTATTCCACTAAAGTTAGAAAATTTCAGCATCTTTCCTAGTAACTCCCCGGCTACAACCAAAGTTGGCCGCTCGTAGAAATTTCTTGGTAGTATTGTGTTGCTCATCATAAAAGTATAAGTTACTTGCAGATGCAAGCAACTTATACTGAATTTTCACTACTTTACCTATTTTGAAGCAGCAGGAGCTTGATGCTTTTGTGATGCGCCGCTCAAGTCTTCTACATTTGTTGAATGCTGCTCCAAAAATTTTACTTCTTCAGAGCTTTGTTGTAATTGTGTTTGTGGCAATTGTGATGCTAACACTTCATGTAAAGGCTTTGCTTCATATTGCCTTCCTACTTTTACTTCTTTATGTGCAGCTAATTGCTCCATAGTAACACCATTACCCTCAATAAGTTCTACGGAGCCATTATCATGAATATTAATTTTAATATTACATTCTTTTCCTTGAGCATTCCACTTTAAAGTCATTTGATATGACCCATTAGCTACTTCATAAATTCTTGTTCCATGTTCATCAACCCGGCAACTTAGCCCCCTTGCTTTACTTTGAGGTAGCAATAATGTAATTGCTTTCACGCCATATTGTTTACACAAATCGTTATTTAGAATGTCACTCATGCTTATTTCTTTTGTATTACTACCTATCGCAATTCTTACGGCAGGCTCAATAATATTATCTTCATTTTTGCTTTCTTTAAGTTTTATAAATTCTATATCATTATTTTCTATATTTTTAGAACCTGTCTTGAAAGGAACTAAGCAGCTAATTTAGCAAGCATAATAGTAATCATATTAAAGGAGATATTAGTTTTTGAAGTAAGAGGAGAATGCTCATAATCCTTGCTCATACGTCTAAAATTGGAAAGCCAAGCAAAAGTTCTTTCAACAATCCACCGTTTAGGAATAACTTGAAATCCTACAGCATCAGCTGCTTTTTTAGTAATCGTCAATAAACATCCTGTTTTCAATAAACAGTAATTTTGCAATTTACCAATATATCCCTGATCAGCGAGAAACCTTTGTAGCGTTGAAGCTTTTCGTTTAGCTTGAGTAAAAAGATTTAGAGCACCATCACGATCTTGAATGCCTGCACTATGAACATCAGCTGTAATAATTAGGCCTATTGTATCCACAATGATGTGACGTTTTCTACCCTTTATTTTCTTGCCAGCATCATATCCTCTGGATCCCCTTTTTGAGTGGTTTTCACTGATTGACTGTCAATTATTCCTACCGAAGGTATTTCATTTTTGCCAACCATTTTTCTTACCTTTTTTACTAACATATCGTGTATTTCTTCCAATTTGCCACTATTACGCCACCTGAGAAAATAATCATACACCGTTTTCCATGGCGGAAAATCTTTTGGCAGCATTCTCCACTGGCAACCACCTTTCATTATGTATCTTATTGCATTAATAATTGTTCTAATATTGTGCTTTCTTGGCCGTCCTACTGCACCTTGTGCAACACTTGGCTCCAAAATTTCCCATTCTTTGTCACTTATATCACTTGGATACATTTTTACCTACTATTTTTTACTTATCTCATCATATTCTCTTTCTCATTTCTTTTCAAGACAGGCTCTTAGATATCTCTTCTTTAATTTGTTCAGCAATTTTGCCTATAATGTTCTTACCACCATATTTATTCTCATCCCGAGCAGTATATGTACATATACCATTACTATCCTTATGAATATAAGGTTTTGGTTTCTTTTTATTAGTGGTATTAGTAGAAGTGTTGTTCTGCATTATAAAGAACTCATTCCATTCTTCTGCATTATTAGGAGTGACGTATTTAGGTACATTCTCATCTAGTGTTGATTTAGGTACATTTTTAGTATCCGAAATCAAATTATTATCAGAAGGACTGATATTTAGATTAGAAGAAGTTTCAATTAAAGATACAGTTTCAGTGCTATTAGTTAACATATATGCCTCCATTATTTTTAATATATAAATGTTAGCATATAGATACCACGCCAATTAGTCAATATAAATTATGATGTTTAATGTTGAAAGCTCAAATACTCCTTTGCTTGATCGGTTAGAACGCGCCCTCTTGGTGTGCGCTTTACAAAACTAATTTTGATTAAATAAGGTTCTACTGTTTCTTCAATATTGCCAACATCTTCGGATAGCGCAATAGATATGGTGTCAATTCCAACAGGGCCTGAAGTGTTGAATAAAAATCTTAGATAATTCATATCAAGTTTATTGAGTCCCATTTTATCTACACCCAATTTTAGTAATACAGAATCAGCGACTTCATAAGTAATTTTTTTATCATCTTTCACTTCAACAAAATCCCTTATTCTTCTGAGTAACCTCAAAGCAATTCTTGGAGTGCCGCGCGCACGGCAGGCAATTTCCCGTGCTGCATCCTCTTCAATTTCAGCAGAAAGAACTCTTGCGCCTCTTTTTATAATATTAACCAGCTCCTCAAAGGAATAAAACTCAAGATGCAAAGGAATGCCAAAACGATCTCTGAGTGGCGCAGAAAGTAATCCAAGCCGTGTTGTTGCTCCAATTAGCGTAAATGGTGGTAGATCTATCCTTAAAGTGCGAGTAGATGGACCTTCACCTACTAATATGTCCAGGCAAAAATCTTCCATAGCAGTATATAAAACTTCTTCGATGCTGCGATTTAATCTATGAATTTCGTCGATGAATAGAACATCTTTTGCATTTAAAGTGGTAAGCACTGCGGCCAAATCTCCAGCTTTACTAAGTAAAGGACCAGAAGTTGCGCGAAAGCTAACTCTTAATTCTTTAGAAATAATTTGTGCTAAAGTTGTTTTGCCAAGCCCTGGAGGACCATATAATAAAACGTGATCTAAAGCTTCAGTTCTCGTCTGTGCAGCGTTTATAAACACTTTTAAATTTTGTATTAAGTCTTTTTGCCCGACAAAATCATCAAGTTGTTCAGGCCTGATGTTGATATTGTGCACATCTTCAGTATATTCTTTACCGCACGATATTGATTTCATAGTATTGAAAGCTCCTTAAGCGCCATGCGAATAATATCCTTAGTGTCCAGATTTGGCCTGTATTTTTTTATCGTATCATAAGCTTTCATTTTTTCATACCCAAGATTGATCAATGCTGAAAGGGCATCTTCATTAATTGGATGAAAATTATTGTTATTTATTTCTAGTTTACTCACTTTGCCACTCAATTCAGTGATGATTCGATTTATGAGTTTCAGGCCAAGTCCGCTCATCTTGAGTGCTACTTTATCTTCATTCATAATTGCCAAAAATAGCTGTTCTGGAGTTAATTTGCCCAAAATTGACATTGCAGTTTTATAGCTAACGCCGCTTACTTTAACTAGCAACCTCAAGCACTGCTGTTCTTCTTCGCTTATAAAACCATATAGCTGAGTAGTGTTTTCTCTGTTATTTGCATAGGTTTCGATAAGTAATTTGATTCTACTTCCAATTGCACAAGCACTTAAAGTTTTGGCTGAAAGATACACCATATAGCCAACATCATTCACATTCAGGATTATGTGATCACTGCGCACTTCATCAACTATTCCGCTTAGATTTCCTATCATTTTTAACACTATATAGAGTTCAGTTTAAATACTCCCGGATCTTAGGTCAAGCAAACGAACATTATAACAGGGAAACGTGGCTAAAAAACCACTTGACAAACTCCGCCAGCCCCCTTATCATAAACACTGAAGCTATTTATTTATCTTCTCTGTACAGATTAAATGACAAAAAAACTCACGTATCTGGCGTATCATGTTTAATTTTTTGCACTATGTGCACCTTATGTCTTATAAAATTTCTACCTACATAAGCTGAAACGCGCTTATAAAGCGTTTAAAACATAAAAAAACGCCAACTTAAAAAATGGATAGTGAATAACTAGCTACCCTAGGGTTTCTTTTGCCTTTTTTTCTGTTTAGTAGATTTCTTAACGTTTATAATTTAGATTAGTTGCGGTTTAAAAGTAGCTGAATCGCGGTTATTAAGTGTTTAGAATAAAAAAACGCCATACTTGAAAGTATAATGTAAGTAATTAGCCAATCATGGGGCTTTTTTTGCCTTTTTTTTCGTTTGGTAAATTTCTTAATGTTTATAGCTAAACGACAACCGTCATCCCGCTGCTTGTTAGCGGGATCTATGCTAAGAGATACCGCGGATGAATCGCGCGGTATGACGGTTCGTGGTGGCATCTCGTCATCCCGCTACGTGTTAGCGGCTAAGAGATACCGCGGCGGTATGACGTCTTAGCCATAGATTACCTGATCTCACCATCTTTCCGGTTGTTTTATACATAATTCTCGGATTTTGAAAGTTCACTTTGAATAAATTGCTCATATTCTTTATCCTCTAGTTCTTCAAAAATCTCAGGATAATGTTTACTGGAACGAGTAATTATTGAAATTAGCTCTTGCTTTGTTTTTCTTAGTAAAACCTTTCAAAGAGAGTCTGTTCATCTGGGCGCGCAGACGATCGATACTCCTTTCTATCAAGTGCAACCAAAGCAAAACCTGTTGCAGCCATATGCTTACATGGACCATAATACACAAATGCAGGACAGGAACATGTTCCACTCAAAAGAGGACCATCGTGCTTTAGTGTTACTCGATATACATTTGATCCAACTACCTTTGATTTAGCTTGAGATTCATTAACAGATATAATCTGTACCTTTCTTTTGTCAAAATAATCCCTTCCTCTGGAGCGGTAGGGTTCTTTGATAAGACCTGTGATATCTTTATAATACAGTCTCATTTTTACCTCCTTTAAAACCCTCAATTTTCTAATATATCCTTTCTTCCATAAAAATTTATTAACTCACCACGACTTTTATATGGCCCTGCGGACAATTTTATAGTGCTATAGCTAACTCAAGAAAGGTTTCCCTACGTCATACCGCGATTCATTCCATAACTGTATGAACATTCATTTTTGAAGGTAAATTGCACAGCAAATGGTGTCATGAAAGTAGCTGACACTGGAATCCAGCCTTGCCGTAATCTCATCAAGAACGTTGTGTTTTAACATAAAACGGCTACTTTTATACTTACCAACTTAATAAAATTCCTGGATCCCAGTGGGCTTTGTTGCATCGCTCTTCGGATAGTAGGTAACGCACAATAAATTTATGAAGCTATCTCAAATTTAGCCATACCAATATCAGTGAACTTATTGAGCAAATAGCATTTAACAAGTAGTTCCTTCTCTCTATTTGTCTCAGATTTATTCCTAAAACTAAACCCGAATGTTTGTTTCAGTTGCGAGAAAAAACTTTCTATATAAGATCTTTTTCCATAACTCATCTCTTTTTTCCACTTCTTTATACCATCTTCATCATATGACTTTATGAGCTTGACTGCAGAATTTCTCTCAGCCATATAGTCTAACTTTGGATGCTCTGCTGCGTTGTTTTTCGGAGGAATTTTCGTTTTTATACCATATTGATTACACAGCTTATAGAGCTTTTCTCTGTCATATGCCCTATCTGCATATAGTACTTTTATGACATACTGAAAATCGACTTCTTTTAGCAAATCACAAGCTCCATAGTGATCAGAGTAGACACCGTTACTGTATTTTACAGCTATGGCTTTTTTGCTGTTTGTATTCAACATTACATGCAATTTTCTTGTCTGTTCATAGCTGCGATACTTTCTATCTTCGCTATTTTCTTTGCTATGACCAGGAGTGTTGTTGTATATACTAATTCCTGTACTGTCTATAGCAATTTCGATATCTTCCATATTATTTTTATCAATTCTGCAATCATTGATCTTAATATTGAGTTTCTTAAACCTTCTTGATGATTGTGAATAGCTGATAACTTGCAAATTTTTCCCAATTTGCTCAAGGTATCCTGCTATAAACCCAACTGTTTGCCTCAGAACCTGTCTTGAAAGGAACTAAGCAGCTAATTTAGCAAGCATAATAGTAATCATATTAAAGGAGATATTAGTTTTTGAAGTAAGAGGAGAATGCTCATAATCCTTGCTCATACGTCTAAAATTGGAAAGCCAAGCAAAAGTTCTTTCAACAATCCACCGTTTAGGAATAACTTGAAATCCTACAGCATCAGCTGCTTTTTTAGTAATCGTCAATAAACATCCTGTTTTCAATAAACAGTAATTTTGCAATTTACCAATATATCCCTGATCAGCGAGAAACCTTTGTAGCGTTGAAGCTTTTCGTTTAGCTTGAGTAAAAAGATTTAGAGCACCATCACGATCTTGAATGCCTGCACTATGAACATCAGCTGTAATAATTAGGCCTATTGTATCCACAATGATGTGACGTTTTCTACCCTTTATTTTCTTGCCAGCATCATATCCTCTGGATCCCCTTTTTGAGTGGTTTTCACTGATTGACTGTCAATTATTCCTACCGAAGGTATTTCATTTTTGCCAACCATTTTTCTTACCTTTTTTACTAACATATCGTGTATTTCTTCCAATTTGCCACTATTACGCCACCTGAGAAAATAATCATACACCGTTTTCCATGGCGGAAAATCTTTTGGCAGCATTCTCCACTGGCAACCACCTTTCATTATGTATCTTATTGCATTAATAATTGTTCTAATATTGTGCTTTCTTGGCCGTCCTACTGCACCTTGTGCAACACTTGGCTCCAAAATTTCCCATTCTTTGTCACTTATATCACTTGGATACATTTTTACCTACTATTTTTTACTTATCTCATCATATTCTCTTTCTCATTTCTTTTCAAGACAGGCTCTCAGGCCTATTCTAAATAAACAAGTTATTATGTGCACCAAAATTACAACTTTATCGCTATAAATATTGTTGCCACCTGGTATTTTTGGACCATTCTCGTACCACTTTTCTATGGCTTCGTTGATATAATGAAAAATATTTCCTCTTTTTTCTAGAAATTTGTTATATTCGCTATGGTTACTGACCCTCATTTTTTGTGGCATATTTTTTCTTTCAAGGTTAAATGGCTATTTTATAATGAATTTTGTCAGTAGCCACCAGATTTTTCAGTTGCTATGCAACAAAGCCATCCCAGTGTCAAGCACTGGGATGACAAGAAGAGGGTACTTGGATAAGAGGCATTGCCCTCCTGGTAGGTCCAAATTGCAATGTCCGTACAGTTATGGATTCATTCGCGGTATAGATTCCGCTAATGAGTAGCGGAATGACGAATTTGTTGTTTTTCAAATTGTAGGTAAACCTAAGCCACTTTAGCTATATATAATAGAATTTCGCTTTCTACTATCTTTCCAGTTGTTTTATACATAATTCTCGAATTTTGAAAATTTGCTCCATATCTAATTTCTCACTTGTATAAAATTTGTTTTCTTACTTCGAGACCTAATCTACCACAACTTTTATATGGCGTTTCTTTCCTGCAGATAATTTTATAAATGGCTGATCTTTAAAGCTTTCGAAATTTATTACATGATCAATATTGTTTACAACATTATCATTAATCTTGCATCCGTTGCCCTGTATTAAACGCTTTGCAGCGCCTTTTGAAGGTTCAAAACCGGTGTCATGTAGTAGGTCTACTAAGGATATGCCGCTTGCAACTTGTTCTTTTTTTATGATGTAATCAGGAAGTAGTGAGCTATCTTCATTCTCAAAAGCAGAAATTGCAGCAAATTGTGCAAGTTCCGCTTCTTTGTCACCATGACATATTTTTGTCACTTCTGTTGCCAAGACCTTTTTTGCTTCATTTATTTCTTGATCCTTTAAAGACTCTAATTTTCTAATCTCATCAATTGGCACATCAGTGAGCAATCTTAAAAAACGTCCAACATCTTGATCATCAACGTTGCGAAAATATTGCCAGTAGTCGTAAGGCTTTAGCATATTATCATCAAGCCACACTGCTCCACTTTCAGTTTTGCCCATTTTTTTTCCTTGTGCATTTAATAAAAGAGGCATGGTAAGGCCAAATAGCTCAGGTAAATTCAACTTTTTTCCAAGTTCAATTCCGTTTACTATATTTCCCCACTGGTCTGACCCTCCAATCTGCAGACGACAATCATATTTTTTGTTTAATTCAATAAAGTCGTAAGCTTGCAATAGCATGTAATTAAATTCTAGAAAGCTTAAGGTTTGCTCTCTATCCAGCCTGGTTTTCACACTATCAAAACTTAGCATACGATTTACAGAAAAATAAGCTCCTATATCACGCAAAAAATCTATGTATTTTATGTTATCCAACCAATCTGCGTTATTTACTATCATTGCACCAGTCTTGCTGTCATTAAAAGACACCATTTTCTCTAATATTCTCCTTATACTGGATGTATTTTGATTGATGTTCTCTACAGGCAAGATGCTTCTTGCTTTATCTTTGAAGGATGGGTCACCAATTTTTGTTGTGCCACCTCCAAGTAAGACTATCGGCTTATAACCAAATTTTTGTAGGTGACAGAGCATCATAATCTGAATTAGGTGACCAGCATGAAGACTTGGTGCTGTGCAATCAAACCCAATGTATGCAACTATATAATTGCTCTGCAATAATAATTGATCTAGTCCTTCAATGTTTGTGCATTGGTATAGGTACCCTCTTTCTTGGATGAAATTTAAAAATTCAGATGCGTGTTTCATTTTATAAACCCCAGTCTATCCTGTCATTAATGCCGAAGGTAACCCTAATAGAGAAGCCAGTGCCCAGACACTGGAACTTAATTATAAACAAGCACACTATACAACGTTTCCGATGAAATTGCATGAAAAACTGGATTCCAGTGTCAGCTACTTTCATGACACCACTACCTGTGCAGGAGTTGCCTTCAAAATTACAACGTTTGTGCAGTTGTGCACCAGCTATCCAGGCAATCAGTTCCATAACTCTTCTATTTTATAATACTCCCTTACTTCCGGCCTGAATATGTGAACCATTATGCCTTGAAAATTCAAAACTACCCAATTGCCTTCATCCATACCTTCTACATCTATTTTATCATGTGGCTTGAGGCTTTTTATTACGTACTCAGCTAAAGCTTTAACGTGACGGCTTGAATCACCAGATGCAATAATCATATATTTTGCAATAACGGTTTTATTCTGCACATCAAAAGTTACTATATCATGACCTTTATTTTGATCTATTATCTCTTCAATTGTACTTCTTATCGATTCCATATCGCTAAGCATTGTTTACAGGTTATATGATTCATTTATAATTATATACTCAAAATTTCTAAATATGAACTATTTTCAACGCAACTACTTGTTAAAGGTATTACCTGCATCTATTTTATCATCATGTTTTTAGCATGTACAATGTATATACTTTTTATATAATTGAAAATAGCTTTTTACTAGTATTCATTATGGGCAAGACTCTCATCTACTTAATCGGCTTTCCAGGCAGTGGTAAGTTTACTACTGCAAAGGAACTGTGTAAAATCATTGGTGCAGTAATAGTAAGCAATAATCTATTCAATAATATTATATTTGATATTGTTAAATTACAAAACGCTGAAGTTCCAGATGACCTATGGGAAAAAATTTTTGCAGTTAGGGAAAATGTATTAGCAATACTGGAAAAACACTACGTAAAATCAAAACATTATATATTTACAAATGAATTGATAGAGGGTGATCCCTATGACCAAAGATTATATAACTCAGTGGTAAATTTAAGTAAAAAAATGGACATGGAAATTTTTTCTGTAGTATTACATTGTAATAATGAAAAACTAGTAAGACGTGTCCAATCAGAAGAGAGATATCAGGAAAATAAAATTACTGATCCGGATTTTGCTATAAAGAAAATTGAAGGGAAAAGGCTATTTATACCTGAGGGTTCGCTTGAAATTGATAACTCGAACTTGAGTGTAAAGGAAGTTGCAAAGAAAATTGTTGAAGAGATGAAGAAAGAAAAAAATGGAAAATTAATTAAAACTTCTGTAACAAATCATTTAAAAACAGAGCGTACTCGTGGTTGAGCAGAAAGATAAGTACCGTCCTTGTGTTGGCATAATGCTATTTAACAGACAAGGACATGCCTTTATTGGAAAACGCTTTGATAGCGATTCTTACTGGCAGATGCCACAAGGAGGTGTTGATGATGGTGAGGAACTGGAACAAGCAGCGTTACGTGAGTTGCTAGAGGAGGTTGGTACTAATAAAGTAAAGGTTATAACTAAAAGCAAGGATTGGATATACTACAACTTGCCTGAAGAAGTTATACCAATATGCTGGAATGGAAAATATTCTGGTCAAAAGCAAAGGTGGTTCTTAATGAAGTTTTGCGGAGAGGATGAGGACATTGATATTAATTATACTGGTCATCCAGAGTTCAAAGAGTGGCGTTGGCAAGGTATAGATAGTTTAGTAGCCAGTGCTATATCATTTAAAAAAGAAGTTTATAAAACAGTGATAGAAGAGTTTTCTTCTATAATAAAAGCCTCAACAATAAGCTCATGATAGTAGATTCTCATTGCCACTTGATTTATTTTTCTGACGATGAAATACCAAAAGTAATTTCAAGGGCAGAGCAAAATGGTGTAAAGGTTTTGCATAACATATGCGTAAGCATTGACGATGTTCCTAAGTTATTAAAAATTTCTTCATCCTATGATCAGGTCTACTCCTCTGTTGGTATACATCCGCTTGATGCTGCTATAGAAAACGGTGAGTGTATACATGTTGATGAATTAGTTGAATTTACCAAGAACCAAAAGGTAATTAGTATCGGTGAAACCGGGTTAGATTTTTATAAATCTGACAACAAAGACAATCAGAAAAAAAGTTTTGCATTACATATAGAAGCGTCAAGAATAACTGGACTACCTTTAGTTATTCACACAAGAAGCGCTGATAATGAGATGATCGATATGTTAAGGTCAGAAATGAAAGCCGGTGCTTTTAGTGGAGTAATGCACTGCTTTGCTTCCTCTAAAGAACTTGCTTATCAATCTATAGATTTGGGGTTATATATTTCATTTTCTGGAATTATTACTTTTAAAAATGCGAGCTTACTCAGAGAAATTGCACAAAATGTACCACGCGAGCGTGTTTTAGTCGAAACTGATGCACCATATCTATCACCTGAGCCTTATAGGGGAAAAAAGAATGAACCAGCAATGGTGAAATACGTTGTTGATTGTTTGGCAGAGTTGTGGAATGAGTCACCAGAACAAGTAGCGAAGGTAACCACAAGCAACTTTTTTAGGCTGTTTGAGCTATGAAGAAGCTCTATAAAACCATTAATTTGCTTATGAACCTAAAGATTTCACCAGCTCTCTCACCGAGTTTACAGACTTATTAAACATTTCTTGTTCACTATCATTCATTTTAACTTCTAGGATCTTTTCAATTCCGTTTTTTCCAATAATTACAGGAACACCAATAAACAACTCTTCTACACCATATTCACCATTAAGGTAAGCAGCACATGGTAATATGCGCCTCTTATCTTTTAAATATGATTCTAACATGCATATAGCTGAAGATGCAGGAGCGTAGTATGCAGATCCAGACTTAAGCAGATCAACTATTTCTTTACCGCCATTGCGAGTGCGTTCAACTATTTCATCGACTTTTTTCTGTGTGATAAGACCCATATCGATAATTTGAGTAAGTGGAACTCCAGCAACTGAAGCACAATTGATTAGTGGTACCATAGTGTCGCCATGTCCTCCAAGCACAAAAGCAGATATATCTTCAACTGAGATATTTAACTCACTTGCAAGAAAGTAACGAAAACGGGAAGAATCAAGCACTCCTGCCATGCCAACAATCATATTAGTTGGAAGGTTTGAAAATTTATGCACCACTGAAACCATGGCATCCAAAGGGTTGGTAACCACTATTACAAACGCGTTTGGAGAATATTTTTTAATATTTTCGCCAACCTCCTTCATTACTTTAGCATTGGTTTGCAGGAGGTCATCCCTGCTCATTCCAGGTTTTCTAGCGATGCCAGCGGTTATTATAATTGCATCGGAGTTTTTTATATCTTCATACCTATTTGTGCCAGTAATATTGACATTAAATCCATCAATAGGGGATGATTCTGCTATGTCGAGTGTTTTACCTTGTGGTATTCCATCACTAATATCAAGTAAAACAACATCACCGAGTTCCCTTAGTGCAATCATATGGGTGAGAGTTCCACCGATATTTCCTGCACCGATTAAAGATATTTTTTTTCTTTGTACTGTCATTTTCTACTCCTTTGTATTTACTTTTATGGTTTTACCTTCCCAAGGCGATAAGCTATCAAACATACGAAAATCTTGCGGTAAATCTATAGGATTATACACAACCTTTTTTGTCTCTATATCATATCTTACTTCCTCATAACCAGTGAGAGGGAAATCTTTTAACATTGGATGACCTTTGAATCCATAGTCTGTTAGAATCCTACGCAAATCAGGGTGATCAGAAAACTCTATTCCATACATATCAAACACTTCACGCTCAAACCACAAAGCCGTACTAAATATCTTCGCTACACTTGGAGGCATGTCGCTTTCACATAACTGAAGCTTTATGTGTACTCTAATATTATGCACAATGCTGAGCAGATTGTATATTAGCTCGAAACGCTTCTCTCTATTTGGATAGTCAACCCCAAAAATATCAACTAATAGTTCAAACCTACACTTTTCATCATCACGTAGAAAGAATAGGTACTTTTCAATTTCATCTAAAGTTGAATATATTACAATAATGCCATCATCTTTTTGAATGCACTCGCATTTGGTCTTTTTTTGTATATACTTTGCAGTTTTATCCATTCCGAGTCCGTTTTATTTTGTTTTGTAGGCATAGCATTCCATATAGCAACGCCTCAGCGGTTGGTGGGCATCCAGGGACATACACGTCAACTGGCACAATTCTATCACAGCCTCGGACTACTGAATAAGAGTAATGGTAATAACCACCACCATTTGCACAACTTCCCATGGAAATAACATACTTCGGGTCTGCCATTTGATCATAAACCTTGCGCAATGCTGCTGCCATTTTATTAGTTAGTGTGCCAGCAACAATCATCACATCTGATTGACGTGGGCTTGCACGAAACATTATACCATATCTATCAAGATCATAACGGCTGGATGCAGTATGCATCATCTCAACTGCGCAACATGCAAGACCAAATGTCATTGGCCACAATGAACCAGACCTTGCCCAATTCATTACATAATCTGTTAAATCACCAAATTTAGTGACAAGAAACCCTTCTTTTTTATAACGACCCCAGTCATCATTAGATAGAATTTGATTTGTCATAAACTACTCCCACTCTAATGCACCTTTACACCATTCATAGATAAAACCTATAGTGAGTATTGCAAGAAATACCATCATAGACCAAAATCCACCATAGCTTATCTTAGATAAAGAAACAGCCCAAGGAAAAAGAAAAGCAATTTCTAAGTCAAATATTATAAATAATATTGAAACTAGGTAAAATTTAATGTCAAAATTTTTCCTTGCACTGGATAGTGGATTGAAGCCACACTCATATGTGGAAAGCTTTTCACCATCTGGCTTACTCACTGCAAGAAACATAGGCAATATACCTAAAGCAAAAGATACTACAATTGATACGCAGATAAAGATTACTATGGTTAAATATTCGCTCATTTAACAAAACATATAACACTATGAGTTTACATGCTTTCCTAACTTTTTACCACCTAAAATATGCACGTGAAAGTGTGGTACAACCTGCTCTCCATTTTCACCGTAGTTAGTGACTAATCTATATCCTGTTTTTTCTAGATTATATTTGTGTGCTATCTCTCTTACAGTTTTGAAGAAATCCGCTATTTCCTCTTCAGGAGCTTTTAGAATGAAATCATCATATGAAATATATTGATTTTTTGATATAACTAAAATATGAACTGGTGCGTCAGGGTACTTATCATGAAAAGCTAGTACATTTTCATTTTCATGTACCTTCTTACAAGGTAACTCACCTCTTAATATTTGAGCAAAGATGTTATCGCTATCATAAACTTCATTGCTCATATTTTAAGAGCGACCTTTCCCTCTTTCTTCGTTTTTCTCTACATTAGGTGTAGATAGTGGTTTTATCGCTTCACCAGAAGCATCTTCAAGATTTAAAGAGCTTACAAGTTCCCTTACTTTTACCATGTCCTGCTGTTCTTTCAAAAAGGGTTCTATTCCACTTACCCTTTTTCCAGTAATAACTCCTGGTTGTAAGTGATACATATCCCCAGGAACAGTTAGACTATGATGTCTTTCCTCTATTTTTTTAGCTTCACTCATAATACTCCCCTATAACTTATTTTTGCATTCCACAACTTTGCGACTTACCTGCTTTTATAGCTTCTTGCGCCCATTTTTTCTCACCTGAAGCTATAGTTTCTGAAGGCTGACCAATACCAGACTTCACAACTTTGTCTGATGACTGCTTTTGATTATCATATTCCTTATACAATTTTTCTGCAATACCATACAGCAATTTTAAGTCTGTGTGAACTTTAAATTCTCCACCAGTAATTTTTGCTAGATCTTTAAGGTTACCGTCAACTTTTTGTTTAATTTCTTCAATAGCAAGCTTTTTTATCTCCTCTGGACTCTTTCCTTTATAGTCAGTTTTAATGTCTTCAATTATTTTTTTAACATCAACTTCAATTACAATTTTATTTTCTTCTCTATGTATAGTGATGTTTGAATACTCACTTTTTAGTGCTTTTATTTTATTCAATTGTTCATCATTCAAATAAGGTATATCTCCCGTCAGAGTTCTTGACACTAAAAAACTTACCTTTCCTATCCCTTTCTTTTGCTCTGTTATTTGTACACCAAGATCCTTACTAGCCTGTGTGGTTTCTATAGGTGGATCATATTCCCTTTCTTCTTCAGGTACATCTATACCAACAGCTTTCTTTAACGAAACTGTAGCATCATGTTTCATTTCACCCGTTGAAGCAAACGGCTTCTTTATAGGGTAAATAAGTGCTTTAGGCACAAGAGCAAACACCCGACCTGTAGCTTCTACACCTGTTTTAACTGCTCCGCCTATCTTAGCCCAAATAGATTCTGCCATACATACCTCCAAGGTAGTTTCTATAACTAAATACATTTTAATTATAGACGAAAAAATTTAAACTTCTATATCCATTATAAGATAGAATTATAGGGATTGCAACCATTATTTGCACATTGTCTAAAACATGTAGTATTTTCGCTACTTTTATTGTTCAATTTATTATAAAGAATACTCTAAATTATGTTTAAATGGAACACAAATAATATCATTGATGCAACTGGCGGAAGAGACGTAAATGGTTGTAATTCGATACATAGCTCAAATATTTCAACGGACACAAGAAGCATAAAAAAAGGTGATTTATTTATTGCCCTCAAGGGAAAGAATTTTGATGGCCATAATTTTTTGCATGAAGCGTTTTTAAAAGGGGCTGTCGCTGCAATAGTGAGTGAGGGTAAATATAAAAGTTTCCCTCTCATGATTGTACAAGATACCCTGAAAGCTTTGCACGATATGGCATCATACTACATTAGAAATGTTCTTATTGATGCTAAAGTTATTGCAGTTACAGGCAGTGTCGGGAAAACCACTACAAAGGATATGCTGCATACTGTTTTATCGCAATATGGAGTGTCCCATGCAAACGAAGGTAACTTAAATAATAATATAGGATTGCCTTTGACAATTCTGAAAGCTCCAAAAAACTGCCAGTACTTAATTCTTGAAATGGGAATGAATAAAGCTGGTGAAATAAAAGAATTATCAAAAATTAGTAATCCGAATATTGCAGTTATTACCAACATCGAACCTGCACATACTGAAAATTTTTCATCACTATTTGACGTTGCACAAGCGAAGTTAGAAATTCTGTATGGTATGAAAAATAACGGTACTTTGGTTTTAAGCAGAGATAATAAATATTATGATTATCTCTCATCACACGCCAATAGAAATGTAATAAGCTTCGGTAAAGATAAAAATGCTGAAGTTTGTTTACTAAACTTAATAAGAAACGATGAATCTTCTGTCATTTCAGCACTATCTTCTGTCATCCCAGTGCTTGACTACTTGGATCCAGGAAGTTCAATTGCAAATGAGCATATCAGACGGTTGTATAATAAAGACTGGATTCCAGCGTCACGCGCTGGAATGACATCAAACCGAGTTGCTAATAGATTAAGTTTAAAAATCAGGCTGAGTGATAATCAAATTATAAACTGTAATTTACGTGTACAAGGTGAGCATTTTGCTTATTCGCTACTTGCTGTTGCAGCAGTTGTGCAAAGCCTCGGACTTGATTTATCAAAATTACCACTTGCACTTAAGAATTTTAGTGTAGCGAAAGGTAGAGGCAATATTCATAAGGTCAAATGCAATAAAAAATATATACATTTAATTGATGACTCCTATAACGCCAGCCCTGCTTCGATGAAAACTGCAATAAAAACTTTGAGTACATATTCTAATCAGAGAAAAGTAGCTTTGCTTGGTGATATGTTGGAACTTGGTGATGAAAGCATAGAGTTTCATACAGATTTGGTTAAGATTATCACAGAAAATAATATAGATAAAGTTTATACAGTTGGTAAATTTATGTTAGAATTGCATGAGCTTTTGCCAGATAATATAAGAGGCACGCATTTTAATGATTCTAATCAATTGAAAAGTGATTTAGCTAACATTATTCAGAATAATGACGCAATTCTAGTTAAAGGCTCACGAGGAATGAAAATGGATCTTATTGTACGGGAATTCGTAATAAAATATTAAGCGAAATCATTGTATTAATTTACAGTAACAAATTATTAGGAACTTTAATTGTGACAAAACGTGTAATTATTTTTGGTGGAACGGGGTTTATAGGGAAACACATCGTAAGACGCTTGGCAGCAGAAGGATATTTAATAAAGATATTCACTCGTAATCAGGAAAAAGCTGCTTGTTTAAAATTGTGTGGCAATTTAGGACAAATATCAATATTTAAAGGCGATTTTTTTGATGAAAAATCAGTTCTGGATGGTATGGAAGAATGTGATGTAGCTATAAACTTAGTGGGAATATTATATGAAGCAAAAAAGCACGATTTTTACGCTGTTCACGTTAAAATAGCTGAAAGGATAGCAAAAGCTGCAAAAATGAAAAATGTACCTATGATGATACATTTTTCTGCTATGGGAATAGAAAATAGCAAGTTGTCAAAATATGCCAAAAGTAAATTGGAAGGTGAAAAAGCTGTAACTTCAGCATTTCAAAAAGCAATAATAATTAGGCCAAGCCTTGTATTTGGTAAAGAAGACAACTTCTTTAATAAATTTGCAAGATTAGCAACTATTCTTCCTTTCTTACCACTAATTGGCAATGGAACAACTAAATTTCAGCCAATATGTGTAACAGACTTAGCTGAAGTGGTATATCGTATTATCAGTTTTAATAAGCAAGACAAGAAAATTTATAACATGGGTGGACCAAAGGTTTACTCTTTCAAAAGCTTATTGAAGTTTATTCTGAATGTTACTAACAGAAAGTGTTTGTTGATCAATGTATCTTTTCCAATGGCAAAGTTAATAGCTTTCTTTTTAGAAAATAAAATTATTTCTATGCTGCTAAAACCAATAACCGGAGATACGAACCCTATGCTTACTCAAGATCAGGTGAAAGTTATGATGAATAGTTCAATCGAAAAGTCAGTTGACCTTGAAACAATGAAGGTTCGACCATTAGCAATTGAAAATGTGGTGCCAGAGTACTTGAAGATTTATAGAAAGTATTGATAAAAGAGTGTGCCCGGTGGGATTCGAACCTACGACCCACAGCTTAGAAGGCTGTTGCTCTATCCAGCTGAGCTACGGGCACACAACATATATAAAATGCTTCTTAGTACAAGTGAAGTCAAGTACTTCGTGTGAATATGATGTTTATCTTGCGACACCTTGTCATTGCAGTTGTGTGTCGCGCGCTGCCAAAATTGGATGCGAGAAGTCTATTTATTTTAGAAAATATTATATAGAAACTTACTTGACACCCTTCGCCAGCGCCCTTATCATGATAGTGAAGCTATTAGACCTCTTTCGAAACTCATATAGACAGCTCAAAATTGTGAATTCCTGCTATAAAATTGAATCTTAAGCCAAAACGTTTTCTCCGATTGCGGTATCTGTCTGCAATAATTTTGAATCTTTTTAACAGACCAATTACATTCTCAACTACTACTCTTTTGCTTGCTAGCTCCCGATTTTCTACCTTTTTTTCCTTAATTAAGGGACTCTTTTTCATCCTTCTGTGTGGCAACTCGACATTTTTGTGAATTTTCTGAAAACCTCTATAGCCAGCATCGGCTAAAACTTTTATACCTTCTGATACATGCACTTTTGACTCCTTGAAAAGCCGAAAGTCATGCTTTCTCCCGTTTGAAAATGACGTACAAATAATTTTCTTGCTCTTCTTTTCTGCAATTATTTGGGTTTTTAGCGTATGTTTTTTCTTCTTTCCTGAATAAAATCTTTTCTGCTTTTTTTTGGTCTCTCTACAGGTGTTTCCGTTGCATCAATCACCAGAATCTTATATTCCACGTCGCTTTTTAGGAGTTCTTTTCGTCCTGGCAATGCGAAATCTGGGTGTTGTATTAGAGTATCCTCTACCCATTTTACAGTTTTATATGCCGTACTTTCACTTACTCCATAACTTTGACTTATGTGAAAATATGTACGGTATTCTCGTAAGTATTCTAATACCATGAGCAGCATATTCTCCTCGTTTAGCTTATTTTTCCTTCCTCCTTTGGCTTTCTTTTTTTTATTCTCTTCACATAAAATCCCTACCATTTTGTTAAATGTTGATCTCTTTACTCCTGTTAGTCGACGAAACTCCCCTTTATCGAGCTCTTTCACTATTTCATACTTCATTTCTCCTTACCTCAAAATTACTATTTTTACTACTTTATCCTAGTTTCGAAAGAAGTCTATTGTATTTGCTTTCGCCAATCTGCAGATTAAAAGGTAAGGATTACTTAATGTATCGGCGTCTTATGTTCAATTTTTTGCAGTATATAGATACTGTATGTCTTTACAAAACTTCATCTACATCTAGATTTTTATCTAAATAAGCTGAACGCGCTTATAAAGCGTTACAAGACATCAAAAAATGCCAATACTCGACAGAGATAGTAAAAGACTAGCTAACTCGGGGATTCTTTGTCTTTTTTTCTGCTTAGTAAATTTCTTAAACATTTGCAGCGTAAGTTAGTTGCAATTAAAAGCGGCTGAATCTCGCTTGTCAAGCGTTTAAAACATAAAAAACGCCAATATTTTAAAGCGGATAATAACCCCAGGGTTTCTTTTGCCTTTTTTTTCATTTGGTAAATTTCTTAATATTTATAGCTAAACAACAACCGTCATCCCGCTACGTGTTAGCGGGATCTATGCTTTGAGATACCGCGAATGAATCGCGGTGTGACGGTGTAGATGATGGTTAAGTAATTCGTCATCCCGCTGCTTGTTAGCGGGATCTATGCTTTGAGATACCGCGAATGAATCGCGGTATGACGGTGTAGATGATGGTTAAGTAATTCGTCATCCCGCTGCTTGTTAGCGGGATCTATGTTAAGGTATAGTAGGGAATCTATGTTAAGAGATACCGCGAATGAATCGCGGTATGACGGTGTAGATGATGGTTAAGTAATTCGTCATCCCGCTGCTTGTTAGCGGGATCTATGCTTTGAGATACCGCGAATGAATCGCGGTATGACGGTGTAGATGATGGTTAAGTAATTCGTCATCCCGCTGCTTGTTAGCGGGATCTATGTTAAGGTATAGTAGGGGATCTATGTTAAGAGATACCGCGAATGAATCGCGGTATGACGGTGTAGATGATGGTTAAGTAATTCGTCATCCCGCTGCTTGTTAGCGGGATCTATGTTAAGAGATACCGCGAATGAATCGTGGTATGACGGTTAAGTAGGGTGTCATTCCAGTGCTCCTTTTTTTGTCATCCCAGCGTCACGCGTTGGTTTCAACATTATATCATGAACTTTCTAAAATTCATTGAACTGTGCTTTCAAACGGTAGTGCCGGGGTGTGAGTATAACGATTATCAGTATATAAAAGTCATAGCAGACAGGCTGGAAGCAGCGAGCGCTGGTGAAGTGAAACGAATAATATTCAATATGCCTCCGCGCTCGATGAAGTCCATGTGCATAAGCGTTGCGTGGCCCGCATGGATACTGGGAAACCAACCAACTGCGAGAATAATAGTTGCAAGTTATTCTCAGCGGCTCAGCGAAAAGCACTCGCTCGACACCAGGTGCGTGATGCAGTCTAGTTGGTATAGAGCGCTATTTCCAGAGATAGAACTATCCAAAGACCAGAATACCAAATATAAATTTCAAACAGTGCAGAGAGGATACAGAATCGCAACATCAGTTGGTGGAACACTAACTGGTGAAGGTGGTGATTTTATCATTGTGGACGATCCGCTCAGTTCTGCTCAAGCTTTGAGTGAAACGCTTAGAAAGCGTGCCACAAACTGGTTTGATCAGACTTTAGTAACCAGGCTGAACGATAGAAAAAAAGGAGTCATCGTTCTTGTAATGCACAGGCTACACCAGGAGGACTTAACTGGACACCTTCTCTCCAAGCCAAAAAACATATGGCATCATATTTGTTTGCCAATGATTTCTGAAAATAAGCAGGTTATTTATTCAATCAAAAAGCCAATACCTCCCGTTCCTATCATCCGAGTAGCTCAGCACTGTGCGACCAGGAGATTATATAATAAACCAGCGTCACCTGTAAGGATATTATATTCAAGAGAAGAAGGTCAGTTGTTATATCCCCTCGATGGAGGAAAAGAAGAAGTTGAGATAATAAAAGCTGAACTTGGGAGTTACGCTTTTGCTGCGCAATATCAACAAAACCCTCTGCCGCTTTCAAGTGGTATAGTCAAACGAGAGTGGCTAAGAGGTTGTCCGGAAACTAGTAAATTCAAGCATATTCCCTCTTTAACATAACCCTACTCATAGCTAGGTATATGAAATTCTCAGTGGATGTTGTGAGTAAATCATACTCCTTCGATAGCCTTCTATTCCTATTAACCCAAGCAAAAGTCCTTTCTACAACCCATCTTCTTGGCTGTACTTTAAACCCTTGTTCTCTTGTTGGTAGTAGCTCAGGTGGCGTATCTTTGTGCACCCAAAATCTACATGGAGGCCTTTTAACAATTTCAATATCTATGTCATATTCTTCCTTTATGTGATTCTTTAAATTTCTTCCTTGGTATCCCATGTCAGCCCACATTTTTTTAACTTTAGTATATTTTGTTCTCATATTGTTTAATGCTATTTTAATACCATCTCTATCATTTTCGTTAGCAGCGCCTACGTAACAACCTAGTATAAAACCCTGAGTGTCTGTAATTATATGCCTTTTTCTACCCTTTACTTTTTTACTTCCATCATAGCCTTTGATCCCCCCTTTTCTGTAGTCTTTACAGATTGACTATCTACTATACAGGCACTCGGCTGCTCATTCCTTCCTATTTTTCTTCTACTATATTTTGTAATTTCATAATTCATTTTCTCAAAAATTCCCTGCTTCTTCCATTGCCTGAACTGCTCATACACAGTCTTCCATAGCGGAAAATCATTTGGTAAATACCGCCATTGACACCCTGTACGCAATACATAGAAAATTGCTTCTAATATTTCTTTTTTGCTATACTTTGGCGGCCTTCCTCCTTTCTTGTATGATACTCTGAAGTGTTTTTCTATTCTTGCCCATTCCCTTTCGCTTAGATCTGTTGGATACTTTTTTCTCATCTTTACCCCGTACTAAAATTTCAGATATTATAGCCTTTTACTTGTTTCCGGACAACCTCTAAAGCGCTATAAAAATGTTCCTGATAATCTCTCGCATGTAACACAAAGTTGGGATACTGCGGTTTCAACAAGCGACATGAGCAACTTTAGTGTCTGCACCACCTGGGCAAAAATAGATAATAAATTCTATTTACTTGATGTATATCGCGCAAAGCTTGAGTATCCAAAGCTTAAAGAACAAGTTTTATCACTAGCTGCAAGATGGTCACCACACGCGATTTTGATCGAAGCCAAAACAAGTGGTCAGCAATTAGCACAAGAGCTGAAGGCAAACAGTCATTTGCCCATTATCGAAATAGTGCCACATGATGGTAAGCTCACTCGATTCCACCGGATTGCTCCGATGATAGAGTCTGGCAGGATTATTTTGCCGCATCAAGCAGTATGGCTAAATGATTTTGAGTATGAAATTTTAATGTTTCCTGAAACTCGACACGATGATCAAGTAGATAGTACCGTGCAATATCTCCAGTGGGTGAGAAACAGTACCTCCAGGGTTGCAGCTATACGAGCATTGTGATTTGAATCCACTAGGGATGACACCCTCTTGGATGGAGACCAGTGTCAGCTACTTTCATGACACCCTGACAACCGTCATCCCGCTACGTGTTAGCGGGATCTATGCTAAAAGATACCACGGCGGTATGACGTAGAACTGCTGCTTGTTAGCTGATGAGATACCGCGAATGAATCGCGGTATGACGGTTCGCGGCAGCATGACGGTAAGCTCGTCATCCCACTACTTGTTAGCGGGATCTCTTGTTAGCTGATGAGATACCGCGAATGAATCGCGGTATGACGTAGGACTGCTGTCATTCCAGTGTCAGCTACTTTCATGACACCGTCTACTTTGTAAAATTCACAAGAACCATTAAAATATTTTTTTACTTTTCATTGTATATTTCTCAACATATTATCTTTAAGTACTAAAATAATTAACAATATGGCATTATTAATAGTTGAATCACCTGCGAAAGCAAAGACAATAGGTAAATATTTGAGTAAAGAGTTCAAAGTAGCTGCATCCTTTGGACATGTGAGGGATCTTCCAGCAAAAAACGGTTCTGTCGATCCGGATAATGATTTTGCTATAAAGTATGAAACCATTGAAAAAGCAGAAAAGTATATAAAAGAGCTAGTAAAAGCCGCAAGCAAAACATCAGATATATATCTTGCAACAGACCCAGACAGAGAAGGGGAAGCAATGGCTTGGCATGTGATAGAGACATTAAAAGAAAAGAAAGCAATCAGTAATGAAAACAACATTTATAGAGTAGTCTTTAATGAGATAACAAAAAGAGCAGTACAAGAAGCAATAAAAAATCCACGTGAAATTAATATGGATTTAGTGCGTGCACAACAAGCACGTAGAGCTTTGGATTATCTAGTTGGATTTAGTTTGTCACCACTGCTGTGGACAAAATTGTCGGGAAGCAAGTCTGCAGGGCGAGTGCAGTCTGTTGCATTAAAGATTATATGCGAACGAGAAGATGAAATTAGTAAATTTATAACACAGGAGTATTGGAGCATAAAAGCAGAAATGCAAAATAGCAAAGATGAGGCTTTTTTTGCTATGCTAAGCCACTATGACAATAAAAAGCTAGAAAAATTTGATATTAAGAATGAAGAAGAAGCAAAGAACTTAGTCAGGGAGATTGAATCAAGGCAATATGCTGTAAGCACAGTAGAACGCAAGCAAGTTAAGAGAAACCCGCTTCCTCCGTTTATTACTTCAAGTCTTCAGCAAGATGCAGTGAATAAACTGTATTTTAATGTGAAAAGTGTTATGCGCATAGCGCAAAATTTATATGAAGGTATCGATATTGGTGGTGAAACTGTAGGGTTGATAACTTACATGCGTACAGATGGGTTTCATATTGCAGATGAGGCTATAAACTCAATTAGAGGGTCAATTAAGTCATTATATGGTGATAAATATTTACCGCAGTCTCCTCGTAAATATGTAAAAAAGGTCAAAAATGCTCAAGAAGCACATGAAGCAATTCGTCCAACTGATATCAATAGAACGCCGGGTAGTATTAAGGATTACTTAACGCCAGAGCAATTTAAATTGTATGATTTAATCTGGAAAAGGACCATTGCAAGTCAAATGGAGTCGGCGATTCTTGATCAAGTGGTAGTCGAAATTAGTTCTACTGACCAGAAAGTAATTCTGCGAGCAAGTGGATCAAGTATATTCTTTGATGGTTTTTATAGAGTCTACCAAGATAACATAGAAGCCGAAAATGAAGGCCTGCTACCTGCCATGAAGGAAGGGGAAGCGTGTAAGCTGATTTCAGTTGAGCCAAAACAACATTTCACTCAACCGCCACCTCGTTATAGTGAAGCAAGTATCGTAAAAAAAATGGAAGAAATCGGTATAGGTCGACCATCAACTTATGCAACAATTATTTCGGTATTACAAGATCGTGAGTACGTTTCATTGGATAGCAAAAGGTTTATTCCAAGCAGCCGCGGTAAAATCGTTACTATATTTTTAGAAACTTTTTTTCAGCGTTGTGTAGAGTATGATTTCACAGCACAAATGGAAGAGAAGCTTGATTTAATTTCAAATGGACATGCAGATTGGAAAAAAGAATTAGGCCACTTTTGGGTGCCATTTTTTGGTCATGTAAACTCTGTCAAGCAAATGACGCATGATGAAGTTTTCAGCGGCATTCACGATTTGGTAATCGATTGGTTTTGTTCAGAAGAAGGAAGAAAAGAGGTGAATACGAAATGCCCTGCTTGCTTAGGTGGCATATTGAAATTGAACTTTGGAAAAGCCGGGGTGTTCCTTGGATGTTCTAACTATCCTGAATGCAACCATACAAAAGAAATTACAGGTAGTAACGACAATTCAGAATATCCAAAAAGTTTAGGTATAGATGATATAACAAACCAAGAAGTGATGATCAAAAAGGGTCCTTTTGGACTTTATCTGGAGTTTAATAACGAGTTAAAAAAGAAAAAAACGGTTTCCATACCAAAAGATATAAATGTTAATGAGATTGATCTGAGCACCGCTACTCAGTTACTTTCCTTGCCAAAAGTAATCGGAGAACACCCTGAAACCGGAAAGGAAGTAAAAATAGGCCTTGGACGATTTGGGTACTATATTTTCTATGATGGTAAATACTTTTCTCTTAAGAAAAGCTCCAAAGAGGTGCTGAATACAGAATTGAGCGAAGTTGTACAAATTATTGCAAACAGTCCACGCAAAGAGTTAAAATCTCTCGGGGTTAATGAAAAGGGAAAAGAAGTTTTTATCTGCAACGGTAGGTACGGATTCTATATAAAATGCGGTAAAACAAACGTTGCTTTGGGCAAGAGTGCAGATATTGAGAGTATAGATCTGGAGAAGGCTTTAGAGTTGATTAAGGGTAAGAAGTAGACTTCTTGCATAACCATTATCTACGTTAAAAATCAGCTTTTTTGTCATTCCAGCGTGTGACGCTGGAATCTAGAAAAAAAGAACCTGGATGCCAGTGTCTGGGCACTGGCATGACACCCTTTCTGGTAGAGGTTGCTCTCAAATCACAACGTGCATACAACTGCAGCAGTATGATGTTTTATTTATTATAGCTATAACACTGAAGTTTACAATCAGAACAAACCACTTGGCCACGTGGAACTGATTTCAGTTTATCAGTTGAAACTTGATTTGAGCAGAATATGCATTTTATTGTGTTGCTTGGAGTAAGTGAGTTATCAACAGCAATTCTATCATCAAAAACAAAACATTCTCCTTTCCAATTACCATTTTTATTATAAGTTTTTTCAAGGTAAGAAAGAATGCCGCCTTTAAGATGGTAAACATCACTAAATCCAAGGCTTTTCATATATGCTGTAGATTTTTCGCATCTAATCCCACCAGTGCAGTACATAGCCACTTTCAGGTCTTTACTCTCAGAAAATGACTCTGTCCACTGAGGAAACTCACGGAAACATTGTGTGTGTGGATTAATTGCATCCTTAAACTTGCCTAATTTCACTTCATACTCGTTTCGTGTATCTATTACTAAAACGTCAGGTTGAGAAGTAAAATCATCCCAATGCTCTGGATCAACATATTTACCCTTAAGGGAAATATCAAGATTGCTTACACCAAGATTCACAATCTCTCTTTTTAATTTTACCTTCATCTTGCTAAATGGTTGATATTCTTCTGCACTCTCTTTCCATGTAAGGTCCCTTAGCCTATAATCAGAACGTAGAAAATCGAATATTTTATCAATTGCGTTTCTTTCACCAGATATTGTTGCATTAACACCCTCTTCTGCAAGGAGTATAGTGCCCTTTAACTCAACGTTGTTGCATGCAGCTTTTATTTCGTCTTTCATGTCATAATAATTAGAGAGTTCTACAAAGTGATAGAAAGTTGCAATGACGAAGCTCATGATTATTCACTTATCAACTAAAAACATGATATACAAAATTATAAAGATATTCAATAGTACGGCTGTTAATTACTGGATATCTTCAGTTTTTACATATAACATTTTAATATAAAATATAGATTCAAATTAATGTTTTTAAGAGTATTTAAAAATATATTCTTATTTTTAGTAAGTATATTATTCGTCTGTCCTATACTATCGTTAATATCAATCTTATTTACAGATTCAGCGAATTCCGAATGGGTAATCAGTACACTTTTTCCTGAATATATACTGAGTACGTTAATTTTGATGGTAGGAGTAGGGGGAATATCTTTCATATTTGGAGTAATTCCAGCTTGGCTCACCACATTTTTTTCATTTCCTGGAAGTAAAATTTTTGAGATTGCTTTATTCTTTCCAATATCGATTCCTGGATATATAGTAGCGTTCGTCTATGTAAATACACTAGAGTTTTCAGGTCCGGTGCAGAGCTCATTAAGAGACATTTTAGAGTGGAGCAAAGGTGACTATTGGTTTCCTGAAATAAAATCCCTAGGTGGTGGAATATTAGTAATGGGATTCAGCCTATATCCATACGTTTATATGTTAGTCCGCTCAAGTCTAAAGAATGTTAGTAACTCAGTCACTATTGCGTCAACACTTGGGTTCTCCTCATTGAAGAGCCTGTTTTCTGTCATCATACCCTCCATACGCCCATCAATTATAGCTGGGTTGTCTTTGGTACTAATGGAAGTAATTACAGATTTCGGCACACCACAGTTTCTTGCTATCGATACTTTCACAACAGGAATATATCGCACCTGGTTTTTACTGCATGACAAATATTCAACTACTGTTTTAGCAGTTGCAGAGTTGATTTTCGTTGCAACACTAATAGCTATCGAAAAAAAACTACAAAAAAAAGGAATATCCTACTCTTCAATCAATACCAATTCAGATTATCACAACAAACGGAGTATAAGTGGCACTATACCATTGATCTTTGCTTATCTTATGTGTGTATTGCCGATATTAATAGGTTTTATTTTGCCAATGATTCCGCTCATATATTGGAGCATAGAGAAGGGGTTTTTCATATATGAAGCAAGATTCTATAACATAATAGCAAATAGCGTTAGTTTATCATTCATCACTGCACTAATCTCAATTAGCATTGCAATAATTATTGGATATACGGCGCGTAAAAATAAGGTAATCAATAATGTAGCACGTCTCATTTCTTTAGGCTACGCAATTCCAAATGCAATTATCGCAATTAGCATAATAATATTTTTAAGCAGAATATCCTCTTTCATTACTCAATATATTGTGGAAATTAGCTTGGTAGGAACTATTGGCGCATTAGTTTACTCATATTTATTTCGTTTTTTTGCTATATCTTTCAATGCGGTAGAGTTAGGGCTCAAAAAAACACCAAATGAAATTGAGTGGACTGCATATACTATGGGTCATGGACCTATTTCCACATGTTTGAATGTTCATATCCCTCTCATCAAGAAGAGTATATTATCGGGATTTTTGCTCGTATTTATGGATACTATCAAAGAGCTCACAGCAACACTTATTATAAGACCATTTAATTTTGAAACTATATCAACTAGAATATATGAACTTGTAAGCGATGAGCGCTATAGAGAAGCTGCCCCATTTTCGTTAATAATAGTTATAATAGGCTTAATCTCTACAATAACCTTATTTACACTTGATGATAAGGATAAAAAATAAACGTAACCGTTCACAGATTTCCACTTAATTCTTCAATCTCACTAATAGAAAGGCCAGTAAACTTGACAATAGTGTTGACATCAACATTATTAGCCAGCATTGCTTTTGCGACTTCAATTTTCCCTTCAATTTTCCCTTCCTCTTTACCAATTTTTTTGCCTTTTTCAGTAGCAAGATCAAGTCTGTATTCAAGAATGGCTTCTTCTTTGCGTAGATCCATTATCCTTTCTTCATAGGCTACTAAATCTTTTTCGTTCCAACGAAACTTGTCTAACTCATCATACGCCAGCTTTATTATTGGTGCTTTTTCTGCTATCTCTTTTAAGTCCTCTTCTGTTGTTTCTTCTGCATATTTAAAAAAGAAACACCACCTTTCTATTGTACTTTCTAGCTGCTCTACTTTACTTTTTGAAAATTTGGGCAATTCTATAAAGATAAATTGAAAATCTTTTAAGTAATGGCCGTTAGTTTTTATATCACGTATATTGTGAGTAGAAATATAATCAACTTCTTCAGGAAGTAAGTTACAATTTGATATAGCAATAAAGAAGACTTTCTTTAAATCAATGTAGTTGCCAGATTTATCTAATTGTCTTGAGTAGGCTTTAGCGGCATATAATTGAGCGCGTTTTTCGAAGCCCTTGTCTCTAGCGAGCTGCATTTCTGCTATATATCTATTTCCGTGAGAATCCTTGCAGAGAACATCAACAATACTTTGTTTATCAGAGGCAACTTCGGGATCCATAATAGTGCTAAGAAACTCAACTTCTTGTATTGCATTTATCTCAGTAAACCCTAAAATATCGTTCAAAAAGTGGATCAGGATATTCTTATTTTTTTCCGTTCCAAAGATTTTTTTGAAACACAAATCATTGCGAGGATCGAGAAATTTTGAAAGAGCCATGGCAAAAATGCTTGAAAATATTAATAATTATACACTATTATTAACAATTATTCAACCATATTTTTGAAGATAGCTAGTTTCTGTATTTATTTTAAATTGAAGAAAGCTCAAATGAAAGATCGTGCTTTGCTAAAAATCACAGAATGCAGTCTGGTTACAAATAAACTATTTTGACAGTTAATGGGGTCTAGTTTTGATGTATGGACTATCCAAAGAAAAGGGTGGTATCATAACTTCAAAAACTTTTATGCTTTCTTCATTCAGAAATTCATACTTACCCTGCATTATTCCTGACGGTACATTTAAGTATGTTCCACTTGTGTATTTAAATACCTCTCCAGATTTTATCACAGGTTGTTCTCCGATAACACCAACTCCGGCAATTTCATTTACTTTTCCCTTATAATCTATTATTTGCCAATGACGACTTAACAATTGAATAGTTGATTGGCTTTTGTTTTTTATCTTAACGTTATACATCCATACATAGCAATTTTCATAAGGAATGGATTGCTCTTCAATATAAATTGGTAAAACTGTAACTTCAACAAAGTTGGTAGTTAGTGTGTATTCTATCATTATAAAATATTCATGATAAGAAAATAGTATTTTAATTATATACTTTTTTCATAGATTTTTCAAGTATACTTTAATTAGGAAATATCAATTTATAGTATGAATGAACCAGATGCGCTGAGCAAAAAAGTAATAGGAATAATAGGTGGTGGACAATTAGGTAAAATGACTGCTATCGCTGCAACAAAACTTGGACAAAAAATACATGTTTTTGCCAGTGCTAAAGACGATCCAGCTTGTTCTATTGCTGATGATTTCACAATAGCAGATTTCTCTGATAAGAAAGCGCTTGAATCTTTTGCACAGAGTGTGGATTTGGTCACTATTGAGTCTGAAAATATTCCATGTAGTGCAATTGATATCGATGTAAATTTTTATCCGGGTAAAAAAGCGTTACACATTGCGCAAAATAGGCTTAGAGAGAAAGATTTCATTAGAAGCTTGAGTATAAAAACTGCTGAATACAAAAGTATACAAAATTATAATGAGCTACTGAAAAGCAGTAGAGCTTTTGGCTATCCAACAAGGCTGAAAACAACAGAAATGGGTTATGATGGAAAAGGGCAATATGTGCTTGAGAATGATTCTGAAGTGAAGCAATTTGCTTCCTTTGATTGGAATACAGAGTACATTCTTGAAGCAAGTGTTGATTTACTGAAAGAGGTTTCAATAGTCGTTGCAAGAGATAAAAACGGTAAAGTAGCTTTTTTTCCTATAGCAGAAAATTACCACGTTGATGGAATACTTGATACTTCAACAGTGCCAGCTAAAATAGATAGTAAATTAACTCAAGAGGTACAACGAGCTGCAAAGAAAATAGCAAATGCGCTTGATGTAATAGGAATTCTGGCTATTGAATTTTTTGTTACTAAGGATAACGAATTGTTAGTTAATGAACTAGCTCCCAGACCTCACAATTCTTGCCACTGGAGCTTGGATGCATGTAACGTTAGTCAATTTGAACAGCTAGTTAGGATAATATGCGGGCTACCTATGCAGGAAGTAGTATTACGCTTTCCTTGTATGACGAAAAATATAATAGGTAATGATATATATGATTCTCATAAGTATTTGAGCAACGAAAAAGCTAGTTTAACCATATATGGGAAAAAAGAGGTTAGGGATAAGCGTAAAATGGGACATGTCAATATAGATTTAAGTTAACAGTTTTTCTACGTCATACCGCCACAACTGTACGAACATTGTGATATGATGAGATGTTACATAGTAAACGGTGTCATTCTAGCACCTCTTTTCCCGTCATTCCGCTGCTTGTTAGCGGGATCTCATTTTACTTTATGAGGGTGTCATCCGAGTAGCCCCTTTCTCGTCATCCCGCTGCTTGTTAGCGGGATCTCATTTCACTTTATGAAGGTGTCATTCGAGTAGCCTGACTACTTGGATCCAGGAATTTTATTAAGTTGGTAAGCATAAAAGTGGCTGATCTTATGTTAAAACACAACGTTCTTGATGAGATTACAGCAAGGCTGGGTTCCAGCGTCAGCTACTTGAATGACAGCAGTCCTACGTCATGCCGCCGCGGTATCTCTAGATCCCGCTAACAAGTAGCGGGATGACGATTGTCGTTTAGCCATAAATATTAAGAAATTTACCAAATAAAAAAAAAGGCAAAAGAAGCCCCGTGGTTGGCTAATTACTTACATTATACTTTCAAGTATGGCGTTTTTTTATTCTAAACGCTTAATAACCGCGATTTAGTTGCTTTTAAGCCGCAACTAATCTAAATTATAAACATTAAGAAATTTACTAAACAGAAAAAAAGGCAAAAGAAACCCTAGGGTAGCTAGTTATTCACTATCCATTTTTTAAATCGGCGTTTTTTGATGTTTTAAATGCTTTATAAGCGCATTTCAGCTTATATTAGGTAAAAACCTAGAAATTTTATAAAGACATAAGGTGCACATAGTGCAAAAAATTAAACATGGGACGCCAGATACGTGAGTTTTTTTGTCATTTAATCTGTACAGAGAAGATAAATAAATAGCTTCAGTTTCATGATAAGGGGGCTGGCGAAGGGTGTCAAGTAAGTTTTTTCGTTTCTATTCCCAATAAAAGTTTGTATGCAATAACACAGAAGCATGCACTGCTATTCCTTCATTTCTTCCAATATAACCTAATTTCTCTGCAGTGGTTGCTTTGATATTTACAAATTCATCATCAATTTCTAATGCTTTTGATATGAATTTCTTCATTTCTACTTTGTAAGGCGATATTTTAGGCTCTTCACAAACTATAGTAATATCTAAATTAGACACGCTGTACCCTTTTTCCTTTGCTTTTTTAGCAGCAAAGTCAAGAAAGTGAGATGAATTGCAATCTTTCCATTCAGAGGAACTAGGAGGAAAGTGCTCTCCTATGTCGCCACATCCCAGTGCTCCGAGTATTGCATCAACGATTGCATGTATTGCAACATCACCATCAGAGTGCGCTTCTATTGCCATGTTGTGTTCAATTTTCACACCGCAAATTTTTATAAAGCTTTCAGCACCATTTTGAACTTTAATGAACTTATGTATATCATAACCGGCTCCGACACGAAATTTTGGCTCTTCAAAAAGAAGCTTTGCCATATTGATATCCTCTTTTGTGGTTAACTTAAAATTGCTTTTCTCACCTTTAATAATCGCAACATGTTTTTTGTGCTCTACCATTAGTGATGAATCGTCAGTAAATTCTTTGACTGATTGATGGCATGATAATAATTCTTTGAAATTAAAAATTTGAGGGGTTTGTATGGCTCTGAGCTTTCCTCTTGAAATCGTAGATTCAATAAAACTATTACTCACCAATGACATAGTGTCTTCAACTTCTATTGCTGGAACTACTCCTGTATATTGATCATTAATCATAGATTCAACCAAGTTATCTATCAGAACATCTGACACAAAAGGCCTACAAGCATCGTGTATAACTACAAAATCTGGGTTAATTTTTTGTAAGCTTTCAAGCCCTAGTTTAACTGAACTTTGCCTGTTTTCTCCTCCGTATACAGGGCTTAGTAATTTAGTGTCTGTAATTAGTGATATAGCTTTCTCATAGAAACTTTCATGGTCTCTATTAATTGCTATTCTTATGTAATCTATATATTGGTTAGCCAGAAATCTTTTAATTGTATGAAATAAAACAGATTTACCTGCCAGTTTTATATATTGCTTAGGAATCGTAGAATTGCATCTACTGCCTACTCCCGCTGCAACTATTAATGCTGCTATTTTGTATTTCTTAGCGCACATATTTCTTTTTGTAGAAGCTTTCCTCTCTATCCAAGATTCTTTCCGAAAAATAAAATTTCTGACATCATATAAAAGTTACTTCCCCTATTAACTAGCATAATTATAATAGCAAAAGAGATATTTAGAGAGCTCAAAATCTATCTTTGCCTGCGGATTAAACAACTAAATTTTAGTAAAAAATGATAGTATTACAAATCGTAAAATACTTTCAACATAGGAAAAATAAATTGCATATTTTTCAGTAAATTAGCTATGCTAAACACATGCAAAAACGTCATATAACTATTTGTTTCATACTGCTTTTTATAATAGGGATGTTATTCCTGATGCGTCCTATGATTTTTCCATGTTTAATATCTATTATTATTGCATATTTGTTTAATCCGCTAGTAGTCAAGTTTGAAAAGTATAGAATACCACGTTCATGTTCTGTAATTTTTATAATACTTATTTTATTAATAGCTTTTATACTAGTCATAACATTTGTTTTACCTATTATATATGTTCAAATTACTTCAATATTAAATTTCTTAGTGAGTAAAGTGCCTTCATTAAAGTTTAAAGTAATCCCCTCTGTATTAGAATTTCTTAATATGAAAATCGAGGATAGCTTATTTGATCATTTATCTAAAAATCTAGCAGAAAATTACAGCAACTATGTATCTTATTTCATGAATGCTCTTGATATTGCTAGTAACTTTATAATCCAAGTGTTAAGTTCAAGCTTTAACACGGTATCATTAATGGTGATTACTCCTGTAGTGTTTTTCTATATATTACGTGATTGGCCTTTAATTATAGAAAAAGCTAGTAAATTAATCCCTATTCCTTACAGAGGAAAAATTGCAGATTATTTTTCCAAAGTGGATTTCATTATATCTAATTATCTAAAGGGGCAGGTAAATGTATGTATTGTCATGATGGTCTTTTACTCTGTGAGTCTGAGCATAATTGGATTGGAACACTCTATTGTTATTGGAATTTTATCAGGAATGTTAACGTTCATACCTTACGTAGGGCCATTATTATATACCATTATTGGGTTTTTGAGCGCTATCACTCAATTTAGTGGATGGTTTGAAAGTGCTGCTGTTTTGCTATTATTTGGTGTTGGACAATTAATAGATTCAAACATATTAGTTCCTTTATTAATAGGAAAAAAAGTTCATATACATCCAACTGTAATTATTCTGGGAATTACTATATGCGCTTCATATTTTGGATTTACAGGTATATTACTTTTTATTCCAATAATAGCAATGTTCAATGTATCAGTAGAATATGCAATCAATAAATATTTTAAAAGTGAGCTTTATAAAAACGGCTAACAGACCTTTTGCATAATCAATTTATGGTAAGAGGAGAAATGAGCCCAGAATACCTGACACATTTGAGGAGCGTAAGTAAATTTCTGCGCAAAAATTACTACCAGAAAGAGGTTACGTAAGAGGTTCAACGTGCAATTAAATTTATTTAACAACAATCAAGCTGATTATAGCCGGCAAAATTACATCATCTTAGATGAAAATAAGCACGTATATAATTCGGTAGTTAATGATTTATCTTGGAAATGTCTGATTCTTTTTGGACCTAAAAGCTCCGGTAAAACTCATCTTGCTCATATTTGGCAATCAATAAACGATGCAATCTTTATCAATGTGAATAACTTCGTAAGCGAGATTAGGTATAGCGATGCTTTTATTTTAGAAGACGTACAAAACATTAAAGATGAAGCAATGTTATTACATTGTTACAATTACATGAAAGAAAACGACAAGAGGCTGCTAATCACTTCTTCAATTTCACCAAAAAAGCTTAACTTCAAACTAAGAGATTTAAGTTCTCGAATATTATCAACTATCAGCGTAAAAATTTTGCCTGCAAGCGAGGAATTATTAAGAATTATGCTAATAAAACGATTTTCAGATAAACAGTTAAAAATTGATTTAAAAGTGATTAATTATATTTTAGCAAGAATAGAACGTTCTTTCTATAGCATTGATAAAATTATAGAAAAGATAGATAATGAATCTATAGGGTCAAATGTGACCGTTCCTTTTATTAGCACTTTATTAAAAAAAGATGCCATTTGATTTCTTCTTTTGTAAAGGTGTATATTAAAAATTTATTAACACCCATAACACTAACGTAATTGGAATCTCTATCTGTCCATGTTAGAATTATAATCAATGTTATGTTATAATAAATATAGATAGATACAGCTAAGAAGTATTCTATATTTATAGTAGAGCTCACTTTATAAGGTGTTTTTTATAGATTTAACGTTATAATTTAACTATGATAAGAGTAAGATTAAATTTAAGAAAAAGGTTAAAGCAAAAGTTTGTGATGTTCACTCTATTGATAAATGCTTTATTTGTCTCATATTTTCTCATAAGAAACACAGGGAACACTTCTAATCAAATTATAGCCAAAGAAATAAATATAGGAACTGATAATGAAAAATAAACAGTCGCAAAATAAAAAAGAAAATCTTTACATAACATATTACATAGATGCTTTAGCTTCAGAGAGGTCCGCTGCACAAAATACTCTGGAAAGTTATCGTTCGGATTTACACCAGTTTGAAGAATTTTTATTGGAAAGCGGCACTACCTTGGTTGGTGTAAACAAAACCAATATTAAAGATTATGTGAAATCTTTATGTACACAAAAAAAATATAAAAGTAGCTCTATATCAAGAAAAATATCCGCTATGAAAAATTTTTACAAGTGTCTATTTAATGACGGAATAATAGATTTTAATCCAGCGCCGGCTAATGATGCTGAATTAAAGAATCCAAAAGTTTCTCGTCCTTTGCCTAAGTATTTAAGTGTCGAAGAAATATTTTTGCTAATGGACACAGTGAGAAAATCAGCAAGCGAATCGAATAAAGAGATAAGCAGTAAAAGGCTATGTGCGATTTTAGATATCCTTTACTCTTCTGGAATGCGTGTTTCTGAACTAATTAGTATGAAATTATGTGAAGTGTCACATTTAATAAACAGTAATAACAAAGAATGCTATATAATAATAAAAGGAAAAAGTGGTAGAGAGAGGCAAATTCTTTTTAATGAACAAGCATTGCAGAGCCTTAGAAATTATTTATCAGTTCGTGATAATCTGATCTCTAAAGAAAAGGAATCCGATTGGCTATTCCCAGGTGATAAACCTAATAAACCAATTACAAGGCAGAGGGTCGGTCAATTAATGAAGGAGTTGGCAAGAAAATGCAATATTGATGAAAATAAGATCTCTCCACACGTGATTAGGCATTCTTTTGCTACCCATCTACTAAATAGCGGAGCAAATATTGTGTTGATACAGAAAGTTCTTGGCCATACTAACCTTTCTACAACACAAATATATACTCATATTGCTAACGAAAAGTTAAAGGACAAATTAGCTGATTCGCATCCTATTACTCAGATGATCAATAATTAAATTTATTGTTTTTAATTTGTAATAAAGTTAAATTTAAATAAATTTATGTGAGTTTGTGATTTCAAGTTTATTGTTTAATTTCTTTCTTATATTATGGGAGGTATTCTATACTTTCATTACTCTCCCTGTAATTTTCTTTTCTGAGTGTGTAATAACCATTTTCCTCGTCTGTTCGGTGAGAGTTGTATTATTCATGCTGCGTTTATTATGTGGCATTAAATATGAAGTGAGGGGAATGGAAAACATCCCTAAGCAACCTTTTATCATTGCATCTAAACACCAATCTCCATTTGAAACATTTATTTTTATACTACTATTTAGAAAAGCGGTTTTTATTTTAAAACGTGAATTGAAATGGATTCCATTCATTGGTTTGCATCTTATAGCGCTGAAAATGATTTTTATTAACCGTTCAGATGGTATCAGTTCTATACGCCATATAATCAAACTAGCAAAAATGCGTATAAAAGAAAATAGAAGCATAATAATATTTCCTGAAGGTACAAGAACAACTATAAACCAAAATATAAAATATCAACCAGGTATTGCTGCTTTATATAGCGTATTATCTGTTCCTGTGTTACCGGTTGCTTTAAACACTGGTTTGTTTTGGCCAAAAAGCATACTTTCTCTGAGAAAGAATCCCGGAAAGGCAGTAATAGAAATATTGCCCCCAATATATCCTGGGTTAAACAAAAATGAATTCTTGCAAAGTTTAGAAAAAATTATTGAAGAGAGAAGCAGTAGATTAACCATAGGAAAAACTGATATTGCAAATTAACAAAAAAACTTTATAATTAAAAGAAAAGTACAGTATTTTAGGTATTAATATATGGCAAATCATAAGAGTGCTAAAAAAATGATAAAGGTAATAGCAAAGCGCACTTTAATAAATAAGATGCGGAAAAGTAAAACTCGCACCTCTATTAGAAAATTGGTTGATATAATCAAGTCTGGCGACAAAGAAAATGTTGTTCTGGCATTTCGGAATGCTGAATCTAATTTACACAAGTGTGTGAATAAAGGTGTTATTCATAGGAATACTGCTGCGCGTAAAATAAGTCGCTTAAATGCAAAAGTAAAAGCATTGATGACCGCTTAATACGGTTAATGTAAAGTTAACTGTATTAATATATACTCCTCAGTTTGTATATTCTGTATAAAATTTAAGTAGCTTAAGTGATGGATAAAAAAGTGCTATTAGAACTAAGTAATGGATTAAAAATCGAGCTACCTGTATTAAGCGGAACAACAGGTCCTGATGTGTTAAATATCAAGGATTTATATAAGATGACAGGATTATTCACTTACGATCCAGGGTTTGTTTCTACAGCTTCATGCTCTTCTACAATTACATTCATTGATGGAGATGAAGGAGTTCTTAAATATAGGGGACATAATATAGCTGATTTGGCAGAGAATAATAATTTTACTGCTGTGATTTATTTATTGCTCTATGGTGAATTACCCAGTTCAGAGCAACACAAAAAATTTCTTCTCAAAATACAAGAATCATCCAAAGTATCAGAGCAAGTTACAAATGTAATTAAAGCATTTCCAAAAACTGCTCACCCTATGTCAATCTTAGTTGCATGTTTTGCAAGTTTGTCAGCATCTTATCATGAAAAGCATGGCAACAATGTCAATGGTGAAGACCTAGATTTTGGAATTTCTGCAATAGCGCAAGTTTCCACAATTATTGCAATGATTTATAGGCATATCAACAATCAGGAATTCATAAATGCTAACAATGAATTAAGTTACAGTGAAAATTTCTTAAAGATGATATTTGGCGATGCTGTTGATAATGATAAAAGCGCCCTTTTTGCAAAAGCTCTGGATAAAATATTTACTCTCCATGCTGATCATGAACAGAATGCTTCTACGGCGGCTGTCAGATTGGTGGGATCGGCTGGTTCTAATCTGTTTGCAAGCCTCTCTGCAGGAGTTGCTACACTTTGGGGACCAGCACATGGTGGAGCTAATGAGGCAGTTATAAATATGCTAAAAGAGATAGAGCAAAGTGGAGATATAGATAAATTCATCGAAAAAGCTAAAGATGATAAAGATCCATTTAAATTGATGGGATTTGGACATCGTGTTTATAAAAATTATGATCCGCGCGCGCGTATATTGGAAGGCGCTTGCCATGAGGTTCTAAGTAAACTAGAACAAAATAATGAACTGCTTAAAATTGCAAAAAAACTTGAAGAAATAGCTTTAAAGGATGAATATTTTATCGTGCGTAAGTTATATCCAAATGTTGATTTTTACTCAGGTATAATAATGAATGCTATTGATATCCCCTCAAATATGTTCACGCCTATTTTTGCACTTGCAAGAACCACTGGTTGGGTTACTCAGTGGTATGAAATGATAAATGATAAAGAAACTAAGATCTGTAGACCAAGGCAACTCTATTTTGGTAAATAAATTTATTTTCACTTCATTAGACTTCTTGCATAACCCAAACTAAGTAGGAAAAAGGTGTCATCCGAGTAGCTGACACTGGTTCCTTTACGACGGAAGTGTCCAGAGGTGTCATTCCAGTCTGGAATCCAGAAAAAAGGATGGTGTCATTCCGTATCCGTTCAGCCAATGGCGTCAACTTAAGAACTTTCATTAGCAAACTCTCCTAAAGACATGATGGCGTTTAGGCTTATCTACTTTATTGCGGCTGTCCCGGTCGGATTTTAACTTTAGCGCGTATACTTAAAAAGGGCTTGAAAGTTTTTTGGCGCAATAAGTACCTGATAGAGTTTCTGCCTCATTACACCAAATAAAACTGAAAAATTTAAACGATACTCATACCAATTCTCATTATTAGTGAATCAAATAAGCGATATTGTAGAGTTATTTAATTGTGGAGTGAGAAAGAAAGGCAATAGTATGGCTTTTTTTCCATTGTTATCTATCCGTTTATTGTGCAGTGGGAATTGGTATCAGTAATTTGATCTGGGTTCCAAGGCCCTTGTGCATCACACATATGAAGCGATAATATATTGCACATGACCAAGTTTGCCCAAAATTCTTGTAATACAGCCTCTCCAGAAAAATTCTCTAACTCTTCTCCTACTTTGAGTCGTTTATAGCACTCCTCTATGTGCCACCTTAACACATAAGCTTTGCTCCAAAGTCTCGGTCAAAAACTCTGTTTCTCAGTTGGCTAATGTCAGCACTATAACTCTTACTTTCTGTCCTTTCATTTTATTTTTTAGCTTTTCATTTTCTAATATAAAATCAAAATCTAATTCGCCAGCGTTCCCATAGCTTACTATAATTTCTTTTTTGCAAGCGAAAAATAAAATCTACTTCCAAATTATAATGCTGCTGAATGAATTTTACTGAAGACGATCATAGATAAATAATAATTTCTCTTGATTTAATAAACGCATTTGAGTGATAACTTCGGGTAATTGCTCTGCCGCCAACGTTTGTTCACCTATATTCCAAGCTGCAAGACGAGCACTGCAAATCAATGAAGTACACAAATCAACAAACAAATTGCCAATGGTGCCTGTTGTTCCATTTGGTTCAAACTCGGATACAATTTCCCCAGAGCTGGGTAATCTCATACCAGAACCATCTGCTGCAATAAGTCTATAGCCTCTCCAACTCAGGTTCATCCTGATAGGCTGTTTGGATGCTTAGATTCTTGAAAGCCTGTATGGCAAATCTTATACCTTGCTTTAGAAAAAGCTTGCTTTGAGGGTACATGTCAATGGCTCCATAAGTTCACATTCTATTCCCAAACTTTTTTTAACTAACTTTAAAATCATAGAAAATACTGTCGAAAAAGGAAGTTTTCTTGTTCGTGTAAAACTCAACACAATGGATTTTCTGAAAAGTTTTCGAGTATATTGCATTTTTAATTTGTAAGATAAGATCTTTTCCTTTTTGCATGCCTCACCTAAAAAAGACACATTTTAAACTTTTTTGTTGCAATAAAATAGAAACAAAAGTGCTGTCCCTTGCACTCTTTGGATAATTTAATGATAAAAAATTTGGAGAGAAATTTTATACACTATCGCTGATATTTTTCCTTAAGTTGACGCCATTGCCTGAACACTTACCTAATGATGAAGCTATCGAAAACATAGCAAAGAGACTTCAAAAATCTATAGACGATGCAAAAAAGCACAAGGTCATGTTTAGTGTTGATGTATTCCAAGGAGAAAAAAGTCATCAATAATAGATTATTCGATACTGATCTTATACCACCTCATGGAGCAAGATAAAAATGTTACTGAGACTGGAAAAGAAAAACTACGGCCTCTTATGTTAGAAATGTTTAATCTAGTTTCAACAGGCACTGATGTGAGCCAAGAAGTTCGGAGATTATTGCCAGAAGATATACTGAAAGAACGCGGCGAATATTTGTCACGTCTAAAACAAATTGTAAGTGATAGTATTGAAAATGACAAAAAAAAAGGAATTGTAGTAGAAAGAGATAATAAATTTTATTATGTACAGTGTCCAGAAAAAAGTGTGATCACTCCTGCAAAATTTATGAACTCCCCGGAATTTAAGGACTTAGAATATGGTGCATTGCGAATAGGAGAAGGAGATAATCTAATCTGAATAAAAAGCTGGCAATATCATGATATGCAAGGCAAAGTAAAAATGACCTTTAGGGTAGGCGATGAAAAGATCGAAATGATTTTATCTTCTGAAAAAGCTGAAAGTTTTGGTAAAATAATGGTACATATGGATGACAAAAGTTGTGAAATCTTCTCAAAGTACCTAAAAGAGCTAGAAAAAGAACCTCGTATAAGCAAGGTTGTTGAAGCTGCTAAAAGTTTTGCACAAACGAAAAGCAGTGCAGTTAGTCCACCTCTTTCTAATATGAAAAGTGTTGACACATCGCAACATTTTCAAAGTAGTGACCATGAATCACCAGAGCATTAACAATTATCATACATACATTGTTGCATATAGCAATAGTGTATGTGTATAGTTAGTAGGGTTTGTAAACTTAATAAAGTCTACAACTAATTTGAAAACTACTTTATTGTATGCAAGACTTTAAAATACTAGAAAATCTAAAAACCAAAGCACTAGAAGCTGAAAAAGGAGGCGGTTCTGACAGGATTACCAAACAACATGAAAAAGGGAAATTAACTGCTAGAGAAAGGCTCAGTATATTGCTCGATGAAAGTTCTTTTGCAGAATACGATAAATTCGTAAAACATCATGCAAATGATTTTGGCATGCAAAATGCTAATTTTTTAGGTGATGGGGTAGTGATTGGTCATGGTACTATTTATGGCAGAAAAGTTTTTGTTTATTCTCAGGATTTTACTGTCTTTGGTGGTTCACTTGGTGCGTCACATGCAAAAAAAATATGCAAGATTATGGATATGGCAATTAATGCCAGAGTTCCAATTATCGGACTAAATGATTCTGGTGGAGCCAGAATTCAGGAAGGAGTAAATTCTCTTGCTGGTTATGGAGAAATTTTTCAAAGAAACGTAAATGCATCGGGTGTTATACCACAAATTTCTTTAATTATGGGCCCATGTGCAGGAGGTGCAGTTTATTCCCCAGCATTAACTGACTTTACTTTCATGGTGAAAAACAGTTCATATATGTTTATAACCGGACCAGATGTAGTAAAAAAGGTTACCTACGAAGATGTAAGTTTCGAAGACCTTGGTGGAGCAAAAATTCATACAAGCAAAACAGGAGTAGCGGATTTTGCATTCAATAATGATGTTGAAATGCTGCTAAAAATGCGTGAATTCTTTACTTTCTTACCAGCAAATAATCAAGAATCACCAAAATCTGCACCAATCTGTAATGATGTTAATGAGATTGATGAATCTTTAAATACTCTGATTCCTAGCAATCCTAATACTCCTTATGATATGTATGAACTCATTGAAAAAGTTTGTGATGAAAGGAATTTCTTTGAACTGAAACCTGATTTTGCTCGTAATATCATAACTGGTTTTGGTAGAATTGGAGGAAATACTGTCGGTATTGTTGCAAATCAACCTATGCACCTTGCAGGATGTTTGGATATTGATTCTTCAAGAAAAGCTGCGAGGTTTGTAAGGTTTTGTGACGCATTTAACATTCCGATCATCACACTTATTGATGTTCCAGGATTTTTGCCGGGTACAAATCAAGAATACAATAATATAATACAACACGGAGCGAAACTGCTTTACGCTTACGCTGAAGCGACCGTGCCGAAAATTAGCCTTATCACTAGAAAAGCGTATGGTGGTGCATACATTGTTATGAATTCGAAACATCTAAAAGGTGATATAAATTATGCCTGGCCAACTGCTGAAATAGCTGTGATGGGCCCTGAAAGTGCAGTTGAGATTATATTTCGACACGAAAAAGATCAGCAAACGTTAATTAAAGAATATAAAGAAAAATTTGCTAATCCATTTTTTGCTGCATCACATGGATACATTGATGACATTATAGTGCCAAGTAAAACAAGGCATCACTTTCACAAAGCATTAGAGCTACTCAAAAACAAGAAAGTAGAAAGGATATGGAAAAAGCATGATAACCTGCCTCTGTAACTTTCTTTTAAGCCTTGCTTGCAAGTTATGCAATATTGTAAGAGTGTGCCGTTACCAAGATTCGAACTTGGGACCTCGTCATTACCAATGACGTACTCTACCACCTGAGCTACAACGGCAGTCTTATATATTATGATAATGAATAACACAAAAAGGAATAAGGAAAAAGAAGAAGAGAGAAAAAGATTGGCAAAAGCTTTAAAGCAAAATATTGTAAAAAGAAAAAAACAGCAACAGAGTAGACAAGATGCCAGAACTACCGGAAGTGGAAGTAATTTCTAATTTTTTGCTTGATAAAATTAAAAACAAGCAAATAAGCAGTGTTACAGTAAATAATTGGAATTTGCGTGTACCAATAACAAAAAATATTGATGATTTGCTAAAGGGCAAAGTTATAAACGGTATCAAGCGTAGAGGTAAGTATATAATCTGGAATACAGATAGTATGGCTGTAATCATACATCTTGGCATGAGCGGAAAGCTTATATATGCTCAAGTGCGGAATAAGCACGATCACGTGGTATTTTTATTTTCCGATAATACTTCAATAATCTTTAATGACCCAAGAAGATTTGGACTAGTTATTATTTTAAGCAAAGAACAAGAAATAAATTTTTTTGACGGTTTCGGAATAGAGCCCCTCACGGATGAATTCAGTGGAGACTATTTACAGGAGTTGCTGAAAAACAAAAAAGTGAATATCAAATCAGCGTTAATGGACAATAAATCAATAGTTGGCGTAGGCAACATATATGCTTCTGAGAGCTTGTTTAGAGCCCGTATATCACCACTCAGGTCAGCAAAAAACTTGACCTATAGAGAGTGCGAAAAACTTGCTGCTGAAATAAAAAATACTCTGAGTGATGCAATTGCTGCAGGCGGTTCAACACTGAAAGATTATGCACAGCCATCTGGATCTGCTGGATACTTTCAAAATAACTTTTACGTATATGGTAAAGTTCAAAAACCTTGCAAGATTTGCAATAATATCATAACACTTGTACGACAAAATGGCCGTAGCACTTATTTTTGCAACGCGTGCCAGAATTAAGATTTTATTTTTAGATATGACATTCTCACCTGAAAAAGATCCGTTTGATTTGTTTTCAAAGTGGTACAAAGCAGTACTTAATTCTCCGTGTGAACAACCAACTGCAATGACGCTAGCAACTTGTAGCAAAGACTACATTCCATCTGCAAGAGTAGTATTACTAAAGGAATATAGCAAAGAAGGTTTTGTGTTTTTCACTAACGTAAACAGTAAAAAAGGGAAAGAATTGACTGAGAACCCCAAAGCTGCGTTAGTGTTTCATTGGATAGAATTTGCTAGGCAAGTGCGAATTGAAGGAGAGGTTAAACTTCTAAACGATGAAAGAACTGACAAATACTTCTCTTCTCGAGCGCTGGGTAGTCAAATTAGCGCATGGTGCTCAAAACAATCGAGCATTCTGAAAGATTGGCAAGATTTTGAGCAAGCTATAAAATTGAAGGAAAAAGAATTTCACAATACACAAGTTTCTCGTCCTGATTTTTGGGTGGGATTTTGCGTAATCCCAAAAGTAATTGAATTTTGGCAAGAAGGTGAATATAGGAAGCATATTAGATTTAGATACACTCTTGTTGAGGGAAGCGATTGGAAAGTGGAACAACTATATCCTTAAAAATGGTTGCGGGAGTAGGATTTGAACCTACGACCTTCAGGTTATGAGCCTGACGAGCTACCGAGCTGCTCCATCCCGCGTCGTTGCTTATTTAGTTATTATATATACAAATAATGAAAAAAGAAAAATAAAATTTCACCACATGCAAATATCGACACACTTATTAACTTTTCTTGACATAATAGTTAGTTATATACGTAACAATCTGCGCAATGAACAATATAACTTGATACTGTGGTTTCCTGTTCTTCAGTGTGCAGGAATTTTAACATATTTTTCCCTAAGTTTTGAACCAAGCTGCATATCTATTTTTCTTTTGCTTTTACCCACACTAATTTTGATTGCAATATTATACAGAAAGTACGCAATATTATGCATTGCTTTAATTGCAGTGCTCATAGGATTTACAGCCAGTAAATTAAGAACAGCTTTAGTTGATACTCAAATTCTTGATAAAGAGAGGTATGTAAAAAATATCGTTGCCACAGTGAAGGATATTAATGACAGGGGCTCATGCAAACAATTTCTGCTTTCTATTACAAAGCCTTCCACCATTCCAGAATCCTCCTCTGTCATCCCAGTGCTCCCTTCTGTCATCCCAGCGCCCTCTTCTGTCATCCCAGTACTTGATACTGGGATCCAGAAAAAAAAGATATGGATTCCAGCGTCACGCGCTGGAATGACACCGGATAGAGCTCTAGATAACATCAGAATATCAGTTAGAACCAAAGTGGAAAAAGGCATTAAAGTAGGCGATCAAGTAAAATTATCAGCAAAACTCTTCCCTCCAAAAATTGCGCCTTCGGAGTATGCATACGATTTTGCAAGAATAGCATATTACCAGAAAATAAGTGCAACAGGTTTTGCAACAAGCAAAATAGCCCTACACAAAAAGGCTGAAGCAAGGCAATTTCTAGAGTATATGGAATCTTTCCGTCAATACATTTATGAAAACCTGCAGCAAAATATTAAAAAACCACATGCAGACATAATTTCTGCATTACTGATCGGTAAAAAGGACGGAATAGACCAAAAAACTATGGATGCGATACGAGATTCAGGTATAGCACATTTGTTTGCCATATCTGGTTTGCATTTATCATTTGTTGCTGGCCTGTTTTTTAGAGGTTGTCCGGAAACTAGTAAATTCAAGCATATTCCCTCTTTAACATAACCCTACTCATAGCTAGGTATATGAAATTCTCAGTGGATGTTGTGAGTAAATCATACTCCTTCGATAGCCTTCTATTCCTATTAACCCAAGCAAAAGTCCTTTCTACAACCCATCTTCTTGGCTGTACTTTAAACCCTTGTTCTCTTGTTGGTAGTAGCTCAGGTGGCGTATCTTTGTGCACCCAAAATCTACATGGAGGCCTTTTAACAATTTCAATATCTATGTCATATTCTTCCTTTATGTGATTCTTTAAATTTCTTCCTTGGTATCCCATGTCAGCCCACATTTTTTTAACTTTAGTATATTTTGTTCTCATATTGTTTAATGCTATTTTAATACCATCTCTATCATTTTCGTTAGCAGCGCCTACGTAACAACCTAGTATAAAACCCTGAGTGTCTGTAATTATATGCCTTTTTCTACCCTTTACTTTTTTACTTCCATCATAGCCTTTGATCCCCCCTTTTCTGTAGTCTTTACAGATTGACTATCTACTATACAGGCACTCGGCTGCTCATTCCTTCCTATTTTTCTTCTACTATATTTTGTAATTTCATAATTCATTTTCTCAAAAATTCCCTGCTTCTTCCATTGCCTGAACTGTTCATACACAGTCTTCCATAGCGGAAAATCATTTGGTAAATACCGCCATTGACACCCTGTACGCAATACATAGAAAATTGCTTCTAATATTTCTTTTTTGCTATACTTTGGCGGCCTTCCTCCTTTCTTGTATGATACTCTGAAGTGTTTTTCTATTCTTGCCCATTCCCTTTCGCTTAGATCTGTTGGATACTTTTTTCTCATCTTTACCCCGTACTAAAATTTCAGATATTATAGCCTTTTACTTGTTTCCGGACAACCTCTTATAGCTCTTTCCATAAAAGTCCGGATGTGATAGGATAAGGGTAGATGATGATAAGGAGGTTGAATGCCAGCAGCATATAGTTATGATTTAAGAAAAAAAGCAATGGAAGCGCTAGACGAAGGAGAAAGCAGAGAAACAGTGGCAGCAAGATTTAAGATTGGACGAACTACTTTATGGGAGTGGCAGCAAAGAAGAAAAGAAACAGGAGACTTTCAATCAAAAAAACTTGGAAATGGGGGTTACAATCACAAAATTACCGACTGGGATACCTTTGCCAAATTTGCCAGAGAACACGGAGGAAAGACTCTATCGGAAATGGCTAAACTTTAGAACAACGTTAGTATCCAAACGATCTATCGAGCCCTTAAAAAAATTGGATTTACGCGCAAAAAAAGACATATGGATACAAGGAAAGAAACGAAGAAAAACGTGCTGAATTTTTGAAAATTATAGCGACAAAAGAACCTAAAAACTTAGTGTATATAGATGAGTCTGGCATTGATAACACCGAACTACGGATATTGCCAGAAAGGACAGCGGTTTTATGCCTTAAAATCTGGAAAGAAAACTCAACGAATCAGTATGGTTGCAGCCTTAAGTGGAAGAAAGATAGTTGTTCCGTTAACCTTTGAAGGCCACTGTAATATGGATGTTTTTAATGGATGGTTTGAGCAATTTTTGACACCGATCTTGGAACCTGGACAGACTGTCATTCTTGACAATGCTACTTTTCATAAGTCTGATAAGATTATCGAGCTTGCTAAAGGGGTTGGTGCAGAAATTTTGTATCTGCCGCCTTATTCTCCAGATTTCAACAAAATTGAGCATCATTGGTTTGCTATAAAAAACAGAGCCAGGAAAAACATTCCTCTATTCGAATCCTTTCGTCGTGCTGTTGATTCTGCCTTCCTATGACCTGTTCGGACTATTATGAGAAATGCTATACTACATAAGGCCTAATTTCCGGAAGATCAACTTTTTGGTGAACATAAGGTTTTTCGCATATTACAAGCTCTCCTCCACATTCGCAAATATTAGGCAACTCTATTTTTACTACTTTATCCGCTTCCATTGTAGCATGAAAATTTCCTTTATGCCCAACCTGATCGCCAACATTCCTTTCGCTTTTTGGCTTGTCCTTTTTTGTTTTGTACAATTCTTTAGAGCTCGGTAGAGATGAATTTTTCGAGTTTAAACCAAGCCTTTCCTTTAATTCAGCGTTCTCTATCTTTAAAGCTTTATTTTCTGCTTTTAAGTTTTCTATCTCTGCTTTCAGTTTTTCTATTTTTTGCTGTAAATTTTTGCAAAGTTCTAAAAGGTTTACCACATTACCTCACTTTTGCTCTATGATTATCTTTTTAGATCACTTTGTCTACCTTATTCTACCACTCCGCTGAACGGATACCTTGGGTTAGCTATAGCTAACACCACAATTGTACTAACATTGTGATTTGAGAACAACCTTCACCAGAAAGGGTGTCATTCCAGTGTTAAGCACTGGAATGACGAGAGGTAACGCAAGAAGTTTACTCTTAATAAAAACCTGATGATGAATCATTATTACCAAATTTCGGCCTATTTCTGTTGCTGAAACCAGAACGAGGACGAGGAGGCCTCTTATGGTGACTTCCTCCAGGTTTTCTACTAAATGAATTATTGTAATAATTATCCCTGTCATTTGGACCATCTTTCCTTTCCTCGTTGTAAAGCTCACCTTCAAAAAACTCTCCCGTCTCTTGATCAACCCGACGTCTTGACAACTTTGGACACCCACCTTTTTCGAAGTCAATTACTAGTGCTTTGAAAGTATCATCTTGTTTAAGTACGCTCTCTATAGAATCTATATGTTCATTAGCTACTTCACTTATGTGCATTTTTCCTTTTCTGCCATTAAGAAATTCAAGCTCTACAATAGACTTCTCTATTCTTACAACCTTGACATCAACTATAGAACCTTGTTCTAGTTCTGTTATTGAATCAATCATCATACTCTTTGCAATTTCAGCTTCAGTGCCACTCGTAGCAAAAACAGAAACTTTACCATCATCTCCTATTTCAATTTTTGCATTACTTCTTTCACACACACTGCGTATATTTTTCCCCTTAGAACCTATAGCAGCAGAAATTTTGTCTTTATCTATGTAAAATGATAACATCCTTGGTGCATGGTCTTTGACATCATCACTGTGTTCTGAAATCACTGCATTCATTTTTTCTAAAATATGTAATCTTCCAGCTTTTGCCTGTTCTAAAGATTTTTCAACAATTTCAAAGCTTATACCAGAAATTTTCATGTCCATTTGTAGCGCCGTAACCCCTTCACTAGTTCCTGCTACTTTAAAGTCCATATCACCAAGATAATCTTCATCACCAAGTATATCGGAAAGTATTACATACTCGTCTTTATCTTTGATGAGACCCATAGCAATTCCAGCAACAGGGGCCTTTATTGGCACACCCGTATCCATTAAAGCAAGAGAAGTCCCACAAACTGTTGCCATAGAAGAAGAACCATCAGACTCCAAAATTTCGGACACTACTCTTATTGTATAAGGAAATTCAGACTTATCGGGTAAAACAGGATGAATTGCTTTCCAAGCAAGTTTGCCATGACCGATTTCTCTTCTTCCTGGTGCACGCGCAGCAGAAGTTTCTCCAACAGCAAATGAGGGAAAGTTATAATGCAACATGAAATGCTCACGTCTATCCCCTTCAATATCATCCACAATTTGCTCATCTTGAGTGGTGCCAAGAGCAGTAACAACCAGTGCCTGAGTATTGCCTCTTGTAAATAGTGCAGAACCGTGAGTTTTGGACAGAATATCAACTTCAACTTCTATCTGACGTATCTCATCATGCTTACGACCGTCTATCCTTACACTTTTCTTCCTAATTATTTCACGTACTAAAGATCTTTCAAAGTTTTTTACTGCATACGTAATTAACTTTTCGTCTTTTCCAGTTTCTTTAAGAGTATTCAATATATTCTCTCTGATCGCTTCTAGAGCTTGAACTCGCTCTTGTTTTACTGTTTGCGAATATGCTTTTTCAAAATCTTTACCGTATTTTTCGAGCTCTTGTGTTATATCTGATGCATCAATAGGGGCAAAGCTCTCAGGTTTATTGCCAATTGTATCAGCAAACTCTTTTATGAGCTTAATGACAGGCTTAAGGTGTTCATGGCCAAATTTTATTGCATTAAAAACATTTTCTTCAGAGAGCTCTTTCACTTCTGATTCAACCATTAAAATTGAATTTTCATCACCAGACAAAAACAGATCCAAGCTGCTTGCTTTCATCTCTTGAACAGAAGGGTTGAGTATATAGTTATTATTTTCATCACAACCAACCATCACTCCAGCTATAGTAAAGTGAAAGGGAACACCAGAAATTGCAAGAGCTGCAACAGCACCAATCAATGCTGGCACTTCAGGAGGATTGACTGTATCATAAGTTAATAGATTGCACACCACACTAATTTCATCATGAAATCCTTCTGGGAATAGTGGTCTTATACTTCTATCTATTACTCTTGAGATTAAAGTTTCTCTATCAGATGGCTTGCCTTCTCTTTTAAAAAACCCGCCAGGGATCTTACCCATGGCATAGCTTTTTGCGATAAACTGCACATTTAAAGGTAGGAAATCAACGCTTTCTTCCTTCTTTTTACGTACAACAGTTACTAAAACAGAAGTATCACCGTAATTTGCAACTACTGAACCATGAGCTTGGCGTGCTATTTTTCCTGTTTCTAAAGATAAGGCACGACCACCCCACTCTATAGATTTTTTTATAATTTTAAACATATTAAATTCCTCGATTATTTTCTAATGCCTAACTTCTCTATTAATTCCTGATAGGCTTCATTACCAAATTTACGCTTTATATAATTTAAGTGCTTGCGTCTTCTACCTATCAATATAAGTAAACCACGCTTAGAGTGATGGTCATGCTTGTGCACTTTAAAATGCTCAGTTAAGTTACTGATCCTCTCGGTCAAAATTGCACATTGTACAAAAGATGAGCCTGTATCATCTTCTTTAATTGCATATATATTTATCAAACTCTTTTTCTTTTCGGATGTTATCGACATCTAAACCTCATTTTAAATATTAAAAACACGAATAGGTTTCACACAACCATAAATAAAACTGCAGATTGCAATAGGTACACTACCCACCACCGTACAACAAATATCATGATTCTTTAAATTACGCAAGTTATTTAATACAACTTCCTGACCTTTTCTGATTTTCCCCGCATCTTCTAGGGAAATTTCAACTTTGAACATCGATTTTAAAGCCGATTCAATGGGGATGACGAAACTTTTTGTATTACTCCCTGTCACTCCATCATCTTCTGTCATCCCACCCCCCTCTGTCATCCAAGTAGCTGACACTGGGATGGCTTTGTTGCATCGCTCTTCGGATAGTAGGTAACGCACAATAAATTTATGAAGCTATCTCAAATTTAGCCATACCAATATCAGTGAATTTATTAAGCAAATAGCATTTAGTTCTTTTTCTCGATTTATCTCAGATTTATTCCTAAAACTAAATCCGAATATTTGCTTTAATCTTGAGAAAAACCCTTCAATATAAGATCTTTTCCCATAATTTACTTCTTTTTTCCATTCTTTCATGCCATCTTCACCGTATAATTTTATTAACCTAATAGCAGCATTCCTGTCAGACATATAATCTATTTCTGGATGTTCTGCCGCATTGTTTATTGGTGGAATTTTTGTCTTTATATCATATTCGTTACACAACTTATAAAACTTGTGCCTATCACATGCTCTATCTGCATATAGTGCTTTTATGGCATGCTGAAAATCAACTTCTTTTAGCAAATCACAAGCTCCATAGTGATCAGAGTAGACACCGTTACTGTATTTTACAGCTATGGCTTTTTTGTTGTTTATATTCAACATTACGTGCAATTTTCTCGTTTGCTCATAGCCACGATATTTTCTGTCAGTGCTATTTTCCTTGCTGTGACCAGGAGTGTTGTTGTATATACTAATTCCTGTACTGTCTATAGCAATTTCGATATCTTCCATATTATTTTTATCAATTCTGCAATCATTTATCTTAATATTAAGTTTCTCAAACCTTCTTGATGCTTGTGAATAGCTGATAACTGCCAAATCTCTTCCTATTTGTTGCAAATACCCTTTTATAAACCCGACTGTTTGTCTTAAACCAATTCTAAAGAAACTGACGATTATATGCACCAAAATCACAACTTTATCACTATAAATATAGTTGCCGCCCTGCATTTTTGGACAATTCTCGTACCAATTTTCTATGGCGTCATTGATATAACAAAAAATGCTTCCTCTTTCTTGGAGAAATTTGTTATATTCATGGCAGTTACTGACTCTCATTTTTTGTGGCATATTTTTTCTTCAACAGTTAAATGGCTATTTATAATGAATTTTGTCAGTAACTGCCAGTTCTTTTCACTTGAGCGATGCAACAAAGCCCACTGGGATCCAGTTTCACCTTGTGATGGTGTCATGAAAGTAGCTGACACTGGTTTCCATCCAAGACGGTGTCATTCCTTACTATTACCCACAAATATAAATGGACTAAAAAGTAAAATATTACAATATTAAAGTTTGCAAATATTGAGGGTGTAAAATGGCAAGTAAAAGTAGTGAATGGGCTAAAAATGAATTTGGAGATAAAAGGTTAACTGAGCGATTAGTAAAGATTGCTGATATGTTTGACAAAATTACCTGAAAGTTAGATTAATCAAGCATGTGAAAGTTGGTCAGAAGCAAAAACAGCATAACGTTTTTTTCAAAATGAGAATGTAAAAGAAAGTGATATTTTAGCTACACATATTAATAAGACGGTTGAGAGAACAAAAGCTCACAAGAGGGTTCTTGTCATTCAAGATACCAGTTACATTGTATATAATAACCATAAAAAAACAAGCGGATTAGCAAATTTGTCCAGTTATGATACTGCAAAAGGTATTATAATGCATACAGCTCTTGCCGTTAGTATAGAAGGTTTGGTACTAGGGATACTAGATCAAAAAGTTTATTCAAGACCTGAAGAAACTGAGAACCTTAAAAAAAAGAGCGATCGCATTGAAGATAAAGAAAGCGTAAAGTGGTTGGAAACTTTAAGAAAAACAAATAATATTATTGATCCAACTCAAACTGAGACTATAACTGTATGCGATAGAGAAGCAGATATATATGACTTTTTTGAGCTTGCACATAATCTTAATTCGGCAGTGCTAGTTAGAGCATGCAGAGATAGAGCAGTAAATAGAAAATCTCGATATCCTGAAAAAGGTGAGCAGAAGTTATGGGCATTTATTAAATCCTCTCATTGTGCAGGTACGGTAGAAGTTGAAGTTCCTGTAAAAGATAATAAGCCAAAAAGAACAGCACGTTTGGAAGTTAGATTTGGAAAGTTTATGATGAATCCATCTAAGAATAATATTAGGCATAAGACGGAAGAACTACCTAAATTACCACTTTATGCAGTTTATGTTGTTGAGAAAACTCCCCTTCCCTTAAAAAAAACCGCTAGAATGGATGCTATTAACGAATCTTTCAGTTAATACTTTCGATGAAGCTGTTGAAAAAATTAGTTGGTATCAACTATGTTTTTTAAAAATTTTTTTATTTGTGTAATTTTGCAAATTATATGGGCAATAAAAACCCGTTTGTCATAGAAATAGAATTTTATATCAAACAGCTACCACAGCAATTTCTGCTTAAGCTAATGAATATGTGCTTTAAGTCTGTGTGGACGCACATATTCATTAGCCAATTTCAGTTACCGTTGTGAAGATTTTTAAGTATGCAAATTAATTGCTTCTTTAAGTCTTGTATTAGCAATTACTATAATTTTACGCATTAGGGCTGTTATAGCCACCATCTTCTTCTTACCACTTTCAACAAGCTTAGAATAAAAGGCGCCAAGTATAGATTTTGACCTTGTAGCAGCCATAGCGGCTGTAAAGAGCTTTGAACGAACGTTACTTCTACCACCTGTAATCCTTCGGTAACCAACAGCTTTACCACTTTCTTTTGGATGCGGTGCAACTCCGGCAAGACTTGCTACTTCTTTTCTATTTAAGTAACCAAGCTCTGGCATTAAACACAAAAAATCTTGTGATAACTTTTTACCTATTCCAGGAACTGTTTTAAGAATTTTTTGGCGTTGTTGTAATTCGCGGCTTTCATCAATAATCTTTTGTATAGTATCATTGAGTTCGTTTATTTGACTATCGAAAAACTCAATGGTCTTTTGACAGCTTTCTTTTATATGATCATTTTCCGGTGCTTCAAGTCTGCATTTTTCTTGAGTTCTCATTTGCGTAATATCATCACGACGTTGACAAAGTGCAGCCAAAGTTGATTGTTCTGTAGAGGTAGGTACAAATAGAGAGATAGTTCTATGGCGTTCAAATCCATATTGAGCAAGAGCTCTTGCATCTGATCTATCAGACTTTGCTAAAGTTCCGTGAGATAAAATAAAGCTTTTTACTTTACGAGTATTAGCTCGATGCACGGCAATATTTTTGTCGGTAAGAAAATGTGATAAGCCAAGCTCATATTTCCCTGTATTTTCTAAAGTCACTAAAGCATTAGGTAGAATATCTGAAAACTCTTGAAATAATTGTTGCCAACCAGAAGCATTATTATCAAATTCGACAGCATTCTTCTGTTTGTGAATTGCAACGACATTTTTAAATTTTCCGATGTCAATGCCAATAAAATTTTGATAAGATGTAACCATAATAAACCTCGATAGTTTTAGTTAATTTAAGATTGTAAACGGGTGCATATATATGTCCCAAGCAACTATTCAAACGTATCGAGAGATAGGGCTAGCGTACCTTGATACCAACGGTTGTAATACCAATTTCCTTTCGGTCGCGCACGCCCGCTATTCCTAGTGAGCAGGGTTATCTTTCTCTCTTATCTCTTTTATATCACGTTTTTAACTTACAATTGCCTTAGATGGAAAATAGAGATATTACATAAAATTTTAAATCCGGTCTCAAAGTTGAAGAATGTAGGCTTGGAATAGCAGAAAGACTAATGAGATATCTAACAGTTATGAGTATTATTGCTTGGAGGATCTTCTTTATTACATCAATTGCAAGAGCTAACCCAACATTACCATGTACTACCTTATTAGCTGAAGAAGAATGGAAAGTTTTATACGTTAAAATACACAGAAAACCATGTCCAAGTGTAGTTCCCAACATAAAAGAAGCTGTTTCATGAACTTGGAGGCCATTTAGCAAGAAAAAATGACCCAAAACCAGGACCAATTACTCTTTGGAAAGGATATAAACGTCTCTTTGATTTAGCAGAAGGATGGCGACTTGCTCACGAACCTCATATTTGTGGGTAATAGTAAGTTGTTAGGGGGATCTGGAGATACCGCGGCGGTATGACGTAGGGAAATCTTACTTATTATAGCTATAGTTCTACATGAATTACAAAAGTAATATTTACTAGATCTTAATATTTTAGATCTATATTTTAATAAATAATGAGCTGTAATTAGTATGAATAATCCATTTAAAAGTGAGAACTATAAAAAAAATCTCGATTCTCTGATCAAAGCTGTAAAGCTAGGAAATGCAGAGAAACAATATAACAAAACGTTAAGGGATTTATCTCATGCATTAGAAGGTTTTACAGGTGAGGCAAAAGGTATAGCTGAGTTTGTTATATATACTGACTTGAACAATTATGTAGAACAGCCATTAGGTCTTTTTAAAACATTAATGAATAGAATTTTGGGAAAAAATTTTCCAACCAAGAACAGTAGTATAAGTAATTTTGTAAATGATGAGTTGTCAAGTTTCACTTTAGAAACAGCAGCTAAGTATACAAGAATTTTAAAAAAAATTGATCTCTTGGAACAATTAGAAAAAGATTTCAGAGGTTGTCCGGAAACAAGTAAAAGGCTATAATATCTGAAATTTTAGTACGGGGTAAAGATGAGAAAAAAGTATCCAACAGATCTAAGCGAAAGGGAATGGGCAAGAATAGAAAAACACTTCAGAGTATCATACAAGAAAGGAGGAAGGCCGCCAAAGTATAGCAAAAAAGAAATATTAGAAGCAATTTTCTATGTATTGCGTACAGGGTGTCAATGGCGGTATTTACCAAATGATTTTCCGCTATGGAAGACTGTGTATGAGCAGTTCAGGCAATGGAAGAAGCAGGGAATTTTTGAGAAAATGAATTATGAAATTACAAAATATAGTAGAAGAAAAATAGGAAGGAATGAGCAGCCGAGTGCCTGTATAGTAGATAGTCAATCTGTAAAGACTACAGAAAAGGGGGGATCAAAGGCTATGATGGAAGTAAAAAAGTAAAGGGTAGAAAAAGGCATATAATTACAGACACTCAGGGTTTTATACTAGGTTGTTACGTAGGCGCTGCTAACGAAAATGATAGAGATGGTATTAAAATAGCATTAAACAATATGAGAACAAAATATACTAAAGTTAAAAAAATGTGGGCTGACATGGGATACCAAGGAAGAAATTTAAAGAATCACATAAAGGAAGAATATGACATAGATATTGAAATTGTTAAAAGGCCTCCATGTAGATTTTGGGTGCACAAAGATACGCCACCTGAGCTACTACCAACAAGAGAACAAGGGTTTAAAGTACAGCCAAGAAGATGGGTTGTAGAAAGGACTTTTGCTTGGGTTAATAGGAATAGAAGGCTATCGAAGGAGTATGATTTACTCACAACATCCACTGAGAATTTCATATACCTAGCTATGAGTAGGGTTATGTTAAAGAGGGAATATGCTTGAATTTACTAGTTTCCGGACAACCTCTCAGAAAAAATAATATTTTAAAAGATTCTTTAAATTTAGAACAAAGTGAAAAGAGTCAAGGAAAAGATAGATCACACGAAGTGAGTTTGGAAGGTAGAAAGCAAAAGGAAGGTACTTTTGAGCTGCGAAAAGAAGAACAGCCGAAAGAAAAATTAGGTGGTAATCGCATGAGGCAAATAAAGCGACCAACAACAGCACCTCCGGCTGCTCCAGATTCGAGGAAGGTACGCTTTAAATCAGAAATATCCTCAGATGGAGAAAGCAAGGCAAAGTCTACATCTTCTTTACTAAAAGGAGCTAATAGTTTTAGTATGCCTGATGCTAAGGAAAATCCTTCTGAGGATTCAGGCTATGAAAGTTCATTAGATCAGGGGTCTGAATATGAAGACATATCAAATTATCAAGAGAAAAAGCAAAAGGAAAATCCTTTATATGAGCAGAGAGAAGATTCAGGCTATGGAAGTTCATTAAATGAAGAGTCTGTATACAAAGAGATATCAAATTATCAAGAGAAGAAGAGTAAAATTTTAATAGAAAATTCGCAGAGTTCAAAATCGCCCAAAGAAGAGCCAATTTATGCAACAGTTCCTAAAGAACATATAGAAGCAAAAAGAGAACGTAAGCAGAAACAACAACCTCAATCCCTCGTACCACCAAAACCACCGCAAGTGCCAAAAAAAATGTTTACTACTGGTCAAGAAGTTAGACAAGAATCGAAAGTGGTAATCAAAGATAAACCTGCAGTACCGCCAAAGCCTAAAAATCTAAGCCGTGCTAATCAAAAAGTAAGCACAGAGCCAAAAGTAGTAGGAGTAATTCTTAAAAAATCAGCTGAAAGAGTACCACTAAAATCTGAAAATCAAGACAATAGGAAATCAGCACAAAAAGCTGCTGGTAAGGCGATACCAAAAGTAGCAGCAGCTACTATGAAAGGAGGAGCTAATCGCGAGATGGGCAGTAAAGTAAAGGCATTAAAAGAAAAATTTGAGCAAAATCAAGCAAAAGGAAATGCTAATGTACAGCTTGCTGAAAGCAAAACCACTCCAGCAGCACAAGCGGATATCGGTGTGAAGAAAAAACAATCTCATTCATTTCTAACAGAGAATAAAAGATCTGCAACGAAACACGTAACAGCAAAATCTGATCCAAAATCTCATGTCAGCAAAAATTCCCTTCTCACGCATGCAAATGTAAAGGAAATGGTTGCACAAATTGAGAAAGGAAAAGGAGGAAGATAGTAACATTTGGGAAAAAAACATATGTGTCAAGTCAAGAGATTGTGAGCAAATTTAGGAAATTATAGCTAAACTGACTTAGAGCCTGTCTTGAAAAGAAATGAGAAAGAGAATATGATGAGATAAGTAAAAAATAGTAGGTAAAAATGTATCCAAGTGATATAAGTGACAAAGAATGGGAAATTTTGGAGCCAAGTGTTGCACAAGGTGCAGTAGGACGGCCAAGAAAGCACAATATTAGAACAATTATTAATGCAATAAGATACATAATGAAAGGTGGTTGCCAGTGGAGAATGCTGCCAAAAGATTTTCCGCCATGGAAAACGGTGTATGATTATTTTCTCAGGTGGCGTAATAGTGGCAAATTGGAAGAAATACACGATATGTTAGTAAAAAAGGTAAGAAAAATGGTTGGCAAAAATGAAATACCTTCGGTAGGAATAATTGACAGTCAATCAGTGAAAACCACTCAAAAAGGGGATCCAGAGGATATGATGCTGGCAAGAAAATAAAGGGTAGAAAACGTCACATCATTGTGGATACAATAGGCCTAATTATTACAGCTGATGTTCATAGTGCAGGCATTCAAGATCGTGATGGTGCTCTAAATCTTTTTACTCAAGCTAAACGAAAAGCTTCAACGCTACAAAGGTTTCTCGCTGATCAGGGATATATTGGTAAATTGCAAAATTACTGTTTATTGAAAACAGGATGTTTATTGACGATTACTAAAAAAGCAGCTGATGCTGTAGGATTTCAAGTTATTCCTAAACGGTGGATTGTTGAAAGAACTTTTGCTTGGCTTTCCAATTTTAGACGTATGAGCAAGGATTATGAGCATTCTCCTCTTACTTCAAAAACTAATATCTCCTTTAATATGATTACTATTATGCTTGCTAAATTAGCTGCTTAGTTCCTTTCAAGACAGGTTCTTAGATATGAAACAAAATATTTTGGAACGCTAAATTCACCACTTTTATTTTTTGAAAGCAATTTACCTACACCGATTTTTTCGCATTCATTTTGCTTGTGTTTGTTTTGTATAAACCTATGTACTATTTTTTCATTTTTCCTATCCTGAAAAACAATATCATCAAAACCCGTAGCTGATTCCATTTCTGTAGCTAAACGGAAAGAATATCCAACATCTACTGCACGTTTGAGAAGCAGCATTACCCACTTTAGTTGGTAGATATCACCATGAAGAGACCGCTTTCTTCCCCAAGCAGGATAAGTTTGAGGCATCCTCAACCTCACATAATTTTAAAAATAGTACCAACAAATGGTAAAAAAGTTATATGTCATGATATACAGATATCGTAACAAAGACCTTGGAATATCTACGAGATGTGCTGTTATGTAAATAAAAAAATGTGACTAATTACTTAATCTCTCACTCAAAATTGAATTCACCACATCAGGGCTGGCTTTTCCTTTGGTAAGTTTCATAACTTCGCCGACAAAGAATCCGTATAACTTTGTTTTACCGCTTTTGTATTCTTGAACTTTATCTTGGTTGTTATTGACGATTGTGTCGATAACTCCTGATATTTGACCTCTATCGGTTATTTGTTTTAGGTCTTGCTCTTCTATAATTAAAGATGCAGGTTTGCCAGTTTCAAACATACTATCGAATACCTGCTTGCCAAGTTTAGCAGAGATTGTTCCATCAACGATAAAATCTAAGAGTTCGGACAAAGCATTTGCTTTGATTGGGGAGCTCACAATATCAATACCTGCTTTATTCAAACGACCAAAAAGCTCTACGGTTAACCAGGTAACGGCGAGCTTTGAATCATGTTTTTTTATCAATTCCTCAAAATAATCAGCAATTGCTTTATCGGAGGTAATGACGTTTGCATCGTATTCATTGATACCCAATTCCTCAATGTATCGCAGCTTTTTTTGATCTGGCAACTCGGGCAAAGATGATTGAATTAAATCAATTTTATCCTGGCTTACCTCAACAGGTAATAAATCAGGCTCAGGGAAGTATCTATAATCGCTTGCATCCTCTTTGCTTCTCATCACTTTTGTTTTTCCCGAAGCAACGTCAAACAATAAGGTATCTTGACTTATTTCTTCTCCACTTTCTAAAATTTCAATTTGTCTTTGTATTTCATAGTCTATAGCTTGCACAATATAACGTATCGAGTTCAGATTTTTTATTTCACAACGAGTGCCAAATGTACTACTGCCTTTTAGGCGGACAGAAACATTTGCATCACAACGAAGTGATCCCTTTTCCATATCACCATCACATGAACCAATGTAACGCAAAATCTGCCTCAATTTTTTCATGCATTCTGCAGCTTCCGCAGATGAACGGAGATCTGGCTCTGAAACAATTTCCATTAAAGCAACCCCTGCACGATTTAACTCTACATAAGTTCTGCTTTCCTCATGAACGCTCTTTCCTGCATCTTGCTCTAAATGAATTCTCGCAATTCTTAGAGGTTGTCCGGAAACTAGTAAATTCAAGCATATTCCCTCTTTAACATAACCCTACTCATAGCTAGGTATATGAAATTCTCAGTGGATGTTGTGAGTAAATCATACTCCTTCGATAGCCTTCTATTCCTATTAACCCAAGCAAAAGTCCTTTCTACAACCCATCTTCTTGGCTGTACTTTAAACCCTTGTTCTCTTGTTGGTAGTAGCTCAGGTGGCGTATCTTTGTGCACCCAAAATCTACATGGAGGCCTTTTAACAATTTCAATATCTATGTCATATTCTTCCTTTATGTGATTCTTTAAATTTCTTCCTTGGTATCCCATGTCAGCCCACATTTTTTTAACTTTAGTATATTTTGTTCTCATATTGTTTAATGCTATTTTAATACCATCTCTATCATTTTCGTTAGCAGCGCCTACGTAACAACCTAGTATAAAACCCTGAGTGTCTGTAATTATATGCCTTTTTCTACCCTTTACTTTTTTACTTCCATCATAGCCTTTGATCCCCCCTTTTCTGTAGTCTTTACAGATTGACTATCTACTATACAGGCACTCGGCTGCTCATTCCTTCCTATTTTTCTTCTACTATATTTTGTAATTTCATAATTCATTTTCTCAAAAATTCCCTGCTTCTTCCATTGCCTGAACTGCTCATACACAGTCTTCCATAGCGGAAAATCATTTGGTAAATACCGCCATTGACACCCTGTACGCAATACATAGAAAATTGCTTCTAATATTTCTTTTTTGCTATACTTTGGCGGCCTTCCTCCTTTCTTGTATGATACTCTGAAGTGTTTTTCTATTCTTGCCCATTCCCTTTCGCTTAGATCTGTTGGATACTTTTTTCTCATCTTTACCCCGTACTAAAATTTCAGATATTATAGCCTTTTACTTGTTTCCGGACAACCTCTAAGTGCTTAATCAATACACTAAGTCCTTAATTTATCAATATATAATATGTGTATGTTAGTAATTAATGGCGGCTCAAAATGTACAACATATTTGGTTATTTTAAAAGCAACAATAGTTCTAACGCACAAAGTAGCAGACTAGATGGAGAAAGTTATCAATACACCACAAGAGACTATATGACAATTTACTTTAATAACACACTAGCAAGTTTCAGTAGATCATTGAGAGAATTTAAAGAAAAAGCGTATGGATTTATGTATGATATCGGAACTTGGTTGAAAGAAACATATGAAAATCTCACTGAACGACCTGCAACGCATAATCGCTATACCCCAAAAGAAAAACCCCTTGTTGAAGTTGAAGAAATAGAAATGAAGGAACTAAACCGTACATATAAGCCATTCCAAACTCCACTTATCCACCCAACAAGCAGAAGTTCTGGTGCCAATACCTCAAATCAAGTTGTTGTTACTCGACATACACCTGAAACTACTAAAACAAAATAGATGTAAAACCTACGTTTAAATATGTAGTACTTGAGTGAAGCATTCTTTAACTGTTCTATTCAATAAAACCTTTACAATATTTCAATCATAGGTTTAACTTTACGAAGTTATAATCTATAGGGCTACGATGAACGATTATCTCTCACTGCTAAATCCAGAACAACAATCAGCTGTAACTAACATAGATGGACCAGTTTTGATACTGGCAGGAGCCGGGACGGGAAAAACAAGAACGATTACTTCAAGAATAGCACACATAATTAGAAACGGTCACGCTTATTCTGATGAGATATTAGCAGTTACATTTACAAATAAAGCAGCAAATGAGATGGTATCAAGGGTACTTGAGCTAACGGGCACAAACATACCATGGCTTGGCACTTTCCATGCAATTGCAGCAAAAATCTTGCGCCTGCACGCAGAAATTGTGGGCTTAAACCCCAATTTTACAATCATTGGTGTGGATGACCAATTACAGGTAATAAAAAATATTATCAATGAAATAAATCCTGATTACCTATCAGAAAAATGTAAGACCATTATGAATATTATTCAGCAATGGAAAGAGAAGTGCTTATTGCCATCTGAAGTGGAAGATATTCAATCATTTAGGCCAGTATATGTAACTGCACTCAAAGTCTATCACCAGTATCAGGAAAGGTTGAAATTCCTTAATTCTGTCGATTTTGGTGACTTATTGCTATATAACATACAGCTCTTTAATCAAAAGACCGAAGTTCTGTCCTACTACCAAAACAAGTTTAAATATGTTATGGTAGATGAATATCAAGATACAAATGCGATACAATATCTTTGGCTAAAATACCTTGCAAAAGAGCACTCAAATATTTGCTGTGTAGGAGATGATGACCAGTCGATATATAGTTGGCGTGGTGCAGAAGTTGAAAATATTTTGAAGTTTTCTGATGATTTTAAAAATGCAAAAACCGTTAAACTAGAGTGTAACTACAGGTCAACATCCCACATACTTGCAACTGCGTCATATGTTATCAATCACAATAAGACTCGCTTAGAAAAAAAATTGTGGACAACAAACATTGAAGGGGAAAAGGTAAATCTAATAAAATTATGGGATGGGAAAGCTGAAGCAAGGTTCATAAGCGAACAGATATTGAAACTCAATAAATACAGATTTAGTGACATTGCAGTGCTGGTAAGGGCCACTTTTCAAACTAGAGTTCTCGAAGAGTATTTTATAAAATATTCAATTCCCTACAAGATTATAAGTGGCGTAAAATTCTACGAACGTCAGGAAGTCAGGGATATAATTGCATATTTAAGACTTGTTACAAACAATAACGATGACTTAGCTTTCGAAAGGATAGTAAATCGGCCAAAAAGAAGCATAGGAGCTACAACTCTAAAGAAAATATACACGACTGCTCAGGATAACAAAATTTCTTTTTTTGAGGCAGCAAAAATATTAGTTAATAGTAATCAGGTAACCGAAAGAATTAAACTCTCACTCAACGATTTTTTAAATAAAATTAAAGCTTGGGAAGAAATAGTAAGCGTAAAACCACTGCATGAATTCGTTAAAATCGTAGCAAACCAATCAGGATATATTGAAATGCTTGAAAATGAGGAGGTAACAGGCTTAGCACGAATAGAAAATGTTAAAGAGCTCATCTCATCTTTAAAAAATTTCGATAATGCCACAACTTTCTTGGAGCATATAAGTCTGGTGATGGAAGTGGATAATATGAATAACGATGACACCGTATATGTTATGACTCTTCATGCAGCCAAAGGACTTGAATTCCCGTGCGTGTTTCTACCTGGTTGGGAAGAGGGATTATTTCCTCATCAAAGATCTTTTGATGACAAAAGTGGTAAAGCTTTAGAAGAAGAAAGGAGACTCGCATATGTTGGCATAACCAGAGCCAAAGAAAGGTTAATCATTTCATGTGCAGATAGGAGGGAAATTAACAACCAGTGGCAACCGATGCGCACTTCTCGGTTCATTAAAGAATTGCCAAGAGAAAATGTTGAGGTAATTAAAAGCAACATTGCCTACTATTGAAGCTATAATTGCAGATAAACATATCTTACAAATCTGAATTACTTTAACTATATGTTTCTCCTGGCAAAAATTCTGTAACCGTTCACACTTAATTCTTCAATCTCATACCAATTTCTATTACATAACAAACAAATAGACAATAGAAGTGAGAAGGTTATACTAAGGCAGTATAATGATGGAGTTTTGGAATGGCATTGGTATCAGGTTGCAATTTTAGCTTACATTATGCCAATCTTTCTTCAATTGCTGCTCGCATAAATTCTGCCTGTCTTTTAGTTCTGCAGTGCACTATCGCATCATCCACATATCTTTCAAATGGTACTGTTGGGTGATTTTGTTTCATCCATATATCAAATGCATGGTGCATAAATATGTTTGAAATGATTGGGCTTATTGAACCTCCTTGCGGAACTCCTTTTTTCCCTAACTACCTTACTGCCATCTGCTTGCTGAATAGGGGATTTCATCCACCTTTCAACATACAGTATGACCCATTTGCAGTCTGTGTGCTTCTTGATAGCCTGCAGTGCTAAATTGTGGTCCAGATTGTCGAAAAATCCTGTAACATCAACAGCTTTCTTGGTAATCGTATCCTGTCTCCAATAAACAGCGGTTTTGCTATGTATCCTTGATCAGCAAAAAACTTACGTAAAGTTGGAGCCTTGTATTTAGCTTGAGTGAAAAGATTTAGAGCACCATCACGATCTTGAACACTTGCACTATGAACATCAGCCGCAATAATTAAGCCCACTGTATCTACAACAATATGACGTTTTCTACCCTTTATTTTTTTTTCAGCATCATATCCTCTGGATCCCCTTTTTGAGTGGTTTTTACTGATTGACTGTCAATTATTCCTACTGAAGGTGTTTCATTTTTACCAAACATTTTTCTTACCTCTTTTACTAGCATATTATGTATTTTTTCCAATTTGCCATTACTACGTCACCTGAGAAAATAGTCATACACCGTCTTCCATGGAGGAAAATCTTTCGGCAGCATTCTCCATTGACAACCACCTCTCATTATATACCTTATTGCATTAATAATTGTTCTGATATTGTGCTTTCTTGGCCTCCCTATCTTTCCTTGTGCAACATGTGGCTCCAAAATTTCCCATTCCTTATCACTTATATCACTTGGATACAATTTTCCCTCCTATTTTTTACTTACACTATCATATTTTTTTCCTCATTCCTTTTTAAGACATACTCTTAGACAACTGGACGTCAAGCCTATCCTAGTGCTGCATATCAAGCTCATACTCAGTATGTAAATCTTTGACTAAAGCTACAGCGCATTCTTTTTGAACAATTATACTGATTTTGATTTCAGATGTTGTGATAGCAAGTATTTCTATCTTTTTTTCGCTTAAAACCTTGAGTGTGCGGTGCATCACTTCAGTGTTAGACATAACACCAATACCAATTATTGAAATTTTAGCTACATTATCGTTTATAGCATAATTTTCATTCTTATTCAGTAACTTTTCCATTAAATCAATATCAAATTTGGAGATAACAAAACTTGACCCATGTATCATATCAATTTTAACGTTTGCTCCTGCTATATCTCTTAAAGTACGCAAGTTATTTGCAAGGTTAGTGAAAGTTACAAGAGCTTCATTAGTGCTATAAGTTATTCCAGTAATTAAGTATCTCTCTAGTACATCCCTTTTGTGTAGCACTGTGGTGCCTTCTACTTCCTTAAAAGTGGATAGCACTTGCACTTTAATGTTATGTTTCATTGCAAGTTGTACTGAACGATTATGCAGTATTTTAGCACCAGATGACGACATTTCCAACATTTCATCGTAAGAGATAAATTTGAGCTTGCGTGCCTTTGGAACAATTCTCGGGTCTGCTGTATATATTCCATCAATATCAGTAAAAATTTCGCAAGTTCTAACACCAAAGGCTACCGCGAAGGCAACTGCTGATATATCAGAGCCTCCTCTTCCAAAAGTAGTGATTCTATCATCATTTATACCCTGAAAACCAGCAATGATCGCAGCAGTATAACCCTCAGCAAAAGATCTTTTCACACGTTCAATCTTTATTGTTTTTATTTTAGACTCAGAATAAAAATCATCAGTTACAATTGGTAACTGCCAGGCAAGCCACGATTTAGCATTAACTCCGATCGATTGGAGAGTGATAGCTAATAGACCGCAAGAGATTTGTTCTCCTGCTGAAAGCATAACGTCATACTCTGATAACTCTTGTCTATAACTTAAATTTGAGATTTGCCTAGCCTGAAAAACCATTTGGTCAGTAAATCCTGCAACAGCAGATACAACAACGATTACATTACAACCTTTCTCAATATCGTTTTTTATCAAATTTGCAACTCGGTTTAAATCAGTTAGCGAAGTCCCACCAAATTTTTTTATGATTATTTTGTCCATAGTTACAATATAACTCTCTTCTGAAGAAAAATATAGTTTTTGTAGAGATAGCAGCTTGTAAGCCATTCAGAAAAGGGAAGACAAAGCTATAGCTAACGCGTCATACCACGATTCATTCCATAGCTGTACGAACATTCATTTTTGAAGGTAAATTGCACAGCAAATGGTGTCATCCCAGTGCCTAGACACTGGGATCCAGAAGACTTAATTTCAACCAAGTGGCTGCATAATAAAGGCTGGATTCCAGTGCCAAGCACTGGAATGACACCCTCCCTTGTGGAAATTGCTCTCAAATCACAATGTTCGTACAGCTATGGATTCATTCGCGGTATAGATTCCGCTAACTAGTAGCGGAATGACGAATTTGTTGTTTTAAAATTGTCAGTAAATCTAAGTCAGTTTAGCTATATAGCACGAACTAAACCACTAAGCAGCAGAAGACCTTGCATGAGCTCCAAAAAATGTTTTTACTCTTTCAAGATAAGTAAGTGGTTCTGCAGGAATTTCTATCTCGTCTATCTTATAAGATATTGCTGCATCTATGACTTCATCTGTTATTAATTCTCTTAGCCTTTGTTTTATTTGCCCTCTCCGAATATGTTCTCCATAGTCGTTATAAAACTTTACATATAATTCCTTAAACACAAATTCTTTTATAGCATCTCTTGTATAAGAAATGCCATCCTTTACTTCATCACTCACGCTGCTCAAATCCACCCCAGAACTTGGTGAATACAAATTATCAAAATTTTCTTTCAAAACTTTTATTTTATGGTAGTGCTTATCCACATATTTCTCAAGAAATCTTTTAGTAGCATCACTAGCCAACTTTCCTATTGGCTGAGGCTCTAGTTGAGCTGCAAAATTATTTTCCGCTTTAAGACCACTTAATGCATAAATGATACGGTTGAGCATTCCAGGACCACATTGGCGATTACTTTCCTCAAAGCGAACCAGTAATATAGACTTCAATAATTCTATATCTGCATTTTGCTTTCTTGCCGCAATTAAAACTAAATTTATAGCCTGTGTCAATGTCAATCCGGTTTGTGAATCTGCCCAATTTACCCACTCCCCAGTTTCATAACCATCCAATCTTAGATAAGGTTCTATCATTCGTTTTTGCTGACTTGTTAAACCGCTTATATAACTTTTAAACTCTTCATCCAACTCATTTAACGGCGTACCATGTTCTTCCTTTAATTTTTTGGCACATTCAATAACGCTTTGCTGAAAACTTCTAGTATGAACGCTCTGACTACTAGTACCCACATCACTTACATTAAACAAAAAGCTTAGCTGCTTTACATTCAAACCCAAAGGTGAAAAGAGTTTTACTGATGGATATTTTATTAACTCAAGAAGTGCTACTGGAATTAGCAGTGCATAATTTAACAATAATAAACCAAAATTAAATATAAGAAACCCACGTAGAGCTGATACCTTTGATGCAATATACAAAAATGGAAGCTGTAGGTAATATATCAAGTGTATACTGAAGAATAAGATTTTGTCCTTTAATTTTATTGTTGGATCTTTATAAACCTCAAACAACATGCTATTGCTATCAATATTGTTGTTTTTAAAGGAGGTATAGTTGTTTATGATCTTCTCTTGCAAGGGAAGAAGCATTTTATTCAGGCAAATAAACGCAGCAATAACAATAAAACCTGTAGCCAAAAATGCTAGTGCAGGGCTAGAAGTGCTTGTAGATAAATAGGCATAAAGACCATCAACAATTAAGTTTTTGTATAATCTTTCAAAGGGACGAACTAGAATCGGGTCAAGGATATAGTTAACAAGAAGATTTAAATAATACACGAGAAACAAAAGTGCAATCAAAAATGCAATAATACTACAAACAACCAAAAATGCTTTTAATCTCGGATTCATAACCCCCTCTTAATAATCTGTTAATATAATCTATTTTAGGAATAAATTGAAAAAAATGCAAGTTTTTATGTTAAAAGATCAATTGAAATTTCTGAGTTTAGGGTATATTGTTAATCTATTTAGATAAGAATTATTGTGTCAAATAAAATAGGTTTTTGGGCTATTTTTGCCTTAGTGATTAGCAGCCAAATTGGCTCTGGAATTTTTATGCTTCCAATTAGCCTTGCTCCATATGGCATGTATAGCCTTATAAGCTGGATAATATCAGGGCTTGGTGCTATATCTCTTGCTTTAGTTTTTGCCTCACTCTGCGCAAAATTTCCGGAAACGGGTGGCCCTCACGTCTATGTAAAGCATGCTTTTGGCCCTGCTGCAGCTTTTTTTGTTGGTTGGACGTATTGGGTGATCTCATGGGTTAGCACAACAGCCGTAATAGTTGTGGGTGTTGGTTATCTTACACCATTTTTCCATGAAGATATTCAAAACGTACATCTGTTTTTAGAGATGTTATTACTTACAATTATTACACTAATAAATTTTAGAGGAGTAGCTACTGCTGGACGTGTTGAGTTTTTATTGACGGTGATAAAAATTTCTGTATTGCTTGTAATACCTATAGCAGCATTGTTTTTTTTTGATAGAAATAACTTCATCATAAGTGAAGAAATATCAAATCTTACAACATCGCAGATTCTTGCCCGTTCTACACTTATTACTCTATGGGGTTTTATTGGAGTTGAATTGGCAACAGCACCTGCAGGGTCAGTTGATAATCCAGCTAGAACAATACCAAGAGCTGTGGTACTTGGAACAATCTCTGTTGCTGTTGTGTATTTTATCAACAATCTTGCAATTATGGGATTAATAAATGGCAATGATTTAGCAAGTTCAAGAGCACCATATGTTGACGCAATAAAAATTATGGCCTCTGGCAATTGGCACTTGATTATTTCTATAACTGCGTTCATTTTTTGTGTTGGTACTTTAAACGCTTGGGTACTAGCTAGTGGACAAGTGGCCCTTGGCCTTGCAAAAGATAAACTGATGCCACAGTTTTTTGCTCAAAGAAACAAGCACGGTTCTCCTTTCTGGGGCATAACAACTAGCTCAGTTGGAACTGCAACTTTACTAATCCTCACTTCAAGCAACAATTTTGCTAAGCAGATCACATCAATTATCGACTTTTCTGTAGTTTCATTTTTATTTGTTTACCTTGCATGCAGTCTTGCTTTTCTCAAAGTTATTGTGCAAGAAAAGAGTTGTTACAAATTTTTAATTGGCAGTATAGCAACAACCTTTTGCTGCTGGGTAATATTTGAAACTTCTGTGAATACCTTGCTGATCGCAAGCTTATTCACTGCAAGTGGCGTACCTCTTTATTTATTTTGGTATCGCAGAGTTTCTGTATAGCAAATGTTATGTATCTGTTCAGCAGAGTGGCAAAATAAGGTAGACGAGAAAAGACAACTATAGGAAGAAATGGGTGTCATGCCAGTGCGTGACACTGGCATCCAGTTCTTTCGCGCAGTTCCATCAAAAACGTTGTAAAGGATTAATCGCTTTCGTGTTTACCAACTTAGTGCCCAATCTGGATCCCAGATACTGTCTCTGCTGTCAAACAAATTATCCAACAAAATTACAATTAAATGGTTGATTATTTTTAAGAATACCAAAAAAGACATGCATTAATTTTCGCATTAACGCAAGAACTATGACTTTTGGACATTTGCCTTTACTTGCTAGACGCTGACAAAACTTTTGAAAATGATTATTATGGTTTTTGACTACTATAGCTGGCATATAAAGAGCTTTTCGAATACGCTCAGATCCTATTTTGCATATGCAACTTCTCTTACTTACTGACGATCCCGATTGATAATGTCCTGGATTTAGACCAGCAAAAGCTGTAAATTGTTTAGCATTGTCAAAGTTATCAACTGATGGCATTTCTGCGACAACAGCAACAGCAACAGCAGTAAGATATCCTATACCTTTTATAGTCTTAAGGTTTTCCACCATATTTTTTAGATGTGGATAGTTATTTATATGCTCATTAATTTCTTTTTCGAGAACAATAATTTGCTCCTCTATTGCCAAAATTACTTTAGATATAGCTTCTTTGCAACTGGAATGCATATTTTTGTTTTCCAAGCGATTTGTCTGTTGCACCTTATCATCTTTTAGCGATTGCATGCAACGGTAAAGCTCGCTCAAATGCCTCATTTCAGGTGCAATGGGCTTCCAAAGAGCAGGTTTGTTGGCGATACAAAATCTAGCTATCATAGCTGCATCTGATTTATCTGTCTTATTTCTGAGCAGCTCACTTTTGCCAAAAGCTTTCTGGGTTTACTATACTGACATTATGTCCTAAATCGTGCATAAAAGTAGCCAAATCTTCTCCATACCAACTAGTTGCTTCAAGACATAAATGAGTAAGATTTGCTCCATGGCCATTGCACCAAACTACAAGTTTTGCAAAACCATCTTGATTATTTTGAAAGACTTTGTGTCGTTTTTTACTGTCCACTAACAAACAAACATCAAATTTCTTTTTTGAAATATCCACACCCAAAATAGCATTTACTTGCATAAAATTGCCTCCAAGACTATAAATAAACTGAGAGTTTAGACTAACCTTGTAATACGGGATATAATTCCAAAAGATACTGTTCAGTCTTTAACTCTATGGGAGGGAAGCAAAATCTGGCTTAATGGCATTAGTGTCGCATCAGCTTCACCCTCCCTGTGAGGTATTTTAGCTCTAATGCCTCACATCATAAAGATACAAGTGTCACGCACTGGGATGACGAGAAAGGAGCACTGGAATTTTTGTTTCAATATTTGTACATGAGCCATACATCTGAACAGATACAATGTTATAACTAGAGATAATTTTTAAATGATTGATATTTATGAACTACGACTTTTCTTGTTGTCCACTTGTTCAACATTACCCTTCTCAAGTTTACTATCTACTTCTTTTGTGTGTTCATCATCTATACTAGTTTCATCTTTTATCTTACTAGGGTAATCTTCCTGCGATTTTTTATATGCTTCCATGTTGTCATATATAGGGTTACTGATGATTTCTATTTTTTCAGGTGTGAAAATCCTTGCTAAAAATCTCCTTATTATTGGTATTGACCTTAAGAGATCTCTTAGCTTTGAAGATTCTTGTCTTTTGTTTAGAGACTGTTGGTCTATTTTAGAGGTTTTTACACCATACTTTTTATCATCAAAATTTATTGTAGGCTTTCTTTTATTCGAAAGAACACTTTGGGCCTTTGATCCATTGGTTCCTTCAGGCCCTTGAGGTGTAGACATTGCAGGTTTAACCTTAGTTTCATCGTATTCCTTACTCATCTTTCATTTCATTATGTAATATTACTAATATTGCATAATAATAGCTAAATTACAATTAATTGCAAGGTAAAAATATTAAAACAATTGTAAATTTTGTCAGTAAAAATATAATAGAACTTTAAAATTAGAGGTTCATCTATATGAGATACAAAATTGCTGTTATTGGAGCAACCGGAAGAGTAGGGCGTGAGGTATTAAGCACGCTTGCTGAATTTCAAGATGAGGCGATAGATTGCGTTATTGCACTTGCATCGAAAAAATCAGAAGGGAAGAAGGTGAGCTTTGGTGACAAAGAGTTAACAGTTTTATGCCTTGAGGATTATGACTTCGTTGGAACTAATGTAGCCATTTTCTGTGCTGGATCTCATGTTTCTGAAGAGTATGTACCAATTGCAACACAGGCTGGATGCATCGTGATAGATAACAGTTCCCATTTTAGAATGAAAGAGGGTGTGCCACTCATTATTCCAGAGATTAATAAAGAAAAAATTATGGAATATAAAAACCACAACATAATATCCAATCCAAACTGTACTACAATACAGATGCTGCTAGTACTACATCTATTACACCAAAAAGCAAAAATAAAGAGAATCGTTGCTTCAACTTATCAATCAACTTCTGGTGCAGGCAAAGCAGCAATGGATGAGCTCTATGACCAGACAAAAAAAATCTTTATGAACGAAGCTAAAAAACCCAAGATATTCTCTAAGCAAATAGCATTCAATTGCATTCCCCATGTAGGAGAATTCATGGAAAATGGCTCTACAGAAGAGGAATGGAAAATGCAAGAGGAGACAAAAAAAATTTTAGAGGAAGATATAAAAGTTACTGCAACTTGTGTAAGGGTACCCGTCTTTATCGGTCACGCTATGGCAGTAAATGTGGAATTTGATCAACATATCACTGAAGAACAAGCTCGTGAAGTGCTAAGTGAAGCCGAAGATAGTGGAGTTTTAGTGTACAACAGGCGTGAAGATAGTGAATACATAACTCAAATTGATGTTGTACAGGAGAATGCTGTATATGTATCGCGTATTAGAAGAGACAATACTGTTGAGCACGGATTAAATATGTGGATAGTGGCTGACAACCTGCGCAAAGGCGCAGCATTAAATATAGTGCAGATTCTTGAGATTTTGATAAGAGAGCATTTGTCAATCAAGTGCATATAGAGCGCACGTACGTTGTAATTCGAAGGAAATTGTATATCACATGGCAGCGCGTGACGCTGGAATGGCTTTGTTGCATCGCTACTTATGAAAGGCTAACTATAATTAGGATTATAAGCAACATATTGAAAATCTTGTTTTTTTTGCAATCAATCTGATCAAATTTAAGAATAGTAACTTGTTATTTATATTAATAAATTTAATTCTATTGAAAATAGCTAAAGCATTGAAATTCTTGAATTTTAGCCGGATTAGTGAGTGGTAGTGAAATTTCTTTTACTCAAATTTAGGTATTCACTGACCGTTCTTGTTATAAATACCAGAATAATAAGCTACTGATATTCTCCACCTTTTTTATCTTTAATCCATCATAGCTAGCGATGCAACAAAGCCGGCTGGATTCCAGTGTCAAGCACTGGAATGACACCATTTGCTGTGCAGTTTACCTTCAAAAATGAATGTTCGTACAGCTATGGAATAAATCGCGGTATGACGGTTCGCAGCGGTATAGTAACTCGTCACCCCGCTACTTGTTAGCGGCTGAGATACCGCGGCGGTATGACGTAGAAGCTATACTTTTATACTCACCAACTCAGTATCCAATCTGGATCCAAGTAGTCAAGCTATTCGGATGACACCCTCATAAAGTGAAATGAGATCCCGCTAACACGTAGCGGGATGACGAGAAAGGGGCTACTCGGATGACACCCTCATAAAGTGAAATGAGATCCCGCTAACACGTAGCGGGATGACGGGAAAAGAGGTACTGGGAGACATCCTTCCTGGTAGACCCAAATCACAATGTTCGCACAGTTGTGCGTCACGCGCTGCCGAACACTGTATGGTTATACAAGAAAAATTAAGGCTTAAAAGGAATTTTAAGTATCAGGACTCAAGGTTTTTATTCCTTCTTAATAAAACATAAAAAGCCCCTTTACCACCATGTTTTTTCGTAGCTTGTTGGTAGTATAGAACCATATGCTGGATTTTAGTGTCATTTAACCATTTATTTAAGTTACTCTTTATAGTGTCTGTTTTGTTTGTTGCACTGCCGTATCCCGTAATTACCAATAAACATCTATTTCCTGCTCGATAATTTTTGATAATAAAATCTATCAATTTACAGTAAGCATCCTCTATATTATAGCCATGCAAATCGAGCTTATCGCTTATAAAATATTTACCCCTATCAACTTTTGATTTTGTGTTTTGGTCAAGACAAAATGATGAGTTACTATTATTGGTATTAAGAAAATTCCCTTGTAAGTCGGAGGTACCTTTATCAACCATAGACTTTATATTTACTTTATGATCAACTTTCAAAGTAACTTTTCCACATTTTATTGGCTTAACATTTTTTTGCCAATCCAACTCATCGTCCGACATAAACGCATTAATCGAATTGTATAATTTTACAACAATATTCAAACATAGTAAAATGTTGCTTATTCTATAAAAACCCGATTTTCAATAATACGATGAAATCGTCAAAAACTAATGAGAATTTTTGGCTGTATGGAAAGCACACCTGCATGTCAGCACTGAAGAATAAAAATAGGCGGTGTATAGAACTGTTAGTAACAGAAAATTTCTATAGAGAACACGAAAAAGAAATTAAGCAATATGCAAATAGTAAGGGCATTAAAGTTCGATTAGTAGAAAACAAAATACTTAATGACGTTTTACCCAAAGGTGCTAACCATCAAGGAATTGCTTTAAATGTTGCCCCTATTCTTTATAACTTAAGCATCGAAGAAGTAGCTGAAAGCTCAAACGACAGTTCTACTATAGTCATTTTAGATCAAGTCACTGACACGCACAATATTGGATCAATTTTAAGAACTTCAGCTTGTTTTAATGTCGACGCATTGGTTTTACCACATAACCATTCACCGAGTGAAAATGCATCTATTGCAAAAGCAGCAAGTGGGGCTTTAGATATTGTTCCGCTAATATACGTTACAAATATAGTAAAAACTATGCAGTATTTAAAAAAGGTCGGCTACTGGTGTTACGGGTTTGATTGCAATGCTAAAGAAAATATAGATGAAATAAAGAGTTTTGAGAAAAAAAGAGTAATTATTTTTGGTTCTGAAGAGAAAGGAATGCGGAGGTTAGTTAAAGAAAATTGTGATTATCTTTTAAAAATCCCAATGTCAAATGCAATTAACAGTTTAAATGTTTCAAACGCAGCAGCAATAGGCCTATATTCTATTTATATTAAAACAAATGCCAGCGCATAGCTGTTTATAATAAAAACACTTGATAAAAATATGGTTTTATATTATAATGTGTTAAGTAATGGATAAAAGGAGTTATATTATGTCTTATATGAGAAATGAACAGGATATTCGCTCTCAAGGCGTTTATTATAGTGCTGGGCTTAGAAGTTACCTAACTAAAGTATATAATTACATGGCTTTAGCTTTGGGCGTCACAGGGCTTGTTGCATTTTTAACAGTATTTTCTGGTCTTTTTCAAGTAATTTATTCTAATCCCGTTCTATCGCTTGTGGTAATGTTATCTCCGGTTGCATTGGTGTTCTACATGTCTTATAGAATTCAACACCTAAGTGCTCAGTCTGCCGTTACTATATTTTTCTCGTTCTCAGTGTTAATGGGGCTTTCCTTATCTTATGTTTTTATAGTTTATACTGCAGAAAATATAGCAAGGGCGTTTTTCATTACATCAATCATGTTTGGCTCTATGGCTTTATATGGCAATACTACAAAAAGAGATCTTACAAGTATGGGCTCTTTCTTGATTATGGGAGTTTGGGGGTTAATCATTGCGTCTATAGTAAATTTATTTCTTGGAAGTAGTCCTCTCCACTTTGCAATATCGTTCATATCAGTAATAGTCTTTACCTTAATGACTGCGTATGATGCTCAAAGAATCAAGGACGTTTATTATAAACATAATGACGGATCAGAAGTTGCTACTACTAAATTGGCAATACTCGGTGCAACTAATCTTTATTTTGACTTTATTAATATATTTCTCAATCTACTCAGGTTACTTAACTTGTTCAACAATAGGGATTAGATGTTTTCCTTTTTAAGGAAAGGCAGTAAGAATTCTATAGTTTTCTTTTTAGTATCTTTAGTTGTGTCGATGATATGTCTTGCATATGCATCGGTACCTCTATATAGCATTTTCTGTAAAGCTACTGGGTATGGTGGCACAATAAGAAAAGTAACTAACACAACAACAAATATAACTAACCAAAAGATCAGGGTCCATTTCAATGCTGATATAATGTCCGATCTACCTTGGGAGTTTAAATCAGAAACTAACTACGTTGACGTAAACATAGGAGAACAAAGTTTAGCGTTTTATTACGCAAAAAATCTATCTGATCAGCCTTCATTTGGTATGGCGGTGTATAATGTTACGCCTTTCAAAGCAGGTAAGTATTTCAATAAAGTTGCATGCTTTTGTTTTGAAGAGCAAATGTTGCTACCAAAACAAAAAGCAGCTATGCCCGTATCTTTCTATATAGATCCTGAGATAATGCTTGATAGTAATACAAAAGATTTGGGCGAAATAACACTATCATACACGTTCTTTAAGCTTAAGTAACAGAATGTTTGCAAACCGTGTCATTTCAGTAATCAATAGGGTGTCATCCAAGTAGCTGACACTGGAATGACAGGAGGTAACGCAAGAAGTCTATTGATTGTGAAAACAATAACTTTGCAAAATATTAATTGTTAGATAACATAATCAAAGTTTTTATCTTAATATTCATCATGGTTAGAGCTATACAAATTAAAAAAACTGGGGGACCAGAAGTATTAGAATTTGTAGATAAGAGTATAGGTGAGCCAAAAGGCGAGGAAGTTTTAGTATGTCACACAACTATCGGCTTAAATCGTTATGATTTAGAGCACAGAAAAGGTACGCGCAAAATTAAAAATTTACCATCAGTGCTTGGGGTAGAAGCAGTGGGAGTTATTGAAAAGCTTGGTAAAAAAATCAGTGATGGATTGAAGGTTGGAGACAGAGTTGGATATTGCACAGCTCCTCCAGGGGCATATTGTGAAAAGCGCATTATACACCAGAAATATCTGATAAAAATTCCAGATGACATATCTGATGAAGTTGCTGCTGCAGTGCTGTTTAAAGGTATGACAGCTCACTATTTAGTTAATCAATCTTATAAAGTTAGGCCTGGTGCTTTCGTGCTAGTTCATGGGGCTAATGGTGGTTTAGGACAAATAATATGCCAATGGGCAAAGGATAAAAAAGGTGTAGTGATAGGTTCTGTAAGCTCTGATGAAAAAATGAAGATAGCTTTACAAAGTGGCTGCACATACGCAATAAACTACAATGATAAAGACTTCGTTTCTAAAGTTATGGAGATTACGCAAAACAGAGGAGTAGGTGCAGTGTATGACCCTATAGGTTACGCTACAAGCAAGCTTTCTTTTGAATCTTTAGGCAGGTCCGGCATATACGTTTCCTATGGGCAGATATCAGGTAACGCTCCTATTAGTTTTTCTTTACTTAGTTCACGTTCGTTATTTGCAACTGGAACCTCAATATACCATTATAAGCATGATAGATTCACATTAGTGCTTACCACAATGGAAATCTTCGAGATGATAAGAAAAAAACTTTTAACTGTACGGATCAATAAAAAATATAAATTTGATGAAATAATTCAAGCACATCGTGATATGGAAAATAGAAAAGCGAGTGGGTTAAATATTATCAAAATCTCTTAAATAAATTAGTAATTTAAACTAACCATTCATTAAGTCATATCAACTAGAACTTCACATATTTAATTCTCCTTTTGGGGGAATTAAAAGCATATAGCTAAACTGACTTAGATTTACCGACAACCGTCATCCCGCTACGTGTTAGCGGAATCTATACCGCGAATAGACTTCTTGCATAACCCAAATTAAGTAGAAAAAGGTATCATCCGAGTAACTGACACTGGTTCCTTTATGACGGTAGTAGCCCCCCTTCTCCTGTCATTCCAGTGCTCCCTTTCTTGTCATCCAAGTAGCTGACACTGGGATGGCTTTGTTGCATCACACTTTATGAGATGGTGATTTATGGTAAATTCATGTAACTATCTCAAATTTAGCCATACCAATATCAGTGAATTTATTAAGCAAATAGCATTTAGTTCTTTTTCTCGATTTATCTCAGATTTATTCCTAAAACTAAATCCGAATATTTGCTTTAATCTTGAGAAAAACCCTTCAATATAAGATCTTTTCCCATAATTTACTTCTTTTTTCCATTCTTTCATGCCATCTTCACCGTATAATTTTATTAACCTAATAGCAGCATTCCTGTCAGACATATAATCTATTTCTGGATGTTCTGCCGCATTGTTTATTGGTGGAATTTTTGTCTTTATATCATATTCGTTACACAACTTATAAAACTTGTGCCTATCACATGCTCTATCTGCATATAGTGCTTTTATGGCATGCTGAAAATCAACTTCTTTTAGCAAATCACAAGCTCCATAGTGATCAGAGTAGACACCGTTACTGTATTTTACAGCTATGGCTTTTTTGTTGTTTATATTCAACATTACGTGCAATTTTCTCGTTTGCTCATAGCCACGATATTTTCTGTCAGTGCTATTTTCCTTGCTGTGACCAGGAGTGTTGTTGTATATACTAATTCCTGTACTGTCTATAGCAATTTCGATATCTTCCATATTATTTTTATCAATTCTGCAATTATTTATCTTAATATTAAGTTTCTCAAACCTTCTTGATGCTTGTGAATAGCTGATAACTGCCAAATCTCTTCCTATTTGTTGCAAATACCCTTTTATAAACCCGACTGTTTGTCTTAAACCAATTCTAAAGAAACTGACGATTATATGCACCAAAATCACAACTTTATCACTATAAATATAGTTGCCGCCCTGCATTTTTGGACAATTCTCGTACCAATTTTCTATGGCGTCATTGATATAACAAAAAATGCTTCCTCTTTCTTGGAGAAATTTGTTATATTCATGGCAGTTACTGACTCTCATTTTTTGTGGCATATTTTTTCTTCAACAGTTAAATGGCTATTTATAATGAATTTTGTCAGTAACTGCCAGTTCTTTTCACTTGAGCGATGCAACAAAGCCCACTGGGATCCAGTTTCACCTTGTGATGGTGTCATGAAAGTAGCTGACACTGGTTTCCATCCAAGACGGTGTCATTCCTTACTATTACCCACAAATATAAATGGACTAAAAAGTAAAATATTACAATATTAAAGTTTGCAAATATTGAGGGTGTAAAATGGCAAGTAAAAGTAGTGAATGGGCTAAAAATGAATTTGGAGATAAAAGGTTAACTGAGCGATTAGTAAAGATTGCTGATATGTTTGACAAAATTACCTGAAAGTTAGATTAATCAAGCATGTGAAAGTTGGTCAGAAGCAAAAACAGCATAACGTTTTTTTCAAAATGAGAATGTAAAAGAAAGTGATATTTTAGCTACACATATTAATAAGACGGTTGAGAGAACAAAAGCTCACAAGAGGGTTCTTGTCATTCAAGATACCAGTTACATTGTATATAATAACCATAAAAAAACAAGCGGATTAGCAAATTTGTCCAGTTATGATACTGCAAAAGGTATTATAATGCATACAGCTCTTGCCGTTAGTATAGAAGGTTTGGTACTAGGGATACTAGATCAAAAAGTTTATTCAAGACCTGAAGAAACTGAGAACCTTAAAAAAAAGAGCGATCGCATTGAAGATAAAGAAAGCGTAAAGTGGTTGGAAACTTTAAGAAAAACAAATAATATTATTGATCCAACTCAAACTGAGACTATAACTGTATGCGATAGAGAAGCAGATATATATGACTTTTTTGAGCTTGCACATAATCTTAATTCGGCAGTGCTAGTTAGAGCATGCAGAGATAGAGCAGTAAATAGAAAATCTCGATATCCTGAAAAAGGTGAGCAGAAGTTATGGGCATTTATTAAATCCTCTCATTGTGCAGGTACGGTAGAAGTTGAAGTTCCTGTAAAAGATAATAAGCCAAAAAGAACAGCACGTTTGGAAGTTAGATTTGGAAAGTTTATGATGAATCCATCTAAGAATAATATTAGGCATAAGACGGAAGAACTACCTAAATTACCACTTTATGCAGTTTATGTTGTTGAGAAAACTCCCCTTCCCTTAAAAAAAACCGCTAGAATGGATGCTATTAACGAATCTTTCAGTTAATACTTTCGATGAAGCTGTTGAAAAAATTAGTTGGTATCAACTATGTTTTTTAAAAATTTTTTTATTTGTGTAATTTTGCAAATTATATGGGCAATAAAAACCCGTTTGTCATAGAAATAGAATTTTATATCAAACAGCTACCACAGCAATTTCTGCTTAAGCTAATGAATATGTGCTTTAAGTCTGTGTGGACGCACATATTCATTAGCCAATTTCAGTTACCGTTGTGAAGATTTTTAAGTATGCAAATTAATTGCTTCTTTAAGTCTTGTATTAGCAATTACTATAATTTTACGCATTAGGGCTGTTATAGCCACCATCTTCTTCTTACCACTTTCAACAAGCTTAGAATAAAAGGCGCCAAGTATAGATTTTGACCTTGTAGCAGCCATAGCGGCTGTAAAGAGCTTTGAACGAACGTTACTTCTACCACCTGTAATCCTTCGGTAACCAACAGCTTTACCACTTTCTTTTGGATGCGGTGCAACTCCGGCAAGACTTGCTACTTCTTTTCTATTTAAGTAACCAAGCTCTGGCATTAAACACAAAAAATCTTGTGATAACTTTTTACCTATTCCAGGAACTGTTTTAAGAATTTTTTGGCGTTGTTGTAATTCGCGGCTTTCATCAATAATCTTTTGTATAGTATCATTGAGTTCGTTTATTTGACTATCGAAAAACTCAATGGTCTTTTGACAGCTTTCTTTTATATGATCATTTTCCGGTGCTTCAAGTCTGCATTTTTCTTGAGTTCTCATTTGCGTAATATCATCACGACGTTGACAAAGTGCAGCCAAAGTTGATTGTTCTGTAGAGGTAGGTACAAATAGAGAGATAGTTCTATGGCGTTCAAATCCATATTGAGCAAGAGCTCTTGCATCTGATCTATCAGACTTTGCTAAAGTTCCGTGAGATAAAATAAAGCTTTTTACTTTACGAGTATTAGCTCGATGCACGGCAATATTTTTGTCGGTAAGAAAATGTGATAAGCCAAGCTCATATTTCCCTGTATTTTCTAAAGTCACTAAAGCATTAGGTAGAATATCTGAAAACTCTTGAAATAATTGTTGCCAACCAGAAGCATTATTATCAAATTCGACAGCATTCTTCTGTTTGTGAATTGCAACGACATTTTTAAATTTTCCGATGTCAATGCCAATAAAATTTTGATAAGATGTAACCATAATAAACCTCGATAGTTTTAGTTAATTTAAGATTGTAAACGGGTGCATATATATGTCCCAAGCAACTATTCAAACGTATCGAGAGATAGGGCTAGCGTACCTTGATACCAACGGTTGTAATACCAATTTCCTTTCGGTCGCGCACGCCCGCTATTCCTAGTGAGCAGGGTTATCTTTCTCTCTTATCTCTTTTATATCACGTTTTTAACTTACAATTGCCTTAGATGGAAAATAGAGATATTACATAAAATTTTAAATCCGGTCTCAAAGTTGAAGAATGTAGGCTTGGAATAGCAGAAAGACTAATGAGATATCTAACAGTTATGAGTATTATTGCTTGGAGGATCTTCTTTATTACATCAATTGCAAGAGCTAACCCAACATTACCATGTACTACCTTATTAGCTGAAGAAGAATGGAAAGTTTTATACGTTAAAATACACAGAAAACCATGTCCAAGTGTAGTTCCCAACATAAAAGAAGCTGTTTCATGAACTTGGAGGCCATTTAGCAAGAAAAAATGACCCAAAACCAGGACCAATTACTCTTTGGAAAGGATATAAACGTCTCTTTGATTTAGCAGAAGGATGGCGACTTGCTCACGAACCTCATATTTGTGGGTAATAGTAAGATTTGATATGCTGCCAACACTTATGTTCAAATTAAAAATGTCATTTATGATACTAGCCACTTCACGCTTTGAGTTTTTGTAAAATCCGCTGAGTGCTGCAATTATAGACTTAACCCTTGGACCAAATGTATCTGGCGTAACACCTTCTGGTAACTTGCTACTTTTTCTTTTTCTGCATCTCCAACAACGACCATGTTCCAATTACTACATAAGGCCTAATTTCCGGAAGATCAACTTTTTGGTGAACATAAGGTTTTTCGCATATTACAAGCTCTCCTCCGCATTCGCAAATATTAGGCAACTCTATTTTTACTACTTTATCTGCTTCCATTGTGGCATGAAAATTTCCTTTATGCCCAACCTGATCGCCAACATTCCTTTCGCTTTTTGGCTTGTCCTTTTTTATTTTGTATAGCTCTTTTGAGCTGGGCAGGGATGAGTTTTTTGAATTTAAACCGAGCCTTTCCTTTAATTCAACGTTCTCTATCTTTAAAGCTTTATTTTCTGCTTTTAAGTTTTTTATCTCTGCTTTCAGTTTTTCTATTTTTTGCTGTAAATTTTTGCAAAGTTCTCAAAGGTTTACCACATTACCTCACTTTTGCTCTATGATTATCTTTATTATCTTGCTTTGTCTACCTTATTCTACCACTCCGCTGAACGGATACAATTTACTAAACAGAAAAAAAGGCAAAAGAAACCCTAGGGTAGCTAGTTATTCACTATCCATTTTTTAAGTTGGCGTTTTTTAATGTTTTAAATAGCGCATTTCAGCTTATATTAGGTAAAAACCTAGAAATTTTATAAAGACATAAGGTGCACATAGTGCAAAAAATTAAGCATGATTTACGCCAAATACATTAAGTTTTTTGTCATTAATCCACTGCAGAGATTGCGAAGATAAATAAATAGCTTCAGTGTTATAATAAGGGGGCTGGCGAAGCTTGTCAAGGAAGTTTTTATGATTTATCTAACGAACTTTACACTTGCTAAAGTTGTACCATCTTGGTAACTTTAACTGAAAGAAGTTATTTTTTATCCAATATGAAAAAAGCCTTTATATTCACATCCTTAATAGCAATTATATTGATAGTTATTACTTATTTATACAGAAACGACGGAACTAATGACTCACAAGTGGTAAATGTTTATTCATCGCGCAAAGAAGAATTAGTACGTACTTTGTTTGATGAATTCACGAAAAATACAGGTATTAAAGTACGTTACATCATTGATGATTATTCTCAGCTACTTTCACGAATGGAAAACGGTGGTGAAGCTGACTTATTTTTGACTGCTGATGCAATCAACTTAATTCTAGCAAAAAAAAGAGGACTTTTATCTCAAGTAGATTCAGAGGTTTTAAAAAGTGTTATACCTGCAAGATTTAGAGACAGTGAAGATTATTGGTTTGGTCTTACAAAAAGAGCTAGGATATTGGTTTACAATAAAGAGTCAGTAGACCCTAAGGACTTAAGTGCTTATGAAGATTTAGCAAATGAAAAATGGAAAGGAAAAATATTAGTGCGTTCTTCTACAAGTCCATATAACAGATCGTTAATTGCTTTTATGATTGCAAATAATGGTTTTGAAAAGACGAAAGAATGGGTAAGCGGAATTGTGAGCAATATGGCAAGAAAACCAAGTGGTGGTGATACTGATCAAATTTACGCCGTAGCAGCGGGTGAGGGAGATGTTGCAATAGTAAACAGCTACTACTTTGCGAGAATTCTTTCATCAGAAAATAAAAAGAATGTTGCAGACAAGCTAGGGGCTTTTTTTCCTAATCGCAACGATCACGGTGTAATGGTAAACATCAGTGGTGCAGCAGTAACAAAAAACGCAAAAAACAGGGAAAATGCTATAGTCTTATTGGAATTTTTAGTAAGCAAGCAGGCTCAAGAGTTATACGCTAAAAAAAACCAAGAATATCCTATTATTGAAGGCGTTGAAACTTCCGATATACTAAAATCTTGGGGAAATTATTCACAAAGTGATTTGCCTCTAAGTGAACTTGAGAAGCATCTTTTTGAGGCTGTTATGATAGCGGATGAGTGTAAGTGGAAGTAATCCCCAGCGCCACTAAACATTGGGATGAAAGATTTATGCTAATATACCTTACTCTTGACTCGCTGAACTTTTTCTTCCTTCTAACTTAATTTTGACTTTACTATCTTTTTCCGTTCTTTCACCAAAACAATTGCTGCACAAGAAGTCTATTGAAAAAAGGTAATAAGAAAGTAGAATAGGTTCAAGTAGTTGAAAAGGAAACTATGAACAAGAGAAGGAATTTGTTAAACATCTCAGACCTTACAGTCGATGATGTAGAAAATATAACTAAGTTGGCCAACCAGTACCTTAAAAAAGAAGTTGCAAATAGTCATATCTTGGAAAATAAGACAGTAATAAATTTATTCTTTGAAGATTCAACGCGTACACTTGCGTCTTTTGAAATAGCAGCAAAAAGCCTTGGAGCAAATGTTGTAACTTTGCCAATAAGATCTTCTTCTATTAACAAGGGAGAAGATCTAAAAGACATGATCAAAACATTAAATGCAATGAATCCTGATTACATAATAATCAGGCATAAAAGTAGTGGTATCATTAATACACTGGCAAAGTATGTTAACTGCTCGCTAATCAATGCAGGCGATGGAAGTAGTGAACATCCAACTCAAGCTCTTGCAGACTATCTTGTAATCAGCAATCACAAAAAGCAAATAAAGGACCTCAAAGTTGTGATATGTGGAGATATTCTGCACAGTAGAGTTGCAAGATCAAATATAAGATTGCTAAAAATGTTTGGAGCAGAGATAAACTTGGTCGCACCACCAACTTTGATTTGTAAGCATTTTCCTGAAGTAGATTCAGTCCATTATTCATTAATTGAAGGTATAAAGGATGCTGACGTAATTATGCTTTTGAGATTGCAGAAAGAGCGCATGAATAATAGTTCTTCAGAGAAAGAATATTTTTATTTGTATGGACTTGATTCACAAAAGCTATCATACGCAAAACCAGATGCGATTGTTATGCACCCAGGGCCAATAAATAGAGGGATTGAGATTAGCAGCGATGTAGCAGATTGTGTTATTTTACAGCAAGTAGAATTTGGATTGGCAATACGTAAGGCAGTGTTGCACTATTATAGGCCTTGCTAATATTAAAAGATGCTACACAACTAATGCAAAAAGGGGGGGCATGAAATGACAAGGCTTGTAAATGGTTTGAGAATGGCCATTAAGATGTTAAGGCCGAGGATATGGTGTGGAAGTTTTTACGAAAGCCTGAAGTCAATCAACAACCTTGCAGAACGGCAAATTAGACGGCTATCGTAAAAACAGCTTTTTCACCTGGTCGGAACATGGAGAAAGATTTGTGGAAAGAATGTTGTCGATATTTTTGACATCACGTCTCAATGGCCAAAATCCCTTCCAAAAGTTACGACTGCTTAGTTCTTTATTCATTCTCACAATCCGTGAACGGTTACAACCTAGATTCCAGTGGGCTTTGTTGCATCGCTAGCTATGATGGATTAAAGATAAAAAAGATAGGGAATATCAGTAGCTTATTATTCTGGTATTTATAACAAGAACGGTCAATGAATACCTAAATTTGAGTAAAAGAAATTTCACTACCATTTACCAATCCGGCTAAAATTCAAGAATTTCAATGCTTTAGCTATTTTCAATAGAATTAAATTTATTAATATAAATAACAAATTACTATTCTTAAATTTGATCAGATTGATTGCAAAAAAACAAGATTTTCAATAGGTTGCTTATAATCCTAACTATAGTTAGCCTTTCATAAGTAGCGATGCAACAAAGCCATTCCAGTGTCAGCTACTTTCATAACACCATATTACCTTAACAAAAGCAAATGTTCGTACAGATGTGCATCAGCTACTTTCATCTGCCACCTGCAAATTGCAATGTTCGTACAGTTATGTGTCACGCTACTTGGATGACACCGTTGAAAGAAATGAACCGCCTTTTCAAAATTGTTTTGAATAGAGGAATAACATTCACAAGTAAAATTTCATATTACCATTTTTTAATTTATGTATTATAATAAGCTTAATCTATAAGAAAAACAAAGTTGGAAAAGTTGGAAGAACTAAGCAAAAACTGGGTGATAAGAACGGGAAGATTTTTATCTTCATTGTTTTTTTTACTGTTGATTGCGCTATCAATACGTAGTTTTTTATTCGAGCCATTTCATATACCTTCTGGTTCAATGAAAAGCACCCTACTTGAAGGGGATTACATTTTTACTAGTAAATATTCATACGGTTACAGTAAACACTCCTTTCCATTTTCTCCAAACATTTTTAGCGGCAGGATTTTTTATACCCCTCCAAAGCGTGGCGACATAGTAGTTTTCAAACCCACAAGAAATGACAGCATCAGGTTTGTTAAGCGAGTAATAGGAACACCAGGTGACAAAGTGCAAATGATAGAGGGAGAATTATACCTAAATGATCAGAAAGTAGAGCGAAGGCAAATTGAAAGTTTTTTTGATTATGAGTCAAATCGTAACATACCAAGATATATAGAAACGCTTTTAAGTGGCAAGGAACATGAGATTTTGGTAGATGACATTTCTAATAAGCTATCATATAACACTCCGGTTTATTATGTACCTAACGATCAATTTTTCGTTATGGGAGACAATAGAAATAATTCTTTAGATAGTAGGTTTCCTGAAGTTGGTTTTGTACCAATGGAAAATATCATTGGGCGTGTAAGCATAGTTGGTTTATCATTTAAATTAGGAAAGGTCGATTGGTTACCATTTAATTTCAGGTTACCTGTTGCTTTGAGATTAAATAGGGTATTGCACAAGGTTGTGTAAGCTTTTTCTACCTATTTGTTAATTCACACAACTCTAAAGAAGAATTTTCTAACTCGGCGATAGTGTTGTTAATTTCATTCAAGTCATTGCCTTGTAAAGCGTTTTTTGCATTTTGTAATAGGTTTTTCAACTTTTAATCAGTGGAAAGGCTATTATTGTTTTCAACCAAGTGTATGAGTTTATTTCCATTAATTTTAGCACCTGCAAGGGAACGAGCCTTCATATCTTCGTCAAAACTGTTTATTGACTGGTTAACCATATTTTGAACATCAGCTTCACTCAAGCCAAAACTTGAATTTACTTTAACTGTCTGCTCAATTCCAGTAGTTTTTTCTCTTGCAGTAACAGTCAAGATTCCGTCAACGTTAACTGTAAATTCTATTTCAACTCTTGCAGAACCTGCAGGCAGTGGAGGTATACCTTTTAGTTCAAACTGCGCTAGAGATTTGTTATCCTCTATCATTTCACGTTCTCCCTGACAAACATGAATTTTCATTGCTGTTTGCCCATCAATATAAGTTGTAAACTCTTTTGTTTCTGAAACTGGCAGTGGCGTATTTCTTGGTATGATTTTTTCAACTATGCCTCCCATAGTTTCTATGCCAAGTGATAGAGGTAAAACATCCAGGAGAATATTCCTATCTTTTGAGCTCGAAGTTAAATCATGAGCCTGCAGAGCTGCCCCAATGGCAACTGCTTTATCTGGATCCACGTCATTTAGTACTTTATTTCCAAAGAGTTTGACTAGTGAATTTTGAACCAATGGTGTTCTAGTTGCACCACCAACTAAAATTACTCCTTTTATATTATCAATTTTAAGATCTATGTTGCTTATAGTACGAGTGACTATATTGATAGTCTTATTGACCAAAGAACTGATTGCCTGCTCGAATTCTTCTCTGGTAATTTCGCACTCAAATGGCTTGCCGTTAACATTAAATTCAAAGATACCTATAGTGTGATTGCTTAGGTACTCTTTCACAGAGCGTGATTCGATAAGTAAGGAATTTAGTTGCTTAGCCGTCTTTTCTCTATACTTATCAATCACAATTGAACTCAGCAAATGATCAAAATCATCACCGCCGAGTTTGGTGTCACCACCAACCGCAAGGACTTGAAACACTCCTTGGTGCAATTTCAATATCGAAATATCGAACGTTCCTCCACCAAGGTCATAAACTGCATATATTCCACTGCTATTGTTCTTTTCAATGGAGTAAGAAAGCGCTGCAGCGGTTGGCTCGTTAACGAGGCGAAGAACTTCTATTCCAGCTAATTTTGCCGCATATTTGGTTGCGTTACGTGCTGAATCGTCAAAGTAAGCTGGCACAGTAATCACTGCTTTTTTTACTTCCAGCCCCTTAGACTTTTTTACCCTCTCACATAAAGCTTTTAATATCTCAGCAGAAATCTCAATAGGAGTAAGATACTTTTCCTCTGCGCATTTTATTCTAATAACTTTTTCGCTTTCATGATCTATTTCAAAATTGACGCCTTCTTTATTTAATTCTTCAACACTTTTACCCATTAAACGCTTTATTGAGTAGATTGCATTTTGACCGACATCGTAGCCAGTTTTCAATGTATTATTTTCATATGAAAGAGCAGAAGGCAGCAGTTCTCTTCCTTGTTCATCTTTAAATATCTCCACGTTGCCAGCTTTATTTACCATAGCAATCAAAGAATTGGTGGTGCCAAGGTCTATACCAAAAACTACTTCACTTGAATTTGGTTCAGAAATTTGAATTGGTTGCATTCTTTTTCACCTCCTCAAATGACTTATATAAATATTTCAATCTTAAGACTTGTGTAGCAGCTCCATCAAAATTCTTTACAGCAAAAGTGTTAATTAGGTTTTTAACGCAATCTTTTATTTTTTCATCAATCATCCTGCTTGCAAATTGTAGATCGTCGCAGTCCAGCAAATACTCTCTTATTTCCATTGATTCACTTAATATTTCAGAATTTAAGTGGTCCTTTTGGCTTTTCACATCAAAAAAATCCAGCAAATGCTCAGCACGCTTTAGCGGTGACTTTAGTATCTGATAAGCTCTGTTAATATTTTCCATGTTTTGGGACTGTCTTTCATTTATATCAGTCCTGCTTAGCTCGATATATTTTTTCTCTAACTCATCAAAACTGATATTGAAAGCTGGTTCAATTTCAAACAATGCAAAATAGTTGCTAGACATGAAAACTCTCTCCACAACCACATTTTCCTTTCTCATTAGGATTTTTGAAAACAAAACCCGATGAAAATTTTTCTTCTACATAATCCATTTCAGAGCCAAGAATAAACATGACGGATTTTGGATCGATTAACACTTTAACTTTTTGGCCATCACTACAGTTTTCCTCAATTATCGACTCTAAAGGACGAGTATCATATGCATATTCAATATCATATTTTAAACCAGAACATCCTTTTTGCTTAATTAGCACTCTTATTCCTATTGCTTCTTCCGGTTTCTCAAGGTTAGCATGCTTTTTTTGATCCAATAAATACCTTATCCTTTCTACTGCTTCCGCAGTTATAGTGATAAGTTTTTTATTCTTTTTTACAGTTTCACCTCCGCCTACTTCTTGATATTCACCCATGTTCGTAGCTTCTTAATTCTTTTGTTTACTTTGATAGTCATGAATAGCAGCCTTTATAGCATCTTCAGCAAGTACCGAACAGTGTATCTTCACTGGAGGTAAAGACAACTCTTCCACTATTTGAGTATTCTTTATCTGTGTAACGTCACTGATGCTTCTTCCCTTTATCATCTCTGTTAACAAGGAACTTGAAGCAATGGCAGAACCGCAACCAAAAGTTTTAAATTTTGCATCTTCAATAACACCTTTGTCATTGACCTTTATCTGCAATTTCATTACATCACCGCACGATGGTGCACCAACTAGGCCAGTACCAACATTTGGATCATTTTTATCCAGAGAGCCAACATTCCTTGGATTTTCGTAATGATCTAAAATTTTCTCATTATAACTCATAAAATTACCTGTGAACCGCTATTCTACATTATAACATATTTAGGTTAAAAACTAAAGTAAAATACACTCAAAAAGTGTAATTTTTGTAAGGTAAAATTGTAGTTTTTGAGTGCATTTTACTTTACAAATTCACGTAGTGCATGTCATTCTTTATATTGTAATTAAGTTTATAATTTAAAAAGGAGTATCCCTTGAGTTTGTTTAGTAACCTTTATCAGGGCCTGTTAAAAACTTCTTCTCGCTTTAGCGACGGGGTGAAAAGTATTTTTTCTGGCAAAAAAAAATTAGATCAGTCGCTTTTAGATGAATTAGAAGAATTGCTAATTAGCATGGATATTGGTCATAAAACTTCCAAGTTGATTATCGATAGGCTCACAAGCATCAAATTTGACAAGGAAGTTGAGTATAATACCATCACACAGCAGCTAATGAGCGAAATAGAATCGATATTGAACCCTGCTGTGCAACCGCTAATTTTAAACAAAAAACCACATATAATAATGGTATGCGGAGTAAATGGTAACGGTAAAACTACGACTATAGGTAAGCTCGCATATAAATATAAGGAAATGGGAAAATCCGTTATGCTTGTTGCATGCGACACATTTAGAGCTGCTGCTAGTGAACAATTAAACATTTGGGCAGAACGTTCTGATTGCTTGATTGTTACTGGAGAGTACGGTAGCGACTCTGCAAGTGTGGCATATAGAGCTGTAAGTCAAGCTATAAAAGATAACGTTGATGTTGTTCTAATTGACACAGCAGGAAGGCTGCAAAATAATGTGAACCTTATGGAGGAGTTATCAAAAATATATAGAACGATAAAGAAATTGGATGACACTGCCCCTCATGACGTTATTTTAGTTCTTGACGCAACTACCGGCCAAAATGCTTATAGCCAATTAGAAGCATTTAGCAAAATGGTTAATGTTACCGGGCTAATCGTAACAAAGTTAGATGGCACTGCTAAGGGCGGAGTGGTAATTGGACTTGCAGAAGCTTATAAGATAAAGTTACATGCTATAGGAATTGGCGAAAATATAGAGGACTTAAGGGAGTTTACTAGCAAAGAATTTGCTGAAGCGTTATTTAATTGTAATTAAAGACTTCTCTTAATTCCCTTACGTGACCAAGCTTGATTATTTCAATATCATGAGAAGAATAGTTACCATTTTTAGGCATAATTGCTTTTTTGAATCCTAACTTTTGTGCTTCTTTTAGTCTGAGATCAGCATGCGAGATGTTCCTAATTTCTCCTGAAAGTGCAACTTCACCGCAGATTATTGAAGAAGTTGGCAGCGGTAAATTTACTATACTTGAAATAAGGGAAGCAGCAACAGCAAGATCAGCCGATGGTTCCTGTATTTTGAGTCCCCCTGCAATGTTTAGGTATACCTCTTTATCATGCAAAAACATTTTGCAACGAGCATTTAGCACCGCGATGATCATAGCCAATCTATTAATATCCCACCCAACTACTGCCCTTCTTGGGGTTGCCATATTAGTTCCTGCTATTAATGCTTGAACTTCCATTAAAATTGGTCTTGAACCTTCAATTCCTGCAAATACGGCGCTGCCAACTACTTCTCTGTCATGGGCCATCAGAAACAATGATGATGGGTTATCAACAGGCACAAGTCCTGCTTCAGACATCTCAAAAACACCAATTTCATTTGCAGGGCCAAATCTATTTTTAATAGTACGCAAAATGCGATATTGATTGCTATTTTCACCTTCAAAATATAATACCGTATCCACCATATGCTCCAAAGTTTTAGGTCCAGCTATTTGTCCATCCTTAGTTATATGACCAACTATTAAGAGAGAAATACCATATTGTTTCGCAAGAATGGTTAATTCATGTGCGCAAGTGCGGACCTGAGTTACAGTTCCTGGTGCTGATGTAATTCTGCTATCATACATTGTTTGTATAGAGTCAATTACTAAGAATTTAATACTTTTGTTTTCCTTTATTGTTGCTACTACATCAGTTAAAGACACTGTAGATAAAAGCTTAATTTTAGGTTCATTTATCTTAAGACGCTTTGCTCTGAGACTCACTTGCTCTAAAGATTCCTCGCCGGATACATAAAGACATTCAAAAGAGGAAAGTTGCACAACATTAGCTGCAATTCTAAGCAAAGGGGTGGATTTCCCAATTCCAGGTTCGCCTCCAATTAAAATGCTAGCACCTTGAACGATACCCCCACCAAAAACTCTATCTAATTCTTCTATTCCTGTTAGAAAACGACTTGGAGTGATAATTTCGCTACCTGATAACGTCTTTATTAAAATTGGCGCAGATATACTTCTTTTGCCCGTTTTTACTGCTATTTCCTCAACAATTGTATCCCAATTGTCACATGCAATACACTTCCCTACCCACCTACCAGTGCTGTGACCACAGGATTGACATACATATACAGTTTTCATCAAAGCCAAAATTATTTTGTTGTAATTGTAATAAAAATTAGCTGAATATGCGAAGTAAATCTATGGCTAACCCAAGAAAGGGTTCCCTATGTCATACCGCGATTCATTCGCGGTATCTCAAAGCATAGATCCCGCTAACACGTAGCGGGATGACGGTTGTCGTTTAGCTACAAACGTTAAGAAATTTACCAAATGAAAAAAAAGGCAAAAGAAGCCCTGGGGTTATTATCCGCTTTAAAATATTGGCGTTTTTTATGTTTTAAACGCTTGACAAGCAAGATTAAGCTGCTTTTAATTGCAACTAACTTACGCTGCAAATGTTTAAGAAGTTTACTAAGCAGAAAAAAAGACAAAGAATCCCCGAGTTAGCTAGTCTTTTACTATCTCTGTCGAGTATTGGCATTTTTTGATGTCTTGTAACGCTTTATAAGCGCGTTCAGCTTATTTAGATAAAAATCTAGATGTAGATGAAGTTTTGTAAAGACATACAGTATCTATGTACTGCAAAAAATTAAACATAAGACGCCGATACATTAAGTAATCCTTACCTTTTAATCTGCAGATTGGCGAAAGCAAATACAATAGCTTCACTATCATGATAAGGGCGCTGGCGAAGGGTGTCAAGTAAGTTTTTTGTTTCTATTCCCAATGTTATATGGTTATGTAAGAAGTCTAATAGCAAATTTTTAAGTTCCTCTTTAACTCTTTAACCAGCGGGCTCGCATGAGGAGAGGAGAGTAAAGGTCCTCTTCCGTAGATATCTTCACACTTTTTTCTTCTTCTGTAGTTGGCGGACGAGTAAGAAAGTGAATCTTTGGTGCACCACTAATTATTGCCATTGGTGTTTGCTCCGCCCATTCTCCCATAACTAAAACAGCAGACGTTGCCAACGCATCAAGAAGATGGACTTGTGTTACTTGCAGTGGTTGATCATAAAGATCTGGCTTGCCTATATAGGAATAAAATGGTTCAAATCCACACCAACCAAGAGCAACGCCCGTAACCCCAAGGCGCATAGGTGTTATGTTACTATCTGTAATCAAAATACCAAGATGTTTTATGCAGTGTTTTGTCTTGAGATAGTTCCATATTGATAGAGCTGTTTTCTGAACATCCTTTGGGTATAAAATATACATTTCATTACCATTTGATTCATCAATACCAGCAGATGGAATTAAGATATTGTCTTTGATTGTTAAATAGATGCCGTAAGAATTATGGTCTACATCAACAATTGCATCAGCTTCTCTTTTGATTAGCTCTTCTTTAGAACAAGCAGTTTTGCAAACCACTTGTTTTTGACAAATAGAAATGATTTTTGATGTGATAGCAAGAACAACTTCCTCTCCTAGCAACTCTGAAACATAGCGATCAAGAACCTGCTCTAATACTTCCCCACATTCAATGCGGTGGGTATAAATTGCTTTAACATGCATATTAACGTATTAGCCTACATATAGTATAATCTTTCGTTTTGGTGAGAATAGTTTTATGCCATCCATCAAGAAGTGTTAAGTTGAAATATACATCACCTTTATAGGGTTTGTGAATTTCTGTTATGATAAATTCTGAGATTAGATCATACTCCAAAAAAAGATGCGCTATTTGTGCTCCACCAATCATGAAGACTTTAGAATTACTTTGGATTGACAAAAACTCTTGCATAGAAGAAATAATAGTGCATTTTACTCCTCTGTTAAAACAAGAATTTAATTTGTTACGAGAAAAAACAACAGGGATACGATCCTTTAATATGTTTTGAGACATAGTTTCAAATGTTTTTCTTCCCATAACAATAACTTGTTTGTCAGTCACCTGACGAAAATGATCTAACTCACTTGGATAATGCCAGGGCAATCCATTATTTATTCCAATTACCCCCTTGGGATCAACAGCCATAATTCCGATAACTATCATCCCTGTAAAGCAGCTTGAGCTACAAAGAATCGCATGTGATCACGCACATTATGCACTCGAAGGAAATCAACCTTGTTGTGCAATGCAGATGATAAAGCAATTGTTTCTAAATCTCGGTTAAAGACAGGTTCTGTAGAAAAAGAAGAAATAAATGACTTTCTAGAATGACCAACCAGAACTTTGCAGCCAAAATTTTGTAACGTTTCTATACTGCGTAAAATCTGGATATTCTGGTACATAGATTTGCCAAAACCAATACCAGGATCAATAATGATCGAGCTTTGATCAAAACCTAGGGCAAGTAACCTGTTAATGCTCTTTTCTGCCCAATTATTTATGGTATCAATTGGATCAATGTCACTTGGGATAATGTTGTCACTATGTGGTGGTATGGAGAGTGAATGCATAATAACGATACTACATCCACTGCTAGCAATCGCTTTTAAGGTATTATCATCTAGATCTCCCTTCTGATCGTTTACCCAGGCAATGTTGTAGTGTTCCAAAACATTTAAAATAACGTCTGACCAGAAGCTATCAATGCTGACTTTAATGTCACCAACTTTCATATATTGATTAAGGTCATCAAGCACTGGTTTTAAGCGTGCATATTCTGCTTTTGGAGTTTGTATTGAGGAGCCAGGTCTTGTTGATTGAGCACCAAGTTCAACTATGCTTGCACCATCTGATAACAGCCGCAGTGCCTGCTTGGTTGCTTGATCTGCATCATAATAAAGACCACCATCTGAAAATGAATCAGGAGTAATATTAACAATACCTACAAGCTCTGGTGAAAGCGTAAAACTCCTTAAAAAGCAATCCTTAATGTTAGGGTTAATAGTACCAAACGTTTTGTTAACTACTGCCATGGGACTCAGCATTGCCATCAAGTGAAGCAAAAATGGTCTGTTTATCAATTCTGGGTGAGGAATCTTAAGGTAGGGTGTATCAAGTGTCAGGTCATCCCATAACAAAATATCCAAATCAATAACGCGAGGTGCCCATTTTTCATAGACCTGCGGGCGGCCAATGTCACACTCAATTTGTTTAAGGCCCTTTAACAGCTCTTCAGGAGAAGAAGAACAACTTCCATACACAACCATATTTAGAAATGGCTTATTCCACTGAGGTGGAGCATCATTTGGTAAAATAGCCTTAGTTTCCAGAATAATTGAAGATTTTAAATTTTTAAAATAGCGTTCCTGCAGTAACTGAGCAGCCTTTTGTAAATGGGAAAAGCGATTCCCCATATTTGAGCCAATAGAAATGTAAATCATTCTTGCAACGCATTACGATAAGTAAAGAAAACACCTCCATGCACACTGGGGACAGGTGGTGCAACTTTGTGAATAGTTACGCCTATAGAAGAAATAATAAGCTTTTTTTGCATCACAAGGTTATTAATGGTCCTGTATATATCATGAGTTAAATGCTCGATTAAGTTGAATTGCTTGCTTTGAACGAGAGATTGAATACTCTGAACTACCTCCAAGTAGCATATAGTATCCTCAAGCCGGTCAGTTGTAAGTCCTAAAGGGGGGGATTTAAAGGTAAAATCAATATTAACACTAACTAATTGAGAATGATACTTCTCTTCTGCACTATAGCCTAAATGAACCCAAAGCCGTAAGTCAGATATAAGAAGATTACATGCAGACATTGCATTCCAACATCACTGAGTTTAAGCTACTTACAACTACTAACACACGCTAGCATTCATCATTCCATCAAGAAAACCCCACAAGAGCCTTGCTCCCTTTTGAGCACCCTGCATAACTTTATCTTGCTCTTTTTCATCTAGATCTTCAATAAGATTTGCACATTCCTCAGAATGCCATTCATCAGCATGCATATGGACCGTAAAAAATTGAAGAGAACGCTCATCACTTATTGAATAGTGTTTTTTTAAACCTTCAATTTTAGACTTGGAAACCTCTGGAGTTTGACGTTCGTAAGCGTACAAGGCTCCAAGACCTGCTGCAAAACCTGATCTTACAATGTCAAAGTAACCATCAATTAATTCTTGTGTCTCCTTAATCTGTGCACTTTCACGAAGATCAGATCGCGCAACGCCAAGCCCTTCAGCAAAACGTTTCCATAACTCTGGATGATTTTCATCACCTTGTTCCTCTTCTATTAAATTACCAAGTAAAACCTGTCGCATTTTTAGATCTGGGCACAGAAAATGTATACCACTGATGTAACGAGGAAACGCAGCAACGTGGTGATAATATTCTTTAGCATAGGTTTGTAAAGCTTGCAAGCTTAAGCTTCCTGTATTCCATGACTGGTAAAATGGATGATTTAGTAAGTGCAATTCATCTAACTTGTTATTTAGAGACTTAGTAAATTCCATCATTTCCCCCATTACATTAATATATAGTTCATATACTATAGTTTTCTCATTGTTACGATCATGCTAACAATGGTGGGATTGGTAGGACTCGAACCTACGGCCAATTCGTTATGAGCGAACTGCTCTAACCGACTGAGCTACAATCCCTTTTATCAATATTTATAATACACACAAAAGCAAATTTGTCTATTAGCTTATTTCACTATCAACCCAACTTAGCAGATCATTTGTTGCACCAATTTTGCGTGCAATTTCCTTACCATCTTGAAATATAATCAAAGTAGGTATAGATTGAACCCCATACTTACTTGGCACTTCAGTCCCTTCATCTATGTCGAATTTGCAGATCTTAATCTTGCCTTTTCTGTCTTTAGCCAATTGTTCGATACGTGGCATTAGACTTTTACATGGCCCACACCATTCTGCCCAAAAGTCTATCAGAACAAACCCTTTATAGTCAGTGACTTCAGATTTGAAATTTTGATCATTTACCGATGTAATATCATCACTCATAAAATACCTAAATTTTTGTAAAATATAGCGTATCTATTAGCAGTTAATCAACTAAATTCTTACCGCAGAGCTTGAAAAATTGCCCTAAAGTGTTTTGCACAAACAAAAAACTTCTATTACATCTGGTGGTTAAAGATATCCACGTTTTCCCAACCCATTAAGTCTAACTCAATACGAGTAGGAAGAAATTCAAAGCACTTTTGGGCCAATTCTTTTCTATTTTCACGTTCCAGCATTAAGTCTAGCTTTTCCTTTATCCTGTGGAGATACAAAACATCAGATGCAGCATAACTTTTTTGTTTGTCTGTTAAATTTTCATTTCCCCAATCAGAAGATTGCTGCTGCTTATTTAGTTTGGTATCAAGCAGCTCTAAGCACAACTCTTTTAAGCTATGATTATCTGTGTAAGTGCGAACTAAACGTGAAGCTATCTTTGTGCAATAGCACGGAAGTGCCCAAGTTTCCAAGTAATAACGTATTATGCTCACATCAAATCGCGCGAAGTGAAATATTTTAGTTATATTTTTATCCTCTAATATTTTTCTTAAATTTGGCGCTGTATAATCGTTCTTGAGTTGAACTAAGTGAGCGTTGCCATCATTAAAAGAGAGCTGCACAAGGCATAATCTATCTCTGCTATGAAGTAGCCCCATTGCCTCGGTATCAACAGCTATAGACCTTATATCATCTGGTATTGAACTAGCTGGCAAGTCGTCTTTATATAAAAATATTCCCATAAAATTAATACATTTTTTGGCACAATTGAAAACCTATGATAATCAAAAATGAGTCTTAAGTATACGAAAAGATCATAGAAGGAACCACGCAAATTTATGGGCTCTCACATTTTTCGTGTACACGGGGTTTACAAATCGCTGTATATGCCTATAATTAAGTAAATTTAGGTTAATTTAATTGCGGGAGTAGCTCAGTTGGTAGAGCGCAACCTTGCCAAGGTTGAGGTCGAGGGTTCGAACCCCTTCTCCCGCTCTTTGCTTTCAAAATCATTTCGTCAAAAATCCCTTGACAAACTCCGCCAGCCCCCTTATCATGAAACTGAAGCTATTTATTTATCTTCTCTGTACAGATTAAATGACAAAAAAACTCACGTATCTGGCGTCCCATGTTTAATTTTTTGCACTATGTGCACCTTATGTCTTTATAAAATTCTAGGTTTTTACCTAATATAAGCAGAAATGCGCTTATAAAGCATTTAAAACATCAAAAAACGCCGATTTAAAAAATGGATAGTGAATAACTAGCTACCCTAGGGTTTCTTTTGCCTTTTTTTCTGTTTAGTAAATTTCTTAATGTTTATAATTTAGATTAGTTGCGGCTTAAAAGCAACTAAATCGCGGTTATTAAGCGTTTAGAATAAAAAAACGCCATACTTGAAAGTATAATGTAAGTAATTAGCCAACCACGGGGCTTCTTTTGCCTTTTTTTTCGTTTGGTAAATTCCTTAATATTTATAGCTAAGAGAGCCCAAGAGAGGTGTCATTCCAGCGCGTGACGCTGGAATCCCAAAAAAAGGATGATGTCATCCCAGTGCGTGACACTGGGATGGCTTTGTTGCATCGCTCAAGTGAAAAGAACTGGCAGTTACTGACAAAATTCATTATAAATAGCCATTTAACTGTTGAAGAAAAAATATGCCACAAAAAATGAGAGTCAGTAACTGCCATGAATATAACAAATTTCTCCAAGAAAGAGGAAGCATTTTTTGTTATATCAATGACGCCATAGAAAATTGGTACGAGAATTGTCCAAAAATGCAGGGCGGCAACTATATTTATAGTGATAAAGTTGTGATTTTGGTGCATATAATCGTCAGTTTCTTTAGAATTGGTTTAAGACAAACAGTCGGGTTTATAAAAGGGTATTTGCAACAAATAGGAAGAGATTTGGCAGTTATCAGCTATTCACAAGCATCAAGAAGGTTTAAGAAACTTAATATTAAGATAAATGATTGCAGAATTGATAAAAATATAGCTCTTTCCATAAAAGTCCGGATGTGATAGGATAAGGGTAGATGATGATAAGGAGGTTGAATGCCAGCAGCATATAGTTATGATTTAAGAAAAAAAGCAATGGAAGCGCTAGACGAAGGAGAAAGCAGAGAAACAGTGGCAGCAAGATTTAAGATTGGACGAACTACTTTATGGGAGTGGCAGCAAAGAAGAAAAGAAACAGGAGACTTTCAATCAAAAAAACTTGGAAATGGGGGTTACAATCACAAAATTACCGACTGGAATACCTTTGCCAAATTTGCCAGAGAACACGGAGGAAAGACTCTATCGGAAATGGCTAAACTTTGGAACAACGTTAGTATCCAAACGATCTATCGAGCCCTTAAAAAAATTGGATTTACGCGCAAAAAAAGACATATGGATACAAGGAAAGGAACGAAGAAAAACGTGCTGAATTTTTGAAAATTATAGCGACAAAAGAACCTAAAAACTTAGTGTATATAGATGAGTCTGGCATTGATAACACCGAACTACGGATATTGCCAGAAAGGACAGCGGTTTTATGCCTTAAAATCTGGAAAGAAAACTCAACGAATCAGTATGGTTGCAGCCTTAAGTGGAAGAAAGATAGTTGTTCCGTTAACCTTTGAAGGCCACTGTAATATGGATGTTTTTAATGGATGGTTTGAGCAATTTTTGACACCGATCTTGGAACCTGGACAGATTGACCTTACCCAGAAAAAGTGGAGAGAAAGAAAGGAGTTTTTTCGGGTAAAATAAAATTTTGGAGGATTAGAAATGGCAAGAGAATATACGGCAGAATTCAAATTGGAAGTTGTTAAGCTGGCAAATGAACAAAGAAAGGTAGGTCAACCAGTTGCAAAAGTAGCAAGAGATCTAGGAATAAGGGATAGTGTATTAGGAAAATGGATGAAGAAATATAACGAAAAAAAGTCAGCGGCAAATGCATTTCCAGATGTAGCACCTTATGACAAAGAGAGATTTGATTTACAGAAAGAGTTAGCAAAAGTAACAAGAGAAAGAGACATTTTAAAAAAAGCCCTGGCCAGTCAAAAAGAGTAAAATATTTTTTCATAAAAGAGCATAGTAAACACTATAAAGTGCAGGAATTATGTAGGGTTTTCTGCTAGTGGCTACTATAAGTGGACTACAAGGAAAATAAGCAGTAGAGAATCAGCAAATAAAGAGTTATTAGCAGATATTCAAAAAATATATCAAGCTTCTAAATGTAGATATGGAGCTCCTAAAATTCATGCTGAATTAAAGGCTTTGGGTAAAAGTTGCAACTTAAAAACAGTGCAAAGTATTATGCAGAAAAATGGTATTCAGGCTATATTGAGAAGAAAATTTAAAATTAAGAAACAACAAACGGACAGTAGCTCCCAATATATTAGACCAAAACTTTATTGTCGATCAACCAAATAAAGTATGGGATTACTTATATAAAAACCAAAGAAGGATGGCTATATTTGGCAACAATAATCGATCTATATTCACGCATGGTAGTTAATGAGCAGTTCAATAAATAAACAATTGGTTATGGACTCTTTATTAATGGCCGTTAACAAGCGTAAACCTGCCAAAAATCTACTATTACATAGTGATCAAGGTTCACAATATACTTCGCAAGGTTATCAATATCTCTTATCCATAAAAAACATAGATGAGTCATAAAGGTTGTTGTTACGACAATTCTGTTGTGGAAAGCTTCTTTAGCTCATTGAAAAGAGAAATACTTATTGATACTTCACAACACTCTGCTCAACAAACTAGAACTGCAATATTTGAATACATAGAAATTTTTTATAACAAACAACGTCACTATTAACTATTGCATTCCTGAGAACCTGTCTTGAAAGGAACTAAGCAGCTAATTTAGCAAGCATAATAGTAATCATATTAAAGGAGATATTAGTTTTTGAAGTAAGAGGAGAATGCTCATAATCCTTGCTCATACGTCTAAAATTGGAAAGCCAAGCAAAAGTTCTTTCAACAATCCACCGTTTAGGAATAACTTGAAATCCTACAGCATCAGCTGCTTTTTTAGTAATCGTCAATAAACATCCTGTTTTCAATAAACAGTAATTTTGCAATTTACCAATATATCCCTGATCAGCGAGAAACCTTTGTAGCGTTGAAGCTTTTCGTTTAGCTTGAGTAAAAAGATTTAGAGCACCATCACGATCTTGAATGCCTGCACTATGAACATCAGCTGTAATAATTAGGCCTATTGTATCCACAATGATGTGACGTTTTCTACCCTTTATTTTCTTGCCAGCATCATATCCTCTGGATCCCCTTTTTGAGTGGTTTTCACTGATTGACTGTCAATTATTCCTACCGAAGGTATTTCATTTTTGCCAACCATTTTTCTTACCTTTTTTACTAACATATCGTGTATTTCTTCCAATTTGCCACTATTACGCCACCTGAGAAAATAATCATACACCGTTTTCCATGGCGGAAAATCTTTTGGCAGCATTCTCCACTGGCAACCACCTTTCATTATGTATCTTATTGCATTAATAATTGTTCTAATATTGTGCTTTCTTGGCCGTCCTACTGCACCTTGTGCAACACTTGGCTCCAAAATTTCCCATTCTTTGTCACTTATATCACTTGGATACATTTTTACCTACTATTTTTTACTTATCTCATCATATTCTCTTTCTCATTTCTTTTCAAGACAGGCTCTGAGCATTTTGATTCATCATTCTCTTTGTGAAAAACATTCCAAACTTTCTCTCCACTTTTTCTGGGTAAGGTCAGTCAGCTACTTGGATGACAGGGGAGGGAGGTGCTACCCTGACAATCGTCATCCCGCTACGTGTTAGCGGGATCTAGAGATACCGCGAATGAATCGCGGTATGACGGTCTGCAGCGGTATGACGTAGGGCTGCACTAGCTATATCATGCATTTTATTAACCGACACTATAAACAATATCCTTACAATTATGAGATTGAACCACAACTTGCTCAAGCGTTAAGCTGCTGCGTTTAGCGTCTTTACTGTGATTTTCCCCAAGAACATTTGTTCTTTCTCGTTTTATTTCCTCAATGAATTTCCCATTAACATCTTTAGGATCAATCTCTTCTTCAGAATATATAAGGTTAGTGCAATTTGTTTTTCTATAATAATGCACGCCAAGACATATAATTGATAATGCAAGTATACCAGAACCTATAAGTAATGATAATCCTATGTTATTAGTCAAAGGGTTTTGGTAAAATTTTTGTACACCATTAACACCATGTGTTGCAAGTAGCCCTAGAGGAAACGCTATATTTGCAGCAACTACACCAGTAAATAATGCAGTAAATATTGGTCTGTCGTTAATTACTGATTTTATTAGTTCTAGTAATTACTTTTTCGTCAATGTTAGTGAAGCCTTGTTTAGCTTCCCAAGCATTAAGTACAAAATTTGAATGAGTGCCATTGCTATATTCCAGTCTTACAGATTTTATAGCTTTATCTTTTGGCTGGTGCTCCAACACCTCAGCTAAAATTTTATCCGCATCTTTTTTTTGAATGGAATGTTCTTCAGTATCTATAAATTGCCTTGTTGCAAAAAATATTGGACCAATTGCAAGCAATGCAGCAAGTGCGATAACTGGTATAGTGATATATTTTGGGCTGTTTGTAAAAAATGCAATAAATTTTGCTTTATCTTGTAAATATAATAAAGCTGCAGATATACTGAGTATAATAGCACTTGCAGTAAAAATTATAAAGCCCTTCTGCTGCATGGAATACTTTGCTCTTGGCAAGAATCTGTTTGTTTTTTTATTTGTTGTGCCACCTACATCAGAATTTAGTGACAAAGACTCTTCAGAGTCATCTGTCTTATATGATGGTGGAGAAGTTGAAGGTACATTGCTAAGTTTGTTACTTGATTCTCTGCTTAACCGTGTTAATGTTTTATCAAGATCATCAGGATCATCAAATACTGTCTCTTGAGAAGGGGATCTGCTTAGAATTGAATTTTGACCATCTATTCCACTGTCTAAACTCTTTTTCGAAGATTTTGTATCTGGGTCTATAGTTGCATAAATAGGTTCTTCTGATCCATCACCAACTGATCCTTCCATATTTAAGTTTGCTGTTTCTTTATCATCAGACTCGCCATCAAACGGACTTGTAGAGTGTGAAATTTCATTTTTATCGTTTGTTCGTGGCACTGTGCTTCTAGGTGCTGGTGTCGGCAGTACTTTCTTGCCATCTTCATCCTTTTTTGTATAAGAAGTTGGTGTGACATTATCTCCGTTTTCTAATCCATGCATATCTGCTCCAAAATTAATTACTATGCTGCATTGATTACGCTATAGTTATTAAGATGTAGTAAATACCAGTTTACGGATAATTATTAGTATAGAAATTGTCTATCAAAGATCCTTTCATTCAGAGGGTAATCTTTGTCAAAGAGCAAAGTTATTGTGTTTTCATGGTCTTTTTGTATTTTTATCTGTGATATATTATGAAACTCCTTGTAATCTGATACTACAAGTGCTGGAAGGTTTTTTGTGTTGTTAATGTCAATTTGTACGATTGTATCGTTTGATATTAACGCTCCATTCCAATGCCTTGGGTAATAGCTATTGATAGAAGTGAGTGCAAGTAAATTTGAATTTAGCGGCAAGATTGGGCCACCGGCAGAGAAGTTGTATGCAGTGCTGCCTGTGGGGGTAGATAATATTACTCCGTCCCCTCTAAATTTTTCTACTTTTAGCTTATCATTAATAGTAATATTCATCTCTACTATTTGGTTCTCTTTTCTAAAAACGTATACTTCGTTTACTGCTATGTAATGATATCTCTTGCCACTTGTGTCTGTTGCTTCCATTTTTAGCAAAGTTAACTGAGTTGAAGTTGCATGCTCTATATGATCAATTAAATCTTCACTGCAGCTAAAGCATTTATTCATCAAAAACCCAACATTGCCAGTGTTTATCCCATACACATGCATGTTTTTATTTTCTATGACGTAATTGTGCAAAGTGCGTAGCATAAAGCCATCACCGCCAACAACTATCAATAGATCGATTTCGGACTTATTTTCTTCTGTTATATTGATAAAATTAAGTTTCTTTAATAGTTTAGATACTTCCTGCGATTTTGGTGATGGAGAAGCAACATAGCCTATATTTTTGTATTTATGCATGCTTCAGTAAACTCTCTAAAACTTAAAGAGGAGGAGAATTAGAAAATGCTTCCATATTTATCGTTAAACTTAGCTAATTTGCTAGTTTTACTTGCTAACCCGCTTGTCAAACTTCCAGTCCATGCAGGGTGAGTAAGAGGATCTCTATCAAGTTTTACCCTATCTCCCTCCTTTCCATAAGTGGAACGAGTTTCAAACTCTTGACCGTCTGTCATAACTATAATAATTTTATGATAATTCATTGTTGTTTATAAACTTTTAGTCAGCTAATATTCTAGTGAACTTAATTCACTAAGTCAATCATTATTCTAAAATATTGACAAAAAATAAATAAAGTAGTATATTTAATAAGGAATAAATAATAACTATCATGATTTTTGCTTTCCCCGGTCAGGGCTCTCAGTTTGTAGGAATGGGAAAGAGCTTATATAGTGAGTTTTCTGTTGCAAGACAAGTATTTAATGAAGTAGATAGCATATTGGATGGAAAGCTGTCTCATTTAATCTTCAACGGTCCTATTGAAGAATTAACCATTACAGAAAACGCTCAGCCAGCTATAATGGCAGTATCAATTGCAATGCTACGTGTTATGGAGCATGTGTTTGGCAAATCTCTTTTCACTGATCACAATGTTAAATATGTTTGTGGGCATTCAGTTGGCGAATATACAGCGCTGTGTGCTGCAGGAGCGTTAACGCTTGAGTCTGCAATCGAGCTGCTGAAAGTTCGCAGCGAAGCAATGCATGAAGCTTCACTGAAATGTAAAGGCGGAATGGTTGCGTTGCTTGGAGCAGAGATAAATGAAGTGGAAGATATATTGAAATCAGTTCAAATTGACGGAATTTGTGAAATTGCAAACGATAACGGTGGCGGACAAGTGGTTATAAGTGGCACTAGAGAAGCTCTTGAAATGTTACCCGATTTATTCAAAAACTCGAGTGTGAGGAAACTAATTAAATTACAGGTTAGTGGGCCTTTTCATTCATCTCTTATGAAACCTGCTGATGAAAAAGTTTTGGAGTTTTTGAAGGGTATTAAAATAACCCGTCCTATAGTTCCTTTGATATCAAATGTTACAGCTAAAGAGGAGAGTGATCCCAAAGTTATAAAAACTTTACTCGCCAAGCAAGTTGTAAGCAGAGTGAAATGGAGAGAAATGGTTTTGTATATGTCAAGCCGTGGCATTAACAAATTTGTTGAAATTGGCCCTAATAAAGTTTTATCTAATTTGGTCAAAAGAATTGACCAATCTATCAGTACAAAAAATATAGATAGTATTGGTGATATTAGACCTCTTTCGAAACTCATATAGACAGCTCAAAATTGTGAATTCCTGCTATAAAATTGAATCTTAAGCCAAAACGTTTTCTCCGATTGCGGTATCTGTCTGCAATAATTTTGAATCTTTTTAACAGACCAATTACATTCTCAACTACTACTCTTTTGCTTGCTAGCTCCCGATTTTCTACCTTTTTTTCCTTAATTAAGGGACTCTTTTTCATCCTTCTGTGTGGCAACTCGACATTTTTGTGAATTTTCTGAAAACCTCTATAGCCAGCATCGGCTAAAACTTTTATACCTTCTGATACATGCACTTTTGACTCCTTGAAAAGCCGAAAGTCATGCTTTCTCCCGTTTGAAAATGACGTACAAATAATTTTCTTGCTCTTCTTTTCTGCAATTATTTGGGTTTTTAGCGTATGTTTTTTCTTCTTTCCTGAATAAAATCTTTTCTGCTTTTTTTTGGTCTCTCTACAGGTGTTTCCGTTGCATCAATCACCAGAATCTTATATTCCACGTCGCTTTTTAGGAGTTCTTTTCGTCCTGGCAATGCGAAATCTGGGTGTTGTATTAGAGTATCCTCTACCCATTTTACAGTTTTATATGCCGTACTTTCACTTACTCCATAACTTTGACTTATGTGAAAATATGTACGGTATTCTCGTAAGTATTCTAATACCATGAGCAGCATATTCTCCTCGTTTAGCTTATTTTTCCTTCCTCCTTTGGCTTTCTTTTTTTTATTCTCTTCACATAAAATCCCTACCATTTTGTTAAATGTTGATCTCTTTACTCCTGTTAGTCGACGAAACTCCCCTTTATCGAGCTCTTTCACTATTTCATACTTCATTTCTCCTTACCTCAAAATTACTATTTTTACTACTTTATCCTAGTTTCGAAAGAAGTCTATTGACAGCTTCTTTAATGAATCATTAGTACTAACAGCGAAAAATTTAAAAGTTGGATTAAGTTAAAACACATCTATTTGATGTCATTCCGGTGCATAACGCTGCCTAGCTGGAATGACAGAGGGTAATGCAAGAAATCAACGAACTGCCTGTCATTTCGTTTGGTTTTTTAATTCCAAGTAGCTGTAAAATAGTAGGGGCAATGTCAGATAACCTTCCGTCTCTTAGTTTTAGATTATCGCAAGACACAATAAATGGCACTTTATTTAGAGTGTGTGCTGTATGAGGTGTATTATTTTCTTCATCGAACATACATTCCACGTTACCATGGTCTGCAGTAACAATTAATGCGGTGTTGCTTGACTTTTTAACAGCATTCAGCACTTTCGCAAGACAATCATCTACAGCTAGCACAGCTTTCTCGGCTGCTTTTATATTACCTGTATGCCCTACCATATCAGGATTAGCGTAATTTACAACTATCAGTGCGAATTCTTGGGAGTGAATTTTTTCTACAAGCTTTTCTGTGAGCTCGAAGGCTGACATTTCGGGCTGCAAATCGTAAGTTTGAACTTTTGGTGAGGGAATGAGTATTCTTTCTTCACCAGAGAAAGGTTCTTCTTTTCCACAATTGAAAAAGAAAGTCACATGAGCGTATTTCTCGGTTTCGGCGATACGTAATTGTCGTAATTTATTGTCTTCTATTGTTTGTCCTAGAGTATCAGCGAAAGAAGTAGGAGGAAAAATATAAGGAATTTTGAGATCTTCTTTATACTTCATCATACTTAAAATTGAAGAGAATTTTGCTACCTTAGCGTAATCTGTTTTGCCAAGCAAAATACTTGCTAATTGTATCATTCGATCAGCACGAAAGTTAGCCAACAGCACTCCATCTTCTGGTTTTATACCTTGATAATCACCTATTACTGCGGGCCTGATAAACTCATCAGTTATGTTATTTTGATAGTTATTCTCAATCAACGATACTGCATTATCATAACAAGGTGCCTTTGCAAATGCGATAGCCTCATAAGCTTCGATTGTTCTCTTCCACCTGTTGTCACGGTCCATAGCATAGTAACGCCCAGAAACAGTAGCAATTCTTGTGTCATTTCCCTTTATACTCTTTGTAAATTCTTGAATGCATTTTTTTCCTGAATTTGGCAATGTGTCTCTGCCATCTAAAAATGCATGTATCACCACTTTTATTCCATGCTGTGATATTTTATTTGCTAAAGTTGAAATATGCTTTTGATGCGAATGAACACCACCATCGGACACCAATCCCATTATATGGCATACTCCGTTCTTACTTTTTAGATCATTAATAAAACTTTGTAGATTTACATTGTTTTCTATTGTTCCAATCTCTTGATTAATGCGCTGAAGGCTTTGTATTACCACTCTACCACTGCCAATATTCATATGGCCAACTTCTGAGTTACCTATTTGACCACCAGGTAACCCCACATCAGTTCCACAGGCGGATAAACTGCATTTTGGATAATTAGAGCTAATATATTGCCAACAGGGTGGATTTGCGTTGCTAATAGCATTGTATTTACTGCTTTCTACTCCATTTCCCCAGCCATCTAGTATACATAAAACCACTGATTTAATGTTCATATAAAATCAACACTAGAATTTCACAGAGAAAAGCTCCCCGGGCCGGATTCGAACCAGCGACCAATTGGTTAACAGCCAACTGCTCTACCACTGAGCTACCGAGGAATAAACCTTTTTTAATTTACCATGTTGAACGTTGGTTGTAAACGTTTTTTGTGTAGACTTTAAGTCCAACTGACCCATAGAAACAAAAAAACTTACTTGACAAACTCCGCCAGCCCTCTTATCATGAAACTGAAGCTATTGTATTTGCTTTCGCCAATCTGCAGATTAAAAGGTAAGGATTACTTAATGTATCGGCGTCTTATGTTCAATTTTTTGCAGTATATAGATACTGTATGTCTTTACAAAACTTCATCTACATCTAGATTTTTATCTAAATAAGCTGAACGCGCTTATAAAGCGTTACAAGACATCAAAAAATGCCAATACTCGACAGAGATAGTAAAGGACTAGCTAACTCGGGGATTCTTTGTCTTTTTTTCTGCTTAGTAAATTTCTTAAACATTTGCAGCATAGGTTAGTTGCAATTAAAAGCAGCTAAATCTTGCTTGTCAAGCGTTTAAAACATAAAAAACGCCAATATTTTAAAGCAGATAATAACCCCAGGGCTTCTTTTGCCTTTTTTTTCGTTTGGTAAATTTCTTAATGTTTATGGCTAAAGATTGCACGAATGTTGCAATTACAAAAGCGTTTCTACTAGGAGGGTGTCATCCCAGTGTCAGCTACTCGGATGACATTACAGGGGGCACTGGGATGACATCATAGGGGCGCTGGGATGACATCATAGGGGGCTACTTGGCTGACAACCGTCATCCTGCTACGTGTTAGCGGGATCTCTTGTTAGCGCCGCGGCGGTATATTTGTCATCCCGCTAGCGGGATCTATTTTGAGAGATACCGCGAATGAATCGCGGTATGACGGTTTGTGGCGGTATGACGATAAGACACAAAGCCTAATGGAAAAAACTGCGAACGCCAGTGAAAAACATAGCAATTTTATTTTCATTTGCAGCTTTTATCACATCTTGATCTTTTAGCGAGCCGCCGGGCTGAATTATAGCTGTAATTCCATGTTTTGCACTTTCTACTATGCTATCTGGGAATGGAAAAAATGCATCTGAAGCAAGCACTGCACCTTTACATTTTTCACCTGCTTTTTTCACTGCAATGTTCACACTATCTATTCTGCTTGTTTGCCCTGCGCCGATGCCAATAGCACAACCATCTTTTGCTATAACTATTGCGTTGGATTTCACATGTTTACATATTTTCCAGGCAAAAATAAGATCTTCCTTTTCTTTTTCTGTTGTAGTGCACTTTGTTACTTGTTCTGCTTTTATTGTGTGGTCATTATTTTCTTGCACCAAAAACCCACCAACAACATTTTTAATTTGGTATTTCACATTTTGTTGGAAAGATTTATGAATAATCACTCTTAAATTTTTCTTTCTTTGTAAAATTTTTAGTGCCTCATTGTTTACCGATGGTGCTATCACTACTTCCAAAAATATCTCGTTTAATTTTTCTGCTAGCTTTAAATCTATCTCCCGATTTAAGGCAACTATGCCACCAAAACTGCTTACTTCATCACATGATAGAGCCTTTTCATATGCCTCCAAAGCATTATTACTAACAGCAGCGCCACATGGGTTATTGTGCTTGATTATCACTGCTGCAGGCTCTTTAAACTCAGAAATTATGTTAAGTGCGGACTCTATATCTACTATATTATTATAACTCAACTCTTTTCCATGTAGTTTTTCCAACGGATATTCTGTAAATTGATTACTATAAAATGCAGCTTTTTGATGGGGATTTTCACCATACCTGAGTTCTTGTACTTTATGCCCATATAGTGCGAAAAACTCTGGCAACTCATTATTTTTACTCTGGGATAAAAACCAACTGTGAATATTAGAATCGTAGTGTGCAGTGAGAGCAAATGCTTTGGTTGCTAAATATTTTCTATATTCCAATGTTGTTTCATTGTTATTTTTTATCATCTCAGCTTTTAGTGCTTCATAGTCTTGAATGCTAGAAATAACTGAAGTAAAACGAAAGTTTTTTGCTGCAGCTCTAATTAACGCCACCCCGCCGATATCAATTTGTTCTATAATTTGCTCTTCATTTGAGCTGCTACTTACTGTCTCCCAAAATGGGTATAGGTTAGTTATAAGCAGGTCTATTGGCTCAATACCTAGATTTTGTATTTCCGTTTTGTGTTTTTCTCTATTGCAAAGTATGCCTCCATGAATTTTAGGGTGTAAAGTTTTTACTCTACCACCCAGTATCTCTGGAAATTGTGTGTAATCTGAGACCTCTTGTGTTTTTATTCCTGCACTAGATAGCACTTTATAAGTATTGCCCGTTGAAAGAATTTCTATTTGTTGCTGCGTTAAAAACGATGCAAGATCAATTATATTCGTTTTATCGTATACTGATATTAAAGCTCTTTTTATTTTCATTTTTATATGGAAAGTTTTTTAAGATTATATCTAAGAAAAGGAAATTTAGCTATTACATTTCTACACTAATTTAAAGCAGCCTATTCTATAAATTTTTTTACCATGCTTGATTTCAAGCCACGAATAAAATCTTCAATACTGCAAGGATTTCTCCCTTCCATTTGTACAACTTTAGGAATTAAAGTGCCACCTTTTAAACTTATGTGCATATTATCATTAACGATCTTGCCTTGTTCTGAAGCGAGAGCTTCAAAGTCAGCATCAAGTATCCTGATACGTTTATTCTCTATCTTGATGAATGCTTTTGGGTAAAACGCTTTAACCTTTCTATAAGCAACTTCACAGGCATCACTTGCATAAATTTTATAGTCTTCCACTTTGTTAGCGTAACATGCATCATTATCATTCTGCTCTATAGGAACCTGTTTTTCAATTTCATTTAACACCTCAAGCAGTAAATCACTGCCTAATTCAGACAATTTATCATGCAATGTCTTATAGTTATCGTTCTTTTCGATAAGAAATTTTTCCTGTTTTAAAATAGGGCCGGAATCTAATCCTTCATCCAATTGCATAATGCTAACCCCGGTTTCTTGATCTCCTGCTAAAATTGTGTGCTGTATCGGGGCTGCACCACGCCACCTTGGTAGTAATGAAGGATGAATATTAATACAACCATATTTTGGAATATTCAAAATTTCTCTTGGAAGTATCAATCCATACGCAGCTACAACTGCAACGTCTGGTTTGAAATTTCTAAATTTTTCCTGCTCTGCCGAGAACTTTAGAGAGATAGGAGTACATACCTCTATGTTACTTTCTTCAGCGATAACATGTACTGGAGATTTCGTTGGCTTCTGTCCACGCCCTGAAGGTTTTGGAGCCTTGGTGTATACTGCCACCACTTCGCTCTTTGATTTCAGTAACAAGCTCAGAGAATTAACAGCAAATCCTGGTGATCCCATGAAAATAATTCTCATGGTGTTTTTGCTTTAAGAATTCTCCGCTAATTTACCACTTACAGTTTCTACTAATTTGGCAAAATCATCCTTATAATTAACTGCCATCTCAGCAAGAATTTTTCTATTTAAATCAATGCCGGCAAGTGTAAGACCATGCATAAACCTACCATAAGTAAGCCCATGCTCTCTTGCTGCTGCATTAATACGTATTATCCATAAGCTACGGAAATCACGTTTACGGGTTCTTCTGTCTCTATAAGCATATTGCAGTGCTTTTTCAACTCTTTGTAATGCAATTCTATAACAACTTTTTGCGCGCCCTCTATAACCCTTTGCCAGTTTCAATATTTTTTTATGACGAGCGTGAGTAGTGACTCCACGTTTTACCCGAGCCATTTTATTTTACCTCCATTTTGTTAAATACCGTAAGGCATATGAAGCTTAACTATACGCGAGTCAGATTTACCAAGAATCGTTGTACCGCGCTGATTACGAATATTAGATTTACTTCTCTTTACCATGCCATGCCTTTTGCCTGACTGAGTAGAAATAACTTTACCCTTAGCTGTAAGGTGAAAGCGCTTTTTCACAGAAGATTTGGTTTTTAATTTTATTTTCTTCATATTCCAAATAAATTTACAAGCACTACTATTGAGTTCTTTAATAGTAATTAAGCATTAGTATAAATAATTTTATTAAAGAATCAAATTAAAATTGTATATTAAAGGAGTTTAAAAGTAATTACGCCCAATATGTGTGTTATACCTTCTTTATTCCCAAGTGGCAACAATACTTGCCTCATTTTAACACTTTCACTTTCTTCCTCTTCATTGATCGGGCATTTACTCTCTATTACAGTATCAAGTTTATCAATAACTGCATCTATTTTATATAGTCGCAAAAATGGTGCATCAATTGCATACTTATTATCAATGCGCGTCTTTTTCTCAAAACCATAGAATTCAACAGCCTTTTCTCCTGCATTTTCACAAATATAACCTTGATCCTTGACTTCAATGACAAAACAATGCTGCCATGATTCCATTATTTCTGCAGTGTCTATTTCATGCCTTTCTGGCCAATCTCTGTCTGATCCTTTTATGTCATTCCAGTGTTGAGTCACCACATTTGCTATTCTTTTTTCTTTGCCTACATAAATTTCCATTCCAATTTCCACATATAAAACACAGATATGAGGTAAATTTATCGTGAATATATTGATTTTTTCTTACCACAAGGTGCATGTCACTAGAAGTTCTGAGATCTAGAGAGTGGTATTGATTTTATTTCCATTACAACTTATTATTTATAGATAACCTCAATAAAAACGATGAAGCTAAACGAAATCAGAGAAAGATTTATAAAATTTTTTGTAAATAATGACCACGAGCGGGTTTCTTCTTCTCCTTTGATTCCAGAACATGACCCAACGCTCATGTTCACAAATGCTGGTATGGTGCAGTTTAAAAATATTTTTACTGGTGCTCAAAAAACTGAAATGAAACGTGCTGTCTCAAGTCAAAAGTGCCTAAGAGCAGGCGGTAAACACAATGATCTGGAAAATGTTGGCTATACAACTCGGCATCACACATTTTTTGAAATGCTCGGAAATTTTAGCTTCGGTGATTACTTTAAGGAAACTGCGATAGAATTTGCGTGGGAATTTATCACTAAAGAGTTATCTCTTGATAAAAACAGACTATCCATAACCGTCTACCATACTGATGATGAGGCGTACGAGATTTGGCGTAAGATAAGTGGCTTTTCAAGTGATAAAATCATAAGAATTACAACGGATGATAACTTTTGGAGTATGGGAAGCACTGGTCCGTGCGGTCCATGTTCTGAAATTTTTTATGACCATGGGAGTCCTAATTTACAAGAGGACGATAGAATTGTTGAAATCTGGAATCTGGTATTCATGGAGTTTAACAAAGATGAAGAAGGTAATTTACACAAATTGCCAAAAAAATGCATCGATACTGGAATGGGCCTTGAAAGAATAGCGGCTGTTATGCAAAACGTCCATGATAACTATGATATTGATCTATTTTCTGCTCTGATAAGTAAATCACAAGAGTACTGTGGAAGAACGGAAAATAAAATAGCGCATAAGATCATAGCAGATCATCTTCGCGCGGCTGCATTTCTCATCGCAGAAGGAGTGCTTCCTGGAAATGAGGGCAGGAATTACGTATTACGCAGATTAATTAGGAGAGCCACACGTTATATTCACCTGCTTGGATATAATGATTCCCTACTCCATCGTATTTTTCCAGTGTTGATAGATAGCACGAGTTCGGCTTATATGGGAGCTGAATTAGTCAGAGCTAAAAGCTTAATAGAAACGACGTTAAAATCAGAGGAAGAAAACTTTAAAGACACTTTGATGAAAGGTATCAATCTCCTGGAGAAATTCACTACAGATTTAAAATCGGGCGATACTTTGCCTGGAGAATCAGCGTTTAAGCTATATGACACCTACGGATTTCCTTTGGATATTACACTTGATATTTTAAAAGAGAAAAAAATAAATTTTGACCAGAAGGGTTTTGATGATGCAATGGGAGAACAAAAAGAGAGAGCACGTGCTAAATGGGCTGGATCTGGTGAAAAATCTGTTGAGCAAGTATGGTTTGATTTGATCAATAAATTTGGCAAAACAAAATTTGTTGGTTATGAGTTCAATGAAGTAAGTGATGCGAAAATACTAGCTATAGTTTCCTCTAAAAATGAAGTAATTGATTCTGCAAAGGAGGGAGAAAAGATAACCATTATACTTGATAAAACACCTTTTTATGGCGAGTCAGGTGGACAAGTGGGAGATACTGGCAGTCTGATCAAACCTGGTAGAAGTATTATTATAGTCGAGAATACCAATAAGGTTAATGACCTATATTTGCACAGATGCATAGTTAAATCTGGCTCAATGTGTAAAGGTGACACAGTTACAGCAAGCATAGATAAGGAAAGAAGGCAAGCCTTAAGAAGAAATCATTCAGCTACACATCTTCTGCACTTTACACTCAGAAAAATTCTAGGTGATCATGTCACTCAAAAAGGTTCCCTAGTTGCACCAGATAGACTGAGATTCGACTTCAGCCATAACACTCAAATGACTCAAGATCAGTTGTTTTGGGTAGAGGATATGGTAAACTCTCTAATCAGAGAAAATCTTTCCGCATCTACAAAAATTCAAAGCATGAATCAGGCAATAGACGAAGGAGCTATGGCGTTATTCGGCGAAAAATATAGCGATCAAGTAAGAGTAGTGAAGATTGGAGATTCAAGGGAACTGTGTGGTGGCACGCACGTTGAACATACTGGAGAAATCGGTTTATTTAAGATAGTAACAGAGAGTTCTGTTGCTTTTGGAGTGAGGAGAATTGAAGCTTTAACTGGTCAGGAAGCAATCAATTATGTACGTGATAATGAAATTAACTTAAAAAAAGTTGCAGAATTCGTAAAAGCGCCAGTGAGTGAAATAACAAGCAGATTAAGTATTTTAAGTCAAGAACACAAAAAATCCGAAACCAAAATAAAAAACCTATATAAAAAGCTTGTGAGTGCAGAGAATATAAAAAGCACCGAAATAAATGGAATAAATTTTATAAGCCACACTTTCACTGATATTCCAGCAAATGTAATAAGAGAGTTTGTTTTGCAGCAACAAAAACCAAAAACGGTAATAGCTTTTACGGCAACAGAAAAAGATAAAACAGTCTTGATTATTAAAGTAAGTAAAGACTTAATCAATAAGATTAGCGCAAAAGAACTAATATCCATAGCAGTTAAAAAGAACTGTGGTGGGAATGCTGAACTTGCACAAACAGGCTGTGATAGCAATAAAATAGATGATGCCATTACAGCCATTTATAGCAAAATAACAGTTTCTAAGCACTCTACGTCATACCACCACGAACCGTCATACCGCCGCGGCGCTAACAAGCAGCGGGATACTTAACCATCGTCTACACCGTCATACCGCGATTCATTCGCGGTATCTCTTAGCCGCTAACAAGAGATCCCGCTAACAAGCAGCGGGATGACGAATTACTATGCCGCCGCGAACCGTCATACCGTTGCAAACCGTCATACCGCGATTCATTCGCGGTATCTCTTAGCATAGATCCCGCTAACAGGTAGCGGGATGACGGTTGTCAGGCTAGCTGTCATCCAAGTAGCTCGACTACTTGGATCCAGGAAAAAGAATGGTGTCATGAAAGTAGCTGACACTGATTCCTTTATGATGGTGTCATCCCAGTGCCCAGACACTGGGATCCAGGAAACTTAATTGCAAGTAATGCATTGGATTTGGTGAGTATGGGTTTTGCGTTATAGAATGAAGCACTTTTGGTGAATTTATAAAGAAAGCTGGATCCCAGTGTCAAGCACTGGGATGACAAGGTATAAACCTTATCGTCATGCCGCCGCGAACCGTCATACCGCGATTCATTCGCGGTATCTCAGCCGCTAACAAGAGATCCCGCTAACAAGTAGCGGGATGACGGTTGTCGTTCAGCCACAAACATTAAGAAATTTACTAAATGAAAAAAAAGGCAAAAGAAGCCCCGTGGTTATTATCCGCTTTAAAATATTGGCGTTTTTTATGTTTTAAACGCTTGACAAGCGAAATTCAGCTGCTTTTAATTGCAACTAACTTACGCTGCAAACGTTTAAGAAATTTACTAAGCAGAAAAAAAGACAAAGAATCCCCGAGTTAGCTAGTCTTTTACTATCTCTGTCGAGTATTGGCATTTTTTGATGTCTTGTAACGCTTTATAAGCGCGTTCAGCTTATTTAGATAAAAATCTAGATGTAGATGAAGTTTTGTAAAGACATACAGTATCTATATACTGCAAAAAATTGAACATAAGACGCCGATACATTAAGTAATCCTTACCTTTTAATCTGCAGATTGGCGAAAGCAAATACAATAGCTTCAGTTTCATGATAAGGGGGCTAGCGGAGTTTGTCAAGGAATTCTTATTAAAACTAAAGAGCTCAAATGAAAGGAGGTAAACTCTAAAGTATACATTTAGTAGCGCTTTCTATGAGAGAAATCGTATTACCTATTCCGTAAAGCTTTATGAAAGATCCCATTCTTGGACCGGTTTTTTGGCCAAGTAACGTTTCATATAATAGCTGAAACCAGTCACGTAAGTTGGTGTAATCGTATTTTTTTCCAATAGAAAATACCTGAGATTGAATTTCTTCAGCAGTAGCAGTTGTAGATAGAGAATGTAAAGTGTCCTTCAAATCTAGTAACGCTGCTTTTTCTTTTTCATTTGGAGTTTTATATGATTTTGTTGGCTTGATAAAATCGTGATAATACTTTACTGCAAAGTCTGAAAGTCTATCAAGCATTTTATTATTTTCTGGTGTAACGTTTGGTGCATAAGAGGATATAAAACCCCATAGGATCTCTTTGTTTTCAGCATTACAAGCTGCTGCTAGGTTTAAAAGTAGTGAGAAATTTATGCCTGAAGTTTCTATACTGGGAACATTGCCCTGGTGAATGTGCCAAGCAGGATTATTTATATCCTTTTCTTTGTTCTCATGATAACGCTTTACAAATTCTAAATATTCATCAGTTGATTTTGGTATCACATCAAAATATAAACGTTTAGCTTTTTTAGGACTCTGAAAAATGTACAATGCTAAGCTCTCTGTTGGTGCGTAAGTTAGCCACTCTTCAATTGAAATGCCATTTCCTTTTGATTTTGATATTTTCTTTCCTTCTTTATCAAGGAAAAGCTCGTAGCAAAACAGAAGTGGTGGCTTTTCTCCAAGTATTTCACATATTTGACTTGAAAGCACAGCAGATGGAGTTAAATCTTTTCCGTGAGCTTCGTAATTTACTCCAAATGCGGCCCACCTCATTCCCCAATCAGGTTTCCATTGCAGTTTACATTTTCCTTTTGTCACTGGAACTTCTATTTTTTCCCCGTTTGGGTCTTCATATGTGATTGTTCCTTTCTCTGTATTTGTTTCAATTACTGGAACTTGTAAAACTTGAGAAGTTTTTGGGCATATTGGCAAGAATGGACTATAAGTCTGCTGTCTTTCTTCCCGAAATGATGGAAGCATTACGTCCATCACTTTATCATAATTTTTCAGTAAGAGTAAAAGTTTTTCATCGTAAACGCCAGATTTATAACACTCTGTTGCACTCCTGAACTCGTATTCAAATTCAAACATATCAAGAAATTTACACAACAATGAATTCATATGATGACCATAACTCTGATGAGTGCCAAATGGATCAGGTATCATAGTCAATGGTTTATTTAAGTGCTCTCTTAGCATCTCTTGATTTGGCACATTATCTGGTATTTTTCGCAAACCATCCATATCATCTGAAACTGCAATGATTTTGGTTTTTATACCAGGAGCTATTTTTTTTAATGCATTTACAATAACTGTAGTGCGGAAAACCTCTCCAAAGGTTCCTATGTGGGGTAAACCAGAGGGTCCATAACCAGTTTCAAATATTATTTCTTTTTTATTAGGAAACTCTTGCAATATTTTTTCTGCTTCTTGAAATGGCCAATTTGTCATTATCGGGATTAAATAATGTATCTTAACTTAAAGTGCTACTAGTTTCAATGGATTTTTAATATAATGATATAGTATTAGTGTTAGAGCTATTATTAGAAGGTTAAAGATATGTCCACAGGTAGTATACAAACAGATCAATTATTTAAAGGTCTTACAAGACCTGCAATGCTCTTTGGTGTGAGTTATATGTTTGCAATATTAAACGTCCTGATTTGCATGCTAATTTTCATTAATTCAAATGATTTAAGAGTGATTCTCTTAATGTTACCAGGTATACATGGACTTGGTTATATAGCTTCTGCAAAAGAACCGTTGTTTATTGAATTATTTATGGTAAAATTGGGAAAGTGCTCGAAATGTTTAAATCGTTTTTACCATGGAGCCAATTCTTATGATATTGCTTAACGTTGTGTGATGCTGAGGTTTAGGGCTATTCAATCAAAGAATAAATCTACTCTGAACAGGGAAGTTCACGCTGCTGAATTTATTCCTTATTCTTGCTATTGGAATAGCACAACCTTGATGACAAAAGAAAATTGGTTGGTTAAGGTTATAAAATTAAGTGGTTTTGCATTTGAAACTGCCGATGACGAGGATTTAGTCATACAGAACAACATCAGGAATCAGATGCTAAGAAGCATTTCATCTCCGGCATTTAGTTTGTATTTTCATACTATCAGACGTAAGAAAAATATTTTTTCTGATGAATTTGCAAGTCAAGGTTTGCCGAATTTTTTCGCTAATCACGTAAATCTAAAATGGAGAGAAAAACACGCAACAAGGCAATCATTTATTAATGACCTATACATTACGATTATCCGTAGAGCGGACACAAAAGGAGTAGAATTTTTGTCACATCTACTAAAAAAATTCGGACATGTAACTTCAAAACATGCTTGGGAAAGTGATATACGTGCCACGTATGAAGATTTAGAGGAAACGACAAATCGTGTAGTGACAAGCCTTAGAAATTATTCGCCTAAAATTCTTGGAGTAAAAGAAACTCCAGATGGTTTGTTCTGCGAAATAATGGAGTTTCTATCTAGAATCGTAAATTGTGGCTTCGTTACAAATACGCTTTTTCCGCTAAGAACTGAAATATCAAGATACTTACCAGTACATAGGTTATTCTTTGGCCGTAAGATGATACAGGTTGTGACTCATAATGAGAGTAAATATGCTGGAATAATTAGTATCAAAGAATATGGAAATCATACTTCTGCAGGAATGCTTGATTCGTTTTTACAACTTCCTTACGAGTTTATAATTACGCAATCTTTTCAATTTATAAACAGGCAAATGGCGATTGGAAAAATGCAGATACAGCAAAATCGAATGATACAGTCTGCAGATAAAGCTATTTCTCAAATAGCAGAAATTTCTCAAGCGCTTGATGACGCAATGAGTGGTAAGATTGCGTTTGGTCAACATCACCTGACTATTTTATGTATAGAAAAAAGTCCTAAATCATTGGATAACGCTCTGTCGTTGGTAGAATCAGAGCTTTCTAATTGCGGTGTTTACCCTATACGTGAGAGAGTTAACCTTGAACCAGCATTTTGGGCGCAAATTCCTGGTAATTTCGATTATATAGTGAGAAAAGCTACAATAAGTAGTCTTAATTTGGCTGGATTTGCATCTCAACATAATTATCCTACTGGTAATAAATTCAATAACCACTGGGGAGATGCCGTTACAGTTTTTGACACGACATCTGGTACTCCATTTTTTTTCAACTTTCATATAAGGGATGTTGGACACACTATGATAATTGGCCCAACTGGTGCTGGTAAAACTGTTTTAATGAATTTCCTGTGTGCCCAAGCGATGAAGTTTTCTCCAAGGATATTCTTTTTTGATAAAGATCGCGGTGCAGAGATTTTCTTAAGAGCACTTAGTGGTATCTATACTGTAATAGAACCAAGAACTAAAACAAATTTTAATCCTTTACAACTTGATGATACCTCTGATAATAGAACATTTTTAATGGAGTGGATAAAGTCTTTAATTTCGGTATATAATGATAAATTTACTTCAGAAGATATTGCACGAATTAATGATGCAATTGAAGGAAATTTTAAATTAAGAAAAGAAGACAGATTCTTGAGAAACCTCGTACCGTTTTTAGGGCTTGCAGGTCCTGATACTCTAGCTGGGGCAATATCTATGTGGCATGATAATGGTTCTCATGCTGCAATATTTGACAATAAAGAAGATTTGCTAGATTTTTCACGAGCAAGAGTATTTGGTTTTGAGATGGCTAGCTTGCTCAAAGATCCTGTTGCTCTTGGACCGGTCTTGATTTATTTATTTCATAGGATTAGTATATCTCTTGATGGCACTCCATCTATTATCGTTCTTGATGAGGCATGGGCGTTAATAGATAATCCAGTTTTTGCACCCAAGATAAAAGACTGGTTGAAGGTACTGAGAAAACTAAATGCTTTTGTGATTTTTGCTACTCAGAGTGTTGAGGATGCAAGTAAAAGTACTATTAGCGATACGCTTGTACAACAAACAGCGACACAGATTTTTTTACCAAATCTGAAAGCTACTAGTGTCTATCGGGATGTTTTTATGTTAACTGAACGTGAATATATATTAATTAAGCACACAGATCCGAGTACTAGATTCTTTTTGGTGAAACAAGGAGTCAATGCTGTAGTAGCTAGAATAGACTTAAAAGGCCTGGATGATATAATCAACGTATTATCCGGACGTGCAGAAAGTGTTCTATTGTTACACGATATATTAAATGAAGTTGGGGACAACCCAAAAGTATGGTTGCCTATATTTTATCAGAAGGTAAAAAATGTTTAAGACTAAGCTGTCATTGCTATTAATTGCGATATTTTTACTAAATATAGACTTTTTACTCTCATATCCAGTGCTTGCAGATGGAGTAAGTGGTACTGACAAGACAGAATTTGTTAGCAGATTTAATTCCACTGGCAGTTTTAGTCGTGCCTCTAATCCTGATTGTGGAGCGTTTAAAACAGCTGCAGCACTTGCTGGAATAGCGATTGCTGTTGGCGCAATATTTACTGGCATTGTTTTGATCGTTTCTTCTGCTGGTTTGTTTACCGCTCTTGTTATTGTTGGAATGATAGCTGCAATTGTTGGAGTCTGGAAAGCGATAGGAGGGCTTGTTGTTTGTGAACATAGTTTTGTTAAACACCCAGTTGCACGTGATCATGATGGAAAATACAAAAATTTTAAATTAGAAGACACAGGTTATAGTGGCTGCACCAATGAAAATTACCAAACAGAAGAGGAATATTTTTCTTGTTTGCAAAATAAAGCTCGGGAAGACGTGAACAAAAAAGATTATGACGGGAAAAGAGCAGAAAAAGAAGCCTTAAATTCTAACGTTCAGGAGAGTACAGAGAGTTATTACTGGCCAAAAAATGGTGTGCAATACAGTGAATATATAGAAGTATGTCATCGAAACCCTTTAACTTTTGGTAATCTTTTTAATAAGGTAGACTTTAATTCCAGAGGAAAACCTGGATACATAGACTTTGATGTCAGGGAGAAAGACACTGGATACGTAGATGGGTCATGGTCCTCGAAGGTTGATGGTGGTCTGGAATGTAGAGTTCTCAAAGCAGGACAGAGCGAACCCATACATGGAGCTACATTCAAAGCAGTGAGAAAAACGGGCAGATTATGTGTGGAGTTAGCCAGTGTTAGCATGCTTGGTATCGAAATGACTCCTTGGCCGCAAGGGGTTGATATGGGGTGCACGGAATTGCCACCTGACCCACTTGCTCCTATGTGTGAAAAATCTGTGATGATATTCAAAAATAAAGATGGTACAGGAGAGGAAAAAGTTCCTATTGGTAATAATGATGACTATAAAACTATTATCAGATCTAAAGAAAAAAGACTCAACGGACAAGGGGGGAAAATTTTTGTAGGTTATGATAATGCTGGCTGTTTTAGCTCGTATGTTTCTGAAGCTTGTTATAACCAGGCAGGGAGTAAATCATTAGCTCCTATTCCCGTAACTTCTATGATAGTGCAATGCATTAAGGAATCGTTAGATAATTTAGTTGCAGGTAAAGGTGCACCAAATGGTGAGAGTTTTATATCTGTAGCACAGAAAAGGCTGAAAAACACTGTAACTGCTGTTTTAGTTTTAGCTTTAATACTGTTCTCTATAAAAGCCATGTCTGGTGGAGTTCAGAGGCCTCAAGAAATGTATATGTTGATCATAAAATTCGCTTTAGTGATTTACTTCACAACAGGCAGTACCATGTCTCATTATTATGGAGAATTAACTCGTCTCTCAAATGGTTTGTCAGAGATAGTGCTAAAAGCATCATCTGAAAGTAAAGGCATATGTAATTATAAAGCAGGTACAGATTATGAATATACTCGTGCAGGAAAGAGGGTATCTTACAGTTATCTTGCACCTTGGGATAGGCTTGATTGTAGAATTTTATTTTATTTAGGTGCCCCTTTAGATGGAATTGGTGGCAAAATTGGTACTGGAGGTGTTGCAACGTTAGCAGTCTTGCTTGGTGCTGCTCCTGTCTTATTAGTTGCAGGTTCGGTAATCGGTATTATTTTTGCTGGTGGACAAATTTTAGTAGCTCTTGTCTGTATATTTATGGCCGTTCTGATGATGATGGTTATTTTGTGGCTGTGCTATGTATTTATTTTATCTCTAGTTGCTTTAAGTGTAATCATCATTTTATCACCTTTGTTCATTCCTATGGTTTTATTCCAACACACCAAAGGATATTTTGAAGGCTGGGTGAAAGAGTTGATTACCTATAGCTTATACCCGGTTATCCTTTTTGCGTTTTTGTCCTTTATGTTCATAGCATGTGATAAAATCTATTTTAAAAATTTAAATTTTGAACTGGACGAGTTATATAAAAATGAACAACCGGACAAGTCATATGAAAAGAAACAAGCAGAAATCTCATATAGTAAGAAAAAACAGTGGTTTAAATTGAAAGATGGGGAATGTGATAAAAATGAAACTACTCTTGCATGTATGATGCAAAATTATAGCTTTAAAAAGAGCAGCATACTTGGTCTATTCGACTTTACATACATGGAGTTTGGCAGCTCTCTCATCGGAGAATTATTAAAATTGTGTTTAGTATTATTCCTCTTTTACCACTTTTTAAACATTCTTCCTGGCATGGCTGCTGAACTTGCTGGTAACCATAGAGCAGCACTTGGCTCAGGTCAGACACCTGGACAAATGGTGGGCAAAGCTTTATCTGCTGCCAAAGCTGCTGCTGGGGGTGTTGCTGGAGTTGCTGGTGCTGCTGCTAAGAAGTTGAGTGGTGGAGACAAGAGTAAATCTCGAGGTTCTGGTTCTAGTAGCTCCGAGAGTGTTAACAAAAGCACTGAATGAGTTGGATTTATGCTAAAATTTTTGCTGATAATACCGTTTTTTTTTCTGTCAGGCTGCGGGGAACATCACTGTATTAAGCCAGAAAATTTATCAGGTTTGCGTGAAAAACTAGATATAGTGTCAACAGAGCAGAAATGGGTTGATTCTGGTGTTAATATCTCAGATAGAATAAGAGTAACAGAGATTGATATAGTGCCTAGTAAGGTTAATTTTTGTCCTAAGCAGTATGCAGATTTTGCAATTGGGCCTGGGAGAAATGACGTTGCATTACCATTTGCACTTAAAAAAGGCGATACGATAAGCTTTAGTGTGATTGGAAGTAAAGTGTGTAAAGATAAAGAGAGTGAGACAAAAATCAGGTATTTGAAAATCGACGAAAAGTGTAGCGAGCAAGAAACGGAACATTTTGCACATGTTTTAAATCAAGAGAAATGCCAAGGTGGCAAGGATGGGATATGTCCTAATAAATATATAATAGGCGATGCGCAATGGTTGAGTGGAAGAGAGTACTGGTTTTCGAAGTTAGATCAAGATGAAAGAAAAAAGGAAATTGAAAATATTATTAACTCTATAAAACAAGGAGAGAATATAGATTGCAGTAAGCTTTCAGAGAGCAGTGCAAGTAAGATAGATACGCACATTTTAAATTCACTCTGTAGACGTATATGTAAATTTTCTTCTGGTCGTAGAGGCGAGGATTGCGTGTATATTGAATATAATAATATAGAAATTGAGCTATTCAATGCTTTAAATTCTAGTGGTGAATCTGTTGTTGCTGAAATTATTAGTAACGTATTAAAGGGAAAACAGGTAAAAACTGACATTACATTTCTAAAAGTTGGTATGGATAATGAAACTCTTGAACACATTCCAGGTGGTGGTTTATGTACTAGTTGTGATCATAAGATGGAGAATGACCATCAAATACCAAGTTTAACTTTTAGTCTATGTAGCAGAAATGACAAGAGCTGCTACAATACAAATGACAAAGGCGGGTTCAACATAAGAGTAACGAAGAACCATAGTCTGGAAAATAGCTTGTATATAAGTGTTTCCGATAAATTCCCTGAGCATAAGCCTGGTGAAAATCAAGCGGATATATCTGTAGATATCAGCAAAGTTCATGACATGGAAAACTTGAAAGGAAAATTAAAAGACAAAACAGGCACCATATATTACGGAATAAGAGACCATGGCTGCGATTACAAAAATGAAGGTCAATTTAGTATTAACCTAACAACTAAAGAGCCACCTACAAAAACTTTTAGTGCAATATATAATTTCTTTGATGAAAAAGTGAAAACTGCATTTTTCGGCTCTAATTATAAAGACCCTAACGCAATTCACTCTGATACTAGTCCTGTAAAGTCTCTTTACGAAAGTTTTATAAAATCAAGCAGAACAAATACCATTAGATCTACTATAATATCACTATTAGTACTATATATAATCTTATATACTCTTTATTACTTTTTTGGATTAACTCATATTTCTATATATGAGTTTTTAATTATATGCGTAAAGATAGGAATCATCGCCCAGCTATTGCAGGATAATAGCTGGGACTTTTTTTATAACAACGCATTCTCTATATTTATTAACACTCCAAAACAACTAATAGAAATAGCAAATTTTAGAGGCACTACTTCAAATGTTTTTGAGTTTCTTGATTTGCCGCTCAATAGGTTCTTGTCATCGCATTCAGTATTGTTAATAGTATCTCTTATATTTTCTGGCCCTTTGGGCATTGTATCTTTTTGCTTGGTGATTTGGGGTTTAATCACAGTGAGCTTATCTATTTTTAATGCCTTATTTTCTTTTATTACATCTATAGCAATAGTTGCGTTATTGCTTTCTTTAGCACCTATTTTTATTATTTGTCTTTTATTTGCGTATACTAGGCAGATGTTTCACAACTGGGTTAAAAATTTAGCAAGATTTGCGATTCATCCAGTAGTGCTTTTAATTTTTATATCACTGATAAGCCAGGTTATGGATTATATTGTGTATTCAGTATTTGATTTTGAGGTCTGCTCTACATGTATACTTAATATTAACTTAAAGATTTTTAACCCTTGTATTTTTTATGGTTATGCTTCCAAATATACACCTAATATTACCGCTATGATGGCTTTTGTTATTTTGGGACACGCTATGAAAGCTTTAGTTGAAGCTTCTTCGACAATATCTGACTCGTTGTTTGGTGCTTATGTAGCAAGCGAACCTGGAAGACAGTATCAACAAAGCTTAATGGGAACAGTAGGGTTAGATGAACAAAGCGTTCAAAGAAGAGAAAGAGGAGGTGCTTCTCAACAGTCAGGTACGTCAAGACCTCAAATACCACAAGGGACTCAAAGGTCAACGCCTCAGATACCACCACCAGGAAGACAGCAATGATAAGTAAAAGATCACTATTGTTGATACTGTGTCTTGCAATCACTGGTTGTAACATGGATTGTGTCGAACCTGGGTTGCAGAGCAGAAACACTAGTGTTAACGTGGATGTTCCAGTTCATAAAGCTGGTGAAGAAGTTAAAATTCATTGGGTTGATTCTGGTCAAGTAATTAGTAAGGGTGAGGAAATCAAATTCACCCTCGATGGATCAGTAAATTTTTGCCCTTTTAAAGAAGACAAAAATCCAAGGAAAGTACTTGTGCCAGCTAGCTTTTGTGCTGATGGCTCAGAACCAAATTATAGTAAAGCTGCAAATATTAACGATGTGCCTAATAATTATGGCGTTGATGAAAAAGGCGTAAATAAAAACGAATTGTGCGGTGGTAAAGGATTTGGCAGCAATAGACGTTATGTAGACACTGGAATTAAAGTAAATCCTGGTGATAAGTTAAGCTTTAGCTTAGTTCCCAGAAAAATAACAATTGATTATGACAATCCAGGAGGGAAAGGTATCAGCTTTGATGACAATTGTTATAGAGCTGAAGAAGGAGGTGAAAAAGTGTCAGCAAGTGAAATATTGAATGTTAGCAAGCAAGAGGGAGAGGAATTTTTTTGTGAGGGCAAGGATGGAAAGAGAAATAAAATAAAATTTTTACCTCTTGATAAAACAAAAGCAAAGGAAAGCAAAGTGCTAGTTGGCAATGGGTACACTCCATATGATAATAAGGTACATTTTAATAAAGGTTATGTTAAAAACAACGAACCATGGATACATGGCTCGCTGTTCGATTTACGCCGAGCTAAAATAGGATTGAATGAGTTATGTGATGGAAAAAACTGTAGTTTGGATGAGAAAAAAAAGTACAGTTCTTATGAGCTTAATTGTTACTATCAGAATATATGCTATACTAGAAAAGGTATATGGAGCTATGATTCAGGTCGAGCAGGAGAACGGAACTGTGTCTCCTCTATAAGGTATAAGAAGTACGATAAAGGAAATAAATGTGATATGTATTCTTATCTAGAAAAAATGGAAGGGAATGTTAAAGCAGGTAGTTTTACTGAAGATGATAAATCTTGGGCTGAGGCTCTTGTTGCAAAAATTGGTGATCTTGGTGATCAAGATACTGATAAAGGTATGCAATGTCTTCCAGATAATGAAGTAGGTGCAAGAAAGGATAATGTGTGTTCGCAAATTAGTGACAATTTCGAGGATTTTTCTCTGAAATTAAATAGTGACTATGCAGTAAATGACAATGTAAAATATGGTAGTAGTGTGATGCTTGCTATAGCAGATTATGGTTACTATGGAGCTAATAGGGGCGGGTACCATGTTAAAGTGACTAGATCGTGTGAATATATCAATGGTGAAAAACTGTATGTGTATTTGGGTGATAACCCGCCAGGGGATCCATCTGCTCCAAAGACTAATGATTTCAAAAAAGTAGAGCACTTAGATAAAACAAAGGATAAGGTATATTATATAATAGATGGAGGTCTTTTAACAGATGAATGCAAAGACAAAAAACCTATAACAGATGAATGCAAACCTAAGAAGATATATTTCGGCATCAATGTAAGCAACGTAGAGAAAGATGACATTACGGACAAAAATGGCAAATATTACGAAAACAATAAGTATAGTGTAACTTTATTTGTCAAAAGAAAAATTAATGATTTTATTTCATCGAATGTAAACGGGGTATTTAAATTTATAAAAGAAGAAGTAATTGGGGACAGCGTTAAAGATTCATACAAAGGATATGCAAGAGGTCTTCTTCAGGGGGTAAGAGCTTTACTTACTCTATACGTTATATTTACTGTCATTGGCTATATGCTTGGAACAATACAGCTAAGTAAATTTGATTTCATTGTAAGGATGTTCAAGATAGCATTTATAGCTTTTGCCTTTAGCGATAGAAGCTGGGAACTCTTTGGTACAACTTTATCCAGACTTTTTGTAGATGGTAGCACTTATTTAGTTGATAGCTTTTCTGGCTATATAGGGGAAGGGGGGAGAAAATTTGCATTCTTAGACTTGACAGCAGGAGTATTATTCACAACAGAAACTTGGCTAAAGTTTTTATCGTTGATGCTCTCTGGTCCTTTTGGCTTTATTGCATTTTTGGCAATACTCTATGCTACTTTTATGTTCTTAAAATGCATTATTAGCGCTACGTTTAAATATGTAATATCTACTGTTCTAGTGGCGTTTTTACTGTCATTAACACCTTTATTTATCGTATTTATTCTATTTCAAAAGACTAAACCCTTGTTTGATAATTGGATAAAAACGTTGGCTCATGTTTCATTAGAACCAGTCATTTTATTTTCATTTTTATCTCTTTTAAATCAGTTGATGTATTCAGTTTTATATAACCTCACAAATTTTTCTGCATGCTATCAATGTTTAATTAGCGTAAATTTCTTATCGTATGATCTGTGCTTGATGAAATCAATACTGCCTCTTGGATACAGTCCTGGCACTAGCGTTGATGTTGCACTCAGTACCGGAGAAAGGGCTGGTGGACACTTTGCAGCATTACCTATAGACCTAATCCAGGCGTTTATATACCTCATTATTGCCGGTGCAATGGAAGCTTTTGTTTCTATATCGGAAACTATGGTACAAACACTATTTAGCTCTGGTTATGGAGTTACTGGCGGTGTTGGTACAGTTGCTAAGAGCGCATCGCAAGCTATGCTGTCAACCGTTGGCCTTGATGATAAGACCCAAAGTATGATACAGAGTATCAAGCAGAAAATGAGTAAAGATCGGGGAAAAATTGAGGCTAAATTACCTAACACACCAAAGCAACCAGACAAAAAAGAAGATTCTAAAGGAAGTTCTGATAAAACAACGAGTGATAGACCTAAAACATTAAAACAATCAGATCAGCAAAAAAATTCTGATGAAACAATAAGAAGTGATCCTAGTGCTAAAGCTAAAAACAAGGAAGAAAATGGAGAGGAGTAAGATATAAATGATATTATGGAGTAACTAATTAAAAAGATATTTTAAGTAAAGTTTTAGAAATTTATTCTGTATTTGGAAAAAGTTTAGATATGCAATCACGTTTAGGCAAATGTTGGTTTAGGGTATTACTTCTTGCAGCTTATGTGCTGATCACAGGTTGTAGTAAAAACGATATGCCTTTTCCAAGGTGTATATCTGCTGACTATTTTGGTCCTAAACCTATTGCAGTAAGCGCTCATTTTTCAAGCGACCACGATGCGTTTATTCCAGGAGATGGAGAAGTTATTGATCCTGAAACTGGCGAAATTAATTATGGTTTTCACCATAACCAAGTGGTGAAGTGGGAGGATACCGGACTCGAAACCAATGGAGATAGTTTAAAAGTGCGAGTTAATGGTGCATGGACATCTTGGAGTAATAATAACAAGAAGGAATCTAAAAAAGGCAGTTATACCTTACAAAGCTTGGAGCAGTTAAAATATGCAACTAAATTTGAAGGTAAACAAAGTGATAATAGTTTACCTAATTTTCACTTAGTTTGTAATGATTATAAACCTAGCATACAAAAATTTTCAAGTAAGTCTGATACAAGTTGCACTGTAAATTGCAAGTGCATTAATGAAGATGATAGCGCAAATACAGTATCACGTGGTGCTCCATGTTGGTTTACCAATGGTCATGGTGCTTATCTTTTGTTTCAAACGGGGAAAGATGATCCTAACGAAAATCTAAAGTTAATGCGCGATCCTCAATATCCTACTGTACATCTAGGTTATAACTCCACAGCAGAGGGCGACAATGGATTTTTTACTTTAGACAGAGATAACACTAAATTAAAGGACAGAAATTGTAATGAGTTGAAGTTAAAAAAGGGATGGAAAATATATGTAAAAATATTAGATAGATATTACTTAGATAATGTAGGTGGCTACTCTTTTGAGTTCTTAAGTGGAGTGCAGCAGCCAAGTAGTTTTGGGTTTTTTGATTACATTTATAACTATCTAAAATGTGTATTATTGATTAACGAAAATTGCAAAGAACATTTTAATAGCAATGATCCTGCAGTTGCACAAGCTATGTTCGAAAATATAGCTGAAAAAAGTACGAGCTTTCACAATTTTGTTCTTTCCTTGCTTGTTCTATTTGTAATGATTTCATCGCTTCTTTATCTTTTTGGCATGATACAAGAAACTAAGCATGATATGCTCATCAGAATGATGAAAATCACTCTAGTAATAGTGCTTATATCTCCTGGAAGTTTTAGATTTTTCTATGATCATTTTCTTGTTTTATTCGTTAAAGGTCTTGAACAATTGATAAGTATAATTACTAATTTTGCTCCCAACATGAACACCGGAAGTATTGCTCAAGGAGATGAAGCTAAGTTGTTTAGCTTCATGGAGGACATGTTCAATAAGTTTTTTGCTTATTCTGTTTGGAAAAAGTTTGCAGCGTTTTTACATTACCAAATGTGGGCAAGCCTTCTTATGATACCGGCAATTTTCATAGGGATTGTGCTATACTTCTTGCTGTGCTTATATGCTTACATAATATTTCTCTCTGGTTTTATGGGTATAGCTTTTCTTATAGCCATTATGCCACTGTTTCTAATTTCTATTTTATTTTCACCGCTGAAAAGTCTATTTGAAGGTTGGATAAAATTCTGCATCAGCTTTTGTTTACAGTCGATTATGATATTTGCTCTCTTGTCATTACTGGCTTCCATTATAATGAATACCTTTTATAGGCAGTTAGGTTTTACTGTATGCTACAATAAATGGTTTGAGGTAAGGTTATGTGCTCCAAAATGGGTGTTTGGTGGTTTTTGTATCGTTGATAAGCAGTACTTTGGTTGGACCCCAGGGCAAATTTTCGTACCTTACACTCTTGGAGAAGCTTCTCCGCTGAACGTAGATAAGAACATAGAAGGTATAGAAAAGATAAGCAGAGAAGGTGGTACAATAAAATTTACTGGCGGTGCTGGGTATATCCCTCTTCCACCGGATTACATTGAAAAAGGGTTTCGTTATATAGATTATCCTTTCTTTAACCCAATTCCTGGTACTAAAGAGAATCCAGCAGACCATTATATTGCAGAAAGTGATATGGTAGTTAGTAATGGCTGTAGTGAAAAAGATCTAGTGCGCTTAACAAATAGTTTATCTCATGCATCAGAGAGGGCTGACATTATATTACTGATCAACAATATAGAGAAAAGGATAGGTGATGTTAGTGAAATAATAAAACGCTACTGTCAAGATATAAATAAATGCAATAGTTATAGGGAAATAATTAATGAAATAAGATCTTTAGTGCGGAGTGCGGTAGAAAAACAAGGTTGTAGAATACTGAAACTTCATGATTTATATAAGGATCCCAACAGTGAATACTGTCAGAAATGTAAAGATTGTGAGGATTGCAAAAATTATCAAGAAAATAGCGATTACCAAAGGGTGCAAGACATACAGAGAGGTTATTTAATCAATGCAGGGGAAATCTTTATACTATTCTTGCTTTCATTTTTAATGTTCTCCTTACGCACGTTCGTACAACAAATGGGCTCAAGTATCGCTGGTGGTGGATTCAGCGTTTACAATATATCTAGTATGTATCAGGCATCGCCTTTGACTGGCATAATGGGAGGATTCAAACAGCAGTGGCAAAATTTTGCTGGTAGAGGACTTGAGTCTTTAGGCAGTTGGGCTACTCATTTACCGGATAGATTAGCCGGAGGTGCAGCTAATCTGCTGGGGAGAGTACCAAGAGTTGGAGGAGTGCTGAAATACGCTATTGATGTGCCACGTAAATTTGTAGGTGCTACTATTGAAGCAACGAAGTTTGCAACATCGCCTGAAAATGATGTTGATAAGCTCGAGGAAAAAATTTACAGGGCATTTGGAGTTGATAAGGAAGATATTACACACAGAAGGATCGGTAAATATTTAGATTATTATAAAGGATACGTAGGATCACATTTGGGCTATACAATAGAAGATGCTATGAAGTTTACTTGGGAGCATGGTCTTGACTCTATAGGAAAGCATGGCTATGATCATAACCTACTCTATAGAGCAAAAGAATATAGGCGAGATTTCTTAGAGAAGCTTCATGATTACACTATCGGCCGTAAGAGAGAACCAGAAAAAGACAATCCTGATCAATCAAATAAGGTAGAACGAGAGTTAGGCACGGAACTAGTAAGAGATAACCATGATCAGCCACTAGAAGAAGGCGACCCTCTTCGACTACGAGGGGGAGGTCAGCCAGATAAGGTAGTACGAGAACTAAGCACAGAACAAGAAGACAAGCCTAATCAACTACAGCATGATCAGCCAACAGAAGAAGATAAGCCTGATCAATCAAATGAAGTGACACGAAATTTAGGCACGGAACCAAAAGGTTCAGATGAAATTGATGATTTTGGATCTGCTTTTGAAGGTATGGAAAAACGTGCTGAAAGAGAAGGCAGAAGAAATCAAGATAAAGTTTACAACCTCTCACCACTTTTTGAAATGAACACTCCAGAAGCTGTAGAAAAACGTGCTGAAAGAGCTAGAAGAAAAGAAGAAAGAGATCGAAAAGACGAAGTTTATAATCTTAAGCCTTTATTTAAAGAACCAAAAAATCCAGAAGAGTACGTTAAGGCACTTTTTGAAATGAATACCCAGGAAGCTATAAAAAAACGTGCTGAAAGAGAGGAAAAAAGAAATCGAGAAGACAGTAAAAGGAAATTACCGGAACCAATGAGGAAACCAGATGCAAAAGGAGATGAGAAGAGGATTGAAGATGAAGACTAATAAAAATTTCAAAGGCCTTGATTATTATAAATTGCAGCAAGACAAAGATGGCAACATAAAGTTAAATGACTACGACGACATTTTAAATGCGCGTAGGGCAAGGGTAGACTTGTTGCGGGATAACACATCACTTGACAAGGATGTCAATTTTGCTAAATTGAATAAAGCTTTGAGTGAGAAATTTGTAGATAATCATAGTTTATTGTCTGAATTTGATAAGGAAGACAAAGAGATTGTACAAGAAAGGATTAAGGTGTTTAGTATTTTAGAAAGTCTTGAAGACCTTAAAAGCGTGAAAAGTGAAGATCTGTTAGAGGTTAGCTTACTGCTGTCAGATCTTAGCTTCATAGAGAGAAATGTTGTACTAAATACCGATCAGAATTCTGATCTAGCAGGATTTAAAAACCTATTTATTGAAAAAAAAGCATCTGGTGAAGAGTATAGTGAAGAAGAATGTAGAGGCTTTCTTGATAATATAGATAAAATCAATACTATAATTAAGTTAGAGTTAGAAAGCAGAATTGAAGGGCTAAATCATGATGAAAAAAATGATCATGATGATTTACAAGATGAGATTGGTCAAGCAATTAATGCAGCAGGCAAATCAGAAAAAGATAACTGATGAGTCTTGTGTTTGTGTTTTTCTTACAAGCGACTCGATAGCTTCTCTCTATTAAACTGCTAAAGCCATATTGACATTAATCATATAGTATAAATAATTAATTATTTTGGAGCTTATTTAATATGCTACGCATCATTGCAGGCAAATATCGCGGAAGAAAAATAACTACAGGTAAGCATTTAGCTGCACGACCAACTATGAGTATTGTTCGAGAAGCAATATTTAGTATACTTTCCTCAAGAAAACCTATTTATAACTTGAATGTACTTGATTTGTTCTGCGGAAGTGGCTCTTTTTCATTTGAAGCGCTTTCTCGCGGCGCTAAACATGCATTCATGGTGGATTCAGATTATTACAATTTGCAACTGCCTAAAAAAACAGCAGAAGATTTTGGAATTACGGACAATGTTACGCTAATTTGCTGCAGTGCTAACTGCTTACCAAAACCTATTTCAAAATGCGACATAGTTTTTATAGACCCACCTTACAATAGCAATCTAGTTGAATCAACGTTGAATGGACTAGCTAACTCAGGCTGGTTAAGTGATGATGCATTGATAATTCTAGAGATTAGGAAAAACGAAGGTTTTGAGTGCAATAAAGACTTTAGTATAATCTTGGAACGTATTTACGGTATAGCAAGAATAATTTTTCTTTCTCTATCAACTTAAACTTGCATATACTTTTCATTGATGAGTTCCAGTTCTATTTTCGTCAAGTTTCCGGAGAAATTACTTATTCTGTACTGCCCTAGATCAAAATTTTTATTAAATTCAGAGTCTATTAAATATTCATGTGCTTCTTCAATAAATTTATTTTCTTTTTCTTCGTAACTGGTGTATTTTGTTGTACCATTATTATCCTCACAATAAACTAAATGTTCTTTATGATCAGCATGAATATTTTTATTTTCACAAACCTTTTCAGGATCGTGCTCAAGTACTTTTCTACCAACAATCAATAGCTTATAAGAAATTTCCTATGATTCCTTTTAAGCGAGTTTTGAATTTGTGAAATGTCATGACATTGTTGATACGGTTATCAAGAAACGATAAAGTATCCACAAAATCTTCTGAATAATCATTGATAAAAAAAAGTATCGTACTTAAGTACACTCCAGCTAATATTGCTCTTTTTGTATAGTAGTTAAAATCTGTTGATTGGTCATGAATGCCATACCAAATCGCACTAATAGTTCTGTATAAAAGTTTACTAGAAAAATATGTATTTTTTGGTGATACGGAGAATGATAAAACATTTTTTAAAAGTTCTCTATAATTCGGTAGCTTAGCATAGTTTGAAAGGTGTATTTGAATAGCTAACTTTACTCGCTCTCGCACTTTCATATCTTCTAAATTAGAATTTCTTAATTCAGCTTCCATTGAGCTATTTAAGTCCTCTGCTATGTGCTCCAAAGCGCTATATATTCCATTCTGAAATTTGCAAAAGCTATTAGCTAGATTAAGGTCAGTGCACACCTTTAATAGGGTTTCATCGCTTATCCCTTCAAATGGAATAACCCTAATTAGCTTATCTATTATTAACTTTTGTTCCACGCAACATCATACTAAACAGCATGTGTGATTGTACCTGAGATTTTCAAACATTCTACAAAATGCTTCACCACGTTCCTCGAAATTTTTCCATTGATCAAAAGAAGCACACGCGGGAGAAAGTAATATTGTTACTTCTTCTGCGCTATTTAAGGCCTCTTCAAAAGCCAATCTGAATGCATCTTCTAGATTGCAACATTTAACATAATCTACTTTATTCTCCATAACATTTGCAAAAGCTTCGGTTGATTCTCCAATAAGAAAAGCTTTTCTAACCCTTGTAAAATGCTTGCTTAATGATTCTATTCCACCTTTTTTGCTTCTTCCACCAGCGATCCAATTTATGTTTTCATAAGATAAGATCGCCTTTTCGCTCGATTTTGCATTAGTTGCTTTGCTATCGTTCACGAAAAACACATTTCTTATTTTGCCAAGCAGTTCATTCCTATGCCTCAGTCCTGAAAAGGACTTGATTCCATTGATAATAGTGTTGCTATCTACTCCAAGTACCTTACATACGGCATATGTGGCTGCTATGTTTTCTGCGTTGGATATTAGGTTTATTTTCACGTCGCTTACTGATAAGCTATGATTCTCTAGTTTTAACGAGATCTTCTGGATCCCAGTGCCCCTTTTGTCATCCAAGTAGCTGACACTGGGATCCAGATAATTTCGATCTATACCAGTAATCTGTTCACTATAATCAAGCAAATTGTTACCTGCCAATGATATTAGATCTCTTGCACCACCCTCTGTCATCTGAGTAGTTGGCAATGGTTTTTCTTTTCTGGATTCCAGCGTCACGCGCTGGAATGACATCGGAGAATATGTTACTGAGATTGGAATTTTGTCTCCAGTGAATTTGTTGAATATATCAGCAGTAATCTCATTGTCACATCCTATTACGGCAACCTCACTACCGTTTATCAGTTTTAATTTAGTTGCTATGTAGTTCTCCATACTTCCATGCCTATCTATGTGATCTGGTGTAATATTGAGCAGTGCTGAAATGTCCACGTTAATTTCATTCATCAACTCCAATTGAAAAGAGGAGAGTTCGATTACATAAATTTCTGCATCTCTTTCTAGATCCAAAACAGGAACGCCTAAATTTCCACCAATAGCTACTTTTTTCCCTGCAGATTTTAATATGTGCCCTATTAGTGATGTAGTGGTTGATTTACCATTTGTTCCTGTGACGCCTATTACCTTCTGGTTCGTAGTTTTAGCTTCAAGAAATAGCTCAATGTCTGATTTTATTTTGCAATCAAATCTCCTTGCAAGTTTTACTATCCAATGTGGCTCTGTTGGCACTCCAGGGCTTAAAACCAATGCACTGATCTCATGCCAATTGTATTCCTTGGGATGAATAAAATTACATTTTTTATACATCATTTTTGCATTTGCTATTTGCTCTTCATGATCATCCCATGCATATATTCTTACACCACTCTTTGTTAGAGCGTTAATGGCGGATAAACCAGTTTTACCAAGACCAAAAACCGCGACGTTTTGATTTTTGTATTTGTTTAGTTGCACTGCTAGATAACTTATGCGAACCATTTTATAAAGATATCGTACAAATTACAACAGACTTCTTTCGTAGGTTACAACTGTCATTCAATAGAAACAAAAAACTTACTTGACAAACTCCGCCAGCCCCCTTATCATGAAACTGAAGCTATTTATTTATCTTCTCTGTACAGATTAAATGACAAAAAAACTCACGTATCTGGCGTCCCATGTTTAATTTTTTGCACTATGTGCACCTTATGTCTTTATAAAATTCTAGGTTTTTACCTAATATAAGCTGAAATGCGCTTATAAAGCATTTAAAACATCAAAAAACGCCGATTTAAAAAATGGATAGTGAATAACTAGCTACCCTAGGGTTTCTTTTGCCTTTTTTTCTGTTTAGTAAATTTCTTAATGTTTATAATTTAGATTAGTTGCGGCTTAAAAGCAACTGAATCGCGGTTGTTAAACGTTTAGAATAAAAAAACGCCATACTTGAAAGTATAATGTAAGTAATTAGCCAACCACGGGGCTTCTTTTGCCTTTTTTTTCGCTTAGTAAATTTCTTAACGTTTGTAGCTAAACAACAACCGTCATCCCGCTACTTGTTAGCGGGATCTCTTGTTAGCGCCTGAGATACCGCGAATGAATCGCGGTATGACGGTTCGTGGCGGTATAGCAGTTCGTCATCCCGCTACGTGTTAGCGGGATCTAGAGATACCGCGGCGGTATGACGTAGAGCTCGCGTTAGCTATACTTTTATGCTTACTAACTTAATAAAATTCCTGGATCCCAGTGTCTGGGCACTGGGATGACAAGAAGAGGGCACTGCCGTCTTGGATGGAAACCAGTGTCAGCTACTTGCATAACACCCTTTTTTCTGGAAACCAGTGTCGGCTACTTGGATAACAAAAAATAGGCACTGGAATTGTAAAGAGTTTGCAAATATTAGTTATTACCTGTAGGATATAGAGAAATTAGTAAGGATTTTAATAGGAATAATATGCCATCTGTTACTTTTATTTTACCTGATGGGAGTAAGAAAAGCTATGAAGCTGCAGAGGGAGAAACTCTGCTCAATTTAGCCCATAGAAGTGATCCAGATCTGCTTGAAGGTGCATGTGAAGGCTCTCTTGCTTGTTCTACATGCCACGTGATTGTTGATCCAAAATCTTATGATGCTGTAGAAACGCATAATCCCATATCTGATGAGGAAAATGATATGTTAGACCTAGCTTTCGGCTTAACAGAGACATCAAGACTTGGGTGCCAAATAAAAATCACAAAAGATATCGACGGCTTGTGTGTAACCATACCAAGGGGTACAAGAAATATATCATTGGATAAACAGGGGAGTGATTAGCTATGCGTAAGATTTTTATCTATATTATCATCTCTTTACTTTTGTTTATTCCTGTAGCGTATAGTGGTTTTTGGTATTTTTCTGCATGTAAGGTAAAAAATCTTTTAGCTGAAACAATACTATACATTAACGACGAAAAATTTGATATTTCACATGATTTTAGTGGATTTCCTTCTAACCTAATTTTTCGTGTGACAAACCCAAAATTTTCCAATGAGCAATTAACCATCTCATCTGATGCTTTATTGATAAAAAATAGATTATTTGATAAATCAGTATATATTTATACACCAAGTAATAAAGTTGATATTACTGTTCATGGTGATGAGAAAAAGAATATAAAATGCCACACAAACGATAGCAGCCACTTTGTTGTTAGACTAAATGATTTACCATCTTCGCTAAGGTTTGATAGAAATAGTACAATAATAGACTATATAGATACACTTCGTTACGAAGATTATGGATTACAATGTGATGTTTCAGAAAATCAGCAAAGTGTTATAACCGAGGTGAATGATAAAAGTAATTACATTCAATTTCATCTCAATAAAGAACTGAATGGAAATATTAAGCTAGGATTTGATTTTTATACTTATCGGTATAAAAGTACTGCAAGTCCTGAAAGTTGTATCAACACTAAATTTGATTTTGAATTTGTAAACCACATCTCAGCTTCCAGAATTAATTTCAATATAGAAAAATTTTTAATTCAAAGTAATAATTTTTCTCTTGCTGCAGATGGTGGAGTGCAAAATTACAATTTGGTTACGTCTTCATTTCAAGACAAGATTAACGTGGCCATATCAAATTATAAAGAATTAATCTCGTTTATGACTGATGACTCAAAAATTTCAGATGCGTTCGAAAAATTAATATCTTCCTTATCGGAAAAAACAACTGATGACAGCGTTCAATTTTCAATAAAGTACGATGATGATGTAGGGTCAAGCTTTATTGGAAAGTTATCCATCACTGATTTTATGAACCAACTCAACCCAATTAACCAAGGATGAGAGCAGTAGTTAGTTTACTTTTCATATTGATATTTCACTCAGGCGTAAATGCTTTTACTCTGGATAATAAACTCAGAGATAAAAGCATGGAAAAACGAGCAACAAGTTTATTTGAAATAATAAGGTGTCCAATATGTTCTGGCGAATCATTGTCTGAATCTGGATCTCAGATCGCGTATGATATGCGAGAAGCAATTCGTAAAAAAATCAATGATGGATACACAGATGAAGAGATAATCTCAGAGTTAAAAAATTCTTACGGCAATTCAATTATAATCGTACCGCCTATAAAATCTAGCACTTACATTTTGTGGTTTATTCCACTTACAACTCTGCTTATTGGGTGTTTTTTAATACAAAGATACATCAATACAACCACTTAAACCTTTTATATATAGCTAAAGTGACTTAGGTTCTCTAATTGCACATAAGTCAACAATAATTTTCACACAAATCAAAACAGCATATCTTCTCCATAATCCTTGGTAATTTTACATAAGTTAAAAGTAGCATATGGTTCTCTCCGCGGTCTGAGATGACAATAAATTTGTCAAGCCGCATTATACTTGTTAGGCGGAAGTGGACGGCAACATGTTTACCACGAAGTCTAAGAGCCTGTCTTGAAAAGAAATGAGAAAGAGAATATGATGAGATAAGTAAAAAATAGTAGGTAAAAATGTATCCAAGTGATATAAGTGACAAAGAATGGGAAATTTTGGAGCCAAGTGTTGCACAAGGTGCAGTAGGACGGCCAAGAAAGCACAATATTAGAACAATTATTAATGCAATAAGATACATAATGAAAGGTGGTTGCCAGTGGAGAATGCTGCCAAAAGATTTTCCGCCATGGAAAACGGTGTATGATTATTTTCTCAGGTGGCGTAATAGTGGCAAATTGGAAGAAATACACGATATGTTAGTAAAAAAGGTAAGAAAAATGGTTGGCAAAAATGAAATACCTTCGGTAGGAATAATTGACAGTCAATCAGTGAAAACCACTCAAAAAGGGGATCCAGAGGATATGATGCTGGCAAGAAAATAAAGGGTAGAAAACGTCACATCATTGTGGATACAATAGGCCTAATTATTACAGCTGATGTTCATAGTGCAGGCATTCAAGATCGTGATGGTGCTCTAAATCTTTTTACTCAAGCTAAACGAAAAGCTTCAACGCTACAAAGGTTTCTCGCTGATCAGGGATATATTGGTAAATTGCAAAATTACTGTTTATTGAAAACAGGATGTTTATTGACGATTACTAAAAAAGCAGCTGATGCTGTAGGATTTCAAGTTATTCCTAAACGGTGGATTGTTGAAAGAACTTTTGCTTGGCTTTCCAATTTTAGACGTATGAGCAAGGATTATGAGCATTCTCCTCTTACTTCAAAAACTAATATCTCCTTTAATATGATTACTATTATGCTTGCTAAATTAGCTGCTTAGTTCCTTTCAAGACAGGTTCTAACTAAGTTCTTGCTTGTCCCTTCCATCGGCATTGCTATCTTTATTTTCAATAAAATTATTGTCCTATGCTCTTTTGATGTTTATTGATAATAAAATTCTGTTTTATCAACCAACATCCTATGCATAATTACAGCTAATTTTCTTGCTACTGCTACAATTGCTTTTTTCATTCCTTTTTTCTTCGCAACCACAGTTTTTTAATTTAAATGTCCTCTTGGTAACTGTAAGCATTGTTTGTGCAGCTTCATATAACATACTTCTACATTCCGCTGGTCCCATCTTTGATATGCTGCCATGCCGATCAACTTCTCCAGAAGAATATTGCCTTGGTGTCAACCCTATATACCCCAGTTGCGGATTAGCCAACGAAGTAAAGCTTAGAAATGCAGCGGCTGCATGGAATATGAAACAAGCGTAGAAAAAATGTGTACCAAAAAATTTATCGGTGATCTGTGGCGAGTATGCTCAATCTCAAATTTGTTTTTCAGAGAGCCAAAAACTGTCTCAATAATCGATCTTTTTCTTAACAAAATCTTCTCATTTAGCGCCATTAATGAGTTTTTCATACCCTTTTTTATACTGGTTACAAGCTTTAACCCTCTATCGAATAATTCGTGAAAAAGATCTTTTTTGATATATCCTTTATCTCCAAACAATAATCCAGTCAATTTCTTAGTTAAATTTGGCACAGGTATCAACGTTGCCTTTTATCACCGTAACCCCTTGAATTTCGCCAGTTTCATTGATTACTAGATGTACCGAAAAACCACCCATAAGTAGTCTTTCCAATCTTTGCCAACCCTTTGAAAACTTTGTTTCTCGAGGTCCTTTTTGGATGGCAAACAGCGATAGATTATGTACGAAATCCCTGTCACTTTTGACTGTTCGCAAAACCATTGCATTAAGAGCGCTAAATACCATAAAACCCGCGATTTTAGCCTGATAAACCTACTATAGGATGGCAATTTTGGAAACGCTGATTCGTATAATAATTTCAAATAATGCACATAGAAAATTTTAAAATTGTCGCACTTGATATAGCAATATTATGGTAAAAATCTCTGAATGCGTAATCTCTGGCGTCCTGGTTGGTTTTTTGCCACTTGGTAGAAGTTTTTCTGCAAAATTTTCATCGACTGTATTGCAAAAATCATCGACTATACAAAAGATTTCTGTTACTTTCTCTTTCATTGGTAACCTCCTATTTTAGGAATGAATATCAAATACCTCGGAGTTTACCCTATTTCCTTACCTTTTCTATTTTTTCTAATTTACAACTGGGGTTAGCAGTGCTGTGAGAATGGTTGAAAGCGCAAAAGAAAACCTCTCGGAAGTTAAAAATATACTGGTTGATGCAGGTTATACAGGAGAAAATTTTGCAACTCAAATAAAAACGATTATTGGAGCAACTGTAGAAGTAATAAAACGAAGTGAATTACATTCCTTTGCTGTATTGCCACAAAGATGGGTTGTAGAGCGATCTTTCGCTTGGTTAGAAAAATGCAGACGATTGTGGAAAAATTGCGAGCGAAAACTTAACACTAGCCTACAAATGGTCGTTCTTTCCTTCATTTCTCTTCTATTGAGAAGATTTTAAACAGGTTCTAAATCTTTATTTTAAAAATGTCATATTGACCACCGGTACCTGAAAATACTATTCCAATTGATCAGAGCTATCCATTTCCTTAATTTTTGTAACGTTGTCATAGGAGTACTATAACTTTAGTATCAACTATGTTTTATTGTTTTTGCATCTAAAAAAATTTAGCTTATTCAAGCAGCATTTTGCCTTTTTTTGGATGTAGGGATTTTTTAGGAATTGTCTTCTTGAATTCTATGGTATTTTGTTTAACATTGAAACAAGATTCCAGTGTCAGCTACTTGCATGACATTGTTGGTTAATGTTTTATGGCTTTACGATAGCTATACAACTTATCTTAAAAGCAATATAGTGTTTACTATACAATGAATCAAAGATAGTAAGTAAAGTCTATGGAATTTCAAATCGCTACACATTTTCAACCGGCTGGGGATCAACCACAGGCAATCGATAGCTTAATTGCAGGGCTAAATAGCAATAAAAGAGATCAGGTTTTGCTTGGAGTTACTGGTTCTGGGAAAACTTTTACTATGGCAAATGTTATTGCAAGGACAAACAGGCCTGCATTAATTATGACACACAATAAAACTTTAGCAGCACAGCTTTATGAGGAAATGAAAGGATTGTTTCCCCATAATGCTGTTGAATACTTCATTTCTTATTATGATTATTATCAACCTGAAGCCTATTTACCACAAACTGATACTTATATCGAAAAAGATTCTGCAATTAACGAAAGAATTGAGATGCTGCGTTATTCCACCGTCTGCTCCCTTTTGGAGCGCAGGGATACGATCGTAGTTGCCAGTGTTTCCTGCATATACGGTCTTGGTTCGCCTGAGAGCTACCGCAGCATGATCATACCGCTTAGTGTTGGAAATAAAATTCGTATTAATGATTTCCTGAGCAACTTAACTGATCTTCAATACAAGCGCTCTGATGCCAGGTTTGAGAGAGGGTATTTCAGAGTGCGCGGCGATATTGTTGATATATTTCCTTCCCATTATGAAAATAAAGCTTGGCGTTTATCGTTATTTGGCGATGAAATAGAAGAAATTTCTGAAGTTGATGCTATAACGGGCAATGTTACCAAAGGCGTAAATAAAATCACCATTTTTCCAAATAGCTATTACATAACCCCGCGTGAGGCTTTGTTGCAGGCAATTGAACTAGTCAAAAAAGAGCTGCATGAACGCTTGGATTATTACTATTCACAGAAAAAAATTGTTGAAGCAAAGCGCCTCGAGCAACGCACTAATTTTGATATCGAAATGATGAGAACAACAGGAATATGTAAAGGTATTGAAAATTATTCGCGTTATCTCTATGGAATGGAAGCTGGGGATCCACCGCCTACTTTGTTTGAATATTTACCCAAAGACGTAATTTTATTTGTTGATGAGAGTCATGTCACCGTTCCTCAGGTTGGTGCGATGTACAGTGGTAATGAGGCGCGTAAAAAGAAATTGATCGACTATGGCTTCAGGCTCCCTTCCGCTTTTGATAATCGTCCATTAAAATTTGAAGAGTGGGAGGGAGTTAGGCCGCAGACTGTTTACATTTCAGCCACTCCCGGAAAGTATGAGTTGGCAAAGACCAGTAATGTATTTATAGAGCAAGTTATCCGTCCAACAGGGCTTATAGACCCAATCTGCATTGTAAAACCAATAGAGAGTCAAATTGATGATGTAATTCATGAGGCACAAGTGACAATAGGGAAGGGATTTTGTGTTTTAATCACTACATTGACGAAAAAAATGGCTGAAAATTTAGCTGAATATATGAGTGAATTGAATATGAGAGTGAGTTATTTGCATTCTGATATTGCTGCGCTGGAGAGAATAGAAATTATATACAAATTGAGATCTAAAGAAATCGATGTTTTAGTAGGTGTTAACTTGCTGAGGGAAGGTCTTGATATTCCAGAGTGTGGGTTGGTTGCAATTTTGGATGCTGATAAAGAAGGATTTTTGCGATCGGAAACTTCATTAATTCAAACGATCGGTCGTGCTGCGCGTAATGCTGAAGGTAGAGTAATTTTGTATGCAGATAAAATCACTGGTTCTCTGGACCGTGCATTAAGAGAGACCGAAAGAAGAAGAAAAAAACAAGAAGAACATAATATATTGCACAATATTATCCCGAAGACTATAATAAAACCTATATCAAACACCTTACAAGAGAGGGCAATAGCAGAACCGAAAGTAAATACTAATAAGGATGATTTGAGAAAGCAAATGATAGAGCATGCTAAAAATTTGGAGTTTGAAGAAGCAGCAAGAATAAAAAAATTATTGTAAGGTTAAGTAATATATGATGCTATGAGCATAGCATGAAAGTGTAAATAATTTTATTGATATCTTTATATTAATACTTTTTAAACATTTAGTACCGCGCAATATCTGCAATGGATGAGAAAAACTAACACCAATGCTTTCAGGGTCAGGGACTTTGGCCCCAACCCTAATAAACCATTTAGATGGTTAAGATGTATCTAAAAACCTAAATTTATTTCCTCAAAGCTTCTGATATATTCTTTACCTGTTGCAGATGTTTAAGCTCTGAAGAGACACTTCCCTTATGTTGCGCAGCAGGAGAACCCGTAGAACAAAAACCACTATCTCTATCAACTGCTGTTTTAGAACTAGAGTTATCAGATCTATACTCTACAGGTAGTACCTCCCCTTTCCCCGAAATAGTACCTTGTGACGGGCCTGGATCACCATCTAGAGAACTTACAGGAGAAGTCTCTTTTGAGGGTGAATTATTTTCTGCTCTTACTATATCTGACAATGAAGAAAATAATCTAGACACAGATAATTTTTTAGTTACAGAAGTTTCAGGAGTACTTCGCGTTGTACCACGCCCTTCATCATGTCGCTTAAGGTTTACGTCATATTGCTTACTAAAAGTTGAAGAGAGCCATTTTTTCATTTTTTGAACACCACCCCCATGTTTCTTCGAAGATTCATTCTTTTGTGGCTTCGCTTTAAAACACTCATTACTACTTTTTCGATCACTTTTATCAGTAACTTGCTGTTTTTCAGATTCCTCATTAGAAACCTCAAGATTTAAGAATGTTGAATTATCCCATGCTGTAGGAAAAGGAGTCAATGATGGCCTATAGCTCACTTGCTGACCCTGAATCTTTATTAGCATACTTTCATCATCTGCCTGATCACCTTCCAATGCTCTCACACCCACCTGTGAGCAAGCCCCTTGCTCGCTTTTATCATGTTCTTCAGATTTCATACCCAAAATGTTCACATCTTTCAAACATGGAGAACGTGCAGAAAACTCAAGACTTGAGGACTTTTGATCATTCTTTGTCGTAAGTAGAATTGGTTTCGTCGATATTGTGTAATGAACTGGAGGAGTTATAACACGTGGAAAAGAAGTTAACGTTGATGGCAAAAAGTACGAATCCTCTGGCATACTTTCATCTCGTTTATCTATGTACGTGTATGAACTGGATGGCATGTCCGTTTGCTGAGAAGAAGTACTAGCCTGACCTATCTCTTCCCCCAGCACCCCCCGAAAAGGCTCTGTTTCTTTCTCTCTTTCTGATCCTTGCCTGGGAGAATCCTTTACTCCACCCTGACTCCGCGTGGGAGACTCCCATTTCATATCTGACAGTTCAGTCGATGGTGATCGCGACAATGCTCGAAAACAAAGCTCAGGGTCAATGGCCAGTTCATGGTCTTTGTTGATTACAGAGTTTTTTATTATTTTGGTTATCACACAGTGAGAAATGTACGGATTGGAAAAGTCTATGCCATATATTCCACTGCTTCCATTCACTGATAATTTTGCTTGAGTTCTACCACTAATATCATCAAGTACAGCATGATTAAATGCACGATTTATAGCACGTACCTCTTCTTTTGTTAACAATTTAATCCCCTTACCATTTTGTGTAATAGGTGTAAGAATTGAAACTACTCTCCCATTTAAAGGAGGAGCAAGTATAAAACCATCTACCATCACTTTTGTCACCGAATAAGTAGATCTTATTATCATATTTTTAAATGACTTCACACTATGATCAACATCATTGCCAACTCCAAGGTCCATACCTGTAAGCCATGCCTTATACCGTGTTACACTATCAATAAAACGAGCGTCATCAAAAACATCTTTGATATATACATCATTACCTTCAACCTTCAGAGGGCTCTTAGGAACATTTTTATATCTTTCTCTCATCCTTGATAAAAACTTACTCTTAAATTGCTGACTTAATTCTTCATTATCAAATTCACCGCACCATAAATATTTTTTCTTGTCAAATGCATTAGTGAATATGCTACAAGTTGGCATACCTTCTAGAACATCTTTTTTAAGTGAAGAAGCTAAGTGAGACTTTAGATTAAAAATTACACCTTTATCTACAGGTGTTACAAACTTAAACCCATGCTGTTTATCCCAAGACCAGTCTCTATCATTGATATCAAACGGAAAAGAATTAACATCAAAAATTAGCTTAGCTGTATCCAATATTTCTGCATCATTACTTTCCTCAATGCCGTAGAATTCACGTATTATCTTTCTTTTTATACTGTCCAGATATCTTCTACACTGATACGTATCCATACTCTTATCAAATGAGACTACGATATAGTTCTTCTTGCCCTCGCTTTGCAGCTTAAAATTAGTTTTAACTGTATTAGAAAAATAATTATGTACATTAAAAGCGTTAATCAACGCCCTTACTGTTTCTATATTAGGCATACCAACCTCCCCATTTTTAAATTACAACAACTATTTTTTATTACTACCTTTTATTACCGCTACCAACTCCACTAGAGCTTGACCCGCTCATAGAACTGCTAGGCTGACGTAGCTTCTCTCGCACGTCCTTAAGTGCATCACGATGATCATCAATCCTTGCTCCTTTAACATGCGTCACTATTCCACCACCTAGCCCCTTGTTCCGGAGATCCCACTCTTTTTCTCCCTTAAAACTTTCCTTACCATTATCATTCGGCATATTACCCTCCAGTAAAAATATCATGCAATCAATATACTAAAAATAAAATTAAGTGCAAGCAGTTTTTTATATTTTTTTTCAAAAAATTTTATTCACTCTTTTTCATAAAACACAAATTTCAAGATTCCAGCGTCACGCGCTGGAATGACAAGTCATTGGCAACCCTAAGTTCCCTACGTCATACCGCGATTCATTCGCGGTATCTCAAGCATAGATTCCGCTAACACGTAGCGGAATGACGAACTGTCGACATCTATCTATATGCCCCTGGATTCCAGTACTGGAATGACACCCTTTTTTGTCATCTAAGTATTAGCTATCCCCACTAAGGTGTCTTTCCTACTGACTGACCTTCTGCACATTTCTCAACTTTTACATCATTAGTCAATTCTTTTGGTGGTTGAGCATTACTCACAGAACCTTCATTCTCAGGACCATTCCAAAAACCAACTGTAAGATCATATTCACAATCAGCAACAGGATTTTTAACAAATTGCTCTGAAGCCTTTCTGTCAGACATAGATTTTGGGATAGGTTGGTTCGAAGCTTTTCCGTTAGGAACAGAGCCTTGAGTAGGTTGGTTTGGAGCTTGCTTATTATTATTTTCATCGTGGTTTTTCTTTCTTTCCTTACTACTATCGCATCCTTGAACATCCTGTCTCCTCTGCCCCGTCCCCGTCGTATTCGTTGCAGTTTTTGGAGCAGGTGGACACACCTCTTTCTTCGGTTCCTCCTGCTTCGCTTTTTTCTCTTCTTCCACTTTTGGTTTTTGTGAATTTTCATGATATTTTCTTTCAAGCTCAGTAAGACGCAATAGATGTTTCAAAGGATCTGACGCAATTTCAAGTTCTGGTTTGCTCAGAACAACCGGTCTTACAAATCCTGGTGAAACTTCAAAAAGGAAAACTGGCACTTTAGGTTTTTCTCTTTCATCTACCTTGATTTCTACGTCTTTATGAACTTCTTTAATTGCTTCTAATGATGTTTTTTCTGCTTTTTTATCTTCTTTTTCTGTAGGTGCCTCTACCGCAGCTGCCAACTCAACTCCAAACATCTCTGCGAACATTGTAACAATCCATCCGACAACGGCCATTTGTAACCTGAGTTTCAGATCTTGCAATGCAGTTAATCTTTCTAACGCCCTTGCAAACTCTTCTTCTGATAACTCACCACTGCCTAATTTTTCCTGCAATTCTTTTATCTCTTTGTCCAACCTCTGATTGAAACTTAAATCGCGTGCAAAAATCTTCTTGATTAACTCCTTAAGCTTGTCACACATAAATTCAATTATCGAAAGAAGCCAATTTTTTTCTTTCTTCTCTTTGAGCATTTGGTAGATTTTCGGATCATCTACATCTACTTCAAAAAGGTTGAAGAGAGATTCAAAGAAATTCCAGAAATCTCCGAGTACTCTTCCTTTTTCACCAGTGAAGTAATTCTCATCATCACCTTCTCCGATATGTAGCTCTGCTTGAGATGATATTTCATCGATACAACTAGAAGCCTGACGCTCACACTCGAGCCTCCTGAGCAAATCTTGTCTGGTGAGCTCCTCTATGGCTGCTTTTAGTTCATTTAGCTTCTGCTCTGCAGAGAAATCTTGCTCCCTGATTTTTCCTTGGAAGATCGAGCTACCGTTTCCGTTATTATCTGAAAAATTTTCCATTATTTTTGCCCCCTCAATAAAATTACTATCTTTATTATTACCTGAAAAGCTTTCCACCATTTTTACTTCCTTCATAAAACTTAATAATTTAATTCTACAGTACTAAATATTTAAGAACTATTAATGTAAAGATGTCAATAAAATTATTTACATTTTTACACTATATATATATATTATATCATGTGCTATTTAACCTTTCAATAATATTTTTTATTTTTACTGCTTCTTCAAACTCTAGCATGCGCTTTTCTTAAATTATCCTTATTAATATTTGCTTTTGCCTCTATCCCACTTTTTCTTGTAAAGTATTTGATATAGATTTTATTATACTCTTTGGCATAACATTTGCAACATACTTTATCTATAAATGGAAATTATTATACTTGCAGCTAGACACAATTTGAAATAATTTACACTATAAAGTTAAGGAACGAGATCCCAGATACAAGTGTCTGGGCACTGGGATGACAGGAGGGGGGGTTGGAATGACACCAGTATGGTTATTAATTGAATAAATAACCTCCTTATTTTCAGAAATCATTGGCAAACAAATGTGATGCCATATGTTTTTTGGCTTAGATAAGAGGTGCCCAGTTAAGTCTTCCAGGTGGAGCCTATGCATCACAAGCACAATTACTCCTTTTTTTCTATCGTTGAGTCTCGTTACTAAAGTCTGATCGAACCAGTTTGTGGCACGTTTTCTAAATGTTTCACTCAAAGCTTGAGCAGGGTTAAGCGGATCATCCACAATAATAGAGTCACCACCTTCACCGGTTAATGTTCCTCTAACTGATGTTGCGATTCTGTATCCTCTCTGCACTGTTTGGAATTTATATTTAGTGTTCTGGTCTTTGGATAGTTCTACCTCTGGAAATAGTTCTTTATACCAATCAGATTGCATTATGCACCTGGTATCAAGCGAATGTTTTTCACTAAGCAACTTAGAATAACTTGCAACTATTATTCTTGCAGTTGGCTGATTTCCCAGTATCCATGCGGGCCACGCAACACTCATACATATGGACTTCATTGAACGCGGAGGCATATTGAATATTATGCGCCTTACTTCGCCAGCATTCGCTGCTTCCAGCCTGTCTGCTATGACTTTTATGTACTGATAATCATTATACTCACATCCCGGCACCACTGTTTGAAAGCACAGTTCAATGAATTTTAGAAAATTTATATTATCCATATGTGTATTTTAGTGAATGGAATGTAGACTTTAATAGTTTTGATTTGTCTTGTAAGATTGAGGTGTTACAGTGACAGGCTTACAATGCTGCTAATTTAGTAAATAACCTACGAGTGCTATTTCTTCAACTTTATCGAAGTAAAGAATTGATTTCCATTGCGGTAAATGAGCAACATTATTGAATCTTTACCGTTTTTCTTTACTGCTGAATCAACTTGTTTTTGAAAATCATTAGTATTTTCTATATCGGTTCCATCTAATTGGATAATAATGTCTCCTTTTTTAATACCACGCAACGTGGCATTACTGTTACTATCTACATTGGTAACTATCACACCTTTTGTAGGTACATTATTTTTACTTTCTTTTGATTCTTTTGGCAGATTTGAAACAGTTAAACCGGTTACATAATCAGATGTTGATTTATTTTCTTCTTGATTGTTATCTTGGCCATCATTTGTAGATTCTCCGATCACAACTTTAATATTAACCTCTTTGCTCTTTCTAAGTAACTTAACTTGCACTTTTTTCTCAGGTCCAGCTCTTGAAACCATTTGAGGTAATTGTGTCATTCTATCGATTTTTTTACCGTCAAATTCTAATAATATATCACCTACTTTAATCCCACCTTTTTCTGCAGGACTATCCTTTACTATACTTGCAACCAATGCGCCTTTTATATCTTTTAAACCCAAGGACTCAGCAAATTCTTTCGTTATAGGCTGAACTTGCACACCAAGCCAACCATGTTTTATTTTTTTGCCACTTTTTAATGTGTCAATAATTGACATAGCTAAATTAGATGGTATGGCAAAACCTATACCCACGTTGCCGCCAGACTCAGATGGAGAATAGATAGCAGTATTAATACCTATAACTTTTCCATTTAAATCAAATAACGGTCCTCCAGAATTACCCCTATTAATTGCAGCATCAGTTTGAATAAATTCATTCATAGTGCCAATACTAATGTCCCTGGACCTTGCAGATATAATTCCTGTGCTTACAGAGCCACCCAAACCAAATGGGTTACCTATTGCCATAACCGTATCACCAACCCTTGCTTTATCAGAATCACCAAATGCAACAGAAGAAAGATCTTTATCAGAATTAATCTTAAGCACAGCAAGATCAGTTCTTGCATCATAGCCTAAAACTTCTGCTTTGAAATAAGTATTATCGTTCATAGTAACTGTGATATCTTTGGCGTTTTTAATAACGTGATAATTGGTTACTATAGTTCCACCTTTATCTATAATAAACCCAGAACCAAGCAACACCACCTCTTTGTTAACACTAGGGCCCCTATCCATAAAAAACTGATCAAAATGCTCAAAAAACTCTCTAAAATCATCAAAAAAATTATTTCCTGGCATAGATGGAACTCTAGTTCTGCTGTTATTTTCTTGTTTGATGATTTGTTCGCTTGAAATATTTACAACCGCAGGAATGAGTTCTTCCACTAAATCGGCAAGTCCTTGATTACAGTTGCATGCAGTAGTGCTAGCATCAACGACCTTTTTTGCATTCCAATCAAACATATTAGCATACGAAGAAAACGCAATTAGAAAATATGCAAATATAGATAAAATAAATGCCTTACTTTTCATAGACTATTTCCACCCCTTATTTAAAATATCTAAAAAGTTATTGTTTGGTGAAAGTACAAATTTAGTATTATTTTCGGCAAATGATTTACTGTAAGCGCTCATAGAGCGATAAAAGTTAAAGAACTCTTCATCGACCTTAAATGCCTCATTATAAATTCTAGTTGCTTCAGCATAACCACGGCCCCTTATTTCGTACGATTCTTTTACTGCACTAGAGATAATTTCCCTTTTTAATTTATCAGCTTTTGATCTAACTTCCTGCCCAGCTTGCTCTCCTTCTGCTCTAATTTCTTTTGCTTCTTTTTCCCTTTCAGTTTGCATACGGCGAAATATTGCAGAACTATTTTCTTCTGGTAAGTCTGCTCTCTTAATTCTTACATCTATTATTTCTATGCCAAATTTTTCAGCTTCAGAATAAACTCCACGCTGAATCAATTGCATAACCTCTGATCTTTTTTCATTCAACAAGCTAATCAACGAAAATCTGCCTATATTTTCTCTTATGTGTGCTTCTATAACCGGATATAATCTTCTAACCAGCCCTGATTCATTCCTCACAGCCTGGTAAAAAATAACAGGATTTGTTATTTTATATTTTGCATATGCATCTACTATAATACGTTTTTGATCCGCTGTTATCACTTCCCTTGGGATCTTATCAGGACTTAAATCTAAAACTCTTTTATCAAGAAACTCTACACTATTTATGAATGGCAACTTAAAATATAAGCCACTTTCCCTAACATCCCTTACAACTTTACCGAGTTGTATAACTATCGCTTGCTTTGTTTCTTGCACAACAAATATTGAATTAAATAAAACAATCAATAAAACAACAAATACAGAAACAAAAACAATTTTAATATTACTACTCATGGTTATTTTCCTAAATTTGTAAGAGGTAAATAAGAAAACATACCTTTCAGATCATCAGTTACAACAACTTTGTCTACCTTACTGAAAATATTTTCCATAGTTTCAAGATAAATACGATTCTTAACGAGAGAAGGATTCTGTCTATATTCCTCATAAAGAGATAAAAAGCGATTTGCATTACCTTTTGCTTCATTTATTATTTCATTTTCATATGCTTGTGCATCTAATTTTATCTTTATCGCTTCACCCTTTGCTCGAGGTATAATATCATTATTATAAGCATATGCTTCGTTTATAGTACGCTCTTTGTCTGCACGAGCACTTTGTACATCTCTAAACGAACTGATTACTTTTTCTGGTGGATCAATTTTTTTCATTTGAACAGATAAAATCTCTATACCCATTTGGTATCCATCAAGAATCTGCTGCAATAGAATTCTAGTATCTCTAGAAATTTCTGGTCTGCCTTGACCAAGTGCAAAAGAGATCGTATTTTTACCTATTATTTCTCTCATGGCACTTTCAGCAGCATTTTTAACACTGAAACCGGGTTTGTAATCCCGCACTTTGAATAAATAGTCCTTAGCATCTCTAACGCGCCACTGAACCTCGAAGTTAACGTTGACTATATTTTCATCTCCAGTTAGCATCACGCCTTCACCGCGATCTGTATCTCGCCCATAAGAACTACTTACCCCAATTTCTTCACGATTTACTTCCTTAACGTTCACTTTAAAAACCTTGCCAATAGGGTAGGGGAAGTGATAACGCAAACCAGGTGTTTCTGTATTAGAATATTTACCAAAGGTAAGTTCTATACTTTCTTCACTAGGATGGACAATATAAAAGCCAGTGCAAGCATAGAACAGCAAAATAATGAAAATGATGAAATAAGGTTTTTTGCCCCTGTTTCTGGTTAATCCATTAAGAAAGAACCTTATATCAGATACAGCTTTACTTAAAATATCTTCATTATTAGGAGTTTTGTTCCCTACCGGTTTCTTTCCCAGATTCCAAGGATTATTATCATCAAACATAATGATTGATTCTATAATTAATACGCTAATATTACTTCTTTAATAAGAAAATGCAAACATAAATTGCTATTTTATTTACAAATTAATCATCAGGATGGAAAACATGATCGTACACTTCCTTTTCTCTATGTAATATGGTCGACTCTATGGAATTTTCTGGCTTTTTTTTGAATTCTTTGTTGTCACTCTTTAAGTGCACTACGTCTTTGTGAAAATGGGAATTATACCTAAATAGTAAAGCTATTATTATTAAAGTTATAACAGCCAAAAAGATGAGTGTTCTTTTTCTATACTTCATAAATGCTGCAGCTTCTTGACCTAATTTTCTATGTTACCACAAAACACGTCAAGCGAAATTATTTGAAGACAAATAAATACTGGCAATCAATTTAACACTAACTTAAGAATCGAGGGTGTACAATATAATATATTTAATTAATAGTGAGGTTTAAAATGTTACATAATGAAAAAAATTCAAATTCTGTTGGAACTCAACAAAACCAACCAGAAGATAGTTTTGATTTGAATAAAACGATGCAAAATCTACCAAATTCAGATATTGCTAATGATCACAAGAAGCTAAAAGAAAGAATGACTGACCTGTTAAAAGGAGATACAGAATTCTCTAAGATGAAACAAGGAGATAAGATTCTTGTAGTAAGTACAGCAAGTGGGTTATTTACGGCAGTACTACCACTTTTGGCAGTTGGTGCAACACTTGCTATACCGGGTGCTATAGTTGGTCTTGCTTTATATTTCGCTGTAAAAGTCGCTGTAAAAGCAGTTCAATCTGGATATAAAGGGCTCAAGTGGTCAGCAGAAAAAACAGTTGATGGGGCGAAATATACTGCTGGGAAAGTTAAGGACGCATCAACATACGCTGCTGGAAAAGTTAGAGATGGTGCTATGCATGTTAAAGATAAGGTGAAAGAAGGTTATGAACATTCAGTAGATTCACTGAAAAAAGGCGCTAGTTTTGTAGGCGAAGGAGTGGCAAATAAGTTCCATAAGGCATCTGGTGAGACGGACTATTTAGATAAGGTAAAAAGGTTTACTCCAGATGCAATTAAGAAATCTGACGAAATAAGAAATGATATGAAAGCAATTTTTGCTGATAAAGGAAATAATTCTGGGTTAGTGAAAAATATACTTTCTGGAATATCGTCAGAAATTGATTTAAAAATGGCAGAGAAGGCAAAATCAGGGGAGATTGAACATACTTCTGGATGGCAAGTACAGAAAGAATTCATTAATAATTTAAATGAAAAAAGCTTGCATAACTTGTTAACACAAAGGTCATTACCTAAAGGTAGTTATTTCATCGACAGTGTTTTCTCTGAACATCACGATGAAATTAAGAAGGTTATTAAAGAATGTAGAGAAAATCATTTGTACTCAAGCGTAAGCAATATGTTTGACAGAGCAGAGAAAAAAGCTAACAGGCCTTCTGTCAAAAGTTTAACTAGGTCTGTGTCATCATCATTCTCTTCACTGGGAAGAAAAGGCTCTGAACAATCTAACAGCTTGTCAAAAAGCAATTCACTAAATTCTATAGGAACTGAAAGTACTGCTACTGTCTCTGATTCAGATTCTCAGAACTTTGCAACAGTCCGTAGAAGCAATTCATCTAGTAGCTTAACTCCTAAGCTTACTCCAGTTGCTCCACCAGAACTACCTAGAAGCGCCTCATTAACTAACTTAAATGGACAAAGTTCTTTCAGTGAAGATGTTCTCAGTGATCCTATTGTGGAGCAAAACCTGGATAGTTTGAGTAACAGAACTCTCACTCACAGTAATTCTACTGATAGTGGAATGGGTTCTGGTTCTTCTACGCTAACAAGAAAACAAGTTCTTCCTTTAAAAGAAGAATTTGACAGAGAACTCGAAGAAAAGTTGGCAAAACGACGCGCATCTCTAGATCAACCTAGTGCAGAACCTGTCAACTCAAGAGCTACAGCAACTCCAGGAACAGTGTAATAAGTAAAACTTCTACCTTCTCCAAAAGGATGTTACTCAATGAGTAACGTCCTTTTTTTGTTTTTAAACTATAGAAAAATCCTAGATCCCAGCGGTATGCGTACAACCGTATGAACATTGTGATTTCTCTGCTAGGAAAGGTGTCATCCGAGTAGCTGACACTGGGATGGCTTTGTTGCATCGCTACTTATGAAAGGCTAACTATAGTTAGGATTATAAGCAACCTATTGAAAATCTTGTTTTTTTGCAATCAATCTGATCAAATTTAAGAATAGTAATTTGTTATTTATATTAATAAATTTAATTCTATTGAAAATAGCTAAAGCATTGAAATTCTTGAATTTTAGCCGGATTGGTAAATGGTAGTGAAATTTCTTTTACTCAAATTTAGGTATTCATTGACCGTTCTTGTTATAAATACCAGAATAATAAGCTACTGATATTCCCTATCTTTTTTATCTTTATCCATCATAGCTAGCGATGCAACAAAGCCCACTGGGATCCAGGAAAGTTTGCTTGTTTACAAGCAAACTAGCATAGAAAGTGGTTACAACGTTTTCGATGAGATTATATGGAAAACTGGATTCCAGTGTCAAGCACTGGAATGACATCACAGGGGCACTGGGATGACACCTTTACGTTTGAGGCAAACTAGCTATAACACTTAACATACTACCTTTGCAAACAAATGTTCATACAGTACGCGCTGGCGTTATTTTCTCTTGATGAATAAATCTCGGTAGAGTATAGTAGCAATGCATTTATGTAGCTACTAATGAATAATTTAGTTTTGGTTTATACAACTTTTTCAAATTTTGAGGAAGCTAAAACTGTTTCTGAAGAATTGTTAAACGAGAAATTAATTGTATGTGTAAATATATTTCCCGAAGTGAATTCTCTGTATTTATGGGAAGGTAAAATTAGTAATAGTTGTGAAGTAGTGGCAATTATGAAGAGCAGGAATGATCAAGTTGATAAAATTGTAGAAAAAATCGAAGCAATGCATTCTTATGATCAGCCAGCTATTGCTGTGATGCCCATAGAAAAAGCAAATAAATCTTTTACTAATTGGGCTAATAGTGTTATTGATGTAAGTAGTATTGGGGTGTAGCCAAGTGGTAAGGCAGCGGTTTTTGATACCGCCACGCGAAGGTTCGAATCCTTCCACCCCAGCCATATTGAAGTGGGTGTGAAATGATATCACTTTTCTATAAATTAAGATTATTGAATTATATATTAGGTAGTCTCAAAGATATAATTGTGAAACTGTTTCTCTTCACAATGTATCTTTACACATTCAGCATTGTGCTCATGTTTCTCAGCAATGGTTTTTGGTATGCTGTAGAATTTTGCTCTTTCAAAAATGCGTTTTACCGTTTGTTTCAATATTGCAAGTGGTATTATGAAAATAGGGAAGATCTCGGTTACGGAATTTCTATTCGAATATTAGTGGCGTTTCTTACTCCGCATTTTCTCTATAAATTATTACTTGGCACAGGCTGGAAGTCCTTTTTAAAGGAAAAGATAATACAGATACTCAACACAAGAAGAAAAAAGGGTAGTGAGTTCAGTAACAGTAGCAAACCAAGTGGCAGTAGTTATAGTGATAAGAATAATTACAGCAATAACAGTGGTAACAATGAGCGTCAAGCTCAAGATGCAAAGCGAAAAGTAAACATGATAAAGCAGCTATTAATCAAAGATATAGAGGCAACTATAGATAGGAGATTGAATTATATTTTTTTCGGTAAAAGGAGTAAACCTCATTAAGTATATAAAAAGGCTTTATCTAGTAAGGCTTTTTAAGGTTGGCTGTATTTTATTTTTTACGTATACCGGATCACAATCAGCCAATATACATGTGTGCACAAAATCTTGACTAAAGTCTGATAACCAAGAAATTGCCTTACGTTTTTCTACCAAGCTTTCTGTTTTTTTGCAGTGACTTGCTGCATCAATCATTGCCTGCGCTATTACTGATTTCCACAGCAAATAATACCTTTGTATATCATCTGACGTACTATTTGTTTCATAGTGGTTAAAAAATTCTTTAAAATTGAAGTTGTTTGACATAATGATACCTCTTTGGATTGAAATTTGAAATGATTTGAGTTTATGTCGCCACAGCAGATTCCGCTAACAAGCAGCGGGATGACGGTTGTCGTTTAGCCATAAACATTAAGAAATTTACCAAATGAAAAAAAAGGCAAAAGAAGCCCCGTGGTTATTATCCGCTTTAAAATATTGGCGTTTTTTATGTTTTAAACGCTTGACAAGCGAGATTCAGCCGCTTTTAATTGCAACTAACTTACGCTGCAAATGTTTAAGAAATTTACTAAGCAGAAAAAAAGACAAAGAATCCCCGAGTTAGCTAGTCTTTTACTATCTCTGTCGAGTATTGGCATTTTTTGATGTCTTGTAACGCTTTATAAGCGCGTTCAGCTTATTTAGATAAAAATCTAGATGTAGATGAAGTTTTGTAAAGACATACAGTATCTATATACTGCAAAAAATTGAACATAAGACGCCGATACATTAAGTAATCCTTACCTTTTAATCTGCAGATTGGCGAAAGCAAATACAATAGCTTCAGTTTCATGATAAGGGGGTTGGCGAAGGGTGTCAAGTAAGTTTTTTTGTTTCTGCGGGCTACCTGGTTTTTCTACTGAAATTTTGAAAAATGTAATCTACTCCTATATTCAAATATATCAAGCAGTAATTCAAAATCAGCCATTGCGCCTTTTGCGTTATTATACGCGAGATTGAGCAGCTCTTTGTCCTGATATAAATCAGCAAATTTAAATTCCATACATCCTGATTGTTTTGTGCCTAAAATATCTCCACTGCCTCTTAGCATCATATCCCTTTCAGCAATGTAAAATCCATCTTGTGACTCACACATGATCTTTAACTTTGAAGATGAGCTTTTACTTAAATTATCGTATAATAATACACAAAAAGATGGCTTGTTTCCTCGCCCTACTCTGCCTCTTAACTGATGCAATTGTGATAACCCAAATTGCTCTGCATTTTCTATAATCATGATGGTTGCATCTGGCACATCTATACCAACTTCTATCACAGTGGTTGCAACAAGCAGAGAAAATTCATTCCTTTTGAAGGAAAACATAACTTGATCTTTCTGCTCCTGAGTCAATTTTCCGTGTATTATCCCGACTTTATCAAGAAATGTTTTTTGTAATTCCTGAAAACGCATCTCTGCTGCAGCAATATTGGTCTCTTCGTTTTCTTCTATATATGGACAAATCCAATATGCTTTTTCGCCCCTGTTTATAGCACCTTTTAGCTTTTCAATAACATCTGGCACCCTACTAATGTTCATAGTTACAGTTTTTATTGGCAATCTGGATTTTGGTTTTTCTTTCAAAATTGAACATTCAACATCACCATACATAGCTTGCTGCAAGGTTCTTGGAATGGGAGTTGCAGTAACGAAAAGTATATCGGCATTTTCTCCTTTTCCTACCAAGCGATTTCTCTGCATCACTCCAAATCGCTGTTGCTCGTCTATGACTGCAAGCCCTAAATTTTTAAATGTAACGTTAGCTTGAAATAGTGCATGAGTGCCAATCACTATATTTAAAACACCACTTGCAAGTTCGTTCATGATAATCTTTCTTTCCTTGCGCGAAGTTTTACCAGTAAGCAGCGCAACTTTTATATCGGTACAGGATAAAACTTCCTCAATCCAATTATAATGTTGCTCCGCCAAGATAGTAGTCGGTGCCATTAGAGCTGCCTGCATGTTGTTTTCTACCACATTTATCATTGCAAAAAGTGCAACTACGGTTTTGCCACTACCAACATCACCTTGCAGCAAGCTTATCATGCGATACTTGGATTTTTGTCTCTCTGAGATCTCATCTATTGCACGAGTTTGATCATTTGTTAATTGAAACGACAATTCATTTAAAACTTGCTCTTTGTATTTACTCAATATTATAAATTCTCTTCCCCTTTCTTTCACATGATTTTTTCTTGCAAGTTTCAGCGCTAGCTGATACGCAAACAATTCATCATAAGCAAGCCTTTTTCTACAAACCTCAGCTTCCGCCAATGAGCTTGGTCTGTGCAACTTTATGATGCTTTCCCTCCAACTTAACCATTTTTTTTGCTTGATTAATGTATCATCTATCCACTCTGGTAAATCAGGCAATTCCTTTAGATTAGAGCTTATTATGTTCCCAATGCGCTTATTGGTAATGCCACGGCATAATTGGTAAACTGGCTCTATGCAAGCTATTTCTTTAAATTGGTTGATGTCAAGCGACACGTAATCTGGATGAGTAATTTGCCAATGTTCAGCAAATTTTTCGAGTTTGCCACTGATGATCACATTCGCTCCAATTGGAAATAGTTTATATAAATACTTAACTGAGTAATTAAAAAAGACTATGAATATATACTGACTCTCACTTTCAACGACTATTTTATATGGTCTACCTCTAAAAGTGGGCGACTGATGTTCATAAACTTTTGCAATGAAAGTTGTAAATTCTCCAACTCGAGCATCAGATAGTAACTTGCTTCTATCCACATAACTAAGTGGCTTATAAAACAGCAGATCCACCACCTTGTCCCCACCACAAAGTTTAGGTAATATTGCGGAATGAAATTTAGGTATATTCTCCAGCCTGCTATTTAGAAAAATCTGATTGCTCATTGAGATTCATACATGTGTAAAACTGTTATAGAGCCTTTTTAAAATCTTGTCACCTTATGGTCAGGTATGCACTATAGCTAGCACAGCTCTCTAACGTTATACCGCGATTCATTCGCGGTATCTCAGCCGCTAACACGTAACGGAATGACGAATTTGTTGTTTTTAAAATCGTCGGTAAGCCTAAGTTACCCCTAACTATATTTGCTATCATAGGGCTTATAGTAGGTATTTTATTAACTTATTAATCATTTTTATGTATTATTATACCATTAGCAGTCTATATCAAGGTATTAATGATGAACAGCTCTACACCAAAAGAAAAGGAAAATCCAATAGTTACACTAAGAGCTCAAGCAGAAAAGTTTGGTTTTAGCAGGTTGAGGGCTGGTAAAGATAATGCTGAAGCGAATTCTGGTGCAACTATGTACGTAGATCTTCCAAGAATGAAACTTGTTATTCAGAACAAAGTTATAACAAAAGAGCTTGTTGATGAATTATATAATAAACATACCAACCTCATTTCAAATGACAAAAATAAGTACCGCCAATTTGTAAAACAAGTTTTTACAGAGCTATTTGAATATGCTGAAGCAGAAGTTCCAAATGATTCTATTCTAGAAGAACTAATCACTAATTGTAACCAGGCTGCTTATGTGGGTGCATTGTATGGTAAAGGAGGACCTATCCTTCATTTAGCTGAAACATATGGGTTATTGTTTCAGTCTAATCATGTAACACATATTAATTGTAGTGATCCAAGTCATGCGGCAATCAGAATTGAAGAAAAAATTGCAGTTCGCACTTTTGCAGAACTGGAAGAAGAATTATGTAAATTGGATAGCTCGCTAGAATTCACACTTAAGTCTCAAGGTGACAAAGATGTAACATATGAAGATGGTAAATTGTCGCTCACTGTTCCTCGAAAATTGAGAGATTACAAAATTGATGGCAGAAATTTATTTGATGTCATTAAGGAGTATTTTTACGAATTCTGCGAGAAGCTAGGATTTAAGTTGAAAATAGAGCATGACTTGGATAAGCAACTGAAAGTGAACAGTGTAGAGTCACTTACCCACGATAAGGGTAGGACTTAGCCTTGATAATGATTAAGATATCTCAATCTCTGTAAGCTTATTTGCACAATCAATTACTTTAGAACTCGGAAATTGATTTTTAAACCAAGTATACTGACGTTTCGCGTAGTGTCTTGTATTGGTTTGAGCAATCTGTATCGCTTCGTCTAAAGTAATCTCACCTTTCAAGTACTTTATAATTTCTGGCACTCCGTGTGCTTTCATAGCTGGCAAATGTGGGGCTAGGTTCATGTTAAGTAGCTTTTTTACTTCATCAATTGCTCCATTTTCAATCATTTTGATAAAACGAGAATTTATTTTTTGGTATACATCCTCACGTTTAGGCAAAATTGTATATATCTTAAAATTATTGAATAAAGGAGGCTGTCGATTTTTCTGCCATACGAAAATCGACTTGCCAGTTTCAGTGATAACTTCAAGTGCCCTTGAAAGGCGGTGCGAGTCATTCATGAATACTTTACCTTGAATCCTTGGATCTTTGCTTAGCACTAATTTGTAAAACTCCTCTTTACTTAAATTTTTCCTTAATTCGCTTACATTTTTCCTTACTTTCTGACTTATTTGTGACATTGATGATAAGCCTTTGATTAAACTGCTGATGTAAAGCCCGCTTCCTCCAGTGATGATAGGTATTTGAGCATTTTCTAATGCGTGATTAACTTCTTTTTCTAAATCCTCTAACCATAGACCCACGGAATAATTTTCTTTTGCTGAAACATAACCATATAATTTATAAAATTCTTCTTGCTTTAGTGGTTGAGCAGTAATTATGGGAATTTCTTTGTATACCTGCTTTGAATCACAATTTATTATACTAATATTTCCATATTTTTCTCTCAGGTTATCGCATAATTCTGATTTACCTGAGGCCGTAATTCCTGTAATAATTACTATATTATTTTTCATTTATATTAATTTAATTAACATATGATAAAGTGTAGTAAAAGTTTGGATTCTACAATCTAAAGTTTGGAGATTTTTATGGCAGAAAACAACGACAATAATTCATTTACTAAGCGTTTCACAAACAGGACTCCTGGCGGTACAGGGGAAGGTTTTTCCAGTAAGTATTCGTCTCAAAACACCAAAGAACGGGCATTAGGGGAAAAAGGAAAAATTTCTGAATTAGCAGGCAAAAAAACCGAATCCAAGGAAGCTTTTTCTGAAAGTGGCGGCATAAAAAGTAAAAGCAGAACTGTCAATGAAAGATCTTTTGCTGATGCAACAAAAAGAAGTAGGTCAGATCTTATATACTTAGTCCGTGGTAAAGATCGTGGAAAATCAGCGTGGCATTATGTATTAGTTGATAAAGAGAAAAGAGAAATGTTTCTAGCAAAAAGCAGAACTGGCTCTATAGATGTTGCAGACTATGGAGAGATTTTGTATTCAGGATGGGGAGAGGATCCACCACAGGCAATAATTGATAAAGTCAATGAAGAGTTTGGGTTGTAGCAAATCTGCATAACAAATGGTAAGCTGCGTTGCATTACGTTTACAAAAACTAGCAGTTACTATATAAGATACAGTGCAACAAAACTGATCTAGTTGTTATGAATAAGTTTTTAGCTATATGGTATCTAAAATAATAAATGCAATACAGAACAATTTATTAGTGTGTTTTCCAACAGAAACAGTGTATGCTCTTGCTTGTAATGCACTAGATAATGAATCTATAGGAAAAATATATCAGATAAAGAAACGCTCTCAAAATAAACCACTGTCTATATTTGTTAGTGATATTTACAATTTGACAAAAATAGCAAAGGTAAAGGAAAGATATATTGATTTAATAAACCACTTTTCTCCTGGACCAATTACCTATATTTTACCACTTAAAAACAACAACATATTGCCAAACGAATTCTTTAAAGATAGTATAGGTATCAGAATTCCTGAGCATCCTATTGCAATTTCAATACTAAACAAACTGAAAGTTCCAATAGTTGCAACTAGTACAAATATTTCAGGAAAAGAAAGTGTATGTAAGGCAAACGATATACCACAATCCATTAAGCAACATTTATCTGTAGTGATTGAAGATGACGAACTAATTTCTGGTATAGAATCTACTATTATTGACTTAACCGAAGATAAGATTAAGGTTTTAAGGGAAGGTGCAATTTCATTACAAACAGTAAACAACGCATTTTCAAACTAAAATCTATAGGAGAAAGAATGAAAAAAGTAATAGGCCACAACCAAGCCAAAAAAAAAATAATGAACAACTTATCTGTTCAGTCTTGGCTGATCTGTGGTAAAAAAGGTATAGGAAAAGCAACACTTGCAAAATCCTTCTCCAATTGGTTACTCATAAAAAACTATAATGAAGTAGCATTGGACTTACACATTGTTGAAGGTGATACTATCGGAATAGAAAAAGTCAGAGAAATGAAAAACTTTCTACACTTAAGTCCCATTCAATCAGAACACAAAATAGCTATAATAGATAGCTTAGAGGCAATGACTAATAACGCTAAAAACGCAATATTGAAAATATTAGAAGAGCCGCCAAAAAATTCTAAGATATTTATAATTAGCCATAAGCCATATGATATACAAACCACTATCCGGTGTAGGTGCTTTCAGCTAAATTTACTCCCATTAACTTATGATGAAACAAAGCAAGTTGCTTCATCTCAATGTAAATTTGATAATCAAACGTTTGACGAAATGATTACTTTATTTCCTGGAATGCCAGGAATGATAATAAATACAATAAGTAGTGATGCTTATGAAGCATACAAATGCTTTTATAAATTTCTTCATGATTTAAAGAATCCCAATATGATTAATAAAGTAATTAATAGCGAAATCGAACTAGAACTAGCATCATATATAATTCAGGCCTTCATTTTAGAAAGCATAAAGAGAGAGGTAAATGGTGTTGAAATTCTGCTAAGTCAGTGGAAAAAAATAGATGAACTTTTCGTTGCCGCAAAGCAACTCCACTTAGATAAAAAGCATGTTTTAGCTAATGTAGTTAATATCATGACATAAGTTTACAAAGTATAATACTTTTAACATAAATTCATGATAAAATTCTGTTAATTTAATACTCGAAGTATATAATTTGACTGATAATAAATTAACTGTATGGCAATCAATAGAAGTTTTGACGAAAGCCATATTGAACATGCAGAAAAAATTAAGCTTAATTAAGAATATAGCTTCAGATCAAGACATAACCCTAGAAAAAGGAAAGGAGTTGTTAAGTGGCATTTATGAAGCAAATTTTAAGCTAAACAAGACAATCAATATAGCTACTTTGCCAAAAATTGGCTATCATATGCTAAATGGTGAGCTTGTTGTACGTAATCATATTACGGAAGAGGAAGTAAAGATTCCTGGAGATTTTCATTACCTTAAAGTCGTAAAATCCGATCATGATAATTATAAATTAACGTTTTGTAATTTTTTAGGTAATGAGTTTTTTGAATATAAAAAGTATGATCCACAATATTCTGGTATTTCAGATGAATATAAATTTGTGGATTTTGGTAGTGTAAAAAAGACTCATAATCTAAAATTTAAGGAATACATTGGTCATGCACCTAAATTTTTTGCTGCAGAAGGGCCTATTGAGCCTGGATCCCAAAACCATGTAATTGATCTATTTGAGCTAGTCAAAAGTGGTAAAGGTAGAAAAGTGGGAACCTTTGCTGATGAATTTGGTTATTTTGATGATCAAAATAAATTACATTATTATAATTATCACAAAAGTGTAGAAAGTAATACTTATGATCCTGAAAATTTCAGTGTAAAAATGATAAATATAGATGTGAGCAAAATCGATAAATTCTACCTCATTGCAGAACAAGGTGATATAATCATTCATCCTATTTGGGAAAATTTAGACATATTTTAAAGTTTTTTTTAGAGTATCTAAGCTTATTGTTATTATAATGATCCGATTAGGTCTGGTAGTATTGTGTTATGGAAGATAAATTGCTTGAATCAGTAAAAAACAAAAGTTATTTCAGTAAAGCAGTCGAATGGTACTGCCATAGGTATCTGTTTTGTGTAGCAGAAAGATCTTGGATGGCATTAATAGTATCGCTTCTCCTAGTATGCTTATGTTTATTAACATTAAACATATACCTGTTATTTCCTATTAAAAAAGATTTAAATTTTGTGAAGTATATGAACCACACAGAAGATGAGTTCTCTGCAATGCATAAGCTTAGTTTCAGTAAAAAGGAAGATGAATACACTTCCACAGCGAGGTACTTAATAAGTAAATACATTGAAATATACGAGTCCATTAAGATCGTTGAACCGAAGTACCAAGAAAATTTTATAAGAAACAATTCTATACATAAAATCTATCAAGGCTTTCAGGAAAAAACGAATAATGAAGCTGGTAATTTGTCTTTATCTAAAAGAAAAATCGCCAACATAAATGTAATAACATTATCTATTGATCGATCGACCAAGGACTTAGTTACATTTGCTGGAAATGCTACTGTAGTTTTTACAACCGAGCAAAATAAGGAGGATACTGTGGAGATTAGCTTCACTTTGTCGAATATAAAAGCAACTCTGGCTGGTATAATACCATTTAAATTTATTGTTAATGGTTATAAATACAGATTTTAAAATATTACTTGGTAGCTAAAAAAAATAACCAAAGTGCACATAGCAGTAATAACTGGAGGTAAAACTAGAAGAATTGGTGTTTTTTTAATAAAGTAATTCTGAGAAGGTTTTAAGAAAAAGGCGTTGTAAATTATCGGTAAAAAGTACAGAGCGTTGAGTATAGTACTAACAATTAACACTAGAGTTACAAACACAGAAAGTATTACATTGCCAGAGTTGAAAACAGCTTGAAAAATGAGAAATTTACCCCAAAAAGTCGGAGCAGGCGGCACCCCTATCATAGACAATGCACCTATAGCAAATGCTGTCATGCTAATTGGCATACTGCGTCCTATACCGTAAATCTTATCTATATATTTCTCACCTGCTCTCGTTATTATTGCTCCGGCAACGAAAAACAAAGTGATTTTTGCAAATGCGTGGCAAACTAATTGAAAAATTGCAACCCTCATGCTGAGATCACTAAAAATTGAAGCGAATAATATAATATACGACAATTGAGAGATGGTAGAGTAAGCAAGCAATTTCTTTAATTCTTTTTGCTTTAGTGCAATCAATGATGCAGTAATAATAGTAAATCCAGCAGCGTACGGAAGCCACCCTCCAGCAAACCAATTTTGCTGCACAAAACGTTGCATATTATCGACGCCGAAAGTGTATAATATAACTTTTATGATGATGAAAACTCCGGATTTCACAACAGCAACAGCGTGCAGTAGTGCACTCACAGGAGTTGGTGCAACCATTGCTTTTGGTAACCAAAAATGCATTGGCATTAATGCAGCTTTTCCTATTCCGTAAATCAGCATAGCAAAACACACTGCAATGAAAGTGATGAGTGAAGTATCAAATTTGAATATTCCACCGCTTACAAAGTCTAAAGTATGAAATTCATGATATAAAAGGCCTATTGCAGGAAAAAATAATACCAAAGAAGAGAAAAATAGCACGCCAAAGTAATAGCGTCCTGCAATCATTGATTCATTTGTTGAGTTGTAAGTAACCAGAGGGTATGTACTAATAGTTAGAAGCTCATAAAAGACAAATGTAGTGAGCAAGTCTCCAGAAAAAGCAATAAACATTGCACAGCCAATCGATATTGAAAAAAAGCATAGAAAACTTGAGTGATTGCTATCAGCATAGTTATTCTGCATATAACATATTGCATATATACTGGTCAGCACCCATAAAAACGATATTAATAAACTGAATATTACTCCGGTAGACTCTAGCTTTAAACTAATGTGCAAATTATTACCAAAATCCATGAGAATAAATTGAGAATGATCACCATATACCCAATATAAAGTGCACAGACACGTATACGTAAACAGAAGTACAGAAGAAGTGACAGTAATACTATTGTTCACTCCGGGCCATTTACCAGTAAAAAAAATAACTAACGCACTTAAAAGTGGAATCAACGCAGTAATTAATAAATAATTCTCAGTAATTGAAAATGGTAAGGAAAGAGACGTTAAAACACAGTCCATTAAATAATTCATCTTTTTGTTTAGGTAAAGCTAGAATTATACTAAAATCATAGAAAAACCGCTATGTTTTTTTGGCAAACTAGTCGTTTGTGTATGCTATAGCTATACTGCGATTCATTCCACAACTGTACGAACATTTGTTTTTGTTAAACACAACAAAGATGTCATCCCAGTGCCCTGACTACTTGGATCCAGGAAAGTTTGCTTGTGAGCAAGCAAACTAGCATAGAAAAACGTTTTCGATGAGATTGCAGAAAACCAGTGTCTGGGCACTGGGATGACAAAGGAGGACAGTGTCAAGCACTGACCATTTGCTGTGCAGTTTACCTTTAAAAATGAATGTTCATACAGTAAGCCATAAGATGACAAAAGAGTAAACTTTATCTGTGTGAGCTATAGACGCAAATTACAACAAATGCAGTAGCGTAATCTCCATCGTCACTTAAAGAAAGATGAATTTTGGAGATAAAATCCTTGCTAACGGTAAGATATGGCTTGCCTCTTACATCATTGTATATTTCTATATCTTTCATTGTAATACCCTGACCACTACCTCGTGCTTTAACAAAAGCTTCTTTTGCTGCAAAGCGTTTAGCAAAATACCTTGCTCGCATTTCTTGACTATTATACTTTCTACTTAGCTCTATTTCCTTTTCAGTGTAGATTCTATTGAGAAATTTTTCCCCGTATTTTTGTAATATTCTCAATATTCTTGGTATATATACTATGTCAGTGCCGATACCGTGTATCATTTTGCGCTAAAGTGATTTATTGCTTCCTCAATCTGCATTTCCTTTACCTCTCCGGTTGCTCTATTTTTTACTTCAACTATATTTTCACTTACTGCTTTCTTTCCGACAATTATTTGCCACGGCAAGCCTATCAGATCCATTCTAGAAAATTTTACTCCTACACTCCCTTCCGTATCATCGTAAAGCACTTCATCGCTCTTCAAAGCTTTGTATATTTTATCTGCAGCCTCCGTTACTTTCGTTTGTAAATTGATTAAACCAATTCTGAAAGGAGCTACCTCCTCCGGCCAGATAATTCCCTTATCATCATGAAAAGCTTCTATTATCGCACCAACAAGTCTTGAAACCCCAATGCCATACGAACCCATATGTATATTGACATTTTTTCCATCTTGAGAAGTAACACTTGCCTTCATAGGCTTTGAATATTTGTCGCCAAAATAAAAAATATGCCCTATTTCAATACCTTTACTAACATTTAACTGCTCTTGTGATATAGGGCAAGTCTCAGGATCATGCATATCATCTGCAACTGCGTATATACTCTTTAAACTTTCAATATCTTCACTCTCTAGTAGTTCAGAAAATTTATTGTCATAATATAAAGTGCTCTCACCAGTGTTTGCCAATATATGAAACTCGTGGCTCAAATTTCCTCCAATTGGCCCCGTATCAGCTCGAACTCCAATTGGAGTAAATCCCATGCGTTTGAAGATTTTTATGTAAGTTTTGTACATCAAATTATATGAATTCAGTGCACCTTCGTAATCTACATCAAAACTGTATGCATCCTTCATCAAAAATTCCCTGCCCCTCATAACACCATAACGTGGTCTTACCTCATCACGGAATTTCCATTGAATTTGGTATAAACAAAGTGGCAAATCTTTGTAACTTTTTACCACATCTCTAATTAAATCAGTTGCTATCTCCTCATGCGTTGGACCAAAAAGCATATCTTCCTCATGCCTATCCTTTATGCGTAGCATTTCCTTACCGTAATCATCGTAACGCCCTGATTCTCGCCAAAGACTTGCTGGTTGCACACAAGGCATTAATGCTTCAATAGCACCGGATTTGTTCATTTCATCTCTGATAATATCTTCAATATTCTTAAGCACTAAGAGACCAAGTGGTAACCACGTATAGATGCCAGATGCTATCTGCTTTATTAAACCTGCACGCAAAGAATATTGATGGGAGATAATTTTAGCATGGGCAGGCTTTTCCTTTAGAGTTGGCAGGTAATATTTGGATAAGCGCATATAATAGATCTGATTGTATTAAGTAATCTTAATACAATCAGACCTGTAGGTAAACTTATTTTGAAAAGGAAGGGAAGTGCATGGCTGACCATTTCATAGTTATCATAGTCCTTGTACAACATTTTCCTTTTGGCATCGCAACGCTTTTCCACCAAACTGTGCTATGCGATCCTCAACAGAAAGAGGAGGTGAATCTTGCACCTCATTATCCACTGAGTCAACATTATTTACTTGTGGTGAATCAACACACGAACTTGGCGGTACCGGTGACTCCTCTTCACTATCTGAGAATTGCATGACTGCTGCTCTCTCCTTAAGTCTCTTTGTCCAATCTGAATCATTATCATCCGACTTCTTTCTCTCTGCTTGCTCCCTATCTATTCTTGCAGCAAACTCTTCTGGTGTTTCTTTTTTGTCAGTGCCCCCACTACTTTCTAATTTTGCTTTCAATTCATTTGTAAAATTTTGTTGCTGCCCACTCTTTTTAACGTAGTACCTCCTCTTATCTGTTCAAACAGAGTAGAATGATTATTATTCTCAGGTTCACCAGCCTTCTTCGGTGCATCATTCTTAGGTTGCTCCGTACGCTTGGAAGCTGTAAAAAAATGCGGAGGCGGAGGTGGTAGTGCAGCATCTTGTGGCAATGGAGGAGGTGGCGGCGGTGGTACACTGACACTTGGATTTGGTTGTGTTCCAAACGTTACTGGAGGTGATTGAGGAGTAGGTACATTTGATTTATTCTCCAGATTAGTACAATTTTTACACACAAATTTTTGTGGTTCTTGAGATGGAGTATGGCCGAATTTCTGTCCATTAAGACCTACTTCTTTCTTATTATCATCTCTAGAAATAGCCAGTTTAACAAGATATGTCACTGAAATAAGTGCAACAACCGTAGAAACAGCAAAAATTGCTAAAGGAACTGCTGCAATAGGACCAGAACCAGAAACTGCTATAATAACATAAGGAAGATATTGACCAGATATGAAACTAAATATAGATAATAATGAAACAGCAATTAAAGGTTTCCATATAGTCTGCTTAGTTTTAGTAAGCTCCTGACTATCTTTTAGCAATGAAGAATTATTGGATATCATCATTTCTTTGCCTCACTTGTTAACGATAATTTAATAATAACCCAATTAATAATTTCTGTCAATAATTAATTATGAAAAACAAAGTTGCAATTTGAATAGATAAGCTATAAGTAATATACGACCAACAATAGCCATACAATAGACTTCTTGTATAACCCACACTAAGTAGAAAAAAGGTGTCATCCAAGTAGCTGACACTGCTCTCCTTTGTCATTCCAGTGCTTGACACTGGAATGACACCGAAGGGGCTACTGCCGTCTTGGATGGAAACCAGTGTCAGAACTAGTTAACCATGGGGCTTCTTTTGCCTTTTTTTCCATTTGGTAAATTTCTTAAATATTTATGGCTAACATGAAGCTAAGTACGAACTTTGTTAAACATAACAAATGGTGCCATTCCAGTGCTCCTTTTTTTGTCATCCCAGTGCTTGACACTGGGATCCAGTTTTCCATATAATCTCATCGAAAATGTTGTAACCACTTTCTGTGCTAGTTTCCTTGCTTACAAGCAAACTTTCCTGGATCCCAGTGTCTGGGCACTGGGATGACATCATAGGGACACTGGGATTACACCCTGACAATCGTCATCCAGCTACTTGTTAGCGGCTAAGAGATACCGCGAATGAATCGCGGTATGACGGTTCGTGGCGGCATGACGATAACCTCGTCTCACTGCCATTAAGTTAAGGAAAAAAGATAGATTTTATGGGATAATGATGTATACCAATAAGTTTAAAGGTAGTATGAGTAAAAAAGGCAGTAATAAAATTTATTCAAAATGAATTGGCAAGTCTAGAATTTATAGAATCCCATAAATCATCTTCAAAAGATTTTATGAGAAAGAGGAAGTTATCTTTTATTGACATATTTATCTTAATTTTAAGAAAAAGTGTAAAGTCGCTGCAAGTAATACTAAACGAATTTATTTTATATAGGAAAAAAGACTATACCGTTACTGCTAGTGCTTTTAGTCAAGCAAGAAAAAAAATGAAACACAGTGCATTTTCAGAAATTAACGAAGGTGTGGTTTCCTTGTACTACCAAGACCAAAAATTTAAAACTTGTTTTGGCTTTAGAGTGTTAGCTCTTGATGCCTCCAAAATCATTTTACCAACAAGCGTTGAAATAAAAAATGAATTTGGCTCAAGAAAAATACGTAACCAAAAACCAAAAGATTTAGGTGATTATGCAAGTGCAACCTTTGCGGTTTGTTAAGATGTGCTAAATAATGTTGCCATAAGGTCAGTGTTAGATAGAGGTAACACTCATGAAATTAACTTAGCAGATGAAATGCTTAAAGTTGTAAATACTAATGACTTACTGATTTGTATATTTATCTTATAAATTTCTTTCTAGCCTTACAAAAAGAAAAATTGCTTATGTCATTCGATGTCCCAGATCATCTTTTAATGAAGTGAATGCTATGTTTGAAGAAAAAAGCCCATCTAGTGTTGAGGTTACCATATGTGCTCAGCGTAAGATAAAACAAGAAAATAGTGGAATAACGCTTCAAAGTGGTACTGCCATCTGGTGAAATTGAAGTGTTAGCTACATCATTAATGGATGAACAAAAGTTTCAAACTGGAGGATTTAAGGAGTTATATTTTTTACGCTGGGGAGTTGAGACATTTTTTGCAAAACTCAAAGGAAGACTAAGTCTAGAAAATTTTACAGGAAAAAGTGTTGAGTCTGTTAAACAGGATTTTTGGTCAGCTATCTTTATTAGCAACCTAGAAAGTGTTATGACAGAAGATGTAGAAGAAGCGTTGAATATGGACTTAACCGATGATAAGCTTAAGAGGAGCATTAACAAATCTGTCTCATTTAACGCGATCAAAAACTTGGCTTTCGACATTTTTGCTACGGAATCAGATACTGACTGCATTATGGATCAATTATCAAAGCTATTTTTGATGAACACTTTGGCGGTAAGAAAGGGAAGGAAAGTTGATCGTCATAAGGTACCTTATCTTCGTTCGTTCAATTACCAAAAAAGGGTTAGAAAACACATATTTTGACTAGAGGTAGTATTCATATCTTCTGATAATAACTGGGTAGCTTATTGCCATAGCTCCTGTAAAATGACTTCTAAACAAACTATTTCTTAAGTAATTTACACTTCAGAGTTTATCTGCTTTAAAGTTTACTCTATTCTGTTTCAGTATTTGTCATAAATCCTTAATTATTTCTGACTTTTTAGTTCAGTTTTTAACCATTCTTTCCTTAACTTAATGGCAGTGAACCTCGTCATCCCGCTACTTGTTAGCGGGATCTCTTGTTAGCGGCTGAGATACCGCGAATGAATCGCGGTATGACGGTTCGCGGCGGTATGGACGTAGGAAAACCTTTCTTGGGTCAGCTATAGAGACTCTCATCTTTAGCGAGCTTCAAGGTAATTGGTTGCTATTTGCGAAAATATTCGCATAATTTAAGTAACATTACTTAATAAAAATTAACTATGGAGCTTAATAAGATTGCAGCATCGATTTTACTTTCTGGGCTAATCATTATGATAGTTAGTAATGTAGTTGATATGCTTTACAGTCCAGAAGAATATAAGATTGAACACCAAACGATAGTAGCTGCTGGCAGCAATGAGTTCCAGCAAAAAATCGAGCAAGTGGCGCTTGATATTGGAGCGCTCATGCAGAATGCTAGCTTTGAGAAAGGTAAATCAGCAGCAAAAAAATGTATAGCCTGCCATAGTTTTGAGAAAGGTGGAATGAATAAAGTAGGACCAAACTTATGGAACATAGTTGGAAATAAAAAGGCCCATCTTGGTAACTCATTCAATTACTCAAAAGCAGTGCTTGAAAGAGGTGGAAAATGGGGGTATGAGGAGCTATTTGCCTTTTTAAAGAACCCAAAAGCCTATATAAAAGGTACACGTATGGCATTTGCAGGTATTTCCAATCCACAAGAAATTGCAGATCTAGTTAGTTATTTGCATCAATTGAGTGATAGCCCGGTTGCTTTGCCAAAGTAGTATGGATTATTGTAAATTGTTTGATGGAAATAATGGTCACATAGCATATCGAAAGCTACAAGGAAAGAAAGCTTCTGTAGTTTTTTTCGGTGGATTTGCATCCAATATGGATGGAACTAAAGCAACTGCTATTTACAAATTTTGCCAAGAAAATGACGTAGCACTTGTGCTATTTGATTATTTTGGTCACGGTCATTCAAGTGGTAATTTTATTGATTACACGATAAGTGATTGGCAAAAAAATTGTGCTAAAGTAATGAGTGAATTAACTAGCGATAAACAAATAATTATAGGTTCAAGTATGGGAGGATGGCTGATGTTGCTCACTGCCCTTCAATTTCCAGAAAAAATTGCAGCACTAATTGGTATATCGTCTGCTCCCGATTTTACTGAAGATTTGATATTCAAGCAATTGTCAGGCAAGCAAAAAGAAGAACTAGATTCTAAAGGTGTAATAGATTTTACTTCAGAGCATTGTACATACAAAATAACTAAAAATTTGATCGAAGATGGCAGAAAGAACCTTCTTTTAAACAAAAAGACAATAGATATAAACTGTCCTGTGCGCTTGCTGCATAGCATTAATGATAAAGATGTTCCTTATCAAACTTCATTGAATTTAGCTGAAAAAATTAAGTCAACCGATGTTGAAGTACACTTAATAAAATCAGCAGAGCACAATATGTCTGACAATCATTCACTGGAAGTTTTATTTAAGACCATTAGAGAATTTTGTAACCAGACTGCATTCTGTGATTTTTAGCAAAACACGATTTTTCATTTGAGCTTTCTTCAACTTAAAATAAATACAGAAAATTGCTGCCTATAGCTAAACTGACTTAGATTTACCGACAATTTGAAAAACCGTCATCCCGCTACGTGTTAGCGGCTGAGATACCGCGGCGGTATGACGGTTCGCACCATCACACTTTGGAACCTTACAGATATTGAGCAAATCCAATAATATCCTTGATTTCTTTTATATTATGGGTTGCAATTTCTGCTGCTTTCTTTGTGCCTTTTTTTAATATTTCATGTAAATGGAATTGGTCTTTTAAAAGATCATTCATTTTCTCACGTATGGGTGATATAACACTGATAATTAAATCAGCTAACTCTTTTTTGAAGTGCTTCATGTCATGTTTGTTCACTTCTTCACATACTTTTTCTGCATTTACATTACTAAGCACTGAATAAATGTTTATCAAATTGCTTATTTCTGGTCGGCACTTTAAAGTAGCAAAGCCTAGAATTGAATCTGTTTTTGCTTTTTCTATTTTTTTGACAATTAAGTCATCCGTATCATCAAGGTTAATGCACGAATGTTCTGAAGGATCAGATTTACTCATCTTGCTTGTGCCATCCCTTAAGCTCATTATCCTTGATGTGCAATCCAAAGTTAAGATTTCAGGTACGATGAAATAATCCAGCTTATAATGATTGTTAAAAGCTGATGCAATATCACGTGCAAGCTCCAAATGCTGTTTTTGATCATCACCAACAGGAACGTATTTAGTTTGATACAACAATATATCTGCAGCCATAAGTACTGGATAACTATATAATCCAAGAGAGGCTTTTTGTTTATCGCTGCCAGCTTTATCTTTAAATTGAGTCATGCGATTAAGCCAACCAATTGGTGTATAGCATCCAAGCAGCCAGCCCAGTTCTGCATGACCACTAACTGTGGACTGACTAAAAATAATGGACTTTTCTGTATCTATTCCGCATGCAATATAAGCTGCTGCTGTTTTGAAAATATTACTTTTTAATTCACTTGCGGGAAGCTTATTTGCTGTGATTGCGTGTAGGTCGACAATACAAAAAAGAGATTTGTATTTATCCTGTAAGTCTATCCACTGTTTGATTGCACCAAGATAATTACCTAAATGTAGTACGCCACTTGGCTGGATACCTGAAAAGACAATACTTGTCATTATACATTTACCTCATGCTAATCGCTTCCACAATCAGCAGATTTCTTAGAAAGAATAACCATTGCAGGACGGAGCAACCTATTTTTGATAGTATAACCAGTTTGTAGTACTTCTACAATGGTGCCAGGCTTTTTTTCATTGTCTTCTCTTTCCACAACAGCTTGGTGTAAATTACTATCAAAAAGCTCACCAAGTGGATCTACTTCCTCTATTCCATGTTTTTTTAGATCATTTATAATTTTTTGATAAGCTACTTTAATCCCCTCATGAACAGGATCACCGTCTTTCAAAATTTCCATTACTCTTTTTAAATTGTCGCACGAGTCGATCATATCACGTGCAAGTTTTGTGACTGCGTAGTCACTTGCATCGCTAATTTGCTTTTGCATTATACGTTTGACGTTTTCATTATCTGCAACAGCACGGCGTAAATGATCTTCAAGCTGAACTGCACGTTCTTTTAATGTATTGAGATCTTCATTTAAATCATCAGTTTGCTTATGGTTATCACTTTGTTGGTCGTCACCTTTCTGCCTACTTACCATATCAGCAAACTTCTTCTTTTTCTCCTTACTGCTATCTGACATATCATTACCCTTAAGAATCTAATAAATATATAACAATTAATCTGAAAATATCAAGCGCCAGCTACATTCGTCTTTCTATGCTCGCATTTAAAAAGTTAATTAAAGTAGTTTTATAAAAAGAATCAGAAAAAGTACTAATATCATTTTGTGCCATATTAATGTAGTATCTAGCTTTTTCCATAGAAAGCTGAATGGCATTATGGTGATTAATATAGTGTAATGCTTGGTCAAAATTGTGTCTAGCTGAAGAAAAGCATTTTTCCCAGAATTTTTGCTCTGCTGGACTGCCCTTTTCGTATGCTATAATAGCAGGTAAGGTGACTTTACCTTCGAAAAAGTCTTTTCCGACTTGCTTTCCAGAAGTGCCTTGATTAGCAGTATAATCGAGCATATCATCAACTATTTGAAATGCCATACCAAAATTAAAACCAAAATTCTTTAGCCTCTCTGTTTCGTCATTTGTTGCACCAGATACTGTTGATGCAGCTTCACAGCATGCAGAAAATAAAGATGCTGTCTTTTCTCCAATGATATCAAAATAATTTTCCCTGACTGTGTGGGGGTCAAAGCGTGCTGTCATCTGCTTTATTTCACCCTTCACAAGTAAATGCGATGCTTTAGATAAAATAGAGAGAATATTTAAATTTCCACACTCTATAAGCCATCTAAATGCTAGAGTCAACAATAGATCACCAACTAAAATGCTTGATTTATTTCCCCAAATCTTATTCGCTGTTTTAACTCCATGGCGTGCCTCACTTTCATCGAGCACATCATCATGAAGTAAAGTAGCATTGTGTATAAACTCTACCGATGCAGCAACGTTGATCCTATTCTCCCCAGAATAGTTTAGCATTTTACATATAATAAAAACTAGTTTAGGCCTTATTTTTTTTCCACCTGACCTAACAAGATGAGATATAATATCAGTAGCAAGCTTAGCATCTTCATCATTGACATTTTTGAAGACAAAGTCATTCATAGCTGACAAATCAGAAGATACAATATCGTCTAATTTATCGCTGTTTGTTAAATCAGTATTTAGCATTTTAAGAGACTTATGCCTCTTGCCCTTGTGCTTTCTCGTTCTCTACTTTCTTCTTTTCTGTTTTCTTTGGTTCTGTTTCTAAAGTTACTATGCCTTTTTTGATAAACCACAGTACTCTTTCAGTTGCCTGCGCGCCTACACTTAGCCAATGTTTTAATCTATCAGCTTTCACCACAACACGATTTTTATTGTCTTTTGGTAACATTGGATCATATTGTCCTATTTTCTCAATAAAACGCCCATCTCTTGGTGCTCGTGAATCAGCTACAACTATCCTATAAAAAGGGCGTTTCTTTGCGCCAAACCTCGCCAACCTTATTTTAACTGCCATGTTAACCTTTATTCATATATTAGCCACAATTTTATACAATGAGCCGTTTTAAGTCAAATGAATTATACAGCTTTTGCACCTTATAATATAATTACCAATAATGTAGGGCAGTGCCGGGCGCACAGCTATACGAACATTCATTTTTGAAGGTAAATTGCACAGCAAATGGTGTCATTCCAGTGCTTGACACTGGAATCCAGCCTTTTTTTAATCATTAAAACGTTGTATTTTAACATAAAACGGCTACTTTTATGCTTACCAACTTAATAAAATTCCTGGATCCCAGTGTCTGGGCACTGGGATGACATCCTTTCTAGTGAAGATTGCTCTCAAATCGCAATGTTCGTACAGTTGTGTGTCTGGGCACTGGATGCGTTTGAAGCAGCTTATAAGATTTTTGATTATATATCATCAAGTATAGCGTGATTAACTTCGACTTTATACTTTGATTCCAGATAGCTAATTAATTGCTCTTTTAGCGATATCATCACACGTTTTCCGGTGTCAAGCGTGTTTAATTTGCCATTTGATGAATGCATTTCTTTTAGAACACCTATTATAATTTCATTATTGTATTGAATAGGATCTGTCACTGAACCAGTTGTTTTCATATTGAAAATCTCTTCTACAAAAGAAAAGGGGTAGTTTTGTTGATCCACTTTATTGCGGTGCATCTGCTGACCTTTAACTAATTCCACACCTTGAATTTCTTCCAAATCTGTTTTTTCTCTTAGTTGAACTGCAACCTCTTGCCCGAATTTAAACATTCTTTCTTTTATAAACTCACTACGCCAAAGCTCTACCGCTAATGCCTTGCCTTCTTCAAAACTTTGCAATTTGGGTGGAAAGATATCGACGATTTTTACACTAACAACGGCGTCCCCAACGCCCTTAAAATAACCTTTCTGATCCTTTTCTCGCGAAAAAATGAAAGAAATCAAATCACCAGAATCTCCTACGTTATTACCGCTTTGATCTTTTCCACTCGCATCTACTGGACCAATAGTTTGTATAGGTAAATTATATTCACTCAATATTTCTTCAATTTCTGAACCATTGTATATCTTATAGTTCACTTGGTTTATGAAATCATTGACTCTTTCAAAAGACTTTTGGTTAGTTAGAACTGACTTTATGTCTTTTTTTAAATCAACTAAGTCTTCATCAGAGATTTGATGCGCACTTTCCACTTTTACTATGTGCCAACCAAAACTGCTTGCTAAAACTTCACTTACTTCACCTACTTTAAGAGCAAATACCTTCTCTCTCACGTCTTCTGGTAAAAAATCCTTAGTTATATTATTTACTCTAGTTTCCTCAAGTTTTGCTTTGCCAAACTCTTCTACTATCTGTTCAAAGCTTGTTTTACCCTCCTCAAATGCTCTTCTTGCTGTCTCAGCTTCTTCTTTGGTAGAAAATATTGCATTGAATATATCTCTTTGATTTTTAAGTTCTTGTTGTTCTATTATACCATCAACTTCTTCATCTGAGATCTTGATTTGATCTTCAAAATACTTTTGGCCTAGGGAAATATATTGCGCAGTTCGATACTCAGGATAATAAAAATGGGATTTATTTCTTTCGTACAAATCAAGTAAGGCTTGATCATCTGGTTCAGGAATGTTTGTAACTGCATCTTCAGTTATTTTAACAATATCAACTACTCTAGTTTGGTAGCGACTTTTGTATATCTGCTCATCAATTTTCTCGCCAAAAGTTACTGGATAATTATCTTTAAATAATGAAGTCATGAACATCATTGCAGGCAGGACTTTCTCTAGCTTTGCTATATACTCTTTCTCTGTCATATGCAGGTCATTTAGCGTTTCATAGAATTTATTTTTGTCAAATTCACCTTTATCATTTTGAAAGTATTTGGTGTTTTTAATATGGTTTTTTATAGATTCTTCTCCAACTGTCAACCCCAGCTCACTAGTTAGGTTAAACAATAGTTTTTGCTCTATAAGTGCGTTAAGCAAATCATATTTCAGCTTTTTTACTTGTTCTCTACTCGCATCAGATCCAGAAATTTGTTTTCCATAATTTTGATATAGCGACTTATACTCATCTGACGTTATAACTTCTTTTCCAACCCTAGCTACCTCTTCTTTTTCATCATCACCTGATAAAAGGTTGCCAATTCCCATGAAGATTAACAAGCAAGCTAAAAGGACAACGGTTACTTTAGTGAAAAAATTTTTAACATTCATTTTAAACCCAGTTAATTAATGATTAATTATAGAATAGTGATAATTTAATGCTTGTAAACCTGTTGCTTTATTAGCTAATATATATAATATTACAATATATTAACTTAAAATTTAACTCTCTAATCTTAAATAGGAACATATGTTTAACTGAGTTATACTATACCTTAGATGTACAGTCCCAGAGTGTGATGGTATGATAAAATATGAGAAAAAAATACCATCAAAGGAGGAGTTATGGGACAAATATTGCATGGGTGCGCCAAAACAACACAGACGATTCGTAGAGCAATACAAAATAGAAAAGAGAGCATAGCAAAACTCTCCAAGCATTATAACCTTAATCCAAAAACTATTATTAAGTGGAGAAAACGTTCATTTACGAAAGATGCTGATATGGGTCCAAAGCGTCCAAGATCGACTGTTTTAACGCTAGAAGAGGAAGCTATAATAGTTACATTTCGCAAGTATACACTACTGCCACTAGATGATTGCCTTTACGCTCTGCAGTCTACAATTCCGCATTTGACTCGCTCTAGCTTGCATCGTTGTTTACAAAGACACAACATTAGCAGATTACCAACTGTTGATGGAGAAGTTAAGTCAAAAAAGAAATTCAAACAATATCCTATCGGTTACTTTCATATTGATATTGCTGAAGTTAGAACTGAGGAGGGCAAATTACATTTGTTTGTTGCTATTGATAGGACATCCAAATTTACCTATGTTGAGTTGCGTAACAGTGCTACAAAACCCATAGCTGCTGAGTTCTTACGTAATTTGATTAGAATTTTACCGTATAAAATCCATACTATTTTGACAGATAACGGTATACAATTTACAAACCAGAAGCGTCATAAGTATGCTTTCCAACATATATTTGATAGAGTTTGCGAAGGGAATGTTATTGAACATCGTTTGACAAAAGTTAGCCATCCTTGGACGAATGGGCAAGTCGAGCGTATGAATAAAACTTTAAAGGATGCTACAGTTAAGAAGTATTACTATCAATCGCACCAGCAACTTAAAGAACACCTTTATAACTTTGTTATGGCTTATAATTATGCAAAGAGACTCAAAACTCTTAAGGGTCTTACTCCTTATGAATTTATATGTTATCAGTGGACACAGTCTCCAGAATTATTTATACTAAATCCACACCATCACACTCTGGGACCATACATCTTAGGAAGGGGAAATATTTTGTTTGAAATATGCTTAAAGGTAAGCGCATTTAATTAACTTAAGAGGTGGGAAGTGACAAACAAAAAGTTATTGAATGACAAAATTAATGCTTTTTTAGTTTTAATAGTTTATATTTTAGCTCTGTATAACAGTAAGGGATACTTTAAATGGGAGATGCTTTTTTGATGTCAATGGAATCTTCTAAGGGCAATAACGATAGAAATAAACAGTTTCTAGTGCAAATAGCTGCTTGGTTAGTAGACAACACTGGTTTAACTTTTAATCAAATAGCACAATGTTGCAGATTGGCCCTTGAAGAAGTACAAGACATAGCTGATGAGGAAATAGAAGTAGAAAAATATAACCCTATTATTTCTGGAATAATTACTGAAAAAGAAATCGATGATTGCAAAAAAAATCCAAATCGTGTACCAAATTTGATTATAAAAAATATAAAAAAAAGGAGTAAAGCGATTGGTAGCATTCTTGGCTTTGCCTCTACGGCAAGACGTAGAGATAAACCTGATGCGATTTATTATTTAGTAAAAAAATTTCCTATCTTGGACAATAACGTTATAGCTAAATTAATTAGTACAACAAATTACACAGTTGAGCAGGTAAGAGATGGATCTCATCATAACATGCAAAATATAAAACCCCAAGATCCTGTACTACTCGGCTTATGTAGTCAAGAAAATTTAGAAGCAGAAGTGGAAAAAGCAAAAGTAGAAGAGGAGAAGCAAGAAAGGTTAAAAAAATATAAAGAATAGCTATTGAAAATCCTCAAATTTTTGTGTTTTGTTAACATTAAATTAAATTAACTTGACTTGCTAGTGTTTATTAGTATAATGTAAGTAAAGTACGGGGTTTAATGATAATTAAGCTTAATACGCACTGAAACTAACTCAGCCTAATTTATTATCTTATAGTCACATTTTAGGTTAGTAAGCATCAATTAAAATTTTTGGAGGATTATGACAACAATCAATGAAGATGTTTTGGCAAAAGGAAAGGTTACAGCTCAACCTGAAAAAAGTGAGCAAATTTACAATAACGATACAGTAAAACAGATGGTCAATGAAGGTACTGAGAAAAACAGAAAAACATTAGATCTGAGCGAATTAAAAGAGAAAACAGCAGAAGAATTGTTAGAGTTAGCTGAAGAAAGAAAAATTTCAACTAACGGTAAAAGCAATGGTAGAATGCTAAAGCAGGAAATAATATTCAGCTTAATGAAAAAAATGAGTGAAGAAGGAGGCATAACCACAGGGAGTGGAATAGTGGAAATATTGCCTGATGGTTTTGGTTTCTTACGTTCAGCAAGTGCAAATTATGCCCCAAGTACCGATGATGTTTATATTTCTAACGGGCAAATAAAGAAGTTTAATTTACGTACAGGAGATATGGCATATGGAGAAATAAGGCCACCTGGTGATAAAGAGAGATATTTTACTTTAACTAAGGTTCAAAGTATAAACTCTACTGAAGTAAGTGAATTAAGAAAGTACGTCCATTTTGATAATTTGCTTCCTCTTTATCCTGAGGAAAGCATAGTACTTGAGTGTAATAATGGTGATGATAAAAAAGGCTTAAGCATGCGTGCTATAGATATAGTAGCTCCTCTTGGAAAAGGGCAAAGAGCGTTAGTAGTTGCTCCACCTCGCACAGGAAAAACTGTATTGCTTCAGCAAATGGCTAACTCTATAGCTATAAATCACCCTGAAGTAGAATTAATAGTGTTACTTATAGATGAAAGACCTGAAGAAGTAACAGATATGATACGTTCTGTAAAAGGTGAGGTAGTAAGTTCTACATTCGATGAGCCTGCTTACCGTCACGTACAGCTTGCTGAAATAGTAATAGAAAAAGCTAAAAGAATGGTTGAGCATAAAAAAGATGTGGTAATTCTACTTGACAATATTACTAGACTTGCACGTGCTTATAATGCGGTTATTCCTTCGTCTGGGAAAGTTCTAACTGGTGGTGTAGATTCAAACGCACTGCAGAGACCAAAACGCTTTTTTGGAGCAGCTCGTAATATTGAGAATGGGGGTTCTTTAACTATAATCGCCACAGCTCTTATAGAGACTGGTTCAAAAATGGATGAAGTTATTTTTGAAGAGTTTAAAGGTACAGGAAATGCTGAGATCATACTTGATAGAAAACTTTCTGATAAACGTATATTTCCAGCTATTGATATTACAAAATCCGGAACAAGGAAGGAAGAGCTATTAGTTGATAAGGCTATACTAAATAAAATATGGGTGGTGCGTAGGATACTCAATCCTATGGGACCCGTTGAAGCAATGGAATTTTTACGTGACAAACTACTTTTAACAAAGAGCAATGCTGACTTTTTTAACTCCATGAATCACTAAAAGTAAGCCAGTTATGATGGATATGTTGAGCAAAAAGTAAAACGCTCTTATAGCTAAAATAATTTGGATTTACCAAAATATATTTATAGTTAAGTTGGCAATTTACCTTAAGTTAGCGCGTGACACTGGAATGACACCCTTGGTGGCAGACAGCTAAAGGAAAATATCAACTAGGTTTATAATCTATCACTACCGTGTTTGCAATTTTGTCGTGAAAAGCTTGTTTATGTTCATCACCTACTGCACATACTAAAACTAAGATTAGTATAGCTAAGAATAAAATGGGATTACAAAGTGATATGCAATAAATTATAAAAAGAGCTATAGTCCTTTTCATTGCTTGCATTGTAGTGATTGACTCAAATGTATCTTTGTCTTTTACACCGCATGCTAAATAACAAGTGTCCTGGAGTGCCGCCAAATTTTACTAGCATGAATATATGAAATATACATGGTATCATTAAAAATAAAGAAAATACAATCGTGGTGATTACAATTATTGCACCCATGATCCCTTGTATTGCGTGTGTAAGTGAGAAATCCACCGCCATTAAACCAAATGGTATTGCGATAAATAAAATACAATCAACTATAAATGCTAGAGTACGTCTTGTCATCGTTGAGTAGTTTACTTTTTTATCCATGTACTACCTATAAAGAAAAATATCAACTAGATTTATAGTCTATCACTACTGTTTTTGCAATTTTATCGTAAAAAGTCTGTTTGCGTTGATCAAATACTGCAAACAAAAATAAAATTAGCACAATTAAAAGATATAGAAAAGTATAACCATGATAATGCAGATGAAGCAAAAAGCGAAAAATAATCCAGATGCTTCCCTTAGATGTATGGTCCCAGAGTGTGATGGTGTGGATTTAGTATAAATAATTCTGGAGACTGTGTCCACTGATAACATATAAATTCATAAGGAGTAAGACCCTTAAGAGTTTTGAGTCTCTTTGCATAATTATAAGCCATAACAAAGTTATAAAGGTGTTCTTTAAGTTGCTGGTGCGATTGATAGTAATACTTCTTAACTGTAGCATCCTTTAAAGTTTTATTCATACGCTCGACTTGCCCATTCGTCCAAGGATGGCTAACTTTTGTCAAACGATGTTCAATAACATTCCCTTCGCAAACTCTATCAAATATATGTTGGAAAGCATACTTATGACGCTTCTGGTTTGTAAATTGTATACCGTTATCTGTCAAAATAGTATGGATTTTATACGGTAAAATTCTAATCAAATTACGTAAGAACTCAGCAGCTATGGGTTTTGTAGCACTGTTACGCAACTCAACATAGGTAAATTTGGATGTCCTATCAATAGCAACAAACAAATGTAATTTGCCCTCCTCAGTTCTAACTTCAGCAATATCAATATGAAAGTAACCGATAGGATATTGTTTGAATTTCTTTTTTGACTTAACTTCTCCATCAACAGTTGGTAATCTGCTAATGTTGTGTCTTTGTAAACAACGATGCAAGCTAGAGCGAGTCAAATGCGGAATTGTAGACTGCAGAGCGTAAAGGCAATCATCTAGTGGCAGTAGTGTATACTTGCGAAATGTAACTATTATAGCTTCCTCTTCTAGCGTTAAAACAGTCGATCTTGGACGCTTTGGACCCATATCAGCATCTTTCGTAAATGAACGTTTTCTCCACTTAATAATAGTTTTTGGATTAAGGTTATAATGCTTGGAGAGTTTTGCTATGCTCTCTTTTCTATTTTGTATTGCTCTACGAATCGTCTGTGTTGTTTTGGCGCACCCATGCAATATTTGTCCCATAACTCCTCCTTTGATGGTATTTTTTTCTCATATTTTATCATACCATCACACTCTGGGACTGTACATCTTAGAAATACATCTTATTGTTGCTTGCATAAGGGTAACATTTGTAAATGTATTAGCATCTTTAATATGCATACCACACAATAGTTTTCCTGGGGTACCACCAAGTTTTGTTACCATTAATATTTTGGATATTGTTAGTACTAATGTTGCGACCACTGTAGAAACTATAAATGGTATTTCTGTTGCTAGTTGTGCAAGTTCCTGAAAAGAGTCTTTATCTTGATCTTGTAATGATACGATGAATACACCATAGATAAAACCGAAGATAAAATGAGGGGAAAATATGATGAGGTCAAGTATTTCTGCTACAATACGCCTTGTAAATCCTACATAATTTACTTTAACATTTATTTCAGTATTCATAACCCCACCTATATTTCATAATATCATCATATGATATAAAAATACGTTATTAAATAACCGTAAATATACTAACTTGGGTAATATTAGCTACTTGTGCCACTCTATTATTTAAATTAATATTAAATCATTTATAACTAGGGAAGTTATGTCAACACTAATCACAGTTGCATATGGCGACGGTATCGGACCAGAAATCATGGAAGCGGTGCTGTCGATATTGCGCGAAGCAGAAGCGGAAATCTCAATAGATATTATTGAAATAGGGGAGCGTGTTTACAGTAAAGAATGGTCTCACGGAATTTCTCCAAGTGGTTGGGAATCAATTGAAAGGACAAAAATATTATTAAAATCTCCGACAACAACTCCTCAAGGTAAAGGGCACAAAAGCTTAAACGTTGCACTCAGAAAAAATCTAGGGTTGTATGCAAATATCAGACCATGCATTTCATATCATCCTGTTATAGAAAATAAATTCGATAAGTTTGATATCGTAGTGATACGTGAAAATGAAGAGGACGTTTACACCGGAATAGAGCATAGGCTCACTGGTGACTCTTACCAATGCACTAAAATTATTACTAGATCTGGCTCAGAGAAGATATGCAGGTACGCTTTTGAATATGCAAAAAAACACAACAGAAAAAAAGTAACTTGCCTGACTAAAGATAACATCATGAAAATGACTGACGGAACTTTCCATGCCGCGTTTGATCGCATTGCAAAGGAATACCCAGATATAAAGGCAGAACATTATATAGTTGATATTGGAATGGCGCGTGTTGCAACAGAACCGGAGAATTTTGATGTTATAGTAACCGAGAACTTATATGGCGACATATTATCAGATATAGTCGCACAAACCTCTGGATCTGTGGGGCTTGCCGGAAGTAGCAACATCGGGAATGAATACGCAATGTTTGAAGCAGTGCACGGTTCTGCCACTGATATTGCAGGAAAAAACATAGCCAATCCTTCTGGTCTTTTAAATGCTGCAGTGCATATGCTAATTTACATAGGTCAAGTGGGTACTGCAAAACTAATCTACGATGCATGGCTCAAGACTTTGGAGGATGGAATACACACTGCCGATTTATATAAGGAGAAAAGAAGTAAACAGAAAGTTGGTACAAAAGAATTTGCAGAAGCTGTTATAGACAATCTAGGAAAAAAACCGAAAACATTATCTGAGCTTATAATTGGCAGTGATCCAAATAGTAAAGTGGATAAAATACAGGATAATTATGAACAGGATTATAAGATTAAAAAACTAGTGGGTAGCGATATAACGCTTGCCTGGAGTAAGCCGGCTGACTTTGACCAAATAGTGAAGTTGTTTGAAACAAGTAATCCGCAGATTATAGCAATATATTCAAAAGGCCTTGCGATTTGGCCAGGAAGTTCAAAGTCTTCAAGTGACCAAATAACCTGCAGGTTCATTGCAAATAATGAAATTACAAATAGTGATGTGAATAACTTGCTAATCAAATTTGAGGAACATAATTTTGATGTGGTGAGAATGGATAAGTTGTATTTGTATGATGGGAAAGAGGGTTTCTTCTCTTAGTGGTTGCTTGATATTTTTATGCTTGTGTGAAACATTAAATATATTATACTAATAGTATCGTGTATTTATGTGAGGTGTAGTAATGAGTCAACATTTTAAGTTAACTGGTCAGGAGTTTTATGATAATAATGATCTGTTTAACGTACTAGAGATAAAAGCTGAACAAATTGTAGGTAAGGATTATCAAGCTCTTAGAACCTGTCTTGAAAGGAACTAAGCAGCTAATTTAGCAAGCATAATAGTAATCATATTAAAGGAGATATTAGTTTTTGAAGTAAGAGGAGAATGCTCATAATCCTTGCTCATACGTCTAAAATTGGAAAGCCAAGCAAAAGTTCTTTCAACAATCCACCGTTTAGGAATAACTTGAAATCCTACAGCATCAGCTGCTTTTTTAGTAATCGTCAATAAACATCCTGTTTTCAATAAACAGTAATTTTGCAATTTACCAATATATCCCTGATCAGCGAGAAACCTTTGTAGCGTTGAAGCTTTTCGTTTAGCTTGAGTAAAAAGATTTAGAGCACCATCACGATCTTGAATGCCTGCACTATGAACATCAGCTGTAATAATTAGGCCTATTGTATCCACAATGATGTGACGTTTTCTACCCTTTATTTTCTTGCCAGCATCATATCCTCTGGATCCCCTTTTTGAGTGGTTTTCACTGATTGACTGTCAATTATTCCTACCGAAGGTATTTCATTTTTGCCAACCATTTTTCTTACCTTTTTTACTAACATATCGTGTATTTCTTCCAATTTGCCACTATTACGCCACCTGAGAAAATAATCATACACCGTTTTCCATGGCGGAAAATCTTTTGGCAGCATTCTCCACTGGCAACCACCTTTCATTATGTATCTTATTGCATTAATAATTGTTCTAATATTGTACTTTCTTGGCCGTCCTACTGCACCTTGTGCAACACTTGGCTCCAAAATTTCCCATTCTTTGTCACTTATATCACTTGGATACATTTTTACCTACTATTTTTTACTTATCTCATCATATTCTCTTTCTCATTTCTTTTCAAGACAGGCTCTTAGTGTTCTACCCTTAGGCCTGTTAACTACAGTTACTATAGGTTGCTATTTTTCATGGTGGATCATAGCATTTAACATCGCTATTAGTAGAGCCTTTGGTTTATTAGTGAATTATTATATGGAAAAGTATAAAAATTCAGAAATTTCCACTGATGAATTCATAAGTAAAATGAACTATATCGCGCTAGGCAGTAAGCTTCTTATCAACTATCCTTTAGCTGCTTTTTCTGTTTATCTACTTACAACAAATTTCATTGCTAATAGATTAACTGTTGGTGGAACCATACTTGGTTCACTATTGTTATTGGCAGTATTAATTGAAATGTTAGCTCCTTTTTTCTCAAAAGGCTGTGAAATATATGCTGAAAAGCACACAAAAGATTTACTAGAAGAGGATCCAAGAGATAGGGTACAAAAGGAAACTGACCTGTTAGGATGGTATGATCCACGAAAACTGTTAATGCCAATTGTTATGCCTCTTATTAAAAAGTGTTTTGCGGAAGTGGCAAGCGAATTTGCTGAGAGGAATTTTGATGAGGTAAAAACTGATATGTCTGATGTTAATGCTGAAGGACTATCTAAGCCTAAAGGAATTGAATTTGCACAGCAACCAGTGTAGTATAAGCTTTTAGCTCTATGCATGGACTCAAAAAAAGTAGAACTGATATTTGAAAAATTCAAGCAATCAAATCCTGCACCAAAAATAGAGCTGAATTATACCAATGATTTTACGTTATTAGTTGCGATAGTTCTATCAGCGCGAACAACTGATATAAGCGTTAATAAAATTACAAAGGAGCTATTTAGTATCACTGATACGCCAGAAAAAATGCTGAGTTTTGGGCAGAGTGAGCTAAGAAAATGCATAAGCAGTATTGGTTTATATAATTCCAAAGCAAAAAACATAATCGGGCTCAGCAAAATATTGATTGAGAGGTACAATAGCAAAGTGCCTACTGATTTCGATGATTTGGTGTCTTTGCCGGGAGTGGGAAGAAAGAGCGCTAATGTGTTCTTAAATTCGGGGCTTGGCATTCCAACATTGGCAGTTGATACTCACGTTTTTAGAGTGAGCAATAGAATCGGGCTTGTGAAAGAAAAAGATGTGTTTAAAACAGAACAATCTCTTTTAAATGTGGTTCCCAAAAAATACCTGCTTTATGCTCATCATTGGCTAGTTTTGCATGGTAGATATGTTTGCAAAGCACAGAAACCTTCGTGTGAAACGTGCATAATTCATGATTTATGTGAATTTGAGTGCAAAAGGTATAAAGTCTAGTATTTCTTTTTTTGTCATCCAAGTAGCTATAGAAACGAAAAAACTTACTTGACACATTTTGCTGGAATGATACAAGTTATTATTCAAACAACAGTTATGCAAGAGATCTGATTACATCTAAGCTAACAATGGACCACTAGATATATTACTAACTACGTTGACCTGATTCAATATTTTATTAGTGGGATTGAAATAATTTTCTATAAATTCCTTATATATAGCTGTTAACTTGTGTATATCGTTTACTGATACGCATTCGTTTATCTGATGTGCAGTTTTGTTGATTATACCAAATTCAATCACTGGACAAACATCTTTGATAAACGCAGCGTCAGATGTGCCACCACTTGTGCTAAGTATAGCATCAATGTTGGTAACCTTACTTATTGCATCAAGCATAATATCAGTATTTCTATCGGGAGTAGAGAGGAAAACGTCCCTGCTGCTATGCATAGAAAGTTTATAATCGTTAGTTACACTGGAGCATATTTCATCAATCAGCTTATATAAGCCACCCGGTGTTTGTTCATTGTTATATCGAATGTTAAAACGTGTAGTTGCTGAGCCAGGTATTAGATTGCTAGTATTATTTCCAACATCGATAGTAGTAACTTCGCAATGTGAAGGCTGAAAATATTTATTACCATGATCAAAAGTAGTATTTTTTACCTTACTCAATATCGATATTACCTTATATATTGGATTGTCTGCTAGGTCTGGGTAGGCAACGTGCCCTTGTTTTCCATGGCAAATTAATTCAAATGTTACAGAACCTCTTCTGCCTATTTTTATGGTATCACCTAATTTCTCACTACTGGTTGGTTCGCCAACCACACAAAAATCTATCTTTTTCTGCTTATTTTTCATCCATTCCAAAACTGCCTTTGTTCCATATTCTTCCATGCTTTCTTCAGCACTGGTAATCAATGCACTTATTGAACCATTGAACTGAAACTTCTCTGCAATCAAATTTACCATAGCAGCAATAAATGCAGCTACTCCGCTTTTCATATCAGCGGCCCCTCTTCCATATAGCATTCCATCCCTCACTTCTGGTTTAAATGGACCAAATGCCCAATCTTTTAACTGACCAGGTGGTACAACATCAACGTGCCCAGCAAAGCACAAATTTGGTACTCCATTTATATATTTCGCATAAAGATTTTTAACTTTATCACCAAATTCTAAAATCTCACAATCAAAGCCGCTCTTCTTGAAGATTGTTGCTATATACTCTATTGCCCCGCTGTCTTCTGGTGTTATACTCTCAAAAGAGATCAATTTCCTAGTTAGCTCTACAGGGTCAATTTTCATGTCAATCTTAAAATACTTATACTGCTATATTGTAAACACTCTATGCACTATTTAAAACAAATATTACATCAAACCGAACAAACTTTTCTAAGGGAAGTAATAACAGATTACCACCTTGCTGATGATATCTATGAAATATGCACACAACACGGAAATGACATCTTTCTAGTTGCAGATGAAAATACAGCAAAACTTTTAAACAAAAACGTATTTAATAAAATTTCTCATTTAATTATTCCAACCCCACCTGCCATTCCAGTGTCACGCGCTGGGATGACATCAAGTAGAGAAATGACACCAAGCAGAGCTGCCTCTCTTGAAACCGTAAATCTAGTGAGAAACAAAGTAAAAGACAGTGACTTAATAGTTGCATTTGGTAGCGGCACCGTTAACGATATCTGCAAATATGCAAGCTACCTCGAGAAAAAAGATTATATATCCTTTCCAACAGCCGCTTCTATGAATGGATATACATCCGCAAATGCTTCAATATTAGTAAATGGATATAAAAAATCGTTCAAAGCACATCTTCCAAGAGCAATATATATAGATATAGACATACTTGCCAATGCGCCACTGCGCCTCACATTAAGCGGATTTGCAGATTTCATTTGTCGTTCAACAGTTCAGGCTGACTGGCTACTATCTCATTTGTTGCTTAGCACAGAATACAATGAATTACCTTTTACACTTGTTCACGATTTGGAGCAAATTTTGCTAAGAGAATATACGGCGCTTACTAAAAGAAGTGGAAAAGAGGTCCTATTACTTATGGAAGTTCTACTAATTTCAGGACTTGGAATGGTGATGTCAAAAGGCAGCTATTCTGCAAGCCAAGGAGAGCATATGATAGCTCACGCAATGGAAATGGTAACAAAAGATTATTCCTCACTACATGGTGAAAAAATTGCTGTCACAACGATTACTATGGCTAATTTACAGGAAAAGATATTATCAATACAAAACCCGATTATCAAACCGACCACTTTAGATGTAAAACATATAACTCAGTACTTTGATAATATCGAATTTGTAAGAACTTTTGAACAGAAGCAAATTATGCAGCAAAAAATCCAAGAGATTATTTGTAAAGAATGGCATAATATTTCCAGTTTAATTAAGCAAAATTTACTACCTGCAAAACACCTGCAAAAAATATTTGAAGATCTATCAATTCCACACTTACCAGAGCACCTCAGTTGGAATAAAGAACAATATTGTAAAGTGGTCGATCTTGCGTTTACAACAAGAGATAGATTCACCTTTCTTGACTTAGCTAACTGCATAGAAGAAAGTTAAGTTTTGTAGTGAAATTCTGTCATTTAAAGAGATCATAGGCCAAAAGCTAAACCCTTTTCACAATCTCTTATCCATTGTCTCCTCACCTGAGTGGATATACAACTCATTCCAAGTAACTGACACTGGGTTTCACCAATAGCACTGCTTTGCTAAACATAGTTTAGTTCGAGTGGCTGAGGAGGGACTTGAACCCCCGACCAAGAGATTATGATCCTCCTGCTCTACCAACTGAGCTACTCAGCCTAATTAAAAACCTTATTATACACACGATCTATATGTTTCGTATAATACTTCAAATCAAACAAAGATTCAAGTTTTTCCGAGTTAATAACCTTAAGTAAGGGTTTATCTTGTTTCAATTCGGCCAGAAAATCACTGTTGTTTTGTTTCACTTTCATTGCATTGCTCTGAACAATTTTATACGCCTCTTCCCTCGCCAAACCACTATTTACTAACTCAAGCAATACACGCTGTGAGAAAACTAAACCTTTTGAAGAATTTAAGTTCTTTTCAATGTTTTCCTTATTGATCACCAATTTATCTATCAAATCTGTTAATCGCACTAAAGCAAAATCCATTGTTATACAAGCATCAGGAGCAATGCATCTTTCCACAGACGAGTGTGATATATCACGTTCGTGCCACAATGCAACATTTTCTAACGCAGGAAAAACATAACTGCGTATTAAACGTGAGAGTCCAGTCAGATTTTCACTTAAAATAGGATTACATTTGTGTGGCATAGCAGAGCTTCCCTTCTGCCCAGTGGAAAAATGCTCAGAAATTTCGCCGATTTCAGTTCTTTGCAAATGACGAATTTCAACAGCAACATTTTCTATTGAACTTGCAATTACTCCCAAAACTGAAAAGAACATGGCATGTCTATCACGAGGAATGATTTGAGATGATATGGTTTCAGGTATGAGTCCCATTTCTTTCGCTACATATTCTTCAACAAACGGATCAACATTTGCAAAATTGCCTACTGCACCTGATATTTTACAAATTGAGATCTCTTTTTGCGCGCTAATTAATCTCTGATAATTGCGTTTAAATTCAGCATAAAATCTGGCAAATTTTATTCCAAGAGTTGTTGGTTCTGCATGCATTCCGTGACTGCGTCCAACACAAACAATATCTTTATAGTCCTCAGCTTTTTTTTTCAATGCTGCAAGTAAATTTTTTAGATTCTCGAGCAAAATATCACAGGACTCTTTCAGTTGCACCGCAAGGCATGTATCCAAAACATCAGAACTTGTCATTCCATAATGAAGATAACGAACATCAACTCCCGCTTTTTTAGCAATATATGTCAGAAAAGCTATAACATCATGTTTTACAATGGATTCAATTTCGTTGATACATTCAACATCAAATTCAATAGCACCAGAGAGGTTCTCAGCAATATTATTCGGAATCACTCCTAACTTTGCTTGAGCTTCACACGCTAATTTTTCTATTTTAAGCCATATATTAAATTTATTATTTTCCTCCCAAATGGAAGACATTTCTTTTCTGCTATAGCGGGGAATCATTTTTGATTTATTCCAATAATGGTGTCATTCCAGTGCGTGACACTGGAATCCAGATATAAAAGTATTTGCAAATTATTCAATGGACAACGGATTCTAGAAGCATAAAATAATGTCCATGATGAAATAAACTGGATTCCAGTGTCACGCACTGGGATGACATGAGGGAAGCACTGGGATGACACCAGCTTAGCCATGGCAGAAATTTCTTTACGGCTATAGCGTGGGATCATTTTTGATTTACTCCAATAATGGTGTCATTCCAGTGCGTGACACTGGAATCCAGGTATAAAAGTATTTGCAAATTATTCAATGGACAACGGATTCTAGAAGCATAAAATAATGTCCATGATGAAATAAACTGGATCCCAGTGTTACGCACTGGGATGACATGAGGGAAGCACTGGGATGACACCAGCTTAGCCATGGCAGACATTTCTTTACGACTATAACAAGGGATCATCTTTGATCAGCTATCATCACCATCAGTAGCTTCTTTATTCGCATCTTGCTCTGCCTCTTGTTGCTCAGACTTCTGATTTTGCAATTTTACTTGCCTTAGCTCATTTGCATCTGTTTCGGATTTCACGACGTATATAGTAATTGGTACTACTACTTCACTATGTAATTCTACGTTTACTTGGTATTCACCCAAGTTTTTGATGCTTACTCCACCAAAAGATAAACTACGGTGATCTATCACATGTCCTTCTTGTAGTAAAATTTTCGCAATTTCACGTGTTGTTACAGAACCAAAAATTTTACCATCCTCTGAAGCTTGCTTTATTAATACCACAAACTTATCATGTAGTGACAACGCAAGCTCTTTTGCTACATTTAATCTTTTTATATTCTCTTCTTCCAGTAATAAACGTTGCTCCTCTAGCCTTGTTAAATTTTCCTTGGTAGCTTTCACCGCTTTTCTTTGTGGAAAAAGAAAATTACGTGCATAACCTGGTTTAACTTTGACAACTTCACCAAGCTTACCTAAAGTCCTTATATTTTCCTTTAAAATTATCAACATAAATTACCTAAACTTTTTTAGTACAGTAAGGAATAAGAGCTAAAAAACGTGCCCTTATGATCGCTAAGCGTAACTTCCTTTGTTTTTTTGCACATACGCCTGTTAATCTTCTAGGTAATATCCTACCATAGTCAGAGGTAAACTTGGATAATAAATCTATATTCTTATAATCTATGTCTTCATCTTTAGACGCAGCAAGAGGGCAAACTTTAGAACGCCTAAAGCCAGTCCTATTATTTACAGATACGTAAGAATTATTAAAACTATTTCGTCTTTTCATCATTATGCGCTTTGCTCCTCAATTTGTTTATTCATCATATGAGATTTACCTTCAAAAATTTTATCAACCTGCACAGGAAAGTGGCGAATAACGTTCTCATTAAGTTTCATTCTACGCATAAATTCATCCAGAATGCTTGCAGTAGAACTTATGCACATTATACAATAATGACCGCTCTTCATTTTATTTTTGTGATATGCAAAATCCAAAAGACCCCAATGTTCATACTTGATTAATCCTGATGCTTCAATGTTTTTCAAAAGCATTTCCAACGCTTTGCTCGATTGAGTTGGACCGTTTATTCTAAAATCTTTCAAAATATCTTGAAAAATCTTTATTAGATGTTCTGAAATATTTCTCTTCAAAGCATTTACTGCGTTATGGATAAACGCACTTTTAGTACTGCCTCCTAGAAATTTTGTAAAGTCTTGCGTTATTCCTAAATCTTTTAGGTCATCTTTCAACTCTTTATCGATTTTTGACTTCACTTCTTTCAAATTTGAAAGATCTTCTTCTAATTCAACCCATAAAATTTTTGTAAGATCTTCCAAGAAATCAGAGTAAGCAACTAGACTTTCTTTAATGTCCTCAGCACGCACTTCTAACTCTTGTTTTGTAAGCTTGTCATTTCCTTTTTTCAGAATATCCCTGATTTGCTGGAACATAATATCTGCTTTAATATTTTTCAATGAAACAGCTAGCTCTTGGACCATCTCCTCTACTTCTTGCTGTAACAATCCTTGTTGTGCTATAAAAGTAAATTCATAAAGATTCACTATATCTTCCTTTAATACCGATTAAATATTTCATTATATAAAGCTTTTTTATATAAGCAAGTTATTTGTATTAATTTCTACGCCTTTAATCCAGCTTAAATTAGATATTTCATAAATTACTTGAGGAGCAATTGAGTATGCACCTGGTAATAAGATGCTCACTTTATGTTTTTCGAGAAGAAGTTTTAGCATTATTTTGGTTCTGCCTTCATCTTTCAATATTGTGTTTAATTCCATAGCGGCTTTTTGCGAATCCGTGCACTCAGTGGTGAGAACTAATTCTTTTATTGTAGAAGTGACTCTTTTTGTAAACTCAGATATATCCTTGCCTGCTAATCTTGTTGTATTTTCCGAAGCTTCAAGATCAATTATCACAAATGTTCCTGGTGAAAATAAATCTCTTTTTTCTTCTATTATTTCATTATTATAGAATGCTATTTCAGAAACGTTATGGGGATCAGAAAGTGTGAGGATAACAAACCTTCCACGCTCTGAAGTTCTCATACGTGCATTTAATATTACCCCAGCAGTTTTTGCTGTTCTATTTTCTCCGATAAACCCAATATTTAACTTTTCCAGAAGAGTTCTAAATTTTTCAAGCGGATGATTAGTTAAATAAAATCCTAGTGAAAATAACTCATGTTCTAATTTTTCCTCTTCATCAAAATCTTCCACATTCTCAAGTTTCGGTTTGAGGACATCAAGACTACCAAACAAAGCAGCTTGACTTGATTCTCTATCCTGTTTGTTTTTATTTGCAAAGTAAATCAGCGTGTCCATTGACTCATATAGCTGCTTTCTGTTCTTATGCACGCTATCGAATGCTCCGGATTTAATCAGGCTTTCTAGCGCTCTCTTATTTATTATATGACCTGAATTTTGAATGAATTCCCATATGTCCTTACAAGCGCTTGAACGTACGTTCACTATTCCTTCCGCTATAGAAAAACCAACATTCCTCAAGGCAGCAATACCATAACGTATGCGTTCATCCTCTATTGAGAATTCAGCTTGAGACTTGTTTATATCAGGTGAAAGAACGGTAACGCCACTAAACTTTGCTGCATGATAAAATAAATTCAGTTTATCTCTATCATCAATATTCAGATTCATTAGTGCTGTAAAAAATTCTAATGGATAATTAGCTTTAAGGTAAGCCGTTTGATAAGATATCACCGCATATGCTGCAGCATGAGATTTATTGAACCCATAACCAGCAAATTTTGCAACAAGGTCAAAGATATAACTTGCCCTGTCGTAATCAACGCCATTCTTCGTTGCCCCTTGGATGAAAAGTTCACGTTGTTTATCCATCTCTTCCTTGATTTTCTTACCCATAGCACGTCTCAGCAAATCTGCTTCCGCTAAGCTATACCCGGAAAGAATACGGGCTATTTCCATCACTTGTTCTTGGTAAATTATTACCCCAAATGTCTCTTTTAATACTTCCTCAAGTAACGGATGAATATAATCTGGCTTTTCAAGTCCATGTTTTCTTGCAACATAAGTTGGAATGTTATCCATAGGTCCTGGACGATAAAGGGAAATTAAAGCGATAATATCTTCAATGCAGTCCGGTTTTAGTTTAATTAAAGCTTCTCTCATTCCCGAACTTTCAAGCTGAAACACTCCAATTGAATCACCGCTTGAGAGTATCTCATAGGTTTTTTGATCATTCAAAGAAACTGAAGAAATATCAATCTTTTTTCCATCACGATTAATTAAACGACATACATGATCTATTAGCGTTAGCGTACCAAGTCCAAGAAAATCAAATTTTATTAGCCCAGCTTTCTCCACATATTTCATGCTGTATTGAGTGATTGGCAAAGCTGAATTTGGATCATAATACACAGGAACAAAATTTTCCAACTTTTGATCACATATTACAATTCCAGCAGCATGGGTTGAAACGTGACGATATATTCCTTCAAGCTTAAGAGATATATCAAGAAGCTTTGCAATTACCTCATCACTATCTCGTTCTTTCTGCAGGTTTTGATCAAACTCTATCGCTTGTGATAAAGTTACAGGATTTACTGGATTAAATGGAACCATTTTAGATATTTTATCCACTTGAGAGTAAGGCATTTGCAATACTCTACCAACATCACGCAATACTGCCCTTGCTTGCAATTTTCCAAAAGTGATTATTTGAGCAACATAACCGTACTTTTTCTGAACATAATCAATAACCAGGTCCCTTTTCTCTTGGCAGAAATCGATATCAAAGTCAGGCATCGATACACGATCAGGATTCAAAAATCTTTCAAATATTAGGCCAAACTTTATTGGATCAAGGTCTGTAATCTGCAAGCCCCAAGCAACAATTGATCCAGCACCAGAGCCTCTTCCTGGACCAACTGGAATGCCATTTGCTTTGCTCCAACGAATGAAATCAGAAACTATCAAAAAGTAGCCAGCGTAGTTCATCGAAGTTATCACACTCAGTTCGTAATTCAGCCGATCGTAGTATTGTTTAAGGTCTATGTCTGTCTCATTCGCAATACGGAATTCTAATCCTGCAACTGCCTGCTCCCTCAGTTCTTCATTCTCAGTTTTATTTTCTCGACAAGGAAATTTAGGCAAAATAGGCTGCCTGCTTCTTGGCATGTAAGAGCACCGCTTAGCTATCACTAAAGTGTTATGAATTGCTTCGGGAATGTCGCTGAACAGCTCCTCCATTTCTGCCACAGACTTGAAGTAATGCTCGGTAGTTAACTTCTTTCTGTTATTCTCCAGGGCATAACTCCCCTCCGATATACACGTTAATATATCATAAGCCTCATAGTCAGACCTATTTGGAAAAAACACATCGTTCGTTGCAACTAGTGGTATATTGCGCTGATAAGCAAAGTCTATCAAAGCTTCTTCAAGCTCTAGCTCTTTATTCAACCCATGACGCTGCAATTCAACATATAAATGACCATTGAATGCTGAAAGCAGTTTTTCAACCGTTTCTTTATCTTGCCTCAACAATAGTTGAGCCAAACATCCACCGGTTAAAGCGATCAGACCCGTACTTAAATTCAATAGCTCATCAAAATCAACGTAAGGAATATCGCTGTTATTCTTGCGCTTTCTAAAAGACTCACTCACCAAAGTGACTAAATTAGTGTACCCTTGCTCATTTTTTGCAAGCAATAATATAGGTAAATTTTGTTCTGAATGTTTAACTATAATATTGCATCCTATTATTAGCTGTATTCCCCTACTTGCCGCATATTCTGCAAATTCAAGTGAGCCAAACAAGTTACCTGAATCAGTAATTGCAACCGCTGGCATTTTATTTCGCAAACAAAGGCCGATCAGCTCCTCAATTTTAATCGAGCTTTCAAGCAGCGAATAAACACTATGAACACGCAAGTGTATGAACATAAAAAACTTTAGATCAACAAAAAAGGATAACATTAATTTACTCATGAGAACATAATTTTCATAAGAACAAAAGCCTATAAAATTCTAAAATTAAAATACAAAAACTTACTTGACAAACTCCGCCAGCTCCCTTATCATGATAGTGAAGCTATTGTATTTGCTTTCGCCAATCTGCAGATTAAAAGGTAAGGATTACTTAATGTATCGGCGTCTTATGTTCAATTTTTTGCAGTGTATAGATACTGTATGTCTTTACAAAACTTCATCTACATCTAGATTTTTATCTAAATAAGCTGAACGCGCTTATAAAGCGTTACAAGACATCAAAAAATGCCAATACTCGACAGAGATAGTAAAAGACTAGCTAACTCGGGGATTCTTTGTCTTTTTTTCTGCTTAGTAAATTTCTTAAACATTTGCAGCGTAAGTTAGTTGCAATTAAAAGCGGCTGAATCTCGCTTGTCAAGCGTTTAAAACATAAAAAACGCCAATATTTTAAAGCGGATAATAACCACGGGGCTTCTTTTGCCTTTTTTTTCATTTGGTAAATTTCTTAATGTTTATGGCTAAACGACAACCGTCATCCCGCTACTTGTTAGCGGCTAAGGGATACCGCGAATGAATCGCGGTATGACGTAGGGATTGCATTAGCTATAATTCTTTAGTTTTCACTTTTCTTTTAACCTTGCAATGATATTTTCTTTGCCGATAAAAATTAATAGTTTAGCGAGCTCTGGTCCTGTTTCTGTTCCTGTTAAAGCTGAACGCAACTGCGTAAATAGGTTTTTTGCCTTTATATCCACTGTTTGTCGAATAGTTTTGACCCATTCTGACAACGTGTTTTCATTACAATCACCTTGGGGCAATGCATTGAACGCAATTTTTATAAGCTCCTTATCAAGAATCACAGGCTCTATATCGGATTTGCATATTTTCCACCACTTGGCCACCTCAGAAAACCTTTCTATATTGTTCTTTATAAAATACCAAAACTCTGAGGAGTCCACTCCAATTTGATTTAAACGTTCTTGTATAATTTCAAATGGCATTTGTTGCAGCACTTTGCTATTTAGCTTGTATGCTTCACTCAAGCTAAATTGCGTACATGCTGAGCTAAATTTTTTAATGTCAAATGAATCAATCAAAGATTGCATACAGGCGCAAGCTTCAATTGGATTGGATGTTCCAAGCTTCACTAAATAACTAACTAGTGCCATCGGTTCAATTTCGTCTTCTTTTATAGATTTAATGTCCAGCACGCCGGTTCGCTTGGATATCTTGCTATCATCAAAATGTAGCAGAGAAAGGTGAGCAAATGTAGGGATTTTCGCTTTTAATGCTTTAATCATTTGGAGCTGAACTGCGGTATTAGTTACATGATCTTCCCCGCGTACAACATGGGTTACATTAAAGTCAACATCATCAATAACAGAAGGTAACATGTATGTGTAAATTCCATCTTCTCTTTTTACCACAGGGTCACTTATGCTACTGGTTGCAATATTTATTTCACCTTTAACTTCATCATTCCATTTAACAACCTCATTTCTATTCAACTTAAATCTAAAATGTGGTCTTCTTCCTTCTTGCTCATAACTAATTTTCTCTTGCTCAGTTAGAAGTAACGCGCTTCTGTCATATACAGGGGGAAGTCCTTGTTTTAACTGCAATTTTCGTTTAATGTCTAACTCTTCTCTTGTTTCATAGCATGCATAAATATGCCCTTCTTTTATTAACTGCAAAAACACCTCATTGTAACGCTCAAAGCGCTCTGATTGCTTGAAACTTGCATCCCAATTGATACCAATCCATTTCAAATCTTGTATGATATCATTTATATATTTGACATCTGAACGCTGAAGGTCAGTATCATCAAAACGGAGTAAAAATTTTCCATTTTGATTGCGTGTGTACATCCAACAAACCAAGGCAGTTCGTACGTTTCCTACGTGGAGGTAGCCAGTTGGGCTTGGAGCGAATCTTGTTAGCATTTAAACAGCAATATTGTTTACTCTAATTTATTTTAATTTTATATAAATATATGGCTAAAGCAAGTGAGATCTGCTAATACAATTGAGCGAGAGAAGAATAAGTATGGCTATAGCATTGTGGCACCTTTGATATTTGATGGATTAAGACCATATGATAAATTCAAGAAAATTCACAGCTTGACGACAAAGGCTAATGTAGCATTATATTGGTATCATGACTAACTTAGAAAAGATGAGAGAAAAACTGCAAGATCAAATAAATTATCATAATGTTTTGTATCACCAAAAAAATAAGCCAGAAATAAGTGATGCTGAATATGATGAACTGAAGAAAAAGTTAGCTGAAATAGAGCCAGAAATTTATGCAACACAAGATAGTGTTGGTGCTCCACCTGATGAGAGGTTTTCTAAGGTGGAACATCAAGAACCTATGCTTTCCCTTGAGAATGCTTATGATGAACAAGGTGTAGAGAAATTTTTGTCTAAAATAAAGAGGTTTTTAATTGAGGACAAAATAGAGATATTATGTGAACCAAAAATTGATGGGTTGTCGTTTTCTGCAATTTATGAGGATGGAAGATTTGTTAAAGCTGCAACTCGAGGTGATGGTTTTGTAGGGGAAGATGTCACTCACAATGTTGCAACAATAAAAGGCTTTCCTAAGTTTTTGCAAGGTGTGCAAGGAAGACTAGAAGTAAGAGGTGAAATATACATCAGTAACAGCGACTTTTTAAAGTTAAATGAAAACGATGAATTTGCCAATCCTCGAAATGCAGCCGCTGGTTCTCTAAAGCAATTGGATGCAAACATTACAGCAAGCAGACCTCTTAGATATTTTGCTTATTCTTTGATTGGTGGAGCAGAGAAAAGTCAAAGTGAGGTACTAAATAAGCTTGAGGCACTTGGTTTTTGCGTAAATGAGCATCAGTCCTTAACGAGTAGTTTAGATGGAATGCTGAAGTTCTATAATGAAGTCTATAACTGTCGCTATAACTTGGATTATGATATTGATGGAATAGTCTATAAAGTAAATGATTTGGTACTACAAAATCGTCTAGGGAATACTCACAAAGCACCGCGCTCAGCACTTGCATACAAGTTTTCTGCGGTTTATGCAAAAACAAAGTTAAACAAGATATTTATACAGGTGGGCAGAACAGGGGTTTTAACTCCAGTTGCAGATTTAGTGCCAGTCAATGTTGGTGGGGTGCTAGTTAGTAGAGCAAGTCTGCATAACCAAGATGAGATAAAACGTAAAGACATAAGAGAGGGAGATATTGTAACAATCAAAAGGGCAGGGGATGTAATTCCCCAGATCGTTGAAGTAAGCAGAGATTCTCGTCTTCCAAATACACCTGAATTTGTGTTTCCTGAAGTATGCCCTGAATGTGGTAGTAAAGTACGTCAGGTTGAGGGAGAGGCTGCAGTAAGATGTCCTGAGGAATTTGCCTGTAAAGCTCAAATAATAGAAAAACTAAAGCATTTTGTATCGAAAGATGCATTTGACATTGTTGGCCTTGGTGATAAGCAGATAGAGTTTTTTTACGACCTTGGTCTGATAAAACAAATTCCCGATATTTTTACTTTAGAAGAAAGATTGGATGAATTTAATCTGGAAGAACAGTCTGGTTGGGGCAAGAAATCAATAGCTCATTTATTAAATGCTATACAAAGCAGAAGGGTAATAACTCTAGATAGGTTTATATTTTCTTTAGGTATTAGATTTATTGGCCAAGTTGCAGCAGAATTGCTTGCAGATTATTATGTTTCTTATTATAATTGGTATAATTCGATGATTGAACTGTCATCAGATAATACTGAGCTAGTAGGTATAGACGGCATAGGAAAAAAAGTAGCTGAATCTTTGGAATCATTTTTTTCTAAGGAACATAACATCAAAATGTTAAATGATCTTACTGCTTGTCTTCAAATTCTTCCTGTGAGCTCCAACTCTAGTAACTCTGTTTTAAATAATAAAATTATAGTGTTTACTGGTAAGCTACTTGCTATGAGTAGAGGAGAGGCAAAAGTAAGAGCCAAAACTCTAGGAGCAAAGGTCAGCTCACATCTTTCTGCTAAAACTGACTACCTAATTGCAGGAGAAAAACCAGGATCCAAATATAAAAAGGCAGTGGAATTAGGTGTAGAAATTTTAGATGAAGACCAGTGGCATAAAGTGATAAGTTTGGGAGTGTTCAAATGAAACTTGGATTGTATATTAAATCAAAGTTGCAAGACTATTTAGAGAGTAGCCAATTCTTTCCATCCAAGAATCATTTTATTGACTTGCCTCAATTTTTCAACAGAAGGCAAGTCTTCTGTGCTGAGCGGTAGGCGGACAGTTTGATGTTCTATGAGCCCAATATCATGCAAAAGTGCTTTAGTGGGTATTGGGTTGCTGGCAATAAATAGGGCTTTGCAGGCTTGTTGCCAGATATCTGTTGAACTTTTCATGTCATTTTCTGTCATTTGAACAGGTTTCCTTCTGGATTCCAGCGTCACGCGCTGGAATGACAGTGAAGAAAGTTCGTCGTTCAGACACTGCTTAACGTATTCATGTGCTACGCGCGGCCAAACATTGGCAGCAACGGAAACCAGGCCAGCCGCACCATAAGCGGCCATATCGGATATCATATTATCATCTCCACAAAAGACCTCAATATTTGGTGCAACTTTCTTATACTGAGCTAAAGTATCAACAGTGCCACTTGAATCTTTGATAGCCCAAAATTTTTCGTGGCTGGATAAGTTGCGTACAGTTTCAGCGTGAAGATTTATTCCTGCTCTTGATGGAATATTGTAAAACATAACCGGCACATGTGCTTTCTCAAGCAGCTTTTCAAACCATAAAGTCTGCCCCATAATTCCGGGCTTTGCATAAATGGGAGTTGTCATTAGATAGCCATGAATAGGCATACCCTTGCAAAAATCAAGCCATTCAAGAGTCTGATATAGATTCACTCCTGGTACGCCAATTATAATTTTTGTATTTAATTTTAGCTCACATACAAATTCAACTAACTCGCGTTTTTCAGAATCAGTAAGCGATAGGCCTTCACCTGTGCTACCCAGCAACACTACGCCATTTTCAGCTTTAACTTGCATTGTCAGTAAACGCTGCAAACTGCTATAATCTATACTATCTCCATTGCAATTAAAAGGAGTAACACAAGCAGTCCATAAAAATGTAGATTTCAATTTAAATTGTTAAAATGGTATTTCATCGTCGAGTAGTTCATCTTTTATATCGTTGTCAAAACTTTCGTGTTTATCTTTTTGTTCTGTTTCACCTTGTTTGTATTCACTTGGCTTGTAATCAGAATTTGGCGCACTATTTCGTGAATCCAAGAGAGTAAGAGCGCTATTAAAATTATATAGAACCACCTCTGTTGTGTATCTTTCACCACCGTTTTGGTCAGTCCATTTTCTAGTTCTCAAAGAACCTTCAACATAAACTTTACTGCCTTTACGTGCAAAATCTTTGACGATTTTTACTAATCCTTCACTAAAAATTACGATATTATGCCACTCTGTCTTTTCAGAGCGCATACCGGAAAGTTTGTCAGTCCAACTTTCAGACGTGGCTATTGAAAAACTTGCCATTTCTTTTCCATTTTGTGTAGTCCTAATTTCAGGATCTTTTCCTAAATTACCAACTAGTATGACTTTGTTTATGGTACCACCAGACATAATTATGCTCTAAATAAATCCTTTTATTATCTTATGTGAAAATACTATTGTCAAATTTAATTAAAAGTGCGCTTGGAGGGATTCGAACCCACGGCCTTTGCCTCCGGAGGGCAACGCTCTATCCAACTGAGCTACAAGCGCATATATATTTAAGTTATTTAATAGATAAGCCATCCAAGTCAAATTTTTGTTTTGGATAAAGCGTAAACATAATACTCCCATATCCAAAATATACATTTTGAGAATCATTCGCATGCTTTTTTATTGCTTTTTGATCTACGGTCCATACAAAAGTTACATAATTTTCAGTGACTGAGTGCACTTTTAAATCCTTAGTATTTATAAACAGTTTTCCATTTACCCATATTTTCCATGTATCGGGAGAAAGATATAAAATTGAGTCTAAACTCACTACCTTACCGTTGAAATTATCTGATACCTCCTCTTTTGCAGCTCTTGAAGATTGTAAATTGAACTTTTCCATTTCATTGACCATTCTATTAACTGGCTCTTCATCAAAAAAAATGCTTTTTACGTTACTATATTGTGACAAAACGTCAAAGTCACTTTCCACTGCTTCTCTTATTATATCGTCCCGATCTGTATAGCTTAGTTTTTGATTGTTGATAAAGAAACACTCTTTTGCACGCAAATTTGCTATATCAATAAAATCGTCGATTTCTTGATTGCCAACTTTAAGAATACTTTCAAAATATCTTTTTTCTATCATCATTCCATACTGAGAATGATGACAAACCATTTCATCATTACCTTGTTTTTCTATATATACGCATAAATTCCCACTATTTAATCCTAATATTTTATGCTCAATAAAATCTTCATTGCCAATATATTGTCGGCAAGAATACTCCTTACAAATTTCTATGCTTTCTATGATATCTTCACAACTGCAATATGCATTAACATTGGAAATGAGTAGCGTAAAAATAAAAAACAGCTTTATGTTCATCACCTTATCTACTTAATATAGTATACCAATCAAAGACTATATTAGCTCTCACTATCTCTATCATATTACCATTCAAAATCTGATTCATAGTTGCAGCATCAATATTTCTCTGCTTATTTAAAATAAGAGATTTGATCATAACATAACCGGGCAGATTTGGAATAGACTGTAGAAATAAAAAAATATGCTTATCGCTGATTGAGCTTAAATTTAGGACCACTTCACTTTTTATTACTTTTGTGCGTTCACTTTTGTTGTGGAGCTCAACTTCTTCGGGTATAGAAATTGATATTTCAGGTTCTAATATATAGTACTTTTTATATAACTTGCTAAGCTCGAAATTTAAATTTGCAATGTATCTGCTACTATGTAAATTTGAAGAAGAAATTTTTTTCCATAAATCTAGGTTTTTATTTAGAACAACTTCCTTTTTTTGAATTCCAGTAATCTGTAAATTAATAGAACGTATTTTATTAATCGCAATTTGGTTTTTATTATAAATCTTTTCGTTATAGATAACAACATATGTTAATAACCCTATTAATCCAACAGATAATAACAAATACGATATAAACTGAATTGTAGCTTTTCTTTTTAATTGAGAGATAGTCATTAATCTACATTGCCTCTCCTATTTCAACATCAATAGATAGATTTTGCTCTTTAGCAGCAGGTAAGCTAGAAATATTAATGTCATAGGTACGAAAATTATCGTTTAAATTTTTTCGTAGTTTCTCGTATTGATGAGAAATATTTTTACCGGATTGAAAATTAAACTTTAAAGTTGTGGTAATATAACTTTTTGCCTCATTATAATTCCATTCAAATGATCGAAGCTCTATACCTGGTATTTTTAACTTTTCTACATACTTAACTTGTGTAAGAGGAGAGTATTCTATTTTTGATAAAATATTATTGATATTAATAAAATCATAAATTTCATCTATTTTTTTTACATTATAGCTTTGGCTAAGTTTTGTTAATTGGTTATTTAAGGTGTTCTGCTTTGCTGATAAATTATCAGCGACATTGAAATTTGAATACAAATTTAGCAAACAAAGGGTGTCTGTTATAACTAAAACCAGGGCGAAGTATAGAAAAATTCGAGGAGAGTTTAAATAAAGGTAATTGAATAGATAAAATTCTTTAGTTTCCTTTGTATTAAAAATAGCTGCTAATTTATTCTTAAAGCTATGAAACAAAATTATGGTATCGCAAAAGTTATCTTTTTCACTTATAGCTAGTTCTGCTCCTAATAGTTTGCCTAACTCATATGGAGTTAATATGTTCACACTGTTCTCTGAAAAATTTATGACTGATAAACTAGCTTTGATATCTTCTGACACTATGATACAAAGGTCGATAGGGTTATTTTTTTCAAACCCAAACTTAGTTAAGGATCGAATAGTATCTTGCACTTCCTGATATATTCCACCAGCGATAATTCCTGGTAAATTATCATTAGTAAATGATGTTAAGCGCGTAAATACCATTTTATTCTCTTTAAGAACCACTTGTCTATAGCCTCCCGTTTTAGTTGCAGCAACTATAATTTTCCAATTATTAGGATCTTTATGTAGAATCTTTTTTGTTATATTACTTATTTCTATAGGAAACATTAATATTCCCTTAAAGTTGGAGCCTATCTCAATAAACACATTCAACCAATATTCTACTAAATGCTTTGCTTTTGATGAAACAAGAAGATAGCACCAGTTTTGATTGAATTTGTTTGGCTTCTCAACCAAAAAAACTGAACTTATGTCATTATTACGAGAAAAATGCTCCATCTTTGTTTTTGCTGATAGATAGGCACTAATCTTGTTTGCCCTTGTAATAAACTGTAGCGAGTAATTTTGATCTGCATGATTAAGCACCAGGTATAAAGGTGCTTTTTTATCTGACGAAAGACATGAAATTAAATCGGAAACTGCTTTATCGTTTTTGCCCTTAACAAAATACCTTTTATTTAAAGTATTATTTTTAAAATATAGTAACATTATGCCTTCTTCTCCAATAGAAAGCATAAACTTACTTTTGGATTTTGAACTAAACATATTAACAAAGCATATACTTATCTAGAATTAAAAAGGCAATTTATTGAAATTCATTAAACGTTAGAGGGAAATATTGTTATAAATTTTCGCAGCAACATTATTTATATTATAATTTTTTTATAAAATTACCACTAATATTAAGTTATTTAGATAACAAATTAAGAAAATTCATTAAGACGAATTTGTTGTTTTTCAAATTGTAGGTAAACCTAAGCCACTTTAGCTATATCTGCCGATTGACTTTAATTAATAAGAGTTATTAATCTATTTACTATTCTTGTAATATTATTTCTAATGGTAAAGAAATATATATTTTTCTGGAACAGTTGTTATTTCAGATACAGAATTTATTGTAAGTAAACTAACCATTTGCTGAAGAGCGCTCATCTTCTGTGGTACTTGATGATGGAGCAACTAATTTGCTCAAAATCTCATCTTTTGGTCCCATAGCGTAAATGACACCATCTGACATGAGGATCACCTTATCAACTACGGACAATAACGGTAGCTTGTGAGTGATGATAACAGTAGTAGTATTTTGTTTTCTTGCAATGCCAATTGCATTAATTAAGCATGCCTCTCCATTGCTATCTAAGTTAGCGTTTGGTTCATCAAGTACTAAAAGTTTTGTGTGACCATAAAAAGCTCTGGCAAGTCCAAGAAGCTGTTTTTGGCCGCCAGAGAGCGTTACTCCTCCAGGACCTCCTATTGTTGTATCATATCCATTTGGTAAGCTTAGTATTAGTTCATGTATTCCTGCAATTTTTGCTGCTTTGATTATTTCTTCAGGATTTGGATCTGGCCTCATGCGAGCAATATTAGCTTTGACACTAGTGTTAAATAACTCAATATCCTGAGGTAAGTAGCCAACATAATTACCAAAATTTTCTCGATTCCAAGTATATACATCAGCGCCATCTAGTCTGACTACACCAGATATTGGCTTCCATACACCAACAGTTAATTTTGCGATAGTGGATTTACCAGAAGCACTTGCACCAATAACACCAACTACATCTCCAGGATCTATAATGAATGATATTCCTTTTACTGTCGGCTTATTGCTTCCATAAGGAGTAAAAAATACTCTATCAAATTCCAATTTTCCTTCAGGTTCTGGTAGAGCCATCGTTTGCTCTCTTTTTGGCGATGTTAATATAAGTCTTTGTAGCCTTCCATATGACATTCTAGCCTGATTTAAAAACTTCCAAGTATGAACCGCAGCGTCAAATGGTGCTAATACTCTACCCATTAAAATTGAAGCAGCGATGATGCTACCGGCAGTCTTATGAGCTGTGATTGCAAGTAATGCACCTGTTCCAATTACTGATATTTGCAGAGTTGAGCGCAAAAATTTAGTGATTCCAGTAATTACATTAGAGCGATTTTGTGCTTTAATTTGCATTGCTCGGTTCTGATCATTTCGTTTACACCAATCAGAGACTATGAATTCTGACATGCCCATAGCTTCAACCACTTCTGCATTTCTTGTTGCAACATCTATAGCATTGATATTCCGTATAGTTTCTTCGTTGGTTTCTTGTAATATTCGTTTAGTGGCAAGTTCATTCCATATTGCCATAGAGACTAATATAATAATTCCAGTAATAGCTATAAACCCCGTGGAGGTATGTATCATGAAAATCACAACAAGGTAAATTAACGACCATGGAGTATCAAACAGTGAGAATATACCATTTCCTGTAATGAAATTTTTTATCACTCCGAGATCTCGTATTGCTTCACCACTTGAAGTTGAGCTCTGCACTGACGTTAGCCTGATTGACCTTACTATCAGATCTGGTGTTGCAGTTTTATCGATCCAATCACCTATTTTTGCCATGGCTAAATATCGACAAGTTTCAAGCATTGCAGAACATGCAAATGCAGATAAAGTGATAATTGTCAGCATAGTTAGTGTTGATACACTTTCGCTCGATATCACCCGATCAAGCACTTGAGAGGTATAAAGTGGTAGGAATAACATTAATAAATTGATTCCCGCACTAAACCAAAAGATAAACCAAAATGCACTTTTGCATTGTTCTAGGCAAACATATAGAGTACTTTGCTTCAATTCTTTTTTTATTGATGGCGTAATTTCCACAATCTTCCTCTTAATTTGATTACATGCACCATATACAATTTTTATTACAAAAATATTAATAACGGTAGTTAGCTTACTTTAAGTGAGTAAAATATTAATATATGTGAATAGGAAATATAAACAATGGTAAAAAGAAGTATAGTTAATATTTCCTTCATTGCCTATAGCGAAGCTACGTCATACCGCGATTCATTCCATAGCTGTACGAACATTCATTTTTGAAGGTAAACTGCACAGCAAATGGTGTCATGAAAGTAGCTGACACTGGGATGGCTTTGTTGCATCGCTACTTATGAAAGGCTAACTATAATTAGGATTATAAGCAACTTATTGAAAATCTTGTTTTTTTGCAATCAATCTGATCAAATTTAAGAATAGTAATTTGTTATTTATATTAATAAATTTAATTCTATTGAAAATAGCTAAAGCATTGAAATTCTTGAATTTTAGCCAGATTAGTGAGTGGTAGTGAAATTTCTTTTACTCAAATTTAGGTATTCACTGACCGTTCTTGTTATAAATACCAGAATAATAAGCTACTGATATTCTCCACCTTTTTTATCTTTAATCCATCATAGCTAGCGATGCAACAAAGCCCACCGATTCATTCTACTGCAACGCAGAAAATTCGTACAATTGTGCATAATGTGGGGCTTCTGGCTACATTTTTCTATTGAACTCACCTTTTCTCTATGTGACAGATTTCGTATTAAATTTTAAATTTAATGCGCCTAGATATACAAGCATTCCTAGCAAAACCATAGGTATAGAAAGCAACTGCCCCATAGTTAAATCAAGCCACAAATAGCCAATTTGATAGTCTGGTTCGCGAAAGAACTCAACGAAAAAACGTGCTATTCCATACCACATAACTGCAATACCAGTTAACGCACCGTGATACAGTCTTATTCTAGTTAAGAAAAACAGTGAATTTGCAACTGCAAAAAGTAGCAGTCCTTCAAAAAGTGCCTCATAAAGCTGGCTTGGATGATGCAGCAAATTATCACCACTCTCTGGAAATACCATACCCCATGGCATAGTTGTAACTCTGCCAAATAACTCTCCGTTTATAAAATTGCCTATGCGACCTAAAAATAAACCTATGGGAACTCCGCAAGAAACTAGGTCCAGTGCATAAAATGTAGGGATATTATGTCTTTTACACGAAATTATTACTGCAAGCAAAACTCCTATAGCACCACCATGAAATGACATCCCTCCTTCCCAGGTCTTCAATATCTCAATAGGGTTGCTTATATAAAGAACTGGATCATATATCAATACGTAGCCAAGTCTACCTCCAAGGATAATACCTACAATAGTGGCTGTTAATAACGAATCGTAAAAATTCTTAGTAAATATTTTTTGGTCATCTAGCTTATGTAAATACCAATATGCAAACACTATACCCAAAACGTAGGCTAAGGAATACCAATATATAGAAACAGGACCGATGCTGAAAATTACTGGATTTAAAGACATATTTTGCTATAAATTATTCTTAGACAATCTACTTTTTTCACGATCCCACTCTCTCTGTTTTATGGTTGCTCTCTTATCGTAGAGTTTTTTTCCTTTTACAATGGCAATTTTAGTTTTTGCAAATCCTTTATCGTTAAAATAGACCGAAAGCGGCACAACAGTTATCCCAGCAGTCTTGATTTGACCAATTAGTTTATTTATCTCCTTTTTATGCAAGAGTAATTTACGTTCCCTTTTTGGTTTATGATTTTTTCGGTTCGCAGCTTTATATTCTGCAATATGCATATTGTGCAGCCATACTTCGCTATTCTTTTCAACAACGTAGGCGTCGGAAATATTTACTTTTCTTTCTCTTAGCGATTTAACTTCACTGCTTAATAAGACCATACCCGCTTCAAATTCTTCTAAGATGAAATATTCAAACCTTGCTTTCCTATTTTCTGCAATAACTTCCATATCTAAAGATATCTTTAAGCTTCAATATATTACAGAGTTTTTGACTTAATTCATAATAAAACAGTTATCCCAATAAATATAAGGTGCCAGGCTAGTCTGATAGCAACAGGATAACAAAAATCAAGTAAGTGTTTTTTCTGTCTCTCTAGGCACAAGTTCCTTTACTTCTTTCATTTCAGTTTTAGGCTTTGACATTATATATTGACCAGCACCAACTATGAGCGCAGATCCTGCAGCTAGCCCAATTATTGCTGGTACAGATAGGGCAGTAGCAAATGCAAGTGCAACACCAACTATCACTGCAGTTACAAAACACACAACAACACCTTTTACAATTGCATTTTTTGCAGACTGTTCTTTTTCTTTCATAATTGCATTTTTTCCAATTTGTTTTTCTTCCTTTTTCTCTGGAAGCTGCATTACATCTTTATTTTCAGTAAGATCCTTTGGCGTTTTTTTATTCTCATTTTTTAACGTTTGCTTTTTTTCCGCTTCCTCTAAAAGCTGAATTATACCTTGATCTTTAGTGAGGTCTCTTGGCGTTTTTCCATCAACATCTTTTAATGAAGGGTCTGCTCCAGCTTCTAGCAGAACTTTTACTATACCTTCGTGGCCATTTTTAGCAGCAAGATGTAAAGGAGTACGTCTATCACCATTTTTTGCCTTAACCTTTGCTCCTTTTGCGATTAGAGTTTTTACTATATCTTCGTGGCCATTTTCAGCAGCAAGATGCAAAGGAGTCCATCTATCAGCATCCTTTATATTAACATCTGCTTTCTCAACTAGAATTTTTACTACCTCTATGTGGTTATTTTCAGCAGCAAGATGTAAAGGAGCCCATCCTTTATCATTTTCTGCATTAACCTTTGCTCCTTTTTTGATTAGAATGTCTACTACATCTTTATGGCCCTCTCTGGCTGCAAGATGTAAAGGAGTCTCGTCCACAATACCTTCTGCATTAACATCTGCTTTCTCAACTAGAATTTTTACTACCTCTATGTGGTTATTTTCAGCAGCAAGATGTAAAGGAGTACATCCATCATCATCTTTTGCATTAACGTTTACTCCTTTATTTAATAGGTTTTTCACCTCCTCCTCATTATTATGTTTAACAGCTGAATGCAAAGCTTTGATGTTCTCTTGTGCCTTTAATAGAGCTCCTTTTACCACTTCATGGCCTTTTTGAAAAGCAAATGTTAAAGGAGTCCATTTATAATGATCTTTCGCATTAACATCTGCTCCTTTTTCAATTAGAGTTTCTACTATATCTTCGCGGCCATTTGCAGCAGCAAGATGTAAAGGAGTCCACCCATCACTATTTTTTGCATCAACGTTGATTCCTTCTGCTTTTGATAGAACTTGTACTATCTCTTTGTGGCCATTTGTAATAGCAAGATGTAAAGGAGCCCATCCTTTATCATTTTCTGCATTAACATTTGCTCCTTTTCCAATTAGAGTGTTTACTACATTTTCGTGGTTCTTTTCAACAGCAAAATGTAAAGAAGTCCATCCATCACCATTTTTTGCATCAACAATTGCTCCTTTTCCAGTTAGAATGGTTACTACATCTTCGTGGCCATAGTGAGCAGCAATATGTAAAGGAGTAATTTTATTATCATGTTCTGCATTAATATCTGCCCCGTTTTCAATCAGAGCTTTTGCTACATTTGCACAGTTCCAATAAGAAGCAAGATGTAACAATTTGACTTCCTTAGAATTTTGACCACGAGATATAGTAAATATGTAATTTATGCCAGATCCACTATCGTTGTCAGGTTTACTCTTTTCCCACTCTTGACATAAATCTGGATCTTCTTCTTGTAACTTAGCTTTTATTTTTTCAACTATATTGTCCTTGCTCAAATCTGAAAGGTCATTTATTTTTTTTAATATTTCCATAAATTTGTCATATTTCATAACTTCCTCACTTAAAAGACATAACTTAGTTGTTATATCTTTTAACATAGAAGTCAAGAACCTAAATATTCGTTATTATCTTTCCTTAAAGAGTCATTTAAGTTATATTACAGACTATGAAAAACCTCAACTTTAGGAAGGAAATCAAGTTTTTTTCTCTGTCATTTATAATTTTATTTGTTCTATGGACTGTATTGTCTGGTTATTTTGAGCCGTTTTTTATTTTTTGTGGAGTGTTTTCCTCTATATTCACATCGTTTATCTTTAGAAGGTTGATAAACGCTGAAAGAGCTCTTAGCCAGATTTTAAATAGTACGAGTAGACTGTCGTTTTATAAGTTAGTAAGTTATATACCATGGTTAATGTACCAAATCATTTTATCAAGTGTTTATGTAACAAAAAAGGTGCTACAACTCAAATCTAAGCTTGAGCCAATCATTATTCTAAGAAAATGCAAAGGGCATAATGATGAAAGCATTGCGTTATTTGCCAATTCAGTCACAATCACTCCCGGAACTTTAACTATCAATGTTGAAAGTAAGCAGAAAACATATTTCTCTACCATGTATTTGATAGATAAAGATCTTGAAAGCGGCATTTCTGAAATAGAAAATAAAATCTTAAAAATACTACGTTCAGTTAAGTAATTGCTTTAAATAAGTTAACAGCATCCTTATATTCCCTTACAAGACTTTCAAGCATTTCTTTTGGAAGGCTATTGTTAACAATAGAACATAAATAATTATACAAATCTTCTAACCTTAATACGTTATTTCTCTTCTTGCTGTTGAATTTATACGGAAAAATACCTTCCATAACTTCAATAGTAGTAGCCTTGTTTAAAAATACATTTTCACTTGTCACGCTTATTCTTGCTAAAACAGTGTTAATTTCAGGTTCGTCACTCGTATAAAAATCTGATAGCTGAGTTATTCTAATAACGTACAAAGTTACTATTTTTGACAAGCAATTATCAGCATATTCACAATTTTTTATTACCTCCCACTGAGTAACCTGAGATTTACCTATTTTTGCATTGTTCGGTAATTTACTCATTGAACTTTCTCCATTTAATCCAGTGTAATAAATTATACTAATACTTTGTTAAATAAATAATAACGCGATTACAAAAATATATACTTATAGTAGTATATTATACAAAAATAGCACAATATCTAAGCATTAAAGCTAGTTTTAGCTGGGTACATGGGGCTATTCGTTATTTTGTGTTGTCCAGTGAGGTCCAAAATTAGAGGTCCACTTATATAAAGAGTTTAGTCTGCCTTCTTTGCTATAAAATAAGTTTTCCTTTTGAGCTGTTTTGTTAGTATTAACTAAATTCTAAACTAACTGTGCTATAATGAAAAAGATAAAACTCGGAATACTAATTTCAGGTAGGGGGTCGAATATGCAGGCCTTAATAGAAGCATGTCAAGATCAGAATTTTTCCGCAGAAGTTGCATGTGTTATCACAAATAATAGCGAAGCTGCTGGTCTGAAAATAGCAGAGCAAGCAGGAATCTCAGCGTTTATTGTTAAAGATAAACCGCTTGATGCTGGTAAAATTCACGAAATACTTGTTCAACATAAGGTTGATTTAATTTGCCTTGCAGGGTTTATGAGAATTCTCAAAGCTGATTTTCTGAGTAAATGGCATAACAAGGTGATAAATATTCATCCCTCTTTACTTCCGTCTTTTAAAGGCCTAAACGCTCAAGAGCAAGCTCTAAAAGCAGGTGTAAAAATTACAGGTTGTACTGTACATTATGTCACTCCTGAAGTTGATGCTGGAGCCATAATTGCTCAAGTTGTTGTACCAGTGTTACCAGCTGATGATATTCAAAGCCTCTCAGAACGCATTCTAGCTGAGGAGCATAAGTGTTATGTAGAAGCAGTAAGGTCAATAGCAGAAGATATATGACTGTAATAATTATTGACCTTGAGCGTTTTTTCCAACTTCAACAAAAAATAAATTTTCAGGTTCCAGTAAAGAACTTGCCAGTTCGTTTACTTCCTCTAATTTAACATCATTAATGATATTCGCATAATTATTTATACGGTTAACATCACGATCATTTATCTGCATATTATCTAGCAGCGTTGCTGTATTTGTGTTATTGGACAGGAAAAGGACAAGATTATTTACCAAGCCAATTTTTGCATCCTTGAACAATTGTTCGTCAATTCCTTGCTTTTTTATTCTGCTAAATGTATCTTTTACTGCTGATATAGCTTTGCCAGCAGTAGAACTATCAGTACTTATAAATCCAGATATAATATTTCCATGTTTATTGGAAATAATACTTGCATAAACACCATAAGTAATACCCAAGTTTTGCCTCAGTTCTGTCATTAATATTGAATTCAGCCTCATGCCACCAAGTGCATCAATTAAGACACCAGCGTTATAATAATTAGGATCTTCATAAGCTATACCTTTTTGAGCAAAAAGTATCACACTCTGTGGTATATCCATAAAAATATTCTTACTTTCTGCAGAACCAAAATTATTTTTTACAGGTATTTTTCTAACTTTTGATCTTTTTGACGGCAATTTAGATAAATATTTATCTAATAGCGTAATAATTTCTTCTTTTTTTGTACAACCAGCAACACTGATAACTATGTTATCTTTAGCAAAATTACGCTTTATGTATGTTAAAACATCGTCTCTAGTAATGCTCATTATAGTATCAAGAGTACCGTACACACTTTTTGAGTAAGGATGTTTTTTAAACAATAACGTATCTAATTCTTTTCCAGCAACAAAATAAGGATTTTTTTCAAGATTATTAAAATCAACTTTGGCTTTCTCGAAAACTCTATTCAACCCTTCAGGGTCAACTTTAGGACGCATTATAGTATCGCTCAGTAATGAAATTGCTTCCTCTAGATTGTCAGACAAAGTATTTAATGAAACCCTAAATGCTTCTAAATCAGCAATAAAATTTAAACTAATCCCTTTATCTTCAAGCTTTTTCGCAAAATCTTTGGCATCATTTTTTCCTGCCCCTTCTTGGATTACAAGAGAAGTAAACCAAGCAAGCCCCTGTTTTTCCTTATTCTCATACACATAACCTGCATCCTTAAACGATATATTTAGTGAAACTTTTGGCAAATCATGATTTTCTACAAATAAAAACTTAAATCCTTTACGGGTAGTGACCTCCTCTATATTTAGGTTACCACTTGCTTGTAAATTAAAGCCTAGACAGAAAAAAAATAGAAATATAATTTTACTTATTCTCATTATTATCTCCTTTTGGTAATAAACGACCAATTAACTTATTAGCAGAAAAAATAGCACGGATTTTATTATTTACATCCTCTAGATTGACATCATTAATCTTGCTATATGAAATATCTATTTCATCAAGTGGAATACCAAGTGCAAGGTGTGGCACATAGAACATCGCTATATGAGTTAAGTCAGATAGATTATCAAACTGTGCTGCCTTATACCTATATTTTGAGCTTTGTAATTCCTCGCTCGTCACCCCTTTAGATACGAAGCCATTAATAGTATTATCTAACTCTCTTTCAACAATATCTAAATTAGCGCCACTTTTTGGAATTATCATAATATCAATGTAGCCATCACTAAAAGCTAGGCTATTATAATAAGCAAACACTGATACTGCCACATCTTTACCTAAAACCAAATCTTTATACAGTTTGCTGGATTTGCCGCCACCTAAAATGTCAACCGCTAAATGAGCAGCGGAAGCTTCGTTTATATGCTCAAATAAGGGTACACGATAACGAAAATATAAAACTGGTTCTTTTACTTCAGTGCTTTCTAAGGTCACCGATAGACCTGCGTTATGTACTGGGTCCTGATTAGGGTAATGCCTAATTATAGGCTTAGCTTTAATTTCGCCATACTTTTCTTCTGCTAATTTCACTACTTCATCAAGTTCCACATCACCCACAATCAGTAATATTGCATTGCCGGGGTGATAATAGTTATCATGAAACCTCGTTATGTCATCCTGATTGTAAGTTTTGATATCGCTCTCCCAGCCAATAACAGATCTACCATAGCCAGTACGATAAAATGCACTATCCATTTCTTCCCATAACAAGTTATGAGGTTGGTTATCAAATCTCATTTTTCTTTCTTCCAGTACAATGTTTTTTTCTCTATCTATTTTGTCTTGAGTAACATTAAAGTTTCCCATTCTATCTGCTTCAACTTCCATTGCCAGTGGTAAGTCTTTTTTGGGGACCAACTCATAATAACAGGTATATTCTTTAGTGGTAAACGCGTTAAATTGAGCCCCAATGCTACTCATAGTGGCTTCTATATCTGTGAACTTTCCTGTAGTTTCAAACATTAAATGTTCAAAGTAGTGAGCCAATCCTGCTTTGCCGATTGGATCATCCATTCCCCCAACTTTGTATATTACTGCATGTAAAACGGCTGGAATCCGATGATTAGAAACAACATAAACATCTAGTCCGTTATTGAGTTTAGTATATTTTATGTTGTGCTCTATGTTTAAAGCATTCGAAGAAATTGGGTAAGTAAAAAAAAGTACAGGTAGTATAAGAAAACTAAAAAACTTATGAAGCATTATTTCGACCTAATATAAAAACAATTATTTTATTCCTCATTTTGTTTAGAAATAAGCATATCGTATATATACCACTTATATAACAATGTAAACATTCCACAAACTATAGATAAATCTGCTAAATTAAAGGCTGGCCAATACCAATCATCAATATGAAAATATATGAAATCATATACAGCTCCCCAATAGATCCTATCAACTACGTTTCCGATTGCTCCACCAATCATCAGAGAAAAACCAAGGTAAGTTGACTGATCGTCAGACTTGTATATCAAATATGCAAGTATACCAATTATTAGTATTGAAAATGCTGAAAAAAAGAAACCGCCATGTGGTAAAGCGCTACACATTCCAAAACTAATACCTGAATTCCAAACTTCAACTAGTTTTATAAAACTAGCGATCTCAATTGATTCTCCTTCATCAATCAATGAGTTTATGTACAATTTGCTCGTTTGGTCAATCAATACTATAATTAATATAACAACTAAGCATAACTTTTTCATAAATTTGCCTTTAACCTATAAACTTTAAGTATATCATAATTTATCTGTTTTGTTAACTCCTCAATACTATGGAATTTTTTTTCTGACCTTATGAATTTTAAAAGTTGTATATTGACTTTATGACTATATACGTCTTCATCAAAATCGAATATGTGCATTTCTATTATAGGCTTTTTCAGATCCTTAAAAGTAGGTCTCATACCAATATTGACTACTCCATATAACCAATTTGGATTACTATCAGGAAAAGTCACTCTAGCGTAATATGTGCCAAACTTAGGTTTTATCATGCAATCTTCTATAGGAATATTTATGGTTGGAAATCCTATTTCTCTACCTCTACATGCACCTTTTGTCACAACACCAGAAACTTGATAAGGCCTGCCGAGCAATTTATTAGCAATTTCTATTTCGCCCCTTTGTACATACTCCCTTATTGAAGAAGAGCAAATTTTGCCGTCAATTGTTAATGGCTCTAATTTAGTCAAAGAGTATCCATATATTTCAGAATATTTCTCTAGAGTTAATATATTACCCAATCGTTTATGACCAAAAGTGCAATTTTCTCCGACAATTATGTGTTTAGCGCCATATTTATCTATTAAAATCTCACTGATAAAGTCATCGCAGCTAACCTCAGAAAAACCTCTATTAAAATTAATAATATATAAGTAATCTATACCATAGCTGCTGATTAGTTCCTTTTTTTGTTCTTGGTCTATTAACCTAAAATTGTTTCTACCAAATAAAACAGTTGATGGGTGAGGCTCAAAAGTTAAAACTGCAGAGGGTAATCCTCTTTCTTGTGCTACCTTCTTTAGAGTAGAAATTGCAAACTCGTGTCCTAAATGAATGCCATCGAAATTTCCGAAGGTTAGTGCTATATTATTTTCTATTCCTTGCTCACAATTATAAATAATTTTCATACAATTTGATGTTTTTACATGTTTCTTATATATAATAACTATATTTTAGTAAGCTACGGAGATAAATTGTGAAAAATGTTGTGATATATGTAAAGAAGGGCTGTCCATACTGCATAAGGGCAAAGGATTTACTAGATAAAAAAGGTGTGAAGTATGAAGAAATTGATGTGCTCAAAAACTCAGATCTATTTAACGACATAAAATCAAAGTATAACGTTAGAACAGTTCCACAGATTTTTATCAACGATAAGCACATTGGGGGGTGTGACAAATTGATGGATCTTGAAAAAGAAGGAAAGTTGGATGATATGCTAAATAATAATGACAATCACACTGATGTCACAACCTACACAAACAGCAATGATGAATGTGGAGAGTGTGTTATACCACATGATGATTTTATGTAACTTTTTATCTTGTTTTGTCGTGTAATACGTAAATGAAAACTAGTATGCTCACTTTAAACAATTCTTAATGAATTAAAAATACAATTCATTCAGTGAGTTTTTTTAGTGGGAAAAAATGACAAAAAATATTTCAATTATTAGCAGAAACTTAATTAGTATCGAATTAGTTAACAAACAAGATTTAGAGAATTTCATCAAGATTTTCACAGTGCTTGATAAACATATAGCAGCTAAAACACTTTTTACAGAAGAAGTGAAAATAGAGTACAAGCAGCACAACGGCAAAGAAGTTGTTGAATTGCTAAAAGATACAGGCTTTACATATCATGATATTGAAAATGTATTGAATCACCTGAGTAAACACGGAATGGAAGTGCCCAGCAGCATCATAGCACATACCCTTTTTTCTGCATGCAATCACGCACTTGAATCTAAGGATGTAGCATTTTCCTTTTCTGAAGGATTTCCACAATTTAACATCAGAGTAAATAAGAACACCTTCATAATAACTCCTATGAGTGAAGAGAATTTGGAATTGAATTCACAAAATAGCAGAACGCTTATAGAGTCACTAAAGAGCGAAAAAAGTATTTATGATTGTATAGCAGAAGAAAATACCATTAAAGTTATAGTGCATTCTGAAATGCATCAAGCTATAAATTTGATTATAAAATCACTGATAAAGTCTCGCCTTTTAGCAAAAGAGGAAGAAGGAAAATTCAAAGAGAAATTGAGACAACTTGCTTTTAAGGATCAAGCTTTTGTTGAGTATTCTAGCATCAGAACCATCAATAGGTATCCACATAATCATCCTCTGAGGAAGCATGAAAGTGTTACTAAGGATATAGAAAATATTTTATGTGATTTCATAACAAATGAGAACAGCGAGTTTGCTATAGAGCGACTAAATAGGCTGAGCTCAGCAGTTTCTCCGGATACTCCAAGAATCATCACTAAAACTATAGATAAACTTGTTAAGTTTCACTAAGGTATACGAGAGCCAATAGACTTCTTATATTACCTTCTGTCATCCAAGTAGCTTGGCTACTTGGTTCTTTTTTTGGGTTCCAGCTATGTACATAGCTGTATGAACATTGTAGCCGTTATTCAAGTAGCCCGCAGAAGCGAAAAACTTACTTGACAAACTCCGCCAACTCCCTTATCATGAAACTGAAGCTATTTATTTATCTTCTCTGTACAGATTAAATGACAAAAAAACTCACGTATCTGGCGTCTCATGTTTAATTTTTTGCACTATGTGCACCTTATGTCTTTATAAAACTTCTAGGTTTTTACCTAATATAAGCTAAAATGCGCTTATAAAGCATTTAAAACATAAAAAAACGCCAACTTAAAAAATGGATAGTGAATAACTAGCTACCCTAGGGTTTCTTTTGCCTTTTTTTCTGTTTAGTAAATTTCTTAATGTTTATAATTTAGATTAGTTGCGGCTTAAAAGCAACTGAATCGCGGTTATTAAACGTTTAGAATAAAAAAACGCCATACTTGAAAGTATAATGTAAGTAATTAGCCAACCACGGGGCTTCTTTTGCCTTTTTTTTGTTTGGTAAATTTTTTAACATTTATAGCTAAACGACAACCGTCATCCCACTACTTGTTAGCGGGATCTAGAGATACCGCGAATGAATCGCGGTATGAAGGTTCGTGGCGGTATGACGGTTCGCGGTGGCATGACGTAGAATTTTATACTCACCAACTCAGTATTCCAACCTGGATTGTATCTTATCGGTAAAAAAGAAGAGCTATTTTAGGAAGTTTTTATAGGACTAAAACCAAAGAAAACTTGCATATAAGTTTATCAAGATGTAAAATTAAAGTTATTTTAAAAGAATAGGTTAATTATGAATCTTGTAACAAAATCTGCTATCGATTTTACTGCTTCATCTGTTCTCTCTGACGGAGAAATTGTTGATGATTTCTGTCTGAGTAAGCGCATAAAAAATAAGTATGCTGTCCTTTTTTTCTATCCACTTGATTTTACTTTTGTTTGCCCAACTGAATTGATATCGCTCAATAATAGAATAAATGAGTTTGCAAAGCGTGGTGTTGAAGTGATAGGAATAAGTGTAGATTCAAAATTTTCACATTATAAATGGCGAAACACTCCAGTTAATGATGGTGGTATTGGAGAGATTAGCTACACTTTAGTGTCTGATATCAAAAAGTCTATATCAAGAGACTATGGGGTCTTATATGATGACTCAATTGCGCTGAGAGCAACTTTCGTTATTGATGATAAATTTATTGTACGTCATCAATCGATAAATGATTTGCCTTTAGGGCGTAATATCGATGAATTCGTTAGAATCGTTGATGCAATTAAACATAATGAAGAGCATGGTGAGGTGTGTCCAGCAGGGTGGAAAAAAGGTAAGCCAGCAATGCAGGCAAGCGATGAAGGAGTAGCTGATTATCTAAACTCATATAGTGAAGAATTATAAGTTTAGTACAAAAGTTCTTATTATTGGATCCGGGGCAGCGGGTTATGCTGCTGCTATATATGCAGCACGTGCAAACTTAGAGCCAATTGTAGTAACGGGAATGCAGCCTGGTGGTCAGCTTACAATTACTACAGATGTTGAAAATTATCCTGGTTTTGTTTCAGTACAGGGTCCAGAACTAATGGAGCAAATGAGGTTGCATGCAGAAAAGGTTGGAGCAAAAATAATAGATGATGAGATAAAAAGCGTTGAACAACTTGAGGACTTTAATGAGTATAGATTTAGATCTTCTGGTAATATCAATGACTACTATTCAGATGCAATTATCATTGCATCTGGTGCGCAAGCGAAGTGGCTTGGTTTAGAAAGTGAAAAGAAATTTCAGGGTTATGGGGTTTCAGCTTGTGCGACTTGCGATGGTGCATTTTTTAGGAATAAAGTTGTAGCTGTGATTGGTGGTGGAAACACTGCTGTTGAAGAAGCAATATTTTTAACTCGATTTGCCAAAGAAGTGATATTAATACACAGGCGTGATAAATTAAGAGCGGAAAAAGTAATGCAAGGTAGGCTCTTTAAAAATGATAAAATAAAAGTAATGTGGAACCATACCGTAGAGCAGATTCTTGGAGAAGAAAATCCAAAAAGGGTTGCTGGTATTGCGATTAAATCAGCAGAGATCGATAAAACCCAAGAATTAAAAGTGGATGGAGTGTTCATTGCAATCGGGCATGCACCAAATACGGGTATTTTTAAAGGCTTTGTTGAAATGGATGAGCAGGGTTACATCATTACAAAACCTGGAACAACTTTAACTAGTAGGGCAGGAGTGTTTGCTGCAGGTGATGTTCAAGATAAGGTATATCGTCAAGCAGTAGTTGCAGCAGGAACAGGATGCATGGCTGCGCTTGATGCAGAAAAGTTTTTGGAGTCGTAGTTAATTCTAGGATTTTAGATAAATTGCTTGCAATTTTCCTTTTCTTTTACATAATTATATTAGTAAATCATTAATAAAGAGGGTTTAGTATGCCTTATAGAAACGGTGTAGCATATTATGGAGCTTATGGAGGTGGTGATAACACGGCATCGCAAGCTCGAAATCCGACAACTTCAAGACAGCTAAGTGAATCAACAAAACAGCTATTTAAGGCTATTGATGATGGAAACCTAGAAGATTTTAAAGAAGCTCTGGCAGAGGGTGCGGATGTTAATGCGTTTGATAAAGAAGGCATGACACCTTTGATGTCCATAGTTACTAATTTGTCTGCAGGCTCTGAGAGCCTGTCTTGAAAAGAAATGAGAAAGAGAATATGATGAGATAAGTAAAAAATAGTAGGTAAAAATGTATCCAAGTGATATAAGTGACAAAGAATGGGAAATTTTGGAGCCAAGTGTTGCACAAGGTGCAGTAGGACGGCCAAGAAAGCACAATATTAGAACAATTATTAATGCAATAAGATACATAATGAAAGGTGGTTGCCAGTGGAGAATGCTGCCAAAAGATTTTCCGCCATGGAAAACGGTGTATGATTATTTTCTCAGGTGGCGTAATAGTGGCAAATTGGAAGAAATACACGATATGTTAGTAAAAAAGGTAAGAAAAATGGTTGGCAAAAATGAAATACCTTCGGTAGGAATAATTGACAGTCAATCAGTGAAAACCACTCAAAAAGGGGATCCAGAGGATATGATGCTGGCAAGAAAATAAAGGGTAGAAAACGTCACATCATTGTGGATACAATAGGCCTAATTATTACAGCTGATGTTCATAGTGCAGGCATTCAAGATCGTGATGGTGCTCTAAATCTTTTTACTCAAGCTAAACGAAAAGCTTCAACGCTACAAAGGTTTCTCGCTGATCAGGGATATATTGGTAAATTGCAAAATTACTGTTTATTGAAAACAGGATGTTTATTGACGATTACTAAAAAAGCAGCTGATGCTGTAGGATTTCAAGTTATTCCTAAACGGTGGATTGTTGAAAGAACTTTTGCTTGGCTTTCCAATTTTAGACGTATGAGCAAGGATTATGAGCATTCTCCTCTTACTTCAAAAACTAATATCTCCTTTAATATGATTACTATTATGCTTGCTAAATTAGCTGCTTAGTTCCTTTCAAGACAGGTTCTGAAACAGAAAAAGAATATCAGAATATGATTAGGTTGCTCCTACTGCAACGGAGCATAGATGTTAATATTTCTGAACAAAATAATAACAATACAGTTTTGCATCTAGCAATGTGCTTTCAACAAAAGAAAACTTTACAACTCTTACTAAGTCATCCAAACATAAACACTTATCTAACCAATAAAAACCATCAAAATCCTGAGGGATGTGCTAGACAAAATCGTGCTGGGCATTTGATAATAGAAATACAAAAAGCACAGAAAGGAAAAGAATTATTAGCTGCTCTTTCTAGCGGAAATATTTGCCAAGCGAAAACACTATTGAATCAAGAGCTTCATCCTAATTGCTGGAGAAGAACCCAAGATGGAAGAATAAAAACACCACTTAGCTTAATTATTCGATTATGTTTACGAACGATAACAGAAGATGAAAAAGAAGTATTGACAAAACTTTTAAAACATAAAGACCTAGATTTTAGTTACGAGCAGTATGCACAATTAAAGCAAACAATTGAACAAGCTATTCAGAGCCGATTAACTGATACTATTAATAGAAAAGATTTAGATGATGTGAAAAAATTAGTAGAAGATAATTGTTTTATAAATCGTGCAGTTGTTACTGCTGCATTGGGGGGTGTTGATAATCCAGTTAACTCTATTAAAGATTATTTAAATGAAAAATTTCCTGCAAATACGAATAATATACCAGAAGATTTTGAGAAGTTTTTACAAGGGCTTGAAAGAACAAAAGCTCAACTTGTAGAGAAAGAGCAAGAGCTAACGAATAAAACTGGCAAAATTTCACAATTAGAAAAAGATTTAGTACAAGTAAGGCAGGAAAAATCGGCTCAACAAAGTGAATTGATTGAATTTAAAAGAATTGTGTGTGGAAGAGCAAGCGACACTGTCGAAATTTCACGATTAAAAAGAGATTTGGAACAAGTAAGGGAAGAAAGAGATAGGCTTTCATCAGAAAATAGACTGCTCCGTAGTAATAAAAACGAAAAATCCTCGCAAGCAATTTCTTCTGGTAGAAAACTAAGCAACTACGCTTCTGCATGTTTTATATTGCTCGGAGTATATACTGTTGTTGCATGTTTAGTAATAGAAGATTATCCAGGGATAATAAGTGCTTTCTTTACAGCAGTTGCACTGGCTTTTTTTTTATTAGGATGTTGTAGTTTATATAAAGCAAACACAATACTTAGTGATGTTGAAAGCACTCAGCTTGGTGGTTTAGAACGAAGTTAAAGTTTTGATTTCTTCTCCAGGCCCTGCTGAAAATTTTTGTACATGTTAAAAACATCTTGATAATTGAGGTGAGTGTAAATTTGAGTAGTTTCCAGGCTTGAGTGACCAAGCAGTTGTTGTATTGATCTTATGTCAATATCTTCCTGAAGCAAATGAGTAGCAAAACTATGGCGAAATGCATGTGGAGATAAAATTTCTGGTAAATTTAACATTCTCCTTATTTTTTGCAAACGATTGGCCACATAAGTTCTTCCCAATTTTTTTCCTCTTACTCCCACAAAAAGATGTTGTGCTTCATCAAGGTAAGGACAGGCTTTTACATATTCTTGTATACATTTTTTTACTACTGGGAGAATGAATACCTGCCTTTGTTTATCTCCCTTACCTGTTACTATTAAACTTTCATTGTTAATATCACTAACCCTAAGGTTCAACGCTTCACTGATTCTTAAGCCTGTACTATATAGCAGGACGATAATCGCAATTTCTCTTTTTACCACCCAAGATTTGCCCAGATCGGATAGTTTCATTTCTTCCAATAAAGTTTTTATATCAGGTATTGATAATGCTTTGGGCAAAGTTCTTCTCTGAATTGGCCTTGATAAGGAAAATACAGCTTCATTGTCTATATTGTGGTTATTTTTTATGTACTTGAAGAAATTTCTGATTACTGAGAGTGCTCGAGTGTTGGATCTTGCGTTTACACCTCTTGCGTAACGAGAGGTAAGCCAACTTCTTAACTCAGGTGCGCTCAATTTTTCCAAAGTGCCGACATTTACTTCTCCACCAATGTGAGTATTTAGGAAACTTATAAGATCCTTCAAGTCCCTCATGTATGACTCTAAAGTGTTTGGTGAATAAGATCTGTTGCACCTCAGCCACTCATACCATTTTTCAATGATTGAACCGAGGTCCACAATTATTTTTTAAAGAAAGCATCGATGCACGCATCTCGAAAGGCTTCATTTATATCAGGATGAGAGTGACAAATTCTGTATATATCCTCTGCTGCTGCGCCATATGCCATTGCAACTGCTGCTTCGTTGATTAGCGTATCAGCGTATGCCCCTATGATATGCACACCTAGTATTGTATCTGCTCTGCTACAAGTCAGCACTTTCACGAATCCTTCAGCATCATCAGTGATTTTTGCTCTGCCGTTTGCAGCAAATTGACATTTACCAACTTTGTACTTACGGCCAGCATTTTTGAGTTCCTCTTCGGTTTTACCAATCGAAGAAACCGCAGGGTGAGTGTAAATGACAGATGGTATGATTCCATAATCAACGTGAGGTGACTGTCCTGCTATTATCTCTGCAACTGCCACTCCTTCTTCCTCTGCTTTATGAGCAAGCATTGCTCCACCAATCACATCACCAATAGCAAATATTCCTTTCACATTAGTTTCATATCTGTTGTTAACTTGAACGAAACCGCGATTATCTTTTTCTATTTTTTCATCAATACCAAGATTCTCAGTGCATGGTTTGCGTCCTGCTGCCACCAATACCTTATCCGCCTCTATAGTGTTTGTTTGATTATCTTTTACAGAGCAAACTTTCATACTCAAAGAATTACTACTTTGTTTTATCTCCTCAACTTTAGTGCTAAGTAAAAATTTTATTCCTTGTTTTTGTAGACTAGAAAGTAGAGACTTACTTAATTCTCCATCCATTGCTGCAGCGATTCTGTCAAAAAATTCTACTACAGTGACTTCAGACCCTAGCCTCCTCCATACAGAAGACATTTCAAGCCCTATTGCCCCAGCTCCGATTACGACAAGTTTTTTTGGTACTTCAGTTAAAGATAATGCACCAGTTGATGAAATAATACTTTTCTCATCGATATTAATTCCTGGCAAAGAAATAACATCAGAACCGGTTGCAATTACTATATTTTTTGTCTTCAGCACCTTACCTTCAACTGAAACTTCAAGATTACCTTGGTCAAAAGAAGTAATTTTCCCAAGCCCATTGATTTTAGTGATTTTGTGAAGGTTAAACAGATATTCTATACCTTTTCCAAGTTCCTGAACTCTGGCGTCCTTATAGCCTAGCATTTCTTTTAAATCGAAACTTGCGTCCTTAATTTTTATGCCAAGCTTCGACAGATCATTTTTCGTGTGAGCATACTGATAGGAAGAATGGAGCAATGCTTTGGAGGGTATGCACCCAACCCGCAGGCACGTACCACCAAAAATGCTATTTTTATCTATGCAGGCAACTTTCAATCCAAGTTTTGCAGCAGCGATAGCACACTTATAGCCTCCTGGGCCACCACCTATAACAATTAAATCATAATCAGTCATAAAAAACAAACCTATTTTCTAAAGAATAAACACCTTTTCCCTCAGTTGTTACATATATCTTATTGCGAGTAAACACTGGAGTGTGAAACACATTACCAGGTACTTTGACTACCTTTCCTGCACTTTCAGATCCCGGAAAAGCAAACATTGAACCTTTATTGCTTGTCACCCACAGTGTATGGGCATGCATAATTGGAGCAAACAATTGCGTATTTTCTATTAAATCAGATGCCCAGACTGTTTCTCCATTTTTTATATCCAGGCCAATTATTTTATCGTCTTTAGTAACTATAAAAATTCTTCCGCCTTCTTTTTGTTTCTTTACAGGAATGAGAGGACTGTAATATGATTCAATGTCTGATACACTTTTTACTTGCAGTGACTTTGACCATAAAATATTTCCTGATTTCACGTCAATGCTATAAATATAAGAATTATTTGTAGCTATTAAAGTATCGCCAAGCACTCTTGGTGTAGTAGTTACATCTGTGAGCTCTGTATCCAAAAGGTTTGTAGCCAATTTTTGGCTCCACAATTTTTTACCGTCTTCATTAAAAGCTATTAACTCACCATTTGAAAATGGCGCTATTATTTTATCGTTAGAAATTGCTGGCGATATGGAATACCAATCTCGAACCTCATTGATACCGTTTTGATAAGTCCAAACGGAGCTGCCATCTTTTATATCAAACACGTACAGATAATTATCAATAGTCAATACTACCAATTTATTATTTATTACTGCTGCTTTCCCTCTTACTGGAGCTCTCAATTCTTTTTCCCACTGAATCTCGCCGGTTTTTGCATCTATTGTGTGTAGAACGTTATCCACTATAAAGAAAACGTTTCCTCTGTGACGCAATAGGCTCATGTTACTAATTTTTTTCCTATGTGAGAGGTGTAATTTCCAATTCATAGCCTTTGAGTTATCAATATCAAAGGAATATAAAGCGCCGTGCTTGTCTGATAAAATAACGCTATCTTCTGTAAGCACTGGAGCTACATATCCTTGAGATAGTTTTTTATCCACTAGAATTATTCGCTCGCTTGCCATTGTGTAACTGCTACACAATAACATTATCATGACAATTATTACTTTCATTATTTATTGAAAACAAGATTCATTAATATACATCTTAAGAACCTTAATTACAACGGAAATGTTCTTGCTGCATGTTAAAAACGTTGATTTATGAACGAAATATTATATTATTATGTGAGATAATGTATACTCTTAGAGGTAGTACACCTCATCCACTATGCGGCAACGTGCATAGCTGTACGAACATTGAGATATAAAAGTAATTTATACCAAGAAGAAAGATGTTATCCAAATAGCCTCTTTTCCTGTCATCCCAGTGCTTGACACTGGGATGGCTCTGTTGCATCGCAACTGAAAAAATCTGGTGGCTACTGACAAAATTCATTATAAAATAGCCATTTAACCGCTTAAGGAAAAATATGCCACAAAAAATGAGAGTTAGTAACTGCCATGAATATAACAAATTTCTAGAAAAAAGAGGAAATATTTTTCGTTACATCGATAAAGCTATCGAAAATTGGTATGAAAATAGTCCAAAAATGCAGGGCGGCAACTATATTTATAGTGATAAAGTTGTGATTTTAGTGCATATAATCGTTAATCTTTTTAGAATTGGCTTAAGACAAACAGTCGGGTTTATAAAAGGATATTTGCAACAAATAGGAAGAGATTTGGCAGTTATCAGCTATTCGCAAGCTTCAAAAAAAACTTAATATTAAGATCAATGATTGCAGAATTGATAAAAATAATATGGAAGATATCGAAATTGCCATAGATAGCACAAGCATCAGCATTTATAACAACACACAGCAAGGAAAATAGCGCTGACAGAAAATATCGTGGTTATGAACAGACAAGAAAATTGCATGTAATGTTGAATATAAACAGCAAAAAAGCCATAGCTGCAAAATACAGTAACGGTCTGATCACTATGGAGCTTGCGATTTACTTAAAGGAGTTAATTTTCAGCATGCCATAAAAGCACTATATGCAGACAGAGCATATGACAGACATAAACTCTATAAATTGTGTGATGAATGCGGCATAAAGACAAAAATTCCTCCAAAAAAACAATGCAGCAGAGCATCCAAAGTATGGCAGAGAGAAATGCTGCAATTAGACTAATAAAGTCATACAGCGAAGATGGAATGAAGAGGTGGAAAAGGCAAACAAACTACGGAAAAAGATCTTATGTAGAAAGTTTTTTCTCGCGACTGAAACAAACATTCGGGTTTAATTTTCGGAACAAATCTGAAATTAATCGTGGGAAGGAACTGCTACTCAAGTGTTATTTGCTTAATCAATTTACTGACATTGGTATGGCTAAATTTGAAATGGCTACATGAATTTATCGTAAATTACCACCGCATAGTTGTAACATTGTACCATATTACAATGTTCGTACAGTTGTGTGCGCGACCGGGGGTTTTATACTATTCTAGAAGTAACATACGGAAAAGGGGGGATTCGAACCCCCGACATATTTTCATATGTGCACGCTTTCCAAGCGTGTGCTTTAGACCACTCAGCCACCTTTCCATGCTTATTCATAATATTGAAAATTGTACTGCTAAACAATATAAAAACCTGGTATATAGGGTTCACCACGAAAATTCACAGTATTGTTAAACTTGCTTCTGCAAGTTGGAAATGTTTTATCGCAACCTGCGAGTATTGAATATTTATCTCCAGCAAAAATTTGGTATGGAGGCGAAGTAAACAACGTAACTACTTTATTTTTATATTCTTTTACTACACCTTCAAACGCTATTGAGCCAAAGAATTTTACTGCTCCGTGCTTATAATATTCATCACTCTCAGTTAAATTCGTGTCTTCAAATCTTCTTTCGTCTATTACTTTAGTGATTGTACTTATTTTACTAAATTTTTTAGTATCGGCTTTACATTTATCATCGCAAAATTGTGCTCTGCATGCAGGAGAGTATAATTCTGCTATGCTTCTCTCAAGCTTTGCTGAAAGCCCTCTAATTTCAACAATAAATCTTCCACTACTTAATGTCACTTTACCAAAAATTCCTGAATGTAGATTCATTGTTCCCTGGGTCAAGTCTTTATAATTCACAAGAAATATTTCAATATTTGCAAAGTCGTACTTTCCTGATAAAACATCTTCTTCTTTAATATCAGCACTATTTAATATCCCTTCAATTTCTAGATTATCAGTTTTCAAATCGCTGTTTAATATTATACTACTGGCTGTAAATCCACTTGAAGATTTATAGAGTATATTATCAATATTTAAATCTTCATCATAGTCAGTGAATCCCATTACTTCTCCACCTGCGAGCTTTAATTTCCAGCACGTAGCGGTGGTAAGTAATTCTCCAGCTAAATGATTTTTTAGTGTGGTTTGCATAGGGGCCTCCTGCTTAATTGATTAAATTTGAAAGTAGCTATACGGCCAGTAGAATAAGGGCAGTGTGTTCTTTTCTCATCATCTAAGTAGCCATAAAGCGTCATTCCGGTGACCATAGGGTGTCATTCCAGTGCTTGACACTGGAATGGCTTTGTTGCATCGCTAGCTATGATGGATTAAAGATAAAAAAGATGGAGAATATCAGTAGCTTATTATTCTGGTATTTATAACAAGAACGGTCAGTGAATACCTAAATTTGAGTAAAAGAAATTTCACTACCACTCACTAATCCGGCTAAAATTCAAGAATTTCAATGCTTTAGCTATTTTCAATAGAATTAAATTTATTAATGTAAATAATAAATTACTATTCTTAAATTTGATCAGATTGATTGCAAAAAAACAAGATTTTCAATAGATTACTTATAATCCTAACTATAGTTAGCCTTTCATAAGTAGCGATGCAACAAAGCCCACTGGAATCCAGGAAATTTTGCTTGTAAGTAAGCAAACTGATTTGGTGAGCATAAAAAGTGGCTGATCTTATGCTGAATAAACGCTTTTGATGAAGTTGCATGGAAAGCTGGATCCCAGTGTCTGGGCACTGGGATGACATCCTTCTTGGTGGAGTGTCCTCAAATCACAATGTTCGTACAGTTGTGTGTCACGCACTGGGATGACAGGAGAGAGGACACCATATGTTTATTTGATCGACAAATAAACACTAACAGACAAGAATACACCACAGTTAACTGTGGTGTGTACTGGCTGGTTAGAAAGAAAACTTCACACCAGTAAGAAGGAGAATTCCTTGGTTAGAAGGTACATCAGCATCAGACTCATCTTTCAGCTTACCTGTTTCGTTAGTCATAAAATAATGGAGAGCTGCGTAAGGAACAAATTTGCTCTTACTGCATGCAGGAGACAGATCATATTGAACGCCAAGTGCACCATCATGAAGCATATCTTTGTCATTCATTCTGCTGCCAAAATACGTCAAACTTGTGTAGATATTCTCATGTTGATACCCAGCTCCTACAGTCCAATACATGGTATCTATACTATCTTTACCAAATTGAGCTTTCAGCCCTTCCACTCTTTTGCCATCAGTAGCATCTTTACTATCAATTTCCGTATAGGTATCACCAATTAATTTTTTAATACCCTTCGGTTGACCAGATTTGCCCAAGTATGCAAAAGAGGCAGCAAACTTTACGCCTTGATCTTCATTAATCTTATAATCAGCGCTTACACCAAAATTAACACCCATCAGGTCATTATACTCCACAAATTCCTTATAAAGATGCTTATCTTTACTTGGTTGCTTTGGAAAGCCATATTCACCAACTGCAGAAGTTTTAACTTTTATGTTATGTTTATCAAAGTCATATTCATATGATGCACCAGCACTTACTATGTGCTCATAGTCTGGGCCGACATGCTTTATCGTTTCCTTATGTTCTATCTTACCGCCTTTATCTTCTGAAACTGTTTCTTTTACAGTAAACAAACCACTATCATAACGAGGTGAGTAGCTGATACCAAATCTTGCGCCCATATAATTTGGTGAGTAGTAAGCAACTCTAAATGGCAGTGTAGTCATAACGCCTTTGTTATATTTCTCTGCCATGCGGAAAGAGAATTTTTCACTTTCACTCGAAAAACTTTCAGTGTAAAGACGTGGTGTTACATAAAATGGAAAGCTAGCAGCGCTTCCTTCTAAGTTCACTTTTCTGAACCAGTCACTATCTGCAGCTCCGTCAACAGTCGCAATTCTTGTTGCATCAAGCCTCATCAGAGCCTCAGGACCAAATTGGTAACCAAGCTTCACGTCACCATATTTTGAGTTAACAAACACATGCGCACTTCTGCCTTTTGCAGCATAAACACCCTGTGAAGCTCCCTTACCTTCGGTCACTGGAACATGAAACTGCACGTCAGCACCATAAAGAAGACCTAAATCTTCATTCTTATTTTCTGCTCTGAGGTGCAATATCGCGTCAGCAATCATACCCATATCGTTGCTGTAATCACCAATATTTCCTATTCCTTCATAGAATATTGGATTTGCTCCTCTTGTTATATCTGGAGTGGCATTATAATACTCTGTAGATCTGTTTGGCATAACGTTATAACGTTTATAATCTGCGCCACTTGGTCCAGCTTTGCCATAACCTTGAGCATCAACAACACCACCAAAAGTTATTCTTAAATTACTTTGCCCTTGATTGGTATCGATAATATCAACTCCACCAACTGAAACAACAGGACTTGCCTTACCTTTTTCCTCTGTATTTTTGTTAACAACTTTTATATCCTTCTTTACATCTTTAGCTTCAACTTTAGCATTCTTAGTTTTAGAACGCTTAGTTTTTGAAACTTTACCTTTTTCTATATTAGAATTCTTAGCGTTTAGAGCTTTCGCTTTTGAATCCTCTATAAGCTTTGCTTTTTTCTCATTTGCTAGCCTGATCTCCTCTTTTTTCTTCTGCTCGGCTGCTAATCTTAGCTCCTCTTTTTTCTTAAGCTCTTCAGCTTTTTTTCTTGGATCAGCATTACATATTCTGTCCATCTTTTCTTTCAGTTTTTTATTTGATGTTTTCATAACTTCCACTTTTCCAGAAGTTTTTGTGCTCTCTTGCTTTTTTATTTCCTTCATACTCTCATCAGGAAAGTCAGCTGCAAAACTGCTGAAAGAACATAAAGTTAATAAAGAAACTAGAGCAGTTCTAGTATACATAGACTTTTTCATGAAGTGCCCCCAAAAAATTTCGAAATCATATCTTAAATGTAAATAGTATAAAAATGTTGAAAATTCAACTTAAAGCAACCTTATAACGAAAATAAAAGTAAAATGCAATACCTTAAAAGCAACTTTCTTAATATGCTCAACGTGTATATTAACCAAAATTTAGTACAGAGGTTCGCTTGTTAGTGCATTATAACTCGACTATTTATTCTATGGAAGTAAAATTTTTCCACCACAAGTTATTTGCCATTCTTCTTTAAATTTCTTTAGGTATTCTTTTTTTTCGCACTCTAAAAGTAGCTCTTCCACACTTTTGTTGTAGCTTTCAGTAGTAATCCTTCCCTGATGATGCATGAACCTTAAGTAAATCAAATAAGTGTTAATTACATCTGTTTCACAATAATCTCGAATCTCTTGTATCTTGCCGCTATCGTATAAGTCCATAACTTGTGACCCATCAACTCCAATCTTACCAGGAAGATTAAATGCTGCACAAACTTCGTTCATTTTTACTCTCGCAGAAGCTCCAAAATCAGAGAGGGATTCAAGCAAATCACAATGCCAATCACTGCTATATCTCTGATTGTAACTATTCCACTTATCGCCAGCTTTATGAAAATATTCTGCTTGAATGCCATGGACCATAGCACGATACTTCAGCACTGGTATATCAAAAGTGCGTCCGTTGAACGAAACTAATCTTGGCTTTTTCTCTGATATGTAGTTAAAAAATCCTTTCACTAGCTCCTTTTCACTGGAATTTAGTGTGCCTCCAGATCTTATTTCTTGCAGTGTGAACACCTCATAACCACTCTGGTAGCTTATATTGCAAAGTAAAAAACTAATAACTACAACAAGGTGAAAAGGCTGACGCAGAAAAGAGTTTTGCCCGTTTGTTATTTCAAGATGATATTTTGTTAATGCATCCCTCTTCTCTTCTACACTACTATCATCACTAATATTGAGTAAATTTTTGCAGGAATTTACATCTGGTATAGTTTCAATATCAAATACCAATAAAGAATTAAGCATTGCCTATATACTCCTCCGGACGGTCGATCCAAGGTCGCACTTTCACAAATAAAAAGAGGTGTACCTTGCACTCAAATAATTTTTCTAGTTCAGCACGCGCTTCGATATTAATTTTTTTAATATTACTGCCATCTTTTCCTAGTACTATTTTTTTATGACTATCTTTCAACACAAATATGATCTGTTTGATGACTAAACTCTTATCTTTTTTTTCCTCAAATTGTTCAGTTATAACAGCTGTAGAGTATGGCAATTCTTCACGCAAGTTCAAGAATAATTTTTCTCTCGTAATTTCTGCTGATAAAAAATTTGTCGAGGAATCGGTTATTTGATCTTCTTCATAAAACCAGGGGCTCACCGATGCAACTTCAGACAAGTAATTCATCAAATCAGAAAGTCCATCATTCTTTAATGCTGATATCATAAAAACCTTTTCAAATTTATAAAGCAAATTCAGATGTTCATGCGCCATCTTTAATTCAGGCCTTTTTACCAAATCAGTTTTATTGATAACCAAAATGCATCTGCCTTTTGTGCGCTGCAGCCGCATAAATATAGTCTTAATTCTTTCTATATTTTTCAAATAATTGCTTACATCAACAAGCAACAAAGTGATGTCACTATCCTTAACTGCCGACCATGCAGATTTGACTAAAGCTTTTTCAAGTTTTGTTTCTGCTGAGAAAATTCCTGGGGAGTCAGTAAAGACAATTTGTGTGTTGTTGCATGTTGCAACACCCCTTATTTGCGTCCTTGTTGTTTGCACTTTAGGGGTGACAATTGCAATTTTCTTGCCTATGATGCTGTTAATTAATGTAGACTTCCCAGCATTTGGTAAGCCAGCTATGGTTACAAATAAGCATTTTTGTTCTTTCACAAAGAAAATTATAAAGAAAACTGAATGCCCGCGTCAAGCTACTTATATGACAAGAAGGATGACAGAACCCTTTTTGGTTAGCATGCAAAAAGGAAAAAAACTTATTCTACAAATTAAAAATACAATATACTCAAAAACTTTTCAGAAAATCCATAGGAGGGTTTGCTAATGAAGGTTCTTGAGTTGACGCCATTGCCTGAACGACTGCTTGATTTAAGGGTAACGTTTTAACCATAAGGTCACTAACTCCTTAATATGTGTGTTCATAATTTGATTTTCCACGAAAGACATAATAGCAATAACCAGTGTAAGTTAAAATGATTGGTAAAAGCGGTATTATAACAATGAGCATTAAAGATAAACTTGGCCCAGAAGCGGCTGCATCCAGAATGGTATATTGAAAAGGTATAATCCATGGGTAGATACTAATTCCTAAACCTAAATATCCCATAAAAAAAATAGCAATACTGAGAAAGAATGGACGGTACTCCCGTTTAGTATTCTGAAGATCAAACCACAGCATGAAAAATAGCCAAGATGTGAGTAATGGAATAGAAAATAAATAATAAAAATTTGGCATGCTAAACCAAAAGTTTTTAATACGTTCATTTAAAAATGGTGTCACTACACTCACTAGTCCCATGAAAATACCTACAAAACCAAGCGTATAAGAAGCAACCTTGCGTGCCCATTCTTGTGTTATATTTTCTGTCTTCATTATGAGCCATGTAGAACCTAAAAGTGCATATCCAAATATCACAGCAATGCCTGTCATTACACTAAAAGCACTTGCCCAATCAAATTGGCCACCAGAAAAGTTGCGTCCGTTTACTTCTACACCATGTATAAATGCACCTAAAATCATGCCTTGGCAAAATGCAGCACCAAGTGACCCAAAATGAAAGGCATAATCCCATAATCGCCTGTATTTTCCTTCTGCCTTAAAACGAAACTCAAAGGATACTCCGCGCACTATAAGGCCAAGCAGCATAATAATGATTGGAATATAAAAAGCAGGCATTAATATTGAATATGCAAGAGGAAAAGCAGCAAACAACCCTCCACCACCCAATACCAACCATGTTTCGTTTCCATCCCAAAATGGTGCAATTGAGCTTATCATGTGATCACGGCATTTATCTGACGGTGCAAAAGGAAGTAAAATACCAATACCTAAATCAAACCCATCCATTAAAATATACAGTAAAACAGCTATGGCAATTAGTAATCCCCAGATTAGGGGTAAATTAATTAAGGAAGAAAAATCAAACATGATTGTTGTCCTTTCCAGATGTACCAGCATCAATCGCTGAAGCTCCAATACCGTGTTTATAAAATTGCTCTTCTTCTTTAATGACAGGAATTCCTTTGTATATAAGTTTCAGAATATAGTAACTACCTGCTCCAAATATAAGGGTATACATAACGATAAATGCAATCAAAGACCATGCAACCTGAGGACCGGTAATCGCAGATGAAAATGATTCAATTGTGCGCATAATTCCATATACAGTGTAAGGTTGACGGCCAATTTCAGTAGTAAACCAACCTGCAAGTAACGCTATGAACCCAGACGGCATCATTGATATCCACCATCCATGTAAGAAACAACTTTGGAATAATTTGCCACGAAGATACTGTATAACACTTACTGACCCAATTATGATCATTAAAATTCCAACTCCAACCATTATACGGAAGGACCAGAATACCCATACTACAGGTGGTCTATCTTCTTTTTTCCATTCCTTTAATCCTTTTACTTCTCCTAAAAAATCATGTGTTAAGATCAAGCTGGCAAGATTAGGAATTTTTATCTCGTAGTGATTAATTTCATTTTGCTGATCCGGATAAGCAAATAAAAGTAAGCCAGCCCCTTTTTCGGTTTCCCATATACCTTCCATTGCAGCAATCTTAGCAGGTTGATGCTTTAGTGTATTTAATCCATGCCTATCTCCCATGAACAGCTGAAATGGTGCAGCTAAAGCTACCATAATGGTTGCCATACCAAGCATAATTCTTGCTTGAGGAGCATGTCGTTTTCTCCAAAGATAAAATGCTCCTACACTACCAACCACAAAAGCTGTTGTAAGATAGGCTGCTGTTACCATATGAATAAAGCGATAAGGGAAAGAAGGATTAAAAATAATCTCTAACCAATTGGTTGGATATAGGAGACCATTCTCACCAATCGTGAATCCAGCGGGTGTTTGCATCCAACTGTTGGCCGCAATAATCCAAAAAGCTGAAATAAGCGTTCCCACTGCAACAATACAAGTAGAAGCAAAGTGCATACGAGAACTTACTCTATTCCATCCAAATAGCATAATACTCAAAAAAGATGCCTCCAGAAAAAAGGCTGTTAAAACCTCAAAGGAAAATAGAGGGCCGAGAACATTGGCTATGCGGTCAGAAAAAATCGACCAATTGGCACCAAGTTGATATGACATTACAACTCCAGATACCACTCCCATGCCAAAAGCAACGGCAAAAATCTTAATCCAGAATTTATAAACATCACGGAAACGTGTATCACCAGTCTTAAGCCAACACCATTCCAAAAAGGCTAGAAAACTTGCAAGCCCGATCGTGAAAGCAGGAAATATAATGTGAAAGGCTATTGTGAAGGCAAACTGAATTCGAGCTAATAATAAAGGATCAAATTTAAACATTTTACCTAATACCCATGTATTACAAATAATAGCCAAATCTGCCTATAATTCAATCCATTTTTTCACAAAATTGACCTTACCCAGAAAAAGTAGAGAGAAAGTTAAGACGTTTTTGTCATGAGAATAAATTGTGCAGGAATACAACTGTTCTCCCTTGTCATACCGTCACGGTATCTCTAGATCCCGCTAACACGTAGCGGAATGACGATTGTCAGGCCAGCGCCCCTATGATGTCATCCCAGTGTCAGCTACTCGGATGACATCATCCTTTTTTTGGGATTCCAGCGTCACGCGCTGGAATGACACCTTCCGTATAAACATTAAGAAATTTACCAAGCGGAGAAAAAGGCAAAAGAAGCCCCGTGGTTGGCTAATTACTTACATTATACTTTCAAGTATGGCGTTTTTTTATTCTAAACGTTTAATAACCGCGATTCAGCTACTTTTAAACCGCAACTAATCTAAATTATAAACGTTAAGAAATTTACTAAACAGAAAAAAAGGCAAAAGAAACCCTAGGGTAGCTAGTTATTCACTATCCATTTTTTAAGTTGGCGTTTTTTTATGTTTTAAACGCTTTATAAGCGCGTTTCAGCTTATGTAGGTAGAAATTTTATAAGACATAAGGTGCACATAGTGCAAAAAATTAAACATGAGACGCCAGATACGTGAGTTTTTTTGTCATTTAATCTGTACAGAGAAGATAAATAAATAGCTTCAGTTTCATGATAAGGGGGTTGGCGAAGGGTGTCAAGTAACTTTTGCATTTAATCCATTTCTATGGCTTATATAATAATCGTTATTGTAGTATAATTTAGAATAATGCAATAGATACCTAAATGTTTTAGCTATTAATTATATGTTGCACAAAAGCATATATTGCCCTACCATCCAAGTAGGTTAGAAATAAAGAGGTTTTTATGGGTTTTACTTTACCTGAATTACCATACGATAAAACAGCTTTGGAGCCTTATATATCTGCAAAAACCTTAGATTTTCATTATGATAAGCACCATAAAGGATATTTAAATAAACTCAATGAGCTAGTTGAAAATACGGATTATCAACATGTAAAAATTGAGGAATTAATAACAAAAGTGCATGGTAATAGCGGCAACTTGCCTATATTTAATAATGCAGCACAAGTTTGGAACCATACTTTTTATTGGAATTCAATGAAAAAAAATGGTGGTGGTAAGCCTAAAGATGGTAGTCTTCTAGCAAAAAAAATTCAAGACGATATCGGTGGCTTTGATAAATTTTATGAAGAATTTTCTAGTCATGGAGTAAGCCAGTTTGGCAGTGGATGGGTATGGTTAGTGCTCGAAAAAGGTAGGTTAGGAAAGCTCAAAATCACCAAGACTCCAAATGCAGATTTGCCAATAATTTATGGCCAAGTGCCACTACTCACTATGGATGTGTGGGAGCACGCCTATTATTTAGATTGTCAAAACCGTAGAATTGACTACATAAAAGTTTTCCTTGATCATTTGATTAATTGGGATTTTGCAGAAGAGAACTTAGAAGAATATATGAGATGAATATACCCCGGGTAACAAAATTAGATAATGGTCTGCGCATAATAACTGAGCAGGTGCGTGATATTGATTCCGTAGCTTTAAGCATACGAGTTGGTGTTGGCAGTAGAGCAGAAAGTGCAAAGCAAAATGGAATATCCCATTTTTTAGAACACATGGCTTTCAAAGGGACGAAGACAAGAACTGCCTTTGAAATTGCAAAAGCTTTTGATGACATAGGTGGAGTTTTCAACGCTAGCACCGGTAGGGAAAGCACCACCTATTATGCAAAAGTCCTCAAGAAAGACATAAAAACTGGTATTGTTATATTAATAGATATATTGATGAATTCCACGTTTCCAGAAGATGAATTGGAACGTGAGAAGGGTGTTGTAATACAAGAGATTTTTCAAACTAATGATTCACCAAGTGACATTATTTTCGACAAATATTTTGAGGCAGCTTATAAAGACCAACCATTTGGTAGGTCAATCTTAGGCACGCAAAATACTGTAAAATCTTTTACTCGAGGAGATCTAGATAATTACATAAATGAGCATTACTTTGGTGAGAATATGCTATTTGCCGTTGCAGGAAATGTTGAACATGAAGAAGTTGTTGCATTAACCAAAGATTTTCTCTCAAAGATTCATTCTAAAAAGCTGAAAAAAAGCCAAAATGCGAGCTGTACTGGTGGTGAGTGTTTAGAACATCGTAAATTAGATCAGGTACACTTGCTAATTGGTCTACCTAGTGTTTCTCGCCATGACGATAAATATCACACGTTTCAAGTGCTTGATTCTATATTAGGGAGCGGAATGTCATCACGTTTATTTCAGGAAGTAAGGGAAAAGCAGGGATTAGCTTACTCTGTTTATTCATTTAATTCCAGCTATACTAATACAGGAATGTTTTCCATTTTTGCTGGTACAGACAGTAGTAACTTAGATAAGCTTTTAAAATCTATAACGACAGAGTTGAAGAAGTTGTCTACAGATGATCTGAAGGAAGAAGAAGTAAATAGAGTGAAAGAGCGAGTAAAATCCCAAATTTTAATGTCACGCGAAAGTGTTAGCTCACGTGCTGAAACATTGGGACACTACTACGGTAACTATAATAGGTACATCAGTAAAAATGAATTAATAGAAAAAATTAGTGCAGTTACCACTGCTAACGTAAAAAAAGCAGCAGAAGAATTGTTATCTCAGCATGAAAAAACCACTCTAGCTGCAATTGGAGAAATTGAATCATTGCCAAGTTACGATAAAGTGGTTTCTATGCTTAAAGCTTAGTGTACTTTAATTATGTTGCTTAAGCTCACTAAAAAGTTCAATGAACGGTTGCAAAATCCTTTCTATAAAAAGTTTGCTTTCTGGTTCATCGCGTATATTACTTATCAGTTTATTCAAAGTTTTCTCGCTGTTTCGTAAAAATAAATAGCTTTCTACTGCTTGCACACCAGACAAGACAGTCAAAATTCCTCCTATCACTAGACAAGCAGCTATAGCAGGTACGGTACCCACTGCAATTGCAGTTGCGATTAATGATAACCCAGCTAAGAATGTAACGGCTGAAACGCAAAACGCTATTTGATGTTTTTCTTTATTGTTAACCATAAATACCTCACAAAAACTATATTTTTAACATACCAGTGTTGTCATGTATTGTCAAGTTTTTAAAGAAGATTAAAAAATGCAACGCACATGTGCAAAAAACGCTAACTATGGATTAGCCAAGGAAGAAAGAGTAGGAAGAGGAAGGCTTTTTCTGTTTTAGGGAATATAAAATAAGCGTAGAAAAATATGAACTAGGTGTATAATTCACAGTGTAGTGGTGTCTCACTAATCCAATTATTTTTCTCCCGATCTAGCCTATCATCTAATATAGCCTGCCTTATTGATGCCATTAACTTATTCATAAAGAAAATATTATGAATGGTAACGAGCGTGTAAGCCAGGAGCTCTTTAGCTTTCAGTAAATGGTGTATATAAGCTCTTGAATGTTTTCTGCAGGTAAAGCATAAACAGTCACTTTCAATTGGGTTGTTGTCCAGCTCAAATCGTTGATTCCGCAAATTAATATGCTCTTTGCACTTTGAAGAAATAGAATTTCTGTTTTTTACTTTAACAAGTGCGCCACCATGCCTTGCTAAGCGGGTTGGATGCACGCAATCAAACGTGTCAATTCCAAGCTCTACTCCGCGAAAGATGTCCACAATTCCACCAATACCAAGCAAATGAGTAGGCCTGTCTTTTTTCAGGTGGTCCATAGTGAAAGAAACTACATCATGCATCTGCTCTTTACTTTGACCAAGTGATCCACCTATTGCTTGACCAAAAAATGGCAAATCGTTGATAAAATCACAACTTTCTCTACGTAAATCTTGATACACTCCGCCTTGACTAATTCCATACAGTGCCTGCTTGCCATTATTGTTTTTTTCAAATTCATTTAAAGAACGTTCAGCCCATCTGTGGCTCATGAGCATTGATTTTGCTGTGTATTCTTTGCTTACGTGAAATGGAGTGCATTCATCTAAAACTAGGATTAAATCTGCACCTAATTTCTGTTGAATTTGTACAGATTTTTCAGGAGTTAAGCAATAAATTTTACCATTAATGTAAGAACGAAAAATTGCCCCATCCTCATTAATTTTGATCAAAGTTTTTTGTTTTTTTCTTATTCCTTTTATCTCTTCCGAAACTGATCCGTGGCCTAAGCTAAATATCTGATATCCACCTGAGTCAGTTAGCATTGGCCCATTCCATCCTATCATCTTGCGCAAACCACCAAGTTTTGCAACAGTATTCTCTCCTGGTTGAAGCATTAGGTGATAGGTGTTGGAAAGTATGATTTGGGTACCAGCTTCACTTATTCTTTCAATATCTGCAGCTTTAATTGCAGCTTTTGTTGCGCAGAATATAAAAGCGGGGGTTTCTACGCTTCCATTTGGAGTTTTAATTGTTCCAACTCTTGCAGAACCTGATTGCTTGATTCTCTTGAATGAAAATTCTTCTTTCATCTATTTGCCTGAAAGTTCTGTTATGATGTTTTCTACTTTCTCAGGAGTAAGATTTTCATAGAAGTCATTATTGATCTGCACAACGGGAGCATTAACGCATGCACCTAGGCATTCAACTTCTTTTAAAGTGAACAAATTATCTTTAGTAGTCTCACCGATATTGATTCCAAGTTTTTTTTTAAAGGTATTTAAAACTTCTTCACTATTGCACAACCAGCAAGGAGTTGTTCTACAAATTTGTATTAGATATTTGCCTACTGGTTTTAAATTATACATGGTGTAAAAATTTGCCACTTCATATACACGAATATGTGGAATATGCAGCATATCAGCAACATAACGCATAGCAGATTCAGAAACCCATCCGCATTGCTCTTGAACCAGATATAGTAAAGGCATAACAGCACTACCTTCTCTACCTTTGGGATACATCTCTATAAACTTTCCCGCTTTCTTGAGGTTTTCTGATGTAAAACTAAACTGCTCTTCTTTTTCTATCATTCATGAGACTCGTGTAAACTTTAACAGATTATACCTGTAGAACCAATGATTGCAATTGTTGGTTTTTTGAGAAATAGCATAAAGCTTCTTAGCCCTCTTCAAGCTTATATTTACCTTTTAGTATAAAATATTATATTAATTTTTTAATTTTAGTTAAAATTTTCATTGACATTAACACACAGGAGTAATCATAATAGCATTTTATTAATATTTTAAATAAAATTATGTCTATATTAAGAAGATTGCTCGGGATCAACTCAAATACACCGGAAATTAAAGAAGCGATAGGTTTTAATCCAACAAACGTAGAATTAATTGAGGGGAATGGAGTTGCTTACGGACTCAGCTATCAAGATAATGGTAATGGGAGCAGTAAAGTAAAATTACTTATTAGTCCATTATATCAATCAAAAACATACGAATGTGGTACAAATATCAGCGTAGCAAATGAATTCAAAGATCAATTATCTCTCACATTAATAGAAGATTCAGCTGAAATAGATAAAGTTGGAGTTATCTTTCCTGAAGAAGGAATTAGCGAAGAAGGAGAAAAATGCGTTAAAGGCTTATCTTTTAACACTTACGGAATTAAACAATCAGTTAATACTCCTTCAGTTGAACATTTAGATAAAAGAAAATTACAAAAGAATATTGATAATAATAGTCTTGCAAATGTGGGCAATAGTTACTTTCAACCAAGAGCAGTGAAAGTTGGTAATGGTGACGTAATTGTAATCGCCCATAACTTAAAGGATCAAACTTTAGTTTCTTGGTACTTAAAGTCAAGCGAGAGCGGAAAATTTAAGGTATTGACTGGAGAAAAAGGTGTTACAGAAAGAAAATTGTTCAATTTTGATAATCAGGGGCAATTGGCATTAAATGGAAACACGATGCTTTATTCGCAAGTGAGCAAAAGGATTACTAAGGAAAATCAAGAGGTGAGAAAAACACGTATTTTTAAATTTGATATGGCTAAAGTGATTCAGGGTCTGAAGGATGGAGTTAATGGCTTTTTACTTGGTAATCGAAAAGGTCAAATAGATAATAAAGCACTATCTCTTTCTAGAGAACATGAAATAAGCTTTTTGCAGTATGTTGAACAAACGGAAGGAAATGATCTAGTTGCTTTTCTTGAAAATGACCAATCAGCTAATGAGCAGAGGTTACATATAGCAACTCTACTTAAAAATGGATCAGTGTCAGATTTTCCTATCTATCAATTTACAGATCCTATAGAGCAATTATATATTAAAGGCAACGGTCAGGGTGGTTTTATCGTAACTGCGGTAAGTGGAGAAAATATTGTAACTTTTAATCAAAACGGCTCTGGAAAATCTTCTGAAGCAACAATAATACCGGCAAATAGCATCAAAACTCTCAGTGATTTTGTTAATATCATTAACGGTCGATTAACGCCAGATATTATTTCTAGTAGTACCGTGGCTCCTATAACTGTTGCAGAAACGGTTGTGACTTCTAAGAAGACGCCGACTGCTGCAATTACTAGCACAGCAGAAACCGACGCTGTGAAGACTACTAAATTGACAACGGAAGCCGTTGCACCTACTTCTACAATAAGTAAACCTTCAACGGAGTCAACGACAGTAGCAAAAACAACTACTACTTCACAAGCGACCACGGTTGCTACAACGTCAACTAGTGTGCCGATAGTAACTTCAGGGACTGAGACAAGTACTGTAAAACCTACAGCAGCGACTGGTGCGTCGACTTCTACGATGAGTAAACCTTCAACAGAGTCAACGACTCAAACAAGTACAGTAACAGTGAAGCCAACAACAGAAGCCGTTGCACCTACTTCTACAACGAATAAACCTTCAACAGAGTCAACGACTCAAACAAGCACAGTAACAGTGGAACCAACTGCGCCAACAACAAGCTCAGAGAAAACTACACAAACAGTATTTAGTATACCAAGTACTAGAACAAAAGAGTCAACAACTCCTATATTCACCACGACTTTACTTCCTCAGTCTACTTCTTCACCACAACCTACTCAACTTGCTATAGGGTCTAATAAGGCAGGAATGATAGGGGGATCTTTGGTTGGAGCAATAGGTATTGTTGGAATTATAGGATTCATAGCATATAGATATGTTAAGGGTCGTAATGCTGCTCCTGTATTAGAACTAACTGATTTGGGTTATAGAAGGCGATCATCTTCAAGTAGCGATGAAGAAATTTTTACCACTGGTAACAGAATGCGAACTATATATCAATCTGAAACAGTGCTAAATAGTATATCAGTAGAAAGTAGTAGTCGATCAAGAAGTAGCTCATCGTCTTCAAGCGGTGGACCAGGCTCTTGACTAACTGAAGCGGAGTCTAAAAGTGAAAAAAGCTTATCTTGGGATAGTGATGATGTGCCGGAATATCACCTTTAGCTATTTGTCTAAATGTTTTTAATATGTAGACTGTTAGGAAATTGTCTTTTGCTTTTGTGATTTTCATGTTAAAGTATAATTCCTAGGTGAAATAAGTAGCTGCTGTTGTGTGATAAACATAGCAGAGGAAAGTCCGGGCTCCAAGGAAAAATAGTGACGGGTAATGCCCGCCGGAGGTAACTCCAGTTATAGGGCTACAGAAAATTACCGCCTAAAATATTTTTAGGTAAGGGTGAAAAGGTGTGGTAAGAGCACACCATGGCAATGGCAACATTGGTAGTCGAGTAACCAACACTAGGAGCAAGATTAAATAGAAGTAGATTTTATGTTTTCCTCATATCTACTCGGGTAAATCGCATGCGGTAAATGGTAACATTTACTCCAGATAAATAGCTACATAAACAGAACTCGGCTTATATTTCACCTAGGCGTTCACATGATACGTGCGATATAAGCCATGCTATATTTAAATGTGTAGGCATTTCATGCGTTGTCCTTCACTTGTTCTGCTTGATAGCCATCACTACTTTCGCCTACATTAACATTAGAATATTCATCATCATCAATATACTCTTTCAGAACATACCCTCTGCCCCAAACGGTTTCTATGTGGCTTTTTCCATCATTTGCACTTTCAAGTTTCTTACGTAATTTGCACATAAAAACATCAACTATCTTGTTATCTGAAGGTTCATCCAAGCCATTGTAAAGATGATTTAAGAACATTTCTTTTGTTAGTACTGTTCCTTTACGCAGTGCTAGCAATTCTATCATAGAATACTCTTTATTAGTAAGGTGAACCGTTTTACCTTTCACCTCAACAACCCTGTGATCAAAATTGATATTTATATTACCAATCTTTATCACCGATTCAGGATGGCCTTTAGTACGACGCACTATGGCCTTAATTCGAGCTAATAACTCGCTTTTATGAAATGGCTTGGTTAAGTAATCATCGGCACCATACCCGAGTCCTTTAGCTTTGTGATTGACAGCGGATATGCATGAAAGTATTAAGACAGGAACTTTGATTTTTGCACTTCTTAGTCTTAACAATATATCATATCCGTCAATATCACCAGGTAAGTGTATATCTAAAATAACTAGGTCATAGTAATCTCCGTTTGAGGAAACCATATTATTGTTATAATCTTGTGCAGAAGTAACAACGTCACAGAAGTGTCCATCAGAAGTTAAGGCGTTAACTACAGTCTTTGCACTTACTTGATCATCTTCAATTAATAATATACGCATATTTTACACCCCATAAATAATTTATAATTTTAGTAATATATATAACTAAGGAAAGTAATAAATCAAATTTTTATTAACAAATGATCAAAATTACACTTATTAATTAATAGTAAATATATTGTTCCAAAGTTATATAAATAGATCTAAAATATAATAGACATACCATGATAGTAATAATATTTTTAGTAAATATTGAATTAAAGTTACTATTATTAAAAGAATACTTCGGTTAATAAATATTTAACTATTCTATATGTCTGTGTTATATTTTTAATTTACTTATCCTACTATTTTAAAGTATAAGTAATATTTTCAGGAATATTGTGTGGCAATATCAATTTTAGGTGCTGGTGCATGGGGTACAGCAATCGCAATTTCATTAGGTAGTAAGAAAGATGTGATTTTGTGGACTCACAATGAAACTACATTTGAATCAATCAACGGGAAAAGAGAAAGTGACAAGCTACCCGGTTGTCGAATTTCTGATAATGTGTCAGTAAAATTGGCTATTGAAGACATAATTAATGCTTCAGTAACAATCCTCGCTGTTCCCACTCAGTCTCTGAGGAAGGTATGTCAGCAATTGCATAATTGTAATCTGAAAAAAGATGTAGCAATAATTTTAGCTTGTAAGGGAATAGAAAAGTCTACATTAAAATTACCTAGTGAAATAGTAAATGAAATTTTACCTAACAATCCTATTGCTATTTTTTCAGGTCCTAGCTTTGCTGTAGAAGTTGCAAGAAAATTACCCTATTCAATGGTTCTTGCATGCCAAAATAACACATTAGGTTCAAAGCTAGTATCAGAGCTGCAACAAGAAAATGTTAAATTGGAGTTTAGTAACGACATTATAGGAGTACAGATTTGTGCAGCGTTAAAGAACGTTTTTGCTATAGCGTGTGGGATTGTTCTAGGTAGTAAACTTGGGTTTAATGCTCATGCAGCATTGATTACGAAAAGTATGAGCGAAATTAAGGCTTTATACTCAGCAAAAATTGGTGACGGTAGTGTGGATATAAATACACTACTTGGGCCAGCATGTCTGGGTGACCTAATTATGACATGCACATCCTTGAATTCAAGAAACTTATCTTTTGGGTTTAAAATAGGTAATAGTGACAATGGCTTTAATGTTCAGCAGATTTTGTCAGAAGGCAAGTCAGTGATTGAAGGTTTTAGCACTGCTGAGTCCATATTTAATTTAGCAGGAAAGCTAAAGATAAAAATGCCTATATGTGAAGCGGTCTATAGATTATTGTATGAAAGCGCCTCTATAGAGGATACTCTTTCTGTTCTTATAAGTTAATTTTGTATTTGGATATATTGTGAAATTTTTATATAAATTAATATCAACGTGGTGGCTGTCTGGAACAGTAAAAAAAATGCCAGGTACTGTGGGTAGTTTGGCTTCTTTTCCGCTTGTTCCTGTAATCCTGAGCAACAAAATTTTAGGTGCAACAATTATTTCTTTTTTATTCTTAATTGGATTATGGTCTACAGGTAATTATATAAAACATTACAAGACTTCATGTGATCCAAAAGAGGTAGTAATTGACGAAGTGGTTGGTCAATTGCTGACGATACTTTTAGTTTCGATATTGTTAAGCCAAGAGATGAATTGTTCTTCATTGTTGTTGTGCTTTTTTTCTTTTAGGTTTTTTGATATAATAAAAACGTGGCCTATAAATTTAATCGATAAAAATACCAAAGGTCCTTTAGGTATTATGCTAGATGACGTTATAGCTGCAATTTTAGCCTGTGTTCTTATAGGAGCCTTTTATTGTTTATTGTTGGTGTATGCAGGATAAAAAAATTTATTATTCAAGCTTAATTGTTCAAAATCTAAAGGATTATATACTGTACACAGCGAATTTATCTGAGTGGGAAGTACACGATGAATTTGATAACATCATATTTACAATAAATGGTACCAGGGAGTCATTATTTAATTTTGTGTTCTGTGGAGATCAATGTACCGAGCTTTCTATACAAAAAACTCTAGATTATCTCAGAACAAGAGATATAGAAGCAACATGGGTAATAAATTCACATATGAAAATAAGAGATATTTTAGAAAAGTGTGAAATAAAACACGTTAGCACACCAAAAAAAGCTTTACTTAATATGAAAAATTACTTTTTACCTGCTGATGTTATTCCAAACTTGAGGTTAAATGCTGTGAATGGTAGCAACCTCTTAGAACAGTTAGATCTACACACTTCTAAAATTTTTTATCATGGCGTTGGAATTGTCAGCACATTTTTTCGCGGATTATCAAATTATGATGATAAGAACTCAAGATTAAGATTTTTTCTTGTAACACTAAATAATGAAATTATTGGGACATGCGGTCTTTATGTTCAAGATAGCGTAGCTGGTTTTTATAGTGATGGAGTTTTACCAATTTACAGGAATCGTGGAATAGGTACCCAAATGGTTTTAGAAAGAATAAAGATAGCTAAACAGCTTGAATGCAAATATATAGTAGCACATTGTATGAAATCTTCTGTGAACCTTTATAAGAGATTGGGCTTTCAAATGTTAGGCAATCTTTACTTATATACCTCTTCAGCATAATTCTGAGCGGTTACAAATTTTTACATTTGTTTTAAAAGTGCTATGTTTTTTTTGTATGAAGTGGTTTTAATATTGATTCTAATATTATTCTTTCTCTCTTATTCTAAATTAAAAATTAGTAATAAGATTAAGAACTTACAGCATCAAAATGTTATCATAAATAATTTAATTGATACTGTGAATGATGGGTTTTATATTTGGGATGCAAAAAAACGTATAGAAAAGTTCTCTCCCAATTTACTAATTTTGCTTAATACTGTTTTTTACTCATTTAATGAGTTTGTGAATTTTTTTGAGCAATCAGAAAGCTTAATCAAAAATTTTGTTGAGGCAAAGGAAATAAATAAATCTTTTACTCTAGATTTAAAGTCAAAAGACAGTGAGGTTTATTGCATATGTTACGGTAGAAGCATAATAGATGATTCTAACAATGTGATAGGTGTGCTGTTATGGATAAGGAATGTCTCAGACTGTAAGATAAAGGCTAACGGACTTGAGTTAGAAAATAGTAAGCTTACACAGGAAGTGGAGAGCTATAAAAACGTTTTCAACTCTTTACCATTTCCAATACTAAGATATAACAAGAGTAGAAAGGTGGAATTTTATAACTTGTTTTATGATAAATATGTAGATGGTTCTAAGAAATTTGCTATTACCGGTAGCGCTCATAGCACAAAACCAGGAAGACATGTCATAACTTATAAGAACGAACCTAAGGTTTTCGATTTTGTTAAAATTCCAATACAAGGTTCTGGTAGCATAGTAATGTATGGGAAAGATGTTAGTGATGCAGAGAAATTATATACTGAATTAAACAGTTATTTAGCTACACAGAAAAATTTGCTTGAGAGGTTACCGGTTGCTATAGTAATATATAGTAAGAATCAAAAGCTAAAATTTTATAATAATGCTTTTATAAAAACCTTTCAATTTGACCCAAAATTTTTGGCATCTTACCCAACTTATCACGAAGTTATGCTTTACCTCTTCGAATCTAAAAAGCTTTTAGAAAAAGAGGATTTTCAAACTATTAGTAACCAAAGACATGAGTTGTTCAAAAAATTATTTGAATCGTACGATGATACGATGCACTTCACAAACGGAAAAGCGTTCAGGGTATTAACAATACCCTACGCTTCGGAAGGTTTGCTGTTCTCTTACGAAGAATGCAAAAGATAATACTTAAACTCCTTCTCTCTCTACCATGAGCTGTTTTACTTTCGCTATTGCTCTTGCTGGATTAAGTCCTTTAGGACAAGTTTTTGTGCAATTCATTATTGTATGACAACGATACAACTTGAATGGGTCGTTTAAAACATCAAGTCTTTCACCTGTCTTATTATCACGGCTGTCAGCAATCCATCTGTAAGCTTGTAATAGTATTGCTGGTCCTAAAAATTTATCACTATTCCACCAGTAGCTTGGGCAACCAGTCGAACAGCAAGCACATAATATACAGTCGGACAAGCCATCTAATTTTTTTCTATCTTCAGAAGATTGAGAGTATTCTTTATTTGGTAGGGCAGGCTTATCTGCTTGTAACCAAGGTTTAATTGACTTGTATTGCTCATAAAATTGGCTCAAATCCGAGACTAGGTCCTTTATTACATACATGTGAGGTAATGGATATATTTTTACGTCACCTTTTATATCATGTATAGATCTAGTACATGCAAGAGTATTGGTTCCGTCAATATTCATGGCACAAGATCCACATATGCCTTCTCTACAAGAACGTCTGAAAGTTAAAGTCGAATCTATTTCATCCTTTATTTTTATTAATGCATCAAGTACCATAGGGCCACAACTATCCATATCAATAAAAAATGTGTCTATTCTAGGGTTTTTCTCGTCATCAGCAGACCAACGGTAAATTTGAAATCTTCTGATGTTTTTTGCTCTAGCAGGAATAGGATAAATTTTGCCCTTTTGATTAATTTTAGAATTCTTTGGCAAAGAAAACTGAACCATATCACTTACCTTTTATTGTTTATAGCTAAAACCCTTTGTAGATAACATATTTTATTATCATCTACTATATTTTTATTAAATTCCTTTTAAATCGCACACATATTGTAGCCAAGCGAAGCTAAAATCTCTCTTTCTAGATTTTTCATTATAATTTCTTCATCTTTTTTTTGGTGATCATAACCAAGTAAATGCAGTAATCCATGCACTAACATGTGTGCAATGTGAGCAAGAATGGGTATATAATACTCATGCGATTCTCTTTTTATTGTGTCTATTGAAATTGCTATGTCTCCTAAATCGCACTCATTAGACAATTGTTCATACGGAAATGATAGTACGTTAGTTGGCTTATCCATTTCTCTAAATTTTAAATTAAGTTGATGTAGCAAGTCATCATCAGCCAGAGCTATTGATATATTTGGTTTATAGTGGTCTATTTTTAATTCTTTTAGAGAAGCATTGATGACACCTAATACAAAATTTTTAGGATTTTCTATAATGCTGCACCATTTCTTGTCAAGAATATTTACTTCTAACATGAGTGACACATCAGTAAGGGTGTCATGCAAATAGCTGACACTGGAATCCAAAAAAGAAGAGTTATAGACCCTTGTGTCATGTACACAACTGTACGAATATTGTACACTAGAAGGATGTCATCCCAGTGTCTAGGCACTGGGATCCAGGAATTTTGATTAGACATCAAGTTAGTGAATATAAAAGTAGCTAATCTTATATTAAAACACAACGGCTTTAATGTGGTTGCATTAAGGCTGGATTCCAGTGTCAAGCACTGGAATGACACCTTTGTGTTTGATGCAAAATCGGCTATAACGTTTAATGCACTGCCTTCGAGACAAATATTCATACAGCTGTGCGTTGTGTGCTGAGATGACATCATTTAGGAACTGAAATGACAGGTATTACACATCACTCATCCTTATTATTTCATTCCATTCAATTTCCGAAACTGGGGCAATTGATAAACGTGGTTGTTTTAATATAGTCATATTTTTCAAAAGTGGGTTTTGTTTTATATTATTTAACGTTACTTGGTTATTTAAAGGTTTCAAAAACTTTACATTCACTAATCCGAACTTGGGATCATTAACATGATAATACTCTTTAAATACTTCAACGATTCCAAGTATTGCTTTCTCTTTACCTGTATGATAAAAAAACGCAAGATCGCTTGCTTTCATAATTTTCATGTAATTTTGAGCTTGATAATTGCGCACACCATCCCACTCAACTACCTGCTCCTTTTCCATTTTTTGCCATGAGTATTCACTTGGCTCTGACTTAAGTAGCCAAAATTGCATTATTTTTTTCTTCTTAAGTAAGCTGGTATATCATAGATATTGCTGCCCCACTTAGCTCCTTCGCTTACCTGTTCAGCTGGTTTTGTTTCCAGTGTTTTGTCTTGTGTACTTTCACTTTGACTATATGGCCACTTAAATTTCTCTTTCTCTGAGTCTTCGCTCTGACTTATAGGTGAAGTTTCTGATTTATTATTGCGACCATCAATGCCAGTTGCAAGAACAGAAACTCTAACTCTTCCCTCCATCGCTTGATCAAAAGTAGCACCAAATATTATATTTGCATTTTCATCTACTTCTTCACGCACTCTATTGGCTGCAGCATCAACTTCAAACAGAGTCATATCTCCGCCACCAGTAATGTTAATTAATATTCCTTGCGCACCTTTCATTGATACATTATCAAGCAATGGATTAGATATTGCAGCCTCTGCAGCACTAATTGCTCTATCTTCTCCTTCTGCCTCTCCGGTGCCGATCATCGCTTTGCCCATCTCGCTCATTACTGTTTCTATATCAGCGAAGTCAAGATTGATAAGCCCTGGCATGACCATCAAGTCAGTTACTCCTCTGATGCCAATGTGCAGAACATTATCAGCAAGTTTAAATGCATCAGAAAATGTAGTTTTTTCATTTGCAATTCTAAATAAATTCTGATTTGGAATGACAATAAGTGTATCCACGTATTTTTGCAGTTCTTCAAGTCCAAGCTCTGCAATGCGCATACGGCGCACACCTTCAAAACCGAACGGTTTAGTTACAACTCCAACAGTCAATATCTTTTTTTCTTTTGGCGCTCTATCCTTAACTGCGGCTCTTGCTTCTCTGGCTGCTTTTGCAATTACCGGTGCTGCACCGGTTCCAGTACCACCGCCCATTCCTGCTGTGATGAAAAGCATATGACTATCTTTTATATGCTCCATAATCTCATCAATTGACTCTTCTGCTGCACCTTTGCCAACATCAGGCAAAGCACCAGCACCAAGCCCCTTAGTTAAATTAATGCCAAGCTGAATTTTTTTATCACATAACGACTTTTCTAGTGCTTGAGCATCGGTATTTGCGACAACAAAATTCACTCCTTGCAAATTAGATTGGATCATGTTATTCACAGCATTTCCACCAGCACCACCCACTCCCACAACGGTAATCCTTGGGTGTAATATAGGCAACTCCGGCAGACTAAGATCAATAGACATTTAAATTACTCAAATTTAGCGAATTCACTTGATAATAAGTTACCGCTTTTTTAATAATATGCAAATACTTTTCACTTCTATAGGCGTAAATAGTAAACGGGATTTACTTATTCTTAACATTTATACTAATAAGTGCCGTTAATTATAATAACTAGATTCTTAGATGACATCACTTAACCGATGCAAAAAATAGAAAACGTTTATAAAAAGGGACAGAAACCTATCCCTTTTTATTTTGTTGAAGATTATTATATTGTCTGATCTTTCCCTTTCAATGCTTCAACTGCAACATCTTTTAATTTTGAGGCAACTTGATATGTTCCATAAACAGCAGCAACTGCAGCAATTGTCATTATGGCACCCGCAACTATCTGACCAGCAACACCTGTTCCGATAAATCCAGGTAATGAAGCAGCTATTGCTTGATTTGTTCCAACAAAGTAACTGGCAGTCTTAGCAAGAAACCCAGAAGCTTCTGCTGCACTAACAAAGCCTGCTTTCATATGCATTGCTGTAAAGACAACACTTGCAACTGCAAGCGGAAATAATGCTGTTCTCCCTTTATTATGCATAGCGTACTGACCAGCTCCACCAGCAGCACCAGGAATTCCCCAGTATTTTTCAGCTTGTATATATCCTTCTGAAATAGCATGAAAAATGCCATCCTCTTTTCTATACTCATAATTTGTTAATGCCATAACTCTACTCCTTAAATAGAATGTTAAAATTTCATTAAGGAAGCATATAGTAAAAAAAATTGCCTGTCAAGTAAACTAATTTTTTAATATACCTTTATTCTGTAATTGAGCGCTTCAGCAATGTGTGCTCTTTTTACTTCTTCACTTTTTGCAAGATCTGCAATAGTTCTTGCAACTTTTAATACGCGTGTGTAGCCTCGATTGGAAATGTAATTTTCTTTCAGTACGTATTTTAGCAATTCTAACCCTGCCTGATCTGGTTCAGTAAATTTATTAAATGCTTCACCGCTTACTTCTGAATTGCAACGAATATTTAATTCACTATAGCGCTCAGTTTGAACTTTTCTTGCTGCTATCACTCTTTCTCTTATAATTTTAGTACTTTCTCCCTCCACAGAGATTTCAGGAGAGAGTATGCTAACGTTTGGCATTTCAATGCATATGTCTATTCTATCAAGCAATGGGCCTGATATTTTGTTTTTGTAATCTGTGCCACACTTTGGAGCTTTGTTGCACGATCTGCTTGCATCACCTAAATAACCGCACCTGCAAGGGTTCATTGCAGCTATCAGTTGAAAATTGGCAGGGTAGGTTATGTGAGCATTTGCCTTGCAACGGTAACTTTTCTATCTTCAAGTGGTTGGCGCAGAGAATCAAGCACGAGTCTTGGAAATTCAGGTAGCTCATCAAGAAATAACACGCCATTGTGAGCCATGGTAATTTCTCCGGGTTTTGCATTCTTTCCTCCTCCTATCATTGCTGGCATGGAACATGAGTGATGAGGTTCACGAAAGGGGCGAGTTACTTTGAATATTTCATTACCAGTTTTTGTTATGCTGGAAATAATATTAACATCAATCATCTCCTGTTCGGTTAAATCAGGCAGCAATCCTATAAAGCGCTTAGCAAGCATTGATTTTCCAGTACCAGGAGGGCCAACAAGAAGCATATTATGCCCACCTGCTGCTGCAATTTCAGCTGCTCTTTTTGCAACAACTTGGCCTTTAATATCCTTCATATCGGGAACCAATCTTTTTTCTTTGGGTGCATCACTATATTTAAAAATTACTGGCTGAATTAATTGCTCACCCTTAAAGTGTCTGATAATATCAGTTAATTTCTCTATAGCTAGAATTGAAACATTCTTTACCCATGAAGCCTCTACTCCATTTCCCCTTGGGCAAATTACTCCTTTATTTGCCTGTTTTGCATTGATCGCTGTTGGCAGCACTCCTGAAACTGGAATAACTCTGCCATCAAGGGCAAGCTCACCCATAATGATATAAGACTGAACTTTTTCAACTGGTATCACATTCATTACAACAAGTAGTCCAATAGCAATAGCCAAGTCATAATGACTACCTTCTTTCAGTAAATCCGCAGGGGAGAGATTAACTGTAATTCTTTTTGGAGGTAGTAGTAGATTGATTGAATTTAACGCTGCTCTGATGCGTTCTTTGGATTCCGCAACAGTTTTATCTGGCAATCCAACAATATTAAAAGCTGGAATACCATTTGCCATATGAATTTGTGCATTGACATTTACTGTGCTAATTCCCTGAAGCGCAACGGTATTTATATTTGCAATCATAATATATTATATAAAATTGTTAATACAATATATTAAAGAAGCGATGAAGTAAAGGCTACAGCAATTAAAGATGGCTTAACTTAGCAAAAAAGTGTAGTATTCTATCACTTTGCTGATTACAAATGTTTATAAGGATAATCACTTTTTTCTTACTATATTCAAGTACGGCTTTTTGTAGTGATTGTAATTTTAATTTACCATACTGTGGGCTCAGTTGTAATCTAGATCTATCATATAGAAATTTAAGTAATATAAAAAAATTATTGAATAACGACGATAAGTTTGTTGCGCTTACGTTTGATGATGGACCGTCTAACAATAGAGTAAACGATATTATTAATGTTCTGGAAAGCTATGAAGCAAAAGCAACATTTTTTGTGCTTGGTGAACGTATAAATGAAAAAACGTCTGAAATAGTAAAGAAAATTCATGAATCAGGTCATGAGTTAGGCAATCACTCTTGGTCGCATAGGAAGTTGACATCACTTTCAAGTGAGGAACAATTGCAAGAATTGGAAAAGACAAATACAGCAATTAAAAATGCAATAAAACAAGATGTAAAATGGTTTCGTCCGCCATATGGATGTTATGACGATAATCTGATTGAAAATATTGATCAATTAAATATGTATTCAATATTATGGACAGTTGATTCGCTAGATTGGCAAGGTGATAAGCCAGAAACTTTAGTTGAAAGAGTTTTAAGTAATGTACATAATGGAGCAGTTATACTGTTTCATGATCACAATAACAGGTCAAACACAATTGAAGCTTTACCTCATATTATTAAAATACTAAAAAAATCAGGTTATAAGTTTGTGACCTTAAGTGAGTGGGAAAAAAGGGTTTGTAATACGGTAAAAGCCAGAAGTGTAACAATAAAAGAGGGGAAAAAAGTGCGTTTTGAAGGAATGTTATGTGGACAAAAAACAAAGTCTTTAACCGCAGAGCATTCATATTAGGTGGTATTCAGCTTACCATTTCTGCGGTTTTTAGTTGCAGGTTATATAATTTACAAATACGAAACAGACAAAAGTACGAAGCACTATCTAATAGTAATAGAATAAGAGTTGCTACTATTATGCCTAAGCGGGGCAAAATTTTAGATAGGAATAGCATTGAACTTGCGATGAACAAAATTTCGTATGTTGTTTTGTTTGATGGTTCTGGTAAGGAAGTTGATTTGCAGACATTATCAGAAGTCGAGTCTAAAATAGCAAAATCGTCAGAAAAAATAACTGCTCTTTATAAACGTTATTACCCGTTTGGTTCAATGTGTTCTCATGTAATCGGATATACAAAAAGACAGCAAGGCATAAGCGAAGTAGGAATCAGCGGTATTGAATATACATATGATCATATATTGAAAGGCAAGTCAGGAAAATCTGAGCAGGAAATAAATTCTAAAAAACGCGTCATAAAAGAATTATCAAGCATACCACAACAAGACGGACAAGATGTACAACTGACAATTGATATTAATCTGCAAGAGAAAACCGCAGAGGTATTTAAAGATCACCAAGGCTCCGCAGTGGTAATTGATGTAAATAATGGAGAAATTTTAGCATTATATAATTCACCTTCTTACGATAATAATCTTTTTGCTAGCAGGCTATCAAATGAGACTTGGGAGAGCTTGAATGCTCCTTCATTACCGCTTGTGAATCGTGCGTTATCATATCAAATTCCACCTGGTTCAATATTTAAAGTAATAGTTGCGCTTGCGGGTTTAAAAGACGGGATAATAACACCAGAAGAGAAATTCTCGTGCAAGGGCTATATGAAAATAGGTGAGCGGAAATTTCGTTGTCTGAAAAGCAAAGTCCATGGGTATGTATCTTTAAATGAGGCAATGGCATTATCATGCAACACTTACTTTTATAATATAGGGAAAAAAATAAGTGTAGACTCTCTGGTAGAAATGGCCAGAAAATTTGGTATTGGAAGTGGGCCACTGATTGGAACGTTTAAAGAAGAAGCTCCAGGGTTGTTGCCAGATAGAGATTGGCGTACACGAAAGCTATATTCGCAGTGGTATTTAGGTGACACTATCAACTTAGTTATAGGACAAGGGTATATGCTTACAACACCACTACAGCTTGCAGTTCTTGCAGCGAGGATTGCAACAGGAAAAGAGGTAATTCCCCGCATTAAGATGAATGAAACGATACAAGATTTTCCCGATATTGATGTGGATTGTGAGCATCTTAGCATAGTTCGAAAAGCTATGTTTGATGTGGTGAATTCTAAAACTGGAACCTATAAGAAAGGGCTAAGCGGTATACAAATTGCTGGCAAAACCGGTACACCAGAAATAAACTCTAAGGGCGAAAGTCATAAGTTATTTATCGCCTATGGCCCTTACCATAACCCGCGCTATGCAATCTCTGTGTTTATAGAACACGGCAAAGCCCCACGCCAAGATGTTGCTATAGCTAATGAAATATTTCAGTATATGCTTGAAACTATGAGTATTAAACTTCTTGCATAACCATATAACAAACTTTTATTGGGAATAGAAACGAAAAAACTTACTTGACACCCTTCGCCAGCGCCCTTATCATGATAGTGAAGCTATTGTATTTGCTTTTGCCAATCTGCAGATTAAAAGGTAAGGATTACTTAATGTATCGGCGTCTTATGTTCAATTTTTTGCAGTATATAGATACTGTATGTCTTTACAAAACTTCATCTACATCTAGATTTTTATCTAAATAAGCTGAACGCGCTTATAAAGCGTTACAAGACATCAAAAAATGCCAATACTCGACAGAGATAGTAAAAGACTAGCTAACTCGGGGATTCTTTGTCTTTTTTTCTGCTTAGTAAATTTCTTAAACATTTGCAGCGTAAGTTAGTTGCAATTAAAAGCGGCTGAATCTCGCTTGTCAAGCGTTTAAAACATAAAAAACGCCAATATTTTAAAGCGGATAATAACCCCAGGGTTTCTTTTGCCTTTTTTTTCATTTGGTAAATTTCTTAATATTTATAGCTAAACAACAACCGTCATCCCGCTACGTGTTAGCGGGATCTATGCTTTGAGATACCGCGAATGAATCGCGGTATGACGGTGTAGATGATGGTTAAGTAATTCATCATCCCGCTGCTTGTTAGCGGCTAAGATGTACAGTCCCAGAGTGTGATGGTATGATAAAATATGAGAAAAAAATACCATCAAAGGAGGAGTTATGGGACAAATATTGCATGGGTGCGCCAAAACAACACAGACGATTCGTAGAGCAATACAAAATAGAAAAGAGAGCATAGCAAAACTCTCCAAGCATTATAACCTTAATCCAAAAACTATTATTAAGTGGAGAAAACGTTCATTTACGAAAGATGCTGATATGGGTCCAAAGCGTCCAAGATCGACTGTTTTAACGCTAGAAGAGGAAGCTATAATAGTTACATTTCGCAAGTATACACTACTGCCACTAGATGATTGCCTTTACGCTCTGCAGTCTACAATTCCGCATTTGACTCGCTCTAGCTTGCATCGTTGTTTACAAAGACACAACATTAGCAGATTACCAACTGTTGATGGAGAAGTTAAGTCAAAAAAGAAATTCAAACAATATCCTATCGGTTACTTTCATATTGATATTGCTGAAGTTAGAACTGAGGAGGGCAAATTACATTTGTTTGTTGCTATTGATAGGACATCCAAATTTACCTATGTTGAGTTGCGTAACAGTGCTACAAAACCCATAGCTGCTGAGTTCTTACGTAATTTGATTAGAATTTTACCGTATAAAATCCATACTATTTTGACAGATAACGGTATACAATTTACAAACCAGAAGCGTCATAAGTATGCTTTCCAACATATATTTGATAGAGTTTGCGAAGGGAATGTTATTGAACATCGTTTGACAAAAGTTAGCCATCCTTGGACGAATGGGCAAGTCGAGCGTATGAATAAAACTTTAAAGGATGCTACAGTTAAGAAGTATTACTATCAATCGCACCAGCAACTTAAAGAACACCTTTATAACTTTGTTATGGCTTATAATTATGCAAAGAGACTCAAAACTCTTAAGGGTCTTACTCCTTATGAATTTATATGTTATCAGTGGACACAGTCTCCAGAATTATTTATACTAAATCCACACCATCACACTCTGGGACCATACATCTTACAATTACGTTGTACAGTTCTCCTTCTATTTCGTTATACACTTTATAAGCCTCACAATAAAAATTGAATATAAAAATTATTACTAATGTGGTATAATTATTATGAAAAAGCGTGCTATGCTTTAACAATAAGCTAGTATATAAATATGGGGCTGTAAATCAAAAATTTTAGCAATCTAAAGAAATTTTACTATTACCTTCTATATTGAATTCTCTACGAAGATCAGCAGACAAGTTTATGCTTTCCCAAGAAAATCCACCGTCACTTTCTGACTCTTTACCAAAATGTCCATAACAGGCTGTACGTTTATATATAGGATGATTAAGCGATAAATGCTTGATTATGCCTTTTGTTGATAAATCTATATTATTCTCGATAAACTTTTTAATTACTCTTTCCTCTACCTTATTCGTACCAAATGTATCAATATAGAATGAAGTAGGTTTTGATACACCAATTGCATAAGAAAGCTGCACAAGACAACGTTCAGCCAAGCCTGCAAAGACAATATTTTTAGCAAGATATCTTGCCATATAAGCCGCAGATCTATCAACTTTGGTTGCATCTTTTCCGGAAAACGCTCCTCCACCGTGTGGAATATAACCTCCATAAGTATCAACCATAATTTTTCGTCCGGTTAATCCACAATCACTAACCGGTCCACCAATAACAAATCTACCAGTTGGATTGACTAAGAGATTTTCCTCAGGACACATCCATCCTTCAGGTAAAGATGAAACTATGTAAGGGTAAATTATTTCTTTTACTTTTGATTGATCCAAATCCTCAGGGTGCTGTATTGAGACAATAATACTTTCAGCACGTACCGGGAGGTTATTCTCATATGCCAAAGTGATTTGTGACTTTGCATCTGGACCAAGTTTTGCTTCTTTAACTGCGCTCATGATATTTTTCAGAATCGAGTGTGCATAAAAAATGGGTGCCGGCATAAGGTTTTCTGTCTCTGTTGTTGCATAGCCATACATTATGCCCTGATCTCCAGCACCTTGATCCAACCCTATTGCAATGTCATTTGATTGCTCATGCAGCAATATATTTACTTTCACTTTTCTCCAGTGGAACCCATCGTGCTTGTAACCAATATCTTTTATTGTATTCCGTACAATACTTTCAATCCTGCTATTTTTGATGTTAGGCCCAAACACTTCCCCAGCTATAATAACGTTATCTTTGGTGACTAAAGTCTCTATTGCAGCTCGCGCAAAAGGATCAGTAAAAAGGTACTCATCAAGTATTGCATCTGAAATTTGATCTGCTACTTTATCTGGATGACCAGCCGCCACTGATTCACTGGTTACTAAATTTTTATATAAACTCATGTTTTTGCTTATACAATATCAAAACCGCTATAGAAAACACAGTTAGTAACTACTAAATGGTGGGTCTGGGAAGAGTTGAACCTCCGACCTCACGCTTATCAGGCGTGCGCTCTAACCACCTGAGCTACAGACCCATGATTTATTCAAGCTGAAGCTTTCATATTATCTGTAGGCACGATATCAATAAAAGTCTTTTTATTTGCTGATCTTCTAAAGCTGACCCAGCCTTCTATTTTAGCAAAAATCGTATGATCTTTACCTATACCAACATTCTTCCCAGGATGGAATTTTGTGCCTCTTTGGCGCACAATTATGTTACCAGGAATAACCTTCCCATTCTTCTTTATTCCTAACCTACGACCCGCTGAATCTCTACCATTACAGGAACTACCACCTGATTTTTTAGTTGCCATATCTTACCTCTTACTTTTGAAGACTAATTTCATTTATACGAAGAACAGTTATATACTGCCTATGACCAGTTTTCCTACGGTAATTTTTTCTTCTTTTCTTCTTAAAGATTATAATTTTTTCCCCCCTGCACTGCTCCAACACTTCAGCTTTAACAGTAGCATTAGATGAATAAGATAAGCCATTATTTGAAATACAAATCACCTTATTGATTTCCACCTCTTTTTTTTCTTCAGCTTCTAACTTCTCTACCTTTATTATACTACCTTCTTTTACTAAATATTGCTTTCCACCAGTCTCAATTACTGCAAACATGATAAATATAAATTATTGTTATTAACTTTAATCGTAAACGATGTCATATACGCTGTCAATATAAATAAAAAGCATGACTTAACGTTCTTTTTGAGCTACTAAAATACTTCTATCTGTTTTCATCTTTTATCTACCTTTTCTCAGACAGTAGACTTCTTGCATAACCTAAGCAGAAAAAAGGCAAATAGTTATTATAGCTCTAAGTTTACCGACACCGTCATGCAAGTAGCCCCTTCTCCTGTCATCCGAGTAGCTTGACACTGGTTCCTTTATGACGATGTCATCCAAGTGTCAGCTACTCGGATGACAAAAAAAGGAGCACTAGGATGACATCATCCTTTTTTGGGATTCCAGTGTCACGCACTGGGATGACAGCAGTCCTACGTCATACCGCCGCGAACCGTCATACCGCGATTCATTCGCGGTATCTCAGCAATAGATCCCGCTAACAAGCAGCGGGATGACGATTGTCGTTTAGCCATAAACATTAAGGAATTTACCAAATGAAAAAAAAGGCAAAAGAAACCCTAGTCATTGTCTATTTTCAGTATTGGCGTTTTTTAAGTCTTAAACACTGCAATTTAGCTGCTTTTAATTGCAACTAACCTACGCTGCAAATGTTTAAGAAATTTACTAAGCAGAAAAAAAGACAAAGGACCCCCGAGTTAGCTAGTCTTTTACTATCTCTGTCGAGTATTGGCATTTTTTGATGTCTTGTAACGCTTTATAAGCGCGTTCAGCTTATTTAGATAAAAATCTAGATGTAGATGAAGTTTTGTAAAGACATACAGTATCTATATACTGCAAAAAATTAAACATAAGACGCCGATACATTAAGTAATCCTTACCTTTTAATCTGCAGATTGGCGAAAGCAAATACAATAGCTTCACTGTTATGATAAGGGGGCTGGCGGAGTTTGTCAAGGAAGTTTTTTTGTTTCTATTCCCAATAAAAGTTTGTTATATGGTTATGCAAGAAGTCTAATATTAAAAATGACACAACAACATAATTAAATTAGACTACTTTATTCTCTTAGTTACTTGCTTTTCTCTTGCTATTGCAAGGCTTTTTTCTGGTACATCCTCAACTATAACACTACCTGCTGCAATTACAGATTCATCATGAATATTAAGCGGCGCAATTAGTGAGCTATTGGCGCCAACAAAGCAATTGCTCCCTATATTCGTTTCATGTTTATTTTTCCCATCATAATTACAAACAATAGTGCCTGCTCCTATATTACTCTCCTGCCCTACTTTAGCATTTCCTATATAACTTAAGTGTTTTATTCTAGTGTTTTGACCAACTTCACTTGTTTTCACTTCCACAAAATTTCCTATTTTTGCCTTATTACCAATTGTTGTGTTTCCGCGTATTCTGGTAAATGGACCGACCTCAGCATTACTTTTAATTAAGCAGTTTTCTAAATGCGAAAATGGCAGTATTTTCCCACCAGACTCTATTTTCACTCCAGTACCGAAAAAAACATATGGGTAAATAACTGAATCTCTGGCAATTTGCGTATCAAGAGAAAAGAAAACAGTCTCTGGTGCAACAAGCGTTACTCCGTAGTCGGTAAAAATTTTTCTTTTATTTTCTTGAAAGTAAAACTCAGCTTTTATAAGGTCATTTCTGTTATTTATTCCCGTTGCTTCTTCTCCACCGGTAATAACGTAACCGACATTTAAATTACTCTTCACTGCAATGGAAACTATATCGGTCAAATAATATTCATGAGTTGAGCTATTGCACTCTATTTTCTCCACCAATTCACGTAAATTCTTTGCATATGCAACCATTATTCCAGCATTGGCAAGAAACTCTTCATGATTATTTTTATCACTCTTTGCTTCTACGATTTCTCTTAAGGAACCATTCTCAATGATTAACCTACCATATTCTTTATTGCTTGCCCTAAAACCTAGGCAAACTAGAGCCTTGCCTTCTAAATAACTAATCATTTTAGTTATTGTGCTGCTTTTTATGAGCGGAGTATCCCCATACTGCACAACAACTATGCTTGAATCTGGCAATTCTCTTAGGTTTCTCATCGCAGTTTTGACCGCATCTCCCGTGCCAAGTGTTAATTCTTGTGTAATTAACTGTATATCCTTAAAACACTTTAGTCTTTCAATTAAAGGCTGATCAACTACAACAGCAATATTTTCAGGATTTAACTGTTTTGCATTGTAAATGACATGCTGGAGCATGGAAAAACTGCCTATTTTGTGTAGGACCTTAGGCAAATCTGAATTCATCCGCCTGCCATGCCCTGCAGCAAGTATAACGAACGTATGAGTTTTACTTATCACTTATCTTAAAGATGAAAAATGAAAACCGTAATGATCAAGCCAGCTGATTTTGTTGTCATAAAAGCTCCTCAAGTCGCTAATTTGATATTTTAGCATTGCAAGCCTTTCTATACCAATGCCAAACGCAAAACCGTTGTATTTAGTATGGTCTATTCCAACATTTTGAAATACATTTGGATGCGTCATACCGCATCCCAGTACTTCTATCCATTTACTACCTTTATAACTTATGTCCACTTCCGCAGAAGGCTCGGTAAAAGGGAAAAAACTATTACGAAAACGTATCTTCAGCCCTTTATCGCCAAAGAACTTATTAAGGAAGTGATGAATAGTAAATTTTAACTGGCCCATATTGACATTCTCATCGACATATAACCCCTCTATTTGATGGAACATAGGGGTGTGAGTTGCATCAAAGTCGTTTCTGTATACTCTACCTGCGGCTACTATTTTAATTGGGAATTTTTTTGTTTTTTCCATGGTTCTAATCTGTACAGATGAGGTGTGAGTGCGCAGTACCATTCTTTTATCATCTATTTTATTCTTTAAGTAGAAGGTATCTTGCTCCTCTCGTGCAGGATGATGACTTGGAGTATTCAGTGCATCAAATACATGAAATTCATCTTCAATGTCAGGGCCATCAACTGCCTTAAAACCCATATGTGCAAAAATAAGCTTTACTTCATTTAGAACCTTACTGAGTGGATGGACCTTGCCAATTTTTTCTGGCCTCGCAGGCAACGTGATATCAACTGCCTCGTTCTGCAATTTAAAGTTAACTTCTTCGGCTTTTAGTATATTCTCCTTATTCATTATAAGCTGATCTAGCTTATTACGTAAAACGTTGATAACTTCGCCTAAATTGCGCTTTTTTCCTGCGTCTTCTATCTCTTTTAAGTTGTCAAAATAAGCTTTAATTACACCCTTTTTTCCCAAATATGATAGCCTAACTTTTTCTAAATCTTGTAAAGAAGAAGCATTCTCAATTTCGGAAACTGCTTTATCTTCAAGTGAAAGTATGTCATCTAATAACTCTTTATTCATCTTAAAAACGCTGGCTTAAACTTTCATTATAGTGAAATTTTAAATATCATCAACAATCCGAAAAATTGCCCTATTCTGATTATTAATTTATTGACTGATTAATCTTTTTTATTTACCTTTGCGTTGATGAATTTGCTGTATCAACTATGCACAACAGTAATACTGAAACTAAGAATAAGTATAAAATAGAGGATTTACCTAAGCTCTTTAAGGAAAAATCCAGAAACATAAGTAAAGCATTTTCTAGCGAAACAATTAAGATCAGTACTATTCGCTCGAGAAGTATTGAAAGTAATATACAAGAATTTTCATTTGAGCTAACAGCAACAGATAAAGACACCTTTAATATAAGATTATTTCGAATAAACTCTTTAATTAATTTTTTCAAAATCTGCCTTTCCCGGGAAAAAAAATTTTACAGCCAACATAAAAGTGCCCAAAGAAAGCAGTGAACTATATAATAACTACTGTAAAACTAACAGTTATAAAACTGTAGAAGAATTCGTAAATAGTGCTCCGCCTCAAATCCTTCTGCAGGGCACAACGATAACGCTACAAACAGACGTTGAAAACATTAACCTGGACAACTTGTACCAAATCGAGTTATTTCTAAATGAAAAGCTACAACATGCAGAAAAAACTGAAAATGAAGACAAAAAAGAACAGAGTGAAACTAACCAAAAAAATGCACAAAATAAACAAATCGTACCAGTTACAGGCTCATTTGGCTTCGATGTAACAAATAATGGAAAACAAGTTACACGTGTTTCGATAGTAGTTGCTGCAATGCATGAAAACGTTTTCTGGTTTAGATCTTTTTTCTGTCTACCCAATTTTTTTAATACGTCACAATTCTTTTCCCAACAATTGCCAAAATTTTCTATACAGAGCAACAATATACCATTTGGTGTTATTCCAGCGTTTGACCAGGAAAAAAGAAACATGGATCCAAGTAGTCAAGCTACTCGGATGACAGGGGGTAGTATAGAAAATCCAATACCTCAAGAAGCAGAACAGAATGTAGGTCAAACTACTTCGCACACAGAGTATTTTAAGGCTAACAGAAAAAAGAAGTCAAAAAAGCAGACCAAAGAACTATCAGAGAAAGAAAAACCATTAGCCATAAAACAAGCACAAAATGATGCTAGAGTAGCTATGATAGATAACCAAATTGAGCACAGGGGGAAAAAACTCGATAAAATATTTATTGAAGTGATGAGTGGATACAAAAATCAAGATCCAGAAACATTTTGCAATATTTTCAGCTCAGTATTCAATATTGTTTACTTTCAAGATAAACAATTACATGCAATATTAGAGCCAGGCGAGATATCAGAAGTATTACAGATACTCGAAAGGCCACAACCTCTTAGTAACTCACTTTTAGGTAAAGAATATTTACAAAAACAAGTATATAGAAAAAAAGAGCAATTGCTTAAATTAGTTTCAGGTGTTTATATACAACAACCTTCTCCACAACATGAAAATACTCCTCATAAATCTACAAACCCTTTACCAATTAAAGATCTTTCACCAGCAACAAATGAAGCTAAAACTCTACCACCTACTAACATTACACTCAAATCATCATTAAAAACTATATTTTCCTCAAAAAAGGCTTATTTTTGTCTATTTATAATAGTAGCATCTGCATCAACACTTTGCTTATGGCATTTTCCGTTAGGAAAAGTGTCAATAGACCTCTTTCGAAACTCATATAGACAGCTCAAAATTGTGAATTCCTGCTATAAAATTGAATCTTAAGCCAAAACGTTTTCTCCGATTGCGGTATCTGTCTGCAATAATTTTGAATCTTTTTAACAGACCAATTACATTCTCAACTACTACTCTTTTGCTTGCTAGCTCCCGATTTTCTACCTTTTTTTCCTTAATTAAGGGACTCTTTTTCATCCTTCTGTGTGGCAACTCGACATTTTTGTGAATTTTCTGAAAACCTCTATAGCCAGCATCGGCTAAAACTTTTATACCTTCTGATACATGCACTTTTGACTCCTTGAAAAGCCGAAAGTCATGCTTTCTCCCGTTTGAAAATGACGTACAAATAATTTTCTTGCTCTTCTTTTCTGCAATTATTTGGGTTTTTAGCGTATGTTTTTTCTTCTTTCCTGAATAAAATCTTTTCTGCTTTTTTTTGGTCTCTCTACAGGTGTTTCCGTTGCATCAATCACCAGAATCTTATATTCCACGTCGCTTTTTAGGAGTTCTTTTCGTCCTGGCAATGCGAAATCTGGGTGTTGTATTAGAGTATCCTCTACCCATTTTACAGTTTTATATGCCGTACTTTCACTTACTCCATAACTTTGACTTATGTGAAAATATGTACGGTATTCTCGTAAGTATTCTAATACCATGAGCAGCATATTCTCCTCGTTTAGCTTATTTTTCCTTCCTCCTTTGGCTTTCTTTTTTTTATTCTCTTCACATAAAATCCCTACCATTTTGTTAAATGTTGATCTCTTTACTCCTGTTAGTCGACGAAACTCCCCTTTATCGAGCTCTTTCACTATTTCATACTTCATTTCTCCTTACCTCAAAATTACTATTTTTACTACTTTATCCTAGTTTCGAAAGAAGTCTAATGTTAAAAGGATTAGTGCCACCAGAAAAAAGAGAAAGTATTGGGCTAGCATTGAACATAGGGTTACCAATATTAACTGCATTATGTGTTCTGAGTTTGGCTTATTTCATATATTCTGAATATTCTATAGAATCTATTGAACAAGTAAGTGAAAACGATCCCCTTTCTCGCGCCTATAGCTAGTGCAGGCTCAGTTTTCCTACGTCATACCGTCACGGTATCTCTAGATCCCGCTAACACGTAGCGGGATGACGAATTTGTCGTTTTTTAAATTGTCGGTAAACCAGAATTACTTTAACTATAACAAAATAGAAATAAGTTGTTGTAAAAAATTTTTCATGGTAAAATTATTTATTTTCACCATATGTTTAAAGGAATTATCACGGATATCGGGACTATAACTGATACTACCACTCACTCCAACTCTGATCAAATTTTCCATATCAAGACACAAAATTTATCCTCTATAAATAAAGGAGATTCAATAGCTTGCTCTGGTGTGTGTTTAACTGTTGTTGATATAATGAGCGATACATTTACAGTCCAAGCATCTCAAGAAACTATGAAGGTTGCTAACTTAAATACGTGGAGAATAGGAAAAAAAATAAATCTCGAACAAGCAATGAGATTAAGCGATAAGATCGATGGCCACCTGGTTCAGGGTCATGTTGATGGGATAGTAAAATTTTTAACAATTAATCAAAATTTAGATTCTCATGAAATCAAACTATCGTGCCCACAAGAATTAATTAAATTTGTTGCAAAAAAAAGCTCCGTTACACTAGATGGGGTTTCCCTCACAGTGAATTCAGTTATTAATCAGGAATTTACAGTAAATATCACTCCCTATACATGGGAAAATACAACTTTTCAGTACAACAAAGTAAATGATTATTTGAATTTAGAAATTGACATGATCGCTAGGTATTTAGATCAATTGATGCAGCATAAATACAATTAATTTTACAACCTTGTTATTTACAACTATTATATCTTGAAAACCATATAGATATAAAACATGCTTTTCGATAGCCTAATTATCTTCATTGTTGTTCTATGCGTAATAATCTCGGTAACTAGAGGCTTTATAAAAGAGCTATGCGCACTAATGTTTCTATTTTTATCGGTCTTTCTGACAGCTAATCACTATGATTTTTTCGCTCCAAATTATAGTAAATATTTTGATTCTAAAGTTACACTAAACATACTTTCTACAATCTCTGTATTTATTATACTTAATCTTATATTCATGATAATAAATAACTGGCTAATGTACATATTATCACCCATAAGGTTGGGGTTTATCGATAGAGTTACTGGAATCTTTCTCGGAGTGCTTAAAGGAATATTGCTCTCTTATGTATTATTTTTTGCTGTGCACTTATATTGCTACACAGTATATGACAAAAAAGAGGGAGAGTATAAAATAGAAGCAGAAGACATATTGCCTAATTGGATAATAAATTCACACTCTTATCAGGCTTTATTTGTGACAGCAGAAGAAGTAATTGACATGTATGTACCAGAGTCGTTGATACTAAAAATAAAAGAGATCGGTGGAGAAATGGTTGATCAAGAAAAACCTAAAAACAATAAAAAAGAAGAGTAAATATTTATTTATAAATATTTTCATTGGGAGTATTCAAAAAGCCATATGTGTCAGGTTAAGAGCACAGAATTTTTTACTGGGAATATTAATTTTGTTTTAGCAATAAATCAACTTAAGGTCATAATATCTTGACATTTATTTAATGTTGCTACATAATAGCTATGTACATTTTGTGTACTATAGCAATAAAATTACCTTGTAATAGGTGTATTGGACCCGAGGGCAGTACTCGGCGCCTCCGCCATGTTTTTTAATTATACGGGGGCGATTAAGGATCGACATGCATAGTAAAGATGGTAGCTTTGCTCGGTTAGACACCACCGCTAAGAGTTCATAATTTAAATGCAAACGATAATTTTGCTGCTGAAGAATATCGTGTTGCTGCTTAATTTAGCACAACCGGTTTATTACTAAAGCACGGTTTAGGGAACGCCGGGTAACAGAAGTTCCCCAAAATTTACGTATGTGAAAGTTATATGGAGCAAACAGATTACAAAAAACTGCTTAATTCTGCTAAGTTTCAAGTTATCAAAAAGACTTTAGATGTTATATCAGGTAATGGTTTTATCCCTCACTTAGAAATATTATTTTTCACATATTTTAATGGTGTGACCATGCCAGATCGTTTGAAAAAGTCATACCCTACTCAAATGCTTATTATATTACAGCATCAATTCTATGATTTAAAAGTTTCTGAGGATAAATTTAGCGTCAGTTTGAGTTTTCAAGGAAAACAAGAGCGAATTACTATACCGTTTTTTGCTATTAGTGAGTTTCGTGATAAAATTTCAGGAGATGTTTTAATATTTGACAAAATCAGTATCGACTCTGATAAAGAATACAAAAGTGAAAAATGTACTGAAAAACTATCAAACGGTAGTATTATATCCATAGATCAACTGCGTGATGAGTAACTGCTCATCTTTATAAACAAAAAATATTAATAGAAAAAAGTGGTCTAACTTAAGTAATAGAATAGAGGGTAGATAAATATGCTAAATTTTTAATTATTTATTAACGCAGGTGGCAAAATTTTTCTTACGTATCATCAACTTTCTTTATTGAAAAATTAAAAAAAATGTTGTATACCTGTTACAGTAGTAGAGTTCAGTAAAACATATGGCAAATTCAGGCATTAACATAGCTCTTAGCGAAGAAACTTTAAAGCATCTTGCTGAATTATCTGAATTTACTAAACAGCCCGTTCAAGAATTAGCAGGAAAACTATTTAGAGAAGCAGTTGAGCTTGAAATGGAGGATTTTTTAGTATCTAAAATTTCTGATGAGCGTGATGTTGAAGGTGCAGAAACAGTTGATTTTGAAGATATTAAGTGGGATTAGAGCGTTACAAGGTTAAGTCTCTAAAGAGTGTTGTTGAAAAAGATTTACCAAACCTTCCAAAGATAATAAGGCTAAGAGTTCAAAAGGCTATAAAAGAACGTCTTACAGTTGACCCAATAAATTTTGGTGAACCACTACATCATAACTTAAAAGGATGTAGAAGGCTAAGAGTTAGTGACTATCGTGTAATTTACAGAGTAAATCAATTAGATCATATAGTAACTATCACAGAGATAGGACATAGAGATGATATTTATAAGAAATAAATATCAACATTAATATATATTATACACCCCTCCTTCCTTGTCCATTCTCTACTTTAGGTGGCTTTGCGCAGCTCAAAAAATGAAGTTTTTTTTGGTTCAGCAAAAACAACATTTTGAGTTTGAAAAGGCTAAATACTTGTCTTTTATATAACTTTCGTGTAATAGATATGTATGCATCCAATCATATATCTACTCAATACGTTACTTGATCTTTATAGCTTCATTCTAATATGTTGGGTTGTCCTAAACTGGCTGGTTAAACTTAATATGGTGAACATATATAATGAAACTGTCAGTAGCATAATGCACATCTTGAACCAATTGACATATCCACCACTAAAGATTATTAGAAGATATATACCACCGTTCAACGGATTAGATTTATCTATAATGATATTGCTAATAACAATTCACTTTGTAAAATATACAGTAGCTTACTACTTTAGGTAGATGTTAAAAAAATATCTAAAATCAGCAATATATCTATCCCTTTTAATATATATATATATATCAGTTTTTAGCTATAACTATAAAGATCCTTCCTTAAACACGGCTACAAATGAGGAAGTGACAAATTTAGGTGGAATAGTAGGTTCATATTTAGCTGATATATTGGTTCAATTTCTTGGATTAACTAGTGTTACAATAGCTACAACCATAGTTTACTTGTTGATCTTCAGGTCAGCAAAAATACTGCTGAAAATTCTCTATTTAATATTAATCAATTTAGGGGTATGTGCTATATTACCACAACTTTCGCTAGGCATCACAGCAAGGTACAGACACAGTGGAATAATAGGGAATGCACTCGTTAATAACTGCCCGTTTTATGTATTTGTGATAGTAACATTAATAGGTCTTGTAGGATCTGTTGGTTGGAAGGGAGCAATTTACTCTCTATTCTTCTTATGTAAAAAAATAGCTTGCTTATTTGTAAATGTTCCATTCTTCAGATCACATAAAACTACTGAGTATTCAATTGCACCATTAGTAGTAGAAGAAAAACATAAAACTAAAATCACTACTAAACAACAACCAAAAGAAAGACAGAAAAAAGCCACCAAAGAAATTTTCAGTGAGTTCGAATTTCCAAGCATTCATTTACTTTCCAAAGCAGAGGAGTCTTTGCAGAGAAAACAGCTGAATGAAATGGAGAGCAATAAAAATTTATCTCTGCTGGAACAAGTCCTGAGTGATTTTGGCGTGCAAGGAAAAATTATCAGTGTATGCTATGGGCCGGTTGTGACTTTATACAAACTTGAACCACAAGCTGGTACGAAATCTGCAAGAGTAATTGGCCTTGCAGATGACATTGCACGTTCGATGAGTGCACTCTCTGCACGTATTTCAATAATTCGTGGGCAAAATGCTATGGGAATAGAGTTGCCGAACAAGGAACGGGAAATTGTAATGCTGCGTGATTTGCTTGAATCACCAGAATACCAAAATGCAAACTTAAATCTTCCAATTGCGCTTGGCAAAGAAATAAGTGGAAAACCAGTTATTGCAGATCTAACTAAAATGCCTCACTTGCTCGTTGCTGGAACCACAGGGTCTGGTAAATCAGTTGCGATTAACACTATGATTCTTTCACTCGTTTATCGATTAAGTCCTGACGAATGCAAGATGATAATGATCGACCCCAAAATGCTTGAGCTTTCAATATATGATGCAATACCACATCTAATAACGCCAGTAGTAACAGAGCCAAAAAAGGCTGTAGTCGCTCTTAAGTGGATCGTGAAAGAAATGGAAAACCGCTATCGCATGATGTCGTATTTGAATGTACGCAATGTTATAAACTATAATCAAAAAATCACAGAAGCAATGAATAGTGGAATAGAATTGGAGCGCGTTGTGCAGATTGGCTTTAACTCAACAACAGGCAAACCTCTGTTTGAAAAAATACCAATCAAGATGGAAACATTTCCATATATTGTAGTGATCGTGGATGAAATGGCAGATTTGATGCTTGTTGCCGGCAAAGAAATAGAGTGCTCTATTCAACGCTTAGCTCAGATGGCTCGTGCTGCAGGAATACACATCATAATGGCAACACAACGCCCATCTGTGGATGTGATTACAGGTGTGATAAAGGCGAACTTTCCAACGAGAATCAGTTTTGCTGTTACTTCTAAGATAGATAGCCGTACAATACTTGGCGAACAAGGGGCTGAACAATTGCTCGGCATGGGTGACATGCTCTATATGGCCTCTGGTGGTAAGATCATTCGAGTTCACGGCCCATTTGTAAGTGATAATGAGGTGCAAGATATAGTTGATCATCTGAAAATGCAAGGTGAGCCAAACTACATGGAGGAAATCACTAAAGAAGATGAAAATTCTTCTACAGAGTCACACGATGAAACGGAGGATGAAGAAAATGACCTCTATAACCAAGCAGTGGCCATCATTCAAAGAGATCAAAAAGTTTCAACCAGTTACATTCAAAGGCAGCTTAGAATAGGCTATAACAGAGCAGCAAACATCGTTGAAAGAATGGAAAAGGAAGGTATTGTCAGCGCTCCAAATTACTCAGGGAAAAGAGAGATATTGGTTGAATAACAATCTTGTAATACCTTAATTTAAGTTTCCGCACTTTCAAAAAGCAAGTCAAACAAAATTATTAAAAGGTCAATACATAATGACAGTTAATTTAATAATAATTTAAACATTTGGAATGTAAAATTATAATATATTAATTAGCTAGGAGGTTAAAAATGTCTTTGTGGGAACGTATTATGTATAATTTTAAGGGTCTTGATAAGTTAGCAATAGAAGAATTGCAAAAAAGAGTGGGAGAACTAGAGAAGGTATCAGGGAACTTCGCAGGTTTGGAACAAGAAGTAATCAAACTGTCGGGTGAATTCACGGGAAATTTTAAAGAGCTATTAGGTAAATTCGACGGTTTGAACGATAAATTCGATGGTTTGCAAGAAAAGCTTACAGGCTTGCAAGAAAACTTCACAGGTTTAGAAGAAAAAGTGAAAACACTTACAGAAGCAGTAGCAGATCAAGAAAAAATAATGGCAACTTGTATCATAGTCAGTGCTGTTGCCGCAATAGCGGTCGCTTCTTTTGTTGCATTCTGTATCTATCAGGGAGTTAAGCTTGATAAAGAGAAGAAAAACGACTTATCTAAAGATACGCCAGACGCAAAACTTAGTAATGTAGATACTACCGATGGTACTGAAAAACTACAGAATAACTTAAAAGTTGCAAACATATAGCTGCATAACACTTTTCTTGAAAAGGTGTTACGCAACTTGTAACACCTTACTCTTCTCTTAGAACCTGTCTTGAAAGGAACTAAGCAGCTAATTTAGCAAGCATAATAGTAATCATATTAAAGGAGATATTAGTTTTTGAAGTAAGAGGAGAATGCTCATAATCCTTGCTCATACGTCTAAAATTGGAAAGCCAAGCAAAAGTTCTTTCAACAATCCACCGTTTAGGAATAACTTGAAATCCTACAGCATCAGCTGCTTTTTTAGTAATCGTCAATAAACATCCTGTTTTCAATAAACAGTAATTTTGCAATTTACCAATATATCCCTGATCAGCGAGAAACCTTTGTAGCGTTGAAGCTTTTCGTTTAGCTTGAGTAAAAAGATTTAGAGCACCATCACGATCTTGAATGCCTGCACTATGAACATCAGCTGTAATAATTAGGCCTATTGTATCCACAATGATGTGACGTTTTCTACCCTTTATTTTCTTGCCAGCATCATATCCTCTGGATCCCCTTTTTGAGTGGTTTTCACTGATTGACTGTCAATTATTCCTACCGAAGGTATTTCATTTTTGCCAACCATTTTTCTTACCTTTTTTACTAACATATCGTGTATTTCTTCCAATTTGCCACTATTACGCCACCTGAGAAAATAATCATACACCGTTTTCCATGGCGGAAAATCTTTTGGCAGCATTCTCCACTGGCAACCACCTTTCATTATGTATCTTATTGCATTAATAATTGTTCTAATATTGTGCTTTCTTGGCCGTCCTACTGCACCTTGTGCAACACTTGGCTCCAAAATTTCCCATTCTTTGTCACTTATATCACTTGGATACATTTTTACCTACTATTTTTTACTTATCTCATCATATTCTCTTTCTCATTTCTTTTCAAGACAGGCTCTTAGTCTGCGTAGGTTTTTTTGATAGCAAACATATCACTTTTTAGAAAAATATTTGTATTGTAAAGTTAGTAAAGATTCTGGTTTACTTAAAGTTTGTTAATTGCTATCTTTTAAAACACGATATTTACTATAGCACCATATGCTTAGGGTTTTTTCTAAAATTTTATTTATATTAATGTTTTTGGTTTCTAGCTTTTTTACTGTGCATAGTGCTGAAGCTAAATCTAAGCTCAGTAAGAGATACATACCTCCTGGTAACCCTGGTGGTGCAAACTTTCATACAGATGAGGATTTTGCTGAGTCATATAAACTGTATGAGAAGCGTAGGGAATTGCTCAAGAAAAAAAAATTACAAGATCGAGCTATAAATAAAGAAGATCTAATCAAAAAATTAAAAGAGAAAAAAATTGCTAGTCTTGATAATGAGCCAAATGACATGGAAGCTTGCATAGTCGACGATGAAGAGAGCACTATGATAAATCAGCATGGTATTAATATCGCACGTTTAAGGGGTACTGTATTTATAGATCAAGAGTCAGTTTTCCAGTATGAAAATAAGCAGCATGAAAGTGAACAACAAGAAGAGAAGAAAGTTACTTCAACACGAGAAAAGAAAGTTTCTCCTATAAATGTCACTATAAAAGAAACTCCATCAAGAAGAACGTGCTCGCATGATTCTATTGCTAATTTGGATAACGTAGATGCTTATAGTTTGAATGGTTCAAGTTCATTTGGCAGTGTAGCTGACACAGTAAAATAGTATCACAATATTGGCCATTAATAATATGCTAGATAAAGACCTGATATTGAATGATAATACATATGAATTATCGCAGATTTCCAGGCACAAAACTCATGTTGTAGAAGTTGGAAAAGTAAAGATAGGCGGAAATAATCCTGTAGTTGTACAATCTATGGCGCTTGGCGTGCATATAGATGCTGATAATATAAAAAGTAGCGCAAAACATTATGCAAAAGAGATAACAGAACTAGCGCGTACAAGTTCAGAATTGGTGCGAATTGCCTTGAACTCAGAGGAGGTAGCAAGAGCAATACCTTATATAGTAGAAGAGATAAATAAAGAAGGTTTTGACGGTAAAATATTGGTAGGCTGCGGTCAATATGAGCTAGATAAATTAGTTCAAGATTATCCAGACAACATCAAAATGCTGGGTAAAATTAGAATCAATCCAGGCAATATAGGCTTTGGCGACAAACGTGATGAGAAGTTTGAAAGGGTGATAGAGTATGCAATAATGCACGATCTTCCGGTTAGAATTGGGGTAAATTGGGGTAGTCTTGATAAATACCTTTTGCAAAAATTGATGGATGAAAACTCTTCGCTTAGTAATTCAAGGCCTTCTGATGTTATACTGCGCAAAGCACTTGTAATGTCTGCTCTTGATAGTGCAAAAAAAGCTGAAGAAATTGGTCTAAATTCAAACAAAATAATCATTTCATGTAAAGTTAGCAAAGTACAAGATTTAATTTTAGTTTATATGGCACTTGCAAAATCTTCCAATTATGCGCTGCATTTGGGTTTAACTGAGGCTGGTATGGGCAATAAAGGTGTGGTAAATACCGCAGCAGGGCTTACTTATTTATTGCAAAATGGCATTGGAGATACAATACGGGCTTCTTTGACTCAACGTCCTGGTGAATCGCGTACTAATGAAGTGGTGGTGTGTCAGGAAATATTGCAGTCTATAGGCTTGCGACACTTTAACCCTCAGGTTAATTCATGTCCTGGTTGTGGGCGCACGAGTAGCGATCGTTTTCGTATATTAACTGAAGAGGTGAATGGCTATATAAAAACTCATATGCCGATGTGGAAGAAAAAAAATCCAGGTGTAGAGCATATGAACATTGCTGTTATGGGATGCATAGTAAATGGTCCTGGAGAAAGCAAACACGCAAATTTGGGAATCAGCTTACCTGGATATGGAGAAAAACCTGTTTCAGCAGTCTACAAAAACGGCAAATATTTCAAAACTTTACAAGGTGATAATGTCTCTGAAGAATTTAAGGCAATTATTGATAATTATGTGAAGAAGCATTACACGTAACCTTTCACGGTTAATTAATAGATAAATCGCAAATAAAAAAGAAAATTAAACCTTGTTTTTCTTTTTTCGTTGGGAATGTTCAAAAAAGTGTGTCAAACCGAAAAAAAAGTAATAAATTGATATAAAAAAAATGGAGGTTTGACTGACCTTACCCAGAAAAAGTGGAGAGAAAGTTTGGAATGTTTTTCACAAAGAGAATGATGAATCAAAATGCTCAGGAATGCAATAGTTAATAGTGACGTTGTTTGTTATAAAAAATTTCTATATATTCAAATATAGCAGTTTTGATATGCTGTTTAGAGTGCCGAGAGGTGTCTATTGGTAACTCCCTTTTTAGAGAACTGAAGAAGCTTTCCACAACAGAATTGTCGTAACAACAACCTTTATAACTCATCTATGTTTTTTATGGATAAGAGATATTGATAACCTTGCGAAGTATATTGTGAACCTTGATCACTATGTAATAGTAGATTTTTGGCAGGTTTACGCTTGTTAACGGCCATTAATAAAGAGTCCATAACCAATTGTTTATTTATTGAACTGCTCATTAACTACCATGCGTGAATATAGATCGATTATTGTTGCCAAATATAGCCATCCTTCTTTGGTTTTTATATAAGTAATCCCATACTTTATTTGGTTGATCGACAATAAAGTTTTGGTCTAATATATTGGGAGCTACTGTCCGTTTGTTGTTTCTTAATTTTAAATTTTCTTCTCAATATAGCCTGAATACCATTTTTCTGCATAATACTTTGCACTGTTTTTAAGTTGCAACTTTTACCCAAAGCCTTCAATTCAGCATGAATTTTAGGAGCTCCATATCTACATTTAGAAACTTGATATATTTTTTGAATAGCTGCGAGTAGCTCTTTATTTGCTGATTCTCTACTGCTTATTTTTCTTGTGGTCCACTTATAGTAGCCACTAGCAGAAAATCCTACATAATTCCTGTACTTTATAGCAGTTACTATATAAAAAAATATTTTACTCTTTTTAACTGGCCAGGGCTTTTTTTTAAATGTCTCTTTTCCTTGTTACTCTTGCTAACTCTCTTTGTAAATCAAACCTCTCTTTGTCGTAAGGAGCCATGTTACCTCTACCTGGAAATGCATCTGCTGCCGACTTTTTTTCGTTGTGTTTCTTTATCCATTTTCCTAATAAACCACCCTTTATTCCTAAATCCTTTGCTATTTTTGTAATTGTTTGACCTGCCTTTCTTTGTTCATTTGCCAGTTTAACAGCTTCCAATTTGAATTCTGCCGTATATTCTCTTGCCATTTCTAATCCTCCAAAATTTTATTTTACCCGAAAAAACTCCTTTCTTTCTCTCCACTTTTTCTGGGTAAGGTCACTTGGCAACAGTTGCTCTACTTTCTCCTTCATCCAATGCTTCCATTGCTTCCATTGCTTTTTTCCTTAAGTCGTAACTATACGCTGCTGGCATACAAACCCCTCTACCATAAATCCATTCTTACCTTATTGGGATTATTATGAGAAGAGCTATAACTCTATGGGAGGGAAGCAAAATCTGGGATTCGGCCTTAATGGCATTAGCGTTGCATCAGCTTCACCCTCCCTGTGAGGTATTTTAGCTCTAATGCCTCACATCATAAAGATACAAGTGTCAAGCTACTTGGATGACAGGGGAGGGAGGCACTGGGATGACAGGAGAAGGTAGTGGGATGACACCCTGACAACCGTCATCCCGCTGCTTGTTAGCGGGATCTAGAGATACCGCGAATGAATCGCGGCATGACGTAGGACTGCTTTCATTCCAGTGCTTGACACTGGAATCCAGCCTTTCTGCAATCTCATCGAAAACGTTGTAACCACTTTCTATGCTAGTTTGCTTGTGAGCAACCTGGATTCCAGTGTCAAGCACTGGAATGACACCGTTATAAAGGAACCAGTGTCAGCTACTTGAATGACACAGTCTTTGCTTAAACCCGTAACGTTCGTACATTTTGCTAAAAGTTCAAATATCAACATCATGCACATTAAGTGCATTGCTATTAATAAAATCACGGCGTGGTTCAACTATATCACCCATTAATATTGAAAATATGGAATCAGCTTCTTCACAATCTTTTATTTCAACCTTTAATAAAGTTCTAGCCTCAGGATTTAACGTAGTATCCCATAGCTGATCAGCATTCATTTCACCAAGACCTTTAAATCTCTGCAGAGTTAAACCTTTTTTACCATAGTCCATTATTATTTTTGCAAGCGTACTTGGAGAAGTGATTCTTATTTCAGTTTCTTGTGACTTTAAAAATGAATCACCATTAAATAAATTACTTATACCATCAAGCAAACTTAATATGTTTTGCATATCTTTGCCTTCAAGCATACTAAGTGCAAATATATATTTGTCTGCCAATCCTTGAAACAATTTAGAGATATGAATTTCTTTTTCTTCATCTTTTATTTCCACTTCCCAAGTGTATTCGCTGTACATTAACTTCAAATACTTTAATATCTCATCAGCCGATGATAGAGCATTCTTTTTACTTAAAATTAGCAATGACTCTAAGAGATTTTGTGGTATTTCTCTATCATAATTTTTGCTAATATTAGAAGTGCTAACGCATTTATTCAAAATAAGGCGCAAGTTGTTAAATTCTGTAGCTGTACCACTTAGTGTTAATCTTTTAACTGCTGAGTTTATTATATACTCTTCAAAAGTTTCGTCATCTTTAATATAAGTGTCTTTGGCATTCTTTGTAACTTTATAGAGGGGTGGCTGTGCTATGTATAAGTAACCTTTTTCAATAACTTCACGCATATGTCTAAAAAAGAAAGTTAGAATCAAAGTTCTTATATGTGAACCATCAACATCTGCATCTGTCATGATGATAATTTTATGATATCTAGCTTTTTCAATATCGAAGTGTTCACTCCCTATTCCAGCACCAATTGCAGTAATTAAAGAGCCTATTTCTGCAGATGAAAAAATACGATCTAAACTTACACGTTCTACGTTTAGAATTTTTCCTCTTAAGGCAAGCACTGCTTGTGTTTTACGATTACGCCCCTGCTTTGCAGTACCACCTGCTGAATTACCCTCTACTATAAATAATTCCGATAACTCAGGAGCTTTTTCCTGACAATCAGCAAGCTTTCCTGGCAGAGTTGCAATATCAATATTGTTTTTGCTTTTAACTAGCTCGCGCGCTTTTCTTGCAGCTTCTCTTCCTTTTGCTGACCTGATTGCTCTTTCTACTATGCTTGCTGCCAATTTGGGATCAGTTTCAAGGATTGTGCTCAATTTATCAGAAACTATACTTTCTACAACTGCACGTGCTTCAGAACTAACTAGTTTATCTTTTGTTTGTGAAGAAAACTTAGGATCAGGCATCTTAAGAGATAAAACACAAGTTAAACCTTCTCTAACGTCCTCTCCAGTTAAATTTACTTTTGCTTTCTTTAAAAACCCTTCATTAGTTGCATAGGTATTGATACATCTAGTTAGTGCAGATCTAAATCCTGCCAAATGCGTACCACCATCTCGTTGCCGTATATTATTAGTGAAACACAACATATTCTCATAGTAGGAATCATTCCATTCCATCGATATTTCCAAGCTGATGCCAAGATCTTCTGCATCTCCTTTCATACTGGCAATTTTAGTTACATGTGTCTTATTCTTATCTAAATACTGCACAAAATTTGCTGTACCAAAATTGTCTTTAGATTGATTGCTCTGATTGAAATGAGATTCTGTATATGGTTCATTGCGCAGATCACGTAAAGTAATGTTGATATTTGAATTTAAAAATGCTAATTCTCTTATACGACTTTCAAGCGTTGAGTAACTGAAATTAATGCCATTAAAAGTCTCTGTTGATGGCATGAACGTGACTTTAGTTCCTCTTTTGTTTGTATTTTCGTTGACTACCTTTAAAGGTTCAATAGACTCACCATCTTCAAAACGCATAAAGTGTTCTTTCTTATTGCGCCAAATAATTAATTCCAACCAGCTTGATAATGCATTCACAACTGAGATTCCAACACCATGTAATCCCCCAGAAACTTTATAGGTATTGCTGTCAAATTTACCACCAGCATGGAGTTGAGTCATTATTACCTCTGCTGCTGATATTCCTTCTTCTTCATGAATGTCAGTTGGAATGCCACGACCATTGTCGGTTACTGATACTGAACCATCTTTATTTATGCTAACTTCAATTTTATCACAATACCCAGCTAAAGATTCATCTATTGCGTTATCAACAACCTCATATACCATGTGGTGCAAGCCAGATCCATCGTCAGTGTCACCAATGTACATACCTGGACGTTTCCTTACAGCATCAAGACCCCTTAAGATTTTTATTGCATCGGCATTATAACTATTTTCCATGGTATTGCTTCGTTTATGAATGTTAATTAATATTACATTCATATATGCTGATTAGCAACATTTTTAAACTGATAACCCATATTAAAAGCACAACTTTACGAATGTTTATTTTTGAAGACAGCAAATAGTGTCATTCCAATGTGTCTTCCATAACTGTACGAACATTCATTTTTGAAGGTAAATTGCACAACAGATGATGTCATTCCAGTGCTTGACACTGGAATGGCTTTGTTGCATCGCTAGCTATGATGGATTAAAGATAAAAAAGATGGAGAATATCAGTAGCTTATTATTCTGGTATTTATAACAAGAACGGTCAGTGAATACCCAAATTTGAGTAAAAGAAATTTCACTACCACTCACTAATCCGGCTAAAATTCAAGAATTTCAATGCTTTAGCTATTTTCAATAGAATTAAATTTATTAATGTAAATAATAAATTACTATTCTTAAATTTGATCAGATTGATTGCAAAAAAACAAGATTTTCAATAGGTTACTTATAATCCTAACTATAGTTAGCCTTTCATAAGTAGCGATGCAACAAAGCCCACTGGAATCCAGAAATTTTGCTTATAACTGAGCTGATGAGCTAAAGGTAGTTGTCTTACGCTAAAACAAACGTTTTTAATTAAGTTGCATAGAAGCTGGATCCCAGTGTCTGGGCACTGGGATGACACCCCACTGGTGGGAATTGCTCCCAAACTACAACGTTCGTACAGTTGTGTGTGTCTTCCCATGGAGATTGCTCTCAAATCATAATGCTCATGCAGTTGCATGCTCGACTAATTAACAGAAAAATCTATAATTCAGTTTACGTATTTTCTTATCTCAGCCAAAATCTTATCAGATTGACTTTCGTCTGAATTTAAATCAGCTGCAAAGTGTGTAACATATTTTCCTCCAGGGCCAATAAGGTACATTATTGAAGAATGGTTGATTTCTTCTTCTCCACCAACTTTGCTAGCATATACTTTATACTTTGCAATTACTTCGTCTATTTTTTCTCTTTCACCAGTTAACATTTGTATTCTGTGGTCAAATTGCTGCTGAAATTCTTTAAGTCTTTCCGTGCTATCGCGCTCAGGATCGACTGTGATGAAGAATGTTTGTAGCTTGTTGTTAGTTTTCTCATCTAACTTTGCAAGTGTTTCTGAAATTATTCCAAGGTTCATAGGGCAAATTCTTTTGCATGAGGAAAACCCAAAGAAAATCATCATGTATTTATCTTTAAAATCACTACTGCGCAAGATCTGTCCGTCCTGATTAATTAAAGAAAAATCTCCGCCTATCTTAACTTCTGCGTTGTGAATCGCTGCTGGGGCAAATATGCCTTTTTTAGTGAAATAACAATAACCTAAAAAAACAACTGCTAATGCTGCTAGCACATTAGATAATAATCTTATAAACCTTACCATTAGAATGCTCTCAGTAAAATTGAATTGTATCTTTATTGGTTAACCTATTCAATATATTTATTCCAAAGTGTATTGTTAATTTTGTCTAACAGTTTCTTATGTTCATCAATTTCTTCACTATTTGGTAAATGTTCTCTGGGAGTTAGATTACGTACTTTATGCTGAACGAATGTAGAGTTACTGTCCTGATTGCATTCATTATCAAACAGAAAGGTTTGTAACCCTCCTGTAAGTTCAACATATACCTTTGCAAGCAATTGAGCATCAACTAGTGCTCCGTGCAATTCTCTATTCTCTAGCGATATATCAAAACGCTTACATAATGCATTCAAAGAAGCAGGTGATCCTGCGAATTTTTTCCTCGCAAGAGGTAATGTATCTAGCACTCTGTCTGAGGAAATTAACCTAGCATTCAGCTTGCTTAACTCCATGTTAAGGAACTTAACATCGAATTCAGCGTTGTGAATTACCAAAATATCATTAGACATAAAGTCAAGAAATTCAAGTGCAACATCTGAAAATAGTGGTTTATCTTCTAAAAATTCTTCACTAATACCGTGAATCTTAAACGAGTGATAAGGTATATCTCTTTCTGGGTTAAGGTACCGATGGAATACTTTACCTGTTGGAATGCGGTTAATTAATTCCACACACCCTATTTCAATAATTCGATGACCAGATTCAGTGTCAAGACCTGTCGTTTCAGTGTCAAGTACTATTTCGCGTAGCTTGCTTTCCATTTCAAATAAAACTCATCTTACTTATCATTTGTCTTATCGTTACTTGTCTTTTTATAGTGAATAGAAACAAGCAACCAGCTTGGGTCTGATGAATTAACATTTTTTTTGAATTGCCATACATCCTGAACTTTATTAATAGTGGATGTACTACCTGATATTATATCTCCTTCATTGTTCTTAACGAAGTTAATTTGCTCTGAAAGGAAATATACTGCAATAAACACTGCGTTTTTTACTAGCTTTATTTCTAAAATCTTTTGTGAAACGATAGAAACAATTATAGACTCGTGCACCTCTTTACGATGTTTAATCTTCTCTGCAAAATTATCATATAAGTCTTTATCGAGAAGTGGTTTTAACTGAGACAAATTTCCTTGATTGAAACATTTTATTATTAATTCAAAAGCTATGCTTGAACCTTCTATAAAGTGGGAAATAGAAAAATCTTTGTTTTTTTTTAATATTTGTTTATAAGTAACTTTTATTGAATTTTCATCATTGCTATCAATGTAACCCTCAATGTTTTCTACTACATCTTCTCTACTTCGGCTTACATCCAATACATTAGTTAGCTTTTTTAGGTTGAGGTTGGCTGACCTTCCTAAAGAATTATACAAACGTGAAAAAATGAACGCCGCTAATAAAGCATATATTACAAGCTCTATCATAGTAACTCAACTCCTTGGCATATAAAGTATCCGAACATTATTAATTATTAATGAAAATATGTTTTTCATATCAACTTATAATCAGGTTTGCTATTCGTTTGTAAATGAATATATTATATAAGAAAGTATTAAATATCTCAACTTAATTAAAGGAGACGTAAGAAATGCCACAACAAAAAATGAGAATTCACGGTCAATATGTTAAAGATCTATCATTTGAGAATCCGAATTCGCCATTCCTTTCTTCTAGTAAAGCTCCAGATATTAATGTAATGGTTAATATCAATTCAGCAAAATTAGAAGGGACGAAAAACAAAGAAGAAGTGAATGAAGAAAAATCTTTTCATGAAATTACTTTGCATATAGAAGTCAAAGCAACGGTAAAAGATGAAGGCATAAAAGATGGTGTAGCTTTCATTTGTGAGACGAAATATTGTGGCATTTTTTCAATAGAAAATTTAAAAGAGTTGAGTGAGAAAGAGGTAAGACAAGCTTTGTTTATTGGCGGACCTACTTTTCTTTTCCCTTTTGCAAGAGAAATAATTGCAAGAGTTACAAGTAGTGGTGGATTTCCCCCACTGATGCTAGGTCCTATAGATTTTGAAACTATGTATGAGCAGCAAGGTCAACAACAAAAAAGTAACGGTAGTAATTCCAATTTTAACTAATATAGTGTGATAGGATGAACAATTCTTTAAATGCAAAAACGACTTTAAACATTGACGGGAAGTCATACAACTATTTTAGCCTAAGTAGTGCTAGTGAATTTTTAGGAATAGATGTGACTAAATTGCCTTGCTCACTTAAGGTTCTGCTTGAAAGTTTATTGCGCAATGAAGATGGAGTAAACGTAAAGCTAGATGACATAAGAGTACTAGCAGACTGCGTTAATAAACACACTAATCACGAAATTAGCTATAAACCAGCAAGGGTGTTGATGCAAGATTTTACAGGGGTTCCTGCTGTTGTTGATCTAGCTTCAATGCGGGACTATGTTAAGAAAAATGGAGGAAACCCAAGCAATATAAATCCGTCTGTACCGGTTGATCTTGTGATTGACCATTCTGTTCAAGTAGATAGTTATGGAAGTGTTTCCGCATTCAGTAAGAATGTTGAGTTAGAAGTAAAAAGAAATTTGGAGAGATATCAATTTTTAAAGTGGGGAGAATCGTCCTTCACAAATTTTAGAGTAGTGCCGCCTGGCACAGGGATTTGCCACCAAGTGAATCTTGAATATTTAGCGCAAGTTGTGTGTAATAATGATGGAGTCATATATCCTGATACTTTAGTTGGTACTGACAGCCATACTACAATGGTTAACGGATTATCAGTTCTTGGTTGGGGTGTTGGAGGCATAGAAGCTGAGTCTGTGATGCTTGGTCAACCAATTAGTATGGTGATTCCAGAAGTAGTTGGATTTAAATTAATTGGCAGATTGTCGGAAGGAGTAACTGCGACCGATTTAGTGCTGATGGTTACCAATATCCTAAGAACAAAAGGCGTTGTTGGTAAGTTTGTAGAATTTTATGGTGATGGTTTAGATTATTTATCTTTGGCAGATAGAGCCACTATAGCAAACATGGCCCCGGAGTATGGCGCAACTTGTGGATTTTTTCCAATTGATCAAAAAACGCTAGATTATTTAAGCTTAACCGGAAGGCCAGAAAAGCTGATTAAGCTAGTTGAGGCTTATGCGAAAGAGCAAGGACTGTGGCGTAGTAGTGACGAGTTAGCATTTTTTGACACACTAGAGCTTAATTTATCAAGCGTGGAGCCAGTAATGGCTGGTCCCAAAAGACCACAAGATAAGGTTTTTCTTTCACAAGTGGCAGAGTCTTTTTCTAAATCATTTTTAGTTAATGAGTCAAAGGAAAGCGATAAACTCCAAGATGGAAGTGTAGTTATTGCAGCAATAACAAGCTGCACTAATACTTCTAATCCAAGTGTGATGATTGCTGCAGGTCTTGTAGCTCGTAATGCAATTAAACTTGGATTAAAATCAAAGCCTTGGGTTAAAACTTCTCTTGCTCCAGGGTCACAAGTTGTAACAGAATATTTAGAAAAGTCTGGATTGCAGGTAGATCTAAATGCTTTGGGTTTTAATCTAGTTGGATATGGTTGCACAACTTGCATTGGGAATTCTGGTCCACTTAATAAAGATATAGAAGATGGCATTAAAAACAAAAACTTAACCGTTGCTGCAGTTTTATCTGGCAATCGTAACTTTGAAGGAAGAATTCATCCGTTAGTCAAAGCTAATTACTTGGCATCTCCGCCACTTGTTGTTGCATATGCACTTGCTGGTACTGTGCAAATTGATCTGACAAAAGATTCAATATGCAAAGATAAGAATGGAAATGACGTCCATCTCAAGGATATATGGCCAACAAACAATGAAATCGAAGATTGTGTTAAAAATGTGGTAACACGTGAGATGTTTATACAAAAGTATAAGGATGTTTTTTCTGGTGATGAACATTGGCGAAAGATAAAGTGTGAAAAAAGTGAAATCTATAATTGGGATGCAAATAGCACTTACATACAAAATCCGCCCTATTTTGATAATTTATCACCTAAAAATAATAAAATCGATATAAAAGGTGCACAAATATTGGCAATGTTTGGCGATAGCGTAACCACTGACCACATTTCCCCTGCTGGAAATATTGCCTCAAGTAGTCCTGCAGGTATATATTTAAAAAATCTTGGAATTGAGCCACAGGACTTTAATTCGTATGGGTCTCGTCGTGGTAACCACAATGTAATGATGCGTGGGACTTTTGCTAACATTAGAATAAAAAATGAAATGGTAAGCATCGAAGGCGGCTATACAAAATATATTCCTTCTCAAGAAACTATGTCGATTTTTGATGCAGCAATGCGCTACAAGGAAGCTCTCATCATTGTGGCAGGAAAGGAGTATGGCACAGGTTCAAGTAGGGATTGGGCAGCAAAGGGTACTTTATTGTTGGGGGTTAAAGTTGTCATTGCAGAAAGCTTTGAGCGTATACATAGGTCCAACTTGGTCGGCATGGGTGTTCTTCCACTTATATTCCAAAATGGAATAACCAGAAAGATATTTGATGGTAGCGAGGTAATAAGCATAAAAGGTGAAATAGTGCCAGGTGGAAATCTAGAATGCATCATCAAAAGAAAGGATAATTCAAAGCAATCAATTCAACTCAAATGCTGTGTACAAACCGCAACTGAGACTAAATACTTGATGTGTGGTGGAGTGTTGAGCTACATACTTGCACAATCTTTTTGATTTAGTGAAGTTATTGCATGGACTTCTTTTAGCCAGCCCTGATCCCTTTGTAAATAGCAATTTGCTCTGCGCAAAGTTATGATATAATTTCACCATACATATGGTGTCGGAGTATTTTTTGGAGATAATTATATATGATAAGCTCTATACAAGAACCTAATGAACTCAGAAAACGTTTACAAGGATTTTATCGTACTGATGAAAAGAGTTATATACGTTATCTTGTAGAAAAAGCAGAGCTTTCGGCTGATTCAAAAAATAGAATTTATAATATTGCAAAACAAGTTATTGAAAAAATCAAACACAATAAATTAAGTATTGTAGATTCCTTTATGCAGCAATACTCGCTTTCCAATAATGAAGGAATAGCATTGATGTGCCTTGCTGAATCGCTACTTAGAATACCAGATGATTATACAATAGACGAGCTAATCAAAGATAAAATTGCCAATCAAGAATGGAGTAAATATTTAGGATATTCTTCTTCATTGTTCGTCAATGCTTCCACGTGGAGTTTAATGATAGGTAGCAGTATATTGAGAGGTAATGAAGGCGATTCGAAGTTCTATTACGCAATTTCTAAGTTACTTAAGAATTTAGGAGAACCGATCATTTGCAAAGCAGTAAAACAAGCAATGTCTATGCTTGGTAATCATTTTGTTGTTGGAGAAACCATAGAAGAAGCTTTAAGGTACGCAAAACTAGATGACAATAGTAAGTTTTTATACTCTTTTGATATGCTTGGCGAAGCTGCTCACACAACTGAGGATGCAGAAGAGTATTTTAATTCATACATGCACTCGATAAAAGCTATAGGTGAATCCACTGAAATAAATGATTGTTTTAAATCCCATGGAATTTCAATCAAACTTTCTGCTTTACACCCACGTTATGAATTTAGTCAATTTGGCCGAATTGCTGGTGAGATATTCACTAAGGTTTTAGAGCTCTGCCGCGAGGCAAAAAAATACAACATTTCACTATGCATAGACGCAGAAGAAACAGAAAGGCTTGAAATTTCCTTAATCTTGTTTGAACAATTACGGCTTGATGAATCACTTTCTGAGTGGGAAGGGCTCGGCTTGGCTGTACAAGCATATCAAAAACGTGCTTTATCTGTTCTTGACTTTGTTGAAGATGTTGCTATCCGATCAAAGCACAAAATTATGGTGAGGCTTGTAAAAGGTGCATATTGGGATTCAGAAATCAAGCGTACGCAAGAATTGGGATTAAATGATTACTCAGTATTTACAAGAAAAAGCTATACTGACGTATCTTACCTCATGTGCGCACAGAAACTTTTGAGTAAACCAAACAGCTTTTACCCATGCTTTGGAACTCATAACGTCTATACTTTTGCTTCTATCATGGAACTTGCTGATAAAAACCACCCTGGATTTGAATTTCAACGCTTACATGGAATGGCAAAAGACTTATATGATTATGCAATGTCAGAGCTTGCAACAAATGTTAGCTGTCGTGTCTACGCACCCGTTGGGGAACATAGTGACTTGTTGCCTTATCTTATAAGACGTCTTCTTGAAAATGGAGCTAATAGTTCGTTTGTTAATCAAATAAGTGATCCTAACGTTAAAATCGATGAGTTAATTTCAGATCCACTGGAAAAAGCTATAAATTTTAATTATGAGCCTCATCCAGGCATTCCATTACCACAAGATATTTTGGGACCAGAAAGAAAAAATTCTTTGGGAATGGATATTAGTGATTCTGTGATAGTCTCACAATTTGCAGATGATATAAAGGGTTTTAGTGAAAAAAAGTGGCAAGTTGGACCAATAATTGATGGAAAGGCACTATTTGATAGTGCTGAATTTATCGAAGTAGTGAATCCTGCACATTTGGAAAATGTAATTGGAGAAGTGTCAAATACAACAAGTGTTCAAGCTTTAAACGCTCTTGAAATAGCACATAATGCTTTTACTGAATGGCAGAATGTTTCAGCAGTAGAGCGCGCTAAATGCCTTGAAAAAGCTGCAGATTTGCTTGAAGAAAGGATGAAAGAGTTGATTTATATTCTGGTCGTAGAAGCAGGAAAAATTTTATCTGATGCAATAGCGGAAGTAAGAGAGGCAGTGGATTTCTTACGTTACTACGCAACGATAGCAAAAAATGAACTGAGCGACTGGAAAAAATTGCCAGGGCCAACAGGTGAAGATAACTTCATCTTTTTTGAAGGTAGGGGAGTTTTCCTGTGTATATCACCGTGGAATTTTCCACTTGCTATCTTCATTGGGCAGGTTTCAGCTGCACTTGCAGCAGGTAATGCAGTGCTGGCAAAACCGGCAGAGCAAACGCCGATTATTGCCTATGAAGCTGTTAAGATACTACATGAAGCTGGGATATCAAAAAATGTGTTGCACCTCATTCCTGGGGATGGTGGATATTTAGGCAAAATATTAGTTCCAGACAATAGAATTTCCGGTGTAGCTTTTACTGGTTCAACACAAACCGCTCAAATAATTAATAGAATGCTTGCAAATAGGGATGGTCCTATTGTGCCATTTATTGCTGAAACTGGCGGATTAAATGCTATGATTGTTGATAGCTCTGCTCTCTTAGAGCAAGTGACTACGGATGTTTTGCTTTCTGCGTTTCGCAGCGCTGGCCAACGCTGTTCTGCGCTTAGAGTGCTGTTTATTCAAGAGGACATAGCAGAGAAGCAGATAAAAATGATATGCGGTGCAGCGCAAGAACTCAAGATTGGTGACCCAATACAACTTAGTACTGATATTGGTCCAATAATTGATAAAGCATCTATCGATATGCTCACTCAACATACGCAAAAAATGTCAGAGGATAAAGATTCAAATCTGTTATTTAAAGTACCCATGGATACAAATTCTCATAATGGTTATTTCTTTCCTCCATATATTTATGAGATACAAAAAATTTCGCAATTAAAGCAAGAAGTATTTGGTCCTATTTTACATATCATACGTTTTAACAAGTCACAATTAAATGAAGTTATAAGTGATATAAATAGTACTGGATATGGGCTTACGTTTTCTTTGCAGAGTCGTATACAAAGTCAAATTGACACTATAAGTAAAAAAATATCAGTTGGAAATGTCTACATCAACCGTAACCAGATAGATGCAGCAGTTGGGATACAACCATTTGGTGGTAGAGGACTATCTGGCACTGGGCCAAAAGCTGGTGGTCCTCATTATTTACAGCGTTTTTCTACAGAAAAAGTTGTAAGTGTTAACACTACAGCATTTGGTGGTAACACTACACTTATGTGTTTGGATTAATTTGCGGGCCCTAATTTTTCTTACCCCTAAACTAGACGTTCGTGCAGTTATGTACACAGCGCTAAAACCCGAAAAGGACCAGCTCATGCACTGAAATAAATCGTATCCGTTCAGCCAATGGCGTCAACTTAAGAACTTTCATTAGCAAACTCTCCTAAAGACATGATGGCGTTTAGGCTTATCTACTTTATTGCGGCTGTCCCGGTCGGATTTTAACTTTAGCGCGTATACTTAAAAAGGGCTTGAAAGTTTTTTGGCGCAATAAGTACCTGATAGAGTTTCTGTCTCATTACACTAAATAAAACTGAAAAATTTAAACGATACTCAGTAATTTGATCTGGGTTCCAAGGCCCTTGTGCATCACATATATGAAGCGATAATATATTGCACATGACCAAGTTTGCCCAAAATTCTTGTAATACAGCCTCTCCAGAAAAATTCTCTAACTCTTCTCCTACTTTGAGTCGTTTATAGCACTCCTCTATGTGCCACCTTAACACATAAGCTTTGCTCCAAAGTCTCGGTCAAAAACTCTGTTTCTCAGTTGGCTAATGTCAGCACTATAACTCTTACTTTCTGTCCTTTCATTTTATTTTTTAGCTTTTCATTTTCTAATATAAAATCAAAATCTAATTCGCCAGCGTTCCCATAGCTTACTATAATTTCTTTTTTGCAAGCGAAAAATAAAATCTACTTCCAAATTATAATGCTGCTGAATGAATTTTACTGAAGACGATCATAGATAAATAATAATTTCTCTTGATTTAATAAACGCATTTGAGTGATAACTTCGGGTAATTGCTCTGCCGCCAACGTTTGTTCACCTATATTCCAAGCTGCAAGACGAGCACTGCAAATCAATGAAGTACACAAATCAACAAACAAATTGCCAATGGTGCCTGTTGTTCCATTTGGTTCAAACTCGGATACAATTTCCCCAGAGCTGGGTAATCTCATACCAGAACCATCTGCTGCAATAAGTCTATAGCCTCTCCAACTCAGGTTCATCCTGATAGGCTGTTTGGATGCTTAGATTCTTGAAAGCCTGTATGGCAAATCTTATACCTTGCTTTAGAAAAAGCTTGCTTTGAGGGTACATGTCAATGGCTCCATAAGTTCACATTCTATTCCCAAACTTTTTTTAACTAACTTTAAAATCATAGAAAATACTGTCGAAAAAGGAAGTTTTCTTGTTCGTGTAAAACTCAACACAATGGATTTTCTGAAAAGTTTTCGAGTATATTATATTTTTAATTTGTAGAATAAGGTTTTTTCCTTTTTGCATATTTCACCTAAAAAGGACACATTTTAGACTTCTTTGTTGAAATAAAACAGAAACAAAAGTGCTGTCCCTTGCACTCTTTGGATAATTTAATGATAAAAAATTTGGAGAGAAATTTTATACACAATCTCTGACATTTTTCCTTAAGTTGACGCCATTGTGTGAACGGTTACGGTTTCCCGTCTTCACCATGCTATATAGAAAAAAGTCTGGATTCCAATTTGCATGACAATATGGAGTATCTGCTTCTTTCATCCCAGTGGGATCTTTTATTCCATTTTATCAACAGTTTGTTTTGCAGTATCAAACAATTTTAATCCTATAATCCCGAATGTAACTAAAATAAAGCATATTACTTCGAATAAATTAACTGGTTCATCAAATAGGTAAACTCCAAGTATCGAAGCTCCTATAGCGCCCACTCCAGTCCAAATTGCATAGCATACTCCGATAGGTATAGAACGTGTAGCGAGCGAAAGTAAATATGTACTAAGAGCCATGGAGAGTATGCTAATTATTGATGGTACGAGATGAGTAAATCCATAACTATGCTTAAGTGTTATGACCCAGAACACTTCAATTAGTGACGATAAGAGTAAATATATCCAATTCATGCATAAATTTTTAGGTTTAAATAGAGAGCTTTAGCCCTATGCTTCCTATTACAATTAAAACGATACATAAAACTTGAGATAAATTAATATTCTCTGTGAAAGTGGTTGCACCAATTATAGTTATTCCAATTGTGCATATTCCAGAGGAAACTGCATAGCATACCCTAATAGGTAGAAAGCATGCTGCAAGAGATAAAAAGTAAATGCTAATGATCATAATTACCAATGTTGCAATCGAAGGCACAACTTTAGTAAAACTGTTACTAAACTTTAGCGTTACAGCCCACAGTATCTCTAGGATACTAGACAGCAACAAATACAACCAGCACATTTTCGTAACATTTCAATCTTGTATTGTAACAGAAATTGTTAGTTAAAACTACACTAAAGTGCAATAGATCTCTCTTTCGGAATTGCTTTAATATCAAACTTAAAACAACATCCTAAAAAACTTTTCTACGAAATTCAATTCCTGCACGTCATTTGCTGCATAAAGTGGTGTAGTTTGTTGCTCAATACCTGGTATTTCTACAAAAACTTTGCCCACTTCTTGACCTTTTTTAATGGGTGCAGGTATCATATCTTTATATTCAATACGCACCTTAATTTGGTCATGCAATTTGCGGTTGTAAGTTATGGTAACATCGTTTGCAACTGTAATAGGCACTTTTCTATCTTTTCCATAGAGAACATTTACTTCCTCAACTACGCTGTCTTTAACGAATATTTTCTTAGTGTTAAAATGATTTAAGGAGTATTGTATCAATCTTTTTGCTTCTTCTATTCGCTCTTTCTCAGTGTTTAAACCATTTACGACAGCAAAAATTCTCCTATCATTTCGTTTTGCAGATGCTACAATGCCGTAACCACCAGCATTTGTATAACCGGTTTTTAAGCCATCAACCCCAATATCGTGAAAAAGTAGAAGATTTTTATTCTTTTGTACAATTTCATTATATGTCAAATATTGTTCGGAAAATAAATCATAATATTCAGGAAAATCGGTGAAAATCCTTTTTGCCAGCATTACCAAGTCTTTTGCGTTCATAAAATGATCTTCATCTGGCCACCCGCTTGAGTTGACAAAATGACTGTCATTCAGATTCAAATTTTGTGCAACTTCATTCATTTCAGCCACAAAATTCTCTTCTGATCCTGCAATGCCCTCGGCTAGTGTTATGCAGGCATCATTGCCTGAGACTATTGTAATTCCTTCAAGTAATTCCCTCACCGTAACGGATTGACCTTCTTTCAAAAACATAGAAGAGCCTCTCCTTTCCCACGCTTTTCTACTTACTCGAAATTTATCCTCCATGTGTATTATTCCGGCTTTTAGATAATCGAAGGCTATATATAAAGTCATTAGCTTGCTCATTGAAGATGGGGCCATTTTTTCATCAGAATTATGGTCAAAAATGAATGAGTCTGAAGCTAAATCTAAGACTACTGCTTGCTTTGCTTTGGTTCTAAACTGGTATGAGTATGAAGAAAAAGGAAGTATAAAAACTAATAGCAAAATTACCAATCTGCTTAACATATCTATAATTTTAAATTTATAGTGTACTAATTAATAGTATAATTTTACAGGGGCATTTCAATAGATCTCTTGCATAAAAATTCCTTGACAAACCTCGCCAGCCCCCTTATCATGAAACTGAAGCTATTTATTTATCTTCTCTGTACAGATTAAATGACAAAAAAACTCACGTATCTGGCGTCTCATGTTTAATTTTTTGCACTATGTGCACCTTATGTCTTTATAAAATTCTAGGTTTTTACCTAATATAAGCTAAAATGCGCTTATAAAGCATTTAAAACATAAAAAAACGCCAACTTAAAAAATGGATAGTGAATAACTAGCTACCCTAGGGTTTCTTTTGCCTTTTTTTCTGTTTAGTAAATTTCTTAAACATTTATGACTAAAGGTTAGTTGCATTAAAAAGCAGCTAAATCGCGGTTATTAAGCGTTTAGAATAAAAAAACGCCATACTTGAAAGTATAATGTAAGTAATTAGCCAACCACGGGGCTTCTTTTGCCTTTTTTTTCGTTTGGTAAATTTCTTAAATATTTATAGCTAAACGACAACCGTCATCCCGCTACGTGTTAGCGGGATCTCTTGTTAGCGGCTGAGATACCGCGAATGAATCGCGGTATGACGGTTCGTGACGGTATGACGGTTCGCGGTGACATGACGATAACCTCGTCATCCCGCTACGTGTTAGCGGGATCTATGTTAAGGTATGGCGGTTAAATAAGGGATCTATGTTAAGAACCTGTCTTGAAAGGAACTAAGCAGCTAATTTAGCAAGCATAATAGTAATCATATTAAAGGAGATATTAGTTTTTGAAGTAAGAGGAGAATGCTCATAATCCTTGCTCATACGTCTAAAATTGGAAAGCCAAGCAAAAGTTCTTTCAACAATCCACCGTTTAGGAATAACTTGAAATCCTACAGCATCAGCTGCTTTTTTAGTAATCGTCAATAAACATCCTGTTTTCAATAAACAGTAATTTTGCAATTTACCAATATATCCCTGATCAGCGAGAAACCTTTGTAGCGTTGAAGCTTTTCGTTTAGCTTGAGTAAAAAGATTTAGAGCACCATCACGATCTTGAATGCCTGCACTATGAACATCAGCTGTAATAATTAGGCCTATTGTATCCACAATGATGTGACGTTTTCTACCCTTTATTTTCTTGCCAGCATCATATCCTCTGGATCCCCTTTTTGAGTGGTTTTCACTGATTGACTGTCAATTATTCCTACCGAAGGTATTTCATTTTTGCCAACCATTTTTCTTACCTTTTTTACTAACATATCGTGTATTTCTTCCAATTTGCCACTATTACGCCACCTGAGAAAATAATCATACACCGTTTTCCATGGCGGAAAATCTTTTGGCAGCATTCTCCACTGGCAACCACCTTTCATTATGTATCTTATTGCATTAATAATTGTTCTAATATTGTGCTTTCTTGGCCGTCCTACTGCACCTTGTGCAACACTTGGCTCCAAAATTTCCCATTCTTTGTCACTTATATCACTTGGATACATTTTTACCTACTATTTTTTACTTATCTCATCATATTCTCTTTCTCATTTCTTTTCAAGACAGGCTCTAAGAGATACCGCGAATGAATCGCGGTATGACGGTTCGTGGCGATATGACGGTTCGCGGTGACATGACGATAACCTCGTCATCCCGCTACGTGTTAGCGGGATCTATGTTAAGGTATGGCGGTTAAATAAGGGATCTATGTTAAGAGATACCGCGAATGAATCGCGGTATGACGGTTCGCGGCGGGATTCCAGTGTCTGGGCACTGGGATGACAGGAAAAGGGGCTACTTGGATTACAGCAGATCACCTCTTCACAAAAATTTTATCAGTAATACGCATATCAATAATACTCCAATCGCTGAAAGTAAAATCAGTTGTATTGTGTAAGTGGTTTAAATAGTCCCATGCACTATAAGGGTTATCTTCAGGCAGTTTTACTGTGGAATCGTTATCAAGTATGATATTCCATCTTCTATTCCCTATATAAGCAAAAGAAGAAATGTGGTCACTTAATTGAGTTTTACTCTCTAACACATCTCTAACAAATTCTAGGTTTGATAATGAGTTTTGTCCTGTAATTACAACAAGATCATCTATTAAATAGTCATCTACGATCACTTTACCTTCAAAATCAATTACCGAGGTTTTGTTATTATCTTTCCAGAGAGCAAACGGTTTATGCTCATCTATATTAATGTGTAGAGTATTGGGCAAAATTCTGTGAACTCTTACGTGTTTTATCCATCTGCTTACGGATTGTATGTTACCGGCAAGTTTTGAAAGTGATATATACAGGATAGGTTGCGTTCTATCTGTCAAACTTAGAATATCCTTTTTGTTTGTAAATTTATTGCCGCTCACGACTACTTCGTCGATTGAAAATCCACTACTGAGTAATAAACTAGATAGGCAGTCATTATACCAAGTAAAGTAGTAATTAAATCGATTTATTATTTTATCAAGTGAGCTGTAAAGTATTAGCGTAAGAAAAAGTGCTGTGATAATAACCAAGGCACACTTACGCAAAAAACTCCTTTGGCTTCTAGTAATACTGCTCAACATGACTTAAATCCCTAATATTTTTGTGCTGCAAACTATCTTCAATAATAATTTTAACTAATTCATTAAAATTGATTCCTTTTGCCAATTTTGCAATTTCTGGCACTAACGATAACTCAGTAAAGCCAGGATGTGTATTAATCTCAAGCATTTTTAAAGTGTTATTTTGGGGATTATAACGGAAATCTGAGCGGGAAATAGTTTTGCATCCTAAAAATTGATGAACTTTCAGTGCGTGTTCCAAGGTCATTTTATATATATTGTTAGGAATTTCAGCAGGAAATATATGTTCTGTAAATCCATCTGTATACTTTGCTTCATAATCATAGAATTTATTTTTTGGTCGTACTTCTATAGTGCCAATTGCTTCATCCAGCAATACAGCAGTATGTAACTCTATGCCCGGTATGTATTCTTCTACGATCATCTTTTCCATTATAGTAGAACTATTATCTTTCAGTTCTAAGTAATCCTCGTGCGAGAAAATTATGTACACTCCAATACTTGAACCTTCATTAATTGGTTTTAAGACGTACGGATAATCAATTTTAATATTATTTTTTAGTAGATCTTCTCGGCTAATTACATAACCTTTTGGAGTGTCGATACTAAGGGACCGAAATATATGCTTTGACATCACTTTATTCATAGCAACAGCAGAAGCCATAACTCCTGAGTGTGTATATTTTATACCTAAAATCTCCAATAAACCTTGAATGCAGCCATCTTCACCATAAGGTCCATGCAGAGCGATAAAAGCAAGGCCCGAATTAATTTTTCTAAGCTTTTCAGCAATGTTGCTGTCAACATCTATTTCTATTGCATTATATGAAAGGCTATCGAGCGCCTTCTTTACTGCTTTTCCGCTCATAAGCGATATTTCTCTCTCACAAGAAAACCCACCACTTAAAATTGCTATAGTTGGAACCATAAGCATTCTATGTTTTACTATATAGCATATATAATGGTTACATTAAGCTTATTAAATACCTACTTTGGCTAACTATAAGACCTTCTTACTTTCTTCAAGCACTTTTTTTATCCACTTCAAATAGCGTGCTCGGCAACGGTAGTGGCGTGTTTGCTGCACCTTTATACTGTTCACAGATAAGCTTTTCTAAATCCTCAGCAGATTGTTCTTTTGCTTCTTCTTTTTTCACTACTCCACTAGTTACTAAATCAATTAAGGCTGTAGTGTATATTATCATTCGATTATTTAGCTCAAATATCTTTTTTGTATCAAGTGAGGGGTTTCTAATTAAGGCAGATAGTGCATGCATATATTTGTCTATATCAGAAAGACTTTTGTTTGTATCATAGTTGCTAGCTAATATATATTCCTTCAAACGCTCAATTTCTTCTGGAGTAAACTTGTAAACTTCATCAAGTTTCCTTATTAAAGATATAGTAAGTATTCTACTTAAAACTCTCAATTCTCTAATAAATTGTATTCCTTCTCCTTCAGGATAAGACATTTCTTCTTTTTTATATTTCTTAAATAATTCTTGATCATAAGACTTTCTGAAATCTGACATCATTGCTAATGCTAACTCTTGTGAACCTAGCTTAAAAACTTCGTTGAAGCTGTTTGCGTTGGCATCTTGTGCACCGCCTGCAGTAATTCCACAACTATAAGAAATCTTTTCAGATAAGCTATGATACTCTTTTATCATCTCTTTCAGCAATATTTTAATATCATCTTCGGTTAACTCTACTGTTGATAATAGATCACATGTTTTTTCAAGATCACCATTCACTTGAAAAAGTAACCCTTCAATCTTTTTAATGGTTTCTCTTTTATTTATACTCATAACTTACCCCCAAGATTTAATGCTAACAGCTAGTTTTATAATCAAATATTTCAAAAGTCAATAAGCCTTTTTCCTTAATCCTTAAGTTAATCGATACTAATTTATCAGCATAACAACTTAGATAACGCAACTATTTTCAGCAACCAAAAACAACAACCCTGAAATACAAAAAGTTTCTTTTCCTTCAGTAGCATTATTCTAAATTTTCATCAAAATAAGCTGTTTTATCCTTTTTTTCCTTATACTCTTCTGCGGTATAGAGGGGTTGCTTCTTAGCTGTGATATTTGGCCATTTTTGTGAGTATTCTACGTTTATGTTGTAAAATGATTTGAAGATTTTTTGTTCACTGTTCAGTAACTCTTCATCTAGTTCTAAAATATCTTTTATGGAATCATCAGTTACAATTGCATCTACTGGACACTCAGGTATGCACACTCCGCAATCAATACATTCATCTGGGTTAATCACGAGCATGTTTTTACCTTCATAGAAGCAGTCAACGGGACATACTTCCACACAGTCCGTATATTTACATTTTATGCATTTATCTGTAACAAAATGCGTCATAAAACACTGTATATTTGTATTATCTTGGGTACACTAAATTGATAAGAAATTCAAGCCTTTTATGAAGATAAATAAATTGAACAACGAAGAATTAGAAGTATGGTTAAGCTTGGCTAGAACTATAGGACCAATAAAGTTTTTTAGTATACTAAGAACACATGGATCGCTAGATGAGGTGTTGAAATATCTCAATAAGGTGGCTAATAATAAGGTGTATGGCATTCAAGATGCACGAGAAGAAATCAATAATGCAGAAAGAATTGGAGCTAAAATTATACCCGCATGTGACCCAGATTACCCTGATCTTTTAAGAAATATCTCTAGTTGTCCTCCTGTAATAACTGCGTTTGGTGATATATCATTATTAAGCCGTGAGATAATTGCAATAATCGGTGGGCGTAACTCTTCGATGAATGGAAGAAATTTTGCCAATAAGTTGGCACTTGATTTAAGCGAAGCTGGTTTTGTTATTGTTTCTGGACTTGCAAAAGGAATCGATACTGCGGCAAACAGTGTAATATACAAAGATCATCCCACTATTGCTGTTACAGCAAGTGGAATTGATGTGGTGTACCCAAAAGAGAATTTTGATCTATACAAAAAAATCACCGAGAATGGCGGATTAATAGTTACTGAGCTTCCATTTGCTACTAAACCAAAGCCTCAGTATTTTCCTCAAAGGAATCGAATTATATCTGGTCTATCGCTGGGTGTTGCAGTGATTAGACTTCTTTCGAAACTAGGATAAAGTAGTAAAAATAGTAATTTTGAGGTAAGGAGAAATGAAGTATGAAATAGTGAAAGAGCTCGATAAAGGGGAGTTTCGTCGACTAACAGGAGTAAAGAGATCAACATTTAACAAAATGGTAGGGATTTTATGTGAAGAGAATAAAAAAAAGAAAGCCAAAGGAGGAAGGAAAAATAAGCTAAACGAGGAGAATATGCTGCTCATGGTATTAGAATACTTACGAGAATACCGTACATATTTTCACATAAGTCAAAGTTATGGAGTAAGTGAAAGTACGGCATATAAAACTGTAAAATGGGTAGAGGATACTCTAATACAACACCCAGATTTCGCATTGCCAGGACGGAAAGAACTCCTAAAAAGCGACGTGGAATATAAGATTCTGGTGATTGATGCAACGGAAACACCTGTAGAGAGACCAAAAAAAAGCAGAAAAGATTTTATTCAGGAAAGAAGAAAAAACATACGCTAAAAACCCAAATAATTGCAGAAAAGAAGAGCAAGAAAATTATTTGTACGTCATTTTCAAACGGGAGAAAGCATGACTTTCGGCTTTTCAAGGAGTCAAAAGTGCATGTATCAGAAGGTATAAAAGTTTTAGCCGATGCTGGCTATAGAGGTTTTCAGAAAATTCACAAAAATGTCGAGTTGCCACACAGAAGGATGAAAAAGAGTCCCTTAATTAAGGAAAAAAAGGTAGAAAATCGGGAGCTAGCAAGCAAAAGAGTAGTAGTTGAGAATGTAATTGGTCTGTTAAAAAGATTCAAAATTATTGCAGACAGATACCGCAATCGGAGAAAACGTTTTGGCTTAAGATTCAATTTTATAGCAGGAATTCACAATTTTGAGCTGTCTATATGAGTTTCGAAAGAGGTCTATTGAAGCATCGAAACGTTCTGGCTCTCTAATAACAGCAGATTTTGCTTTAAATCAAGGGAGAGAGGTGTTTGCAGTTTCTGGTTTCCCTTTAGATTCACGCTGTAGTGGTAGTAATTATTTAATTAAAAACGGTGCTAAGCTTATCGAATCCGCTGATGACATAATAGAGAGTATTAGGTTTAGTTTACCTCCGCAGCAAAAAAACCTATTTGATGTTGAGCACCATTTTGTTAACCAAAAACAAGAAAAATTACAACAGGCAAAATCTGTTATAGTTAATCATATTAACTCTGTACCTGTTGATATAGATGAACTTATATTAGCAAGCGGACTTTCTACCAACATAGCTCTAATGGCTCTTTTAGAACTAGAGTTGGAAAACAAAATAGAGCGTTCACCGGGGAATAAAATATCGTTAATTTTCTAGATTACTTTAGCTATGTCGTTTTACTAGATGTTCGTACAGATATAGCTAAAGTGGCTTAGGTTTACCTACAATTTGAAAAACAACAAATTCGTCATTCCGCTACTCGTTAGCGGAATCTATGCTGAGATACCGCGAATGAATCGCGGTATGACGTAGGGAAATCTTTCTTGGGTTAGCTATATATGCTTGACACTGAAATGATGACATTTATCATAGGATTCTTAGTTGCTGATTTTAGAATTGATAAGAGAAAACTTTTTTTCAACTTGTTGTATAATTTTATAAAAGTGATCGAAATCTAAGCTTGCACTGCCAATTAAAACTCCTGATAAATTTGAAATATTTAACAAATTTTCTATATTTTCTGAACTAACTGAACCACCATATATAATGTGTTTTTTACTAGTACACAATTTTATTACCTCTATCACCTCAGTAATTGCATCATTATTTGGCACATGACCTGTGCCTATTGCCCATATTGGCTCATATGCTACGGTATATTCACCGTGTGTTGGCAAGCGGTTTTTACATTGATATTCTATTACTTCTTTTGTTTTTTCATTCTTATAATCTTCTGAATTTTCACCTACACAGATAATTGGGTGTAAGCCTGATTCTATTGCTATTTCCGACTTAAGTTTTATTTCACTATCTTTTTCATTAGCCCTTTCAGAATGCCCAAGTATTACGTAAGTACACCCTAGTTCTTTTAACATTTCTGCGCTAATTTCACCTGTGTAAGAACCGAACTTTTTATGATGGCAATTCTGTGCTCCTATATTAATATTATTGTTCAACTCTATACTGCTTGGAAATGACGTAAAAGGAGGGCAAATCACTAGCTTAGAGGTAATTTCGTTGCTCTTGTTGTTAAGTTTGCCTATAAAGTCAACAAATGAAGAACGCATTCCATTCATTTTCCAATTTGCTACTATTAAAAAGGACATCAACTTTACTTATATGGGCGAGAGTGCCGGCTGTCGGACTTGAACTGACAACCTACTGATTACAAGTCAGTTGCTCTACCAATTGAGCTAAGCCGGCGTTAAACACATTAATAATATACAATTATCAATGAATTTTCGTCAACTAATTTTTAAAATACTGTATAATGAAAATAATATGAAAAAATTTTTACTGAAGCCAAAAAAGAGTCTAGGGCAAAATTTTATTTTATCGAGTGAGATAACAAAAAAAATCGTCGCTTTAGCTGGTAGTCTGGAAAATTTTAATGTCATTGAAATTGGTCCTGGATATGGTGCATTAACAAGAGAAATATTGGTGCATAATCCAAAGTCTCTACTTTCTATAGAAAAAGATAGAGATTTAGTAAAACACCATGACCAACTGCTAAATGAGCATCAAGGAAAGTATAGAATTATAGAAGCGGATGCACTGCATGTTACAGAAGAAGAGCTGATAGAGCGCCCAGTTAAAGTTATTGCTAACTTGCCTTACAATATCTCGGTAGTGTTATTTTTAAAGTGGTTAAATAATATAAAATTTTTTACGAACTTGACATTAATGTTTCAAAAAGAGGTAGCAGATCGCATTACGGCAAGACCCAATTCTAAAGATTATGGTTCCTTATCAGTGCTAAGCCAGTTGCTATGTGATATAAAAAAGGAATTTGATATTGAACCTAAAGAGTTTTTTCCAAGACCAAAAATACATTCTTCAGTAATTACAGTAAATCCTTTGCCTACCCCAAAGTTTGCAGTAAATTTGGAAACCTTAACAAGATTAACACGTGTCGTTTTTTCTCAAAGAAGAAAGATGCTGAGAAATAGCTTGCAAAATATAACGAACCACGCTGAAACTGTCCTTGAAAACGCTAAATTGAGCGGAAACCAGCGTCCAGAAAACTTAACTATTGAGCAGTTTTGTTTGCTGGCAAATAATGTAGAATGCTTATTTTGCAATAAAATGTATTAGCAACCATATAGCTTTTCTATCTCCTAAAAACAGTTAGAGCTATACAATTAAAGGCTCCTAGCTAATTTTGCCTATTGCAATTTAATTAATTGGCGTATAAGCTTTAAATAAAGCCTATGAAAAAAATGGAAGCTTGTTATTCGTTTGACGATATACTTCTTTTGCCAGCCTATTCTAATATATTGCCTTGCGATGCAGATACAAAAACTTATTTAACAAATAGTATAGAACTAAATATCCCTCTCATATCCTCTGCAATGGATACTGTTACTGAATCGGGCTTTGCAATAGCTATTGCCCAACATGGAGGGATAGGTTGCATACATAAGAATTTATCAATAGATGAACAAGTTTTAGAAGTGAGAAGGGTGAAAAAATATGAAAGTTGGATCGTGTATAACCCAATTACGATTTCACCGGATAAAACAGTTGCGGAAGCAATTTCATTAATGAGAGAGCACAATTATTCTGGCATTCCTGTAGTCGATCAACGCAAGTTAGTTGGAATTTTAACTAACCGAGATGTGAGATTTATTGAAGACCAGAACATGAATGTAAAAGTTTCCGAAGTGATGACAAAAGATAAGTTAGTGACAGTGCGGGAGCAGGGAGTGAATAGTGCCTCAGCAATGAAATTGTTGCATGAAAATAGAATAGAAAAGCTTTTGGTCGTAGATGAAAATTCTTGTTGTATAGGTTTAATTACGGTTAAAGACATTGAAAAATACAATAGATACCCAAATTCATGTAAAGACAGTAAAGGGCGTCTCAGAGTTGCCGCTGCAATTGGCACTGGTAAAAAAGATGGTATAGACAGATGTGAAGCTTTGATCGGAGAAGAAGTTGATGTAGTTGTTGTGGATACTGCTCACGGTCATTCCGAAAACGTTATCAATACCATTAGGGAAATAAAAAAGATGTATCCTAATACGCAATTAATTGGCGGAAACATTGCAACAAAGGAGGCTGCTGAAGCGTTGATTGATGCGGGTGTTGATGCAGTGAAGGTTGGAATAGGACCAGGATCAATCTGTACAACCAGAATAGTTACAGGTGTTGGTGTGCCACAATTCTCTGCAATCAAGAATGTTGCAGAGGCGTGTAGAGCAAGAAACGTCAGACTAATTGCTGATGGTGGGGTAAAATACTCAGGAGATGTTGCAAAAGCTATTGCAGCTGGTGCTGACTCTGTGATGATTGGTTCGATTTTTGCTGGCACTGACGAAAGCCCAGGTGAGATTATTATGTATAAGGGCAGAGCATATAAAGGCTATCGAGGAATGGGATCTATTAGTGCAATGAAACGGGGTTCAGCTAGCCGTTATTTTCAAGATAAAGATTCAAAACTCAAATTAGTTCCACAAGGAGTGGAAGGAAGAGTTCCATTCAAAGGTCCAGCTTCAGGAGTAATCCATCAATTGATTGGCGGATTGCAAGCTGCAATGGGGTATACTGGTAATAGGAATATAGAAGAGATGAAAAAAAATTGTAAATTTGTTACTATTACTGCATCAGGATTAAGAGAGAGTCACGCTCATGATATAGTCATTACACAAGAAGCTCCAAATTATGCTTATCAAACGTCCAATTTGTCAACCGATTCGGAGTAGTCCAGAAAAAGTAGAGAGAAAGTTAAAACGTTTTTGGAGTAAAATAAAACGTTTTTTCAAAATATGACAAATAGAAGAGAATATACAGCAGAATTCAAATTAGAAGCTGTTAAGCTGGTTAAAGAAACAGGTCAAGCAAGTACAAAAATAGCAAAAGATCTAGGTATAGATGGCAGTATGTTAAGTAAGAAAATATAATGGAAAAATGTCTGGAGCATACGCATTTCCAGGCAAAGGCTCCTTATGACAAAGAAAGATTTGATCTAAAAAAAGAGCTAATAAGAGAAAGAGACATCTTAAAAAAAGCCCTGGGCAAAGAAAAAGAGTAAAGTATTCTTTTATATAGAAATTGCTATAAAACACAGGAACTATGTAGGGTTTTGTACTGGTGGTATGGGTTGCTAAGGAAAAAAGCAGTAAAGAATTAGCAAAAGAAGGGCTTCTAGCAGATATTCAAAAAATACATCAAGCTTCTAAATGCAGATATGGAGCCCCTAAAATTCACGCTGAATTAAAAGCTTTAGAGCCTGTCTTGAAAAGAAATGAGAAAGAGAATATGATGAGATAAGTAAAAAATAGTAGGTAAAAATGTATCCAAGTGATATAAGTGACAAAGAATGGGAAATTTTGGAGCCAAGTGTTGCACAAGGTGCAGTAGGACGGCCAAGAAAGCACAATATTAGAACAATTATTAATGCAATAAGATACATAATGAAAGGTGGTTGCCAGTGGAGAATGCTGCCAAAAGATTTTCCGCCATGGAAAACGGTGTATGATTATTTTCTCAGGTGGCGTAATAGTGGCAAATTGGAAGAAATACACGATATGTTAGTAAAAAAGGTAAGAAAAATGGTTGGCAAAAATGAAATACCTTCGGTAGGAATAATTGACAGTCAATCAGTGAAAACCACTCAAAAAGGGGATCCAGAGGATATGATGCTGGCAAGAAAATAAAGGGTAGAAAACGTCACATCATTGTGGATACAATAGGCCTAATTATTACAGCTGATGTTCATAGTGCAGGCATTCAAGATCGTGATGGTGCTCTAAATCTTTTTACTCAAGCTAAACGAAAAGCTTCAACGCTACAAAGGTTTCTCGCTGATCAGGGATATATTGGTAAATTGCAAAATTACTGTTTATTGAAAACAGGATGTTTATTGACGATTACTAAAAAAGCAGCTGATGCTGTAGGATTTCAAGTTATTCCTAAACGGTGGATTGTTGAAAGAACTTTTGCTTGGCTTTCCAATTTTAGACGTATGAGCAAGGATTATGAGCATTCTCCTCTTACTTCAAAAACTAATATCTCCTTTAATATGATTACTATTATGCTTGCTAAATTAGCTGCTTAGTTCCTTTCAAGACAGGTTCTTAGGCAAAAATTAAAACAGTACAAAGTGTTATGCAAGAAAATGGCATTAAAGCCAAGTTTAGACGAAGGTTCAAAAATAAAAAACAGCAAATAAGCAACCGAGTTGTGGCTCCGAACACATTGGATCAAAATTTTACTACTGATCAGCCAAATAAAGTTTGGGATTACCTACATAAAAACTAAAGAAGGTTGTTGGCGGCAATAATTGACCTATATTCACGCATGGTGGTTAATGAGTAACATGATAATTAGTTATAGATTCTTTATTGATGGCCGTTGATAAACGCAAACCCGATAAAAATCTGCTGTTACATAGCGATCAAGGGTCACAGTATACCTCTCAAAATTACCAATTTCTATTGAATACAAAAAACATCATTTCCAGCATGAGCCATAAGGGCTGTTGTTACGATAACTCTGTTGCAGAAAAGTTCACTTAAAAGGGAGCTGCTTATTGATACTTCTCGCTCAACAAACCAGAACTGCCATATTTGAATACATAGAAATCTTTTATAACAAATAACGTAGACATTCTACTATTAACTATTGCATTCCTGCACAATTTATTCTCATGATAAAAACGTCTTAACTTTCTCTCTACTTTTTCTGGGTAAGGTCAAATAGAGAATTTTACAAAAATCTATTTTTAACTTACAATCAATTATTACAATTTTAAACCTACAACTTATGTATAACAGACTTATAGTCAAATCTTTTTCAGTATTATGCATCTGTTTATTTGCTTTATACATAACACTGCCAAATTTCTTTGATAATAAGCTTTTTATTTCGAAAAGAAGAATAAACTTAGGCCTTGACCTGAAAGGAGGGGCATCTTTGCTTTTAAACATAGACTTAGACTTCTATTTTAAGGAAAAGCTAAGCATGCTAGCTAACGAAATAAAAGAGACATTGCTAACAAAAAATATTGAATCTAACGTACAAAATAGCGTTATAACTTTAAATAATATTGATGATTATAAAAAAGCATCTGTGTTGATTAATGCGATAAATCCAAATTTAGAGCTAAATAGAAAAGATTCTTCGATTCTCATTTCGTATAAACCCCATTATAAAAATTCTTTGATCAGTGAAGTAGCTGCAGAATCAATAAACAATGTCCAGCGCCGTTTGGACAAACTTGGCACAAAGGAAGTCAGCGTTCAAAAACAAGGGCAGAATAAAATATTAGTGCAGGTGCCTGGAGTAGAAGATACCAAGCAGATAAAATCTCTGCTTGGCAAAACTGCTAAGCTAGCTTTTCATTTGGCAAACACTAACATAGCCAAGGTGCAGGATATAGACCATGAAACCACTGTCATGCTCAAGGATTCTTTAGGTAATTCTTATCCAATATTCCGCAAAACTGAAATAGGTGGTGATTCGCTGGTTAACGCATCAGTTAGATTCGGCAATTTAGGTAAACCGACAGTGCATTTTAAATTTGACAGTATAGCGAGTAAAAGATTCGCGAAAATCACTAAAGAAAATGTAGGAAAGCCTTTTGCAATTGTTCTGGATAACACAGTTTTAACAGTACCTACAATACGTGAGCCAATTTTAAATGGAGAGGGAGAAATTAGCGGTAATTTCACTGAAAAACAAGCAAGCGAACTTGCAATACTTTTAAAATCTGGAGCACTGCCAGCACCACTTAAAATAATTGAAGAAAAAAACATTGGCCCAAGTCTTGGAGAAGAATCAATAAAGGCAGGGGAAATGGCAGCAACAATCTCTATTATAGCCGTGGCTTTATTTATAATCATCACTTACGGCAAATTAGGTGTATTGGCCTCTGTTGCACTTTTTTCTAATGTAGTTCTTATATTATCAATTCTCACTCTGCTTGAAGCAACTCTAACTTTACCTGGAATTGCCGGTATTGCACTTACTGTTGGTATGGCGGTGGATGCAAATGTTTTAATATTTGAGCGAATTCGTGAGGAAATCAAATCTGGCAAGAGAGTGGAACGTGCTATTGAAGAAGGGTTTAAAAACGCTATAAAGACAATACTGGATTCAAATATCACTACATTAATTGCTGCAGGAATAATGTTCATTATTGGCAGTGGAGCAATAAGAGGCTTTTCTGTCACTCTATCAATAGGAATTTTATGTTCGATGTTTTCTGCAATCACAGTCACAAAACTCCTGATAGAGTTGTGTATGAACCCGAAGGAACTAGCGCTTTGAATTAAGGATTTAGATCTCAGTCAACCACCTTCATTCCCACAACGTTATATCCTGAATCAACGTGCAAAATTTCTCCAGTAGTGCCACTACTTAAGTCGCTTAATAAGTATAACGCTGCCTTGCCAACATCCTCTATTGTAACATTGCGTCTGAGCGGAGAGTTATTTCTATTCCATTCTGATATGGAGTGAAAATCGCTTATTCCAGAAGATGCTAAAGTTCTGATTGGACCAGCGGAAATTGCATTTACTCTGATATTTTGTGGCCCGAGATCACATGCTATATATTTTACACTTGCTTCAAGTGCCGCTTTACATAAACCCATAACGTTATAATTTGGCATAACTTTTTCAGCGCCATAATAAGATAAAGTAAGTAAACTACCACCATTTGACATCATTTTTTCAGCCCTTTGCGCTAAAGCAGTAAAAGAATAGCACGATATATGCATTGCATTGAGGAAGTTATCCAGTGAAGTATTGACATATTTACCATCTAACTCATTTTTATCGGAGAATGCTATTGCATGCACCAAAAAGTCAAGAGTACCCCATTTTTTCTCTATTATTTCGAAAGCGTTATCTATGATTTTTTCATTTGAAACGTCGCAGTGTAATATTAGCTCCACATTTAGTTCATCTGCTATTGGTGATAGTTTTTCTTTTATTATTTCATTCTGGTAGGTGATTGCAAGTTCTGCTCCGTGCTCTGAGAGAGTTTTTGCTATACCGTATGCTATTGATCTCTTATTTATTATTCCGGTTATTAATCCCTTTTTGCCTTGTAATAGACTTGTCGTCATAGAACTATCTGTTTTTTTATAATTTGGAATATTAACTAGGTAAAGTCAAGATATCACTATGTTTTAAAATATTTTTTGCAGTAACTTGAAGTCTATAAACAGTAATCTTGATTCTTTTACAACAAAGCCATTCCATATGACATTCTGCCTATACCCAATTAAGCATATTAATAAGTAAGTAAATCTTAATATAATCTTATTATACTTATAAATACGCTGTATAGAATGAAAGTATGGATGATTTCATAACTGCAAGAAGAAAAGATGATGCTGTGGTATCTGTTTGTCAGGATAATAAGAAAAAAAACGTGTTAATTTTAGGGCTCAATCAAGTTGCAAGGGATTTGTTAAAATATGAAGAGAAGAATTTGCTTAATAAGCCATTAATTAATATCTTAAGCACAAGAGCAGCTGACAACGTGAAGAATTATTTAGAGTATACCGAAAATGGACACGATTTACTTGATATACTACCTAAAGTGATAGATTTTTCCTTAATTGATGCTAAGGGAGAAGATATCAGGACAAAAGTAAAAGTTTTCCGCACTGCACAATTTGCCAGTAATAAAATAAATTATGAGCTATTAATACGTGATATCAGTTTGTCCCATAAACTAGGAATCTTTAGAGATAAATATCTAATGGGTAAAAAATATAAAAACCATGACTTATTCGATATACCGGGCAATGAGTCCACTATTCTAGAGTTATACGTTATATTAAATTTTGCCTTTCAACATCAAATTAATGCAGCTATAGGAGTGATTGGCTTAAATAGTAGCTGTAGTGAGACAAATAATGCACTGAAAGTTATCATAGAACATTTTTATAAAAATTGCCGTAGTGATGATTTTCTAGGGTATATTGATGAGAATAAAGTGCTTTTTGTTTTGATTAACTGCGATGTAAAAAGTATATCTAAAATAATTAATCGTATACATTCTGCCATTAATAAGCAGTTATTAAAGCGAAAATTACCAAGTGTATCAATAATTTATGGGAATATAGCTCAAAAACAGGCAGCAAAATCTACCAGCGGTGCCTTCTGAAAAGTTGTTTTTTATTTATATTGAGTTTAAACTTAAATTTTTATAAAGATTTAAGTTTATTTATGAAGTTAAAGTACTACCTGGTAGCACTGCTTTCATCATTGTTTTTGCAGAATAGTGCTAGCTCTAAAACAATTTTGGATAAGGAAATATTTTATGCAGAACTAGACGGAAAAATAGATTTGAGATTCGGCTACGCCTTCAACAGAGATTCTTTCAATGCTAAGCCTAAGGATAAAACTTCAAGTTATTCATACTTGCGCTTTCTTTATTTACAGCAAGTTTATCCAAATACTCAAATGGGGGTTAATGTTAAGGCAGGGGTTTCTGGTATTGCAAACCTAAAAGCGTTAGACATAGAAAAGTTAGACATGGAGGAATGGTATTTTATCATAAAAAACCAGGAACTTGGATCAATTGAATATGGTAAAAGAAGTTTAGTTGGTCAGAGCATGTTAATTAACACTTCAAAAATTTATGCAGCTGCTGGAGGAGTAAATGGTCATTGGACAAACTATGCAAATTTGCGCGGTGATCATAAAAAAGATGGTGACCCTGGATATGATCAAGACAAGGTGTTCTGGGTCAAGCCCAATATTTATAGCGATTATAATGAACTCGAACTAGGGTTAAAACAATCATCAATTAACTACATCTCCCCTGAAATCTATAACTTTCAACTCGGATTCAGTTATGTTCCAGGAAAAAATAACTTACAGTACAGCAATTTAATTGCTGCTGGCCTTTCCTATAAAAACAGCTTGTCAGATGATATAGGTTTTACTACTGCCTTAACTGGTAAATTTGCAAGAGAAAATTTAACTGATTGCTCAGATGGAACTTCTAAAAATTATGAATGCCGTAATCAATTACTGCACTGGAATTTTGGTTTGAAGCTAAAATTGTTCGATCTTGATTGCATTTTTTCGTATGGTAATGGTGGTAAATCTGGTGAGAAGCGTAATCCTGAAATAAATAATACGTATTATATGAATGCAGGTATCGCTTACCATTCTGATTCTTACAAATCAAGCTTAACATATTTTAGTAGTGGTAGGGATATTGCAGGCGAAGGTACAAACGAGTTAACATCATATGCTTTAAGCCTTGAAAATTCTCTTTTTTTAGGTACTTCATACTATTTCGATATTGTAAAGTTTAGTACAAAAGAGCCTAAAATAGAAAATAACAACTCTGGTTATGTGTTCTTGGCTGGACTGAAATTAAGTTTTTAATATTGCCTCCTTCCAACACTCTTTTCTGTTATCCAAGGTAACCGTTCACAGATTTCCACTTAATTTTTCAATCTCACTCATGGAGAGGCCAGTAAACTGACCTTACCCAGAAAAAGTGGAGAGAAAGAAAAGAGTTTTTTTGGGTAAAATAAAATTTTGGAGGATTAGAAATGGTAAGAGAATATACGGCAGAATTCAAATTGGAAGCTGTTAAACTGGCAAATGAACAAAGAAAGGCAGGTCAAACAATTACAAAAATAGCAAGAGATTTAGGAATAAAGGGTGGTTTATTAGGAAAATGGATAAAGAAACACAACGAAAAAAAGTCAGCGGCAAATGCATTTCCAGATGTAGCACCTTATGACAAAGAGAGGTTTGATTTACAAAGCAAGAGTAACAAGGGAAAGAGACATTTAAAAAAAAGCCCTGGCCAGTCAAAAAGAGTAAAATATTTTTTTATATAGTAACTGCTATAAAGTACAGGAATTATGTAGGATTTTCTGCTAGTGGCTACTATAAGTGGACCACAAGAAAAATAAGCAGTAGAGAATCAGCAAATAAAGAGCTACTCGAAGCTATTCAAAAAATATATCAAGTTTCTAAATGTAGATATGGAGCTCCTAAAATTCATGCTGAATTGAAGGCTTTGGGTAAAAGTTGCAATTTGAAAACGGTGCAAAGTATTATGCAGAAAAATGACATCAGGGCTATACTGAGAAGAAAGTTTAAAATTAAAAAACAACAAACAGATAATAGAGCTGTAGCTCCCAATATACTAGATCAAAACTTTATTGTTGATCAACCAAATAAAGTATGGGATTACTTACATCAAAACCAAGGAGGGATGGCTATATTTGGCAGCAATAATTCTCACGTATGGTAGTTAATGAGTAGTGCAATAAATAAACAATTGGTTATGAACTCTTTATTAATGGCCATTAATAGGCGTAAACCTGTTAAAAATCTACTGCTGCACAGTGACCAAGGTTCACAATATACTGCGCAAGGGTATCAATATCTCTTAGCTGTAAAGAATATAGATGAGTAATAAAGGCTGTTGTTACGACAATTCTGTTGCAGAAAGCTTCTTTAGCTCATTGAAAAGAGAAATACTTATTGATACTTCACAACACTCTGCTCAACACACTAGAACTGCAATATTTGAATACATAGAAATTTTTTATAACAAACAACGTCACTATTAACTATTGCATTCCAGAACAATTTGATGCATCATTCTTTTTGTAAAAAACATTCCACACTTTCTCTCCACTTTTTCTGGGTAAGGTCACTGACTCAATACCCAGTCAATATCCTTTCCACCAGTTCTTTTACTGCCGGTACGTAGCCATTCTCATAAAATGGATCTTGCTTAAATTTGTACACATTGTGCCCGGAAAACATGAGTTCGTTCTCAATATCACCATCGTGTATAACGTTTTGCAGTGTTTTTTGTATGCAAAAACTACGCGGATCTGGCTTTCGTCCTGTTGAATGGTCACCATGATCTTTCCAATTGCTAAACAAACAATGGCTCAAACATCCCATACAATTGATTTGATCTTCTCTTATTTGTTTAAATTTATCTGGCGTCACAAAAATAACAGTTGAATCTGGGGTTTTCATTGCTTCTGTGTACCCTGCTTTAGTCCATGTATTTGCCAGTTCTTTGTCTTTTGCAGTAAGGTAGATCTTCCTACCTCTGCTACCCATTGCAAATTCACTATTGGATTCTTCGCTGGCATTTTCTGAAAAATTTACTTGATGTAATTTTCGTTCCTGTAACTCACGTATAAAATTATTCCTCACCGCAGATGAGTAAAACCCTGTTGGACTGAATTTATTTAAAAATACATCACCTTCTTCTAAAGTGAGTAGCTTCTTTTTCCACTCTGCAGAAATTGGGCTTTCTTTCGTCAAAAGTGGACGAGTGCCAAACTGAAAAGCTATTGGTCCAATTTGCAGATTGTCAAACCAATGTTCCCAATCTTTCAAATGCCACACTCCTCCTGCCATAACAATTGGTGTTTCTGAAAGACCGATCTCGTTCATGAAAGATCTAAGCTCTGCAACTCTTTCAAATGGAGCCTGTGGTAGCTCTGGGTCTTCACTGTTACTCAGTCCATTGTGCCCTCCAGCAAGCCATGGATCTTCATACACTACTCCACCAAGCAAATAGGAAGATATTCTTTGGTAAGCACGCTTCCATAATGCTTTAAAAGCACGCACCGATGAGATAATAGGGTAATAATAAACCTGATATTTAGCTGCAATTTCTCCAAGCCTATAAGGCATACCAGCACCGCAGGTAATACCATGAATCAAACCTTTCGCTCCTTCTAATATGCCATGAAGTACGCGTTCTGCTGCTCCCATCTCCCAAAGTACATTCATGTGTATTCTTCCATGACCTTTTGATATTTCATTTGCTATTCTTGCCTGACTAATTCCAGCTTCAATACTATACTCAATCAATTCACTATGCTTTTCATTTCTTGTTTTGCCTTTATAAATTAGTGGCACTAACTCGCCATTATCATCAATAAGCTTAGCATTTGCACCAGAAAATGTACCCACAGCATCTGCTGCAGCAAATGCTCCGCTTGATCTCCCATCACTAACTGCAATGCCTTTACCACCTTCGATGATTGGCCACACTTCCTTTCCTGAAATTACTATCTTTTTTATCTTATTTTTCAAAACTTCCTCGCAATCTTTCACTCTATTTTACTTAATTACTAAAAAAATGATAGCTGTTTATTTTTTCTTGTATCATTAAAGCTTCTGTAGCTACTCATGCTGTTGTAGTTTGAGAGCAGTTCCCATCGGAAGGGTGTCATTCCAGTGCTTGACACTGGAATCCAGTTTTTGATCAAAAATGTTGCTATAGTGCACAATCAATTTTCCTGGATCCCAGTGTCTGGGCACTGGGATGACACCATAGGGGGCTACTTGGATGACAGGGGAGGGAGGCTGCTGGGATCCTGACAACCGTCATCCCGCTGCTTGTTAGCGGGATCTAGAGATACCGCGGCGGTATGACGTAGAGCTACGTGTTTAGGTTTAATGAATCCACTATATCTTTTACTTGAGAAAAAACATACTCTTTGCTTACACTGGTATCGATAATAAAGTCACTCATCTTCCTTTTCTCCTCAATAGATAACTGAACATCGGAGATTAGATTAAGCTTTTCTTTATCTATGTTGCGTTCGTTAAGTCTTTGAGCTTGCACAACGCTATCTGCATGAACAAAAACAATAAGGTCGCAATATAAATAAAATTTTGTTTCTAATAGAAGTGGCACATCTAAAACTAAAAGTTTTCTATCGATCTTTTTTTCCTTGGCAATAAAAAATTCTAATTCACGCAGCACAGCAGAGTGAACCAAAGATTGAAATTGTTTCCAATTTTCATCGTAGGCTAAGAAATATTTAGACAGTACTGTTCTATCTATTTCACCATTTACTACCACTCCAGGAAAATTTTTCTCTGCATAACTTATTATGCTTTTATCCACTTTATAAAGTTGGTGTACAACAGAATCAGCATCAAATACAACAGCACCAAACTCTTGAAAGCAATTAGCTACAAAGCTCTTTCCTACCCCAATTCCGCCTGTTAGACTTATAATCATATAACAAAATACATTCGACTTCTTTTGAAACTATAGCTAAGGTTTCTCTATATATATTAACTAGATTTTCTAGATCTCAGTGTCAAGCACATAACTATACGAACATTGCAATTTGTAGGTGGTGTTATTCCAGTCTGGAATCTAGCTTTTATGTTGTATAGTGCACAATCAATTTTCCTGGATCCAAGTAGTCAGGGCTACTTGGATAACACCCTACTTAACCGTCATACCGCCGCGGTATCTCTTAGCCACTAACACGTAGCGGGATGACGATTGTCGATAAATCTAAGTTACTTTAGCAACAGTTATTCTCCACTAAATTACTCTGAATTTTGGTTATATTATTTGCGGATTTCACTGCTGAAATCTCAAATTTTGAGCTTGTGTTCAAAAATGATTCAACTGACCTGCCAAAAAAATCATATCTCCATCCCTTGAATAATTTATCTGTCTGTCCAGATATTGACCCGGTTAACTCATCTTTTGAAGAAACTAATTTCCTTGATATGTTACTTTCTTTACATTTACTATCTAAAATAATTGAGAGTATATCAAGTACAGATTTGTCATAATTACTCGATAAGGTGTTGTTTTGCTGCATCCAATTTCTCTCATTTTCATTAAAAATATTCACAAACTCTAGTAAATCCGCATCTTTTATATTTTTTGTATTCCTCTTGAGATCATCTAAAATCTCATCAACATGCTCTACATTTTTTTCAATAAAATCAGCTATTACAGCATTATTGATTATTTTATTACGGTTCATATTATAGCGCTGTGCTAAGGTTTCTTGCCACTCACTAACTGCTTTAACAGTTAGTATCAATCTTGGATTTACTTCATAATTAAATTTAATCCTCTTCCATGCATCTTTTGGGCTATGTAAATACTTATTTATATCAACTATTGATTCCATCTCTTCTTGAAACCAACCCATCCTATTATTTTCTTCAAGTTTATTGCACAATATTTGGTATAGGTCATATAGGTGTACCACGTCGTTTACTGCATAATCTAACTGATCTTCGGACAACGGACGCCTTAACCAATCTGAATTTTTAGCTTTAATTTTATCCAGTGCTATTCCTTGATATTGCTCCACTACTTTTGAGTAACCAATAAAGTCATGATAATAATGACAAAACATAGCAGCAACTTGGGTATCAAAAATGGGAGTGGGAATACATTTAAACACAGTGAGTAAGGATTCTATATCCTGCCGGCAGCTATGAAACACTTTGGTTATCCCCTGATTTAGCATTATTTTCTTAATGAATGATAAATCAATTTCTGGCACTAATGCGTCTACAATAAAACTCTTCTCTCCGTAAGAAATTTGAATTAACGATAATTTTGGGTAGTAGATTAAATTATTTCTAATGAACTCCGTGTCAACTGCTATAAATTTCGGCTTTTTTGCTATTAACTCTTCACATGTATTCTCCAGTTCTGATGTTGTACTAATTAGCATATATTTTTTATTCAGTGGATTTATTTTATAATTTATATTAAATTTTTGCAATTAATGACTTCTTGCAGAACTTTCTATCACTCATTGGCATCACACAAATAGCCTTTTCCATCCCAATCCCAGTGCTTCCTTCTCCTGTCATCCCAGTGCCCTGACTACTTGGATCTAGCAAGCTTTGCTTGCAAATAAGTCTAATACGCGTCGCGTTTTATGCCAAAACACAATTGGAGTTACATGCAAAATAGATCCCAGACTGGGATGACAAAAAAAGGAGCACTGGGATGACAGCAGTCCTACGTCATACCGCCGCGGTATCTCTAGATCCCGCTAACAAGTAGCGGGATGACGATTGTCGTTTAGCTATAAATATTAAGAAATTTACCAAATAAAAAAAAAGGCAAAAGAAGCCCTGGGGTTATTATCCGCTTTAAAATATTGGCGTTTTTTATGTTTTAAACGCTTGACAAGCAAGATTAAGCTGCTTTTAATTGCAACTAACTTACGCTGCAAATGTTTAAGAAATTTACTAAGCAGAAAAAAAGACAAAGAATCCCCGAGTTAGCTAGTCTTTTACTATCTCTGTCGAGTATTGGCATTTTTTGATGTCTTGTAACGCTTTATAAGCACGTTCAGCTTATTTAGATAAAAATCTAGATGTAGATGAAGTTTTGTAAAGACATACAGTATCTATATACTACAAAAAATTGAACATAAGACGCCGATACATTAAGTAATCCTTACCTTTTAATCTGCAGATTGGCGAAAGCAAATACAATAGCTTCACTATCATGATAAGGGAGCTGGCGAAGGGTGTCAAGTAAGTTTTTCGTTTCTATAGCTACTACCACGATTGTATAGGTAATTCTTCACTTATAATAATGATTCAAGCCTTCAGCTCCTCAAACACTTCACTTGCTCTATTTAAAACAGAATCAGGAAAACCAGCAAGTTTTGCTACATGTATTCCATATGACTCATCTGCAATGCCTTCAATTACTTCATGTAGAAAAATAACCTCTCCGTTCCACTCTCTTATTTTTACACAAAAACATTTCACGTTCTTCAAGTATTTGCTTACTTTAGTTAATTCATGATAATGAGTTGCAAAAATGGCGCGGCACTTATTTACATTGTGAATATGTTCAATCACCGCCTGTGCAATAGATAATCCATCATACACCCCTGTGCCCCTACCAATTTCATCAAGTATCACCAAGGAACGGTCCGTTGCCTGATTTACTATCGTTGCTGTTTCGATCATCTCTACCATGAAGGTAGAATAACCAGCTGTTATATTATCCGTTGCGCCAACCCTGCTGAATATCTTGTCAATCACTCCAATATGTGCACTCTCTGCTGGCACAAATGACCCCATGTGAGCTAAAATTGCAATGAGAGCGTTTTGCCTCAAGAAAGTGCTTTTTCCAGCCATATTAGGACCAGTAATTAGATGTATACCAGCTAAATTGATGCTATTTGCAATGAATTTATCGTTAACTTCAACCACTGGATGTCTTCCGCTACAGATATTGAACTCTTTGCTGTCATCAATAATGGGTTTTACGTAATTATTTTGCACTGCAAGCTCTGCAAATGCGGTTCTAATATCAAGTTTTGCCAAAGCATTTGCAGCAAGAGCAATTTTTTCAGATTCTTTAGCGACTTCACTACACAGTTCACTAAAAATTTTCATTTCTAAGCCGATTGCAGCATCACGTGCCGTAAGAATTTTATTTTCTAGTTCTTTCAATTCATTAGTAGTGTAGCGCATGCTATTTGCTAAGCTTTGCCTATGAATAAATATATCCGAAGTTATTTTGTGATTTGCCGACACTTCAACGTAATAACCAAGTATGTTGTTGTGTAATATTTTGAGTGCGGCAATGCCAGTAAGATCGCGATAAGATTCACGGAGCTTAGTTACCAACTTGTTACTGTTGTTCAATATATAAGATAACTCAGATAATTCTGAGTTGTATTTTGAGTGAATAAATCCTCCTTCTTTCACGGAACTGAGGTTATTATCGAGTATAGCACTATTTAACAGTTCAAATAGGTCTTTATGATTGCCAAGGCTTTTATGTATTGTGCTTAGTTCACTCTCGTCTGATTTTACTGTTATTCCAGCGCGTGACGCTGGCTGGATCTCAGTTTGGATGACATATTGTTGTGGGAGAGATCCATTTTCACCTGATTCAATTTTACATAAGAACTCAGACAATTCTAAAGTCTTTCCTAGGCCTATTTTCAATAGGTTCATATCCTTTGGTGAACCACGCCCTAGTATTAAGCGCGATAAAGACCTTTCAATATCCGGAATGTTAGATAATATCTCTCGTATTTTTCTGCGTGAATCATGATTATTTACAAAAAATTGAGCGGTGCTGAGCCTCAAATTGATTGCCTTGGAGCAAGCAAGGGGTGAAGCGAGCATTTGTTTGAGCAGGCGTCCACCAGAAGCTGTAACTGTATGATCAATAACTGAAATTAGTGAACCTTTCTTTTCACCAAATTGAGTTGAAAACAACTCAAGATTTCTCCTTGCTGAAGCATCAATAAGCATGAAATTTTGTTGCTTATAGGTTTTTGGGAATTCAAGCCTTGGAATAGAGCCCCTTTGTGTTACTCTGACATATTCAAGCAGCGCACCACACGCCATGATTTCTACTTTGCTGAAATTTCCTATACTCCCAAGTTCCCTGATTTTATAAAACTCGCATAATGTTCTGTGAGATTTACTATACTCAAAAAAGCTCTGTGCGTGTTGCGTAATTGATATTTTATAATTTTTTAAAATCGATCTAATTTTTTCATCCTCAGTGAATTTTTCAGAAATTAATAATTCTCTTGGTGATATACGCAATAAATCACTATCTAGAGCTTTCAAACTCGTTAAAGTGTGAAAAAATTTTCCCGTCGATAATTCAAGCCAACTAATAGCATATTCGTCATTTTGTTCAACTATGGATGCGAGATAATTATTGCTTTTATCCTCCAGTAGTGAATCTTCTATAATTGTACCTGGAGTTACAGCTCGCACTACATCACGTTTTACTATGGATTTATAGCCCCTCTTTTTTGCTTCATCAGCAGTTTCTAATTGATCACAGATTGCTACTTTGAATCCTAAATCTATTAGCTTGTGCAGGTAAGATTCACTACTGTGTGCTGGCACTCCACACATTGGTATTTCTTGCCCACACGAATTACCTCTCTTAGTGAGCACTATATTCAGCAATTTCGCAGCTTTAATAGCATCATCGAAAAACAATTCATAAAAATCTCCTAGCCTATAAAATAGCAGATGATCTTTGTATTGAGCTTTCAGGTTCAAATACTGCTCCATCACAGGGGTGTTTTTTTCTTTTACGAAGCTCATAATATTTTTTAATATATTGTATTGATAAACGTTATTATAGATTATATTGCACATGTGAATAACATAAATTTTAAATAGGTGTATAGAGGGGAAAATTTAAAACAATTAAATTTCTTGGATCCAAGTAGTCAGGACACTTGGATGACATAAAGAGTAGGAGTATTTGATGACAAAAAAACAAAAACACAGTTGTCATTCCAGCGCGTGACGCTGGAATCCAGAATATCCTAATTACAAGGTTTATTATTTAGTTTGAAAAATACTATAGCTTTTTCTATGTAAGTTGTGGCCCCTTTTTACCATTTGCGACAGTTGTATCATCAACAGATATTTCAGAGCTAACAGTGCTAATAGTTTTTTCTATCGCTTTAGCCTGTTCATAGTCTTGACTCAAAAAATACATGGCCAGTCCAATAGCTATACTAGCAACAAGAGAAGATGCTATCATTACACCTAGTATCATACCACCAGAAAGACTTACTGCAACACACACACCAGCTCCAAGTACAACACCAAGAAAACCACCAATTATTACGCCAGGCACCAAACTGCCTACCATAGCACTTTCTTTTTTCGTATTAGCTTGTTTTTTCATACTTTGAATAAGCACTTCTTTTGTTTTTCCCTGAGCTAAATCTGAAGGAATTTTATTATCCGCGTTTTGTATCAAAGGATTTGCACTATATGTAACAAGCAGGGTGGTTATTTCTTCAGTTTTATTACCTATAACTGCATGATGTAGTAATGTATTTCCCTCTTCATCTTTAAAGTTTATATGAGTACGAAATTCTTCATCTAGATTTCTTATTGGGTTGTTTTTTGCATATATCCCAGATTGTATTGCTCCATCTAAGTATTGTATTACTTGTTCTAGTGATTGCTCGCCAGGATTTTGTATAAAATGAAGCAGAATTTCGTGTACTATCGCTTCCTTTGTAGTTTGTGGGCATTGTAAAGCGTAATTAAATGTCTGTGTAGTAATAACTTCTTCTTTTCTTTTTTTAAGAACAACCCTTAAATCTTCAATCGCCTTTTCACCATCTTTTATTCCAAGAATTATTGAATCCAAATTATTTATCATGCTATCCTCCTTGGTTTGATTGCATTACTCATTAATAAATAATATAATAAATCCTGCTAAAAGTCAAGCAATTAATTAATAAGTTAATATAATCCTCCAAAAGGAGCTCCTTACTTTTTGTTCAGCATGTCCATTGGATCAGACTCTTTAAGCTTGCTGTTTGCTGAATTTATTCATCGCAATAGCTACAATGTGCTATCGAAGTTCTCTGTAATCTTAGTTGGTTCTTCTAGAATATTCAAAATATCAGTTGCACAATAAACCCGATCTCTCTTTCCTTGAGAAGTTTGTGAAACGATGCCTAAATCTTCAAGCTTTACGATTGCTCTTTGGGCTGTTGTAAATACGACACCTAAGTTTTCAACCACTTTCCTTATAGTAAAGTAAGGGTTTAAAGACTACTAACTAAATCATTGTCCCATTCAAATTTTGGTGGCAAGGGGCTTGGTATAAATGCCTGATAACCAGCGAATACTTTGCCTGATGGTGATCCTTTAATATACATTCATTCAACCTAGCACACTATTTTTATAGTATATATTATTTTCAAATAAAGTCAAAAATGAAAATAAGGCTTTATCTTATTTGCGTGCATGAAAATAAGAAACTCTCTTATTATTGATTTTGCTCAAAAACGAAAATAGAAGAAGCTGCTGAACTTTATATATCCTGTTTTTCTGGAGAACTGCTATAAAACTTCTGAGTGAAGTCACTTAATTTTTACACATCTATTGTAGAGTAAGAAGAACCGAATTTGAAACAAAAATGCTAACTGATGCTTGGACTTTACTGACACTTACACTACTTGAAACTATACTTAGTGTAGACAATTTAATCTTTATTTCTCTAGCAATAGATAAGGTACCAAATGCGCTGAGAGAAAGAGTGCGCCTTATGGGCCTTGGATTAGCACTATTAATGCGTTTTGTAATACTATTTTTTACATCATCTATATTGTCAATGCAAAAACCTATATTTCACACTGCATCAGCAAGGGATTTACTTATGATCGCAGGGGGATTATTCCTTATTGTTAAGAGCTCTATGGAGTTACGGGATGACATCTTTGTATGTAAGAAAAATAAAAAGAAAGCAAACGTTAAATCAAAATTTTTTTTAGTTGTGCTACAAATTATATTAATAGATTTAGTTTTTTCGGTTGATTCGATATTAACTGCTATAGCACTAACTTATAACATGGTAATAATTGCTACAGCATTTACATTTTCCATGCTAGCAATGCTGTTTTTATCAAGTTATACCGCCCAGTTAATCAAATCTAACCCAGGGTTAAAAATAATCGCCATTTTATTTATTTTACTTGTCGGTGTGTACCTCATACTTCATGGATTTCATATAGAATTACCAAAAGGATATTTGTATTCTTCATTTATGTTTGCACTGCTTGTGGAAATTATAAGCAAAATAAAGAAAATTAACCGTCATACCGCGATTCATTCGCGGTATCTCTAGATCCAGCTAACAAGCAGCGGGATCTTTTTGATTTACTCCCACTCAATAGTTGCGGGTGGTTTAGAAGTGATATCATAAACAACTCTATTTACTCCGGGAACATTATTAACAATTATACTGCCGACATTGCGTAAAAAATCCCAAAATACTAGCAAGTGTTGATCCTTATCTTCAAATGGAAATGCATCGGCTGTCATACCATCAGATGATGTTACAGCCCTTAAAGCACAAACATATCCATACGTACGACCATCTCCCATAACGCCTACAGTTTTTATTGGTAATAATACAGCAAAAGCTTGCCATATCTTATCGTATAGATCGTAATTTTTCATCGTATTAATATATATTTCATCTACTTCTTGCAATATTTGCACCTTTTCTTTATCGACTTCACTTATAATCCTCACTGCAAGTCCGGGTCCAGGAAATGGATGTTGAAATATTATCTCGTCTGAAAGCCCAATTTCTTTTCCAAGTAGCCTTACCTCATCTTTAAAGAGGTAACGTAAAGGCTCCACTAACTTCAGATTCATCTTTTCTGGCAACCCACCAACATTATGGTGAGACTTAATTGTACTAGTGTTGTCTGAGGCATGCCCTGACTCAACTACATCAGAGTAGATGGTACCTTGCATCAAAAAATCCACATCACCTATTTTTTTTGCTTCTTCTTCAAACACTTCAATAAAAGTGTTACCGATAATTTTTCGCTTTTCTTCTGGATCAGTTATTCCCTTCAACCTACTCAAAAATAAATTTGATTTATCAACGTAATTTATCGGAATCTCTTTCAACATAGCGATGGTTTGGTTCTTGCGTAACAACCCAGTATCGATAAAAATACAGTTCAATTGTTTTCCTATAGCTTTATGTGTGAGAGCCGCTGCAACGCTTGAATCAACCCCACCACTTACTGCAGCGATTACTTTTTTCTCTCCTACTACATTTTTGATTTTTTCCTTTTGCTCCTCAATAAACGACTTCATTGTCCAGTCTCTTTTGCAATTTGCAATATCCAAGAAGTTAGAGAGCAATTTACTGCCATTTGTTGTGGGCTTAACCTCAGGATGGAACTGAGTACAGTAAATCTTCCGCTGTTCGTTGACAATCATTGCAATTGTTTGATTTATCACACCTGATGCGATAACAGTAAATCCCTGTGGTATAGTATCAACACTGTCCGCATGGTTCATTAATACATCCACTTCAGAATTAACATCCCAGGTATCCTTTACAATGGGGGATTCTTTTAGTATCTTGATTTTAGTTCTACCAAACTCCTGTTTGAAACTCTCTTTTACTTTTGCTCCAAAATAATGACAAATGAGTTGCTGTCCATAGCATATTCCAAGTATAGGAACGCTTGTTGCCTCATTAAGTTTTATAATTTCATGTACTACTCTACTTGTTTCAGAACAATCATCATTTACAGATTGTGGTCCTCCAGAGAGAATAAACCCATTGAATTTTGATATTGTTTCAAAACTGATGTTGCTTGGAAATATCTCACAATAAACACCCATTCCTCTTACTTGTCTTGCGATAAGCTGTGTAAACTGTGAACCAAAATCAATAATGGCAATTGCTGACAATTTGCTCCTCCATATTATTTAAAATGATATCTGATAATAAAGAAAATAATGGAGTAAGTAAACCAAGACCTGTTTAAAAGCTTTAACGCGTGGTACAAGTTAGCTATATAGCTAATTTTCCTACACCATACCGCTGCGGCGCTAACTAGTAGCGGAATGACAGCAATCTACGTCATACCGCCGCAGTATCTCAGCCGCTAACAAGTAGCGGGATTATCTTCATGCTGCCACGAACCGTCATACCACCGCGAACCGTCATACCGCGATTCATTCGCGGTATCTCAGCCGCTAACAAGAGATCCCGCTAACAAGCAGCGGGATGACGAGGTATAAACTTTATCGTCATGCCACCGCGAACCGTCATACCGCGATTCATTCGCGGTATCTCGGCCGCTAACAAGTAGCGGGATGACGATTGTCGTTTAGCCATAAATGTTTAAGAAATTTACCAAATGAAAAAAAAGGCAAAAGAAGCCCCGTAGTTGGCTAATTACTTACATTATACTTTCAAGTATGGCGTTTTTTTATTCTAAACGCTTAATAACCGCGACTCAGCTGCTTTTAAATGCAACTAACCTTAGCTATAAATGTTTAAGAAATTTACTAAACAGAAAAAAAGGCAAAAGAAACCCTAGGGTAGCTAGTTATTCACTATCCATTTTTTAAGTTGGCGTTTTTTTATGTTTTAAACGCTTTATAAGCGCGTTTCAGCTTATGTAGGTAGAAGTTTTATAAAGACATAAGGTGCACATAGTGCAAAAAATTAAACATGAGACGCCAGATACGTGAGTTTTTTTGTCATTTAATCTGTACAGAGAAGATAAATAAATAGCTTCAATTTTATGATAAGAGGGCTGGCGGAGTTTGTCAAGGAAGTTTTTTCGTTTCTATTCCCAATAAAAGTGCGTTATATGGTTATGCAAGAAGTCTATTTACCCATTTGCTTAACTTTCTCTCTACTTTTTCTGAGTAAGGACGCTATTGGCATGACAGACATTCATCGTAGTCAATATCTGTTTTTTGTTGCAATATTTCACTTTTTTTGAATATGTCATGCGAGACCTTATCGGCTCTCTGCATTGATTGTGATCTGCAGTAATATAAGCTCTTCAATCCTTTTTTCCAAGCAAGCATGTGTATTTTGTGCAAGTAACGTTTATGTACGTTGGCAGGTAAGAACAGATTTACTGATTGAGATTGACAAATATACGAAGTTCTATTACTTGCATGTTCTATAATCCATCTTTGGTCAAGCTCGTACGCTGTTTTAAATGTCAATTTTTCATGCTCACTAAGAAAATCTAAATGCTGAACGGAACCCTCGTTTGTTGAAATTGAAGACCATATTTTATCATTGTCTTGATTTTTTTCTGCTAATAGTTTTTGCAAGAATTTATTTCGCACTACAAATGAGCCTGTAAGTGTCTTTTGTATGAATACGTTTGCTGCGTATGGTTCTATTCCAGGGGAGGTATTACCTGCAATAATGGAGATCGAGGCAGTAGGAGCAATAGCGAGTTTGTGTGTAAACCTTTCCATTAGATCAACTTCTTTGGCATCAGAACATGCTCCCTTTTCTTCTGCTAATTTTTTAGAAACTATATCTGCTTGCTCGCGTAAATACTTAAATATTTTTTTATTCCATTGTTGTGCTGTTACTGATTCAAAAGGAACCATTTTGCTTTGTAAAAATGAGTGAAAGCCCATCACACCAAGACCAATACTGCGTTCTCTGGCTGCAGAATATTTTGCTCGCTGCATTTCATTCGGTGCTTTATTTATGAAATCTTCCAATACATTATCAAGAAAGCGCATTATATCTTCTATGAAGAGTTTATTGTCTTTCCATTCTTCGTAGTACTCAAGGTTTACGGATGATAGACAACACACAGCAGTGCGTGACTTATTCAGGTGATCATAACCTGTGGTTAAAGTTATTTCACTGCATAGATTTGACATCTTGATGTCTAAGTTGAGCTTTTTGTAAGATTCTGGCTTATTGTTATTTGTTGCATCAAGGAAAATAATGTAAGGTTCTCCAGTTTCAACTCTTGCTGTTAATATTTTGATCCATATATCCCGCGCTTTTACAGTTGAAATAACCTTATTGTTGTGAGGGCTTATTAAATTCCATTCTTGATCATTCTCAACAGCCTGCATAAATTTATCTGTTACTATTACAGCATGATGTATATTTAACGCTTTGCGATTTGGGTCACCGCCTGTTGGCTTGCGTAAATCTAGAAACTCTTCTATCTCCGGATGAGATACAGGAAGGTAGACTGCTGAACTTCCTCGCCTTAGGGATCCCTGACTAATTGCAAGCGTTAGAGCATTTTGCACTACAATAAATGGAACAATTCCTGATGTTTTGCCGCTACCCTTTACGCTTTCGCCTATTGAGCGTAAATTTCCCCAATAACTACCTATGCCTCCTCCACGTGCAGCAAGCCAAACATTTTCGTTCCATAGATCAACTATTCCCTGCAAGCTGTCTTCGGTTTCATTAAGAAAGCAAGAGATAGGTAACCCTCTCTTAGTGCCACCATTGCTGAGTATTGGTGTTGAAGGCATGAACCACAAGTTGCTCATGTAGTCATAAAGACGCTGCGCATGTTCTTTATTATCAGAATAGTAATTAGCAATACGTGCAAAGAGGTCTTGATAACTTTCATTTTCTATTAAATACCTGTCTGATAGAACTGCTTTTCCAAAGTCGGTTAATTTGCTGTCCTTTGCGTAATTAATGGTAATGTTATTCATAAAGTTCCTTTTATTCTTTTATTATATATAGGTACTTAAAAGTCATTTTGAGCGATTTTTAAGTTAGGTTTTTCGGATTTTTTTGTTGATGCTGTAATGCAAACAAGATACCGTCAACCTGACTGCCATATATTTTACAGTAACTCATATAACTTATTTGCATATTTATTTCTTTTGCAACATGTTGAACATAACTTTCTGAGTGACGAAAATAGTCTCCTTTGTTTACAAAGTCAATACCTTCACCTTCCTTTCTTCTTATTAAACATACAATAACTCCTTTTTTGCTCGTAGATCTTTTTGCTAATTCCAACTCTTCTTGAAAGTCATGTAGATAATGTAGCACTTCAGCAAAGATAATTACATCATACTGCTGGTTTTTCTCTTGTTTAAGAAACTCTTTCATTTCCATATGTATTAATTCATTGTAAACAGGCTTACCTTTTATAAAGCATCCTCTTGCGATATTTAGCATTCTACTTGAAATGTCAATTCCTGTTATATGGTTTCCAATACTATTTATTTTCAAGAAATGACCACATATTCCAGTTCCACAACCAAGGTCGAGTATATTGAGCTCAGAAGTGGAGTTGTTGAAGATTTTTGTAATTATCATGTGTACAAGTTCATGCCCTCTATATTGTTTGGCAATCAACCAATGCTCAACAAAATATTCACCTGTGTAATCAAAATATTGTCTTATGAGGTTTTTTGGCAATTCTGTAATAGGCGCTGAGTTTGTCATTTTTTTTATATAGTAAGACGCCTCCTCGTGGTCATTATCTAATTTTAGTGCCCTTGTTAAATAATTATAAGCTTTGTTAGTATTCCCTACCGCAAAATGACACCTTCCGATGTTATACCAGACTATAGGTAAATGGGGGTAAAATATGCTAATTAACCAAAATCGTAACTTTGCATCTGATATGCTACCTTTATAAAAGTGATATAAACCGATTTCAATGTTGGTGTTTAACAGGTTCTTAGATTTTTTAAGAAGCACTGTCATTTCTTTATGAAGAGTATTATATTTATTCACAATGAAGTGTTTTACTTTCTTAATATTTAATACGCCAATGAGCTTAGACATACAATTTAAAGCAACGTTTTTTATAAAAGAGAGATTACTTTTCATACGTTAGAAATACTCCGAATGTTTATTATCATTTTTAGGCAATTGATTTTAACACATTTTATCTTACAAAATATCTTTTTTATTAATTTTTACTGTATATATAAGTTTACCACATATTTCTCAGATTATACTGTTTAGGATTGCTAGTATATTGTTGTTGATAATATAAGTAAATGTTTTGTGCAAAAAGGCGTTGACATATTATTTATTAGGTTATAACATATAAAAGATTAATTTAGTTTTTAGATGTTTGACAAGTTTTATGGTAGAGATTAATTTAATCTCAATTCAATTTTAATAATATTTAACTCTGCATATTCTGCATATAGTCGGATAAATAAATTATTAAGAGCACTTGATGGATGCCTTGGCGTTAAGAGGCGATGAAGGACGTGGCAGGCTGCGATAAGCTGTGGGGAATTGTCAACAAATTTTGATCCGCAGATTTCCGAATGGGGAAACCCAACTAGTTTAGCTAGTTATTACGTACTAAGTATGTAAAGCAAACTTGGTGAACTGAAATATCTAAGTAGCCAAAGGAAAAGAAATCAACCGAGATTCTGTTAGTAGTGACGAGCGAAAGCGGAAAAGGCTAGTGATTTAAGAATAAGAATTAGAATACTCTGGAAATAGTAACCATAGAAGGTGATAGTCCTGTATAAGTAGAAAGTTTTTAAATCCTTGAGTAGAGCGGGGCACGTGAAATCCTGTTTGAATATGGGGGGACCATCCTCCAAGCCTAAATACTCCTTAACGACCGATAGTGAACAAGTACCGTGAGGGAAAGGTGAAAAGAACCCCGGGAGGGGAGTGAAATAGAATCTGAAATCAAGTGCTTACAAACAGTTGGAGCTCTATATCAATTTATTGATATTTAGAGTGACAGCGTACCTTTTGCATAATGGGTCAGCGAGTTAATCTATGAAGCAAGCTTAAGCCGTTAGGTGTAGGCGTAGCGAAAGCAAGTCTGAATAGGGCGTTTTAGTTTTATGGATTAGACCCGAAACCAAGTGATCTAGTCATGACCAGATTGAAGGTGTGGTAAAACACACTGGAGGATCGAACCAGTTAATGTTGCAACATTATTGGATGAGTTGTGATTAGGGGTGAAAGGCCAATCAAACTTGGAAATAGCTGGTTCTCCGCGAAATCTATTTAGGTAGAGCGTTGTATGTATGTTGTTGGGGGTAGAGCACTGGATAGACTAGGGGGATTCACCGTCTTACCAAATCTAACTAAACTCCGAATACCAACAATTAATTATACAGCAGGCACACTACGGGTGCTAAGTCCGTGGTGAAGAGGGAAACAACCCAGATCACTATCTAAGGTCCCAAAATTACAGCTAAGTGGGGAAGGAAGTAGAAAAACCATTACAGCTAGGAGGTTGGCTTGGAAGCAGCCATCCTTTAAAGAAAGCGTAACAGCTCACTTGTCTAAATAAGTTTTTCTGCGCCGAAAATGTACCGGGGCTAAAGCTGTATACCGAAGATGTGAGTGCTTATTGATTTCGATCAATAGGCGCGGTAGCGGAGCGTTCCGTAAGTCTGTGAAGGTGGTTTGTGAAAACTGCTGGAGATATCGGAAGTGAGAATGCTGACATAAGTAGCGTAAAAGAGTGTGAAAAACACTCTCACCAAAAATCTAAGGGTTCCTACGTTAAGTTAATCTGCGTAGGGTTAGTCGGTTCCTAAGGCGAGTCCGTAAAGGAGTAGTCGATGGCAATTAGGTTAATATTCCTAAACCTCTTAAGTGTGACGGGTTTCGTATTTGTATAGATCTTATTGGATTGATCTATGCTTAAAAGAAGCTCCAGGAAATAGCACTTATATTTATGAGGCCGTACCGCAAACCGACACTGGTGGATGAGTAGAGTATACTAAGGTGTTGAAAGAATGATGTTGAAGGAACTCGGCAAATTATACCTGTAACTTCGGAAGAAGGGTAACCTGCTTTTAGGCAACTATGAGTAGGTGGCACAAAATAGGGAGTAGCGACTGTTTACTAAAAACACAGGACTCTGCAAACACGTAAGTGGAAGTATAGGGTCTGATGCCTGCCCGGTGCTGGAAGGTTAATAGGAAGGGTGCAAGCTCCGAATTGAAGCCCCAGTAAACGGCGGCCGTAACACTGACGGTCCTAAGGTAGCGAAATTCCTTGTCGGGTAAGTTCCGACCCGCACGAATGGCGTAACGATTTCTCCACTGTCTCCAACATCACTTCAGCGAAATTGAATTCCCCGTGCAGATGCGGGGTACCCGCGGTTAGACGAAGAGACCCCGTGCACCTTTACTATAGCTTTACATTGCTATTAAAAGTGTGATGTGCAGGATAGGTGGGAGACTTTGAAGTTATGGCGCTAGCTATAATGGAGTCAACCTTGAGATACCACCCTTTACACTTTTGATATCTAACTATGTTTCATTATCTGGAACTAGGACATTGTATGGTGGGTAGTTTGACTGGGGCGGTCGCCTCCTAAAAAGTAACGGAGGCGTGCGAAGGTAAGCTAGAGCTGGTCGGAAATCAGCTTGATAGTATAATGGCATAAGCTTGCCTGACTGCGAGGCTGACAAGCCAAGCAGAGACGAAAGTCGGTCATAGTGATCCGGTGATTCTGTATGGAAGGGTCATCGCTCAACGGATAAAAGGTACGCCGGGGATAACAGGCTGATGGTGTTCGAGCGTTCATAGCGACGACACCGTTTGGCACCTCGATGTCGACTCATCACATCCTGGGGCTGAAGAAGGTCCCAAGGGTTCGGCTGTTCGCCGATTAAAGTGATACGTGAGTTGGGTTTAGAACGTCGTGAGACAGTTCGGTTTCTATCTGCCGTGGGTGAAGGAAATTTGAGAAGGTCTGACTCTAGTACGAGAGGACCGAGATGGATATACCTCTGGTGTACCAGCTGTTATGCCAATAGCATCGCTGGGTGGCTATGTATAGATGGGATAATTGCTGAAAGCATATAAGCAAGAAACCCTCTTCAAAAAGATTTCCCAATTAAGGCCGTGGAAGACTACCACGTTGATAGGCTAGGTGTGGAAGCATGGTAACATGTGAAGCTAACTAGTACTAATAGCCTGATTGATTTATTTGCTTTCTATATGTGTGTATGCAGTGTTAAATATTAAGTTAAAATTGTTAAGTTAGAAATTTTTATTGACTTGGTGGCTATAGCAAAAATGAACCACCCGATCTCATCTCGAACTCGGAAGTGAAACTTTTTAGCGCTGATGGTACTTGAAAAGGGAGAGTAGGTCGCCGCCAAGTTTATAAAAATTTCTTTGTTAATTAGACAGTAGGTATACTTATATTTTAACTTTCTTGTTTTGTTACTATTCTTTAAGTTTTTACTTTAACTACGATATCTTTTTTTTCTTATATGTTCTTGGTCATTTTCTACATTATTTAGCATTGTTCCTACTTCCCCTAATTGATTCCCTTTTGAAGGAGAATTACTGATTTCTGGTAATATTACATTACCTCCCACTTTTTTAAATAATTCTTCTTGTTGGCGAAATGCTGACCTCCAATCTGTTCCTGTTCCTTTAGGAAGAAATAAGAATTGATACATCTGACCAAAGCCTGTGTTATTTACCTCTTTTATATGCTCTACCATTCACCACACCCATTAACTATTTTTAAAAATTTTACCTATATTATCATAAAAAATATAGTTGTAAATACCTTAATTGAGATTTTTTTTTATTTTATCTTTTTTAAGCAAATAGTTAGATCTTTTTGTAAATTTTTATAACTTGCTTGCATAATGTTTCTATGAGTTAGTATTATGTAGTAGTGCCCTATATTACTTATATTTAAAATGCTAATTTTAGCAAGCATTCGTAGTTGCCTTTTTATTTTATTTCTTTTTGCTGCTTTTCCGGTTTTTTTACTGATAGCCAGACCTACTCTAATAGTATGAATGTACTTTTCAGGTTCTCTTTCTTTTATAGCGTACAGTGATATATAAAGCCCACGATAAAAAAGACTGTTGAGTGCTAACTTATTTTTGAAAGCAGAAGAAAAATCTTTTTTTTTATACTTACTATGCGCATAATTTGTTACACCCTAATGAACGGCGCCTATTAAGGATTTTTCTTCCAGCTCTTGTTGCCATACGTGAACGAAATCCGTGTCTGCGCTTTCTTATCAAATTTTTTGGTTGAAATGTTCTCTTCATTGTTTTTATATTAATATAATTATTTATTTTAAATTGTTTTACTTTATTGTCAAATAATGGTGAACTTGTATGACATTTTCGTAGAATAAAATTTGATGCATGGAAGAATGAATTCGGTGATAGTTATACCTGTCTTACTAATCCTTTTATTTTGTTTTAGTAGGTTTCAAGAAGTAAATAAGGTTAAATCTTATCTATATCTTAGTTGTGTATGGATGCTAACTTGGTTGTTAGTATTCTATAATAATTGTTTTGTAACTTTTATTTCTATAGCGTTACTTTTTTTCATGCTTGCTTTTATCTTTAAAAATAAAAGAAATAAGATAATAAAACTTTCGTTATTTGTGGCTTTGGCCATATCATTTTTTATCACTTTATTTATAATGCTGTCTATTTTTATTCAATCCATTAGTTTTTTTAATAAAGTAGCTATTTCAGAATTCTTGTTTTGCTTGAAATGGGGCCACAATGTAGTCACTATCAATGAAGAGAAGATAGGATGTTTTGGTATAGCGCCGCTTTTAGTTGGTACATTACTTATAACTATTATAGCAATGTTAGTTGTCGTTCCGCTTGGTTTATTTTCTGCAATATATATTAGTGAATATGCGAGTGAGAAAGTGCGTTATATTGTTAATACAACTTTGCAAGTTTTGTCTGCTATTCCTACGGTTGTATATGGATATTTCGCGGTTGTGTTTTTGTCTTTCTTTATAAAGCAGGTAGCAAATTTTTTTGGTTTAAGTATACACTCAGAAAGTGCCTTAGTTGCCGGTTTATCGATTGGGATAATGATTCTTCCTTTTATTATTTCTTTACTCGAAGATGCCATAAGATCTGTTCCAAAAAGCTTGCGTTATGGCTTCATGGCACTTGGTGCAACTCCAGCGGAAACTATATGGCATATAACAATACCTTATGCAATGCCTACAATTTTAAGTGCAATTTTATTGTCAATTTCAAGAGTGATAGGTGAAACAATGATTGTGCTAATGGCTGTGGGAATCAACGCAAGTTTGACTTTTAACCCTCTTAATTCAGTTACTACCATTACCGTGCAGATCGCTACATTACTTACCGGAGATCAGGATTTCAATAGTGTACAAACTCTTGCTGCTTATGCGCTTAGTTTAGTATTGTTTATTATTACTTGGCTATTAAATGCATTTGCATTGTTTGTAATGAAGCGTAACTAGTAAGCGTTTTAATGTTGCAAAATTTCTATTAATAATATAAAATTTATTTTCTTTAGAAGTTCTTTTATGGAATTATAGTGTTAGGTGATAAAAATAAAGAGATGAATATAGGTAGAGCGATTAAGGTAACTCAAGCAGTTGTTGATATAAAATTTGAAGGTGAATTGCCTAAAATATTTAATGCTTTAAAAAGCAAACTAAAATATAAGGATAAGGAGCTGGTTTTAGAAGTTTCGCAGCATATAGGTGACAATATAGTTCGTTGTATTGCTATGGATAGCACAGATGGCATGTCAAGGGGGGATGAATTTGTTGATACAGGTGCACCAATATCGGTGCCAATTGGGCGTTCAACTTTAGGAAGGATTTTTAATGTTGTTGGAGAGCTTATAGATGAGTGTGGTCCACTGAAGGGAAAGTATAACTTAGAGCCTATACACAGAGCACCTCCAAGTTTTACTGAACAGAGAATACAGGAAGAAGTTTTAGTTACGGGAATAAAAGTTATAGATCTTCTTGCACCTTATCTTAAAGGAGGAAAAATTGGCTTATTTGGTGGAGCCGGTGTTGGTAAAACAGTCCTAATAATGGAATTAATTAATAATATAGCAAAAGCTCATAAAGGATTTTCTGTGTTTGCCGGGGTAGGGGAGAGAACGCGTGAAGGTAACGATCTTTATCACGAGATGATCACTTCAAATGTAATAAATATAAATGAGCATGAAAAATCTCAAGCTGTTTTGGTTTATGGTCAGATGAATGAGCCTCCTGGAGCAAGGGCTAGAGTTGCTTTAACAGCACTTACTATGGCAGAGTATTTTCGTGACCGTGAAAACCAAGATGTTCTATTTTTTGTGGATAATATCTTTAGATTTACACAAGCTGGTTCTGAAATTTCTGCTTTACTTGGAAGAATACCGTCAGCTGTTGGTTATCAGCCAACCCTTGCAACTGATATGGGTGCAATGCAAGAAAGAATAGCTTCAACAACTTCTGGCTCTATTACTTCTGTGCAAGCTATATATGTTCCTGCGGACGATTTGACTGATCCAGCCCCAGCAACTACATTCTCTCACCTTGATGCAACCACAGTGTTGTCAAGGCAAATAGCTGAAATGGGAATATACCCTGCTGTTGATCCACTTGATTCAACTTCTCAGTCTTTATCTGCTGAAATCATTGGTGAAGAACATTATAATGTAGCTTCTGAGGTGAAACGTATATTGCAAACTTATAAATCACTGCAAGATATTATCGCAATACTTGGTATGGATGAGCTATCTGATGAAGATAAAATTATTGTTGATAGGGCTCGTAAGATTCAGAAATTTCTTTCTCAACCTTTTCACGTTGCAGAAATATTTACTGGCATGCCTGGTAAATTTGTTTCACTTTCTGATACTGTTTCCAGTTTTAAAGGGATTGTTGAAGGCAAATATGATCACTTACCAGAGGCTGCTTTTTATATGGTGGGGAATATAGATGAAGCAATAAAAAAGGCTGAATTAATACAAGCTGAAGCTAAATAAAAGTTAAAGATTATGAATACTTTTAAAGTGCAATTTTTCTCTCCTGATGATCAAATTTCATTCAGTGGAGTGGTTTCTCTTTCAGTAACTGGGCTCGAAGGGGAGCTTATGATTTTAGCTCACCATGCTCCTTACTTAATTTATTTATTGCCTGGTATGATTACTGTTAAAATGAGTAACCAAACAGAAAAGAAGGTTGTAATTGATAGTGGCGTATTAGAAGTTGCAAATAATAATTGTAGCATTATAACAAGTCAAATTCAGGTTTTTGATCGTGCAATTCATGATGAGAAATCGTTTAAAAATAAGAGAATTAGTATATATTTAAGTTATCTTGATGAGAAGTTTCTTTCTTAGTTATTTTAGGCAAAAAGTCAATTATCATTCAAGTGGCTATAAGATTTTTGCTCAGGGGGCTCTTTTTTGTCATCCCAGAAACCCCGGGGTGTCATCCCAGTGTCGGAGTACTTTAGGTGTATGATCCCAGAGTGTGATGGTATGGAACCATACACCTAATCAAATAAAAATTAAAGAAGGAGAGTTGGTTGTAACGGTTGGAGATAACGACTTTGTTTTACCTGGAATTTACGTTGGATAAACTACAAAAAATAACAGGTAAAAATCAACGTAAATTTAAGATAAATCGATTTTATTAGTATTATCAAATCAAAATCTGTTTTTAATTAATCAATAATACTTTTTTACATATTTTCATCCCCTTTCATGGATTTTTTAATTTTATAGATGATATCTAATATTATTAGAAGCATTGTAAAATATCTTATGAGAAAAGTTATAAAATATATTAGCATTATTGGTATTGCATGTTTAGTATTGTTATTTTTTATATCTAATGTGGAAACACGCGTAAAAACACAGGAAGAACAATTATTCCTAGCTGTAGAAGATGGTAATGCACAAGAAGTAAAACTATTACTCAAAAATGGTGCAGACCCAAATTGACCTTACCCAGAAAAAGTAGAGAGAAAGTTAAGACGTTTTTATCATGAGAATAAATTGTGCAGGAATGCAATAGTTAATAGTAGAATGTCTACGTTATTTGTTATAAAAGATTTCTATGTATTCAAATATGGTAGTTCTGGTTTGTTGAGCGAGAAGTATCAATAAGCAGCTCCCTTTTAAGTGAACTTTTCTGCAACAGAGTTATCGTAACAACAGCCCTTATGGCTCATGCTGGAAATGATGTTTTTTGTATTCAATAGAAATTGGTAATTTTGAGAGGTATACTGTGACCCTTGATCGCTATGTAACAGCAGATTTTTATCGGGTTTGCGTTTATCAACGGCCATCAATAAAGAATCTATAACTAATTATCATGTTACTCATTAACCACCATGCGTGAATATAGGTCAATTATTGCCGCCAACAACCTTCTTTAGTTTTTATGTAGGTAATCCCAAACTTTATTTGGCTGATCAGTAGTAAAATTTTGATCCAATGTGTTCGGAGCCACAACTCGGTTGCTTATTTGCTGTTTTTTATTTTTGAACCTTCGTCTAAACTTAGCTTTAATGCCATTTTCTTGCATAACACTTTGTACTGTTTTAATTTTTGCCTAAAGCTTTTAATTCAGCGTGAATTTTAGGGGCTCCATATCTGCATTTAGAAGCTTGATGTATTTTTTGAATATCTGCTAGAAGCCCTTCTTTTGCTAATTCTTTACTGCTTTTTTCCTTAGCAACCCATACCACCAGTACAAGACCCTACATAGTTCCTGTGTTTTATAGCAATTTCTATATAAAAGAATACTTTACTCTTTTTCTTTGCCCAGGGCTTTTTTTAAGATGTCTCTTTCTCTTATTAGCTCTTTTTTTAGATCAAATCTTTCTTTGTCATAAGGAGCCTTTGCCTGGAAATGCGTATGCTCCAGACATTTTTCCATCATATTTTCTTACTTAACATACTGCCATCTATACCTAGATCTTTTGCTATTTTTGTACTTGCTTGACCTGTTTCTTTAACCAGCTTAACAGCTTCTAATTTGAATTCTGCTGTATATTCTCTTCTATTTGTCATATTTTGAAAAAACGTTTTATTTTACTCCAAAAACGTCTTAACTTTCTCTCTACTTTTTCTGGGTAAGGTCACTACTTGGATGACAGATAGTAGTGCGAAAGTCTCTTACAACTTACTTTTAATTAGTCTAACCCATGCGTGCCAATCCCTCTCACCAAGATTGCTTTCAAAAGATAGGAGATCCTTTACAGCTTTTGAGCAAATTTCTTCACTTGGAATTGATAACTCCTTATTCATTGCTAACGTTAAACATTGAGTTTTGCACGCTTGTTCTAAATGATACGAGTAAAACATTGCTTCTTGTATAGTCCGACCACACGTTATAGATCCATGATTACGCATTAACATGACAAAATTTTCTTTCAGATCAGCTATTAACCTCTTTCCTTCTGTATCGCTAAGTGCTAGGGAATTATAATTATGGTAAGAGATTTTATTGTAAAAGTGCAGTGCCCATTGACTTATAGGAAGCAGCCCATCTTTGAGAGAAGAAACCGCTACAATAGAAGGTGTATGCAAGTGAAAAATTGCTTGAATATCTTTCCTTGCTTGATAAACAAAACCATGAATTATATAGCCAGTTCTATTATATTGATATTCTTTGCCTTCAATTACATCTCCATCAAATGATACTTTCATTAACGAACGTTCATCTACTTCATCAAAACGCATACCAAACGGATAAATATAAAACGACTTTTGATCTTCAGAACGCACTGAAAGGTGAGTATATGTATGATCATCGAACTTAAGGTAGGACAAAATCTGATAGGCATAGACTAGATCCCTTTTTACTCTGCTCTTTGTTAACAACACAATCCTCTGTTAGAATCTTCTGAAGGTTTATACGCGAAAAGAGACTTGTAGTAAACTAATAAGTCTATGCCACTCTGTCTTGCTTTCTGAATACCAAACACTTTTGTGTTGTAGCTTGCTTAAAAATAGTTATCGTTATTATAGAGTTTATATACAGAATTTATGTTTTTAAATTACATAATATCTTAACTACAAAAATAATTTTCTATATAATATTTCATATGTTTTAAAGCTTCATTTTTATGTTATTGTAAATGTAAGTTTCAAGATTGAAAATAATATGGTAAATATTAACACAAAAAAACAGCCAGCAGGATTTTTCATATATCTCTCTGGTCTTTCGGGAAGTGGTAAACTTTCCACAGCAATAGAATTATCTAATATGATAAACGCATTAATTGTAAATAGTAAGTTCTATAACAATGTTCAAGCTTGCTCTATATACGATGGTGTCTTTGAACGTGATCAAATACCTAAAGAAGTTCAAGATAGAATATATGGCATTATGCAAATTATGCTTCAGGTAATAGAAAATTATCCGATTCACTCAAAAAATTACATATTTATTGATGAGTTGATGGAAAATAATGACCAGAACATGAGGATGTATGATTCAATAGTAAGGCTTAGTAAAAAAATGAACACAGAAATCCTTCCTGTGGTACTTAGGTGTGATCTACCGACATTACAAAAGCGTATTGCATTAAAAAGGCAAAGAAAAAATAGGAAGGTGATTAATCTAAATAGCATTGTAGAGAAATTTAGGACTGACGATTTATTTATACCACCAAGTGCCATAGAGATAGAAAATTCAGATATGAGTATAAAAGAAGTAGCTCAAGAGATAGTAAACCAGATGCACAAGCTTAGTAACATTGCATGTACGCGAAAGAATAGTCTATAATGATTTCATATACTGAGGCTCATTTAAATATAGAGCTTCAACTTCATTTAATTTTTGCTTGTTCTCTAATCTATAACGGACTAATAGCCCTGCATGGCTAGCATTTAAATTGCAATCCATATGTGTACTGCTTGTAGCGTGACACTGGGATCCAGGTGCAGATAGTGGCAATAAATTGAAATCAAATAACTGCGTATAAAACCCTTGAGCATTTTTGACTATAGCTCTGATATTTTTTTTGTTATTCGTACAAAGCAAAGATATTGCGTAGGCTTGAACTTCCAGCACACTAACTCCGTATAATGGCTTATTTGTAGCAAGATTTATACCTTGTGCAGCTGATATACCAACTCTAATTCCAGTGAAACTTCCTGGTCCAACTACTACCACTAAATGATCTATTTTATCATAATTATAGTTGTGCTTATCAAACAAAGTATTCAGAATTTGAAAAAATGATTCTGCATGATTGTTGCTGGCGGAATTGTGCTCTACAAAACAGTTACCATCATAATCAACTATTGCTATTGAACTACCAATACCTACAGTATCAATCGCTAAAATAGACATTACTTAAGCTTATCATAGAGTTTTGTAAACATTATAGCAAAGGCACCATTACCTATAACGTTTGCTGAAGTAATTATTGGATCAAACACTATATACAGTGCTGTGATTAACGAAAGCATTTCTGGAGAAAATTTGAGGTATTTCTCAAGAATAGGTAGCATTACCATAATTCCTCCTGCCGGAACTGCCACGATAGCAAACTTAAATAACAAAAAATAGAGAAGGAAAGTTACATAGTCTGTTGTGCACAATGAATAACCGGAGGCAATTATCATTGATAATATTATAATAAAAAAGCAATCACCTACTAAATGAAAGCTAGCAGTTATTGGCACAACAGACGATGCTATGTCAGGTTGCTTTACATTTTTTTTGCTTCCTTCAAGAGTAAGCGGCATAGTTGCATTACTAGACATTGTGCTCATTGCAGTAATAAATGCCGGTATCATATTGCCTATACTAGCTATCCAGCTTGTGATCTTGAATGAATTTGCTGCTCCATATAAGAGGAAAACATAAAGGTAGGTTGCAGATGCTATAATAATGAAAATTATTGAGTAATCCTTAAATATTATAGATAAAACTTGATCATGCTGCATTTTTAAAGCAAGCCCAAGTACAAATATTGGAATAATCGGCGTCAAAAACGTCTTCAAAATAAAGAGAGTTAAATCTAACATTTTGTTCGAAAGCTCTCTGCTTTTTTTGGGTAGCAGTGTGGACACTACTATGCTGGACACAAATCCACAAGCAAGGGCATAAAAATTAGAAAGCAATGCAGGCAGTCTAAACGACCATAAGGGAACAATTGTTTCTTCATACGTTATATCTTGTATTGAATAAGTGTTTTGTATGATAAAATGCCCAACAGAATAAGCTATTAAACTTGAAGCCAGATTCGATAAGAAGATCATTATAATAAGTAACAATATGAACTTTATAGCTGACTGCTTAAGATTGTTAACACTGCTAAAGATTAACGCAAAAATAATAAAAGGCATTATAAATAGCAAAACCTCTTTTATACTAAGGCTCGTTGAGTACAAGAAGGTTTTTACTTCCATTGGAACTAAATGACCAAAGAATGCAGCTGAAGTGATGACCGTGAGTAAGATTAATAGTTGTAGCACGTTCTTATATACCAATGTCCTATGGACATATATATGGTAAGTTAGTTGTTAAGTAAAGCAAAACTGTCTAAACTGCACAGCAAATGGTGTAATGAAAGTGGAATGACAAAAAAGAGTGAAATTAGCATTCACTTATTATTCGTGTCATTTTCAGTAAAAGCTTCTTCCCACGTGCCTTGAGTTGCTGCGCGGCTATACTCTGTTACTCTATTTTCAAAGAAATTCGTATGTTCAACGCCATTTAGTATTTCATCAAGCCACGGAATAGGATTATCATTGACATCATATATGGACTCAAGACCTAATTGCATTAACCGTCTGTTTGCTACGTAGCGTATGTAATTGCGCACTTCTTCTGCGGATAGTCCTTCAACATCTCCTAAATCAAAGGCAAGCTTTATGAATTCGTCCTCAAGTTCAACGATGGTGCGACATGCAGAATATAATTCCTCTTTAAACTCGTTGTCCCAAATTTCATTATTCTCTTTAATAAATGTATTAAATAACATGATAATTGAATTGGTGTGCAAAGTTTCATCACGGGCTGACCAGGCGATTATCTGCCCCATTCCTTTCATTTTTCCAAAACGTTGGAAATTGAGCAAAATTGCAAATGATGCAAATAACTGCAACCCTTCAGTGAATGCACCAAACACTGCTAGAGTTTTAGCTACATGTTTTTTATCGTGTTTTTTGCTTTCCTCGAATTCCAACATATATTCATATTTCTTTCTCATAGCATCATACTTTAAAAATGCTTGATACTCACTTTCTGGCATGCCAATTGTGTCTAAAAGATAAGAATAAGCTGCAATGTGTATGGTTTCCATATTGGAAAAGCTTGCAAGCATCATGCATATTTCTGTTGGCTTAAATATATTTGAATAATGCCTCATGTAGCAGTTATTTACTTCAATGTCTGCCTGAGTAAAAAATCTAAAGATCTGGGTTAGTAGATTTTTTTCTACACTTGAAAGTTTAGTTTTCCAATCCTTCACGTCATCAGCGAGCGGAACTTCTTCAGGTATCCAATGGATTCTTTGTTGCTGCAGCCACGCATCATACGCCCAAGGGTAATTAAAAGGTTTGTATATTGGATCTGCTTCTAACAATGACATAAGACACCTATTATTTTCTAAAGTAAATATTATATTAAGTGATATTGAGAATCAGTCAATTTAACTTTTTTGAAATTTGACGGCAGATAATTTATTAGTGTATTATAGCTTCAAGTAATTTATCAACAGAAATGCGAGTATTAATATCTTTTATTTTATTATTTACAGTGAGCTGCACTCACACTATTCACAATCACGGAGCTCCTGGCATTAGTGTTGAATTGTGGAGCAAGATAAAAGTAGGTGACGATAAAGAAAAAGTGGTTCACACTTTAGGATCACCAACATTAGTATCAAAGTTCGATGACAATGTTTGGTACTATGTCTCATATAAAATTAAACAAGCCAATTTTTTAGGAAAAAGGAAGTATAGTAGTAAGTCTCTGCAAATTTCATTCGACCAGGACGGTAAAGTTGAAGATACAAAAGAAACTGACATCTTAGAGAGATCTTTGGCTGTTTCTGATTGAAAGTTTGCTCAGATCTTCCTACGTCATACCGCGGTTCATTCCATAACTGTACGAACATTGCGATTTGGGCCTACCAGAAGGGTGTCATGAAAGTAGCTGACACTAGTTCCTTTATGACGGCAGTGCCCAGACTACTTGGATCCAGGAAACTTAATTGCAAGTAATGCATTGGGTTTGGTAAGTATGGGTTTTGCGTTATAGAATGAAGCACTTTTGGTGAATTTGTAAAGAAAACTGGATCCCAGTGGGCTTTGTTGCATCGCTAGCTATGATGGATTAAAGATAAAAAAGATAGCGAATATCAGTAGCTTATTATTCTGGTATTTATAACAAGAACGGTCAATGAATACCTAAATTTGAGTAAAAGAAATTTCACTACCATTTACCAATCCGGCTAAAATTCAAGAATTTCAATGCTTTAGCTATTTTCAATAGAATTAAATTTATTAATATAAATAACAAATTACTATTCTTAAATTTGATCAGATTGATTGCAAAAAAACAAGATTTTCAATAGGTTGCTTATAATCCTAACTATAGTTAGCCTTTCATAAGTAGCGATGCAACAAAGCCATCCCAGTGTCAAGCACTGGGATGACACCATTTGTTGTAAACTCACTTTTACTCTATGGTTATACTACCTTGCTGCTATCCTGAACGGATACAGTGGGCTTATTAAATTATAGAATTACTTTAGCTATAGAATAAAATCTAGTGTTACTTCACGCCAAATGTGGTGGTGCTGAGTAGGCAAGCCGGTCAATGGGCTACATTTATATACTGCACGCATTGCATTATCTGCTATCGACCTGAAAAGTGGATTATTTCGATAGGAATCACTGTCTGCTACATCCGCCATAATTATCTCGCCTTGACTGGATAACAATAAGTTAATTTTTATATTAAAATTTTCTTTGTAAGCTATGCTTTCAGGAATGCTCCAGCATTTTGTGAGCTTGTCTCTTATAGAGTTAATAATTTCTGTTACAACTAATTCATCCTTTTTGCTCTCAACGCTTTTTTCGTTTCCTATTTCATTTTTTGCCCCTCTAACATCCCTTCTTAGTTTTTTCTCTACACTTTTTTTTCTTTTTGGAATTGGAATGAATTCTTTACCCTCGTTAATAATGACTTCTTCTTGCATTTCGATAATTTGCCTCGGTTGTGCTACAACAGTGTGCTCAACTATTTCTTTTTTCCTTTGTGGTATAGGAACAGCTAACGTATCATTCGTTTGGGCTTTTGTTGAAGATAACGAAAAAAGCAAAAAACAACATAAAGACAAAAAAAGAATATAATTCGAATAGAAAAAACGCATATGTTAAGCAGCTTGTTTTACTGGTTTAAAGCTAATATTGCACGTAAAGTCAATATATTTTAGTTGATGGACGAGTTTGAAGTCAATAAGGAATCCCTTCAAAGCTGAAGGCAAGCGGAAGATTGTCTTCTCGACAGACAAAGGAATTGTATAATGGATTAAAAGGAACCGTATGACAAAAATTATAGCAAAAGAATATACAGAATTTTTAGAGCAATTGAAGGATCATATTGCAACAAACCGTTATAAAGCAGCACTTGCAGTAAATAGTAAGCTTATTTTGCTTTACCACCATATTGGTACAGAGATCCTAAAACGCCAAAAAGAACATACCTGGGGAGCTAAGGTAATTGATCAATTAAGTAAGGATTTGAGAAGTACATTTCCAGAAATGAAAGGCTTTAGCATGAGAAATCTGAAGTATATGCGTAAGTTTGCCGAAGAATATCCTGATGTTGAATTTGTGCAGGAGCCTCTTGCACAATTAACTTGGTATCACAATATCACTCTTTTGGAAAAAATAGAAAGTCATGAAATAAGATTATTTTATGTAAAAAAAGCTATTGAACATGGCTGGTCACGTAACATTATGGTGATGCAGATAGAACTTGGACTACATAAATGTCAAGGAAAAGCAATAACTAATTTTAAAGAAAAATTACCATCTCCACAATCCGATCTAGCACATTACACATTAAAAGATCCGTATATTTTTGATTTTTTAAGTATAGGTAAGGATGCTCATGAAAGAGAAGTAGAAAAAGGACTCGTAGGGCATATGGAAAAATTTCTGTTAGAACTCGGTGAAGGATTTGCATTTGTTGGTAGACAATTTCATTTAGATGTTGGTAATAAAGACTTTTATATTGATTTATTATTCTATCATTTAAAGTTACGTTGCTTCGTAGTGATTGAACTAAAAGATAAGGATTTTAAGCCGGAATATGCTGGTAAAATGAATTTTTATCTTTCTGCAGTTGATGATTTACTGAAGCACTCGACAGATCAACCTTCTATAGGGTTAATCTTATGTAAATCTAAAGACGATGTACTTGCTAAATATACACTCCGAGACATGAACAAGCCAATAGGGCTAGCAGAATATCGAATAACTGAAAATCTACCAGAGAACATAAAAACAGCTTTACCGACGATAGAAGAATTAGAAGCTGAATTATCCAAAATTTCAGACGAGGAAAAGTAATGTTACTAAAATCATTCAAACAATTATTTAGCAAACCAAAAGCTCAGTATGAAATGCATCAGGCTCAGGAAGAAGAGTGGCAGCCAATAACTTACTCTCTCATAGCCTTGAAACTTTGGAAGCAAACAGTAACGGAGTAAGTGATTTTTATGGATTACACGCTCTAGGTGCACTATCCTATATATCATACGGTCAATACACTCTAAATGAGATGGAAAGATGAAGGCATCATTATAGCTGCTAAAAAATACGGCGATAAAAACTTAATTCTTTCTCTGTTTACAAAAAATCATGGAAAGCGCAGGGGATTAACTAAGCTAACAAACAATAGCAATTATAAGTTTCAGATAAGTAATCTATTACATGCAGAATGGAGTGCTAAGTTACCTGAAAATCTAGGTTTTTTTAAGTGCGAATTAATCGAATCTCCATTCCATCATTTCTTTCAAGATAGGTTAAAAAGCATTACTATTGTTTCTTTCTCCTCTATTTTAGAAAAAGTGCTTCCAGAAAGTGAACCCTGTGCCATGCTGTATGACAATTTTCGATATTTCATCGATGTAATTAAACACAACAATCAGTCTTGGCAAAGCCATTATCTTAACTTAGAGCTTCTGCTTCTTACGCAATTGGGATTCAAGTTAGACTTATCCAAATGCGCTGTAACAGGTGTTAAGGAAAATTTACAATTTATTTCTCCAAAAACTGGTAGAGCAGTGTCAAAAAAAGTAGGAGATTATTATGCAGATAAACTCCTACCTTTTCCACAAATGTTACATGATGTATACAATAATAACCTACAAAACAGCTACTCATTCCAAGAATTTCAGTTAGGACTGAAAGTCACAGGATATTTTTTAAATAAGTATCTATTTTTGCAGTTAAACGTGAAATTTCCAGAGCTGAGAAACCTCATGTTGTCGCTTTAATTTTAGCAGTCCTACGTCATACCGCGATTCATTCGCGGTATCTCTTAGCATAGATCCAGCTAACAAGTAGCGGGATGACGAACTTATCGTCATGCCACCGCGAACCGTCATACCGTGATTTATTCACGGTATCTCTTAGCATAGATCCAGCTAACAAGCAGCGGGACGACGGTTGTCAGGGTGTCATCCCAGCGCCCCTATGATGTCATCCCAGTGCCCAGACACTGTGATCCAGAAAAGTTTGCTTGTGAACAAGCAAACTAGCATGGAAAGTGGTTACAACGTTTTCGATGAGATTATATGGAAAACTGGATTCCAGTGTCAAGCACTGGAATGACAAGGTATAAACCTTATCGTCATGCTGCCGCGAACCGTCATACCGCGATTCATTCGCGGTATCTCAGCATAGATTCCGCTAACTAGTAGCGGAATGACGGTTGTCGGCAAACTTAAGCCACTTTAGCTATAGCCAGTAACCACTCTATTTCTACCACTGTTTTTTGCTTTATATAAATATTTGTCGGCACGTACTATAAATTCTTTAATATTGTCAAGGTCAGATTCTTGCATTTCTGCAATTCCAATGCTCACAGTTACATCGTGGGTTGTATTTTTATCCGCAAGTATAAAAGGTTTTTTAGCAATAATTTTTCGTATTCTCTCCGCAATAGTATACGCATCTGATACATTGGTATCTGGCATTACAACAACAAACTCCTCACCACCAAACCTAGCTAGTAAATCTGTCACTCTGATATTTTCAGAAATTCTTTTCTGTATTTGCTTTAAAAGTTCATCTCCAGCACTATGCCCAAAACTGTCATTCACTATCTTAAAATAGTCTATATCAAGTATCATAAGAGACAACCTTCTATCCTTTTCCACAGAGTCCTTAACAATGTTTCTTAAGTGTGCATCAAAATATCTTCTATTATAACAGTTAGTTAATGGGTCCTTTATAGACATTTCCGCATTATTAAATAAATTCATTCTCAAGGCATCTTGATATCTTTTGCGTTTTACTTGCGAATTAACCCTTGCTATTAGCTCACCCTCATCCAAAGGTACTGTTAAATAATCATTAGCACCTACATCAAGTGCTTTTACTAAATTGTTTTTATCATAATCCTCAGAAAGAATCAGAATTGGTGTATAACGTGTTTCCACCTTACTACGAAACTCAGAACACAAACGCAAGCCGTCAGTTTTTGAAAATTGCATATCAGAAATGATCAGGTCGTAACCATTCTCAATACCAACCTTCAATGCTTCCATTGGATCACTCAGTATTTTAATTGACCTAAAGCGTTGCTTTAATATATTATATATCTGCTCTACTTGATGAACATCCTCATCTATAACAAGTATGTTAGCATCAAAAATCTGATTGGAATAATCCATAATACTGTTTCCTGCGACTCCACCAATCTCAGCGTTAGTTTCTCCTCTCAAACGCAATTCATCGATAATCATCTTTAAGCGTGTGAGAGACTTAATTCGTGCAGATAAAGCAGTTTCGTTTATTGGTTTAGTCAGAAAATCATCCGCGCCAGCATTAATACCTTGCACTCTATCATGAGTATCATGCAGCGCAGTTACCATAATTATTGGAATATGGGTTGTCAAGGGATCATTTTTTAGCTCCTTACAAACTTCAAAGCCATTCATCTTTGGCATCATGATATCAAGTAATATAATATCAGGCTGCTGCTTTGCTACTAAATCTATAGCTTCTTCACCATCATGAGCTACGATAACCGTATAGTACTCTGCTTTTAGTCGAGCTTCTAAAAGCTTGACATTAGATAGTACATCATCTACTACCAGAATCTTTGCTGTCATTATCTTTAGATGTATTATCTATATCATAAGTAGGATAAAGCTTACCATTTTTACCAATTATGTAATTTACTTTCTCAGCATTACATTCTTTATATAAGTCTTCAATTCCGGCATCCTTCAATAACCTCCTAGCTTTTAACTTTACAATTATAAAATACCTATATATAGTCTTAATAAAATCAATAAATACAGGTACCTTATTTTTATCAAGAACAATTATGCTCACTAAAGCTACAACTAAAATTTCTGAAAGACCTATATTGAACATTTTCCTATGAAGCAAGTACTTTAATCCTTCTGATTATAAATATTAATTTGCTTAAATCAAGTTTAGAAGCAACCATCTCATCTAAAAAACTATTATAACGTTCTATGTAGTCCTTATCATTACAAGCCCAGGTTTGAACCTTATCTTCGGGGTTATCAGTAGCTTTTATGACTTTAACAGTTAGCTTGTGATGGTAATTGCTTAAATCGTCCAATAAATCATTAACTAAGCTGCGATCCCAATAAGAAGAGCGGCTTTTCATCTTGATGGCAATTGTTCTAATCAGATCGAATCTTAACAGCGACTTTAACTCAAAGTATATTTTACCAGCATCAAGAATGGACAAAGATGTCTGTTCAGCAACAGATATAATATCCAGTGCATAAGTAAGAACGCACAGGTCAGCAATTTTTTTTGCTAGATCTTTATCTATATTAAGTTCCACTAAAGAAGTGTATCCATGATTATAGACCTTTAACAGGTGTTCATCTAAAACATCATGGCCTAAAGTTTCAATTGCATCTTTAAATTTTGTAACATCATCCAATTCTACAAAGCTAAGATTTTTTACTAACCAAAACGATACTCTGCCAATAAATTTCTGCACGTTCCTCACTATTTGTAAGTATGAGTTAACATCAATTTTTCCATCCAATTCATCAATTTTCTGCCACAGGCTGTTTAAATCATACAGGTGGTTAACAACAATATATATGTTAACCGCTTCTTGTATCTTAATTCCAGTGTTCTCAGCCAAATTATTGATGAATATACAGCCCATTCTATTCACTACATCATTTGCAATGCAAGTAGAGATAATTTCTCTACGAAGTTGGTGTTTTAATATGAAATCCTTAAACTTTGTTACCATCTTTTTAGGAAAATAACCTAGCAAGTAGTCATGAGATATAAGATCTTTTTCAGACAGATCGGAATGTATAATTTCATTTTTTATTGCTGTTCTAGCATAAGACATTAGAACAGAGAGCTGAGGAGAACTGAAACCTTCTGCACCAGTTAACATCCTTGCTATCTCTTCTTCAGTTGGAAGAAATTCTACGCTTCGGTTTAACAGCCCAGATTTTTCTAAACTGAGCAGTAACCTGTGGTGCTGCTCCAATCTCTCTTTAGCTTGCAAACACTCAAGAAGTAATGCTTTTGTTTCAATTTTGTTGTGGTTCTCAAGCACTTTGGATGCAACTTCATCCACCATACTTGCCAGTATTTCATTCCTTTTTTCTAAAGAAATACCCCCTGCTTTCATAGCTGAAACAAATGCAATCTTAATGTTAACTTCAAGGTCTGAACATATCACTCCGGCTGAATTATCAACAAAATCTGCATTGATATATCCACCTCTTTCAGCATATTCTATTCTTCCAAGCTGTGTACAACCAAGATTTCCACCCTCTATAAACATAGAAGCTCTAATATCCTTACCATTTACTCTCAGCTCATCGTTTGCTTTGTCACCGACCATGCTATGATTTTCACTCTTTGCCTTAACAAACGTGCCAATTCCTCCATTCCATATGAAGTCCACTTTTGCTTTCAACAGATATCTAATCAAATCACTTGGAGGTAGCATATCTTCTGTTATATCAAAGCATTTTTTCATTTCTTGAGAAAGATTTACTTGCTTGCTGCTACGCTCAAATACCCCGCCACCCTGAGAGATCAAATCTTTGTTATAATCCATCCAGGTTGAAAATGGTAACTTAAAGAGACGTTTACGTTCTGTGAAACTCTTTTCTGCATCAGGATTTGGGTCAACAAAAATATGCATATGGTTAAATGCGCCGATTAAATGTATATTTTTTGAAAGCAGCATACCGTTTCCAAATAGATCGCCAGCCATATCTCCAATTCCAATAACAGTTGCATCCTGGTAAATATCCTTATTCATTTTCCAAAAATGCCTTTGTGCTGCAATCCATGCACCTCTTGCTGTAATACCCATTTTCTTATGGTCGTAACCTACTGATCCACCAGATGCAAATGCATCGCCAAGCCAAAAGTTATATTCAGAGGCTATCTGGTTGGCATAATCAGAAAATGAAGCAGTTCCTTTATCAGCAGCAACCACGAGATATGGATCATCTTCATCATACCTAATCACATTCTCTGGTGGAATTATTTTACCATCAACCACGTTATCAGTAATATCAAGCATTCCTCTGATAAAACTCTTATAGCACTCAACACTTTTCTCTCTTAAAATATTCTTATCTTTATAAGCTTGCTTTATTACAAACCCACCCTTTGCACCAACAGGGACAATAACCGCATTTTTTGTCATCTGAGCTTTCATGAGCCCCAAAACTTCAGTGCGAAAATCTTCCGTCCTATCCGACCACCTTAAGCCACCACGGGCTAATTTCCCTCCTCTTAGATGTATTCCCTCAAAAAGGTTTGAATAAATATACAATTCACGATACGGACGAGGATCAGGTAAACCATTTATTTTACTTGAGTCAAATTTTGTAGATAAATATGGTTTATCGTCTTGATAATAACTGGTCCTTAAAATAGCCATTATCAAGTTAAATATCGAGCGCAAAACGTAATCATGTGAAACATTGCTGATCTCTTTTAGAAGTTCCTCAATTTTTTCTCTGACAATGTCCGTAGTTTCTGCTCTATCAATGTCTATGTTAGGATCAAATCTTGCATGAAATAGTTGTATCAAATACTTTACTATTTTTGGATGCTCTGAGACTACCTTTTGGATATATTCTGGATTGTAGTTAAATGACGTCTGCTTTAGGTAAGCACTTAACGCTCTAACCAGAAGCACTTCTTTCCACTTGAGCCCAGCAATAATGATCAAACTATTGAAATAGTCATTTTTAATTTCCTTGCTAAACACTTTCGCAAGTGTTATTTCAAATTGCTCTTTTAGAGTAATGTTGTCTATTAATTCATCGACTCTTGACAACACAAAATGGTGTATCCATATTCCGCCGTTAATTTCTATGTAATAGCCATTATGAGATAGAATCTTAGCTCCCAAATTCTTAGTAATTCTTAATATCTTCAATAATTCAAGACCTCCATTGCTCGAAGTGTAAACCTTTAATTGATAATTAAGATTGTCACGAGTAAGTCTTAAATCAACCTCGCTAACTCTTTTTTTCCTCACTATCTCCAATTTTTTCATATCGTAATATGCGTCATGAGGTTCGAAACTCTCTTGATAGCTTATTGGAAATGCCTTGCAATAACGGATGAATATATCCTCAACAGTGCTAAAAGTATTATATAAATTGTCTATAAAACGATCTTCCCATTTTTCCGTAATGTTCCTTAATTTGTTTTCGATACGCAAAACTTTATCATCAGGAACACTAGCGTTTTTAGCCTTTAGCACCACGTGCAATTTCATTAAGTCATATTCGTTTATAATGTGGTGGTTATAAATATCTGAACTTTCTGCATTTATCTCATCCTTCAATATATTGCTTATCTTGAGCATTAGCCTGGAGCTAGCATAACGCATCGGTATCAGCACTATACAACTAGTAAACGCTCCCTTACTTCTTAAGCATAACTTGACTCTTGGTCTTATTGCAAGGGACATAATAGAAGTACAAATTTGAAATAATTCTTCCTCATTAGACTGGAACAATTCATCACATGAGAATACTTGTAAAATATAAATTAGAGCTTTGTTATTGTGGCCCCCGGTTACAAACCCTGCATTTTTTTCTATAACTTTAACTTTATCTCTTATTATTGGAATAGTTCTAATATCTTGGACCTCCGCTACAGAAGTAAATAGCCCGAAAAAACGCCGTTCCTTTACCACATTACCCTGGTCATCAAATTCTTTTACTCCTATACAATTCATGTATGTACGCCGATGGACTATTGAGATTAGATCTGATCTCAATATGTATAGGGAATCAAGGTTTGCAGAAGGAATCAACGTACTTTGACCTACTCTCATCAGGCCAAGGTCCTTTTTGCTGTCACAGACGAGTTTTTCATCTTTACCAGCAATATATTCTTGATAACCTAGAAATACGAAGTTATTATTCTTTAACCAAACTAGAAAATCTTTTTGCTCTTGATTTCGGTCTGGTGTCATTCCAGTGCGTGACACTGGAATCCACGTGTCCTTTTCCTGGATCCCAGCTGGGATGACAGAAAGACTTGCCTCATCAAGTTTCTTGAGCATTAAGTGCCAATCTTTCACAACGCAATTAACCGCTTTCAGCGTTTTCTGTAGAGATTCTTTTAATGTATCAACAAAGCTGTCACTTATACCTTTGATAATTACATATATGACTGACTCTTTGACTCCATTGCTTTCTTCCAAAGAGTAAATCTCGTCTATTAGGCCATCTTTTCTTTTAATGTTAATTATGCTGTTGCTGTAATAGCATATGGTTAAATCGTGCGACTTAATAGTTGCAATAACGGAGTCAACCAAAAATGGCATATCATTGTTTGTTATCTTAATCGTGGTAAAATCGCCTTCTATTCCTGGTATATCATCTATATTGCTTACTACTAACTTACTTTCATCTTTCTCTTTTTGAGAAACAAAATTGTAAGCATCGTTTACAATATATAGCAAAAACTTATCATTGGCTTTTAGGTCGCTTTTATAAACAAAACTATAAAAATACTTAATAAATTTTTTAATTTTTTCTTTATCTTGCTGATTTTCTTGATCAGCTAACTTAAATAAAGACTCAGTGTCAACATTATGATCTATACACATTTTTTTTAACAAAAATACACAGTGAACTTAAACCTTTTTAACTAAGATTTCATTATCAAGAGCGTACACTATTAGCTCATCATTTTCTACTACTTCCCCTGATAAAACTAATTTAGCTAAATTATTTTGAATACACTCTTGTATAACCCTTTTTAAGGGCCTTGCTCCATATTCAGGGTCATAGCCAGTTTGTGCTATTAGTTCTTTAGCTTCCTGCAACAAACTTATACTCAGTTTACGCTTAGCAAGTGTTTTTTGTAAATAAGAAAATTGAACATCTATAATTTTATAGATGTCATCTCTGGTTAAACTGTGGAATATAATAATTTCATCCAGCCTGTTTAAAAATTCTGGACGAAATGCTGATTTAACTATTTGCATCACTTCATTTCTTACAGAATCAACATTCCCTTTTAGCATTATCTCAGCGCCAAGGTTAGAAGTTAAAATCAGTATGGTGTTGCGAAAATCAATTAATTTACCATGACTATCAGTGAGTCTACCCTCATCCAAGATTTGCAGCAATAGATTAAATATATCTGGATTTGCTTTCTCGATTTCATCAAACAGAATAACCTGATATGGCCTTCTTCTTACCGCTTCAGTTAATCTGCCACCTTGTTCATAGCCAACATACCCTGGAGGCGCGCCAATTAGCTTTGAAACAGAATGTTTTTCCATATATTCTGACATATCAAAACGCAGAAGCGCTGATTGATCGTCAAACAGAAATTCAGCTAAGGCTTTCGCAAGTTCGGTTTTACCAACCCCGGTTGGGCCTAAGAATAAGAATGAACCAAAAGGTCGATTAGTATCTTGCACCCCAGAGCGGGAGCGCCTAACTGCATTACTTATCGCTTCTATTGCATCTTTCTGCCCTATTACTCTTCTTCCTATTTCATTCTCCATGTTAAGAAGTTTTTCCTTTTCACTGTGCATCATGTTATCAACTGGAATTCCTGTCCACTTTGAAACAATGTTTGCAATATCATCTCCAGTCACTTCTTTCTTTAAGAAACTATCAGTAACCTTTTCCTGATTTTTTAATTCATTCTCAAGCTGAGGGATCACACCATACATCAGCTCTCCTGCTTTTCCTAAATTTCCACTCCGCTGAGCCAATTCCAGCTCTTTTCTAGCGTTATCTAATTTTTCGGCTGTTTCTTGTATTCTAGCTATTTTATTCTTTTCCATCTGCCATTTGCTGTTCAAGTCAGCAAATTTGCTATTTAGGTTTTCAACCTTCTCATTTATCTTTTTTAAACGCTGTTTAGAATTTTCATCACTTTCTTTTTTTAAAGCCTCTGCTTCAATCTTTAGCTGTATAACCTTTCTCTCAAGTTCATCAATAACTTCAGGCTTGCTATCCATTTCAATTCTCACCCTACTTGCTGCTTCATCAATCAAATCAATTGCTTTATCAGGTAAAAACCTATCTGTTATATATCTATTGGACAACGTTGCAGCAGCAATTATTGCACCGTCTGTAATTCTTATACCATGATGCACCTCATATCTTTCCTTCAAACCCCTGAGTATTGAAATGGTATCAGTTTCAGTTGGTTGAGAAATAAACACAGGCTGGAAACGCCTTGCAAGCGCAGGATCTTTTTCTATATGCTGACGATATTCATCTAAAGTTGTGGCTCCTATACAGCGAATTTCTCCACGCGCAAGAGCAGGCTTCAGCAGATTCGAGGCATCCATTGCACCACTTGTTGCTCCTGCTCCAACTAAAGTATGAAGCTCATCTATAAACAAGATAACTTTTCCCTCCGCTTTCGAAAGCTCATTAATAACTGCTTTTAACCTTTCTTCAAATTCTCCTCTAAACTTTGTTCCAGCGATTAATGCACCAAGATCCAAAGCTAAGACCTTTGCATCATGCAAACCAAGTGGTACATCGTTTGCAACAATTCTATTTGCAAGCCCCTCAACTATTGCAGTTTTTCCAACACCAGGTTCACCGATCAGCACTGGATTATTTTTTGTCCGCCTCAGTGATACCTGCATAGTTCTTCTGATCTCTTCATCACGACCAATTACAGGATCAAGCTTTCCTTGCATAGCAAGCTCTGTAACATCTTTTGTATATTTCTTTGCCGCGTTTAATTTTTCCTCACTGTTTGGCGAGTCCGCACTGCTGCCCTTTCTCATTTCTGCAACAACTGAGTTCAGTTTTTGTGGAGTCACACCATTCTCTGCCAGAATTTTGCCTACAGTATCATCTTTTTGTGCAGTGAGGCCCTGCAGTAAACGCTCGACAGCAACAAATGAATCTTTATTTCTCTTTGCAATACCAATTGAATCTTCAAAAACTTTTGCTATTTCTCTTGAAAGTTGAAGGCCACCACTTCCTGGACCTTCAATTACTGGCAACTTTTTTATTGCGCTATCCACAGCATCAGAAATACTTTGCACACTTCCACCACAAGCGTTTATCAAATCCTGAACTAAACCTGATTCATCTTCAAGCATCACTTTTAGTAAATGCTCAGGCATAAAAATCTGATGCCCAGCTCCCAACGCTTTCATTTGAGCACTTTGAATTAGACTTTTTGCTTTTTCGGTAAATTTATTTAAGTCCATAACACCAGTTAAATTCGTATTTGCTGATGTATATAACAACTGATTTCATAAATTTAAACCTAAAGTTGTTTATTGTTAGGTATGAAATTTAAAACTTTCTTAAAAAAGGAACTATCATAGTAACCATACAAATATCTTGTATCTCAAGACCTTTGGTTTTTGTTGCTGAAAATGGTTGTATTATTTAAGTTATTAACAATATACAATACTAAGTTAATGTAATTTATTTGGAGATGACAGGAAAATTTATTGTAACTTTATATTTTAAATAGAATAAAGTTCTTTTGTTAGTATTGTCCTTTTTGTAAAAAATATTCCTAATTTCTTCATCATTTCTGTGGGTAAGGTCATCTGCTTCTCTACCTCAAGTGGTTAACAAAGTTTCTTGTCACGAGGGACCAAATGGAAATCTGCTCGTTTTCACGCGAATTAATGTTACAAATTCTATACATTTCGTTACAAAATGGCATTCGCTTTCTCCATTATCCTTTACCTGCATTTTCATCAGCGTTCCTTGCGGTTTGCTTGCCATATAGGCGGAAGTACAGGCTTACCCTGTTCCTTCTGTCATACAACAGTGAGTTAGGTGACTTCTCTATACCGGTGATTTGCGTACATCCAGAAATGAAAAATGTCACATTACCTTTTGGTCGGAGCTTATCAGCATCTTTAGCTCTTTAATCGTTACGATACTTATGAAGCTTCACTTACGTTCACCATACCACTAAGCCTAGCTCTCCAACCACATGATGCTTGTAGTTTATGCTCCTTTCACGATTGAGCATCTTCTTTTTCAAGAGGAGGTTCATTGTCCGCATCGCTTGGCACCAACTGGTTACCCGATTCGCACTGATGCATAGACTCAGATGGCAAAACATCTGGTTTAATAAGTTTTAGAACTCTTTTAGTTTCTTTCTGAAGGAATTCCTCTCCTTTTAAACAATATGACCGAAGACTTTCAGGTCGCACCATTTCAATAATTAGCTGGGTTCCAGCAGAATCAGTACAGAAAACATCAACAATACTTTGTTTTTTAGAGGCAATCTCAGCATCCATGATAGTGCTGAGAAATTCTATTTCTTCTATTTCATCTTTGCCAGCGAAGCCCAATATATCATTGAGAAAGTGAATGAGAATATCTTTATTTTTCTCAGTGCCAAATATTCTCTTGAACGCGAAATTGTTTTTTGGATCGAGAAATTTCGAAAAGGCCATAATTAAATACAATTAGGAGACGAATAATTATACACTATTTTTCGCAAATGTTCAACCTCTGATTACTCCTTATTCTTTGCCCTTCCTGCACGCTTACGTTCATTTGGATCAAGGAATTTCTTGCGTAAACGTATAGATTTTGGAGTTACTTCCACCAATTCATCATCATCTATATACGCTATCATATCCTCCAGTGTCATTATCTTTGGTGGAGTGAGCTTTATAGCTTCATCACTACCTGAAGCTCTTACGTTTGTTAATTGCTTACCCTTTAACACATTTACCTCCAAATCATTGTCACGGCTATGCTGGCCGACAACCATGCCACAATATACCTTATCCTGTGGCTTAATAAACATAATTCCCCTGTCTTGCAAATTGAAAATTGCATATGCCACAGCCTCACCCTTATCTGTAGAAATTAAAACTCCATTGCGCCTTCCAGAAATTGGACCTCTATGTGGAGCATAACTGTGAAATAAACGGTTAATTATGCCTGTGCCACGAGAATCAGTTAAAAACTCTCCTTGATAACCGATTAATCCTCTTGATGGCACTAAAAACGTTAATCTTGTCCTGCCATTACCAGAAGGTCTCATGTCAGTTACTTCACCTTTACGGAAGCTGAGTTTTTCCATGATGATTCCACTATATTCATCATCTACATCAATTACTACTTCCTCTATAGGTTCAAGTTTTTTACCGCCTTCTTCTTTAAATAACACGCGAGGGCGTGATACCGAAAGCTCAAAACCTTCTCTCCTCATATTTTCAATTAACACTCCAAGCTGTAACTCACCACGCCCACCTACTTCAAATGCTTCACCGCTTGGTGCCAAAGTCACAGTAATTGCAACATTTGTTTCTGCTTCCGCATATAAACGATCCTTTATAGCAGTTGAAGTAAGCTTTGTACCTTCTTGCCCAGCAAAAGGTGAATCATTAACGCTCAGAGTAATCGCCATTGTTGGCGGATCAACTGGAGTTGAGCTTACTGCAGTTGTAACTTCTGGTGCTGCTATAGTATCTGAAACCGAAGCTTCCTCAAGTCCTGCAATTGCAATTATGTCTCCCGCCACAGCTTGTTCTACTGGAATGCGTTTCAAGCCAGAAAATGAGAGCAACTTAGTTAATCTTCCTCGTTCAATTACTTTGCCATCGAGGTCAAACACCTTAAGATCTGAATTGACTTTTGCAATGCCCTGATAAACCTTTCCTGTCAATATTCTGCCAAGAAACTTATCAGACTCAAGTAGAGTGACCAACATAGCAAAAGGTGCATTTTGATTATAAACAGAAGGTTTTATATAATCTATAACCGTTGAAAATAATGGGCTTAAATCTTTTCTTTCATCAGAAAGCTCCTTAGCACACCAGCCATTTCTACCTGAAGCATACAACACTGGAAAATCTAGCTGCTCGTTGGTTGCATCAAGGTTAAAAAATAACTCATATATTTCATTTAATACTTCATCAATTCTGCTATCTGGTCGGTCGACCTTATTGATTATCACAATTGGCTTCAAATTTGCTTTTAGTGCTTTTGAGAGCACAAATTTTGTTTGTGGCATGGGACCTTCTGCAGCGTCAACCAGCAGCAACACACCATCTGCCATGCACAATACCCTTTCCACTTCCCCACCAAAGTCCGCGTGCCCTGGCGTGTCAATAATATTGATCTTTTCATCGCCCCACATTATTGATGTACATTTTGCAAGTATTGTAATTCCGCGTTCACGCTCTTGATCACCACTATCCATCACTCGTTCTTGAACTTCTTGATTCTCGCGGAATGTGCCACTTTGTTTTAACATGTTATCAAGTAAAGTAGTTTTACCGTGGTCAACGTGTGCGATTATTGCTATATTTCGGATCGATTTAAATTCGTTCATTTTCTATCATTTCAAAATTAATTTAGTAATAAGTATACATAAAATACACTTGGAGTAAATAACTAAAGCTGTGTATAAATGCTGTGTTTCCAAGATATTATAGGATTACTTTGTTAAATATTCCCTACTCCCAGGTTTTGTTATGGGTAGTTGTTTTAATTCACTTGGAAGTTCTTCCTCGCTGTAGTTTTTGATGTTCAGTTCAATCAAAGATATGACAGGAAAAGGCAGTTTCGTTTCACTATTTCTCTTTATCAAAGAAGCTTCAGCAACAACTTTACCTCCTTCCCCTTCTGCACATTCCACTGCTTCAAGTGAAGATTTACCTGTGGTTATTACATCTTCAATGAGCAATATTTTCTCACCCTTTTTGATCTTAAATCCACGGCGTAATTCAAACTTACCATTAACGCGCTCGCAAAACATTGTCTTTATTCCAAGCTGCCTGCCAATCTCATAACCCACAATTATTCCACCAATTGCAGGAGATAATATTAAATCTATGGAGCTATTTAATTCTTTTTTTATTTTATCTGCTAATAATACGCAAACTTTCATGGCTCTGCTTGGATTTTCAAAAATCTTCGCACACTGTATGTATGTGTCACTATGCAGCCCGGATGATAAAACAAAATGCCCATGCAAAATTGCTTCTGCTTCTTTAAATTCTTTTATTATTAGGTTATTTTCGTCTAATATCATTTTTTAAGTTTCACTATTACATTCTTTATTAATTATCTGAGTGATACAAACATCAGACCACACATTTATTGCAGTTTCAAACGTATCGATGATTGTATAAATAGGCAAAATCAGTCCCATAATATGCAGAGGAACATTCATCGACATGAGATAACTGGTTGCCATAAAATAGCACCCCATCGGCACTCCAGCGTTACCAATTGCAGCCCCTGTAGCTAAAAAAATCCATATCAACATTTCGCTTAAGGAAAATACGTATCCGTTCATTTCTGCAACAAACATTACAGTGATTAGTATAAATGCAGCACATGCATTCATGTTAATTGTTGTGCATATTGGTAAAATAAAAGACGATAATTTCTTTGGCACCTTTAGCTTGTTCTGCACACATTCTATAGTTGTTGGCAATGTTGCACTGGATGATTTAGAAAAAAACGCAAGTGTGAGTGCTGGCATAACCCCTTTCAGCGTTTGAATTGGTGATATGCCTTTATACCACATAAATAGCGGTAAAATCAGAAATGCCTGCACAAAATTTGCAGACATTATGCAAACAAAATACCATAAAAGATTGTAGAACTCACTACCGCCTTTTAATTCATGCAAAAAACATGTAATAAAAGACCAAACAGCAAGCGGAATAAATTTTAATAACCCTTGAGCAATTTTAAGTAGCGTATCAAAAAGTGCAGAGAATACTTGATATAATATATCCTGCTTTTCTTTTGAAAGTGAAACAATAGCTCCACCCATCAAAAAAGCGATTAATATGCTACCAATCATATTATTTTCAAGAAAAACTTGCACAAAATTAGAAGGAATGAGTGATTTTAAATATGAAAAATAACTGTGGTTATTGCTGTTAATACTCCCTATTGTATTACTTATGAAATTTTTTCTTGCTGGATCTATTAACAAATAAAACGATAATGCAACAAACGCAGCTATAATAGTTGTAAGCAGAGTATAAAATAGTGTTTTCTTAACTAAGACTTTGATTTCAATTGAGTCTTTGAGCCCGGAAATTGTGGAAACTATGGATAAAAAAACCAGAGGTAAGCTTATTAATTTGAGCAAGCTGATAAAGATATCACTAAATAGCTTTGCTATTTCAAATATGATTTCATTGTTTAGGTAGTAAGCAACTATTGCAAGCAGTATAGAAAAAAGTATTGCAAACTTGTGCATTGAAAATAAAACTTCAAAGTAACATTATACAATAATTTTGCTGTTTTGGAATCAGATTGATAGACAAAATAACTTTACAGATTAGGGAAAGATAAGAGGATGTGTTTATTCGGAGACAGTGTAAGATTTCTTAATTTAAATTTAGGTGCACTTAGCCCATTCTGGTGATAACAAATTGGAATAGATAAGATATGATAACTAACTCTTCTGCGAGTATATAGTTTTGCCGGACACAACAGTACGTACTACGTGTCCTTTTACTTTGCGACCATCGAAAGGAGAATTCTTTGATTTACTAGCAAAGTTGTCAGTTTTAATTTCCCATTCATGATTGAGGTCAACTAAAATTAAGTCTGCAGCAAGGTTTTTTTGTATACGACCACGTGGTATGTGTATTATATCTGCAGGCTTATATGTCAATTTTGCAAGCACATCAAGTAGACCCATTTGCCCACTGTGATAGAGTTCAAGTGAAAGGGGCAGCATTGTTTCAAGACCAACAATACCAAATGCAGCATTTTCAAGTGGTAGATCTTTAGAACTACGATCATGCGGAGCGTGATCAGTTGCAATGCAATCAATCACACCTGTCTTTAAACCTTCAACCATAGCTAAACGATCTTCTTCAGTGCGAAGCGGCGGATTCATTTTTGCAATTGCTCCATGTTGTTTTACTATATCTTCAGTCAAAGTGAAGTGATGAGGGGTTACTTCGCACGTAACATTTAATCCCAAATCTTTTGCACGTTTAATAGCATCAAGTGAATCTTTTGAAGAGACATGTAGAATATGGTAGTGCACATTTTCCATATCCTTCATTAGCAGTATATCACGATTTACCATAACCGATTCTGACGCACTCAAGATCCCCTTTACTCCCAATTCTTCAGAAATTTTACCTTCGTTGATTGCGCCACCAGCAGATAAATTTAAATCTTCTGCATGTTGAGCAATAGGAACATTCAGCATACTTGAATAAAGCAGCGCCTGTCTCATAATCATTGGGTTCATAACTGGCATGCCATCATCGGTGAACCCAACCGCACCTGCTTCCTTTAAAAGTGCCATTTCAGTCAGGTGTTCTTCCGAAGTGGTGATTTTAGCGTAAAATTCAACGTTTACATGTGAAGTTTCAAGTGCTCTATATTTCAAATATTTAGCCAAAATAACGCTATCAATTGCTGGAACAGTGTTTGGCTGACAAACTACAGTTGTAACTCCCCCCGCAGCTGCAGATTTGCTGCCTGTATATATAGTTTCTTTATGTTCCTGGCCTGGTTCACGAAAATGTACGTGAATGTCAATAAGGCCTGGCATTAGAACAAGCCCTTTACAGTCTATTGTTTCATCAACTCCACTTGTTGAAAATAATGATTCACCAAAGTCAACAATTTTATCCCCTTCAGTCAATAATGAACCTTTTATATCAAGTTTAGTTTCCGGGTCGATAATACGAGCATTAGTATACGCAATTTTATAGCCTTCCTTTTGCCCTGTTTGCAACAAATCCCAAGTTTGAGTCATTATATTTGAGTATCGATTATAAAATAAATCTAAAGTTTTTTTAATAAAACACAACCAAATTAAAACACAGACTAAGTGTATGGTCCCAGAGTGTGATGGTGTGGATTTAGTATAAATAATTCTGGAGACTGTGTCCACTGATAACATATAAATTCGTAAGGAGTAAGACCCTTAAGAGTTTTGAGTCTCTTTGCATAATTATAAGCCATAACAAAGTTATAAAGGTGTTCTTTAAGTTGCTGGTGCGATTGATAGTAATACTTCTTAACTGTAGCATCCTTTAAAGTTTTATTCATACGCTCGACTTGCCCATTCGTCCAAGGATGGCTAACTTTTGTCAAACGATGTTCAATAACATTCCCTTCGCAAACTCTATCAAATATATGTTGGAAAGCATACTTATGACGCTTCTGGTTTGTAAATTGTATACCGTTATCTGTCAAAATAGTATGGATTTTATACGGTAAAATTCTAATCAAATTACGTAAGAACTCAGCAGCTATGGGTTTTGTAGCACTGTTACGCAACTCAACATAGGTAAATTTGGATGTCCTATCAATAGCAACAAACAAATGTAATTTGCCCTCCTCAGTTCTAACTTCAGCAATATCAATATGAAAGTAACCGATAGGATATTGTTTGAATTTCTTTTTTGACTTAACTTCTCCATCAACAGTTGGTAATCTGCTAATGTTGTGTCTTTGTAAACAACGATGCAAGCTAGAGCGAGTCAAATGCGGAATTGTAGACTGCAGAGCGTAAAGGCAATCATCTAGTGGCAGTAGTGTATACTTGCGAAATGTAACTATTATAGCTTCCTCTTCTAGCGTTAAAACAGTCGATCTTGGACGCTTTGGACCCATATCAGCATCTTTCGTAAATGAACGTTTTCTCCACTTAATAATAGTTTTTGGATTAAGGTTATAATGCTTGGAGAGTTTTGCTATGCTCTCTTTTCTATTTTGTATTGCTCTACGAATCGTCTGTGTTGTTTTGGCGCACCCATGCAATATTTGTCCCATAACTCCTCCTTTGATGGTATTTTTTTCTCATATTTTATCATACCATCACACTCTGGGACTGTACACTAGTTAGCTCAGTTTTAACGTTAATGTGTGAAGCTCTGAGTTCTGTTGAAGGATTTTCCAGCTGAATATCTAGCTCATTCTGTATGTTCGATAAACAAATTAAAGCTGAATCAAAAATTTCATCACACTGCTTTGCTTCATGTATATCATCAATTATTTCCTCGAATTCTTCCACATCATCCATTTCTTGCGGCGCACTTTTTAATATCGCTTTTATTTGGTTTAAGTTTTGACGAATTTTCTCCTGATATCCAACAATTCTCTCTTGATATATATCAATCATTTTTTGACATGCGTTGCCTCTAAATGGATGTTCTTTTTTCTCTTTTATGTAAGAATTTTGAAAGTCTTTACAGTTAAGGATTGCTTCTCTATGTTTTTTTATGTCATTAATTGCGCTGATTATCGACTTATCTATTTTCTTTAAATTTTCTTCCCGTTCTTCTCTTTTAATTATACTTTTGGATTCATTTTTTATCTGGTTCATTTTGTCATACAGGTTTCTGCATCCTTTGTAAGATGCCATTGGTTGTAACATTCCTTCTTTTACACCTTTATTGTAAAAATTCTTCAACTCATCACTTGATAGTATTGTTATAGCATCTTCCCTTTTACCTTGTGATTTAGGATACTTTTTATTCAATAAACTAACATGATTTAACAAGAAATCTCTAACTAGCCCTTCTTTTTTTACTTCGGATAATCTTTCTAGTGTTTCTATATATTTCAGAGTTTCCGCAAAGAGCTGTCCACCAGAGGGAGCAAATCCTTGAAGTGATTTACTCTGTGCTTTACAAAAATCGGTTTGTAAAAAATCTTCAGCTTGTTTTTTTATTACTGAAAGTTCATTAAAGGCTTTTTCTGGATTGATTTTTCTCAAAATACTAATAGCTTTTCTAATCGCTTTTTCTCTCTTTTTATTATCTTGCTTTTCATTTAATATGAGATGTTCAGTTTTGGTAAAAGCATTACCTTGATCACTCTTTGCAATGTTACAAACGATGTTTTTTACAACTTCTTCGGTTGCTGCATAATCTATTTCTTTTGCAAAGCAGTCAACAAATGATTGCCAAACTTTTTTATTAACAAGTTTACTTGTCTTATTTTCAAAATCTTCTATATCTTTGAATCCTAAAATAGTATAGAGATTTTTTTCGATTATTGGTTCGGCATGTTGTTTTGCCACTTTACCTTTTATATTGAATGGAAATTTACTAATCTTAGTTGTACCCACAATGTTACCTCAATATTAACGCTATCTATAAAAGTATAAAGATTTAATATTTAATTTTTAATTAATACTAGCACAGCTAACTACGGGAGCATTATGCTAGCATCAATTAACACTTTAACTTCTAACTTGTCATCAGTAATATTGTTTATATAAAAACTATAATTTTTTATGCCTGAACTTGGGAATATATTGCTATTGCTAGCCTGCTTATTGTCTTTGACATATTTGTTTTTACCGCTTAGTTCTTGTCGGTTTATTACCACTGCCATATTTTTTTGTGTATCAGCGTCAATGGCTATTTTGATCTACTGCCACATTACAAATGATTTTTCACTTGAAAACGTATACTACCACTCACACACAACAAAACCTTTGATCTACAAGATTTGTGGTGTTTGGGGAAACAAAGAAGGGTCCATGTTGCTTTGGACCTTAGTGCTTGTCATGTATTTATTACTAATGGATATTTATATACCTTCTGTCATCCCAGTTTCCCCCTCTGTCATCCCAGTCTCTTCTTCTGTCATCCCAGTGCCCAGACACTGGGATCCAGACAATTTAATTGCAAATGAGTACATCAAATGGCAGTGTAATAAAAACTGGATTCCAGTGTCAAGCACTGGAATGACACCAGAACGAACTAATGGTAGTAAATTAAAAAAAATATCTCTTATCACTCATGGGCTGATTTGCTTTTGTTTTTTGCTGTTCACTTTAATTGAATCCAGCCCCTTCACTAAAATGCCAGGCATTGAAACAGATGGATTGGGTTTTAATCCGATATTGCAGGATATAGGCCTTGCTATTCATCCACCGATATTATATTTGGGGTACCTTGGATTTAGCGTTCCTTTTTCGCTCTCTATAGCTGGATTAATTTTAAATACTGAAGGAAATGTTTGGGCTAAAATTGTCAGGCCTTGGGTACTTATTTCTTGGTCGCTGCTCACTTTGGGCATCAGCTTGGGTAGCTGGTGGGCATATCGCGAACTTGGGTGGGGTGGATTTTGGTTTTGGGATCCAGTGGAAAACGTTTCTTTGATGCCGTGGCTAATTGCAGTAGCGCTGACACATTTGTTGCTCGTGGTACGGAATTTCAATGTTTTAAGGAACTTTGCTATTTTACTTACGCTTACAACTTTTATATTGAGTGTGACTGGAACATTTCTAGTCCGCTCAGGAATACTTACCTCAGTGCACACGTTTGCAGATGACCCAAGATATGGACTATATATATTAGCTCTACTTGGTGTAATTACAGTCAGTAGCTTAGTAATATTTGTAGTATTTACGAGAAAAAATCACACGCCTGCGATGTCATTCCAATGCTTGACACTGGAATCCAGAAAGAAACTTGCTACTCAAGTGACAGAGGGTAGAAGATTCTTTTCACGCTTTACGATGATACTGATGAACAATTTATTATTCATCACTGCCTTTTTTATCGTATTCGTTGGCAATTTATACCCTACAGTGCTTGAGTATTTAACCGGTGAATTAATTTCAGTTGGAGCACCATATTACAATTCTTTATTTAACTCTATTGCACTAGCTATTCTAGTGCTCACCATGATCGGGCAATACTGCAGTTGGCAGGGAAATAGTCTATTGCCAATATTCCGTGAATATAGATTTTCATTCTGCAGTGCTGCAGCTATTTTGCCGTTTATCTTTCACATGGAGCTAATAATTGTGCTATCAATTACTATCTCCATAGCATTATTAATCTTTGTTTTAGAAGCATACAGTAAAAGAATTCGTTTATTTAAGGTAGCATTTGGTGAATCAATTTTATTAGCAAGAAGAGTTTCTAAGTCCTACTATGCAATGATGCTTGCTCATGCTGGAGTGGCAATTCTAGTGCTTGGTATAGCTTATTCAGTTGGTTGGCAGGAGAAAAAAGAAAATTACTTAAAAATAGGGGATAGCATAACAGTCAATAAATTTAAAGTTACTTTACGCAATATTGAGCTAATAAAAGAAAAAAATTTCCATGCAGTGAGGGGTACAATGGATATCAGGAATTTGCTGAATAATAAGATATTAGGTGAAGTAACTCCTGAATATAGATTTTACCTTGCGGAAGGTCAGAAAAATGTTGAAAGCAGTATCTACCACAATTTGCTTTCTGATATTTATGTTGTAATTGGAGAGATTGATAAGAGTAAGAGCAAAATCGCAGCCAAAGTGCACTATAAACCTGGAATGTCTATAATCTGGCTTGGATCCTTTCTTATCGCTTTTGGTTCGCTCCTTGCTGCTTTTCCTTTTAGTGGACGAGCAAGGATTGTCTAGCTGTCGTGGATTTTATTAACAACGCTCCTAGGTCCAGAGTGCAACGTATGAGAAATTACCGAGCTATAGATACTGATTTGCAAAGGTTAGAACCAAAGAAAGTTATATTTTTTTATTGACAGACCTATATATTAAGATATTCACTAAGGGATTAGTGAGTAATGGTTATACAATATGAATGGTGGGGTATCAGGCAAGGAAAAAGTTATACGCACTCCTTTCGATTTTAAGGAGCCTTACAGCGATTGGCGTCAAATTTTTAAACGTCCTAATCAACAGTATAACCCTTCCAACTATGATTCGTCGAGCGAAATAAATGAACACGATATAGAAACTCAAAAGATTGAAGAAGGTGATGGCCATGATTCAGGTATTAGTTCCGATGATGAGGATGACCGGACAACTTATACAGCAGTACAATTAACTAATGATTCTCTTGATAGCCAAAGATATACAGGAATATGCATTCCAACACCAACTGATGGTTGGGTAGGTGAAAATAATCATCAGACTGGTTTATCAGGTGATTTGCCAGACGTGAGTAATAATCCACAAATTTTTGAAAGTACTGATTCAGTACAGCTAGATAATATTGTTTTTAGCAATCTAATTCAGCTTTCCTTGATTAGTCAAGAGCATAATTCTACCTGCAATGATCATGTAATTTGTGATTCAGGTCACAATTCTGACGATGAGGATCAGATTCCAGAGGACTTTCCTTCAAGGAAACGAGTACGATCGATTGAAATTGATCAGTTTGAACCGTTGTACAAGAAGAGGAAAATAGAAGCACAAAATAATCAAAAATATACAGAAAATGTATGTAATCCAACAAATGGTGGTTTGTTAGGTGAAAGTGATAATCCACAAACTTTTGAAAGCGATCCTTTACAGCATGGTAGTAATGGTTTAGGTTATAACTTCAATGGTTATAGTCAAGCAACTTATAGTAAATTAAGTGCTTCAGATCAAGAAGAGGGTCAAGGCTATTCTTTAGGTGGTTCTTGTGAAAATAAAGAAAATTTGACAAAGGGCGCTGGTGGTAGTAATCAGACTTTTGAAGGTGAACAGAAAAGCTCAGAATTTCCGAAAGTTGACAATTGGTCAGATAGTGATGGGAACTCAGAAGATAGTTCGGACTCAAAAAAGGGTTCGTACTATAGTTCAGGTAATCTTGATTCAATGGAGTTAACAGATGATTTGGATTCAGAAAATGATCGGGACCTAGAAGATGATAATCCTTTTCTAAAAGACTCACTTTTTATGAAACTAAAAATGTCGTTAACTCAAAGTAAACAGGATCTGATTGATAAATGCTGTGGGGAGGTGAGAGGTATAACAGAACAAAATGAACAAAAAGATATAAAAAATACTCCAGAAAGTATTAAGTGCATAGTAGCTAAATACTTAGAAAAAGAAGTAATGTTAAATTTAAAATGTAGTTGTTGTAACAAAACTGTAACAAATACAGTATTTGAAGAAATAAAAGATCTTACTAGTGGTAGTCATATAAGTAACAGAAGTAACACTTTTGTATTTGATAACTTTCCCTATCAAAGTAAAGATAAAAACTGTAACAAAGAAAGTAAAGGTCAAAACTGTAACAAAGAAAGTGAAGATCAAAACTGTAATAAAGAAAGTGAAGATCAAAACTGTAACAAAAAAAATGAAGTGTCCGAAGAGGACATTATCAAAAGCATTGTTAGTAATTTATTGTTAGAAGGTGGGAAAGTAAAACGCCATAATTTTTTCGATGGGAATGAGTTTGAGCAGATAGTTACTTGTAATGGATTTGATGATGGTCTTTCTGAGAAATGTAAGGAAATTGAAAGCAAGCTAAAAGGTTTAGCATATGAAAGTATTGTAAACAAAAGCAAGCAGACTCAAAATGTATTAGGAGTAGACAAGGATAATAGATATTTTTGTATAGAGTACTCGCAAGATAGTATTGTTGAAGTTGCAGAAATCCTAAACAATGAAAAAGCCAAAGACTTAAATTTAAGAGTTGGCATACTCAAAATTGGAGAAAGTATAGTAAGAGTTGAAAATGTAGAAGAAATAGGGGGAAAAAGAAATTACATGGATGTCTCAAAAGGTGGTATTGAAATGTCTTTTACTACTGAGGTAGGAGAGATAAGTATTTATCTAAGTCCTAGTGAGAAAGGCAGCAATAAAATAAAAGTGGAGATTGATGGGGAAAACAGAGCAAGGCTTAATGAGTTAAAAAATAGGGGAAAAAGTTTAGGGGAAAACTGTCTTTTAGGAGGAAAAAGTGTTGAGGAAGCTATAGAGCATGAAAGTTTTGAAAGATATGGCAGTGTATCTAACACTGCTATGAAGGAACCTAGCTTAGGTTGCGTTGCTAACATAGCAAGGGGGGGATAAGCTTGCAGAGATAAAATGATGGGCCAAATTGGCAGTATTTCGCTTTTGTAATGTACTTCAAAATGGTAGTATGCAAGCTAGATAGAACTTAATTGACAGACAAGAATTAACTGATGGAAAAATTGACATAATCAAACAATCACAGAATAAACTAGTGAATTTTTTGAAAAGTATATAAAATTCAAGTTTAAGTAAATAGCATGGCACTTAGACTCATTCCAGACAACCTCGATATCAAGTTTAGTAAATATAGGGATTTGACTGCATTAATTAGCATTATTCTTATCATCTTTTCAATATTCACTGTTGTGCTGCGTGGAGTGAACTTAGGCATAGACTTTGCAGGCGGAATTTTGATAGAGATAAAATCTTCAGATGAGAATCACTCTATTCTCGATGCATTAAAAGAAAATGGTTTTACAGTGCAGAGTTCAAAAGCGGGTGATAATTTAGTCATGCGTTTTAAAGATGAAGGAGATGAAGATAAAATCAAAAAGATAAAAAGCATACTAGAAGAAAAGCTGGGGAGCTCAATAAGCTATCGTAAAATAGACTATGTTGGCCCACAAATAAGCTCAACACAAATATTTGAAGGAATGTTATCCATGTTGATCGCGATTGTTGGAATATTTTTTTACGTTTGGTTTAGATTTAATTGGCAATGTGGATTCAGTGGAATAACAGCACTGATTCATGACGTGATTTTAACTGTTGGTTTTATTAGCCTAACTGGCATTGAGTTTAATATTTCATCAGTTGCAGCTCTCCTTACTGTCATTGGTTATTCAATCAATAACTCAGTAATTATATATGATCGGATTCGAGAGTATCGCAGGAGTGGTAAAGGTGGGCGGATGAGTGAGGTAGTAGATGCAAGTATCAACGCTACATTATTTCGCACTATATTAACTTCTGGTACAACCCTTCTTGCTGCTCTTCCTTTGGTATTAATCTGCACAGATGCAGTGAGAGACTTCAGCTTGATCATTTTTTTTGGTATTTTGATTGGCACTTGTTCTGCAATATTTATTTCTGCTCCTATATTGACCTACAGAGCTTTGATAAGTAGATTGTAGAAGTGTTTAGTCGCGGTATAATATCAACTTATTATCTCTTATAGTGAAATGAAAATACCTTAAAAAGCTCATTCCAAGTAGTGAATGAGACATAGAATGAGTGTTAACGCTTGCCTGTACATCATTAATCAAAAAATTTCCTATTTTAACTTGAGGTATTTGAACCACTCCAGCTTTTATTTGACCTTTCGCAGTTTCATATATTTTAAAATCCTGAACATTTTGTAAGTTAATACCAACATGTAATGCGTCTTTTTGTGATAGAACAATATCGGTTGCTCCAGTATCAAGCAAAAACGTTATATTGCGATCATTGACTTGAGCCTGAATATAAAAGTGTCCATCATATGACTTCGTAAATTCAATACTTCCACTATTCTGACCGCTATTTTGAATTCTTCCTTTATATGGTAAAAAAGTACTGAGAAATCTGTCGCTTAGTTTGTCCCTTTGTGAATCAATAAGCATTGCAGTAGTGGCTATTATTAGCAACCAAATAACTAGATTTTTCACCGCGTTCATATTGTTAAAATTTGAAGCTATTAAAATAAATTTTAAAGATCAGCGTTAAAAGTTATTATTAAAAATAAGTAAATTTCATTGTTTTAGTACAATATTTAGTATACACTTTAAGAAGATATGTTTGATTTAATTTCATGTCAGAAGCAAAAAGTTTAATTTTGGCAGCTATCCTTTCCATGTTAATCATGGTGTCTTGGCGTATTATTTATGATAATTTTTTTAGTACAAACCAAAACCAGCCATTGATTGAAAATATTGAACATATCGAATCTTTTAACGACCTTGCTCCTATAATATACCAAAATCGTTCTGAAATTATTAATTCTACTCGAGAACAGAGGGTTAGTTTAACCAATAACATGATTAAAGGATCAATTTCTCTGAAAGGTGCAAGGTTTGATGACTTAATTTTAACTAATTACCACTTAGAACCGAGTTCTTCTTCTCCACAAGTGGTGTTACTGTCACCTGCAGAATCAAAAGATGTATATTTTGCAGAATTTGGGTGGCTCGATCCGAGTAACAAGATTAAAGTTCCAGATTCTAAAGCAGTCTGGCGAGCAGATAAACTTAATCAAAAAGAGGTCAATTTATCTTGGGACAATGAGAATGGCATTTTATTTAGAATGAAAATTAACCTCGACGATAATTACATGTTTAAAGTTGAGCAAGTTGTTGAAAATAATACAAAGGATAATGTAGTTTTGGTTCCTTATGGTAAAATTAACCGTAAACGTGACAATATCAACGAATCTTATTGGATATCCCATGAAGGAGTACTGGGTGCATTTGATAATAAACTAGAGGAGTGGACATATAAGGATATTTCCAAAAAACATTTAATAAAAGCAAGCACGAGTGAAAAAAATTGGTTTGGTTTTGCTGATAAATACTGGCTCACAGCCATCATACCTGAAAAATCTGATAAAATAAATGTAAGCATTAAACACACAAACGTTAATAATACTGATAAATTCCAAGTAGATTTTGTCAAACCTTACAAGAGCATACTTCCTGGTGCAAGCGTTTCTAATGTGAATTATTTTTTTGCTGGAGCAAAAAAGTTGAATTTACTGGATTCTTATAAGGACACTCTCAATATACCCCTGTTTGATAAAGCTGTAGATTTTGGTGTTCTTTACTTTATAACTAAACCAGTGTTTTTACTGCTTGAATATTTTAACTTCGTTTTAAAAAATTTTGGCTTAGCAATATTATTGCTGACTTTAGTAATCAAACTTTTGATGCTTTCCTTATTTAATAGATCATATATTTCGATGTTTAAGGTAAAAAGCCTGCAGCCTGAATTAACTCGTATAAAAGAGTTGTATAAAAATGACAGCTTAAAGCAGCATAAAGAGACAATTGCATTGTTTAAGAGAAACAACGTAAATCCAATGTCGAGCATTTTTCCCATGCTAATACAAATACCGGTATTTTTTGCTCTATATAAAGTATTATTTGTTACTATAGAGATGAGGCATGCTCCTTTTTTTTTATGGATTAAGGATCTTTCAGCTCCTGACCCAACGAACATCTTTACATTATTTGGGTTGTTTAATTATAACTTTCCTATTTCTATAGGCATTTTACCTATAATTTTCGGTGCCACCATGATAATTCAGCAGAAGCTAAGTGAGAAAGATCAAACCAGTAAAGATGATATTCAAGTAAATGTTATGAAGTTTTTACCTTACATTTCTGTCTTTATTTTTTCTTCTTTTCCTGCCGGCCTGGTAATATATTGGATATTTAGTAATATTATAACTCTAATTCAACAGTCATTAATAAAGTTGTTTTTAACAAAAAAAGTGGTAGTAAATGTCGAGAATACTAATAGTTAATTCGATTTATTATACTGAAATAGCGAACCTTTTGCTTGAAGGTGCAATTGATAAATTAAAAGGCAGTAATGCCAGTTACGATGTAGTTGAGGTTCCTGGTACATTTGAGATACCAGCTACAATTCTTTTTGCAGTTAAGAGTGGGCATACTAATTATGATGGTTATTTAGCTCTTGGGTGCGTAATTCGCGGTGAAACCGATCATTATCAATATGTTTGTAAAGGAGTAATTGAAGGCTTAAATGAGGTTGTTATGCATTATGCAATACCCCTTGGTATGGGTGTAATTACCGCTGACAGCAAAGATAAAGCACTAGTTAGAGCTGATAAAAACAAAAAGAACGTTGGTGGCCATGCAGCCTCAACTGTTTTGCGTATGATAGATTTACACAATAAATTAAAATAATGGAGGAAAAACCAGTAGATAAAAAGTGGCGCATAAAAAGAAGCACGGCAAGATTTCTTGCTGTACAAATTGCTTATTCAAATATTTTCGTAGGTTACAACAAAAGCACTTTTAAACTGGAAAATTGTGAGCTTAAGGACTACATAAATAAGTTGAAAGATATATTTGAATGTGAAGAATTTGAACATCAGTTCTTAGAAAACTTGTTATATAAGGTTATAAAAAGCAGTGAAGAATATGATAAAATAATAGAGTCTTATTTACACCCAAGTTGGTCCCTTTCACGGTTAAATCTTATAAGCTTATCTATTTTGCGTGTTGCAATATGTGAGTTAGCTAATTGTGATACGCCAGTTCCAGTTGTCATTAATGAATATACTAACATTGCATCTGATTTACTTGATAAACCAAGCGAAATTGGTTTTATTAATGGGTTATTGGATAAGGCAAAAGATGCAGTTAAATTAAATAAAAATCCTTAGCAATTATAGCCAGCAAGCACAAGGTGTCATCCGAGTAGCTGCTGTATGAACATTGTCTACCAGATCCCAGTGCTTGACACTGGAATGGCTTTGTTGCATAGCAACTGAAAAAATCTGGTGGCTACTGACAAAATTCATTATAAAATAGCCATTTAACCTTGAAAGAAAAAATATGCCACAAAAAATGAGGGTCAGTAACCATAGCGAATATAACAAATTTCTAGAAAAAAGAGGAAATATTTTTCATTATATCAACGAAGCCATAGAAAAGTGGTACGAGAATGGTCCAAAAATACCAGGTGGCAACAATATTTATAGCGATAAAGTTGTAATTTTGGTGCACATAATAACTTGTTTATTTAGAATAGGCCTGAGGCAAACAGTTGGGTTTATAGCAGGATACCTTGAGCAAATTGGGAAAAATTTGCAAGTTATCAGCTATTCACAATCATCAAGAAGGTTTAAGAAACTCAATATTAAGATCAATGATTGCAGAATTGATAAAAATAATATGGAAGATATCGAAATTGCTATAGACAGTACAGGAATTAGTATATACAACAACACTCCTGGTCATAGCAAAGAAAATAGCGAAGATAGAAAGTATCGCAGCTATGAACAGACAAGAAAATTGCATGTAATGTTGAATACAAACAGCAAAAAAGCCATAGCTGTAAAATACAGTAACGGTGTCTACTCTGATCACTATGGAGCTTGTGATTTGCTAAAAGAAGTCGATTTTCAGTATGTCATAAAAGTACTATATGCAGATAGGGCATGTGATAGGCACAAGTTTTATAAGTTGTGTAACGAATATGATATAAAGACAAAAATTCCACCAATAAACAATGCGGCAGAACATCCAGAAATAGATTATATGTCTGACAGGAATGCTGCTATTAGGTTAATAAAATTATACGGTGAAGATGGCATGAAAGAATGGAAAAAAGAAGTAAATTATGGGAAAAGATCTTATATTGAAGGGTTTTTCTCAAGATTAAAGCAAATATTCGGATTTAGTTTTAGGAATAAATCTGAGATAAATCGAGAAAAAGAACTAAATGCTATTTGCTTAATAAATTCACTGATATTGGTATGGCTAAATTTGAGATAGTTACATGAATTTACCATAAATCACCATCTCATAAAGTGTGATGCAACAAAGCCATCCCAGTGTCAGCTACTTGGATGACAAGAAAGGGAGCACTGGAATGACATTATCTGTTGTGCAATTTACCTTCAAAAATGAATGTTTGTACAGTTATGTGTCAAGCACTGGGATGACAAGAAAGGGAACACTGGAATTTTTGTTTCAGCATTAGCCATGCATCTAAACAGATACGTTGCCTTGAGAATCGCAACATCCATGCAGTTATGCGCGTAACACTAAAAATCAAAAAAAACAAAGAGGCAGACTTAATCTACCTCTTTTATTTCACTTGGCTATACTGTCTGTTGTTGAGAAGCAACTTGTTCAACAATAAGTGAGCCTAAATAAGTGTTAACCCCTTTAGCACCATCTTTGTCTAAACCTAATGTTTTATTCCACTTTGTTTCATTTACTGCCTCGAACTTACCTTCATCGTTTTTCTCTTTTAGTGAACCTATCTCGAAGAGTAAAGTATTGCCTAGCGTATTGGTAAGCTGATTAATATCAACAATAATACGGTAGTTCTTGCCTTCTAAGCTGAAGGCTATATAATGTTTACCCTTTTCTACCTTACCTTCTTCATCTTTAACTTGGTTATTCCTTGCCATTTCCTTAAATGTGTCTTTTGTTACTAGCAATGCTGTTTCTTTACCGTTTTTTCTATCGTTATTAACAACAATCTTCGGAGCTCTCAACTCAGATATTTCATTGTTTTTGCTGATAGCGTACATTGCTGAACTAACCAGTGCAACAGCAACAATTGCTAATATACCGATTCCAAGTGGTGTAGCTGCAAAAGCTGCAAGTGGAGCAAGCGTGCAAGTTGAAGACACCCAATATGGTGCTGAAAGTGCTACTGCTGCGCCTATGACATACAAAGAAGTAAGTGCAACAAGTGCAGTATTTGTTTTGTGGAATTGACCACAGTGATTTTTGAAAGTTAGCATAAACGACCTCAAATATTAATATGCTTAAATAAAAAAACTGTCATAGTCAAGCTTTTTCGTAAGCTACCTGCCGCTTGAGCCAAAGCCCCCTGCATTGCGACCGGTTTCTTCTGCGCAGAATTCTTCTCTGTCATCCCAAATTACCTGAGATACAGGAGAAATAAGGATTTGTGCGATTCTATCTCCTCTTTTTATTTCGTATGGCTGATTACTTAGATTAATTAGACAAATTTTAACTTCACCTCGATAATCAGAGTCTATAGTGCCCGGAGAATTTAAGACAGTGATTCCATGTTTTGCAGCAAGACCAGAACGTGGGCGGATTTGCCCCTCAAAACCGTTTGGTATTGCAATCACAATTCCAGTTGGAACAAGTAATCTTTCAAGTGGATTTAAAACAGCAGAATCATTCAATGCAGCATAAAGATCCATGCCAGCACTCTGCGTAGTTGCATAACATGGAAGAGACAAGTCTTCTCCGTGTGATAATCTTTTTATTTCTACTTTAATTTTACTTCTTTGCACTCCAATTTACCATCTATGAAGACTCAATTATAGCATGTAAATTGTATCTGCAAAAGTGATAAATGTAAATGATGTCATTCCAGCGCGTGACGCTAGGCCATAAAATTCCTTGACAAGTTCAGTGCTCCTTTTTTTGTCGTCCCAGTGCCTCTATGATGTCATTCCAGTCTGGAATCTAGTCCTTATTATGCAGCCACTTGGTTGAAATTAAGTCTTCTGGATCCCAGTGTCTGGGCACTGGGATGACATCATAAGGGCGCTGGGATGACACCCTGACAACCGTCATCCCGCTACTTGTTAGCGGGATCTAGAGATACCGCGAATGAATCGCGGTATGACGTAGATTGTTGTCATTCCAGTGTCAGCTACTTGAATGACACCCTCTTGGTATTCGTGTAGTTGCAAGCAGTATAGCTATAAATCACTCACAATCGATATGCTTGAATTACTCTCAGTAAATAAATCAAGCATAATGTTAGGTATTCTACCATCAACTATGTGAACAACTCCAGCACATTCCTCCGCCATTTTAACGTATGCCATAAGCCTTTCAATAAATTTTTCCCCTTTAATTTTCCCACAATCAATCGATGCATTTAAATTTTTAACAGATATCTTCCTGCCACCAATTTTATCTATTTCTTCATCTGTGTCACTCAAGATTATCATTTTAGATGCAGAAACTGCGATTGCGATTGCGCTTGCAGTGCTATCGGCATCAATATGATATGTTTCCCCATCTTTTCCATGACCAATTGGTGCAATAACTGGTATAAAATCTGATTCTTCAATAAAAAATAATATATCAGGATTGATTTCAGTGGGTCTACCGATGAACCCCATGTCTAATATCTTTTCGATATTATTTGATCTATCTTCTCTAAGCGTAGCGGTTATTTTTTCGGCTTTAATTAAGTTACCATCTTTTCCACATAATCCAATAGCTGAACCACCAGCAGAATTTATATACTGAACAATTTTTTTATTAACTGAACCACACAGTGCCATTTCAATGATTTTCATAGTGTCTTTGTCTGTAAGTCTGATACCATTCACAAACTTACTGTTCATATCCAGCATTTTTAACACTGAGTTAATTTCATATTCTCCGTCATGAATTATTACCGGATTTATACCAAGCTGCTTCAACAAGACAACATTATGCACAAAAGTATTAAATAGTGTTTCATCTAAGATTATTGTACCACCGCATTTAATGACAAAAGTCTCGCCTACAAAGCTAGGTATGTTAGATAGCACTTCAAGTAATATTTCTGCTTTTTGTTCAAATGATACCTCACCCTTTAAAAATTCACTACTCTTCATTTTTTTATCTTGTAAACTTGAAAAACTCATCTCTTACCTTGGTTATTTTATGCTTAACACGGATGCTCATTTGATGAATTGACACATTCTCATTATTAATCCATTTTTGAATATCTTCTATAACAGCACCTAAGCTTTTTTGACTTACTTTATCTATTTTTGTTAGCACAATGTTAAAGTTAATGTTATTATATATTAACCAATAAATGAAGTCTTTGTCTATTTCTTTTAATCCTACCTTGCTATCTATCAACACAAACACTCTTCTTAGATTTTCTCTTTGAATTAGATAATACTCAATTAAGTTTAAATATTGTATAATTTCCTCCTTGCCTGCATGAGAGTAGCCATACCCTGGTAGATCAACAAGTCTGAACTTATCATCGTACATAGAGTAAAAATTTATTTGTCTAGTGCATCCAGGTTTAGAGGAAACTCTGGCAGCTTTTTTGCTGTTTATCAGTAAGTTGATCAGACTGGATTTTCCTACATTTGATCTACCAGCAAACGCAATCTCTGGAGCCGACTCATTTGGTAATGATTTTATATCCGAAGCTCCAAATATGAAATTGCAGTTTGATGTTATCTGTTTTGCCATTATATTCAACTAGAAGGTAGTAGGTATATTATAGTGTTATTGCTTGATATAAGAAATTTTTTATTTCAGTATATATTACTTAGCTAGATCTGTGCTATATGGATATGGAAAATAATTTACAAGACTTAAAGAAAAAATTTAATGATATAGAGAGGAATTTGGAAAATCCTACCAATTTAAGTCAAAAAGAATTCATTACCCTTTCAAAGGAATACTCTGAGCTCAGGCCAATAATCAAGATAATTGATGAATATAACACGCTGAAAGAGGAAATTTCAGACTTAGAAGAAATAATGAAAGATGAAAACAGCGAAGGTGATATAAAAGAGTTAGCAAAAGAAGAATTTTTCGAAAAGCACAAGGTATTATTACCAAAAATAAAAGCAAAATTAAAGTTAGCATTATTGCCCAAAGATGAAGATGACTCAAGAAATGCAATATTAGAAATTAGAGCAGGTACAGGCGGAGAAGAAGCAGCATTATTTGCAGCAATGTTATTTCGTATGTATCAAAAATATGCAGAAAGAAGAAATTGGAAGTTCGAGCCAATAAGCATTTCTAATACAGGTATAGGTGGATATAAGGAAGCTTCTGCACTCATTAATGGAACAGAAGTTTTTGCAAGGTTGAAATTTGAATCAGGAGTGCACAGAGTACAGAGAGTGCCAGAAACTGAATCTTCAGGAAGGTTGCATACCTCTGCCGCTACTGTTGCGATATTACCTGAAGTAGAAGAAGTTGACTTTAAAATAGAAGAAAAAGACTTACGAATAGATGTTTATAGATCCAGTGGTCCTGGAGGGCAATCAGTGAATACAACTGACAGCGCAGTAAGGGTCACCCACTTGCCAACAGGGATAGTTGTGATACAGCAAGATGAAAAATCGCAGCATAAAAATAAAGCTAAAGCGCTCAAAGTATTGAGGGCAAGGCTATACGAAATTGAAAGACAAAAAAAAGAAATGGAAAGGTCAACAATGAGGAAAAGTCAGATTGGCTCTGGTGATCGTTCCGAGCGCATAAGAACATATAATTTCCCACAATCAAGAATAACAGACCACAGAATTAATCTAACTTCACATCGGCTAGAGCAGATTATGAAAGAAGGCGAACTAGATGAATTTATTGAGGCATTAATCTCACGTAATGAAGCAGAAAGATTGGCAGGGGAAAGTTAGCAGCCTACAATGGAATATCTTTATTAATTACATAGGATCTTTTAAACGCAATAGATAGACAGTAAAAACAAGTTCTAGTACTATCGCGGATAAAACAAGAACAGCTACACTAATTGTTTGACCATTGTAAATGTAGCTTGTTAAGCCGATAAAAATAGCCATGATAAAAGCTCTAATGAACGAGACTGCAGAAGAAGCTGTGCCTTTAATTTCAGGGAAAACATTTATTGATGCATTAAAAATCACTGGCTGGAAAATTGCACAACCGATAGAAAAAATAATCATAGACAGTGTTACTAAGTAGAAAGAGTGGGGTACAATTATACTGAATATTGCAAGCAATAGAGACCCAATAGCACCCACGCTCGTACCAGAAATTACACACTTTATTGCTCCAAGTTTCTGCAAGATTTTGCCAGCAAATAGACTGATGAGTGAGAAGCACCCAACTATTGCACCTTGATGTAGTGCATAAATAGTGCTAGATAAACCAAAAGTCTTCATATACAGAAAAGGTCCACAAGTAATGAATGACATATACGCAGCAGAAAAGAGGCTTGACATCAAAGACAACGTAACAAACCTCGGATTAGATAGTAGTTTTCTGTAATCTTTCATCGTTTTTTTCAAACTGAAAATATCGCGGTTCTTTTTTGTTTCTGGTAACGCTAAAAGCAGCAAAACCCAAGAGATCAAACAAAGTATTGCAACAGTTGAATAATTACCACGCCATCCTACAATTTCATTGATGAAACTGCCTAACACTGGCGCAATTGCCATGACAACTGTAAGAACAGAATTCATGATTCCAATAAATTTCACCGCTTCGTCGCCTTTGTAGCTGTCTGCAACGATTGCAAACACAACTACAGATGTGCTAACACCAATGCCCTGAACAAAGCGAGAGATTAAAAGCCAAAAAATCGACGGTGCAAAAACACAACCAACAGCGCCGATTAATAACAAAGTGTTACCTATGATCATAATTCTCCTTCTGCCATAGCATTCAGACAATGGACCAAAAAACAACCCTCCTAAAAGCCTAGGAAATTATAAGCAATAGTTAATTGAATTATGCCTTCCGGTACGTTAAAATAGTGCACCATATCAGGAAAACTAGGTACGGAAATGTCAATTTCAATGAACTTGGCAATGAGAGACAGGATTAACAGAAATGGTAGTAACATTTGAGATTTTTAATTAATGAATAAAAATATCACATTTAAAGCGTTGAAAGAAAACATTTTTTACTGTTATTAAAATGGTTAGAAACACCTCATGTGAAGGAATGGTGGATAAATTGGACACTAGGGTTAATTAAAGAAAAATATGACAACTATGTTAAAGCTCTTACTCTCTGTCCTAACTTTACTTATTTCCTCTTACTTTTTCAACAGTCCGTCTAAATTACTACAAGCAGTTTAATTTTTAGTAAATATGTCATTATTCAAAAATATGCAAGAAGCTTTACAGAAACTTAACATAATTTTATCATACAAATGTCATTCTTAAGTCCTATGTAAAAACAAATTTTGGCACTAATTTAATTAACTATGAGCTGGATAAATTGGAAAATAAATTTTGTTTACTTTTACAACACCTTAAGATCTAATGTCACTTTATCAATCAAAAATATTACAATAGGCTAGTATGTTCCTTACTCTTTTTCTCAAAATATTACCTATTTATATTACAATATTTATTGGTTACTTAGCAGGAAAATATCTTAAAATTGATAGAAACACTATATCTCAAATACTTTTTTATATAGCTAATCCAATAGTGATTTTATATGGAGTCTCTCATACAGAAGTTAACTTAAAAGTAATTTCTCTGCCGATTTTGATATGGTTTATAGGTAACACTATGTCCTTATCAGTGTATTATCTTTCTTCTTTTTTATTTAAGGATAACACAAGAAACATATTAGCATTTAGCTCGGGCAGCACAAGTATGGGTTATTTTGGCCTGCCGATTGCCATGGCTTTATTTGATGAAGATTCAGTATCTGTATATGTTGTTTGTTATATAGGAATGGCGCTATTTGAAAACAGCTTAGGATTTTACATAGCTGCAAATGGTATTTATACCGCAAAAGAATGCATATTAAAGTTGTTCAAACTTCCTTCGCTTTATGCGATGGTTCTGGGCTTCTTTTTAAGTATATACGATATACAAATACCTACTTTTTTAACAGATGTTATGATGAATATTAGAAGTACATTTGTCACATTAGGAATGGTGCTACTTGGAGTGAGCATTGCGAATATTGCAAGCTTTAAAATAGATTGGAAGCTTGCTTTGATCACTATTACAGCAAAGTACGTATTCTGGCCACTGTTTGTTTTAGGAATTGTCCTTTTAGACAAGCATGTTATAGGTATATACGATGAGAGCATATATAAAGCACTGATGTTGCTGGCTATTATTCCAGTTTCTGGGTCCAGTATAATACTTGCTAATATTTTGAATTATCAACCAGATAAAGCTACTCTGTTGCTTCTAATCAGTACTGCAGTGGGACTGTTTTATGTTCCACTAATAATATCATTATTTTTTACTAAACTTGTTCCTTTTTGATCAAAAAATTAAGCGCTTGCACAACCATTATTTGGGTAACAACACAAGACATTGATAAAACTTGAATTTATAGCTAAAGCAACTTCTACAATTTGGTAACCCGTCATCCCGCTACTAGTTAGCGCCGCGGCGGTAAATTGACCTTACCCAGAAAAAGTAGAGAGAAAGTTAAGACGTTTTTGGAGTAAAATAAAACGTTTTTTCAAAATATGACAAATAGAAGAGAATATACAGCAGAATTCAAATTAGAAGCTGTTAAGCTGGTTAAAGAAACAGGTCAAGCAAGTACAAAAATAGCAAAAGATCTAGGTATAGATGGCAGTATGTTAAGTAAGAAAATATGATGGAAAAATGTCTGGAGCATACGCATTTCCAGGCAAAGGCTCCTTATGACAAAGAAAGATTTGATCTAAAAAAAGAGCTAATAAGAGAAAGAGACATCTTAAAAAAAGCCCTGGGCAAAGAAAAAGAGTAAAGTATTCTTTTATATAGAAATTGCTATAAAACACAGGAACTATGTAGGGTCTTGTACTGGTGGTATGGGTTGCTAAGGAAAAAAGCAGTAAAGAATTAGCAAAAGAAGGGCTTCTAGCAGATATTCAAAAAATACATCAAGCTTCTAAATGCAGATATGGAGCCCCTAAAATTCACGCTGAATTAAAAGCTTTAGGCAAAAATTAAAACAGTACAAAGTGTTATGCAAGAAAATGGCATTAAAGCCAAGTTTAGACGAAGGTTCAAAAATAAAAAACAGCAAATAAGCAACCGAGTTGTGGCTCCGAACACATTGGATCAAAATTTTACTACTGATCAGCCAAATAAAGTTTGGGATTACCTACATAAAAACTAAAGAAGGTTGTTGGCGGCAATAATTGACCTATATTCACGCATGGTGGTTAATGAGTAACATGATAATTAGTTATAGATTCTTTATTGATGGCCGTTGATAAACGCAAACCCGATAAAAATCTGCTGTTACATAGCGATCAAGGGTCACAGTATACCTCTCAAAATTACCAATTTCTATTGAATACAAAAAACATCATTTCCAGCATGAGCCATAAGGGCTGTTGTTACGATAACTCTGTTGCAGAAAAGTTCACTTAAAAGGGAGCTGCTTATTGATACTTCTCGCTCAACAAACCAGAACTGCCATATTTGAATACATAGAAATCTTTTATAACAAATAACGTAGACATTCTACTATTAACTATTGCATTCCTGCACAATTTATTCTCATGATAAAAACGTCTTAACTTTCTCTCTACTTTTTCTGGGTAAGGTCACCTCTTTAGGTGCTCCTTTTTTCTTTCTTATACACACAAAAATCATATAGAATTGTAAATACAGCTTTTTTATTCTGATGCTTTTCAATTCTATAGCTCTGGTTGTCTCTCTATTACTATTTTTCTACATTATCGTAAAAAAACTGAGCGAAAAGAAAGCAAACCTTGAGGGTAATTTATGTAAATTAGAGCAAGAACTTCAAGAAACAAAGCAAACTTTGCTTACGAAGAATGAAGAAATAGTTGATTTAAGGGTCAAAAAAGCAGAACTTGAAGTAACTCTGCAAAAAGAACGTGAGGAAAAGAAAAAGGAAATAGAATTACTAACAAAAGCAGAGGAGAGATTAACAAACACTTTTAAAGCGCTCTCTCTTGATGCTTTGCAGACAAATAACAATAATTTTCTGAACTTAGCAAAGGAAGTAATCGATAGTAAATTAAAAGAAACGGAAAGCGATTTCAAAAAAAGACAAGCAACGATCAACGAAGTTGTAACTCCAATAAAAGAAAAATTAGAAAAATTTGATAATGAAATACGCGAGCTGGAAAAAGAGAGGGTAGGGGCCTATGAAGGTTTAAAGGAGCAAATTGGAGCGCTGATGAACCAAACTTCCAGCCTTGCTAATGCCTTGAGAAAGCCTCACATCAGAGGAAAGTGGGGTGAAATGCAACTCAAAAGGGTGGTAGAAATGGCGGGAATGATTGAATATTGCGATTTTTTTACTCAGCCGTCAGTGGTTGATAAAAACGAGGATAATTTATTGCGTCCTGATTTAATAATCAAAATGCCATCTGGAAAGCAAATAATAATAGATGCTAAAGTGCCGCTTGATTCTTACATGGATGCTATATCACAAAATGATTTGCAAATACAAAAGGAGAAATTAAAGAATCATTCCCTGGCAATAAAAAAACACATAAATGATTTGGGTAAAAAAGAGTATTGGAATCAATTTGAAAATACGCCAGAACTTGTGGTGCTTTTCTTAACAGGGGAGGGGGTTTTTAGCGCAGCACTGGAATATGAGCCTGCTTTGATAGAGATTGGAGTGGAAAAAAAAGTGATCATTGCAACACCGATCACTCTAATTGCGTTGCTGAGAGCAATAGCGTATGGATGGAAGCAAGAGATGATAGCTGAAAACGCAAAGAAAATCAGTGAACTAGGTCATATTTTATATGAGCGCATTTGCACAATGGGTGAAAACTTTGATAATTTGCGCAGGAGCTTAAAAAGTGCTGTTGATCATTATAATAAAACTGCTGGCTCTCTTGAAGCAAGGGTGTTTCCTGCTGCTCGAGAATTCAATAAGCTTGGTATACATGCAAAAAATAAAAGTTTAAGTGCTGCAAAGGAATTAGAGTCTTTACCACGCAGTTTACATACTGAGGAGCTGAAAGTAGATTAGGCATCTTAACAGGGAATGTTCAAAAAAGTGTGTCAAACCAAAAAAAAAGTAATAAATTGATATAAAAAAAATGGAGGTTTGACAATGAGTCAGAAAGTAGTAAACAGAACTACCGGTTTGGTAGATTACAAAGAACTGGAAGCAAATATACTGTCATCAATAAGGGAAGGCAGACCATTAACAGGAAGGGATGGAGCATTTACACCATTTATAAAAAAGCTGCTGGAGGCAAGTTTGGAAGGTGAAATAGAAAATCACTTATTAGCTGAAAGTGAAGAGAGGGTTTGGTTGGAAGAAGTGGAGTAGCGAATGGATATACAAAACGCTGGGTCTATATTCAGACTATAGAATAAGGTATTACAAACCGAAAGCATCACCAGCACAATATGTTATAAACTTTGGTAAAGAATCTGCTAGGAAAGCGTAGTGCGGATGCTGCGTTTGACGAGGCGGGAGCTGGAAACGTTAACATGGGAATTTGGATTGAGGCCTATTGTGAAAACAATGGATCAGCCACCAAACCCTAAAGTAGGCGCGCCAGTTCTTGACCCTACATATTTTTTTGAAGGTTAAATCCAGCTTAGAACCTGTCTTGAAAGGAACTAAGCAGCTAATTTAGCAAGCATAATAGTAATCATATTAAAGGAGATATTAGTTTTTGAAGTAAGAGGAGAATGCTCATAATCCTTGCTCATACGTCTAAAATTGGAAAGCCAAGCAAAAGTTCTTTCAACAATCCACCGTTTAGGAATAACTTGAAATCCTACAGCATCAGCTGCTTTTTTAGTAATCGTCAATAAACATCCTGTTTTCAATAAACAGTAATTTTGCAATTTACCAATATATCCCTGATCAGCGAGAAACCTTTGTAGCGTTGAAGCTTTTCGTTTAGCTTGAGTAAAAAGATTTAGAGCACCATCACGATCTTGAATGCCTGCACTATGAACATCAGCTGTAATAATTAGGCCTATTGTATCCACAATGATGTGACGTTTTCTACCCTTTATTTTCTTGCCAGCATCATATCCTCTGGATCCCCTTTTTGAGTGGTTTTCACTGATTGACTGTCAATTATTCCTACCGAAGGTATTTCATTTTTGCCAACCATTTTTCTTACCTTTTTTACTAACATATCGTGTATTTCTTCCAATTTGCCACTATTACGCCACCTGAGAAAATAATCATACACCGTTTTCCATGGCGGAAAATCTTTTGGCAGCATTCTCCACTGGCAACCACCTTTCATTATGTATCTTATTGCATTAATAATTGTTCTAATATTGTACTTTCTTGGCCGTCCTACTGCACCTTGTGCAACACTTGGCTCCAAAATTTCCCATTCTTTGTCACTTATATCACTTGGATACATTTTTACCTACTATTTTTTACTTATCTCATCATATTCTCTTTCTCATTTCTTTTCAAGACAGGCTCTTAGGGTCGAGAAACTTAGATAAAGCCATAGCCAAAGTGTTTAAAAATATTAATAATTATACACACAATTATTCAACCATATTTTTGAAGATAGCTATGCCGCCGCGGTATCTCTTAGCCGCTAACAAGTAGCGGGATGACGATTGTTGGTAAATCTAAGTCAGTTTAGCTATAGGCAGCAATTTTCTGTATTTATTTTAAATTGAAGGAAGCTCAAATGAAAGATCATGTTTTGCTAAAAATCACAGAATGCAGTCTAACAGTGAACGGTTACGCTTTTGATCAAAAATGTTGTATAGTACACAATCAATTTTTCTGGATCCAAGTAGTCAAGGCACTGCCTTTGTGTTTGAGGCAAAATCGGCTATAACACTTAACATACTGCCTTTGCAAACAAATGTTCGTACAGTTATGTGTCAGCTACTTGCATGACGCCATTGCCTGAACGGGTACCAATGATTACCTATCAATCTCACCAAAAACTATATCGAGTGAGCCAATAATTGCTGCAACGTCAGCAAGCATGTGTCCTTTTGCCATAAAGTCTAAGGCTTGTAAATGCGCAAAGCCAGGTGCTCTTATTCGGCACCTATAAGGTCTATTGGTACCATCTGAAACTATATACACTCCAAACTCACCTTTTGGTGCCTCAACAACTGCGTAAGCCTCACCTTCTGGTACGTGATATCCTTCTGAATAGAGCTTAAAATGGTGAATCAGAGCTTCCATAGATTTTTTCATCTCTGCTCTTGACGGTGGAGAAATTTTTCTATCTTCAGTTTTTATTTGCCCTTCAGGCATTTTCTCTATGCACTGCTTCACCAAACTGATAGATTGCCTAATCTCTGCCATTCTAACTAGATAACGGTCATAACAGTCGCCATTTTGGCCGATCGGTATATCAAAATCTAGTTGATCATATATCTCATATGGCTGGCTTTTTCGCAAATCCCAAGCAAGCCCAGCAGCGCGCAACATTGGGCCACTAAAGCCCCAATCAAGTGCCTGTTTAATTGATATTTCACTAATTCCTACAGTGCGTTGCTTCCATATCCTATTTTCTGTTAAAAGTTCATCAACATCGTCTATATATTTTGGAAATTGCTCTATAAACTTTGCAATATCCTCAATCAAATCTTCTGGAACATCTGCTGCAATTCCACCTGGCCTGATGTAAGCTGCGTGAAACCTTGCACCTGAAGCTCTTTCGTAAAATTCCAGTATTTTTTCTCTTTCTTCAAAGAGCCATAAAAGAGGGGTCATTGCTCCAACATCAAGTGCTTGAGAAGAAACGTTCAGTAAATGATTTAGTATTCTCGTCAGTTCACAAAACAAGACACGTAAATACTTTGCCCTAATTGGCACTTCACATTGCAACAATTTCTCCACACAAAGTGAATATGCATGCTCTTGTGACATTGGTGATACGTAATCAAGGCGATCAAAATAAGGCAAAGCTTGAAGATACGTTTTATGTTCTATTAATTTTTCAGTACCGCGGTGCAAAAGCCCAATATGGGGATCTGCCCTCTCGATCACTTCACCATCCATCTCTAAAACAAGACGCAACACTCCATGTGCAGCTGGGTGCTGAGGTCCAAAATTTAACATCATTGTCTTTAGATCGGGCATGTCCAGTAGTTTAAGATATTAAAATTGTATAGGCTAAAGTGCGCTCAAAGTCAATAAACTTCTTGCATAGGCTACAACTATCATTCAATAGAAACAAAAACTTTTACAATGGCTAATAAGTGTTGGTAAAACCAAGTCACTTTAGCTATAGAATGACAAAAAAGGTTTGCATTAGCCAAATTTTTAGTTGAAGTAGCATAAGAGGTTAAAGGAAAAGCTTTGTGTTAATGGATTCATTTCAGGTATAGTATAGATAATACCACAATACTTATAAAATGGATCATGTTGTTAATGCGTATAATAGACTTGACACTCCTATAGTCAGGGGAGAAGGGGCATATCTTTTTGATAAAGATGGTAAAAAATATTTAGATTTTGCTGCAGGTATTTCTACAACTTCTTTAGGGCATTGTCATCCATACATTACAGATAAGCTGAAAGAGCAATCGAGCTCATTATGGCACTGCTCTAACATTTTCACTATTCCCGAGCAAGAAAGGCTTGCCGAGCGTTTAACAACCCTTACTTTTGCAGATAAAGTTTTTTTCTGCTCAAGTGGGCTTGAAGCAACAGAAGCTGCAATTAAGTTTATTCGTCGTTACTTTTATTCAAAAGGGCAAGCAAAACGTAATCGTATTATTACAATTGAAGGAGGCTTTCATGGCCGCAGTATTGCTGCAATTTCTGCTGGAGGCAATGAAAAATCACGCGAAGGTTTTGCTCCGCTCCTTTCTGGTTTTGATAAAGTGCCAAGAAATGACATTAAAGCATTAGAAGAAAAAATCAACAATGAAATAGCTGCTGTATTTTTAGAGCCCATACAAAGCGAAGGTGGAGTATATCCACTAGACGTAGAATATCTTCAAAAAGTAAGGGAAATAACAAAAGCTCAAGGAATAATTTTGTGCTTTGATGAAGTGCAGTGCGGATATGGACGCATCGGTTCTTTATTTCATTATCAAAATGTCGGCATTGAACCTGATATGCTAACCTGTGCGAAGGCTATGGGTAACGGTTTTCCTGTAGCTGCATGTTTAGTGAAAGATTATATAGCAGAAGCAATTACTCCAGGAACTCATGGATCAACCTATGGTGGCAATCCACTTGCCATGACTGTTGGTAATGCAGTGCTCGATATAATGCTAAAAGAAGGCTTTTTTGATCATGTTAAAAGAATTAGTAAATATTTAAAAGAAAAGCTGTTGCTTTTAGCTAAAGAATTTCCTGAGATGATTTTAGAAGTTCGTGGAGAAGGGTTACTAATGGGAATAGAACTAGCAACTCTTGTAGCTGATAAAATTATTAGTCGATCTCTTGATAAAGGTTTAATAATAACTAGGATTTTAAACAACAAAGTAGTAAGGGTAACCCCACCACTTATCATTGAGGATGAGCATGTGAACGCAGCGTGTAATATGCTTTATGATTTGTTTTTTAAGATTAAAGGTATATAAAATTCGGCAATATAAATTCAGGCTTGCAAATGCCTCTCATAACATGTAAAATTAATTTTATTTTTTATCACAATAACATCGTACTTTAATGGATTGGTTATTGGTCTTAGTATCATCAGCAATTTTTGTTTTGTTAGTTTTATCGTTTTTGTTCTCAGGAGCAGAAATAGGCTTAACCTCAATTAGCCGTTCTCGAGTTAATAAGCTAAAGCTAGACGGTAACAAAAAAGCCAGGGTAATAGATCGCTTATTAAATAGGAAAGAATTGACAATAGGAACGGTATTGCTCGGCAATACAATTATTAATATTACTTGCTCTGCTTTATTTACAGCAATATTTATCAATCTTTTTGGAAATGAGTGCATTCTCCTATCAACAATTATAATGACATTTTGTATTTTATTGTTCTGCGAAGTTCTACCAAAAACTTATGCTATTCAAAATCCTGAAAAATTTGCATCATTTTCTGCTTATTTTGTATTGTTTTTTGTAAAGATTTTTTCTCCATTGACACTAGGTATTCAATTTATTGTTAACCTCATCCTAAAATTATGTGGGCTGCATAAAGATAAGGAAGTGATATCTGCAGCGGATGCAATGCGTAATATGATTACTCTTCACCGCAGTGAAGGAACTATGTTGCAACAGGATTTAGATATGCTAAGCAGCATACTTGATTTGGCTGAGACAGAGATATCACAAATTATGACCCATAGAAGAAACCTATTTTCTCTTGATATAGATCGGAATAAAGAAGAGTTAATAAGAGAGATTTTAACCAGCAGTCACAGTAGAGTACCTTTATGGCAGAAGGAACCAGATAACATTGTAGGTGTAATTCACGTGAAAGCTCTAATAAATGCTTTGCGTGAAAAGAATAATAAAGCGGAAGAAGTTGACATTACCCAAGTTATGTCAAGGCCTTGGTTCATACCAGAAAGTACACCGCTCAGCGTGCAACTTCACAACTTCCGTAAGAACAGGAAACACCTTGCATTTGTTATTGATGAGTATGGAGCACTGCAGGGAATTGTAACTCTTGAGGATATACTGGAAGAAATAGTTGGAGAAATTTCGGATGAACATGATTTGATTACGGAGAATTTTATAAAGAAAATATCTGATAATATGTATCACATAGAAGGAAAATCTACTATTAGGGACATTAACAGGCAGTTATACTGGAATCTCCCTGATGAAGAAGCTACAACTCTAGCAGGTATGATTGTGAATGAAATAGAGCGCATTCCTGACGAAGGCGAGGAGTTTTCCATGTATGGTTTTCGCTTTAAGATTTTAAAAAAAGATAAAAATATTATTACTGTTGTTGAAGTGCAAGTAAAAATTGGTAATATTAGTGGCAGCAATTAATTAGTGGAGTTTCATGGAAGATACAGTAAAAATAACGGCTGAAGAGTTGAAGGGTTACATAGAGAGAATCGAAAAACTTGAACAAGAAAAGAGGGATGTGCAAGATCACATTCGTGATGTATATGCAAAAGCCGCAGATGAAGGTTGGGATATAAAAGTGATGAAACAAATTATTAGGCTGAGGAAGATGGATGATGATGACAGAGAGGAACAAGAAATATTGCTTGATACCTATAAACGTGCATTGGGAATGAGCTACGAAGAAGAGTTAAGTGAATAGCAGAATTGTAATTGGAATAAGTGGAGCATCTGGTTCTATTTACGGTGTGCGTATTTTAGAAGCGTTGAAAGACGTCGATTATGAAACTCATTTAGTGATAAGTCGTGCTGGGAAAGTAACTTTAGCTCACGAGATTAAAGAAAAACTTGAAGATATTACATCACTTGCAGATTTTTACTATTCTGAAGAAAAGATTGGAGAAAAAATAGCAAGCGGCTCATTTAAAACCTCAGGGATGATTGTAGCACCATGCTCTATGAAGACAATGTCTGAAATCGCATCAGGTGTTACTTCCAATCTATTGACAAGGGCTGCAGATGTAACGCTAAAAGAAAGAAGAAAGTTAGTTCTTATGGTGCGAGAGTCACCACTGCATCTTGGGCATTTACAAAATATGTTAAAATTAACGGAGATGGGAGCAATTATTGCTCCACCAGTGCCTGCTTTTTATATTAAACCGAAATCGTTAGATGATATTATTAATCATTCTGTTGGCAAAGTATTGGATTTATTTGATATCAAATTACCCGACTTTAAGGAGTGGCAAGGAAGTGACAATTATTATTGATGGTAAAAAAATAGCAAACGACCTATGTGAGAGGCTATCACAAAAAATTGATATTTTAAAGAGAGAGTATAACATTTTTCCTTGCCTGAAAGTAATTCTCATGGGTAGCAATCCAGCAAGTCAGGTTTATGTTCGCAACAAACAGAAAAAAGCAGAATCAATAGGCATAAGTTCTGAGACCATTGTTTTGCCTAATAATATTTTAGAAGATGAATTAATTGAAAAAATCAATGAATTAAATGAAGATCCATCTGTGCATGGCATTTTAGTGCAATTGCCTTTACCAAATCATATTAGTGCAAGCAGAGTAATTAACACAGTAAGTGTTGAAAAAGATGTAGATGGCTTTCATGATGAAAACGTTGGCAAATTAGTTAAAGGTGAAAAAAACTGCCTTATACCTTGCACTCCTAAAGGTTCTTTGCATTTAATTAAGTCAATTGAAGAGAACCTTTCCGGTAAAAACGCAGTGGTAATTGGTAGGTCAAATATCGTGGGCAAGCCAATGTTTTACCTGCTATTGCAAGAAAACTGCACTGTCACCATCTTGCATTCACAAAGCAAGGATTTAGCTGAATATTGCTCTAAAGCGGATATAGTAGTTGCAGCAGTCGGAAAGCCAAATTTTGTTCAAGCAGACTGGATAAAGAAAGGTGCAATAGTGATCGATGTTGGCATAAATAGCGTTAACGTAGGAAAGCTTGTAGGTGATGTTGACTTTGAAGGAATAAAAGGGAAAGCCAAAGCTATGACCCCAGTACCCGGGGGCGTTGGCCCAATGACCATTGCATTTCTAATGATGAACACTGTTATTGCTGCTTGCTTGCAAAAGGGAGTTGATGCTTCTGATTTCATTAGTTGAGGTATGAAGAGGAAAGCTATATGAAGATAGAATGTACCATATCACAATTAATAAAAAATTGAGATTTTTGAAATTCCTCAGTAGTCAAATTTATTAAATATTTAGGATCATCATCTATTCTTTTTTCTCTACAAGTATAGCTAAAGTGGCTTAGGTTTACCTACAATTTGAAAAACAACAAATTCGTCATTCCGCTACTCGTTAGCGGAATCTATGCTGAGATACCGCGGCGGTATGACGTAGGGAAACCTTTCTTGGGTTAGCTATAGTTAGTGGAATTGCAAAGTTTCTAGGCATAAAAAGCTTTGAACCTAATATATGAGCCAAACTTGATTTTCCAACCGTAGATACACCTGTAATAAAAATAATAGTCTTCATTTTGTGAATTTACTTGCTATATGAACTATCGGAGAAATTTTTTTATAGTTTATAGTATCTGACCTTACCCAGAAAAAGTGGAGAGAAAGTTTGGAATGTTTTTCACAAAGAGAATGATGAATCAAAATGCTCAGGAATGCAATAGTTAATAGTGACGTTGTTTGTTATAAAAAATTTCTATATATTCAAATATAGCAGTTTTGATATGCTGTTTAGAGTGCCGAGAGGTGTCTATTGGTAACTCCCTTTTTAGAGAACTGAAGAAGCTTTCCACAACAGAATTGTCGTAACAACAACCTTTATAACTCATCTATGTTTTTTATGGATAAGAGATATTGATAACCTTGCGAAGTATATTGTGAACCTTGATCACTATGTAATAGTAGATTTTTGGCAGGTTTACGCTTGTTAACGGCCATTAATAAAGAGTCCATAACCAATTGTTTATTTATTGAACTGCTCATTAACTACCATGCGTGAATATAGATCGATTATTGTTGCCAAATATAGCCATCCTTCTTTGGTTTTTATATAAGTAATCCCATACTTTATTTGGTTGATCGACAATAAAGTTTTGGTCTAATATATTGGGAGCTACTGTCCGTTTGTTGTTTCTTAATTTTAAATTTTCTTCTCAATATAGCCTGAATACCATTTTTCTGCATAATACTTTGCACTGTTTTTAAGTTGCAACTTTTACCCAAAGCCTTCAATTCAGCATGAATTTTAGGAGCTCCATATCTACATTTAGAAGCTTGATATATTTTTTGAATATCTGCTAATAACTCTTTATTTGCTGATTCTCTACTGCTTATTTTTCTTGTGGTCCACTTATAGTAGCCACTAGCAGAAAATCCTACATAATTCCTGTACTTTATAGCAGTTACTATATAAAAAAATATTTTACTCTTTTTGACTGGCCAGGGCTTTTTTTAAAATGTCTCTTTCCCTTGTTACTCTTGCTAACTCTCTTTGTAAATCAAACCTCTCTTTGTCGTAAGGAGCCATGTTACCTCTACCTGGAAATGCATCTGCTGCCGACTTTTTTTCGTTGTGTTTCTTTATCCATTTTCCTAAGAACCTGTCTTGAAAGGAACTAAGCAGCTAATTTAGCAAGCATAATAGTAATCATATTAAAGGAGATATTAGTTTTTGAAGTAAGAGGAGAATGCTCATAATCCTTGCTCATACGTCTAAAATTGGAAAGCCAAGCAAAAGTTCTTTCAACAATCCACCGTTTAGGAATAACTTGAAATCCTACAGCATCAGCTGCTTTTTTAGTAATCGTCAATAAACATCCTGTTTTCAATAAACAGTAATTTTGCAATTTACCAATATATCCCTGATCAGCGAGAAACCTTTGTAGCGTTGAAGCTTTTCGTTTAGCTTGAGTAAAAAGATTTAGAGCACCATCACGATCTTGAATGCCTGCACTATGAACATCAGCTGTAATAATTAGGCCTATTGTATCCACAATGATGTGACGTTTTCTACCCTTTATTTTCTTGCCAGCATCATATCCTCTGGATCCCCTTTTTGAGTGGTTTTCACTGATTGACTGTCAATTATTCCTACCGAAGGTATTTCATTTTTGCCAACCATTTTTCTTACCTTTTTTACTAACATATCGTGTATTTCTTCCAATTTGCCACTATTACGCCACCTGAGAAAATAATCATACACCGTTTTCCATGGCGGAAAATCTTTTGGCAGCATTCTCCACTGGCAACCACCTTTCATTATGTATCTTATTGCATTAATAATTGTTCTAATATTGTGCTTTCTTGGCCGTCCTACTGCACCTTGTGCAACACTTGGCTCCAAAATTTCCCATTCTTTGTCACTTATATCACTTGGATACATTTTTACCTACTATTTTTTACTTATCTCATCATATTCTCTTTCTCATTTCTTTTCAAGACAGGCTCTAATAAACCACCCTTTATTCCTAAATCCTTTGCTATTTTCGTAATTGTTTGACCTGCCTTTCTTTGTTCATTTGCCAGCTTAACAGCTTCCAATTTGAATTCTGCCGTATATTCTCTTACCATTTCTAATCCTCCAAAATTTTATTTTACCCGAAAAAACTCCTTTCTTTCTCTCCACTTTTTCTGGGTAAGGTCAATATACCAGTGCCGAAAATAGTTGACAAAGATTGTGTATACTTATTACAATTGTTTGGGTACCAGAAGTTTTTACGGCAACAAAGTATGCACTAACTATAAGTAAGGAAGACTTTAAGCAGGCAATAAAAAAAATGAAGTAACGTTTAAAAGAGATTGAAGGAGAGAAGAAAAAGGTAAAAGGGAATACGGCAGAAAATGAATCTTATTACAAATAGCATAAAGGGCTTTTATTCTAGTGTTAAATCGGACCTAGATTGGCAAGCCAAACGTAGTCTTATTAGAACATTAGTAAAAGAAGTCAACATTGATCTTGATAAAGTAGATGTAGTATTTAAGATCAAAGAACTTGAAAACCCCGCCCAGAATGGACAAAATCAAAAGATGGTACATTGTCTAAGGGGTCTGGGCACTGGGATGACATCTTTTTTCTTGGTACAAATTACTCTTATGTCTCAATATTTGTACAGTTGTGTTATCGGCTGTTTGATGTTTACAACGCAGAAAGTTCATACGGTTGTAAGTCAAGCGGTAGGATGACAAGATTTTGCAAGGGTATTTTTTTTATAGGAGATTAATATGGAAATTTTTCTTGATAGCGTTGATTTAAATGAAATTAAAGGACTAAAGGAGTTCATTGACGGCATAACAACTAATCCTTCTTTAATAGCAAAGTCCGGGCGTAAAGATAAATACGAGGATTTAGTGCGTGAAATATGCTCTATTATAAAAGGGCCTGTTAGTGTTGAAGTTGTTGCAGATAGCCATGAAGAGATGATCACAGAAGGTCTGAATTTAGCAAAAATTGCTGATAATGTTGTGATCAAATTACCTCTTACACATGAAGGATTAATTTCTTGTAAAAAGTTATGGACAGAGCATAAAATACCTGTTAACATCACATTATGTTTTTCTCCTGGACAAGCACTGCTTGCCGCTAAGGTCGGTGCTTGTTTTATTTCCCCCTTTGTTGGTCGCCTTGATGATATAAGCTATGATGGCTTATCGCTAATAGAAGATATATGTACTATATATTCTAATTACGGTTTTGATACTAAAGTTCTTGTTGCATCAGTGAGAAGCCCAGCGCATGTAATAGAAGCTGCAAGGCTTGGTGCTGATTCAATTACTGTGCCAGCAAAAGTACTTAGACAATTAATTAATCACCCACTTACTGACCAAGGGCTAGCAATATTTGAAAAAGACTGGGGTGTAAAATAATAGACGGTTACAAATGAACATAAAAATTGGCGTATCCGTTCAGGCAATGGCGTCAACTTAAGAGCCTTCATTAGCAAACTCTCCTAAAGACATGATGGCGTTTGCTACCTTATTGCGGCTGCCCTGGTCGAATTTTAACTTTATAGCTAACCCAAGAAAGGTTTCCCTACATCATACCGCCGCGGCGCTAACGAGTAGCGGAATGACGAATTTGTTGTTTTTCAAATTGTAGGTAAACCTAAAGCTATAGAAAAAAAGAAGAACCAGTTTCTTAGTTCTTCATTGACATAATCCACTCCATATGCCATAATAAAATTTTATATCTTGGAGAAGGAAATGACATTAAGGTTAATACTACAAGAAGTCAACAGTAGTCCAGACCTGAGTGCAGAAAATGTAGTTGAGAAAATCAAAGATGAACTACAGCAGAAGCTTCCAGATATCTACAGTGAGTGGGAAAGTAACCAGTTTGATATAAATCACACATTTGAAGTACTTAATTGTGGTTTATTACTTATAGCAGCTAAAAATGGTTGTGGAAAAGTAGTAAAACACCTAATAAAAAGCGGGGCTAATGTTAATGTACAAGATGTATGGAAAAAAACCTCTTTACATTATTCTGCTCAGTATGGGTATACGCAAGTAGTAGAAGTTTTGCTAGAAGAGGGAGCAGACGTTAATGCACAAGATGAAGATAAAGAGATTCCTTTACATGTAGCTGCTGGCAAAAGAGATATAGAAATAGTGCAAATGTTATTGGAGAAAGTGGCAAATGTTAATCTACAGGATAAATCTGGAGGAACTGCTTTGCACTATGCTACATGTAATGCTAACATATGTACTCCTATGAAGGATGATAGTGCAGCAAAGATAGCGGGACTTTTATTACAAAGAGGAGTAGATGTTAATATAAAAGACGAGGATGGAAAAACTCCTTTGCATTATGCTATTGGTTATGAACTTATACAAACAATAGAAATGCTATTAAAAAAAGGTGCAGATGCTAATATAAAAGACAAGGATGGAAGGGCACCTTTATACTATGCTACTCTTAATTATAGTTACCGTAATATAAGGTTAGGAGGAAAACTGCTACTAGATTGTGACACAACTTTACTAGGTAATTTTTATGAACCTTACAAACCTAGTCCAAGGATGGCAAAACTCCTGCTAAATTATGGTGCAAATCCATCATGCATCCATAGACCTAAAGCTATAACAGCAGGAATTACTGTGGGTGTTATATCTGCTGTTGTAGTTCCACTAGTACTTGCCTATGCCACTGCATTACCTGCACTAGCAATAATTGGAATTACTGTAGCATCTGTACTGATAGTTGGTGGTATTACCTATGGAGTTGCATATAAGTCATCAGAGCATTCATTAAACAGTAAGCTAAGTGAGGTTAGCTGCAGTAATGTTGATGGAAATAAACAAACTGTATAACCATAATTATTAGTTCACCACAGTAACCGCACCATGGCAGTGTTTGTATTTCTTTCCGGAGTTGCAAGGACATTTGTCATTTCTTGAGACTTTGGGAAGTCTGCTATTTCTAGCAGAATGTAACCTATTGCCTATCTCTTGGTTGTCTGCCAACTTAAAGTGTGCTAAGCGGTGAATGGTGAGTTCCTTCCATTTTTCAAGCATTGACTCAAACATCAAGAAAGCTTCGCGTTTAAATTCATTCAGTGGATCTTTCTGCCCCATAGCACGTAAGCTTATGCTTTGTCTTAGGCTCTCTAGAACTGAAAGGTGTTCCCTCCATAAATGATCAAGTGTCATTATCATCATTTGCTTCACGATCGTATTCCACAAATCTGTAGTGTGCTGACTGTTGAAATATTTTTCTTTCTCAGTAAAAAATTCTTGTATCTTATCATTTATATAATTCAAAGCTTCTTGTTTATTCAAAAACTTTGCCAAGTCTTCTTTATCAAGCGTTATTCCATACCTTGTATGGAATTCTTTGGCTATATCTTCAACATAATCTTCGTAATAGCCACTTTGGATTATACCTTCTACTACGCTCTCATTTACTTCGCTATACACTTCAAATATATCATTAATTTCGTTGCCTAAGATATTGTTTCTCTGCTTAAAAATAACTTTACGTTGGTTATTGATTACGTCATCAAACTTAAGTAGAGATTTCCGCACGTCATAGTTTCTAGCTTCAACTTTCTTTTGCGCTTTCTCGAGTGCCTTATTGATCCATGGATGATGAATAGCTTCGTTATTCTTTAACCCTACTTTTTGTAAAAAGCTTCTCATTCTATCAGAGCCAAATATTCTCATTAGGTCATCTTCGAGCGATAAAAAGAACTTAGAAAGTCCAGGATCCCCCTGACGACCAGAACGGCCGCGTAATTGATCATCTATTCTCCTGCTTTCATGTCTTTCGGTTCCAACCACACATAAACCACCAGCTTTTATAGCAATTTCCTTATCTTTTTTTACTCTTTCAACTATTTCTTGGTATTTTTTTTCTCTTTCATCAGCATTTTTTATCTTCTTTAGCTCCACCTTTGCAATCATTTCAGCATTTCCACCAAGCTGAATATCAGTTCCACGTCCTGCCATGTTAGTTGCTATAGTGATACTACCTGGCACTCCAGCTTGCGCTATTATGTACGCCTCTTGTTCATGATAACGAGCATTTAATACTGAATGCTTAAGAGAATGGCTTTGCAAAAGCGCAGAAAGCTTCTCAGAGTTTTCGATGCTCACCGTGCCAACAAGGACCGGTTGAAGGCGTTTGTAGCATTCTTCTATAAACTTCAACACAGCATTAAATTTTTCCTTTTCTGTACCGTAAATTTCATCATCAATATCAACTCTTTTTACAGGTACATTGGTTGGAATTTTTACTACATTTAATCTGTATATATCACGAAACTCTTCTGCCTCTGTTGCTGCTGTTCCCGTCATTCCGGAAAGTTTATTGTACATACGAAAGTAATTCTGAAATGTGACCGATGCTAAAGTTTGGTTTTCATGCTGAATTTCAAGATTCTCCTTCGCTTCAAGTGCCTGATGAAGACCATCGGAATATCTTCTGCCCTCCATCATACGCCCAGTAAATTCATCAATAATCACTACCTTGCCATCCTTTACTATATAATCTTTATCAGCAGTAAACAGCTTATATGCACGTAATGCTTGGTCTATATAATGAGTCATTATCATGCTGTCAGTATCATAGAGCGAGGAATTTTCAGGAATGAGATTGTATGACCTTAGTAGTTCCTCCACTCGTGAAATACCATCTTCAGTCAAGAATACCGTTCTACCTTTTTCATCTACTTCATAATCGGAGTCAACTAATTTGGTTACTATTTTATTGATATGCTTATATATCTGATTGTTTTCCTCAACCGGGCCAGAAATAATAAGCGGAGTGCGAGCTTCATCAATGAGTATTGAGTCCACTTCATCAACTATTCCGTAGTGAAAGCCTCTCTGAACCATGTCTTCTTGAGAAAATTTCATATTGTCTCGCAGGTAATCAAAGGCAAGCTCGTTATTTGTGGAATACACGATATCTGCACTGTAAGCCTCTTTCCTCTCTTCGTCTGTCAAGTTATTCGTAATAAACGCAACAGAAACCCCAAGAGAATTATATAATTTGCTCATCCACTCTGTGTCTCGTTTTGCAAGATAGTCGTTAACAGTTACGACATGTACGCCTTTCCCTTCTAAGGAATTTAGATATGCTGCTAAAGTTGCAACGAGTGTCTTTCCCTCTCCTGTTTTCATTTCTGATATCATGCCATTGTGGAGCACCATTCCACCAATCAGTTGAACATCAAAGTGCCTCATGTTAAGAAATCTTCGAGAGGCTTCACGCACAACTGCAAATGCAGGTACGAGAAGATCATTTAACGTTTTCCCATTTTTCAATTCTCGATTGAATTCTTCAGTTTTACCAGCAAGCTCCTCATCAGATAAGCTCTGCATTTCTGTTTCTAATGCATTTATTTGCTGAACAATTTTCCTAAAGGATTTTATTATCTTCTTGTTTGTTGATCCAAATATCTTTCTTATAAAAAAGAATGACAACGTAAAAATAAAAAATATAAGAATGGCTGTCAAAATTAGCGGAGAATCTAGCATAAACTTAAGTAAAGTCTTATTTAATATGAGATTATATTACTAAATGCAGCCTACAGCAATGACATATTAGATTCAGGGAATCTTTATGCTTAAGACAGCAAACAAAATTGACCCTGTTCGGCACTGTTATTACAATGTTAAAGAATCTGTTGCATTATCTTAGGCACTTGGTGACTTTAATTTTTTATAGAAAGAAGTTATTCGTAGGTTTAGTAGGGTATGAATGTAGAAAACAAACAGTCTGAAGTACTTAGTAATCGTACATTTAAGAAGAGAGATGGCACATCAACAGGTGATCATGGTCGCAAGTATGAAGTAAAATTATTAATGCTGTATCTACTTCATGGGTTAAGTAGTAAAATTGACTTTTGGTTAGCATCAAACATAGAAGGTTTTGGAGCCTTTGATGATATTTTTTTTGAGTATAAAGATCAGAAGAACAAATCGAGAATTATCTTGGTTCAAGCTAAGTACTGCAATACACATCGCTCTTCGAAGAATATTACTTTTGAAGATTTGTTTATTGATGGAAATGATAGAAAGCAACAGAAAGAAGATTTCGGGTTAAACAAATATTTTGAATCTCATCCTGAGATTAAGCAAAACCCTGAGTGTAAGAACAGTGATATTACGCTTGTCATTCATACTAATGTCAATGTGAACCTAAAAAAAGGTGCAGAGAAACAAGGAAGCGTAGAAACATTAGAGAAGTATCTGGAAGAGTCAAAGTTAACAAATGATAACACTTTAAATATTTATGAAGGTCAAAAAGGAACGTGCTACAAAATAAAAAATCATACTGAACTGAAAAAATACTTCAGTTGTGGTAGTGACGATGAAATAGAAGATTTTTTACTTAGAATAAGGTTTGTAGTTGATCAACCTAATCATTCAAAATTAGATGATATTATTAAGAAAGAAATAGGGAATATATACAAAATATCAGGGGAAGAAGATATTGATACAGTTTTTGTCCGTGTATATGACAAGGTAGGGAAATGGTGGGCACAACAGGGTAGCAAAGTTTCTTATCTAACAAGAAAAGACGATTATTTTAGGGAAGTTATAGAACATCTTTATAGTCTCAAACCTAGAGAAGATCTATTTGAACGGTGGAACATTCCACCTAAAATAGCTAGTGGAAATTTCATTGAACGAGAATATCTCAATGAAGAAATAGTAAATCATCTAAAGACAAAAAATGAGCCAGTTATATTAACTGCTTTGTACGGGTTAGGTGGAGTAGGTAAAACACAGTCAGTGCTAGATTTTATTCAAAAACATGGGAAAGAATACAAGGCAATATGTTGGTTTAATGCAAAAGATGAAGATCAACTACTCAGTGAATATGTTAATTTAGGAAGAAAATTAAATATTATTCACGATGAAGACAACATTTCTATTGCACAGTGAGCTTATTATGTGAAAAACTGGCTAGAAGATTCTAAACGTGAAGGCTGGTTGTTGATTTATGATAATGTATCAAATTATGAAGTCATTTCTAAGCTCAGACCTACAAAAGGCGGCAAAATAATAGTTACGTCTCGTAATACTGAATGGCCACAAGGGAGTATAGGTGTAGACGTTTTTACTCCCCCAGAATCAGAATTATATGTTAAGAAAATTCTAGGCCAGGTTTCAGAAAGCGATAGGCCAAATATAGGTATATTGGCAGAAAAGTTAGGTAGATTACCTTTGGCATTAGCTCAGGCTTGCGCTTACATCAAAGAAAACAAAATGACTATCTCACGTTACTTAGAAATTTATGCAGAAAGGAAGCTTTATTTATTATCTCATAAAACACTACCTAAGGATTCTAACCATGAGCCTGTGTTTATTACTTGGGATATTACAATGGACGCAATTCGTAATGAGTCTAAACTAGCAAGCAAGTTGTTAGTAGCTTGTGCATATTTAGACAATGATATTCCTAAAGATTTGTTAAGAATATTTCCTGAGATTGTAGAGAACAATTCTGAAGAAAAACCTTTTGAAGAAGTATTAGGTATATTATTGAGATATTCGATGCTAGTGTCCAATGAGCAGAGTAGTAGTGTTTCTATTTACTGTTTAGTACAAGATGTAATTAGGCTAAAGTCAAAGGAAAGTGGAAAAATTAAAAAAGATATAAAAACCGTTTTTCAATTATTAAAAGAAAGCTTCCCTGACGACAGTGACAAATTAGAAGATTATGCTAAGAAACGACAGTTGTTACCACATTTAGAAACGTTCTTATCACATATAGATGATTGGCTAGGAAAAAATCCTTTAGAAAAGCAAACAATAGAGAAGGATTATCTTGTGGATTTGTTAATACGAATGAGTGATGGATATTATTACTTGGGTAATCCTAGAAGACAAAAGGAGTCGCTTGAACGGGTTTTACCTATCTTTAGAAAACATTATGGATCTGATCATTTTATAGTCGCCACGGCACTGACAAACCTCGGTATCGCTTGCGGGGATTTAGGTGATCACAAGAAAAAAAAGACGTTGCTTGAACGGGCTTTACCTATTTCTGAGAAACATTATGGCCCTGACCATTTCGAAGTTGCTGCCATACTGACAAACCTAAGTAGTTCCTACGGGACTTTAGGCAATCATGATAAACAAAAGGAGCTTCTTGAACGGACTTTAACAATTAAAGAGAAACATTATGGCCCTGACCATTTCGAAGTTGCTAGGACACTGGCAAACCTTGGTAACTCTTATAGGGCTTTAGGTACTCCTCAAAAAGCAAAAGAGTTGCTTGAACGGGCTTTACCCGTCCTTAAGAAACACTACAGTCCTGATCATCCTGAAGTTGCTATACCACTTGCAAATCTTGGTATTGCCTATGGTGCGTCAGGTAATCATGAAAAAAAAAGGAGTTGCTTGTGCGGGCTTTAATAATTCAAGAGAAACATTATGGCCCTGATCATTTTATAGTTGCTAAACTACTGACAAACTTAGGTGGCGTTTACATAGTTTTAGGCGATCCCAAGAAAGCAAAAACGCTGCTTGCACGAGCTTTAATAATTCAAGAGAAACATTATAGCTTTGGTCATTCTGGAGTTGTTAAAACACTGATAAATCTAGGTAATGCTTATGGAGATTTAGGTGATCACAAGAAAAAAAAGGAGTTGCTTGAACGGGCTTTACCTATTTCTGAGAAACATTATGGCCCCGATCATTTCACAATTGCTATAGCACTAACAAACCTCGGTATCGCTTATGGGGATTTGGGTGATCATAAGAAACAAAAGGAATTGCTTGAACGGGCTTTAGCAATTAATGAAAAACGTTATGGCCCTGACCATTTCGAAGTTACTGCCATACTAACAAATCTCGGCACCGCTCATTATGCTTTAGGTGATCCTCAGAAAGCAAAAGAGTTGTTTGAACGGGCTTTAGTTATCTTTAAGAAACATTACGATTCTGACCATTTTGAAATTGTTAAACCACTGGCAAACCTGGGTATCGTTTATGGTACTTTAGGTGATCCTCAAAAGGCAAAAGAGTTGCTTGAACGAGCTTTAGTAATTCAAGAGAAATATTATAAACCTAATCATTTTGAGGTTGCTAGGACACTAGTGAATCTAGGTAATGCTTACAGGAATTTAAGTGATCCTCAGAAGGCAAAAGAGTTGCTTGAACGAGCCTTAGTAATTCAAGAGAAACATTATGGCCCCAATTATTTTGAAGTTGCTATTACACTAACAAACCTTGGTGTCTTTCATGGGGATTTAGATGACTACGAGAAACAGAAGGGGTTACTTGAACGGGCTTTAGCAATTAATGAACAACATTATGGCCCCGACCATTTCGAAGTTGCTAGGACACTAGTGAATCTAGGTAACGCTTACAGGGATTTGGGTAATCCTCAGAAAGCAAAAGAGTTGCTTGAACGAGCCTTAGTAATTCAAGAGAAACATTATGGCCCCGATTATTTTGAAGTCGCTATTACTCTGACAAACCTTGGTATCTCTCATGTGGATTTAGGTGACTATAAAAAACAAAAGGAGTTACTTGAACGGGCTTTAGCAATCAAAAAGAAACATTACAGGCCTGACCATTTTGAAGTTGCTAGAACACTGGCAAACCTCGGTAATTCTTATAGGGTTTTAGGTAATCCCCAGAAGGCAAAAGAGTTGCTTGAGCAGGCTCTAGCAATTCGAAAGAAACATTACGGCCTCGACCATTTTGAAGTTGTTAAATTACTGGCAACCCTCGGTATCGTTTATGGCACTTTTGGCGATCATCAGAAAGCAAAAGAGTTGTTTGAACGAGCTTTACCTATTTTTGAGAAACATTATGGCTCTGGTCATGTTCAAGTTGCCAAACTACTGGCAAATCTTGGTATTGCCTATGGCGCTTTGGGCGATCACAAGAAACAAGAGGAATTGCTTGAACAGGCCTTGCCTATTTTTGAGAAACATTATGGCCCTGATCATCCGGAAGTTGCTAAACTGCTGGCAGAACTAGATGACATTTAGGTTTTTAGCAATACTGGATTAACAACAATTCATTTGAGCTACACTTCCAAAACTAATCTATTTGGATCTTCTATATAATTTTTTATTTTAACGAGGAAAGTTACTGCTCCTTTGCCGTCAACTATTCTGTGATCGTAAGAGAGAGCAATGTACATCATAGGTCTGATTTCTACTGCATTACCAACAGCAACTGGCCTGTTTTGTATTGAATGCATTCCAAGTATTCCAGATTGCGGAGGGTTTATTATCGGAGTGGAAAGAAGTGAACCGTATACTCCACCGTTTGAGATGGTAAATGTTGCACCTTCCATTTCTGATACTTGTAATTTACCCTCACGAGCTTTTTTGCCAAGAGCAACTAAAGTCAACTCAATTTCTGCAAATGACATCTGATCGGCACCCCGAATAACTGGTACAACAAGACCTTTATCGGTGCCAACAGCAACACCTACGTCATAGTAATGTTTATATATGATTTCATCGCCTGAGATTTCAGCGTTAATTTCAGCAATTTCTTTCAATGCTTGCACCGCTGCCTTTATAAAAAACGACATAAAACCAAGTTTTATTCCATATTTTTTTTCAAAGGCGTCCTTATATTTTGCTCTTAGATCCATGACATTCTTCATGTCAATTTCATTGAACGTGGTCAGTATTGCAGCAGTATTTTGCGATGCTTTCAAACGAGCGGCAATTACTTGCCTTATTTTGCTCATTTTTACTCGTTCCTCTCTTTGCTCTCCATTTACTACACTTTTTGGCAATTCATATTGTTTTATTGCAGGTTGTTCAGCTTTGTTCATATGGCCTATCACATCTGCTTTTGTTATTCTGCCTCCCATGCCAGTTCCTTTGACGCTTTCTGCACTGATTGCATTTTCTTCCATAATTTTACGAGCTGATGGAGCATCTTTTTTAGCAGCACTTTCGCTTTTATCTTCTTTTCTCGCTTCCTCTTTTACTTCTCCCATGGAAAGCTTCGCTAACAATTGATCAGGACTTATTACATCATCTTCTTTTATAAGAAATTCAGTTATTTGCCCTGAAGCTTCTGCAGTTAATTCGAGTGCTGTTTTGTCAGTTTCAATTTCAAAGATCAAGTCATCTACTTTTACTGCTTCTCCAATACCCTTCTTTATTTTTACTATACCTTCTGTAACTGATTCACCACCAAGAGTTTTTGGTGCTCTGATTTCTATAATTTTGCTCATAAAACAACTTCCGTATAAAACTTTCTATAGATTTATACATGAAAAGAGACATGTAATAAACTAATAAATTCATTGAGGCTCTTATCATTTAGAAGTGACAAACGGATAACATATTCCCAAATGTCATTCCAGCACGTGACGCTAGGCCATAAAAATTCCTTGACAAGCTTTGCCATCCCCCCTATCATGAAACTGAAGCTATTTATTTATCTTCGCAATCTGTGCAGGTTAATGACAAAAAACTTAGGGTATTTGGCGTCTCATGTTTAATTTTTCGCACTACGTGCATCGCATGTCTTTAAAAATTTTTAGGTTTTTACCTATATAAGCCGAAACGCGCTTACAAAGCGTTTAAGACAGCAAAAAACGTCAAATTGACAAGGGAGAATTTGAATGCTAGCTACTACGGGGTTTCTTTGCCTTTTTTCCTGCTTAGTAAATTTCTTAAACACTTGCGATGTAGGTTAGTTGCAAGTTAAAAGCAGCTAAATCGCTCTTAATCAAGCGTTTTAGAATAAAAAAAACGCCGATATTTTAGTACATAGTAAATAGCCAACCACCACGGGGCTTCTTTTGCCTTTTTTTTCGCTTGGTAAATTTTTTAATATTTATAGCTAAACGACAACCGTCATCCCGCTGCTTGTTAGCGGGATCTAGAGATACCGTGACGGTATGACGGTTCGCGGTGGTATGACGATAAGGTTTATACCTTGTCATGCAAGTACTAGAATCCAGTAAGCTTATTTATGCATATAAAAGGTTATTATTTTGTAAAGTCAAAGTTGCTTTTGGTTTTAAGTTAAAGTACAATAAATGCAAAGGTTTATATAATGAATTAAACTGGATCCAAGTAGTCAGCTACTTGAATGACATCAGACAAACAATCGTACACATGCTAGTCAAAATAGGTACCAGAGGAAGCAAGCTTGCAGTTGCCCAGGCTTTGGAAGCAAAACAAAAGTTGCTGGATTCTTTTCCTAACTTATCTATTGAAATTGTTAAAATAAAAACTTCTGGAGATAAGTATGCAAACGCAAATCTTGCTGAAATAGGAGGCAAAGGATTATTCATTAAAGAAATTGAGACTGAATTGCTCGAAAATAATATAGATATGGCAGTTCATTCGCTAAAAGATATGCCTGCGTTTTTCTCAGGGGGTTTAACAATTCCTTGTGTTTTAGAAAGGCTAAGTTCATGCGATGCGTTTATTTCTCATAAACACAATAGCCTTGAGTCTTTGCCACAGCAGGCTACTATTGCCACTTCTTCAATAAGAAGAAAAGTTCAGTTGTTAAATGTTAGACCAGATTTAAATATAGTACCGCTACGTGGAAATGTAACAACCAGATTGCAAAATCAAAGTTTTGATGGAATAATTCTAGCTGAAGCAGGACTCATAAGATTAGAAAAACATCACTTGATTACAGAGGTATTGCCACCAAAAGTTATGTTAAGTGCAGTGGGGCAGGGGGCGGTTTGTATTCAATGTAGAAGGAATGATGTAAAAATTATCGATCTTTTAGAGAAAATTAATAATAATATGTCTTTTATAGGAGTGAAATCAGAGCGCAGTTTTATGAAGACAGTGAATGGTTCATGTTTTACACCACTTGCAGCTTTGGCTGAATATGTGAGCGAAAATATGCTACACCTTCGTTGTATGTTAGCAAGTGGAAAAAATATATACTTCACTGAGCGCACTTCATTTATAGAAGATGCGGAGAAAATGGGTATGGATGCAGGATTAGAGTTGAAATCAAAATGCTTATAAGCTTACCTAAAGTACGTGGAATCTATCGTTATGATGTCTTAATGTCTAAAGCGACGTGGTTAAATGTTGGTGGACGAGCTGATGTATTATTTAAACCATGTGATATTGAAGATTTAACATACTTGATTAAAAATACTGAACTGCCAGTTAGCGTTATTGGTGCAACATCCAACATAATAGTGCGAGATAGTGGCATTCGAGGAATAACAGTAAAATTAGGTAAGGAGTTTGCATATATTAAAAGTAAGGGTAACAACTCTATTGTAGCTGGGGGAGCTGTGCTGCTCAGCAACCTTGCTCACTTTGCGGGAAATCAGCAGATTAGTGGGTTGGAGTTTCTAGTTGGAATTCCAGGAACAGTTGGTGGCGGAATAGAAATGAATGCAGGTGCATATGGTAGTGATATCGCAAGTGTTGTACAATCCATAAAAGCAGTGAATCTAGAGGATGGAAACCTATATGAGTTCTCCAACGAAGAAATGGGGTATTTTTACCGTGGACATAGCCTAAAAGGAAATTGGATTTTTGTTGAAGCTGAGTTTAAAGGAGTAAACTCAGAGTATGAGCTTATACTGCAAAGGTTAAAGGAAGTTATTGAGAGGAAAAATAAAAGCCAGCCAATAAGAGGAAAAACTGCTGGGTGCATATTCAAAAATCCAAAAAACTACCGAGCATGGGAGTTAATTGATAAATCTGGCTGCCTAGGGTTAAATATTGGTGGAGCTAGAATCTCTAAGAAACATTGTAACTTCTTGCTCAATTACGATAATGCAACTGCATCTGACTTGGAAAACCTTGGCAACAAAGTAAAAGATGCAGTAAAGGATAAATTTAATGTTGAACTTGAGTGGGAAATAAGGGTTTTGGGTAGCTATTAGATAGTTTTTATAGCTTATGTATATTCGTTCAGGAGAACGGCAAATAAGGTAAACAAGTAATCTAAAAAAATAATCATAGAGAAACCGTGAGGTAATGTGGTTAATCTTGTAGAACTTTGCAAGAATCTAGAGAGAAAAATAGCAAAGTTAGAGGTTGTCCGGAAACTAGTAAATTCAAGCATATTCCCTCTTTAACATAACCCTACTCATAGCTAGGTATATGAAATTCTCAGTGGATGTTGTGAGTAAATCATACTCCTTCGATAGCCTTCTATTCCTATTAACCCAAGCAAAAGTCCTTTCTACAACCCATCTTCTTGGCTGTACTTTAAACCCTTGTTCTCTTGTTGGTAGTAGCTCAGGTGGCGTATCTTTGTGCACCCAAAATCTACATGGAGGCCTTTTAACAATTTCAATATCTATGTCATATTCTTCCTTTATGTGATTCTTTAAATTTCTTCCTTGGTATCCCATGTCAGCCCACATTTTTTTAACTTTAGTATATTTTGTTCTCATATTGTTTAATGCTATTTTAATACCATCTCTATCATTTTCGTTAGCAGCGCCTACGTAACAACCTAGTATAAAACCCTGAGTGTCTGTAATTATATGCCTTTTTCTACCCTTTACTTTTTTACTTCCATCATAGCCTTTGATCCCCCCTTTTCTGTAGTCTTTACAGATTGACTATCTACTATACAGGCACTCGGCTGCTCATTCCTTCCTATTTTTCTTCTACTATATTTTGTAATTTCATAATTCATTTTCTCAAAAATTCCCTGCTTCTTCCATTGCCTGAACTGCTCATACACAGTCTTCCATAGCGGAAAATCATTTGGTAAATACCGCCATTGACACCCTGTACGCAATACATAGAAAATTGCTTCTAATATTTCTTTTTTGCTATACTTTGGCGGCCTTCCTCCTTTCTTGTATGATACTCTGAAGTGTTTTTCTATTCTTGCCCATTCCCTTTCGCTTAGATCTGTTGGATACTTTTTTCTCATCCTTACCCCGTACTAAAATTTCAGATATTATAGCCTTTTACTTGTTTCCGGACAACCTCTTATACCAATTCTCATTATTAGTGAATCAAATAAGCGATATTGTAGAGTTATTTAATTGTGGAGTGAGAAAGAAAGGCAATAGTATGGCTTTTTTTCCATTGTTATCTATCCGTTTATTGTGCAGTGGGAATTGGTATTAGCTGAACGGACACTATTGTTATACTATATCTTATATACAATTGTGCAATATGGACAATGGCAACAAATTTACTAGCGAAATTCAGTGATTTATGATTGATAATTAAAGTTCTTAATTAGTAACCGTTCACACTTAATTCTTCAATCTCACTAATAGAAAGGCCAGTAAATTTGACAATAGTGTTGACATCAACATTGTTAGCCAGCATTGCTTTTGCGACTTCGATTTTTCCTTCGATTTTTCCTTCAATTTTCCCTTCCTCTTTACCGATTTTGATGCCTCTTTCTTCGCCAATTTGGATGCCTTTTTCAGTAGCAAGGTCAAGTCTGTATTCAAGAATGGCTTCTTCTTTCCGTAGATCCATTATTCTTTCTTCATAAGCTACTAAATCTTTTTCATTCCAGCTAAACCTGTCTAATTCATCGTAGGCTAACTTTATTATTGGTGCTTTTTCTGCTATTTTCCTTAAGTCTTCTTCCGTAGTTTCATCTGCATATTTGAAGAAAAATAACCAACGATCCACTATGCTTTCTAGCTGTTCTTCCTTATTCTTAGGAAATTTAGGTAGTTCAATAAATACAAATTGAAAATCTTTTAAGTCATGCTCATTGGTTTTCTCATCTCTTATAGTGTGGCTGGATATATAATCAAGCTTATCAGGAAATAAATTACAATTAGAGATAGCAATAAAGAAAACCTTCTTTAAATCAATGTACTTACCAGATTTATCAGCTTGCCTTGAGTAAGCCTTAGCAGCATATAGTTGAGCTCGTTTTTCGAAGCCTTTATCGCGAGTGAGCTGCATTTCAATCACATACCTAGCCCCACTAGAGTCCCTGCAAAGAACATCAACTATACTTTGCTTATCAGAGGCAATTTCAGGATCCATTATAGTACTGAGGAATTCCACTTCTTGTATAGTATTTATCTCGGTAAACCCTAAAATATCATTCAAAAAATGTATGAGAATATTCTTATTTTTTTCAGTGCCAAATATTTTTTTGAAGGTTAAATCCAGCTTAGGGTCGAGAAACTTAGATAAAGCCATAGCCAAAGTGCTTAAAAATATTAATAATTATACACTATTATTAACAATTATTCAACCATATTTTTGAAGATAGCTATGCCGCCGCGAACCGTCATACCGCCGCGGTATCTCTAGATCCCGCTAACAAGCAGCGGGATGACGAATTACTTAACCGTCATACCACCGCGAACCGTCATACCGCCGCGGTATCTCGGCATAGATTCCGCTAACAAGTAGCGGAATGACGATTGTGTATCGTGTTTTGCTAAAAATCACAGAATGCAGTCTGGTTACCTTAATTAGAAGTTTAGCTTTAACTTTAAATGAACTACTCAACCGTGACAGACTTAGCTAAATTTCTTGGACAATCTGCATCTAACCCTTTTTTTGCTGCAGTAAAGTAAGCAAGGAATTGCATAGCAACACTGTAGATGATTGGAGAGATAAAATTATCAGTGTCTGGAAGTTGCACCACATCTGCGCAAACTCCCCTTAGGAATGGCGCTCCTTGTTTATCACTGAAGGCAATTACTTTGCCTTTTCTTGCAATAATCTCTTGTATATTAGATAGCGTTTTAAAGAATAAATCATCATAAGGGATAATTGCTATAACAAGCACAGTAGAGTCTATTAAAGCAATAGAACCATGCTTCATTTCTCCCGCTGCAATACCAGTTGTATTGATATATGAAAGCTCTTTTATTTTCAATGCGCCTTCCATTGCAACTCCGTATGAACTTCCTCTGCCGATTAAAATAACGTTATTGTGTTCTAATATACTGCCCGATATATGTTGTATTTTCATCACATTCAAAACGTGCTCAACATACTCGGGAATAGAGTTAATAGCGTTGCTTAGCTGTTTTATTCTTTCTCCACCCAGTACACCTTTTATTTTCCCAAGCTCCACGGCAAAGCATGCTAAAGTTGCAAGTTGCGCAGAAAAGGTTTTTGTTGAAGCAACACCAATTTCTGGCCCAGCAAGAGTATGTAACACAATATCTGAGATCTTTTCAATGCTGCTGCTAAATGTATTAGTTATACTAATGATTGTTTGCTTCTGTGATTTTGCATAACGCAGCGCTTCTATGGTATCTGCAGTTTCACCAGATTGAGAGATAAATAACCCAATGCTGCCTTCTTCCAGCTTGACGTTGCTATACCTAAATTCTGATGAGATTTCTAGATATACTCGAACTTGAGCGACATTTTCCAGCCAATACTTTGCTATTAGCCCAGCAAAATAAGATGACCCGCATCCAACTATAGTAATGTAACTCAGCTCAGAAAACAATTTTTTGTTAGCAAATATTACCTCTTTATATTGCTTGTAAAATTGATTTATTGTTTTGTTTAATGCACGCGGTTGCTCAAAAATCTCTTTTAACATGAAGCTAGGGTAACCATTTTTGCTAATTAGAAAATCACTTAGACTACTATTTTCTATACTGCGTTTAACTTGTGTACCATTGTTGTATATACTAACTCCACTAGATTTTATCACTGCAATGTCATCATCTTCCAAATGCGATATTCTTTCCACAAATGCACTTAAAGCATTAGAGTCAGATGCAGCAAACACTGTGTTACAGTTATAGCCTATTGCTAAAGGCAAATTTCTCTTCGCAACAAATAAGGCGTCTGGATATTCTGCAAATAATAAGACCAAGGCAAATGAGCCATGTAAGTTGTTTAAACACTTAAATAGAGAATCAATTGGCGACAATCCTTCATCAAGATATAAGGTTAGCATGTTTGGTATGATCTCTGTGTCAGTGTCAGTATGGAATGACATGCCCCTTTCTTCTAGACCCTTTTTTAGCAGATTGTAATTCTCAATTATGCCGTTATGAGCAACAACAACATTATTTGTACGAATGGGGTGAGCATTTTTAAGGCCTGGGACTCCATGTGTAGCCCAGCGAGTATGTGCTATACCAACTGTACTGTGAGACATCTTGCTGTCATCAACAACTTCACATAACCTTTCGACTTTACCTTCTGATTTTTTGACTTCTATCTCGCCTTCATTATTTATGATTGCTATACCTGAGGAATCATATCCCCTATATTCCAATTTTTGTAACCCAGTTAGTAAGGTTGGTATTACTGAATCACCGCTACTTACTACACCAAATATTCCGCACACAAATGGATCACCAAACAAACTTTTTTCTAAACATGTTAAGCATTTTTGCCTTTATTACTGGTTGATTTATATTCTTTTTATCATTCTTTCGATTTTACCTTTTTAATTGGTTTAGCTGCTACTTTTTGAGTTTCTTTGCTTAAAACCTCAGATATAGCGGACTTTAGAACTTTTATCTCAACTTTTGGTGCTATTTCTATTATAAATTGTGCATTTGCCTCATCAACTTTATTAACTTCACCTATTATTCCACCAGAAGTAATGACTGTATCACCACGTTTTATTTGATCTATCATCTTTCTATGTTCTTTTAGTTTTTTTTGTTGCGGGCGAATAATGAGAAAATAAAATACCACAAATATTAAAATCAGTGGAATAAAACTAGCAAAAGATGCGCCGATACTTGATGTATTGCTAGTTGCATCTGCTGCAAAAACTTCAGAAATGAGCATATTTAATCCTAATTGTTAATGATAAAAACAAACCTATTTAAGTATTAATTACAATACCATGCCATGTCAAGTTTGGTGAAGGCGTTTCTCAATACCGGCAATAATACTGCGAATTCTAAGTTATGCTAAAACTAATATGGCGGGAGTGATGAGACTTGAACTCACGACCTCATGCGTGACAGGCATGCGCTCTAACCAACTGAGCTACACCCCCCTAATTTCTTTTTAGCATTTTCGGGCTTCAACTTTAAAGCTAATAAACATGTTGCCCTTTGTCAATATTTTTTGTTTGCGCTTTGCTGTCTTTTCTATTACTATGTAAATAATTTAATTTCACACATGGCTTATACAAGTAGTCCCATTAGGGTTATGCCATGGAAGATAAACTATTTGGAGGAATGATATATGACAAATTTGCCTAAAGTCACTGTGCGTGATTTAGCTGAATCTGGTGTACATTTTGGTCACAAAATTAGTCGCTGGAACGCAAAAATGGCTCCATACATATATGGAGTGCATCAAGAAAATCGTATACATATAATTGATTTGCGAAAAACACTACCATTGCTACAGGTGGCCATGAAGGCTTTATATGACGTTGCATTTCAAGGTGGTCGCATTCTATTTGTTGGTACAAAGTTTCAAGCTTTTGATATTATTGCAAGTGAAGCGATTCGTTGTGGTCAATATTATGTGAATCATCGTTGGCTTGGTGGTATGCTTACTAATTGGGGCACTGTTTCTTCTTCGATAAAAACCTTGATGCAATATGAGAAAATATTAAATGACGAGGATAGCATTTTAACAAAGAAAGAATTGGGAAACATTGAAAAGAAAAAGCAAAAGCTTGATAAGGCGCTTGGCGGTATTAGAGAAATGGGAGCAATTCCTGATATCTTATTCATCATTGATACTAATAAAGAGCATATAGCGGTTAAGGAGGCTAAGAAGTTAGGAATTCCAATAGTTGCAATACTTGATACTAATTCTGATCCAGATGGTATTACTTATCTAATACCTGGAAATGATGACTCAAGAAAATCAATAGAGCTCTATTGTAAATTAGCTACCGACTCTATATTAGCTGGAATAGAGTCTAGTCTAGCAAAATCTGGAGTTAAGATTGATGATATAAGGGGTGATGAGTTTATTCAAGAAAAAGAAGATGGTATTGTGCAAACTAAAAGGAGACGTAGTAAAGTTTACAAAGAAGAAGAAAGGGAGGTAGTAACAAATGAAGATGAATCCAGATGATATAAGAGAATTACGTGATAGAACAGGGCTTGGCTTAAGTGACTGTAAAAAAGCATTAGAAGAATGTGATGGTGACATTAAGAAAGCCGTTGATAAGTTACGTACAATAGGTCTTGCTAAAGCTGACAAAAAATCTGATAGAGTAGCTTCAGATGGGCTCGTTGCTATGTGTTTGACTGAAAATTGTGGTGTATTGATTGAACTCAATTGCGAAACCGATTTTGTCGCAAGGAATGAGAAATTTATAGAGTTAGTTTTAAATTTAGCATCAATTGCTCATCAAGAACGCTGTACTAGCGTTGATGAGTTAAAAAATGCCAAGTATGAAAGCATTGGCACAGTGCAGGAAGCTATTATGAATGGTACGTCAGTTCTTGGTGAGAAGCTAGAGTTAAGCAAGCTTTGTTACTTAGAAGCTAAGGATGGAGTTATTGCTGGCTACGTACATGGTGATGTGTGTGGCTTAGGTAAGATTGGTGCTTTAATTGCATTGCAATCATCTGGTGATAAGGCGAAGCTACAAGAGATTGGGAAACAAATAGCTATGCATGTAGTTGCTATGAAGCCTGAAGCTTTGTCTATAGATGATTTAGATCAAATGAAGTTGAACAACGAACGTTCTATAATTGAAGAGCAAGTGAGGAGCTTAAATAAACCTGAAGAAGTAGCAAAAAAAATAGTAGATGGACGAATGGCTAAGTACTATGAAGAAGTTGTTTTACTGGAGCAAAAATTTATAAAGGATGATAAGATGAAGATTTCTGATTTTATAAAATCAAGCGAGTTGAGTGCTGTTAAACTCTCTAATTACAAGTTACTTGTTTTGGGTGATGCAGATTAAATAGCAAAAAATGTTTATTTCAACAAATGAAAAAAGCGAAATAAAATATTCCAGGGTGTTATTTAAAATCTCTGGTGAGGCTTTGATGGGATCAAAGCAATTTGGTCACGATATGGAGACTATAGGTGAGTTATCTAAAGGCATAGTTGAAGTTTGTAATCTTGGAGTTCAGGTATGTATTGTTGTTGGTGGTGGTAATATCTTTCGTGGCACATCTGCGTCTTTAAGTGGTTGTGAAAGAGCAAGCAGTGATTATATTGGAATGCTTGCAACTATAATCAATGCTTTAATTTTACAAAACTTTTTAGAAAAAAATTTAGTAGCTTCTAGGGTATTATCTGCAATACCCATGGCCACTGTATGCGAACCTTACATCAGAAGGAAAGCTATTCGTCATTTAGAAAAAGGTAGAGTGGTAATTTTTGCAGCAGGCACAGGCAACCCATTTTTTACTACAGATACAGCTGCAGCCTTACGTGCTGTTGAAATGAATTGTGATGTTATTCTAAAGGGTACGCAAGTAAATGGTGTATACTCCGCTGATCCGAAAAAAAATGAGGATGCTGTAATGTATGATAGGCTTTCTTACACGGATTTATTGACTCGTGATTTAAAAGTTATGGATGCATCAGCAATTTCACTTGCTCGTGAGAATTCTATTCCAATTATAGTTTTTTCTTTGAAGGGAGAAAAAATAGTCAATATTATTAAGGGTCAAGGTACTTATACTATAGTTTCAGATTGTAAACAGTAGGTAATTTATGTTAAATGAAATAAAAGCTAAAACAAAAGAAAGAATGCTAAAAACTATTCAGTCCTTTCATGATGATATTAAAGGCGTACGCACTGGTAGAGCTAGTGCATCTTTGCTTGATGGTATAGTTGTAAACATCTATGGTGGGCATCAAAAGTTAAATCAAGTTGCAGGCGTTTCGGTTATAGATAACAAAACCCTATCAATTAAAGTTTGGGACATTAGTGTTGTAGGTGAAGTGAAAAACGCTATATTAAATGCTAACCTGAATTTAAATCCTGTTGTCGAGGGTAGCACCATACGTATAGCTCTTCCGGACTTGACACAAGAAACCCGTAAAAAATTAGTGAAATTATTGCATCAGTTTGCTGAAAATGCACGGATTGCCATTAGAAATATACGTAGAGATATTATGGAAGAAACAGAAAAAATGAAGGAAAATAAAGAAATCTCAGAAGATGATTTTCATGGTGCTAAGAAGGAAATACAAAATATTACTGATGATAATATAAAAAAGATTGATGGTGAATTGTCCATCAAAGAAAAGGATATACTGAATCACTAAATGATATGGAGAAAGCTTACATAGCAAATGATGTCATTCCAGTGTTTGACACTGGAATCCAGTCTTTACTATACAACTATCTGATGCACTTGTTTGAAATCAAATTTCCTGGATCCCAGTGTCGGAGCACTGGGATGACACCAATTTTGCATTCAAGTATCAACTATTGGTGTCACTACAGTAACTCTCTTCCTGTCATGCAAGTAGCTGACACCTTCCAGGTGTCCATTGAAATCCAAAAAATTTCACTCAAGTCAAAATTAGGTTAAATTTAAATGTTGAATCAAGAATCTTTACCGAAACATTTAGCAATTATTATGGATGGTAATGGTAGATGGGCGAACAATCAAGGAAGGGTAAAAATTGATGGTTATAAAAAGGGCAGTGAAGTTGCATACGATATTGCCAAGTATTGTACGGACTTAACTATACCCTACTTAACTTTGTATGCATTCTCTATGGAGAATTGGCTTAGACCTAAAAACGAAACTGACTGTCTATTTGATTTATTTTACTCCGTTTTAACTAATGAAGATAAAGTCAATTTCATTTACAATTGTAACATTAAGTTGAATTTTATTGGCAATTTAAGTCTGTTACCCAGTAAAATATTGGATCAAATTAAAAAAGCAGAAGAAATGACACATAAGAACGATGGTTTATTACTCACTGTGGCAGTCAGTTACGGAGCAAAGCAAGAAATTACACAAGCTATAAGCAATATTATAAAAGAAAATATTGCTTATGTATCAGAAGAGGAATTTGAAAAGTTTCTATATACTAAAGATTTGCCAAAATTGGATTTATTAATTCGCACTGGTGGCGAAAAAAGGTTAAGCAACTTTTTATTATGGCAAGCAGCTTATGCTGAATTGTATTTTTGTGATACTTTGTGGCCTGATTTTTCTTGTCAAGATTTGAGCAAAGCATTAGAAGATTATACAAAAAGAGAGAAGAAATATGGTAGATAATAATTTTATAGTTAGAATATTGTCCTCAATAGTAATATTATTCATATTTTCTTTTGCTACATATTTCAGTGATTTATCGTTTTACCTATTGATTTTTTCGATAGCAGTTTTATCTTCTTTTGAATGGTATAATCTAACCCAGGGAAACAAAATTTTATACGTTTTTGCATTATTATTGATTGCACTACCAAGTGCCTCATTAATATATTTATATAATCTACCACAGGGAAAATACGCATTAGTATGGTTCGTCTTAACCATTTGGGGAATTGACGTTACTGCCTACCTGTTTGGCAAGAATTTTGGTGGAGCTAAAATTTGCCCAATTATTAGCCCTGGAAAAACTTGGGCAGGACTTCTTGGTGCGATTTTAGCTGGAGTAGTGTGCACAATTTTTGGATCAATATTTTTTGGTCTATTTTCAATTTTTATTCTCCAATCATTGGCCTTGCAATTGCTATTCTAGCGCAACTTGGCGATTTCACTGAGTCGCTTGTTAAAAGAGCTTACGGTGTTAAAGATAGTGGAAATATGATACCTGGCCATGGGGGAGTGCTCGACCGTATGGACAGTTTCATTTTTACTGCCCCTCTTATTGCTATTTACATAAGCTAAGTCTGCAGAAGTGCCATTAGAGCTCATCCCTAGTCAGCTCCCCAACCGCTTCTACAGTGCAGTCATGGACAAACGTCTTTTCACAATAAGGGCAGGCTATTTCCTCTTCTTCTCCCATATCTAAATATATTAATGGATGGCCGGAACCCTCATCATTCTCATCACCATAACAACAAACTTTTCTATTATTAACCCTCACTTTTGACATGCTGCTCCTTTAGCTTATAACATTTTATATATTGAATATACCCATTCAGAAATAAAAAACAACAAGCACTATTCTCCATTTTTTATCCTATTCAGGTTAATCAATTCGTTTTGAACACCTTTTGATACAAATTTGCTAACATCTTCTCCTAATCTTGCTATTTCCTTTACAAAGCTTGATGAGATAAATTGAGTATCTTCAGAAGCAGGAAGAAATATGGTTTCGATTTCAGGAAGAAGTTTATAATTTACCCAGCTCATTTGAAACTCGTAATCAAAATCCGATACTGCTCTTAATCCCCTAATAATAACAGAAGCATTCTGCTCTTTGGCAAACTTCACTAGCAACCCATTAAAAGATATAACATCTGCATCAATTCCTAGCCCTTTGATTTCATTTTCAGCCATGCTTGTGCGTAGCTTTGTGTCAAAGGCAGTATGCTTATTAACGTTTTCTGCAACTCCTATTATTAATTTATCGACTAGTTTACACGCTCTTTTGATTATGTCAAGATGCCCAAAAGTTATAGGGTCAAATGTGCCAGGGTAGATTCCTATTTTGTCATTAATGTTCATCCTTTATTTTTATAAACTACTTTAAAAACTTTTGATAGACATAATAACATTTTTTATCTAAAAATAAAAGTATACAGTTGGCCTGATAGCTCAGTTGGTAGAGCAAAGGACTGAAAATCCTTGTGTCGCTGGTTCGATTCCTGCTCAGGCCACTTCTCTTTCCTTGGCAAACTTGCCCTTTTTGTTATAAAATACTCTTTATCGTAATATAATATTAGGGAGGCAAGTCATAGTATATAAATATTATATAAACTATTTAATATCTATTAATTATAGTTCTATTATTAAGCAATATACTTTATGCTGGCGTTAGTGAAAACCGGCATCTCAACATGTAACCAGAAAAGAAGAACCAGCGTCAACTGTCTTGACGGCAGAAAATACAAGTAAATAATGACGTAGTTGTTGGTTTGTTGAAAACGGAAGAAGCACATGAACTTGGGCTATCTCAAATATCTATGAGATGTTTAATAACTTTGTGGTTAAGACTGTACTGATTGATATAATAAGATAATTAGCCTTAAAAAAATTCAGACAGAGTCACTTAATCTCGCAAAACAAGATGAAACATTGGCAAAGAAGCTAACATTAGACCGAATAAAAGTTGAAGTTGCAAAGTTTGTTAAAGAGCACAAATAAATAGAATATTTATTCCGGATAATTTACACTCAGCACCCACTCCTTATCGCCAGCTTGTTACTGAAGCAATTGTAAAAATAGTTGATGATAACCCTGCAATTCATTTACTTGGCATATGTGAAGGCATAATGAATGCAAGGGAATTGAAGTAGTGAGTGTTGTGAGTGATGAAGAGAAACGAAGATCTCATTTAAAATCAGCACCTAATCCACAGAAAGAGGATGTACCTCTCCAGCAGATAAAGATCGTTCCAAATAGTCGTTTAGCAGAAGTAGTAAGCCAAATTCCTACTACCTAATGAAAATGGCTGGTTTTTCAACATATTTTCCAGATGCTCATTCAGGAGCAGTAAGTAATACACCCAGAAAATAGAAGAAATTGGAGTCACTTGGATATAAAGTTGCAGCATTTTCCAGTGAGGGGGTAATAGAGGCTATTGAAGATAAGCATGGTAATGTTCACTTTCAAAGTCATCCAGAAGCCCTTGTTGTGAAGTCAGATAAAAACCTCTATTTATCAAATCACAAGGAACGTCAAGTGTCTACACTAGTTGCTATAGCGATTATGAATGATTTTCTTTATCGTGCTTAATGGCTATAGCTTTAGGCTTACCGACGATTTGATAAACGATAGATTTGTCATGTATCCGTTCAGGCAATGGCGTCAACTTAAGGAAAAATATCAGCGATAGTGTATAAAATTTCTCTCCAAATTTTTTATCATTAAATTATCCAAAGAGTGCAAGGGACAGCACTTTTGTTTCTATTTTATTGCAACAAAAAAGTTTAAAATGTGTCTTTTTTAGGTGAGGCATGCAAAAAGGAAAAGATCTTATCTTACAAATTAAAAATGCAATATACTCGAAAACTTTTCAGAAAATCCATTGTGTTGAGTTTTACACGAACAAGAAAACTTCCTTTTTCGACAGTATTTTCTATGATTTTAAAGTTAGTTAAAAAAAGTTTGGGAATAGAATGTGAACTTATGGAGCCATTGACATGTACCCTCAAAGCAAGCTTTTTCTAAAGCAAGGTATAAGATTTGCCATACAGGCTTTCAAGAATTTAAGCATCCAAACAGCCTATCAGGATGAACCTGAGTTGGAGAGGCTATAGACTTATTGCAGCAGATGGTTCTGGTATGAGATTACCCAGCTCTGGGGAAATTGTATCCGAGTTTGAACCAAATGGAAACTGACCTTACCCAGAAAAAGTGGAGAGAAAGTTTGGAATGTTTTTCACAAAGAGAATGATGAATCAAAATGCTCAGGAATGCAATAGTTAATAGTGACGTTGTTTGTTATAAAAAATTTCTATGTATTCAAATATTGCAGTTCTAGTTTGTTGAGCAGAGTGTTGTGAAGTATCAATAAGTATTTCTCTTTTCAATGAGCTAAAGAAGCTTTCCACAACAGAATTGTCGTAACAACAACCTTTATGACTCATCTATGTTTTTTATGGATAAGAGATATTGATAACCTTGCGAAGTATATTGTGAACCTTGATCACTATGTAATAGTAGATTTTTGGCAGGTTTACGCTTGTTAACGGCCATTAATAAAGAGTCCATAACCAATTGTTTATTTATTGAACTGCTCATTAACTACCATGCGTGAATATAGATCGATTATTGTTGCCAAATATAGCCATCCTTCTTTGGTTTTTATATAAGTAATCCCATACTTTATTTGGTTGATCGACAATAAAGTTTTGGTCTAATATATTGGGAGCTACTGTCCGTTTGTTGTTTCTTAATTTTAAATTTTCTTCTCAATATAGCCTGAATACCATTTTTCTGCATAATACTTTGCACTGTTTTTAAGTTGCAACTTTTACCCAAAGCCTTCAATTCAGCATGAATTTTAGGAGCTCCTATCT